>NZMJ01000015.1 GCA_002692855.1 Maricaulis sp.
CCCTCCGTCGGCTGCGCCGACACCTCCCCCGCAAGCGGGGGAGGAAAACGATAGGTCGGGCTCATTGCTGCGCCCTTCCCTTGTACTCCGCGAGCGAACGCTCCGGATCGACCTTGTCGCGCACGCTCAGGATGAAGGCACCAATGCCCATCAGAACGCCGGCGGCGATGCCAATGACTTGCATCAGCGGAGATCCGCCCGCGTCCAGAACGATGACCACGAACATGGCCAGCGCCGCCGCCAGTGCGAACGTCACGATCCAGCCGGCCGGCGCGACGGGCGCGAAGGCGCTGTTCTTCTTTGCGGGGTCGAGGCGGGCGAACCAGTAGGTCATCACCCCACACTCCCTTCAAGGCTGACCGCGAGAAGCTTTTGCGCCTCGACGGCAAATTCCATTGGCAATTTCTGAAGTACGTCACGGACGAAGCCGTTGACCAGGAGCGCGGTCGCCGCCTCTTCGTCGAGACCGCGTTGGCGCGCATAGAAGAGCTGGTCTTCGGACAGCTTGGTGGTCGTTGCCTCGTGCTCCAGCACCGCCTTGGGCGTCTTGCACTCGACATAGGGCACGGTGTGCGCGCCGCAATTATTGCCGATCAGAAGGCTGTCGCACTGGGTGAAATTGCGCGCGCCTTCCGCCTTGGCGTGGACCGAAACCAGCCCGCGATAGGTGTTGTCCGAACGGCCGGCGGAAATGCCCTTGGAAATGATCCGCGAGCGCGTATTGCGCCCGAGATGGATCATCTTCGTGCCGGTATCGGCCTGCTGCGCGCCATTGGTGACCGCGATGGAGTAGAATTCGCCCACCGAGTTGTCGCCGCGCAGGATACAGGACGGGTATTTCCAGGTGATCGCCGAGCCGGTCTCGACCTGGGTCCAGGAAATCTTTGAATTGCGGCCACGGCAATCACCGCGCTTGGTCACGAAATTGTAGATGCCGCCCTTGCCGTTCTCGTCGCCCGGCCACCAGTTCTGGACGGTGGAGTATTTGATCTCGGCATCATCGAGCGCGATCAGTTCCACGATCGCGGCGTGCAGCTGGTTCTCATCACGCATCGGCGCGGTGCAGCCTTCCAGATAGGACACATAGCTGCCCTCGTCGGCGATGATCAGCGTCCGCTCGAACTGGCCCGTGCCTTCGGCGTTCATCCGGAAATAGGTCGACAGCTCCATCGGGCAGCGCACGCCCTTGGGGACGTAGACAAAGGTACCATCCGAAAAGACGGCGCTGTTCAGCGTCGCAAAGAAATTGTCGCTCTGCGGCACGACGGTGCCGAGATATTTGCGGACGAGTTCAGGGTGCTCCCGGATCGCCTCGGAAATCGACATGAAGATCACGCCGGCCCTGGCCAGTTCCTTCTTGAAGGTCGTGGCGACCGAGACGCTGTCAAAGACCGCATCGACGGCGACCTTCGGTGTCTCGCGCGCTTCGGCGGCGGTCTCTGCCGCGCCCTTCACGCCCAGCAAAACCTCCTGCTCGCGCAGCGGGATTCCCAGCTTTTCGAAGTCCGCCAGGATTTCCGGGGGCACGTCATCAATCGACTCGTATTTCGTGCCTTCCTTCGGGCCGGCATAATAATAGATGTCGTCGTAATCGACTGGCGTGTAACGCACTTTCGCCCAGGTCGGCTCGCGCATTTCCTGCCAGCGCTGATACGCCGCCAGACGCCATTCCAGCATCCATTCCGGCTCGTCCTTCTTGGCCGAGATGAAGCGGATAACCTCTTCGCTCAGCCCCTTGGGCGCGCGTTCCTGCTCGGTCTCGGTCGTGAAGCCGTACTTGTATTTCGACGATTCCAGCGCTTCGACGTCGCGAACGGTCTCGCGGGCGATGGAGTCCTTGACCTGAACCATCAGGCAATCTCCTTCAGCCGGGGCGCGACGCGCGCATATTCGCGTGTCCACGCGTTGATGAAGTGGTCGATGTCGGCCTCGGTCGTGTTCCACCCCAGGCTGACGCGGATGGCGCACCGGGCGAGATCTTCGCCAACGATCGCGGTCCACGGGCGCGGCGCGGTGGACTTGCCTGACGAGCAGGCCGAACCGGCACTGATACACACACCGGCGAGATCGAGCGCAATCACCTGCATGCCCCCATCCCAGCCGGGAATGGCAATGGCGAGGCAGTTGGGCGTACGCGGTGCGTCACCACCGATCACGATGGCATGAAGCGCCGACGCACGGATCGCGTTCTCGGCCTTGTCGCGCAGCACTGAAAGCGCGCTGTATTGCGCCTCGTCGCGCAGCGCCGCTTCAATGGCAGCCGCAAAGCCGCAAGCGCCAGGAACGTTTTCGGTACCCGAACGGCGACCTTTTTCCTGCCCCCCGCCGCGCCGTGGCAGATCGCAAGGGGAATCGCACGACACGATCAGGGCGCCGGTGCCTTGCGGCCCCCCCACCTTGTGACCCGAGATCGAGGCATAGTGCGCGCCGGAACGTCCGAAATGAAATCCGGTCTTGCCGAGCGTCTGCACGGCATCAACCAGCAACAGGCCATCGGCAGCGCGGATCATCGCGCCCGCCTCATCAACGGGCTGGATCACGCCGGTCTCACTCGTGACAGCTTGCAGGCAGACGAAGGGGCGTCCATCAGCGGCCCGGTTCCAGCCGGCAAGACGATCCCGCAGCCATTGCAAGTCAATCACTCCGCTGGGCAGTGCCGGGATCACTTCGATGGGAAGACCGGTCGCCTGCGCGCCCATGAAGGCTGCATCGTGCTCCAGAACCGACACGATGATGCGTTTGACGTCGGGACAGGTCTGGGCGGCCGCAATGGCCAGATTGTTGGATTCCGTTCCCCCCGACGTGAAGGTCACATCCTGCGACCGTGCGCCGATGGCGCGGGCAATCGTCTGACGCGCATTCTCGAACAGGGTGCGCGCACAGCGGCCTGCACCGTGCACCGATGACGGATTGCCGCCCACGGCCATCGCCTTCAGCATCGCATCGCGCGCTTCTGGACGGATCGGCGAGGTCGCGTTGTGATCGAGGTAAACTGGCACGTCTTACTCCGCTGCGATTTCAGGCCGGGACGACCGCGGGCCACGAGGCGAGCGCGGGTCACTGAACGCCATGCTCGCGGCGCCCATAACACGATTTTCAACCACGTCTTCGAGCGTGATCGAGTTGAAGAACAGGAAGATGTGACGGCCAAGCTCATCCCAGACGTCGTGCGTCATGCACCGCATGCCGGTCTTCATGCACCCCTTGGGATTGCCCCCGCATCGGCGCGGGTCGATATCTTCTTCGACGGCCGAGATCACATCGGACAGGCGAATCTCGCTGGCGGGACGTGGCAGGCTATACCCCCCACCGGGGCCGCGCGAGGAGGCGACGACCTGGCCACGGCGCAATTTCGCGAACAATTGCTCGAGGTAAGACAATGAGATTGCCTGCCGCGAAGCGATGTCGGCCAGCGTCACCGGCCCGTCACCATTGCGCGAGGCCAGATCGGCCATCGCCATGACGGCGTAGCGTCCCTTGGTGCTCAACTTCATGCCATCGCTCCCCTAAAGGCTCGCATCGCCGGGGGCGGTCGTGCTATCACGCGCGCCTTCCCTGCCGGCATTGTGCCGGCTCGCCATGTTGGACCTAATTATCTGACTAGCGGAGTCAAGAATTAACGCGGCAGATTAGCGCAGCTTATGCAGCCAATCCCGCGTGATTCCCGACTTCCCTGATCGGATATAAGAAAACCGGATCGAGACAGAATGCCTGACGTGATCATCCCCGGCCCGGCCGGACGCCTTGAAGGCAAGTACTCCCCCGGCAAGGGTGACCACCCGCCGATCGCGCTGATCCTGCACGCGCATCCGCTGGGCGGCGGTCACATGGAAAACACGTCCTCGCTGATGATGTACGACATCTTCCGCAAGCGGGGCTTTGCGACATTGCGCTTCAACTTCCGCGGCGTCGGCCGCAGTGAAGGCAGCTATGATCAGGGGCTCGGCGAGTTGTCCGATGCTGCCACGGTCCTCGACTGGATCCAGACCTATAACGGCAATGCGCCTTTCTCATGGGTGGCGGGCCATTCCTTCGGTGCCTGGGTTGGCATGCAATTGCTGATGCGCCGCCCGGAAGTCGCCGGCTTCATCTCGGTCGCTCCGCCGACCAATATGTATGACTTCACCTTCCTGGCTCCCTGCCCGGCATCCGGCCTGATCGTGCATGGCAGCGACGACCGCATCGTTCCGCCCGACGACATGGAGCGGGTGATGAGCAAGGTGCGCGCGCAAAAGGGGATCGAAATCCGCCGCCAGATCGAGGCGGGCGCGGGCCACATGTTCACCAATCACATGGACAAGCTGGAACAGCGTCTCGAAGACTATCTCGACGAACGCCTGCCCATCGTCTTCAACGAACGCCGGACCGACTAGCGCTAGAGCGCGCGGGCGATCTCGCCGCCGGTCATCGGCTCGGGGACGCCGGTCGTCGTCGGGATGGATAGCGGTACGCCGCGCATCGAGCGTACGGCAAGCCAGGCGAAGGCCTGCGCCTCCATCAGATCACCGTCCCAGCCGACCGCCTCGACCGGCTCGACCGGGCACCCGATGGCCTGTGCGATGGCCGCCATCATGGCGGGGTTCTTGCGGCCGCCGCCCGTCGCCAGAAGTTGCCGGGGAGCCCCCATCGACTGGATGGCGTCACCGACCGACTTCGCGGTGAACGCCGTCAGCGTCGCCGCCCCGTCCGCAGGGGACAGCCCCTCAACCGGCTTCAGGGAAAAATCCCACCGGTCGAGCGATTTGGGCGGCGTCTTGGCAAAGAAGGCATGGTCCATCAGAGCAGCGAGCGCCTTGGTATCGACTGACCCCGCGCGCGCGAGCTGGCCGTTCCGGTCCATGCCATCTCCGGTATGGCGCTCGCACCAGGCATCCAACAGCCCGCTCGCAGGGCCGGTATCAAAAGCGACCGGCGGCGCATCTGCCGTCAACCAGGTGACATTCGCGACCCCGCCAAGGTTCAGCACAGCCAGCGGCAGGTCCAGCCCGTCCCGCTCGACAAGCGCGGCGTGATAGAGCGGGGCGAGCGGGGCACCCTGCCCGCCTGCTTCGACGTCAGCCGTCCGGAAATCGTAAACCACATCAATGCCCAGACGGCGGGCGAGCGCCTCGCCGTCGCCCAGTTGCCGGGTCGCGCCGGGCTGTCCGTCTTTCGGGGCGCGATGCAGGACGGTCTGGCCGTGAAAGCCGATCAGATCGATATCATCGGGGTGAAGCTCATGGTCTCGCAAAAGGCGTTGAACGGCATGGGCATGCGCGTCGACCAGAACGTGATCGGCATTCGCAAAGGCCTCGGGATCGTCGCCGGAAAACTGCCATTGCAGGGCCGCATCAACCGCCGTCTGGAGGATGGCACGTTCCTTGGCGGTATAAGCCTGCTCGACGCCCGGGCCGAAGACGATATCCGCTTCGCCATCGGTCTCGATCAGGGCCGCATCCACGCCGTCGAGCGACGTGCCGCTCATCAATCCGATTGCGCGGTACATGTTCCCCTTTCCGTTCCGGCTTTCAGGCCGCTAAAAGAGCCTCTCCAAACACGTCCAGCCAGAGACAGCGCCCGATGAGCCAGTACAAATCCGATCTCGTTCGTATCCTTGTCGAGCGCGGCTATCTTTATCAAGCCACCGACATCGACGGAATAGACGCTGCGGCGGCAATGGGCGGGCTGACCGGCTATATCGGCTTTGATGCGACGGCGAGTTCGCTGCATGTCGGGTCCCTGGTCCAGATCATGATGCTGCGCCGGATGCAGCAGGCCGGTTGCCGGCCGATCATCCTGATGGGCGGTGGCACGACGAAGATCGGCGACCCGTCCGGCAAGGACAAGTCGCGCTCCATGCTCGACGACGCGAAGATCGCCGAGCACAAGGCAGGCATTCTGAAGCCATTCTCGAAGCTGCTCGCGATCGGGGACGGGCAGACGGACGCCATCGTCGTCGACAATGACGAATGGCTGTCGCAGTTCGGCTATCTGGAATTCCTGCGCGAATACGGCCCGCACTTCACGATCAACCGCATGATGACGTTTGATTCCGTGAAGCTGCGGCTGGAGCGTGAGCAGCCCCTCACCTTCCTCGAATTCAATTACATGCTGCTCCAGGCCGTCGACTTCCTCGAACTGAACCGGCGTCAGGATTGCCGGCTGCAGATGGGCGGCGCGGACCAGTGGGGCAATATCGTCAACGGCGTCGAATTGTGCCGCCGGGTGGACCAGAAGGAAGTCTATGGCTTCACCACACCGCTGATCACGACCGCTTCGGGCGCGAAGATGGGCAAGACAGCGGACGGAGCGGTCTGGCTCAATGACGACCTGCTCAGCGCCTATGGATACTGGCAATTCTGGCGCAACACGGAAGACGCCGATGTCGGGCGATTCCTGAAGCTGTTCACCGACTTGCCGCTCGACGAGATCACGCGCCTGGAGTCGCTTCAGGGGGCCGATATCAACGATGCCAAGGTGGCGCTGGCGAACGCAGCGACCGAACTGCTTCATGGCAAGGCCGCAGCGCAGGATGCCGAAATCACCGCGCAATCGACGTTCGGCGCGGGGGGCGTCGGCGACGCATTGCCGACCTTCACGATACCGCTGTCTTCGCTGAAGGACGGGTCGATGGCGCTTCCTGCCGCGTTGGAATTCACCAAGCTGACCCCGTCACGCAAGGAAGCCAAGCGCAAGCTGCAAGAAGGCGCGGTGAAGGTGAATGACGAGACCGTCAGCGATGCTCAACACGCGCTGAGCGAAGGCGACCTGCGCGATGGCGCGATCAAGCTGTCGCTCGGCAAGAAGAAACACGCCCTGCTGCGCGCCGAAGGCTAATCGCCCTCAGATTCAGGCGCCGGCTCCTCGGCTGCCGGTGGGCTTGCGGGTTCGGGCGCGTCCTCGGGTGGCGCGTCGCCATTCGCCGACGCTTCATCGACCGGCTGGGCCGGCGCGGCCCGTTCGCGTTCAGCGCGAGCCCGCGCCGCGCGCTCCGCGGCGGTGCCTTCAAAAATCCTGCGCAGCACGCCCGGAACCAGCGCGGACAACGGATTGGCAAACACCGTCGGCTGGTCGAACGGCCCGGAGACCGAGAAGGTGATGCCGATCACCCCCTCGCCTTCGCGCGAGACCAGAAGCCCGCCGACCAGCGGCAGACCGCCGAACAGCGAATTGAGGCCGTAGGACGGGGCCAGAACCCCATCAAGGCCCATGGTTTCCGCGTCCATGTCGACGGTTCCGTCGACCGTGATCCCGATTGCCGGTCCGGCTGCGCGCGCATTGGCTATGCCGAGCACACCGTCGCGCAAGGTGAGGTCGCCCTGGAGTGTTTCGAACGGTATGCCGCCGCCGTTCAGCAAGGCGCCGAGTCCTTCGAGCGACCCGGCCGCCAGGATACGCGCCAGAACCGGCATGCGGACCAGCGTGAAGTCACCGGCCTCGACGTGCAAATTCGTCGTGCCGACCTCGCCTGGCGGGGGCAGAGCGCCTTCCAGACGCAAATACCCGGCATCGACATTGTCGTAGAGACCGAAGACCTGGAGCATCCGGCCGAAATTCGGCGCTTCGACCCAGAAACGGCGGCGCTCGCCGATGCCGTTCCCGGTCATCGTCGCCGTGAACTGGCCTTCGAGGGTCTCGCCCGTGACAATCAGATTGTCGTTCGCAGCACCGTCCGAGCGCCAACTGACATCGACCTCCCGATAGGTCGAATCGTCTGACGTACGCACTTCGTCGAAGGTCATGTCGAGCGCCAGCGGCGGCGGCACGCCCGAGGACTCAGGCGGATCGAGGAGATCATCGAACAGACCGGACGCGTCAAAGAACCGGCCATCCACGACAAGTGCCAGGCGTTCGCTTTCGTCGCGCCCGGCCGTCAGCTGTGCATCGAGAAACCCGTCGATGAAGAGACGGGAAGCCTCGGCTTCGACCAGTCTGCCATCCTCGGCAAATCTCGCCTGCGCCTGAAGGCTCAACCCTTCGCCTTCGAGTTCGAAGGATTCGACGATGCGCTCCCCCTCGCCGCCAACGGAGAATACCAGTGCGCCTGTCGCCGGTACGCCAGCTGGCTTGATCCAGATGGCCCCGGGGGCCTCGATCACGGCGTCCGTCAGGTCTGACCGAAGCGAGATGCGCGTGAAGTCGAGGCCGTTGCCGATCGTCTCGGCCGTCACCGCGACCGGCCCGTCGACATAGCGTCGCAAGGGCAAGCCAAAGTCGTCGAAGGTTCGTGAATCCAGCGTCGAGGTGATCCGAACCGTGGTGGACGGGGCGCCGGCCTCCATTGTCAGGTCTTCGGTCCAGACAACGTGGGCCGGTGCCGCACCGATCAGGGCATCGCCTTCGGCGAACAGGGCTTCGTTATTGGCCGTCAGGTGCAGCACACCTTCGTTGAGGGCGGTGTCGCCGACCCCTGTCGGCATGGTGATTTCGGAGAAATCTGCCTCGATTTCGAACTCGACTTCCTCTGGCGGCACATAGGACAGCATTGCGCGGCGGATTTCGAACCGCACGGTTCCGGTACCGGTGATGCTGGCCGGGTCGAGACCGTAGTCGCTTGGAATGTTGAGCGGGTCCTCGTCGATCAAGGCGAGCAGGTCGCCTGCGCTGGCTTCGCCCGCCCCGCCAAACCGCGCCATTGCGCCCTTGGGGTTGAGCCGCGGCATGATGACATAGCCTTCGGTCATCACCATGTCGCCGATACGGCCCGTTTCAAGCGTCAGATCGAAGGCATTGCCACGCAGTACCGCCGATCCGCGCGCGCCGGTCATCGGCGTCATGGTCGTGATGTAGTGAAAGTTCGCATCGACAAAGTCGAAGCTGAGCGACAGGCGATCATTTGGGAGCACGCCTGCCACGATGGATTCCGCATTCAGATCGAGATCGAGATTCGCATTCTGCATCCGCCCCGAAATCACGTGCTCCACGACCCAGTCGCGCGCTCCGTCCGCCAACTCGACCGGCCAGTAGGCCAACACTTCGCGCGGGCCGATCTGTCCGCTGATCGGTCCCGTCAGCCGCAGGTCGGGCAACCATCGACCGTCTTCGACCTGGCGCAGCGCCATGTCACCGGTCAGGCGTGCCGAGATATTCCCGATATCGAGTTCGAGTGAATCGAATTCACTTGTCCGGCTCGACGCATCTGCGGATCCGGACACTGCGATGCGCGACCATTCCGGCGGCGCATCGAAAGCGTCAGGGATGTCGATGCGGCCATCGGTCAGTTCGAAATCGTATCGCCAGCGGCGCGGAAACGCGTCCTCAAAGCCGCGCATTTCATGGATGCGCCCCGAAAACGCCGAGCTGAACAGGTCTGACCGGACCTGGCCTTCGGTCAGCCGGATTTCACCCAATTCCGGATCATAGCCCAAGCGCAAGGCGGCGCCCTGGAACGGCAGGTCTTCCGTCCCGAGCCGAACATGGCCGTCCCCGACATCCAGAACCATTTCAGCGGCGCGCACACCCTCACCGCGGGTCGCGCTGGCGAACAAGTCTAGCGTTATGGGAGCATCGAGCGCGCCCAGCCCTGCATAGGGGCCGCTGAACGGTGCAAGCGCACGCGGCCACAGATTGCGGGCCTCGACTTCCATCAGAAGAGAGTTGAGGTCCGAGCCTGCCTCGACGCGGACACGGACCGGCGCCAGCCCTGCGGTGGTCACGAACTCGCCATTGAGGCTGGCCCGCAAGCTGTTGGCATTGCGCGAAACGTCCAGTCCGGCATTGTCGATCAGCCACGAAAAGCCGTTCACGGCATCGCGTACATGCACGGACGTCTCGGAGATCGACAGGTGGCGCAACCGTCCGAGAATCGGCGCACGCGCCGGATCGCGCAGCAATTCCAGCAGGGCATCTGAATCGAGGGCCGAACCCGGCGGACGGGCGGTCAGAGCGACACGGTCGGGCGGTCCAAGGCCGGCTCCGACGGCTCCGTCTTCGCGGCGCACGAGTGAAACGATACCGCCTTCGACATGGACCATGACCGGTTCGAAGCGGCCGAATATCAGGCTGTCGAGAGCCAGACCTGCCTCGATCACGGGCGCGCGGGCAATAACGACACCGCCGCTTTCCGCCACGGTGATGTCAGTGGCACGCAGGAAGATCAGCTGCGAGTCACGGTCGAACCGGACATCGAGACGACCGAGCGACACCAGGTCGCCTTCGAAACTCTCGGCCAGCATGCGCTGGGCATCGTCACGGAACAGGTCGAGCGAAACGGGTCCCTGCGACAGCCGCCAAAGCGCTGCGCCACCAGCGAAAATGCCGATCAACAAGATGATGGCGAGCGCCTCGGCCACATAGATCAGCGACCATTTGAGCGATCGCCGGATCATCCGCGAACGCCGGACCAGTCGGCCGGGCTTGCCCGGGACGCGATTTTTTCCAATGGTCCGGCCCGGCCCGATTCACGGAGAGACCTGACAATGACTGCACCCGTTGCCGGACAGCCAGCGCCCGATTTCACATTGCCGACCGATGGCGGCGAGGAGATCAGCCTGTCGAAGCTAAAGGGCAAGGTCGTCGTTCTCTACTTCTATCCGAAGGATGACACGCCGGGATGCACAACCGAGGCCATCGATTTCTCGTCCAGGATCGGTGACTTCGAAGCCGCCAACGCCGTCGTGATCGGCGTGTCGAAGGATAGCGTCAGGAAACACCAGAATTTCAAGGCCAAACACGGTCTTAAAGTGATCCTCGCTTCCGACCCGGAAGGCGAAGTCATCGAACGCTATGGCGTCTGGGTCGAAAAGGCCATGTATGGCCGCACCTATATGGGCATCGAGCGCGCGACCTTCGTCATCGACGCAACCGGCGTGATCGTTCAGGCATGGCGCAAGGTTAAGGTGAAGACTCACGCCGAGCAGGTACTGGAAGTAGTGAAATCGCTGTGACGAGCGGCTTTACCTTCCCTAAAGCGAATCCGTTTGTGTTCATGGACTTGGATGTTAAACCCGCAGCGTGACTGCGATCCGGCGCGAGGTTTGCATAACGGAATGTTGATATTGCCACATCTTTTGTGTCACATCCCCGCGCGGGAACTTCAGGGGCAGGCGACGGACACGTTCGAATGATCTCACGCGTATTCCAATCTGGCTGGGAAATAGCTCAGCGGTGGTTCCCGGACCGTCAGATCTACCATCGCAGCGATGGGCAGGTCCGGTATTTCGAGGTGAAGACCGAATATCAGTTGGGCGCCCTCATCGCGGCGACCGTCCTGACCGGTTGGCTTTGCTTCGCAACCGTCAGCGTTGCCTTCCAGGGATACCGGATCGCAACCCGAATGGCCGAGGTTGAAACGATCCGCGTCGAAGCGAACCGGATGGTCAATGAAGCCCGCGCTTCGGAACTCGCGGCCACGAATTTTCTTGATGCCCAGATGCGCGAGTTTGACCGCACAGCGGTCGAATTCCAGGCGCGCCACGAAACGCTCCGCCAGCTCATTGAACTCGCCGAGCAGATGGAAGGCTCGAGCCTGGCGACATCACCGGCCCTCGACGATGGCCGGATCCTGATGGCGCCCACGCCGACCGACCCGACTCAGCGCCAGGCCCGCGACACATTCCAACTCGCCAGCTACGATGCCGACGATCCCGAGCAGCGGATCGAAGCACTGATCGCACAACAGGACTCGGTGCTGTCTGAAGCCGAGGATGCTTCCGAAGCGCGCCTCGAGAACCTTCGTGCGGTGTTGCGCCTCACGGGTCTGCGTCTCGATGACGTTCTTGAAGAAGGTCGCGGGTCCGAGACCGGTGGTCCCTTCCTCGCCATGGCCGAAGCAGGACCGTTTGCCAGCGCCGCCGATCCCAATGACGTCTTTTCGTCCCGGATCGCGCGCATCGCGTCGCGCATGGTCGAAGCCGAGGAACTGGAAACTGCGGTATTGTCGCTGCCGCTGGGTCAACCCGTCGGCGTTGCCTACCGCCAGACCAGTGCCTTTGGATACCGGATCGACCCTTTCTCGGGACGGCCGGCCTTCCACTCAGGTCTCGATTTTGTTGCCTATCCCCGTGCCCCCATCATTGCGACGGGACCGGGACGCGTCGTTTACGCCGGTTGGCGGTCGGGTTATGGTCGGACTGTGGAGATCGATCACGGCTACGGGTTCGTTACCCGGTACGGCCACATGACCTCCATTGATGTCCGTCGTGGTGATGTAGTCGAGCGTGGGCAGCGAGTTGGCGCCATGGGCTCAACTGGCCGCAGTACTGCCACACATCTCCACTACGAGATTATCTTTCGCAACGACCAGTATGATCCCGTTCGCTTCTTGAGAGCCGGCCAATATGTTCAACACCAAGGGTAAAGACGCCCCCGCCTCCCCCGAATTTCCCGCGGCGCCCGCTGCGGCTCCGTCGAAAAGGTCCGCCATGAAATCGAAAGCTCCGTCCATTCTCAGCAGCGACCTGGTGCTGAACGGTTCCATCTCTTCCGAAGGTGAAGTCCAGCTGGACGGTTCGGTCGAAGGTGATGTTCGCGCTGGATCCCTGACGATTGGCGAAGAAGCCTCCGTCAATGGTGAAGTCATTGCCGACACCATCGTGGTGCGTGGACGCGTCACTGGTTCGATCCGCGCCCGTCAGGTGCAGCTGGCTTCGACCGCCCGCATCGAAGGCGACATTGTCCATTCCTCGCTGTCCGTCGAAAGCGGCGCATTCTTTGACGGCAATTGCCGTCATGCATCGGATCCGCTGAGCGACAAGGCATCCTCGTCGAAGTCATCGAGCAGCCCGGCGCCGAGCGCTTCGCGCCCGTCGTCGCCGGCATCTCCGGCTTCGCCCTCGTCCAGCAGCTCGTCCTCGCTGGACATGCCAACGGCGAAATCCGCCAGCTAGCGGCCATAACCAATCAGACGTGAAACGCCGGCGGTCTCCCGCCGGCGTTTTTCGTTGTGGCCTTGATCTCTTGAGTGCCGCTAGTCGTCTGCGCTGTCGACCTCATCGCCGAGACGAGCGGCGAGCGAAGCGGCCATGAAGGCATCGAGATCGCCATCGAGAACGCCCTGCGTGTCAGAGGTTTCAACGCCGGTGCGCAAATCCTTGACCATCTGGTAGGGCTGCAGGACGTAGGAGCGGATCTGATGGCCCCAGCCGATGTCAGTCTTTGAATCCGCCTCGGCCTGCGCGGCTTCCTCGCGCTTGCGCAATTCCAGCTCATAGATCCGCGCACGCAGCATGTTCCAGGCCGTCGCGCGGTTCTTGTGCTGTGACCGGTCGGCCTGGCAGGCCACCACGATACCGGTCGGTTCGTGCGTCAGCCGGACAGCGGATTCAGTCTTGTTGACATGCTGCCCCCCCGCGCCCGAGGCGCGGAACGTATCGACGCGGACGTCGCTTTCATTGACCTCGACCTCGATCTGGTCGTCGACCAGCGGGTACGGCCAGGCGCTTGCGAAACTGGTGTGACGCCGCGCGGCCGAGTCGTAAGGCGAGATACGCACAAGCCGGTGAACGCCGGCTTCCGTCTTCAGCCAGCCATAGGCATTCTCGCCCTTGAACAGCAGGGTCACCGACTTGATCCCGGCTTCATCGCCGGGTTGTTCCTCGATCACCTCGACCTTGAAGCCGCGGGCATTGCCCCAACGCGTGTACATCCTGGCGAGCATCGACGCCCAGTCCTGGGACTCGGTGCCGCCGGCTCCGGGGTGAATTTCCAGATAGGCGTCGTTTGCGTCCGCTTCACCGGAAAGCAATGCCTCGAGTTCGGCGCGCGCAGCCTTGTCCTTCAATCGCTTAAGGACGGCATCCGCCTCGTCGATCATGTCATCGTCACCCTCGGCTTCGGCCATTTCGGCGAGTTCGAGCGTGTCGGACAATTCCTGTTCGATTTCCTGGATGGCAGTCATCGCCGCTTCGAGGCGATTGCGTTCCCGCATCAGCGCCTGGGCTTTTTGAGGATCATTCCAGAAATCGGGATGTTCGGCGCGGGCGTTCAGCTCGTCGAAGCGTTTTTCTGCGGTATCCCAGTCAAAGACGCCTCCTCAGCAGTCCCACCGACCGCTTGATGTCTTCGGAAAGATTGGAGAATTCGGCGCGCATGTTTGGCTCGGCCTCGGTATCTGACGATTGGAAGTGCCGGGATAGCCGGGCTCGCGCCCGGCATCAAGACGGGTGTCAGCGACGATCAGTAAAGACCGCCCAGGTCTTCTTCCTCATCATCGCCGTCATCATCATTGTCATTGGCAGCACCGTCGCCCGTCAAAGCCTCGCGCGCAAAGCTGAGCCCGCCGCCCTCATCCTGCCCGCCCCGCGTCGGTTCGGTGCCGGGATGGAAGGCTTCAAGGATTGTCCCCGGCCGACCGAGCACGGACGGAGCGCCGGTGCGATAGTCGATCGGAACCAACCGCACGCCTTCAGGCACACGGAAGGGGGCGACCGGATAATTGTCGAGGGCGACCTCAAGGAAATCGCGAACCACGGGTGCCGCAACCCGGCCCCCGGCCTCGCCCGACCCCATCTCGCGCGGCGTATCGAAGCCAACATAAACGCCGACCACGAGGTCGGGGCTGAAGCCGACGAACCAGGCGTCATGGAAATCATTCGTGGTGCCGGTCTTGCCCGCCAGCGGGCGGCCAAGCGCGCGCAAGGCCGTGCCCGTGCCGCGTTCGACTGCGCCTTCAAGCAGATGCACGACCTGATAAGCGGTGACCGGGCTGATTACTTCCTCGCCCAGTTGCGGCAACTCGGGTTCTGTCATGCCCGGCTGCCATTCCGCGACATTGCAGCCCGTGCATTCACGCGGGTCGTGGACGAAGACGGACTCGCCTCGGCGATCCTGGATCCGGTCGAGAATGGTTGGCTCTACGCGAACCCCGCCATTGACCATGCCGCCGTAAGCCCCCACCAGCCGCCACAGTGTCGTTTCGCCCGCACCAAGCGACATCGCCAGAACAGGATCGAGGTCATCATAGATGCCAAATCGTTCCGCGAGTTCGGTAATCGGCTCCATGCCCATTTCCTGGGCGAGGCGGACCGTCATCACATTGCGCGAATATTCGAGGCCCAGACGCAGGGTCGACAGCCCGTAGAATTGCTCGGAGTAGTTTTGCGGACGATAGAAACGTGAATCCGGTCCGCCGGTTGCCACGAAGGGCGCGTCGAGGATCATCGAGACCGGCGTATAGCCGTTGTCGAGCGCTGCTGCATACACGAAGGGTTTGAAGGATGACCCCGGCTGACGTCGCGCCTGCGTGGCTCGATTGAACTGGCTCTGCGAGAAGCTGTAGCCGCCCACCATCGCCAGGACCCGGCCCGTGTGCGGATCCAGCGCAAGGATGCCGCCATTGACCTCGGGGATCTGACGCAGGCCGAAGACGCCGTCTGCATCCGTCGCTTCGACGTAGATCACATCCCCGACCGACAGCACCTGGCTGGCACGCTCGACGCGCGCGCCCAATGCCCCATTGCGCAAGCCTTCGCGCGCCCATTCGAGTTCCGACAACGGGATCACGCCCTCGGCGGTACGCCGGGGGGCTGCAACCGGTTCGCTGTCTTGGTCGGCACTTTCGGGCAGCACTTCTTCGGGGACCAGCCACGCGATCCGGGCATTGTCGGCGCCCGCCGCCGTCACGACGGCGACGCGCCAGTCCACGTCGAGATCGGACGGCGTGCTGACGGCCACAAGCTGTTCGGCAAGATTGTCGCCCGGTTCGATCGTGGTGAAGGCACCGCGCCAGCCGTGGCGGCGGTCGTAGTCCTCCAGCCCCGCCCGCAAGGCATCGCGGGCCGCCAGCTGCATGGTGGTGTCGAGCGTGGTGCGGATCGACAGGCCGCCATTGTACATTTCCTCTTCGCCATAGATGTCCGCGACCTGTCGGCGGACTTCCTCGACGAAATACTCGGCGGCGACATACTCCTCGCCTGCCAGCCGGTCGGCGACCTCAAGCGGCTCGTCCATTGCGGCGCGGGCGGCGTCCTGGGTGACATAGCCGTTTTCGGCCATACGGCGCAGGACCCAGTTGCGCCGGTTTACAGCGGCTTCGGGATGGCGCGTGGCGTGAAACAGGGCCGGACCATTTACGACAGCAGCAAGGTAGGCGGATTCCGCCAGCGTCAGCTCGTCGAGAGACTTGCCAAAATAGTTGAGCGCAGCCGCTGCGACGCCGTAAGAGCGCCGGCCGAAATAGATTTCATTGAGGTAGAGCTCGAGGATCTGGTCCTTGGTGAAGGCGCGTTCGATACGGCGGGCCAGAACCATTTCCTGCACCTTGCGTGACAGGCGTTGTTCGGACGTCAGCAGGAAGTTTTTTGCGACCTGCTGGGTGATGGTCGATGCGCCCTCAAGGTTCTCGTCATTCATGATGTGACCGATATTGGCGATCGTAGCGCGGACGATGCCGCGCAGATCGAGTCCGCCATGGTCGTAAAAATTCCGGTCCTCGGCCGCGAGGAAGGCATGGATCAGCTCGGGCGGGATGGTTTCGATCGGAACGAAAATTCGGCGTTCGCGCGCATATTCGGCGATCAGCCGCCCGTCACCCGCGTGAACTCGGCTGGTGATCGGCGGCTCGTACTCGGCAAGCTGCTGATAATCCGGCAGGTCTTCGGTGACGCGCACGACATAGATGGCCGCAGCGATGATTGCGGCCAGGCCCAGCACCAGCGCGGCGATGCCGCCCCACACGAGTGCGCGCAGCGCGTTACCCCATGTAAAAATTCGCATACTCAATCCCTGACGTGGAATGCCGGTGTGTCTCAGCCATCAGGCGGCATTATGGCAAGACTCGTGCCCGGTTAAAGGCATTTCACCTGTACGGATAAGTTTACCACGTCAAACGATTGCCCGATGCGCAACCGAGAGGCAGTCATTCCCGCGAAGGCGGGAATCCAGTTTCGCCGAGTGAAGCCTGTATTGAAAGTGCGGGGCGCGGAAAAGTCGTACTTCTGGACTCCCGCCTTCGCGGGAATGACATTCGATGGGGCGGTCAAAGCGTTAGATCGTCATACAGGTCGCGCCAGTCGGAGTTTTTCTCCTCAATCAATCGGAGCTTCCAGGCGCGGTTCCATTTCTTGATCTGCTTCTCTCGCGTGATGGCGTTTTCCATCGTTTCGTGAGGTTCGAACCAGACGAGGCGGTGGAAATTGTATCTGGAGGTGAACCTGGCCCCTTGGCGGTTCCTGTGTTGCCACGACCTGCCGAGCAGATTGCTGGTCACTCCGACATAGAGCGTACCATTCCGCTGGCTCGCAAGGATGTAGACGCAGGGCTGTTTCACGCAAAGATTGTACTGGATTCCCGCCTTCGCGGGAATGACGAAGGAGAAGCGGGAATGACGGGATAAATTACCGCGCCCTTGTCGTCAGGGATGCCTGACGCACGGGAGCATCCGGGACGTCGGAGCGGGCGAAATAGGCATCGATCGCGTTGAGGACCGAGGTCATCTGGCGCGCTCGCGCGCTGTCGGACCGCATGTTCGCCAGATCGGTTGCGTTGGTCATGAAGCCCATTTCGAGCAGGACCGCCGGAACGCGGGCGTCCAGCAACACAAAGAGATTGGCTTCACGATGCGGGTTCTGGAGCAGAGGTCCGGCCTGAGCAAGATGCTGCAGCATCACGTCAGCGAAGGCCGAGGACTGGTTCCGCTTCTCACGCAATTCGAGCTCGACAAGAATGTTGTTCACATCGGCCCGGCTGGTGTGATTGGCGCCCTGACGCGCCCGTTGGCGGGCCCGGTTCTCGGCGCGGTCATTGAGCGTGTAGACCGCTGCACCGCGGGTTGATGCATTCGGTGAGCTGTCCGCATGGATCGACAGGAACAGGTCCGCGCGCTGCTCGGCCATCACGCCGACGCGCTCTTCCCAGGAGGGATAGATGTCGCTGTCACGGGTCATGAACACGACGTAGCGGCCGGTCGCTTCCAGCTGGCGCCGCAATTCGCGCGCTGCGGCCAGCGTGACATCCGCCTCTTCGGCGCCGCCGGACCCCAGTGAGCCGGGATCACGCCCCCCGTGTCCCGCATCCAGCACGATAACGCGGCGCTCGCGCGGCGGCGGCACGTAGATGGCTTCGACGCGTTCAGCAATCAGCGCATCGAGCCCGGCCGTCGGGAAGCCGGAGGCTTCGGCAAAGTCGGTCTCTTCTGCACGGCGGATATCGACCACGAGACGGTGCATGCCCGCCTCGTTCGGCTCGAGTGCGAATTGTTCGACAATCGTCACCGGGCCATCGAGCGCAAACACCAGGCGCGAGGTTTCCGCAGAGGCGGCAAAATAGCGGAACGTATTGACGATGCCGTGGCCGCGTCCCTCGCCCGTGTCCAGGCCTTCGACGGACCATGCGGCGTTGGGCAGTTCGAGAACCAGACGCGCCGCAGGGTCGGTCAGCGTGAAGGCTTCGAATTCAAGAAGCTCGGTCGTTTCGACGACGATCCGCGTGGTGTCGCCATTCTCGCCGAAGCGAACCTGCCGGACCTCACCCTCGCGGGCATGGGCACTGGCCGCAGCGCAGAACAGCGCTGCAAGCGCTCCAATCGCGCGAAAAAACCCGTTCTTGCCCATACGAACCACCATCGCAGATACCGTCATTTCGTCCACGGCTTTTGCGGTTTGATAGCAGCTTTGCCTTGACGTTTCGTTGATACGGATCGTTTTTCCACGGACGCGGTATCGCCCGCTTCCCATAGTCAGACTTATAGGGCATGGTGATTGCTGTTCCGAGGGGCGAAGCGCTTGTGCCGCCGCCATTTTTCACGGAACGCGCCTAGGCTGGCGGCAACGCCCGGCCGAATCGCAAATTTCCCGCCGCGCGCGCACAGATTCGCCGCCGGCGACCCGACCGCCCAGCCGGGCCTTCGTATTCCTCGAAGCCTGGCGAACTGGAAGAACAATGCGCCGCACGCCCCCCGACATTGTTGGATTCGAGAGCAGACTCTCCGCGTGTGTTGCGCCGCCGCCCCTTTACCGGGTGCGCGCAGGAGCCCTGATTCATGCCCAAGAAAATGCTGATCGACGCGGGTCATCGCGAAGAGACCCGTGTTGTCGTGATCGAAGGATCGAAGGTTGAGGAGTTTGATTTCGAGGCTGCGGCCCGAAAGCCGATCCGCGGAAACATCTATCTGGCGAAAGTCACCCGCGTAGAGCCGTCCCTCCAGGCGGCCTTCGTGGAATATGGCGGCAACCGCCACGGCTTCCTCGCCTTCAACGAAATCCACGCCGACTATTACCAGATCCCGCATGAAGACCGCGTCGCCCTCCAGAAGGAGGAAGAAGAAGCGGTGCGCGCCGAAGCGTCCGAGGTCGATGAGGACGGCGGAGATGATGACGACGATGGTTCGGAAAGCAGCCGCCGCCGGCGTAACGTCATGCGGCGCTACAAGATCCAGGAAGTCATCAAGCGCCGCCAGATCCTGCTGGTCCAGGTCGCCAAGGAAGAGCGCGGCAACAAGGGCGCAGCCCTGACGACCTATCTGTCGCTCGCCGGCCGGTACTGTGTGCTGATGCCGAACACGCCGCGCGGGGGCGGCATTTCGCGCAAGATCGCCAATGTCAAAGACCGCAAGCGCCTGAAAGAGGTCGTGTCCGGGCTGGAATTGTCGAAGGGCATGGGCCTGATCATCCGCACGGCGGGTGGCTCGCGCACCAAGGCGGAGATCCGCCGGGATTACGATTATCTGCGCCGCCTGTGGGACAATATCCGCGAAAAGACGATGACGTCCGTCGCGCCGGAGCTGATCTACGAGGAAGGCGACCTGGTCAAACGCGCCATTCGCGACCTCTACGACAAGGACATCGAATCGGTCCTGGTCCAGGGCGACGAAGCCTACAAGGACGCGAAGGCCTTCATCCGCATGCTGATGCCCAGCCATGCGTCGAAGGTTCAGGCCTACCGCGAAGACATTCCGCTCTTCCAGCGTCACCAGGCCGAAAGCCAGCTGGAAGCGATCTATGACAGCCAGGTTCAGCTGAAATCGGGCGGCTATCTGGTGATTCACCAGACCGAGGCCCTTGTCGCGATTGACGTCAATTCGGGACGCGCGACCAAGGAACGCAATATCGAGGCGACCGCCCTCAAGACAAATACCGAAGCCGCCGACGAGGCCGCGCGCCAGATGCGCCTGCGCGATCTGGCCGGTCTGATCGTGATCGACTTCATCGACATGGAAGAGTCGAAAAATGTCCGCGCGATCGAAAAGCGGATGAAGGACGCGCTGAAGCGCGACCGCGCCCGCCTGCAAATGGGCAAGATCTCGCAGTTCGGCCTGATGGAAATTTCACGCCAGCGTCGGCGCACCTCCCTTCTCGAAGGCTCGACGAAGGCCTGCCCGACCTGCAAGGGCGCGGGCTTCGTCCGCTCGACGGAATCGAGCGCCCTGGTGGCGTTGCGCGCCCTCGAAGAAGAAGGCGCCAAGGACCGCGCCGACCGCGTCCGCCTGACCGTGCCGACCGATGTCGCGCTCTATCTCCTCAACGAGAAGCGAGACGATGTCCTGGCCATCGAGACCCGTTCGGCGATGCGCGTCATCATCAGCGCCGATCCCGACCTGACCCCGCCGGACTGCCGCATCGAAATGCTCGAACCGCGCGGAGCCGATTCGCCGCGCCGCCCGGCGCCGGTCGCCGTGACGCCCGAGATCGAGCCTGAAGACACCTATGTCGAGGACATCGACGAGGACGAGGACGAAGACGAGGCCGTGTCCGCAGCCGAAACGGACAAGGATGCTTCCGACGGCCGGTCCGAGGACGGCAAATCCGAACGCGGTGGCCGTGGCCGTCGTGGCCGGCGCCGCCGCAAGCCGCGCGGCGGCGAGTCTGCGTCCGCAGCGTCCGATGCAGAGACGTCCGACGACGCCAAGGCGGACGAGTCCGACGGCGATGCAGCCCCGTCAGGTGAAACCGGCGATCGCGACGAGGATGGTCAACCCAAGAAGCGCCGCCGCCGCGGCCGGCGCGGTGGACGGGGCCGTCGCCGCCGCAACGGCGATGGCGAGAATGCTTCGACCGAGGCGCAGGATTCCTCCGACGCTGACGGCGAGTCGGGTGACACCTCCGAGCAAGCCGCCGAGGCGGACACTCCGCTGACCATCGTCGAGCCGACGTCCGAAGACCTGCCGTCGTCGGAACCGGCACCGCGCAAGCGGGCCCGGCCGTCTCGCCGCAAGACGGCAGAGGACGAGGCGAAATCGGCTGACGAAGCAACGCCCGTCGAAGCTGAAGCCACTTCGGAAGCGCCTACGGAGGCGGCCGAAGAGAAGCCGAAGCCGAAACGCACGCGCCGCAAGCCTGCTGCGAAGAAGGCCGAAGTGGCTGAACCGGCCGACACGCCGGCCCCGGACCAGCCGGAGGCGGACGCCAAGGCGGAAGAAAAACCCAAACCCAAGCGCACCCGCCGCAAGCCCGCTGCCAAGAAGGACGCTGAACCGGCGCCCGAACCGGTCGAGGCCGCCGAGCCCGCGGCTGACACCAATGCGCCCGAAGCCCTGCAGGAAGCCGAACCGCCTGCCGATGACGCTTCCAAGAAGCGTGGCTGGTGGCAACGCGGGGCGAAACTGTTCAGCTGACCTGGCGAGTTGGCGCAGATCTCGCACGGTCTGCGCCAGCCCTGCCTTCCCCGTTGTCAGCGCGGCATGACTTGATAAGCTGTGGCATCAGCGGGGGCTGACTGAACGGAGACTTCATGCGCGCCCTCATTGCCGCCCTTAGCGCCGCCGCCCTGTTTTTCGCCCTGCCGGCGACTGCCGCAGCGCAAACGCTCATCCGGGATACCGAGATCGAGCAGATGCTGCGCGAATATACCAATCCGCTTCTTGTCGCCGCAGGCCTCGATCCCAACGATGTCGGCCTCTACATAATCGGTGACCAGGAAATCAACGCCTTCGTGACCGGCGGCCAGAACATTTTCGTCAACACCGGCACGATCATGGAGTCGGAGACACCGCTCCAGATCAAGGGCGTGCTCGCCCATGAGGCGGGCCACATTTCCGGCGCGCACCTGGCGCGGATGAGCGAAGCGGCGCAGGGCGCGATGGTGCCGATGTTCGTGTCGATCGGTCTGGGGCTTCTTGCCGCGATGGCCGGTGAAGGCGGCGCGGCCAGCGCCCTGATCGCCTCGGGCCCGCAGTTCGGCGCCCTGAATTTCTACACCCACACGCGCGCCCAAGAATCGGCCGCCGACCAGGCCGCCCTGCAATACATGACTGCCACGGGCCAATCCGGTGAAGGGCTGGTCGAGTTCTTTGAGCGCTTCCGCTACCAGGAAGTGTTCACCCCGGCGCGGCGCTATCGCTATTTCCTGACGCACCCGCTGTCGTCCGAACGGATCGCGGCCCTGCGCGCCGGCGTGGACCGCAGCCCCTATCACGACGCGGCCGTTCCGCCGGAAGACCAGGCGCAACTGGAACGTATCCAGGCAAAGATTTTCGGCTTCATGGCCCGGCCGGGCCAGGTGTTCGCGCGCTACCCGGAATCGGACACGTCCCTGCCGGCACGCTATGCCCGCGCAGTCGCCTACTATCAGGATGCGCGCCTCGACCGCGCGCGCGCCGAGATCGAAAGCCTGATCGCGGAGGAGCCGGAAAACCCGTTCTTCTACGAGCTTTACGGGCAAATGCTGTTTGAAAGCGGTCACGCCGATGAGGCGATCAGCTACCACCAGCGGTCCGTTGACCTGTTGCCGACTGCACCGCTGCTGAGGGTCAATCTGGCGATGGCGATGGTCGCAGTCGAGGATCCGCAATATCTCGAGGCCGCGCGCGACCATCTGCGGGTCGCGCTCGACATCGAAGCGGACAATGCCTTCGCGTGGTACAACCTGTCCCTGATCCACGAGCGGATGGGCAATACCGCCCTCGCCCAGCTCGCGATCGCCGAACAGGCCTACGCGACCGGAAACCGGATGCGCGCCTTCCAGTTCGCAACACGCGCCATGCAAGACCTCGAGCCGGGAACGACGCCACGGTTTCGCGCCGCCGAGCTGATCGCCGTGGCGCAGCCGTCCGAGGAAGAAATGCGCGACCTCCAGCGCCAGCAACGCCAGCAGCAGCGCGAACAGCAGCGCCGCGAACAAGGCTACTAGGCGCAGACGCCGGTCTCGCCTTTCCCGGTTCGATGTCCTAAACCGGACCGGACACATGTTTCCAAGGGGATTGATGATGAAGCGCGTATTCGCGGCCGTGGCCGGAGCCCTGTTCCTTGCTGCTTGCAGCCAGAATGAAGCCGATGCCCGGCAGTCGACCGACAGCGAGTTCACCGACGCCGAGCGCGCCGAAATCAGCGAGATTGCGCGCGACTATATCCTGCAGAACCCCGAAATCATCGAAGAAGCCCTGATCGAGTTGCAGCGCCGCGCCCGTGCGCGCGAGCTCGACGCCTATGTCGCCCAGATTGCGAGCAATTCGGACGCCATCTTTGACGATCCGCGCGACCCGTCCATCGGTGACGACAACGCCGAGATCGTGATCGTCGAATTCATGGACTACAAGTGCGGCTATTGCCGGATCGCCAATCGCTGGGTCGAAGCCGCGATTGACGAGCATGGCGACCGGATCCGCGTCGTGTTCAAGGAATACCCGATCCTGGGCGAGGAATCGCGCGAGGCGGCGCGCGCGGCACTGGCTGCGCTTCGCCAGGGGGACGACCTCTATCTCGAATTCCACAGCACGATGATCCAGGCCTCGGGCCCGCTGCCGTCATCGCGGATCGACAGCTTCGCGGAAGCCGCCGGCATCGACGTGGCGCAGATGCGCGAAGACATGAACGACCCCGCCATCGAGGCACACCTGGAAGACGTCTACCGCCTCGGCCGCATGCTCGGAGCGGACGGTACGCCCTTCTTCATCGTTGATGGCACGCCGATCCCGGGTGCAAACATGGAAGCCCTGAACACCGCGCTTGATGCTGCGCTGGAGGGGTAGGTTACGCCGGCCTCGTGCTTTGAGGCTCGCGTCAGCGGGCCTCAAAGGGCGAGGCGAAAGTCAGCCCTCGGGCATCCAGACATTCCCGTCTGCATCGATATTCCAGTGCGGGTTATGCGCGACTTCCCAGGCGTGACCGTCAGGGTCGGCGAAATAACCCGAATAGCCGCCCCATTCGGTGTCAGCCGCCGGGCGCATGATCTCGCCGCCCGCCCTCACCGCTTCGTCAAGCACAGCATCGACCGCGTCGCGGGCGGCGAAATTGATCGCCAGCGCGACACCGTCCGCGCCCGAAAGCGTGCGGCCGGTTTCCGCTTCGAAGGCCGTGCGGCGGTAAAGCCCGAGCACGATGCCGTTCAACTGGAAAAAGGCGATGTCGTCATTGGCAAAGCCGGATTTCCAGCCAAGCGCCTCGTAGAAACCCTTAGATTTTGCCGGATCTGCGACGGCGAGTGTGATGAGCGATACGCGCTGGTCCATGTCTCTCTCCCTTGTGATGGGAGAATAGAACATTACGGGAACATGACAATGACAATTGAGGCCCCAAAGCAATCTTGGAGCATCACGAAAGTTGCCTGGCCCTCCCCCTTGAGGGGAGGGCCGGGAGGCTTGGAGTCAGCAAGCCGACCGGGGTGGGGGTAATGGCCGATCGGTCACCCCACCCCGCTCCCGGACTTCTTCGTAGCCCGCTCGCGTCCCTCCTCCTTGAGGGGACGAAAATCACCCGGATCCGTCAAATCAGCGATGTCAGTTATCGATAATGCCTAGATCAATCCGCTCAGCGGGCTGGACGGATCGGCGTATTTCTTCTTCGGCATGCGGCCGGCGAGATAGGCTTCACGGCCGGCGATGACGGCGTGCTTCATCGCGGTCGCCATGCGGACGGGGTCCTTGGCCTCGGCAATGGCGGTGTTCATCAGGACGCCGTCGCAGCCCAGCTCCATCGCGACCGCCGCGTCCGATGCCGTGCCGACGCCGGCATCGACGATCACCGGAACCGAGGTCTGTTCCACGATCAGGCGGATATTGACCGGGTTCTGGATCCCGAGGCCCGAGCCAATCGGCGCGCCGAGCGGCATGATGGCGCAGCACCCCGCCTCTTCGAGCTTGCGGGCATAGACCGGATCGTCGCTGCAATAGACCATCACGTCGAAGCCGTCAGAAATCAGCATCCTGGCGGCACGCAGCGTCTCTTCCATGTCGGGATAGAGGTGTTTCGGGTCTGACAGGACTTCGAGCTTCACGAGATTCCAGCCGCCCGCCTCGCGCGCCAGGCGCAGCGTTCGCACGGCATCCTCGCCGGTGAAACAGCCCGCCGTATTGGGCAGGAAGACGTATTTCTCCGGATCGATGAAATCGACAAGGCGCGGCTTGTCGGGGTCGGACAGGTTCACGCGGCGCAGCGCGACCGTGATCATTTCCGCGCCGGACGCTTCGAGCGCGCGGGCGTTCTGCTCGTAGCTCTCATACTTGCCGGTGCCGATGATGAGGCGCGATTTCAACTCGCGGCCGGCGACGACCAGCGGGGTGTCTTCAGTCTTGCTCATGGAATCAGCCTCCGCCGACGAAATGGACGATCTCGATGCGATCACCGTCGGTGAGCACGGTCTCTGCGTAGAGCGATTTCGAAACGATCTCCAGATTGCGCTCGACCGCGACCTTGCGCGTGTCGAGGCCGAGTTCTGCCAGCAGACCGGTCACGGTCGCGCCGCCGGAAATCTCGCGGGTCTCGCCATTGAGCTCAATGCGTATCATGATCCGAGAGATGGCGCGGCGAGTGAAAAAGCGCAACCACCAAGGCCGCATGGCGGCTTCCATACGGTGTGCGCCCGTCGTAGAAGGCAGGCCTCGCCAAAGAAGCGAACGGTGCGTGTGAGAAAACCCGTCTACATCCTCAACGGACCGAATTTGAACCTTCTGGGTCGCCGCGAGCCGCATATCTATGGCACGCAGACGCTGAAGAACGTCGAATCGATGTGCGAAGCGAAGGCGGCGGCGCTCGGCCTGACCATCGACTTCCGGCAAACCAACCATGAAGGCGAGCTGATCGACTGGGTGCAGGAAGCGATGGATTCGGCTGCGGCCCTGATTCTCAACGCCGCAGGCTATACCCACACGTCCGTTGCGCTGCACGATGCCCTGAAAGCGCTCAGCATCCCGATCATCGAGGTGCATCTGAGCGATCCCGCCCAACGTGAAAGCTTCCGGCACATCTCCTTTGTGGGCATGGCGGCGACGCAGAGCATCGCCGGGCTGGGTGCACGCGGATATGAACTGGCGCTAGAGAGTGCCGCCAGTCTGGTCTAGACAGACACTCAAGAAGATTCCGAAGGAAAGGGGCGCGAAAGGACATGACAACGTCATCGAAATCCGGTTCGCCGCTGAATGCGAAGCTGGTCCGCGAGCTGGCGGAAATCCTGCGCGAGACTGAACTGACCGAGATCGAGGTCGAGAAGGGTGATTTGCGCCTGCGCGTTGCGCGAACGGTCCAGGCCGCCCCGATGATGCAAACGGTAGCTGCGCCGATGGCTGCAGCACCTGCACAGGCTGCGGCTCCGGCAACGCCTGCGGCCCAGCCGTCCGACCCGGCGTCAGCACCCGAAGGCGGCGACATTCCGGGCAGTGTCCCCTCCCCGATGGTTGGCACGGTCTACCTGCGCGCCAATCCCGAAGCCGATGCCTTCGCCAAGGTCGGCGATACGGTGAAGGAAGGCGACACGATCCTGCTGATCGAGGCGATGAAGACCTTCAATCCGATCACCGCACCGCGTTCCGGCAAGCTGTCGCACCTGTTCGTCACCGACGCCCAGCCGGTGGAATACGGCGAAGCGCTCTTCGCGATTTCCTGACGCCGCGCGGGAGCTGGCAACGATGTTTGATAAAATCCTGATCGCCAATCGCGGTGAAATCGCCCTCCGGGTCCACCGGGCCTGTCAGGAGATGGGCATCAAGACCGTGGCGATCCATTCGGAAGCCGATGCGGACGCGATGCATGTCCGCCTGGCGGATGAGAGCGTGTGCGTGGGTCCGCCGCCTGCCGGCAAAAGCTATCTGAACATCCCGCAGATCATCGCGGCGTGCGAGATCACTGGTGCCCAGGCCGTTCACCCCGGCTATGGCTTCCTGTCTGAAAACGCGCGATTTGCCGAGATTGTCGAAGCTCACGGGCTGACCTTCATCGGACCGACGGCCGAGCATATCCGCCTGATGGGCGACAAGATCACCGCGAAGCAAGCCGTAAAGGACGCCGGCATTCCGGTGGTTCCCGGCTCGGACGGCGGAATCTCGGACATCGACGAGGCCGAGAAGATCGCCGAGCAGATCGGCTACCCGGTCCTCATCAAGGCTGCATCAGGCGGCGGTGGCCGCGGGATGAAGGTTGCCGAGAACAAGAAGCTGTTCCGCAACGCCGTCGAGACGGCCTCTGCCGAAGCCGCAGCTGCGTTCGGCGACGGTTCGGTCTATCTGGAAAAATACCTCGGCCAACCGCGTCACATCGAAATCCAGATCCTCGCGGATACGCACGGCAATTGTGTCCATCTGGGCGAGCGCGACTGCTCCTTGCAGCGCCGTCACCAGAAGGTGCTTGAGGAAGCCACCTCACCGGCGCTGGACGCCGAGGCGCGCGCAAAGATCGGGGCGGTCACCCGGGATGCCGTTGCGGCCATCGGCTATCGAGGCGTCGGTACGGTCGAATATCTCTACGAGAACGGCGAATTCTATTTCATCGAGATGAATACCCGCCTCCAGGTCGAACACCCGGTCACCGAGGCCATCACCGGTCTCGACCTTGTGCGCGAGCAAATCCTGGTGGCTGCCGGTGAAAAGCTGTCGCTGACGCAGGACGACATCGTCTTCAACGGTCACTCGATCGAGTGCCGGATCAATGCCGAAGATCCCGCGACCTTTGCGCCCTCACCGGGCAAGGTCACCGAATTCCATGCGCCGGGCGGTCTGGGCGTGCGTCTCGATAGCGCGCTTTATTCTGGATATTCGATCCCGCCCTATTACGACAGCCTGATCGGCAAGCTGATCGTGCACGGGCGCAATCGCCCCGAAGCCTTGTTGCGGCTTCGCCGGGCGCTCAACGAACTGGTCGTCAGCGGCGTCAAAACCACCAAGCCGCTGTTTCTGGACCTGCTTGATGAACCTGCTTTCGTTTCCGGCGACTATCACATTCGCTGGCTGGAGAGCTGGCTCGCCGAACGCAAGGCGGCCGGAAAAAGCGGGTGAAGGGGTTCGGACCAGCCGAACTGCTCGACTGCTATGCGCGGGGCGTCTTTCCCATGGCCGAAGGCCGGGACGATCCGCGCATCTACCTTCTCGAACCCGACGAACGTGGCATCATTCCGCTCGAAGGCTTCCACGTCCCGCGGAGCCTGCGCAAAACCGTTCGCCGGGATCGCTACGAGATCATGATCAATCGCGACTTTGCGGGTGTGATCCAGGGATGCGCTGCGCCCGGAGAGGGCCGCGAGGAGACCTGGATCAATCCGGCGATTTGCGGGCTGTACGCCGCGCTCCACCATGCCGGCTACGCGCACAGCGTGGAATGCTACGACGCCGGCTACCTGGTCGGGGGGCTTTACGGCGTTGCCCTTGGCGGCGCGTTTTTCGGGGAAAGCATGTTCAGCCGGGCCACCGATGCCTCGAAGGTGGCGCTCGTGCATCTCGTCGCGCGCCTGAAGGCTGGCGGCTACACCCTGCTCGATACCCAATTCACCACGGCCCACCTTGAACAGTTCGGTGCTGAGGTCATCACGCGGCAGGACTATCGCACTCGCCTGGCACAGGCGATCGAAAAGGATGGGGATTTCCTGGCGCTGCCAAAGCGGATCAGCGGGGATCAGGCCCTGCAGTCGATCACCCAGACGTCGTAAACAGGATGCTCGAGCGGGTTCAATGCCGGGTTGGAGCCAAACATCCAGCCTGAAAAGACCTGTTCGGAATCATCTTCGGACCCGAATCCGTCCGTCCGGCGGTCGGAAATCTGCATGAAGGCGAAGATTTCGGGCGTTTCCTCAGGCGGGCGGCGGCGGCAGTAGCGCGCCGTGATTTCGAGCGAGCCGAAGACATGCGTCTCGCCGATCGCAATCTCGAAGTCCTCGGTGCGCGCAGTCACCTTGTCGAGGCCACGCAGGACCAGGACCGTGCCCGGTCGGCTCGACAGCGCCTCGCGCGCACCAGGCTCCGCGGGAAGTGCGGTTTCCTGGGCGCCGGCCCATGAGACGGAAGCGGCAACAGCGAAGGCGACGAGTAAGATACGGATCATTCAAACACCATCATCCGGCTTTGCGGCATCGGCAAGGCAACGCGCAATCAGGCGTCGGGGGTCCAGGCCTCGTAATCGCCGGACGCGCGCTGGCGCGGTCCTGCAACAGCGAGACTTCCGGTCGGACGGTAGGCGTGCAGCGTTCCGGTCAGGTTGGGCTTGTGGTCCAGTTCCCACGACTGGCGCGCGAGCGGCGCTTCGGTCGGCGGCAGATCGAATGTGTGATGCAGCCAACCATGCCAGTCGGGCGGAACGCGGCTGGCGTCGGCATATCCGTTATAGACGACCCAACGACGGGCCTTGCCACCCGCACCGGAGGGCTTGGCTTCGGTGTAGTACCGGTTGCCATACTCGTCTTCGCCGATTTTCGTTGCGCGCTTGGCCAGCGTGAAGAAGGTGCCCGGGGTGGCATCGTCCCACCAGGCAAAAATCTTTCCAATAAATCCCAGCATATGACTTGGCCGCTCCGGTCAACGAATACGAGGCATGAATCCGGGGCGGAATATGACGCCTTGCCCCCGCGCGGTCCAGTGCGGCACACCGCTTTTGGTGCGTGCCCGCTGCGCCCCTATCCTGTGAGCCGATTCGGCGCGTGGGCGCCGTGATTCGGCGGTGCAAGGGGACGATCATGGCGGGACGGCGCAAAAACGGATCGGAGGCCCCTGCCCCTGATTTCGATACCCTGGCGGTCGAAGTGATGCCGGTCCGGACCGATCCCGATTCAGACCCGATTTCCATGACAGTGCCGATGGGGTGGGATGAGGCCGCAAGCCTCGCCCTGCTGGATGCTTCCGGACAGACGGACATACGCCTTGCCCTGGGCAAGCTGTGCAAGGCCTTGAAAATCCAGGGAGAGACAGCCGAGAGCCTTGCTGCAGCCATTGCGCGCCGGGACGTCGCGCCCGAAGCCGCGCTCTGGACAGGGGCTTTGGCGGCGCGGCCGGCCGAAGCGGTCTTGTCCGCCCCCGAGGGACCGGCCCTGTTTGCCCGTATCGCGGGAGACGCCCTCGATGCGAGCCGGCGCGATGTCGGCGCGCGCGTGCTTGCCGATCAGCTCGCCGCGGTCCGGCATGCCCTGAGAGGGGCCGACCCATCTACCGCCTTCAGTCCGGCCGCCAATCCTGCGCTGGCAGCTGCATTGAAGTCAGCGCGTGCCCATGGTGTCCCGGATTCCGCGCTGGAACGCACGCTCGACCTGGCGCGGCAGGGCATAGACGAGCCGGCCGCGTTCGATCTTCCCGCCTCCCCGGCGACGCCCGTTCCCATCCTCCAACTTGACGAAGGGGACCTGGCCCGACGCGATCTGTGGCGCGGCGCGGCCCGAAGCCTGTGGACGCATGGAGCGCCGGTGCTGTCCTTCAGCGAGGCCCGGACTGTCGCGAGCCCTGTGCTGTTTGTTGATCTCGAATCGTTTGCCGGGCCGGACGGCTTCGACAGAATCGGGCTGACCGGGCTGTGTGCGCTCTGCGGAGAGGCGTTACGGCCCCGTGGTGGAACGCTCGCACTGACAGGACTCGCCGCCCTGCTTGCCGCTCTCGGGCTGTCCTACGACAGCGAGGATGCGATCGCGCTGACCCGCGAGATTGGCGAGACGAGCGCCGCCGCCACGGGTGAAGGCGTCACCACAGCCGTCATGGCTCCCGATCCCGCGACAGCGCGGCTCCTGGCCAGCGAGAGCGATGGCCTCGCTCCGCTGGACGGCCTGGTGGTATCGGACGGCGGTGAAGCCGGATGGCGGCGCTGCGTCGCCGCCGGATTGTCGCGCCTGCGATTCGACCTGCCCGACCAGGTCGAAGGCGTACCGGCCGAATGCTTCCGCGGTCCGCCACCCGAGGCCGTGATCGTGATGGCGGCAACACTGGCGGCACGGGTAAGCGGCCCGGTCGAAGCGGTCATTCCCATGCCGGCTGACGCGACCGTCGAAGCCGTCGCAACCCTTCTGCGGGCGGCATCGCAAGCACAATTGCCTCATGTTCGCGTGACGCGCACCGGTTCGGGTTTCACGGCTCTACTCGACACGCTGGAAGCCGCAGAGGATGGGGACGCGCCTGCGCAGCGCCTGGAGACGCTGGTGGATCGCGCCATCGCGAGCGCTGCGGAACGCCGCAAGCTTCCCGACCGCCGGAAAGGGTATATCCAGAAATCAACGGTCGGCGGCCACAAAGTCTATCTGCATACCGGCGAGTTCGACGATGGCGAGCTCGGCGAGATATTCATCGACATGCACAAGGAAGGCGCTGCCTTCCGGTCGCTGATGAACAATTTCGCCATCGCGATCTCGATCGGCCTGCAATACGGCGTGCCGCTCGAGGAATTCGTGGATGCCTTCGTGTTCACCCGTTTCGAGCCTGCGGGACCGGTCGAGGGCAATGACTCGATCCGGCATGCGACGTCGATCCTCGACTATCTGTTCCGGGAACTCGCCGTGTCCTATCTCGGCCGCGAGGACCTGGCCGAGACCGGTCCCGATGATACCGGAGGCATCGGCCGCGGTGTGGCGAAGGAGAAATTCGTTCCCGAGGATGCCGCGCATTTCATTTCGCGCGGCTTTTCCCGCGGCCAACTGCCCGACAATGTCGTGATGCTGTCGGCCGACCGGCGCAAACCAGCGGAAGCCGAGGCTCCGGAGCCGGAAAGCGCGTCACGCGGGCCGGACAGCTACAACGGCGATCCGTGCCCGGAATGCGGGCATTTCACGCTGCTGGAAGCCAGCGATGGCGGCCATGTCTGTGATGCGTGCGGCTGTCGCACGGGTCGCGGAAGCGCGGGCAACTAGTCGTCCATCAAAGGGAAGTTCAGGTCCCCGGCGATCGGCCAGTCGAGTCCGGTCCGCTCGATCATTGCGGCGAAGTTTGGCGCTGCTTCGAGGTCGAAAGGCGCCCCGCACAGGCAAGCGATCGCGGCGTCCAGAAGCGTCACAGCACCTAGCGGGCGGGCATCCATCCGTGCCGCGACGGCATTGGCCGCTTCGCGACGGCCCGCGACCGCGCTGGCGATGATGGCCGTCCAATCGTCATAGCTGGCCATTTCTTCGTATTCGGCATCCACGGCTTCGCGATCGCCCATATGGGCCCGGATACGAAAACGCTCCCAGTCCCAGTTTTCCGCGATCAGCGATTCGGCATCCGCATGCCGTCCGAGCCCGAGATAGGCGTGGATCTGCACATATTCGCTCTCACCATACTGCTCGACCGCGTGGAGCCGCTCCGCCGCCAAAAGGGCGGCTTCATAATCCCCGCGCGCGATCAGCGTGTCGGCGTGGAACAGGAGCGCTTCGGGGTTCAGCGGGTCGCAGGTCACCAGACGGTTCGCATAGGCCAGACGCGCATCGAGATCCGGGTAAAGCGGGATGAGGGTCTGCAGCCAGTTGTCGTTGACGCATCCTTCTCCAGCGAGGGAATCCCCGATCGCGGTGTAAAGATTTGACCAATCCTGCGAGAAAACCAGCCGGTTGGCCTGAACGATAGAGCGCTGCGCCTGCGTTTCAGCGGCTTCATCCGCCGCATCGAGCAGAGCCGAACGCTCTTCGGCCAGTTCACTCCAGGTGTCGGGGTCGATGGCCTCGCCGCCTTCCGACAGGTCCAGCATGCGGTGAGAATTCCGGTCGCTTTGCAGCAGATAGGCCTGAAAGAAATCCGGTGCTTCGCTTGTCGCCGTTGCGAACAAGGGGTCAGCGCGGTCGAGCAGCGTGAAATCACCCTCCTGGTGCGCCTGCACCCACAGTCCGAGCGCCTGTTGATAGGCCAGGTAGGCATCGAAACTGCGCGTCCCTGAATTGCGCATCCGGCGGCGCTGGTCCTCGTTGAGAACGATCTCCATCACACGCGCGACATTCTCCGCAATTTCCTCCTGAATGGCGAAGACATCCCTGTCGGTCCGATCGAAAGTCTCGGACCACAGATGGCGATCATCCGATGCCCGGATCAGCTGGACCGTAACGCGCAATTGCTCGCCGGACCGGCGGATTGACCCTTCGAGTACGTGAGCCACGCCGAGGCTCTGCGCAATTTCGGGGACGGAGGGAAGATCGGGGCCACGGAACTGGAAAGCCGACGTGCGGGACGTCACAAGCAGTTCGGGAACGGCGGCCAATGAATTCAGGATCTCCTCGGTCAGTCCATCGGCGATGAACCCGTCATCCGCACTGGAGGAAAAGGCCACGAAAGGCAGCACCGCGACGGACAGTTCGGGAGCCACCAGATCGGGCACAGGCGCCGGAGTTTCGCCAGCGGGCGTCACCAGAGACACCGTGTCTCCGGTGGGCGATCCGGTCAGAAAGGCGGGGCGCGAGACCAGCTGCCAGACCACCAGGCCACAGACGATGGTCAATGCGCTGAACAACACGACATCGACCGCGCGTACAGGCTTGCGCGGGACACCGTCCTGAGCGCTGAGGGCGGGCGTCGGCTTCAAACCCTCCGGTGTGAGTTCGAACGCCCATGAGAGAAAAATCGCCAAGGGAAACCCTGCGATGAGCAGGATCAAAGCAGCGCCGTCGGCCCAGGGTGGAAGACCGGCGGCTTCCTCGACCGCCGCGACGACCTGCAGGATCAGCCAGCTGGCGACCAGATAGCCGGCGGCGACACGAAAAACGCTGCGGCGGCGAAGTTCCTGGATGAACCGAAACATGATGGATCAATCGCCGCGCAAGGCCGGGCGGCCCGGCGCAAAGAGCGACGAAGCGGCATGCCGGCACGGCAATCGGCGCAGTTTGCCTGAAATTGAACCCATTCGCTCTCCCCTGTCCGCGTCTGGAATGCCATGTTTCCTAAGCACAGACAATGAAATGCCCTTGGCGGCATTCACATTTTTGAAGTTTGGAACCGGCCTCGCACTTGCATCGCGCCCGGTGATTGAAGTCTGGAGCGCGCCGATATGAAACGCTTTGCAACCGCATTCGCCCTGTTTGCCCTGATCTGCACGCCAGCATTGGCCCAGGACGGATCGCAAATTTCACGGGTCCAGAGCGGCGCATCGTGTTCCGGCTGCAATCTGTTCCAGGCCGACCTGGCCTATCGCGACCTTCCGAACGTCAACCTGTCGGGCTCGCGCCTGCGGCAAGCCGATCTCAGCCTAGCGACCATGAACGGGGCGAATTTGTCGTCGTGCGATTTGTCGGTCGCCAACCTGTTCGGTGCCCGGTTCACCGGCGTCAGTTTCCGCAATTCCAATCTGCGAGACGCCAACCTGGTGGGCGCCTATTTCGGTGGGGCCGACTTTACCGGTGCCGACCTGACCGGCGCGATCCTTTCAGGCGCGGAACTGGCCGAGGCGCGTGGCCTGTCCCAGGCCCAGCTCAACACGGCGTGCGGCGATGCCTCGACCGAATTGCCCGCCGGATTGCGTATTGCCAGCTGCCGATAGCCAACCCGACCGGGCGCTTACCGCAATTTAAGTCGAACACGGGCGGCGTTTCGCGTATCGCATGAGTACATGATGACACGCGCCCTTTCATACCTGCTGACCAGCGCCTGCGCGGCCACACTTCTGGCGTCGCCTGCCTTCGCCGGCACTGGCGATACCCACCCGCATCGCCGTGTGACGATTTCGGGCGGGTGCAACGAATGTGATTTCGCGGGTCAAAATTTGTCTGACGCCATGATCATCGGCGCGCATTTCTCGGATTCCGATTTTTCGCATGCGACGCTGATCAATGCCGGCCTGCAGGAATGCGTTCTCAGCGACACCAACCTGACGGACGTCAATCTGTCCGGGGCACGCATGTCGGGCGTTTCCTTCATCGATAGTGACTTGCGCGATGCTCACCTGGCCGGAGTCCAGGGCGACCGGGTCCGCTTTACCGGATCGGACATGGAACGCGCCGACCTGACCGGAGTCCGCTTCGTCGTTGTCAGCTTTGCAGACGCCGAACTGGGCCAGGCCGTACTGGCGGGTTCCCAGTTCCACCACGCCGATTTCACGAACGCGTCCATGGACCGGACCGTGCTGCGCGGAGCGCGCATGCCACGCGCCAATTTTCGCGACGCGACCGGTGACCGGACGGTTTTCGTGAATGCGGACCTGCGCGGCGCAAACTTCACGAATGCCGAATTTGACCGGGCTGATTTTTCCGGTGCGCGCCTCGAAGGGGCCAACCTGTCCCAGGCGCGGCTGCTGCGAGCCCAGGGACTGACCCACGCGCAGATTTCCGCCGCCTGCGGAGACACCGACACGGAATTGCCGGACGGCCTCGTGGTTGCGCCCTGCCCGACGCGCGCGCCGGGCGGCAATGGCGTGGTGATGGTGTCGCGAAACGGTCAGCAGGTCGAAATCATCGATCCGCGTCGCATGATCGAAGCGCAAACCGCCGCCATCGAAGCCTTGCGCGAGGTTGAGACCCGGCTGCCCAGAAACATCGAGATAGACATCCGCCGTTCCGGTGACCTGCGCGAGGTGCGCCGCGCGATCAGCGAGGCCCTTGAGGCGCTTCAGCGCGAAGAAGAACGCGAAGCGGCCCGCGCCGAGCGCTCGGCAGCCGAGATCGCGCGCAGTGAAGCCGAGATCGCCGCGGCACGCGCGCGGCTGGAAGCGCTCGAAAGCCTGATGCGCAACCACAACATCCCGCAGGACGTCATCATGTCAGGGCACAGCTACACATTCGAGGTCGCCCCGGAAAACAACAGGCCTGACGGGGCATCCGAGCGCTTTGGCTATCGGTGGGAGTTCCGGTCCGAACCGGGCGAGCCTCCCGCGGCGCCGGTTCTGCCGCCCTTGCCGCCGAAACCGGATGAAGCAAGGCCCCGGACGGAGCCCCGCGTCCAGCCGGACTAGTCCTTCTTGGGGTCCGGCGCGACCGTGCGCAGGTGAAGCTCGCGCAGCTGACGCAGATCGACATCGGCAGGCGCCTGCATCATCAAATCGCGCGCCTGCTGGTCCTTCGGGAACATCACGACTTCGCGCAGATTGTCCTCACCGGCCAGTAGCATGACGATGCGGTCGATGCCCGGTGCGATGCCACCGTGCGGCGGAGCGCCGTATCGGAACGCGTTCAGCATGCCGCCGAACTTCTCTTCCACGACTTCCGGACCGTAACCGGCGAACTCGAACGCTTTCAGCATCACGTCCGGGCGGTGGTTCCGGACCGCGCCCGAGGACAGTTCGACGCCGTTGACGACGATGTCGTACTGGTAGGCCTTCATGCCCAGCAGCGCCTCGTGGTCATTCTTGTCGAGCGCCATGAACGCGTCCATGTCCATTTGCGGCATGGAGAAGGGATTGTGCGAGAAATCGACGCGCTTTTCGTCCTCATTCCACTCATACATCGGGAAATCGACGATCCAGCAAAACTTGAAGACGCCCTCTTCGTAGAGTCCCAGTTCGCGGCCTACCACGTTGCGCGCACGGCCCGCGAAGGATGCGAAATCCTTCGGCTGACCGGCCGCGAAGAAGACCGCGTCTCCGTCCTTCAGGCCGAGCGCGTCACGCAAGGCCGCCGTGCGGTCCTCGCCGATATTCTTGGCGATCGGACCGGCACCTTCGCCGTCGCGGAAGAAGATGTAGCCGAGGCCTGGTTGGCCTTCCTTTTGCGCCCACGCATTCATGCGGTCGCAGAAGGCACGGCTGCCGCCGCCGGGTGCAGGGATCGCCCAGACTTCGACGGCCGGGTTCTTCTCGATCATGCCGGCGAAGACCTTGAAGCCGGAACCGGCAAACGTGTCGGTGACATTGCGCATCTCGATCGGGTTGCGCAAGTCGGGCTTGTCCGAGCCGTACTTGCTCATCGCCTCGGCATAGGGAATGCGCGGGATCGGCGACTTGGTCACCGTCTTGCCGTCGGCAAATTCCTCGAATGTGCCCAAGAGGACCGGCTCGATGGCGGCAAAGACATCGTCCTGGGTGACGAAGCTCATTTCCATGTCGAGCTGGTAGAACTCACCCGGTGCGCGGTCGGCGCGGGCATCCTCGTCGCGGAAACAGGGCGCGATCTGGAAATACCGGTCAAAGCCCGAGACCATGATCAGCTGCTTGAACTGCTGGGGTGCCTGCGGCAGGGCGTAGAACTTGCCCGGGTGCAGGCGCGACGGCACGAGATAGTCCCGCGCGCCTTCCGGCGACGAAGCCGTCAGGATCGGCGTCTGGTACTCGGTGAAGCCTTCGCCGATCATGCGCTGGCGGATCGATTCGATGATCTTCGAGCGCAGGACGATACGCTTGTGCAGGCTCTCGCGGCGCAGGTCGAGATAGCGGTGCTTCAGGCGAACTTCCTCGGACCATTCAGGTTCACCGAAGACGGGGAGCGGCAATTCCTCGGCTTCCGACTGGACCGCCAGGTCATCGACACGCAATTCGATCTCGCCCGTCGGCAGGTTCGGGTTCGCTGCCTCGGCAGACCGCGCCACGACCCGGCCGGAAATCGTCACGACACTTTCGACGCGCAGCCGTTCCAGACGTGCGAAATGCGGGCTTTCCGGCTCCAGGACGCACTGGGTCAGGCCGAAATGGTCGCGCAGGTCAATGAAGAGCAGACCGCCATGGTCGCGCTTGCGGTGGATCCAGCCAGACAGGCGCACGGTCTCGCCAACGTCGGAGGCGCGCAGCGCGCCACAGGTGTGGGTGCGATAGGCGTGCATGGTGGTGTCTACCCTTCAAGGAATGCGAAGTCTGCCAGAAGGGCGCGACATGCCCGCGAAGCGGCCTGCCTGTCAAGGAATCGAGGCGGTCAAGGCGATGACAGCCGCACGATTGTCCTGACGAGCGCCTCCGGCTTCGAGAAATACACCGAATGGCTGGACGCGATGTCCTCGACCCGATCGACCGGCGTTGCTGCCAGAACGCGGTCCTGAAAGGCCGGCGTGACCGCCCGGTCTTCCGTCAGGCGGACATAGGCGCGCGGGACGCGTCCATAGTTCGCGTCAGTCAGTTTCAGGCGCGTGATCGCCGGCCTTGCCGGCTCGCGGCACAGCATCAGGCGGCCAAGCATCCAGTCCTCGACCGGGCAGTCGTGATAGAGCGCTTCGCGATAGACGTGCGGCTGAAGCCAGTCCCAGAGCGCGAGGCGATTGACCTCGATCCCGGGAAGCAGCGCGCTCTGGCGGTCAGACCTAAACCAGCTCGCCGCCCGGTCGCCCGGCGGGAGCATGTAGGAGGCGAGGTAGATCGTGCGTTCCACGCGATCCGGTACCGCTTCCGCCAGCGCCGAGGCGAGAATGCCGTAGCGACTGTGCGCAACGGTCGTGAAACGGATGCCTGGCGGCAGTTGTTTCAGCACGGCGCGGACCATGTCGCTCAGCCCGACGAAAGCCGGAGTGGCGGGATGGCGGCCCCTGCCCGGCAGCTCCGCACAAGTCACCTCATGGCCTTCAGCTTCGAGCAACGGCGCGGTCTTGTACCAGACCCATGCGCCATGCCAGCTGCCGTGGATCAGAAGAAAATGGGTCATCTCGGATCTCCTCCCTCAGACATCGCCGCCGCCTCAGGCCCGCGTCACGCGCGCCGCGAAACAGCCCGGACGCGCGTAATGAAGGTGCAGTTCCGCCGTTTCCGGAGCCGCCAGCATGCGGTCGATGACCGGGCGCAGGCTGGTGCCTTCTACAACGTCCGCATCGCGCATCATTCCGGCTGTGTCGAAGGCGCGGACAGACATGAGGCGATGGGAAAATTGAGCGGGAATATCGCCGGGATCGAGCTCTGCCGGCACGGCACCTTCACGGACATAGACCGCATGACTCGACCGGAAGGGCGAGTTTGCCGGCTGGTGCATGAAGTGCGCGAGGATGAGCGTTTCACCGGGTTCGGCATCCTGCAGGCTAACGCGGCAGGGATAGCCGGGCTTGGCGTCCGCAATGACACGCCGGGCGAACTGACCGGACAGTTCGTCCTCGCTCATCGCGAAGAGCGGCGCGAACGCGGCGGGATCGACGGCATGGATCTGAAATGACATGGCAAGGCCTCCTGCCCTTCGTCATCGCGTGGTGCAGATCATCAATCCACCCGCTTCTTGCGATGTGAGTAAGTATTCACTTGCAAGTTATCCACAGACGCGCTATTTCTCTCGTGAATGATCGCTCACATGGAGTGCGTGGCAATGTCGAAATATCTCAACAAGGCCCTGTTCATGCGCGAGGACCCCAAGCGCGGGGTCAGTGCGCCGAATGGCTCGACCAAGGCGCGTATAGAACGCGCCTCGCTGCGCCTCTTTGCCGAACACGGCATTGACGGGGTGTCGATCAAGGATATCGCCAAGGCGTGCGAACTGTCGGATGGGGCGATGTATCGCCATTTCGAGAGCAAGGATGCGCTGGCGCGCCAGTTGTTCGAAGCCATCCACAAGCGCCTGATGGGCCTTGTCAAAGACACGCTGGAAGACGGCGCGACTCTCGAGGATACCGTGCGCGCGGTGACTGCCGCGTTTTGCGAATTGGCCGAGACCGAGCCGTCGCAGTTCGCCTATCACCTGACGCAGCGCAACGTCTTCCTTGCCCGGTCGGGCGACGGCGGCGCGGATCCGTCATCCCTGTTGGCACGGCGTATCGCGGCGGCGATGGCCGCGGGAGAAATACCGCAGGACGACCCCGAGCTGAAAAGCGCCATGGCGATGGGCGTGGTCATGCAGGCCGGGGAATACCGCCTGTTTGGCCGCATCCGGTCACCGCTGACCAGCCACACCGGAAGCTTCGTACGCGCCATCATGGCCGTACTGAAGACCGTCTGAGGGAAGAACCCGCCATGCGCACCTTCCTCTTCAACACGCTTTATTGGGGCATGTCCGGTGTTTACGCGATCGCCTGCGCGATCCTCGGGCTGATTCCCGGCCGGTTTTTCCTGATGCACGCCGCGCGATCCTATACGCGCTTCACAGTGCTTTTGATGAAATACGTCGCCGGGATCAGGGTTGAGGTGCGCGGCACCCCTCCGAAGAACCAACCCGTCATCCTGGCCGCGAAGCATCAGTCCTGGGGCGACGGCATCGTGCTGATGGCCAAGACCGGCGACATCAATTTCGTGGTCGGAGACCACATGCTGAAATTTCCGCTGATCGGCTGGGTGCTGCAGCGCATGGGTGCAATCGTGGTCAACAATAGCGGTGGGCGAAAATCCATCGAGGCCCTGAATGACGGTATCGCCCGTTCGCAAGCCGAGGCTCGCCCGATCCTGATTTATCCGGAAGGTCATCTGACCGAAGTGGGCGAGACCAAGCCGTTTCGATCAGGCGTGTTCCGGCTTTACCGCAATCTTGAACGCCCGGTCGTACCGGTCGCGACCAATCTGGGCCTGTACTGGCCGCAGCAGGACTGGGCCAAGAATCCCGGCACGGCTGTGATCGAGTACCTCGACCCCATTGAACCCGGCCTTTCCAAGGAGGACTTCATGAAAACGCTGGAAAGCCGGGTCTCGGCCCGCACGCGTGAACTGGAAGCGGAGGGCCGGTCATGAGCGCGAAGATTGCCATCACCCTTCTGGGACAGCGCCGCTATCTGCCGCTGCTGATTGCGCAGGCACTGGGCGCCTTCAACGACAACTTTTTCCGCTATGCGCTCGTCACCCTCGTCGCCTTCCAGGGGATGACCGTGCTGGACCTGCCGAGCACGGTCCTCGTTCCGATAGCAGCGTCTTTGTTCACCCTCCCGATCTTCCTGTTCTCGGCAATGGCGGGGCGTGTCGCCGACGTGTTCGACCGGACGCGCGTGCTGCGTTTCACCAAGTTCGCCGAGATCTGGCTGATGGTGCTCGCCGGAACGGGGTTTCTGCTCGACAATCCCTGGATATTGATGGGCACGCTTTTCCTGATGGGCGTTCAGTCCGCCTTCTTCGCACCGGCCAAGAACTCCGCGCTCCCGACCCTGCTGGAACCGCACGAGCTGGTGCCCGGCAATGCGCTGATTTCCGGCAGCCTCAACATGGCGGTCCTGCTGGGTGTCGGATTCGGGACGGTGCTGATCGAACTCGTCATCGGGCCGGAACTGGTCGCCGGGATACTGATCTTGGTGGCGATCATCGGGTGGCTGTCCGCCCGCGCGCTTCCCGCAACTCCAGCCGCCACACCGAACCTCAAGGTCAGTTTCAATTTTGTCTGGGAAACCGTGCGGGTTTTCGGCCACGCGTTGCGCGCCCCGAACGTCCTGCGCCCATTGATCGGTGCGGCGTGGTTCTGGATGCTGGCCGCCTCCATCGTGACGCTGATGCCGAACTTCGCCCGCGATGTTCTGGGCGCGGATGCATCAGTCGTCCTGTTCTTCAGCGCGCTGTTCACCGTCGGAGCAGCAATCGGTGCCGTTCTTTGCGGCACGCTGTCGGGCAAGGGCGATGCCCTGCCCTTCACCATTGCCGGCGCGATCGGTCTCGTCATCTTCCCGCTCGACGTGGCGTGGCAGACGATGGGCAATGCGCCCGTCCCTGCCGACGCGGAACTGACCAACGCAGCCGCCTTTATTGCCGACGGTGCAAACTGGCGGTTGATCGCGGATCTCGGCCTCGCAGCCATCTCGGCTGGCCTGTTCGTGGTGCCGCTGCAAGCGATGGCGCAGCGCCGCGCGCCTGCCGAACTGCGCGGGCGCCTGCTCTCTGCCGGTGGCATCCTCAATGCCGCGACAGCGACGATGGGACAGGCAACGCTGGCCGTACTAGCGCTCCTGGGGCTGCCGATCCCGACCGCCTTCATCCTGATTGCGGTGATCAGCGCCGGATTTGGCGCGGTGACATTCTGGCGCTGGTGGACGGGTCATCGCGGCGTCGCCGCGGCGTCCTGACACGCTGCCTCGCCAAAGTCACACGGCGCAGGTAAACCGGCCCCATGAATGTTATCACAACCAATGATGCGCTGGCGGAAGCCTGCACGGCGCTGCGCCAATGCGACTTCGTCGCCATCGACACCGAGTTCATGCGGGAAAGCACCTACTGGCCGATCCTGTGCCTGATCCAGGCGGCAGGCGGCGAGACCGAGGTGTTGATCGACCCGATGGCGGACGGGATCGACCTTCAGCCCTTCTTCGACCTTCTGGCCGATGAAAGCGTGATGAAGGTCTTCCATGCTGCGCGGCAGGACCTGGAGATCTTCTATCACAAGGGCGAACAGCTGATCCCCAAGCCGATGTTCGACAGCCAGATTGCGGCGATGGCGCTCGGCCTTGGGGATTCGATCGCCTACGACAATCTCGTCCGCATGGTGCTGAACCGGAATGTGGAGAAAGGCGCGCGGTTCACCGACTGGGCGCGCCGTCCGCTGTCAGACAGCCAGAAGGGCTATGCCCTCGCCGACGTCACGCATCTTCGTGACATGTATCCGATCCTGCGCGACCGGCTCGACGAACAGGACCGCCTGTCCTGGGTCGCCGAGGAAATGGGTATCCTGTGTAACCCCGCCACCTATGCACTTGATCCGGACGAACAGTGGAAGCGTCTGAAGCTGCGCAAGACGACGCCAAAATGGCTCGCCGTGCTGAAGGCCTCCGCCGCCTGGCGCGAACGCGAGGCACAGACCCGCGACATGCCACGTCAGCGCGTGATCAAGGACGAAGGCCTGTACGAACTCGCGCACGCGGCTCCGACCACTCCCGAGCAATTGGTGCCGCTTCGATCCGTGCCGCGCGGCTTTGAACGGTCGAAGCCGGCCGAGCGCCTTCTCGATGCGATCAAGGCCGTGATCGACGACCCGAAGCGTCACGCCCCCAAGGTCACGCCGCCGGCCCCGCCGCCGGCCGGTGCCGGGCCGACGACCGAGCTGCTGAAGGTTTTGCTGAAACTCGTCGCTGACGATATCGGCGTTGCGCCCCGCCTGATCGCCACGGTTCCGGATCTCGAAGCCATCGCCGCTTCCGACACGGCCGATGTCGCCGCGCTGAAAGGCTGGCGGCGAGAGGTGTTCGGGGAAACGGCCCTGCGCCTGAAACGCGGCAAGATCGCGCTGCTGCTGCAAGGCGGCAAAGTGGTCGCTCGCGACCTCTAACCGGCTTCGACGATCTCCGGCTTTCGGTCAACGGCCTCGGCAAACTGTTCGAAGCGGGACGCGGCGCGTTCAATCACCAGCTCACGCTCGCGCGCCGGGGTTTCAAGTCGAAGCACCCCGTTCTCGGGAACCAGGGCAAAGCGCGCCAGCAATTTCTCCGACCGTCCCGACAGCGCCGCGCCAAGACGCATCCCCAAACCGAGCGCAGCGGCGTCGCTGCGCTCGTCCTCGCTCAGCAGGCTGTCGAAAATCAGCGTGTTGGTCGGACCTTTTTTGCCCGAATAGCGATGGTGGATCGCCAGCGCGACGAAGGCCCGTTCGCGATGCGTGATCCCGGCGAAGGGGGCGTAAAGAACAAGCTCACGTGACAGGTCGGCCTTGTGATCGGGATGAAACCGCGCACCGAGATCCGCCATCCGGCACGCGGCCGAACGCACCAGCGGACCCCGCACGCTTTCATCTTTCCGCCGCCCGGCGAAGACCGGTTCGAGCCAGGCTCCAAGCGCGACACCGAAACCGGGAGACGGCGCCGCCGGATGGGCCAATGCCTCGGCACCGGCGATCAACGGGTCCTCGGCTTGTAGCCGTCTTGACAGGTGGTCGAACACCACGCCTTCGCGCAATCCATAGGCCGAGAACACGACACGCGTGAATTTGCCGAGCTTCATCAGGCGTTTCAAAAGCAGTCCGGCATAGGTCAATTGCTCGGAGCGTTTGCCAGATACGCCTTGAACGCCCGACATCGAGGCCGCTGACGCATTCGCCGCGAAATCCGCGATCTTGGCCGCATCCTTCTGCTTCAGTTCGTACTGGTGCAGAACGCGCAGCGGGTGATCGAGCGTCTCCATGGCCAGATGCGCCAGTGCGCGCCAGGCGCCGCCGACGGCGTAAAGTGTCTTTCCCTGCTCGCGCAGCATCGGGAGGGACTCGTCGAGTTCCTCGTCGACGAAGTCCTTCATCGTCTTCGGATCGGTGTCGAGGCCATCGGGCAACGCCAACGGGCCCATGGCGAGACTGACGCCCGCCTGCACACGGCCGCCGGAGACCGGTGTCAGTTCCAGGCTGGACCCGCCCAGGTCACCGGCAACACCGTCGGCGTCCGGGCTGCCTGCCAGCACGCCGAGCGCGGACAGCCGGGCTTCTTCCTCGCCGGAGATCACCTCGATCTCGATGCCGGATTCCTCGCGCACCCGCTTGACGAAATCCGGGCCGTCCCTCGCCGAGCGGACGGCGGCAGTCGCAACCGCATAGCGTTCCTTGACCCGCTTGGCATCAAGCAGCGCAGCAAAGCGTTTCATGGCCCGGGCAGCGGTTTCGACGCCCTCCTCGCTCAAGCAGCCTGTCTTGCTCATTCCACGGCCCAGACCGGCTGCAACCTTCTCGTTGAAGATCGGCCACAGGGCCCGCCCCTCGATCCGGAACAGGACCATACGCACCGAGTTCGAGCCGACATCGATGACGGCGATATCCCGGTTGCGCGCTGACCGTCTGGGAAGCGCGGTCAAAGGCGCGGTCCGGAATAGGGCAGCGTCTCGGGTTGGTCGTTTTTCAGCGCCTGCCCGCGGCCCGACAGGCTGGGATTGGTCATGAACCACGCATGCGCAGAAAACGGCCGGCTGCGCTTGGCCGTGTCGACGCGTTCGTATTCCCCGCTCGGCTGCATGTACCAGCTTTGCGCCTCGTCATTGAAATTGGCGACCATGATCTGGTCCAGTATCTGGCGGTGAACCGTCGGATTCTGGATCGGGCAGAGCACCTCCACCCGGCGGTCCAGATTGCGCGGCATCCAGTCCGCAGACGAGATGAAGACCTTGGCGCGCGCGCCCGGCATCTCGCCGCCATTGGCAAAGCACACGATGCGCGAATGCTCCAGGAAACGCCCGACAATGCTTTTCACGCGGATGTTCTCGGACAGGCCGGGAACGCCGGGCCGCAAACAGCAGATACCGCGAATGATCAGCTCTATTCGTACGCCCGCCTGGCTGGCGCGATAAAGCGCGTCAATGATTGCCGGATGAACCAGGGAGTTCATCTTGGCCCAGACCGCCGCCGGCTTGCCGGCGCGGGCATTCACGATTTCCTGCTCGATATGATCGAGGATCAATCCCTTCATGTCGCCGGGTGAAGTCGACAGGCGCTCCATGTCCTCGGGTCGCGCATAGCCGGTGACGTAGTTGAAGAATCGGCCCGCATCGCGCCCGAAGGCAGGATCGGCGGTGAACAGTGACATGTCCGTGTAAATCTTGGCCGTGATCGGGTGGTAATTCCCGGTGCCGAAATGGGCGTAGGTCCGCAGTTCATTGCCTTCACGCCGCACGGCCAGCGAAACCTTGGCGTGGGTCTTGTACTCGATGAAGCCATAAACGACCTGAACACCCGCCCGCTCCAGGTCCCGGGCCCATTTCAGATTGGCCTCCTCGTCAAACCGCGCTTTCAGTTCCACAACAGCGGTGACATTCTTGCCCGCCTCGGCCGCTTCGATCAGGGCCGCCACGATCGGTGAGTTTTTCGAGGTCCGGTAAAGCGTCTGCTTGATCGCCACGACATCGGGGTCTGCCGCCGCCTGCCGCAGGAATTGGACCACCACATCAAAGCTCTCATAGGGGTGATGGACGATGATGTCCTTGGCGCGGATCGCGGCAAAGCAATCGCCGCCATGATCGCGTATGCGTTCGGGAAACCGCGGCTCATAGGGCTCGAACAGCAAATCCGTCCGGTCGTCCGGGATGAGCTGGGACAATTGCGCGAGCCCCAGAATGCCATCGACGACGATCATGTCGCTGACATCGGTCTTCAGATGCTGCGCGATGAAGCGGCGCAGATCCGGCGGCATGTCCGACGAGACTTTCAGGCGCACCAATACGCCCCGGCGGCGCTGCTTGAGCAATTGCTCAAACTCGCGGACCAGGTCTTCGGCCTCTTCCTCGATCTCGATATCACTGTCGCGCAAGATCCGGAACGTGCCCTTTCCTTCCAGCGTGTAGCCGGGAAATAGCGTGTCCAGGAACAGGATCAGGATGGTTTCCAGCGCGACATAGCGCTTGATCGGCTTGCCCGCCCTGTTGCGGCGGCGGTCCGGCAATTCAACAAACCGGCGCACACCCGAAGGCAGCGGGATCAGCGCGGTCATCGGCTTCTTGTCCGCTTTGCGCCGAAGGCTGAGGGCGAGCGCAAAGCCGAGATTGGGGATGAAGGGAAAAGGGTGTGCCGGGTCGATCGCGAGCGGCGTGATGACCGGCAATATGTTCTCGTGGAAGGCCGAACGGAGCCAGTCGAGATCCGTCTTCGCGATCTGATCGGCCTCCAGCAGCTTCACGCCGGAACGCGCCATCTGGCTGCGTATCTGGCGCCATCGCGTCATCTGCTCGTCCATCAGCTCGCCGGCGAATTCGTTGATCCGCTTGAGCTGTTCGGCCGGCGTCATGCCATCAATCGACGGGGCGACAACACCATTGCGGACCTGTGCGCGAAGGCCCGCCACGCGCACCATGTAAAACTCGTCGAGATTGCTGGCCGAAATCGACAGAAATCGCAGCCGTTCCAGAACCGGGTGGGCGCGATTGTCCGCCTCTTCCAGCACCCGCATGTTGAACTGAAGCCAGGAGAGTTCCCGGTTCAAGAACCGGTCGGGCGAGGCCAGAAGCGCATGATCCAGCTTCAAACCACCGTCGCTGTCCGGGCTGGAAGCCGAGCCTGTATCCGACGAGGTCTGGTCCATGTGCTCCATCACTCCTGCATTCCGTCATCATCCGGATCCGGCATGTCCTGCAAGACCTGCCGAACAACGGCGCGGGTTACAGGCGTCTTCCGGCCCAGTGCGACCAGATCGAGGGTCGCAACGAGCCGCCGGGCCGAATCGACCGATCGCTCCATACGCGGCAGCAGGTAGTCTATCAGACCGGGCGTGACAGGACTTTGCCGGTCGCGAAAGAGTTTCACCATCACCTGCCGGAGCAATGCGTCGTCGGGTTCCGACAATTCCACGACCGGCATCGCCGCCAATCGCGAAATCAGGTCTGGCGTTTCGATGTCCCAGCTGGCGGGATGGCGCCGCGCCGTCAGCAACAGCCCCGGGATCGCGTCCTGACCCGCGCGGTTGATCAGGTGAAACAGACCCGCTTCGTCCACGCCGCGGTCCGCATTTTCGACCAGCACCGGGCATCCGCCCTCGATGTCGTCGAGCACAACCCCGATCCGTCGGGCGTCGATCGATGTCGCGCCGTGGGCGTTTCGCCAGATCGTTGCAAGATGGGTCTTGCCCGTCCCCGCCGGGCCGACAAGGGTCATCACATGGCCCGGCCATCCCTGCCACGCCTTCAGCGCGGCGCGGGCGTCGGCATTGCTGGGGCTGGCGACAAAACCCTCGGCATTGAATTCGTCGCGCGGCCCGAATCCGAGGGCCAGTTGCTCACTCATGATGTGACGGCCATTCCCTGGCTTCAGCGCGGGCTGACCGTGATGCCCAGCTCGGGATCTTCGCCGAGGACAGCGCCGCGCGCATCCAGCTCACGGCGAAGCTGTTCGGTGGTGCCCCGATAGGTCAGCGTCATCATCGCGCCGGTGCGCGACACGGCATCAAGGCGGGCGTTGGAAATCAGCGATGCGCCTGTCAGTGCGTTCTGCACCGAGCGCCACTGGTCAATCGACCGGTAGAGCACGGTCACGCGAAGCTCGCCGCCTGAACCGCCCCGAACAACCACTTGGCGTTTCCACGCGCTTTCAAGGTCGTCGACGACCCGCGATGCTGCACCGCTATAGCTTCCCGCAGATCCCGAGACCGACGTGTTGTTGACGACTTCAGTGCCGTCAAACTCCAGGATGGCGCCTTCATAGCTGACACCCCCCTCGCCGCCGCTTGCGATGATGACGGCCACCGAACTGACGCCGAAACCCTGGGCGATATCGGCCAGCGCCTGGGTGTCGAAATTGGCCGCCGAGGCCGCGTCAACGAACATGCGGCCTGCATCACCATCCGGGGCACGGACCGGCGTCAGCGCATTGGTGAAGCCTCCCGTCCGCCAGGTTTCAAGCCAGGGATTGCCATCCCACAAGGTCAGCCCGCCGCTGCCGCGCAGTACGGGCAGGATCAGGGTCTCGCGCGCCTGGGAATCGACAAAGGGAACGCCCGCCCCATTCAGGAAGCGGCGCACGGCGCCCGCCGAGAAATTCACCGTGAGGTCGCCGAGATAGCGGGTCGAGCTGCGTTGCTCGTTCGAAACCTGCAAACCCGTGATCAGGGAAGCGGCAGTTTCCGCCCCGATCGGCGGAATGGATCCGCGATCCTCCGGCAGGGTCAGGCGGTTCAGCAGGACACGGGTCGCGGCCACCTGCCCTTCGCGCATGGCGACGGTCTGGGCTTCGAGGGCATTGGCCCCGGATGCATCAATTTCCACGCCGGTGACGGTGAAGGGCGTATCGGCCTGCGCTGGCGTAGCGATAGCAGAAACGGCGAAGGCGAGAGCGGCGAGGATGAAGCGCACCGAAAAGACTCCTGTCGGCATGGGACTCTTGCGACTATACCCGCCCTGCGGCATGGGTGAAGCCCGAGCCTGACGCAATCGATGCGTTCTTTTAGACGCAAGCCGGAATGAAGCATGAGCGACGCGACCAAAAATTCCCTCACCTACGCCGATGCCGGGGTCAGTATTGACGCGGGCGACGCCCTCGTTGACCGCATCAAGCCCCATGCCGCATCGACCCGCCGCCCGGGTGCCGACGCTGCGCTGGGCGGGTTCGGCGGCGCCTTTGACCTCAAGGCTGCCGGCTTCAAGGATCCTGTGCTGGTCTCCGGTACCGACGGGGTCGGAACGAAGCTCCGCATCGCAATCGACACCGGGCGCCTCGACACGATCGGGATCGATCTCGTCGCGATGTGCGTCAATGACGTGCTGGCGCAAGGCGCAGAGCCGCTCTTCTTCCTCGACTATTTCGCAACCGGAAAGCTCGACCCCGAGCGGGGCGAGACCATCGTCTCCGGCGTCGCTGAAGGCTGCCGGCAGTCGGGATGCGCGCTGATCGGTGGCGAGACCGCCGAAATGCCCGGCATGTATACTGGCGAGGATTTCGACCTCGCAGGATTTGTCGTCGGCGCGGCAGAACGCGACGCCCTGTTGCCGGTTCATGACCGGATGCAGCCGGGCGACGTCCTGATCGGCCTGGCGTCTTCGGGCCCGCACTCGAACGGCTATTCCCTGATCCGCAAGATCGTCGCCCTATCCGGGCTGGGCTGGGACGCCCCGGCCCCGTTCGATTCGACGGTCACACTCGGGGAAGCCCTGCTCGCGCCAACCCGCATCTATGTGAAGCCATTGATGCCGGTGATCCGCAGCGGCCGGATCAAGGGACTGGCCCACATCACAGGCGGCGGCCTGGTCGAAAACCCGCCGCGCATGACGCCCGACCACCTGGTGCCGGTGATCGATTATTCCGGCTGGGNTCGCCCCGCCGTATTCGACTGGCTGGCGAAGACAGGCGGCGTCGACGACCATGAAATGGCACGCGCCTTCAACTGCGGGGTCGGCATGATCCTGGCGGTGGCCGAAGACGACGCAGACGCGGTCCTGGCGGACCTCGGCGCCGCCGGGGAAACCGCCTTCGTGTGCGGCGTGTTACAATCGGCATAGCGACATGGCCAAAACCAAGCTTGCCATACTGATTTCCGGACGCGGGTCGAACATGCAGGCCCTCATTGAGGCGTGCAGCATTCCTGATTTTCCTGCCGAAATCGCGCTCGTCCTGTCAAACCGGCCTGACGCCGGCGGGCTCGACCGCGCCAAGGCTGCAGGTTTGCCGACTGCTGTGGTCGATCACACCGGCTACGAAACCCGCGAAGCCTTCGAGGCGGTGATGAGCGACCTGATCGAGGCGTCGGGCGCGGACATCGTCTGCCTGGCCGGGTTCATGCGCCTGCTGACAGCTGACTTCGTCAATGACTGGCGTGATCGCCTGATCAACATCCATCCATCCCTGCTTCCGTCCTTCCCCGGCCTGCACACGCATGAACGCGCCCTCGAGGCAGGCGTGAAGCTGCATGGCTGCACCGTGCATTTCGTGCGCGCGGAAATGGACAATGGTCCGATCATCGGCCAGGCCGCCGTGCCCGTCCTGTCCGGCGACACCCCCGAATTGCTGGCGCAGCGTGTCCTGGTTGCCGAACACCAGCTTTACCCGGCCTGCGTCAAGCTGATCGCATCGGGCAAGGCCCGCGTGTCGCGCGACATCGTGCGCACCGAGTCCAAGGTTGACGGGCTGCTGATCAATCCGGCCTGAGGGGCGGATCATGCGCATCACCGACACGCTTTTTGTTGATGAAGCCGAACTTGAAGAGCGGCATATCCGCGCCTCGGGTCCGGGCGGTCAGCACGTCAACAAGGCGTCGACTGCCATCCAGTTGCGGTTTGACGTGATGCGTTCGAAATCGCTGCCCGACGTGGTCAAATCCCGCCTGCGCCGTCTCGCCGGATCGCGCATGACCAAGGACGGCGTGATCGTGCTGGAGGCCGGCAATTCGCGCTCGCAGGAGCGCAATCGCCAGGACGCCCGCGACCGGCTCGCGCGGCTGATCGAACGGGCAACCCACGCGCCGAAACCGCGCAAGAAGTCGCGCCCGTCCCTGTCTTCGATCCGCAAGCAGAAAGCAGCCAAGGCGCAGCAGGGGCAAAAGAAGGCATTGAGGCAGGCACCGAAGATCGAGGACTAGCGTGCGGCCGCTGGTGCGGATGCGCATCACCCTGCCCGCCATCCGCGGCGAAACGGACATGATGCTGGAAGAGGCGGTGCGGCGTATCCGTTCGGCGGACTAGGCCGCCTCGTCAATCCCGGTGGATTGGTCCTCGACCTTGTCCCAGCGCGAGCCGATCGCCGCCAGTGTCGCGGCGATGAGGCTGGCGTCGTCGATCAGGCCCGCCACCGGAATCAGGTCGGCCACTGCGTCGGTCGGCAGGATGAGATAGCCCAGCGAGGACACGGCCATCAGCTTGACCCAGCGCGGCGTCTGCGGGCTTTTCATCAGGCGATAAAGGCGCTGCGCCGAGGCGACGAGATCGCCGACACCGCGCATCTTGCCCATGCGGCCGACTTTCTCGCGGTAAGCGCTGTCGGAGTAATGGCGTGAATTGTCGGTCATCGGCTTCCCTTCCGAATTACCTGTTGGCGCGCAGTCTATTCGCGAATGTGGCGGGTTTCAGCCCGCAATTGCGGCGTCGATCTCGGCCAGCCGGCGGTCAATCTCCGCCGGCTCAAGGAAGCTGCCGCGAAAGCTGTTGCGCGCGAGTTCGATGATCTCGCCTGCGTCGAGGCCAATCGCTTCGGCGGTGCGCACATAGTTGTCGTTCACATAGCCCCCGAAATAGGCCGGGTCGTCCGAATTGCACGTCGCACGCAGGCCTTGAGACAGCATCCGCTTCAGGGGGTGATCCTCCAGCTTTTCGATGCCGCACAAGCGCAGGTTCGACAGCGGACAGACCGTGAGGGTCATTTGCGCATCGGCCAGGCGTTTCACGAGCGAGGCGTCTTCCAGTGCGCGATTGCCGTGGTCGAGCCGGTCAATTTTCAGGATGTCGAGCGCCTCGTAAACGTATTCGGGCGGGCCTTCCTCGCCGGCATGGGCAACGCGCTTCAGGCCCAGTTCGCCTGCCTTGGCGAAGACGCGGGCAAACTTCGAAGGCGGATGACCCATTTCCGAGGAATCGAGGCCGACACCGTCGATACGGCCCAGGTGCGGGACCGCCTGCTCGAGCGTTTCGAAGGCGGCCTCTTCTGAAAGGTGGCGCAGGAAACACAGGATCAGCTTGTGCGTCATGCCCCATTCGGCCTTCGCGTGATCGAGGGCGCGGGTGATGCCGGCCATCACCGTTTCAAAGGCAATACCCCGGTCGGTATGGCCCTGCGGATCGAAGAAGATCTCGACATGGCGAACCGTGTCAGCGTGGGCACGCTCCAGATAGGCGCGTGTCAGATCGTAGAAGTCCTGCTCGGTCTGCAGCACATTCATCCCGACATAATAGATGTCGAGGAAGTCCTGCAGGTTGGAAAAGTCATAGGCCGCGCGGATCTCCTCGACCGAGGCGTAGGGAATGGCGACGCCGTTTCGCCGGGCCAGCTCGAACATCAATTCAGGCTCCAGCGAACCCTCGATGTGCAGATGCAGTTCGGCCTTCGGCAGGCGGGCCACGAGGGCGGCAATATCGGTCATTGGAGCTCCGGAATCGGTGGGTGTCCGCGAATGCAGGTCCCTACGATAGCATCGTGCCGGGGCGAAGCTTCAAATCCTGTCCCCGCACCCAAACTTGCCGGGCAAGACGTCTAGATCAAAACGGTCCGGAAGGTGAGCGACACTCGGCGACGTCTGGACTGGGGTGCGCCTGCAATCCGGTCGGATTTCCGCGCCGGAATCTCGTGCGTCCAGTCATGGCGGGCCGCGCCGGAAAGAATCAGAAGCGACAAGGGTTCGAGCAGAAAACTCGATCGTTCCCCGGTCGACTGGTGGCGGAACACCATCTCTGCAGGCCCGCCGAGACTGAGTGACGCGATTGCCGAACCAAAACAGGGTTCGCAATCAACATGGGCCGAGATCCCCTGTCCCGGCAGATACTCATTGACGATGACCTGATCGGGACGACGGTCGAACTCCGGTTGCTCCGCGATGCTGTCGGCAACGCCCGCCAGCCAGTCAGGGAGCGGCCCTATCCTCATGTCGGCGGTGACGCGCCTCGCCGTGTAGTCGTACCGCCAGCCATAATGCTGCACACGGCGTTTCAGGTCTGCGCGCCATTCGGCGGTGTCAATCTCGTCGAGCAATCGCGACCCTCGAGTTGGGTCGGCGAACTTAGGGACGAAGCGCGCGCCGGGGGGGAGGTGCATTTGTCTCACCTGATCAACGATTCACGGGCTTAAATACAGAATGCGGGTTACGGAACAAATCCGGGACAGATATCGGAGAACGCAAAAAGGCCCGGCGTTTCCGCCGGGCCTTCGCAACATCAGAGCTGACCGGTGATCAGCCGACGATTTCGACGTCGGAGAAGAAGTAGTGGATTTCCTGCGTGGCGGTTTCCGGCGCGTCAGAGCCGTGGACCGAGTTCGCCTCGATGGATTCGGCGAAGGTCTTGCGGATCGTGCCTTCGTCGGCGTTTTCCGGGTTCGTCGCGCCCATCACTTCGCGGTATTTCGCGATGGCGTTCTCGCCTTCGAGCACCTGGACCACGACCGGGCCGGAAATCATGAAGGAGACGAGGTCGTTGAAGAAGGGACGCTCGGCGTGGACGGCGTAGAAGCCTTCGGCCTGTGCCTTGGTCAGGCGCAGGCGCTTCTGGGCGACAATTCGCAGGCCGGCGGATTCGATCAGGGCATTGATCGAGCCGGTCAGGTTGCGCGCGGTGGCGTCGGGTTTGATGATCGAGAAGGTGCGTTCGAGCGCCATCGTGGAAGTCTCCATGTGTATCGGGGAGGTGGATTGAATTGCGCGGGCTTATAGCCGCGCTTTTTCCGCGTGTGAAGCCGTGCTACGCGGCTCGCCGATATGCTGCACGTCAACGACCTCACCTTCCGGATGGAAGGCCGGATCCTGATTGATCAGACCAGCTTCCACCTGCCCGCGAAGGGCAAGATGGGGCTGGTCGGGCGCAACGGGTCTGGCAAGTCCACGCTATTCCGCCTGATCAAGGGCGATCTGTCGCCGGAATCGGGCGATGTGCGCGTGCGCCCCGGGGCCAGCATCGGCAGCGTCGACCAGGAAGCGCCGGGCGGACCGGAATCCCTGATGGAGGTTGTGCTCGCCGCAGATACCGAGCGCACGGCCCTGCTGGCTGAAGCGGAAACCGCAACCGAGCCGAACCGCATCGCCGAGATCCAGACACGGCTGGCCGATATCGACGCGCATTCCGCCGAGGCGCGCGCGGGAATTATCCTGAGCGGGCTGGGTTTCACCGCCGCCGAGCAATTGCGCCCGTGCAGCGAGTTTTCCGGCGGCTGGCGAATGCGGGTCGCCCTGGCAGCGGTGCTGTTCGCGCGGCCTGATCTGCTGCTGCTCGACGAGCCGACCAACTATCTCGACCTTGAAGGCGCGGTCTGGCTCGAGACCTATCTGAAGCACTATCCGGGCACCGTGCTCCTGATCAGCCACGACCGCGACCTCCTCAATGGCGCTGTCGACCGCATCGCGCATCTCAAAGGCGGCAAGGTCACCATCTACGAGGGCGGCTACGACACGTTCGAGCGGACGCTGGCGGAACGTCAGCGCTTGCAGATGAAGCTGAAGGCCAAGCAGGACGATGAACGCCGGCACCTGCAAAGCTTCATCGACCGCTTCAAGGCCAAGGCATCAAAGGCCAAGCAGGCGCAATCCCGGGTCAAGCGCCTTGAAAAGATGCAGCCCGTCGCGACCATCATCGACGATCCTGTCGCGCCGTTCGACTTTCCCGCACCCCAGCGCGACATGGCACCGCCGCTGATGCGGCTGGAAGGCACGGTGCTGGGCTATGGCGACAAGGTTGTCCTGCGTGACCTCAATTTGCGGATCGATCCCGATGACCGGATCGGCATTCTGGGACGCAACGGGTCGGGCAAGTCCACGCTCGCCAAATTGCTGGCTGGCAAGCTGGAGCCGATCGACGGCCATTTCCGCAGGCACAAGAAGACGCAAGTCGCCTATTTCGCGCAGCACCAGATGGATGCGTTGTCGCCCGAGCATTCGGCCTATGACCATGTGGTCGAACGCATGCCCGATGCGACCGAGGCCCAGCGCCGCGCGCGCCTCGCGACCTTCGGTCTGCCGATCCACTTGCAGGAAACACCCGCCAAGAAACTGTCGGGCGGCGAGAAGGCGCGCCTTTTGTTCAACCTGATCGTCTTCGATGGTCCCCACCTCATCCTGATGGATGAACCGACCAACCACCTCGACATGGACAGCCGGGCTGCGCTGATCGACGCCATCAATACCTATCCGGGTGCCGTAATCCTGATCAGCCACGACCGGCACCTGATCGAAAGCTGTGCCGACCGGCTGTGGCTGTCTGAAGGCGGCTCGGTGGAGCCCTATGACGGTGACATGGAAGAATACCGGGCGCGGTTCTCGGGCCGTCCGGGCAAGGATGAGGGTGCCAGAAAGAAGGCCGCGCCGCCTGACGAGAAGGTCGAGAAGCGCCGCGACGCCGCCAGCCGCCGGGTGGCCTTGAAACCGCTCAAGGCGGATGCCGCGAAGTGGGAAAAGGAAATCGAGCGCCTGAAGGGCATCATGGCCGTCATCGACAAGGGACTGGCCGCGCCAGGGCTTTATCAGCGCGACCCGAAAACGGCGACCGACCTGCAGATAAAGCGCGCAAAGGCCGAGGAATTGATCGAGGCGGCAGAGCTCAACTGGCTCGACGCTGCCGAGAAAGTGGAACGGGCCGAAGCGGAGGAATGAGCGTCACTCCCGCAAAGGCGGGAGTCCAGAATTTGCGGTGAACGGGATTCCCGCCTTCGCGGGAATATCGGGCATGGTGTTGAGGAGCTGGCTAATTAGCCGCACACAACGCGTTCGACGCGGTCATCTTCGGTCAACCAGACAGTCGTCCGGTCGCCGCGATAGTCCATCGTTACGGCCATGCCGTGCGGCACGACACGCATCGGCTGGGGAAGCGTGGCCGTGTCGACCTCGCCAATCCGCTGACCAACCAGATACTGCATGTCAGGGGCGGCGCAGGTCGGGGCATCAGGGTCCATCGGTGCGGTTCCCGGATTGGTCATCCCGGAATTCTGCACGGTAGAGCACGCGGCAACGATCGCGATAATTCCGACGGCTATGGCGCGCTGTTTCATCTGATGTCCCCTTACGGCGTACTGCGTTCAATCTGTTAACGCGGCGCCGACGGGGAATGTTCCGGCAACCCGCCCTAATCCTTAACAATTTGTGCAGTTGGCCGGGCAGGCTAGCCCTGCTTCTCCCAGCGCCCCTCGACCGACTGTTTCCAGTAGGCGATGGAATGACCCGCGGCCTTGGCTTTCTTCCACAGGGCACGCGCATTCAGAACCGCGTTTTCGTCTGCGGCATCGAAGACCACGCAGCACCGCTGAAACGCCTCGGGCGCCTCGGGTTCCACACCGTCGAGGGCAAAAAGGATGTCCGCCTTGTTGGCGTTGCCCTCGGGAATCGAAAGCAGGATGGGCTGGCGTTCCGGATCACCATCGTCCCAGCGGCCATGCGCCAGGAAGCTGTCGTCACGCGCGGTCCACAGCAACGTATCGATGTGATCAAGCCGCGCTTCGCTGGGTGCCCGCACGAGGGCGCGCCACCCCTTTTGCAGCGTCTTTTCGAGGAGTTCAGGCAGCGCGTCGGCGAGCGTGGTCCGCTCCAGATGATAGAACCACAGCTCGCCGCTCATCGCTTTTGCCTAGCTTTCGTAATTGTCCCGCACGAACCGGTCGAGCAGGCGGACACCATATCCAGTGCCGAATGTCGGCAGGCGCGGATCCTTGGAGCCCGACCACATGCCGGTGCCGGCGATGTCGATATGGCACCAGGGCTTGCCGTTCACGTGACGCTGAAGGAATTGCGCCGCCGTGATCGAACCCGCCAGACGGCCTTCGCCGATATTCTTCATGTCGGCGATCGGGCTGTCGATCTGGCGGTCGTATTCCGGACCGACAGGCAGGCGCCAGACCTTCTCGTCGGACGCGAGGCCGGCCTTGGTCAGGCCGTCGGCAATCGCGTCGTCATTGGAGAAGATCCCGGCGTGTTCATGGCCCAGCGCGATCAGGATCGCGCCGGTCAGCGTCGCCAGGTCGATGATGAATTTCGGATCGTATTCCTTCTGGGCGTACCAGAGCGCATCGGCCAGGACGAGACGGCCTTCGGCGTCGGTGTTGAGGATTTCGATCGTCTGGCCCGACATCGAGGTGACGATATCACCCGGACGCTGGGCATTGCCGTCAGGCATGTTCTCGACCAGGCCGATAATGCCGACGACATTGACCTTGGCCTTGCGGCCGGCGAGCGCCCGCATCAGGCCGACCACGGCGGCGGACCCGCCCATGTCGCCCTTCATTTCGTCCATGCCGGCGCCGGGTTTCAGCGAAATGCCGCCTGAGTCGAAACAGACGCCCTTGCCCACGAAGCAGAGCGGGGCGTCGCCCTTCTTGCCGCCATTCCACTTCATGACGACGAGTTGGGATTCAAGCACCGACCCCTGACCGACACCGAGCAGCGCGGCCATGCCGAGCTTCTTCATTTCCTTTTCGCCGAGCACCTCGATCTCGAGACCGGTGTCTTCGAGACCCTGAACCTTCTTGGCGTAGGCAGGCGGGGTCAGGACGTTGGGGGGCTCGTTGACGAGGTCGCGTGCGAGATCAACGCCGTCTGCCACTGCACCCCAGGACTTCCACGCGCTCTTGCCAGCCTTCTCATCGTCGACGACCAGCGTGACCGTTTTCAGCGAAGGCTTCTTGGAAGCGTCCAGCGTGGTGCGGTAGCCATCGAACCGGTAGGCGGCCATACGGCAGCCGAGACCGAAACGCGCCGCGCCTTCCGCATCGGCGACCGTCGTGAGAACAACTGCGAGGTCGGATTCACCGCCCGTCAGCAGGGATTTCACGAGCGCAGCGCCCGCACGCTCCAGCACACTGCCGTTCAGCTTCGCCTTGGCGCCGATGCCGAATGCGACGATCCGGCCGGCTTCCATGCCCGACGGCGCATAGATTTCCAGCGTTTCGCCAGCCTTGCCCGAGAAGCGCGACGCCTTGATGGCGCGCGCAATCGCACCGCCCGCAGTCTTGTCCACGGCCTTGGCGGCATCCGAAAGGGTCGAGTTCTCGAAGACCGGAACTGCAAGAGATCCGGTCGCGGGGTTCGCCGATGCGAACTTGATTTTCATCGTTCAACCTTCCTGTGCTGCGGTTTCGCCAGCGCGGACGCGCGGCGTATTTCGTGTTCAGCGCGTAGTGGTATCCGATTGGCATGTAGGTTAGAAGGCCGCGTTCGCACAAGGCATCCGGCTCCGGAATGATTCTCGTACAGCGCTACATCTTCCGACAGCTTCTCGTGCCCTTCCTCACGGCAGCGGCAGCGTTCGCCGGGTTGGCGGTGCTGACCCAGTCGCTGACGAATATCGACCTGATCTCTAATTACCGCGAGACGGCCTTCATCTTCATCAAGGTGACGCTGCTCGCCTTGCCGCAACTGATTGCGCTCCTGTCCCCGTTCGCCCTGTTCATCGCCGCACTGGCCGGTCTCAACCGGATGATGACCGAGAGCGAGATCACCGTGGCGTCGGCCTCCGGCCTGACCCGGTGGGGTTTGCTGTCGCCCCTGATGAAGCTGGCCATTCTCGCCGTCATCGCCAACCTGGCGGTCAATCTGTTCGTTCAGCCCGTCGCCTATCGCGAGATGCGGCAAAGCATCTACGAGTTGCGGACCGACGTGGCGTCGAGCCTGATCCGGCCCGGAGCCTTCTCCGACCTTGGCGCCGGCGTCACGATGTATGCGCGCGAGACCACCTCGACAGGCCGCATGCTGGACGTCTTCATCCACGATGCGCGCGACGGGGATTCCAGCCCGTCCTACGCGGCGCGTGAAGGCGTGATTGTTCGCGGCGAGGACCGCCCCGTCATGGTGCTGCTCGACGGGAATGTGCAGCAGCGGGAGCCGGACGGATCGCTGTCGATCCTGACATTCGAGCGGTATGAGTTCGACCTGTCGCAATTCGTTGATGCGGCCCAGGTGCTGTTCTTCAAGGACAGCGACAAATTCCTGTTCGAGTTGTTCAATCCCGATCCCGCATCGGTCGCGCGGTCGAATGGCGCAGAACGGCTGTACGCCGAGGCGCACTACCGCCTGTCCGCGCCGCTCTACAACATCACCGTCATGTTGATTGCCGCAGCCGTATTCCTGGGCGGCCAGCACTCGCGGATGGGCTATGGCCGCCGGGTCCAGATCGGCGTTGCGGCCGCACTCGCGATCCGTCTCCTCGGCTTTGCGGCACAATCGGCCGCCGCAGACGACAGCGCCCTGAATGTCGTCCAGTACCTGATCCCGGTCCTGGGCGCGGGCGGCGCTCTGCTGATCATGTATCTGCCCCGCGTCAGCAAACGTCAGACGGTTCCCGCAGAGGTGACGGCATGATCCCGTTCTCCACGCGCCTCAGCCGCTATCTTGCCTTACAAATGCTGGCCGGGCTGGCCCTGTCCTTCGCGGTGATCGCGACGATCATCCTGCTGGTCGACTTTGTCGAACAGACACGGGCCATCGGCACGCGCGTGGATGTTCCTGCCACGCAGCTCTTCCTTCTGACGCTGATGCGCGCGCCGCTGCTGATCGAGCAGACCCTGCCCTTCATCTTCCTGTTCGGCGTCCTGACCGCCCTGTTCCGGCTCAACCGGCGCAGCGAACTGATCGTGATGCGTGCCTCCGGCTACTCCGCCTGGCGGATCGTCGCGCCGGCCGTGTGGATCGCCTTGCTGGGCGGGATTCTCGGCGCGACCGTGCTCAATCCCATCGGGTCGGCGCTCAACGCCCGCTACGAAGCCCGGGAAGCCTCGCTGACCCGAACGCGATCGCAGGCCGTGCAAAGCAACCCGATCTGGCTGCGCGAACTGACCGCCGACGGTTATGTGATCATCGCGGCCAGCAATGTCGAAGGCGACGCGAGCGCCATCAGCCAGCCACGCTTTCTCTACTACCGGCTCGAGGGCGCCGGGACCCCGGTCTTCGATCGACGCATCGATGCCGAACGCGCGGTGCTGCGCGGCGGGTTCTGGGGGTTGGAGAACGCCGTCGAAAGCGCACCGGGACAAGAACCCGAGCAATTGGCCGCGCTGTCCTTGCCCACGGGAATCGAGCGCCAGGCCTTGTTCGAACGCTCGCGCTCGCCGCGAACGATTGCCTTCTGGGACCTCCCTGGCGTGATCGTCGCCGCACGGGACGCCGGGCTGACCACGCACCGGTTCGAGCTGCGCTGGCATTCCCTGCTGTCCCTGCCCCTGACACTGATCGCGGTTTCGCTTTTGGCGGCAGCGGCCACGCTGCGGCTTTACCGCCTCGGCGGCGCCGCTTCGTTCGCTTTGGCCGGTGGCGGGGCCGGTTTCCTTGTTTACTTCGTCCAGGAATTGCTTGCGTCCTTCGGCAGTTCGGCTTCGCTGCCTCCCATCACGGCGGCCTGGGCGGCTCCCGCAATCACGGCCATTCTGGCGCTTGCCTACCTTGCGTCTACCGAAGACGGATGAGTTTACGGCGTGGACGCGCGCGGCGGCTTCCGATAACCCTTTCAGTGACGTCCACGCGCCCGACCGGAGGGAGAGTTTCATGGCGGTGAGAGCCGGGTTTGCCTCGATCGCTGCGCTTTTCCTGGCAGGAACAGCCGGGCTCCATGCGCAAACCTCTGCCAGCGAAGACGCGCAGCCGGTTTACATCGAAGCCGACACCATGTCGGAAAATCGCGATTCCGGGGCGTATTTTGCGCGTGGCAATGTTGAAGCCCGGCAGGGCACACGCACCGTCACCGCAGACGAGCTGGAATACCGACCGGAAACCGGCCGGGTGATCGCTCGCGGCAATGTCACGATCTATTCGGAAGACGCGCCGCCGCAATACGCCGACGAGATCGAACTCGACAATGAAATGGGCTCGGGTATCGCGACGGGCTTTTCCACTCTGATGGAAAACAATGGCCGCGCCGCCGCCGCCCATGCGGTCCGCCGCCAGAATGGCACGCTGGAACTGCGCGATGCCTATTATACCGCATGCCAATTGTGTTCGGAGACCGGTCACGAACCGACCTGGCGCCTGCGCGCACGACGCGTGGTCCAGGACACCGAAGACCAGATGATCTACTACGAGAACGTCCGCTTTGAAGCGCTCGGCGTTCCGGTCTTCTATGCACCAGCCTTTGCGCACCCGGACCCGTCATCGGAACGCCGGTCCGGCTTCCTGTTCCCGACCGTCGGGGTCTCTTCGCGTCTGGGGCTGACCTACAAGCAACCCTATTACTGGGCCATTTCACCCTATCAGGACCTGACCGTTTCTCCGGTCCTGATGACCAATGTTCGCCCATTGATGACCGCTGAATACCGCCGCCGCTTCTATTCGGGGCGTCTGGGATTCGAGGGCAGCCTGACCTATGAGCGCGAGATCGACGGGGACGGCGAACGCTTTGGCGAGGACGCGCTTCGCTATCACCTCTTCGGCGGTGGTCGTTTCGACATCAATGACGACTGGGACTGGGGCTTCGGCGTCCAGCTTGCGTCGGACAATCTGCACCTGCGCCGCTACGATTTGAACGAGGTCTATGACGACTATCCGGGGCTCGTGGAATCGAATGTCGGGCGCCTGACCAGCCAGCTCTATGTCCAGGGACAAGGCCAGAATTACTATTCCGAATTGATCAGCGCCGCTTTCCAGAGCCTGCTGATCGGCGAGGACGACAACACGCTTCCCGTGGTGGCCCCGATGGCCGACCACCGGATGACTTTTGACCTGGGCGAGCGCGCCGGCTTCCTGCGCACACGCGTCAACGCCGTTGGGCTGACCCGCGATGCCGGTGTCGATTACCGCCGCGCCAGCGCGCAGGCGAACTGGTCGGCACGCTGGATCGCGCCGAGCGGGCTGGTGCTGGAACCGTTCGCACTGGCGCGCGCGGACTATTACTCGCTTGAAGACCTTCCCGGCCCGCTGCCCGCAGACCCGCTGACCAGCGACTCGTTCAGCCGTGTCCTCGGCCTTGCGGGCGCAGAGGCGTCCTGGCCGCTCTTCCGGCGCGGCGAGTCTGTCGACGTCGTGCTCGAACCGGTCCTGCAGGTCGTCGCCGCCACGGACGATGACTTCGCCAACCGGGTTCCGAATGAAGACAGCCAGAATGTCGACCTGACCGAGTCGGTATTGTTCGCCGCCAATCGGGCGCCGGGCTTCGACATCTGGGAAGAAGGCCTGCGTGTTACCTATGGCGCCCGCTTCCTCGCGGACTGGACGGGCACCACGTCCGTCGGCGGCTTCCTCGGTCACAGTCAGCGCATCGACGGAGACCCGGTCTTTGCCGCCGGTTCCGGCCTCAGCAACGACCAGTCGGACATTGTCGCCTCGCTCGACGTCAACCTGTCGCAGTTCGTGATTGCCGCTGACACGCGCATCGATCCCCAGACGGGGACGCTCAACCGGGTCAATTTCAGCACCTATGGCAGCTACGGCCCGGTCAGCGGCGTGCTGGTCTATACGCGCTTCGATGACAGCCAGGTCCTGCCCGGCCCTCGTGAAGAGGCCGTTCTCTCGCTCTCGACGCGGATCACGGACAACTGGTCGTTCGGCTATTCGGTCACGCGCGACCTGGAAGCCGATGTTTCCCGGCTGCAATCGGCCGGTTTTACCTACCGTGACTATTGCACCGAACTCGCAATCATCTACCAACGCGAGAACTACACCTACGGCGTTCTGGGCCCCTCGGAATCGGTTCAGATACGTCTCACCCTGTTCACTCTCGGCAGCGTTGGCTCGGAAGACTGATCCGGGTGCAGTCACTGCGATTGCCTCTGGCCCACCAATGGGTATTTTCTCGAACCCGCCCTAGAACCGGATCGTCATGAAGAACCGCGCACGCCATATCCTGACCTCGATCGCCGCCGCTGCCATGTTGGCGCTGGCGCCGTCGGCATTCGCCCAGCAGGTCGAAGGCATCGTCGTCCTCGTGAACGACCAGCCGATCACCACCGTCGATGTGCGCAACCGGATGCGCATGATCATCGCCTCGTCGGGCACCCAGCCCTCGCCTGAGGCGATCGAACGCATCCAGGAGCAGGCCGTTCGCGGACTGATTGATGAATCGCTGCAGTTGCAGGCTGCTGCGGAATTTGAAGTCACAGTGGACCCGGCCGAAATCGATTCCGCGATTGACGGGATTGCCGAGCGAAACGGCACGACGCGCGAGCAAATCACGTCCGAACTCGCCGCCGCGGGCGTCGACATCGCGACACTTCGCCGTCAGCTGGAGGCGGAAATCGCCTGGCAGATCCTGGTCAGCGGCCGTTATGGCAGCCGAATTCGCGTTTCCACGCAGCAGATCGAGGCTGCGCTGGAGCGGATCGCGGCCAGCGCCTCCCAGCCGCAATACTACATTGCCGAAATCTTCCTCGAACTGACCTCGGCGGGCGGCGAACAGCAGCTTCAGCAGCAGGCAACTGCAGTGCTGAACGCGCTGCGCGAAAACACCCCCTTCCAGGTCGTCGCCCAGCAATTCTCCGCAGCCCCTTCGGCGACCAATGGCGGCGAAGTCGGCTGGGTGCTTGGCGGCCAGTTGCGCCCGGAAGTCCAGCAGGTAGCTCAGGTTCTCGAGCCCGGTCAGCTCTCACGGCCGATCCGCGTGCCCGGCGGCTACATGATCATCGCGATGATCCAGAAGCGAGAAGGCACCACCACGGTCCAGTACGACCTGACCCAGGTCACCGTCCCGACCAGCGCGGTCACGGAGAACACGCCGGATCAGCTTCGCCGTGCCCTGGACCGCGCGACGTGTGCCAATGTCGACAGCGCGATTTCCGGTGTGCCGGGTGCCTTTGCGACGCCTCTTGGTGAAATTCCCGCCAGTTCGCTGTTGCAGAACATTCGCGATGCGCTGAACGGCCTCGAAGCCGGTGACGCCACGCAGGTGCTGGAAACCGCAGCCGGACGCCAGGCTTTCCTGGTTTGTGACCGCTCGATCGGCGGTCCGGGCATGCCGACGCGGGACGACATCGAGGAACAACTTCGCGGTCAGCAATTGTCGAACCAGTCGCGCCGCTGGCTGCGGGATCTGCGCCGCGAAGCGACCATCGAATACCGTTAGAGATGGGACGGCCCGTCGCCGTCACACAGGGCGACCCGGCCGGAATCGGGCCAGAAATCACGTGTGCCGCATGGCGCGCGACGCGGACGACCGGACCGGCCTTCTTTGTCATCGGCGATCCGTCGCTCTACGGCGATACGGTCATGGAAATCTCATCGCCAGGCGAGGCCCGAGCCGCGTTTGAGCGCGGGCTGCCGGTTTTGCCTCTTGCCCTAAATGTACCTGCCATCGCAGGCCGGGCCGATCCGTCGAACGCAAGCAGCGTCATCGCATCCATCGAACGCGGCGTGGGTTTCGCCGCAGATGGCAGCGTGTCCGGCGTCGTGACCAACCCGATCGCCAAGTCGGTGTTGAAATCTGCCGGTTTCGCGCATCCGGGCCATACCGAGTTCGTCGCCGAGCTGACGCGCGATTTGCCGTTCAAGTTCGCGCGCGGGCCTGTGATGATGCTGGCGGGCTCGCAGCTGCGTGTCGCGCTGGTGACGATCCATCAGCCATTGAAGGACGCCGTGGCTGGCCTGACCGGTGACGCCATCGTACACACGGCGCGCGTGGTCCATGACGCGCTGGTCCGCGATCTCGGGATTGCCGCGCCCCGACTGGCTCTCGCCGGCCTGAACCCGCATGCGGGGGAGAGCGGGCATATTGGCCGCGAGGAAATCGACTTCATCGCACCCGCCGCCGATATCCTGCGCGCAAGCGGGATCGATGTGACCGGTCCCCTGCCCCCGGACGCCATGTTCCATGCCGAGGCCCGCGCCGGATATGACGCCGCCATCTGCCTCTATCACGACCAGGGGCTGATCCCGTTCAAGGCCATCGATTTCTGGGAGGGCGTCAATGTGACGCTCGGACTACCCATCGTGCGCACGTCGCCCGATCACGGCACGGCCTTCGACATTGCCGGCAAGGGCATTGCGCGCCCCGACAGCCTGATTGCAGCCATACGCTTGGCCTCTGAAATGGGCGCGCAAAGGGCAGACCGATGAACGAGCTTCCGCCGCTTCGCGACGTCATTGCCTCGCACGGATTGGGCGCCAAGAAGGCCTTCGGCCAGCACTTCCTGTTTGACCTCAACCTGACGGCCAAGATCGCGCGGCTGGCCGGTGACCTCGACGGGCTGGTGGCGGTCGAGATCGGCCCCGGACCGGGCGGCCTCACGCGCGCCCTGCTGGCCACGCAGGCCGACCATGTCATCGCGATCGAGAAGGATCCGCGCTTCCTGCCTGTGCTGCTCGAGGCAGGGACGCATTACGGCGACCGGCTGACCCTGATCGAGGCCGATGCCCTCGACGCCGACGAGCACGCCCTGACGGCGGGCAAACCTGCCATCATCGCCTCCAACCTGCCCTATAATGTCGGGACGCCGCTGCTGATCAAATGGCTGAAGGCCAGCCCGGTCTGGTGGCAGGCCGCCGTCCTGATGTTTCAGCGCGAGGTCGCCGACCGGGTTGTCGCGCGGGCCGGTGACAAGGCCTATGGCCGGCTCGCCGTGCTGACCGCGGCTGCCGCGACCGCGCGCATCGGCCTGAAGGTGCCGGCGCGGGCCTTCACACCTCCGCCGAAAGTCGAATCCGCTGTTGTCGTGTTGCATCCCCTGCCGGCCGGCAAGCGCTTTCCCGACATTGCAGCATTGGAAGTCATCACCGAGTCCGCCTTCGGGCAGCGCCGCAAGATGCTGCGGTCCAGCCTGAGCGCAGCGGCGGCCAAGGCCGGAACGACGGCGGAAGCGCTGCTGAGCGAGGCCGGAATCGAACCGACGGCCCGTGCCGAGACCATCCCGCCTGACGGGTTCTTCAGGCTGGCGGCTGCGTGGAGACGCGCGAACGGTTGAAGACGCGGCGAACCCGCTATTTCCGTTCGGCGAACAGGTCCTCGACAAACCCCTCCAGCCAGGGGCGCCGGGTGCGGCGCAGGCGTTCAGCGTGCAGGATCAGGTCAATTTCCTCGAGCGCACGCGCGAAATCCTCGTTGACGATGACATAGTCGTATTCGTCCCAGTGCGAGATTTCTGCCTCGGCCCGCGCCATGCGCCGCTCGATGACGTCGGCCGCGTCCTGTCCGCGCTTTTTCAGACGGTCGGCCAGAAGACGGAGCGATGGCGGCAGGATGAACACCCGGACGGCATCGTCGGGCGCGGCTTCGGCGAGGAGCCGGGCGCCCTGCCAGTCGATGTCGAAAATCACGTCACGGCCTTCGGCCAATGCTTCCTCGACCGGCGCACGCGGTGTACCGTAATAGTGGTCGAACACCTTGGCGTATTCGTAGAAGCCGTCTGCGGCGATGTTGTCCTTGAACCGGGCCTCGTCGACAAAAACGTAGTCGCGGCCATCGACCTCGCCGGGCCGGGCCGCGCGCGTGGTCCAGGACACCGAAATGACGATGTCGGGGTTCTTGTCCATCAGCCGCTTCGAGAGCGTCGTCTTGCCCGCCCCGGAGGGGCTGGACAGGACAAACATCATTCCCCGGCGGCCACCGGGGTAACGCGGGGAATGATAGGGATCATTCGACATTCTGGACCTGCTCCCGGAACTGGTCGATCACCGTCTTCAAGGCAAGGCCGATCCGGGTCAGATCCGAATCGCCAGACTTGGAACATAGCGTGTTGGCTTCGCGGTTGAACTCCTGAGACAGGAAGTCGAGCTTGCGTCCCGCGGGAGAGCCTGCCGCGATCAGGTCGCGGGCTGTCGTGATATGGGCGCCCAGCCGGTCCAGTTCCTCGCGAACATCGGCCTTGAGTGCGAGAACCGCCACTTCCTGCGCCAGCCGCTCCTCGGGAAAGTCACTGCCGATCAGATCGGCAATCCGCTGCGCCAGCCGGTCCCGGATGGTTTCGATCCGGACACTCGCCGTGTCGGCCGCATCGGCGGCAAGGGATTCGATCTCGTCGACCTGCCGCAGGAGGATTTCGGCCAGTGCGCGGCCTTCGTCCTCACGGGCCTGTTTCAGTGCGCGCACGGCCGTGTCAAAACTTGTGAGCAGCCCGCGTTCGATCCCGGCGCGGTCGTCCGCATCAATCTCGTCGTCGGCCTTGAGAACCCCCTTGATCTGGAGCAGGCCGTCAAAATGCGGCGGCGACACTTTTCCGGCGGCGACCCACGGCACGCTGGCTTCGATCAAGGCTGACAGGCGCTTTTCGTCGATGGCCGCCGAACCCGCAGTCTCGTCCCGCGAAATGGTCAGGCCGGCCTGGATCGAACCGCGCGTGAACGCGGTACGGGCAATGTCGCGCAGCGCGCTCTCGATCGCATCATAGCCCTGTGGCAACCGAAGCCGGAGATCGAGCCCCTTGCCGTTGACGGACCGAACCTCCCACGTCCAGTTCCAGTCGCCCTGCCGCCCTTCGGCGCGCGCAAATCCGGTCATCCCCGAGAGTTGTGACATGCGTCAGCGCCCCCCGCGTTCACGTTCAACGCGCCGCCAGTTGGCGACATTGCGCTGATGCTCGGCATAGGTGGTCGCAAACACATGCCCCCCGGTGCCGTCGGCGACGAAGAAGAGATCGCGCGTGTCTGCCGGGTTCAGCACGGCAGCGATGGATTCCCGGCCCGGATTCGCAATCGGACCCGGCGGCAAGCCCGCGAAATGATAGGTGTTGTAGACGTTCGCCGTATTATCGAGTTCGGATCGGCGGATGCCCCGGCCGAGCGGTTCTCCGCCTGTAATCCCGTAGATGATGGTCGGGTCACTATCGAGGCTCATGCCGCGGCGCAGGCGGTTCACAAAGACGGCCGCCACGCGAGGCCGCTCGGCAGCGATGCCGGTCTCCTTCTCGACGATGGAGGCCAGGATGATGGCTTCCTCGACCGTGTCGAAGGGAAGATCGTCTGCGCGGTTGGGCCAGAGTGCCGCGATGAGCGCGGTCTGGTCGTTGGCCATGCGTTCAAGTATTTCGGCGCGCGGCGTCCCGCGCTGGACCAGGTAGGTTTCGGGCAGCAGGCTGCCTTCGGGCGGCGTCTCGGTGATCTCGCCTGTCAGCACGTCGCTCGCTTCCAGGATACGGACGATCATCGCGCTGGTCAGGCCTTCTGCGAACGTGACCGGATATTGCACCACGATCCCCTCGCGGACCCGTTCCAGCACCTCGCGCATCGACGATTCCGGCGGAAAGGCATACTCGCCTGCCCGAAGGTCCCGGTCCGCTTCCTCGAGCGTCACCAGCAAACGAAAGAGGCGCGCGTCAGAGATGACCCCTTCGCGCTCGAACCGGTTTGCGATCTGGATCAGCCCTTCACCGCGCGGCACCACGACAAGTGTTTCTTCTGCTGTCGGGCCCGGGGCATCAAACTGCCCCTGGACCCAGGACCACGCGAAAAGGGCCGTCGCAGCACCGGCGATTGCCAGAGCGAGCACAAAACCGAGAAAGGCCAGAAGTACGCGACCGGACCGGGAATCACGACGCGGCGCAGAACGATCACTCATAGCGGTGCGCCTCCCCGCGCCCGGTTCAGGCGAGGGATTTGAAAACCACCGACGCATTGGTGCCGCCAAAGCCGAACGAGTTCGACAGGGCAGCGCGCACAGGGCGCTCTACGGCGACCTTGGGTGCAAGATTGATGGCGGTTTCAACCGACGGATTGTCGAGATTGAGCGTGGGCGGGCAAATCCCGTCGCGCATGGCCAGGATCGAGAAAATCGCTTCAACCGCGCCTGCAGCCCCGAGCAGGTGGCCGATTGCGGATTTGGTCGACGACATCACGAGGTTGCCGGCGCAATCGCCGAACAGACGCTCCACGGCCCGCAATTCGATCTCGTCACCCTTTGGCGTCGATGTGCCGTGGGCGTTCACATAGTCGATCTGCGACGGCTCAAGACCGGCATTGCGCAAGGCCGCGCTCATTGAGCGGAAGCCGCCATTACCGTCCTCGGCCGGCGCCGTGATGTGAAAGGCATCACCTGACAGGCCATAGCCAGCCACCTCGGCATAGATCTTCGCGCCGCGGGCCTTGGCCTTTTCATATTCTTCGAGAACGACGATACCCGCGCCCTCACCCATGACGAAGCCGTCGCGGTCCTTGTCGTAAGGACGCGATGCCTTCTCGGGCGTGTCATTGAAGCCGGTGGACATCGCACGAGCCGCCACGAAGCTGGCCACTCCGAGCCGGCAGATCGCCGCCTCTGCGCCACCTGCCACCATCATGTCGGCGTCGCCGTACCGGATAAGGCGTGCTGCATCGCCAATCGCATGTGCGCCGGTCGAACAGGCCGTGACGACGGCATGGTTCGGCCCCTTCAATCCATGCCGTATCGAGACATGGCCGGAAGCCAGATTGATGATCATGCCGGGAATAACGAAGGGCGACAGGCGTCGCGGTCCTTCTTCCTTCAGCGTGATCGACGCATTGTAGGTGGTTTCCAGACCGCCGGTGCCCGAGCCGATCATGACGCCGGCGCGCTCGCGGTCCTCATCGGTTTCCGGCTGCCAACCGGAATCGGAAATCGCGGCGTCAGCCGCCGCGATCCCGTACAGCATGAAGTCGTCAATGCGCCGCTGTTCACGCGGGCTCATCACGGAATCGGGGTCGAAACTTCCCTCGACATCCGGACCGCCGCCGCCCCGGCCATCATGGCGCGGAACGATGCCGGCAATCCGGGAGCCAAGGTCATCAACATCGAAATGATCAATCGGACGAATGCCCGACTGGCCGGCGATCAGCCGTTTCCAGACCAGTTCAACGCCGCATCCAAGCGGCGTGACCAGACCCAGACCTGTTACAACGACGCGGCGCATCGAAAACCCGGTCTTAGTTGACCTTTTCAGAGATGAACTTCACCGCATCACCCACGGTCTGAATGTGCTCAGCCGCATCATCGGGGATTTCGATGTCGAACTCTTCCTCGAACGCCATGACGAGTTCGACATTGTCGAGCGAGTCAGCGCCGAGATCGTCGATGAAGCTGGCCTTCTCGGTGACCTTTTCCTGTTCGACATCAAGGTGCTCGATGACGATCTTCTGGACCCGTTCAAAGACATCAGACATAGGCTAGTCCTTTTGTTATATGCCGCTGAAACTGTATGCGGCGCCGATGCGAGCGGGAAGCACCAAATACACGCGCTTCCGACCTGATATGCGGGGCTGGTAACACGAAGCCCCGCGCATTGCCAGACGCTCCGAACCGCTTCGGATGCGCCCGATTTCCAACCCCTAGATCATCGCCATGCCGCCATTGACGTGCAGCGTTACGCCGGTGACGTAGCGCGCCTCATCGCTGGCGAGATAGGCAACTGCAGCGGCGATATCGTCACCGCTGCCCAGATCACCCGAGGGAATCTTCGTCAGTATGGCCGATTTCTGGTCGTCCGTCAGGGCGTCCGTCATCGGTGAAGCGATGAAGCCGGGCGCCACGCAATTGACCGTCACGCCGCGCGCCGCGACTTCCTGGGCCAGCGACTTGGAAAACCCGATCATGCCTGCCTTGGAGGCGCAGTAATTCGTCTGGCCCGGATTGCCGGTCACGCCGACGACGGACGTGATGCCGATGATCCGGCCCCACCGCGCCTTCATCATGCCGCGCAATGCTGCACGGGTCAGGCGGAAATAGCTTTCCAGATTGACCTTCAGCACCGTGTCCCAGTCTTCGTCCTTCATGCGCATCAGAAGCTGGTCCTTCGTGACGCCTGCATTGGCAACCAGGACATCAAGCGACCCCATGGCTTCGGCGGCCTGCTTGGGGAGCGCATCGACCGCTTCGCCGTCGGACAGATTGCACGGCAGGACGTGGACCCGCTCACCCAGCTCGCCGGCCAGTTCGTCCAGCTTTTCCTTGCGGGTTCCGGAAATCGCGACAGTCGCGCCCTGGGCGTGCAGCGCACGGGCGATGTCGCCGCCAATGCCGCCGGTCGCGCCGGTCACGAGGGCGTTCTTGCCTTGAAGTGAGAACATGGTCGCTATCCTTTCAAAGAACTCGCGAAATTCACGATATCATCGGCGCTGATCAGCGGCACGCCCGCCGCGTCCGGCGCGATGCGCTTCAGCATGCCGGTCAGCACCTTGCCGCCTGCTTCGGCGAAGGTCGCGATACCGCCCTCGCCCGCCATCCATTCGGCGCTCTCTCGCCAGCGGACCCGGCCCGTCACCTGCTCGACCAGAAGATCGCGGAGGATTGCGGGGTCGCTTTCAGGGCGCGCGCGGACATTCACCACGACCGGCACTGACGGAGCCGAGAAGCTGGCACTGGCCAGTGCTTCGGCCATCGCATCGGCAGCCGGCTGCATCAGGGCGCAATGAAAGGGCGCGGAGACCGGCAGCGGCATGGCGCGTTTCACGCCCATTTCCTGCGCCGCGGCAATCGCCGCGTCCACGGCCGCCTTGGCCCCCGAAATCACGACCTGACCGGGCGCGTTGTCATTGGCGATCTGGCAGACGCCCTGGGCTGAACCGGCCTCGGCCGCTTTTTCGGCCTGATCAAGATCCGCACCGATCAATGCCGCCATCGCGCCCTGCGCGACCGGCACCGCCTTCTGCATGGCCTGGCCGCGCAGCTTCAGGAGCCTGGCGGCATCCGACAACGACAAGGCGCCCGCCGCGCACAGGGCGGAGTATTCACCCAGCGAGTGACCGGCGACGAATTTCGCCGCGCTGACACTGACGCCGAACTCACTCTCGAGCACACGCATGACGGCCAGGCTGTTGGCCATGATGGCGGGCTGGGCGTTCTCGGTCAGGGTCAGTTCATCCGCCGGGCCGTCCCACATGAGTGCCGACAGCTTCTGCCCCAGGGCAGCATCGACTTCATCGAACACGGCCCGGGCTTCAGGAAAGGATTCGGCCAGTCCCTGGCCCATGCCGACGGCCTGACTTCCCTGTCCGGGAAATACGAAAGCGAGCGTCATATCGGGTTGGTCCCCCAGCACCGTTGATTGGCATTGACCCGTCGATAGACCGGGCGAGCGCGCAGTGGCAAGCCGCGAAAAACCGCTGCTTGCGCGTGAACACTGTTCAATTCATCTAGTCTGCTTCGAATGTTACGCTGCCATTCATCGATTCAGAAAGGCCGATCATGAAACGTAGCCTGCCCGTGCGATGGCTGTACGCCCTTGCCTTTCTAGTCGTCGGCGGTGTCAGCCTGCTGATCGTGGCGAACTATCTTGACCCGGAGGGCGCTTGCGAGGAAGCGGGCGGTGTCTGGCTTGTCGCGGGGCGTCACTGCGTGATGCCTGAGCCGGCCGCCGACCCCGGCACGAACGGGTGAAGCCCGCCTGACCGCCCTGAACGCTTGCCCTGCCCAGCTGTTTCCTGTACCTGCGCGCGTCTTGAGTGATTGCGGTCCTCATCCCACCGACATGTAACGGCATGGTGCCGTTACGCGGGTGAGGAGCCACCGCTGCGGAACCCGACCCTTCGGTTCCAAGGCGCCGCGATCCATAAGGAAGGGAGCCAATGGCTTACTACGAGCACGTCTTCATCGCTCGTCCGGACCTCTCGCCTGCCCAGGCCGAGACGCTGGTCGAGGATGTCAAAACCCTGATCGAAGAAAAGGGCGGCAAGGTTGCCAAGACCGAGTATTGGGGTCTGCGCAATCTGGCCTACCGTATCCAGAAGAACCGCAAGGGGCATTACGGCCTGGTCGACATCGAGGCAAATGCCGACGTGATGGCCGAGCTGGATCGCCGCCAGCGCCTGTCGGAAGACGTCATCCGTCACATGACGCTTCGCGTGGAAGAGCTGGACGAAAAGCCGTCCGCCATCCTGTCGAAGAAAGACGACCGTCGCCGCCGCGACGATCGCCGCTAGGAGATACGATCATGGCTGATGCAATTTCCAACATGCCCGTGCGCCGCGCCTTCACGCGCCGCCGCAAGGTGTGCCCGTTCTCCGGCGAAGGTGCGCCGAAGATCGATCACAAGGACCCCAAGCTGCTGCAACGCTACATGTCCGAGCGTGGCAAGATCGTCCCGGCCCGTATCACGGCCGTGTCGGCGAAAAAGCAGCGTGAACTGGCCCGCGCCATCAAGCGCGCCCGCCAGCTCGCCCTTCTGCCTTACGCAGTGAAGTAGGGGAATCAGATGCAAATCATTCTTCTCGAACGCGTGGAAAACCTCGGCGGCATCGGTGACGTTGTTACCGTGAAGCCGGGCTTTGCCCGCAATTTCCTGCTGCCGCAGGAAAAGGCGCTGCGCGCGACCGAGGCCAACAAGGCCCGGTTCGAGCGTGAGCGTGAGATCATCGAAAAGCGCAATGCCGAACGCCGTGAAGCGGCCTCCGGCCTGGCTCAGAACATCGATGGCAACACCTACGTCCTGATCCGTCAGGCCGGCGAAGCCGGACACCTTTATGGCTCGGTCACGTCGCGCGACATCGTCGATGCGGTCAGCACCGAGGAACTGCAGATTGCCCGTTCGCAGGTTGATCTGAAGGAAGCCATCAAGACGCTTGGCCTTCATGACGTGAAGATCCGTCTTCATGCCGAAGTCTTCGTGACCGTCACCATCAATGTGGCGCGCAGCGAGGAAGAAGCCGAACGTCAGGCCAAGGGTGAAGACATCATCGCGACCCAGCACGACGAAGATCGTGCGATCGCCGAAGCCCAGGCTGCCGAGCTGTTCGAAGCGTCCCAGGAACACTCAGAAGACGGCGGCGAACGCGCACCGTCCGAAGGTGAAACCGAAACGGCCGACGAGGACTGATCCTCGGGCGATTGCCGGATTGATCAAGGCGGGCCATCGCGGCCCGCCTTTTTCTTTGAGCTTTTCGGGCTTTTCCACAGAACTGAAAATTGGCCGGGGAGAACCGCTTTAGCCCGGTTACTCAGGCGTGTCGCTCAAGCTATACCCTTCCCATGTCCGCGCTCCCTGTCCTCGCCGACCCTCAAGACCTGTCGTCGTCTGCTGACGCACCGCCCCACAATCTGGAGGCCGAACAGGCCTTTCTGGGCGCGCTGCTCTACGACAACGAGCTCTACTACCGGATCGGCGACTGGCTGAAGGCGGCGCATTTCTATGACCCGGTTCATGGCCGTATCTACCAGGCGGCAGCGGACCGGATCGTGCGCGGCTCGCTCGCGGATGCGGTGGTCCTGAAAACCGATTTCGAGCGCGATGGCGGACTGAAGGAAATCGGCGGCCCGGCCTATCTCGCTGTGCTTCTGGAAAGCGCGGCGGACAGTGCGGCAGCGGTCGAATACGCGCAGCTTGTCTATGACCTCGCCTTGCGCCGGGCCCTTATTCGCGTCAGCGCGGAATTGTCCAAGGAAGCCGCGGATTCGTCACCGAACACGCATGGCCGGAAGCTAATCGAAGCGGCCGAGAAAAAGCTGTTTGAGCTGGCCGAGACCGGCGGCGCGCAAAAGGGCTTCGTGTCGTTCAAGGACGCGCTGGCCGACTCCATCGAAATGGCGGCAGCGGCGTATGAGCGTGAGGGCGGACTGTCGGGCATCTCATCGGGCCTCAAGGCGCTCGACGAGAAGCTGGGCGGATTGCATCCCTCGGACCTCATCATCCTGGCGGGACGCCCGTCGATGGGGAAAACCGCGCTGGCGACGAACATCGCGTTCGAAGTTGCCAAGAGCTACCAGTACGAGACGCTGGCCGACGGAACGCGGAAAACCACCAAGGGCGGCGTGGTCGGATTTTTCAGCCTCGAAATGTCCGCCGAACAGCTCGCGACGCGTCTGATCGCCGACTATACCGGCATTCCCGGCTTCATGATCCGGCGCGGCGAAATCGACGCAGCGCAATATGAAGAGATCCGCGACGGCGTTCTCGAGATCCAGGGCCTGCCGCTCTACATCGACGACACCGGTGGTCTGCCCATCGGAGCCCTCACCGCCCGCGCGCGCCGCCTGAAACGCCTGCACGGCCTCGACCTGATCGTGGTCGACTACCTTCAGCTGGTGACCGGCTCGTCGGGCAAGACAGACAGCCGCGTGCAGGAAGTGTCCGAGGTGACCCAGGCGCTGAAGGCGATGGCGAAGGAGTTGTCGGTTCCCGTGATCGCGCTGTCGCAGCTGTCGCGTCAGGTGGAACAGCGCGAAGACAAGAAGCCGCAGCTGTCCGACCTTCGCGAATCCGGTTCCATCGAACAGGACGCCGATGCCGTGATGTTCGTGTACCGGGAGTCCTACTACAAGGAGCGTGAGAAACCGCGTGAAGGCACGCCGGAATATCTCGCCTGGGAAGAGGAATTCCGGGCCATCGAGCGCCAAGCCGAAGTCATCATCGGCAAGCAGCGACACGGTCCGATCGGCACGGTGAAGCTGGCGTTCGACGCGGCCCGTACGAAGTTCTCGGATCTGGAGTATACACAGCGGTATGACGACTCGATCCGCTGACGCTTCTCCCTATCCGCGCCTGTTGATCGATGTCGGAGCGATCCGGCGCAACTACGCCCGAATTCAATCACTGACCGGTACAGCCGATGTTGCCGCCGTCGTGAAGGCGGACGCCTATGGTCTGGGCGCCGCGACGATTGCACCGGCCCTGGCCGACGCGGGAGCGCAGCATTTCTTCGTCGCGAATGGCCGCGAGGGCGCGTCTCTGCGAGCGGCGCTCGGCCCTGATCCGTCCATCTTCGTGCTGCACGGTTACTGGACCGAAGACGCCCCCTTGATCGAGGCTTCCGGCCTGATCCCGGTCATCAACACGCCCGGCCAGTTGCAGGACTGGCTTAATGGGAGCGGCGGCGATTTCGCTCTGCATTTCGACACCGGAATCAACCGGCTCGGCATACCCATGTCCCAGCTCGCTGCCGTCCAGGAACGTTGCGCGGAGCGCAAGCCCTGTCTGGTGATGAGTCACTTCGCGTGCGCCGACGAACCCGGTCACCGACTGAACCGCGACCAGATCGACCGGTTTGCCGGGGTCCGGGCCGCGTTTCCCGGCGTGCGCACATCGCTGGCCAATTCGGCCGGCTGCCTGCTGGGGGGTGATGCGCTCGGTGATCTGGTTCGGCCCGGGATCGCGCTTTATGGCGGAGCACCCGGCAGCGGCAAGCATCCCTTCGAGTCGGCCGTCCAGATTGAAGCCCCGATCCTTCAGGTGCGTCGTGCCACCCGTCCCGAAACGGCCGGCTATGGCGCGACGTGGTGTGCGGAGGGCGACTGTATGCTGGCGACAGTCGCACTCGGTTATGCAGACGGCATTCACCGGGCGGCGCAAAACGGCGGATATGGCCGGCTCGACGGCATCAAGGTTCCGATAGCCGGGCGGGTTTCAATGGACCTCATCACACTCGACGTGACGTCAGCCGGTGACGCAGCGCATCCCGGCGCAATGGTCAGCTTCCTGGGCGAAGACCTCGATGCGTTCGCCAATGCATCCGGAACGCTGGCCTATGAAGTGCTGACACGCCTGGGGGCCCGGTTCGAGCGGGTCTACCGGTAGTCACAAGCGCTCCAGCCTTGTTGGCTTTCTCCCGAGGAGGAGCGGACAGAGAATGGCCTGGCGTCATTGTCGCCTTGCCCTGCCGCCCCTGCATCCTGAAACTGCCCGACCACCGCTGCAAACCGATTCGATCCCATGGCCCGTTCCGATTCCGTCTTCGTCTGTCAGAGCTGCGGCGGCTTTCAGCCCAAATGGTCTGGCCGCTGCGACAGCTGCGGTGACTGGAACACGCTCGTCGAGGAAGCGGCAGGGGCGTCCGCGCCTTTGGGTTCGGGCGCCAGTGCGCCGAAACGCACCCGCAAGGGCAAGATCGATTTCGTCGACCTGGGCGGTGACACACCCGACCCGACGCGGCTGGAAACCGGTATCGCCGAGTTCGACCGGGTCAGCGGAGGCGGGCTGGTTCCTGCCTCGGCGCTTCTGGTCGGCGGCGATCCCGGAATCGGCAAATCGACCCTCTTGCTTCAGGCCGTCGCCGGTCTGGCAAGAAAGGGCATACGCACCGCCTACGTCTCGGGCGAAGAGAGCACCGGGCAGGTTCGCCGCCGCGCCAAGCGGCTGGGGCTTGCCGATGCGCCGGTCCAGCTGGCCGGTGAAACGGCGCTGACCAATATCCTCGACGGGCTGAAGGCCGAAAAGCCTGACGTCGTGGTGATCGACTCCATCCAGACGATGTGGAGTGATCAGCTTGCCGCCGCGCCCGGCACCGTCGCACAGGTCCGCGCCTGCGCCCAGGAACTGACCCGCTACGCGAAGAAGACCGGGGCCTGTGTCCTGCTCGTCGGCCACGTAACCAAGGATGGGCAGATCGCGGGGCCGCGCGTGGTCGAGCACATGGTCGATGCCGTGCTTTATTTCGAAGGTGAGCGCAGCCACCAGTTCCGCATTCTGCGCGCCGTAAAGAACCGTTTCGGCCCGACCGACGAGATCGGCGTTTTTGAAATGGGTGATCGCGGCTTGCAGGAAGTCGCGAACCCGTCGGCCCTGTTTCTCGATGGCCGGGGCCATGCCGCTTCGGGTGCCGCTGTCTTTGCCGGCATGGAAGGCACCCGCCCTGTCCTGACCGAAATCCAGGCGCTGGTGGCCCAGTCACCGCTCGGCACACCGCGCCGTACGGTCGTCGGTTGGGAGTCGAGCCGGTTGTCGATGGTGCTCGCCGTGCTGGAGGCGCGCTGCGGCCTCGGCTTTGGCGGACGCGATGTCTATCTGAATGTTGCAGGCGGCCTGAAGATTTCCGAGCCCGCAGCCGATCTCGCAGTGGCCGCCGCCATCGTGTCATCCGCGCTGGATGCACCGCTTCCCGCTGACAGTGTCGTGTTCGGCGAGATCAGCCTGTCGGGCGATGTTCGTCCTGTCGGCCGGTCCGAAGCGCGCCTCAAGGAAGCCGCAAAACTGGGTTTTGGAAAAGCGCTCGCTCCGTCTAATGCTGCGGAACTTGACGCCGGTGTTACAGTGAGCGGTGTGAAGAGTGTGATCGACCTCGTCCAGCGGATCGAAGCGCTGGCGAACAAGGAGTAACCATGGAGGGGCTCAGCGCGTTTGACGGGATCGGTCTGGCGATCCTGATCGGTTCGGGTCTCATGGCCCTGATGCGCGGCTTCGTGCGTGAAGCCCTGTCCGTGACCGCCTTCGTCGCTGCGGCGCTGGCGGCCCTGTGGGCGCGCCCGGTCTTCATCGGCCTGGCCGAGGAGTTTATCCCGAGTGACCTGATCGCGAACATCGTCACGCTCGGCGTGATTTTCCTGATGGTGTTTCTCGCCGTCAGCTTCGTCACGGGCGGCCTCGTGAAGAACGCCAAGGAAGGCGAGGATGTCGGCGTCATCGACCGGGCACTCGGCTTCATCTTCGGCCTGATCCGCGGACTGGTCATACTCGGCCTCATCCTGATCATCATCGCATCGGCAACGCCGGGGTCTGCTGCGCCGGGCTTGATTGCCGAGTCGCGGATCTATCCGCTGGTCAATGCGTCGGCGCGGCTACTGCAAGCGCTTGCGCCGGAAGACTCGCGCGTCGGGCAAAGTCCGGTTATTGAGGCGCCGTCCGGCGACGAACGTCCGGTCGATAATTCGCCGCGGTCAATCGAAGACCTGATCCGCGAGCGGGCGAATGAGGACGATGGCGCATGACGCCTGCCTTTCCGATGCTGAGCTATGATGCCGCCGCCGACCGCCTCCGTGAGGAGTGTGGTGTGGTGGGCATTTCGGGCGTGCCCGAAGCCTCGCTGGTCGCAGCCCTGGGCCTTCACGCCCTGCAGCACCGCGGGCAGGAAAGCTGCGGCATTGTCAGCCACGACGGGTCCCGCTTCTTCATGGACCGCCAGCTGGGCCTGGTCGGCGAGAATTTCGCCGGGCCGGACACGGCACAAAAGCTGGCCGGAAACGCCGCCATTGGCCACGTGCGTTACTCGACGCAGGGCGCAACGGTGTTGCGCAATGTCCAGCCGCTGTTCGCCGACGTGCGTGGCGGCGGCATCGCCGTGGCGCATAACGGCAACCTGACCAATGCGCGCACGCTGCGCGAGGAATTGGTGTCGGGCGGCTCGATCTTCCAGTCGACCAGCGACACGGAAGTCATCCTGCAACTGGCGGCGCGGTCTCCGCGCGCAAAGTCGTCGAACCGTTTCATCGATGCCCTGAAGCAGATCGAGGGCGCGTTCGCGCTCGTCGCGCTGGTCAACAACCGGGTGATCGGTGCGCGCGACCCCTTCGGCATTCGCCCGCTGGTTCTGGGCCGTCTCGATGGCGGTTACATCCTGGCGTCGGAAACCTGCGCGCTCGACATGGTCGGCGCCAAGTTCGAACGCGAGATCGAACCGGGCGAAGTCGTCATCATCTCGGAAGACGGCCTGGAATCGCGGCGGTTTGCGCCGGCGCGTGCCGCCCGTCCCTGCGCGTTCGAATACATTTATTTCGCGCGACCCGATTCCGTCATCAACGGCGTCTCGATCTACGAAGCGCGCAAGGCCATGGGCCGCCGCCTGTTCGCGGACGCGCCGGCGGATGTCGACGTCATCGTGCCGGTTCCCGATTCGGGCGTACCCGCAGCGCTCGGCTTTGCCGAAGCGGCCGGAAAGCCGTTCGAGATGGGGATTATCCGGGGGCACTTCGCAGGCCGGACCTTCATCCAGCCGACACAGGCCAAGCGCGACCTGGGCGTCCGGCGAAAGCATTCCGCCAACGCAGCGGTCCTGCGCGGACGGCGCGTCCTGCTGGTCGACGACTCGATCGTGCGCGGCACGACCTCGCGAAAGATCGTCCAGATGGTGCGTGATGCCGGGGCAAAGGAAGTCCATTTCCGCTCGGCCTGTCCGCCGATCATCAATCCGGACTTCTACGGGATCGACATGCCGCAGCGCTGTGAGCTGATGGCGGCGCGGATGGACATCCCGGAAATGAACGATGCGCTCGGCGCCGACAGCCTCGGCTTCCTCAGCGTTGACGGGATGTACGACGCCATCCTCGGCGAGGCGCGCAATCCGCGCCAGCCGCAACTGGCCGATCACTATTTCACGGGCGATTACCCGACCCGTCTTGTCGATAACGAGCGTGCTGTCTCGGACAAGGACAAGCAGCTCTCATTTCTGGTTGATGCATGACAGACAAACCGCTTGAAGGCCGCGTCGCACTGGTCACCGGTGCCTCGCGCGGGATCGGCTACGCCACCGCTCTGGAGCTCGCCAAGCAGGGTGCGCACGTCATTGCGACGGCGCGCACGCAAGGCGGTCTGGAAGATCTCGACGACGCCATCCAGGCGCTCGGTGGCCAGACGACCCTCGTGCCGCTGGACCTGATGCAAAGCGACGGCATCGAAAAGCTGGCCGGGATCGTCAAGGATCGCTGGAAGAAGCTCGATATCCTGGTCGCCAATGCCGGTGTCCTGGGCGAATTGACACCGGCCAGCCATGTCAGCGCGAAGACCTGGAACAGCGTGTTCGGCATCAACGTGATCGCCCCTGCCCGCCTGATCCGCGCATTTGAGCCGCTTCTGATGGCGTCCGATGCGGGCCGCGCCGTCTTCGTGACCTCGGGTGCCGCGAAGAACCGCAAGCCCTACTGGGCGCCGTATGCGTCCTCCAAGGCCGCGCTGGACGCGCTGGTGGAAAGCTGGGCGAAGGAACACATGTCATCGGCCCTTCGGATCAACCTGTTCAATCCCGGCCCGACGCGCACCGCAATGCGCGCCAAGGCGTTTCCGGGCGAAGATCCGCAGACCCTGCCGGCTCCCGGCGAGGTGGCGACCGCGATCGCCGCGCTCACCGGCCCCGCGTCAAAGCGGCATTGCGAATGGGTCAGTTATCCGGACGAAGCCCCGTCACAAGGCTGAACGACGCGGGTCATTCAGTCCTTGTCGACATAGGGGTTCTTGCCGCCCTTCACGATCAGACGGATCGGGACGCCCGGCAGGTCGAAGGCTTCCCGCAACCCACCGATCAGATAGCGCTTGTACGCTTCGGGCATCGCCGCAGCGCGCGAGCACATCAGGACGAAGGTCGGCGGGCGCGATTTCGTCTGCGCCATGTATTTCGGCTTCATCCGGCGGCCGTTGACGGCGGGCGGCGGGTGGCGCGCTGTCATTTCCTGCAGCCAGTCGTTCAGGTCGCGCGTCTTGACCTTGGCATTCCAGTCGCGGTGCAGGCGAGCGACGGCGGGCATGATCGTGTCGAGCCCCTTGCCTCTCAGCGCGGACACGGGAACGAGCGGCGAGCCCTTGGCCTGCGGCAACAGGCGTTCGAACTCGATCTTCAATTCCTTCATCACCGCTTCGCGATTTGCGACGGTGTCCATCTTGGCGACGATGACCGCCAGTGAACGCCCTTCGCGCAACACCATATCGGCGAGGTGCAGGTCCTGCTTTTCCAGCGGGTGACCGACATCCACGACCAGCAGGACGACTTCGGCGAACTTGACCGCCCGCAGCGTGTCGGCGGCACTCATCCGCTCCAGGCGGTCATTGACCTTGCCGCGCTTGCGCAGGCCAGCGGTATCGTGGAAGCGGACGCGCCGTCCGTCCCACAGCCAGTCGACCGCAATGGCGTCGCGCGTGATGCCCGCTTCCGGTCCGGTGATCAGGCGCTGCTCGCCGATGAGCGCGTTGATCAGGGTCGACTTTCCCGCATTTGGGCGGCCGATGACGGCGATACGCAGGGGCGCATTCTCGTCCTCGTCCTCGTCCGAGTAATCGAAGTCCCCAAGCCCCTCGATCATCGCCAGGTGGACGTCGGCCATGCCCTCGCCATGCGAGGCAGAAATCGGGATCGGCTCGCCCAGCCCGAGACCGTAGGCTTCCGCGATCCCCGCATCCCCGGCCTTGCCCTCGGCCTTGTTGGCCAGCAACACGACCGGCTTGCCCGAGCGGCGGACGACATCGGCGAAATCCTGGTCGAGCGAGGTCACGCCCTCGCGCGCATCCATCACGAACAGGCAAATGTCGGCTTGCGCAACGGCGTTGGCCGTCTGCTCGCGCATCTCGGTTTCCATCTGGCCGACGCCTTCGGTGTCGTATCCAGCGGTATCAATCAGGAGCATTTCGAGGCTGCCAAGGCGGCCACGCGCCTCGCGGCGGTCGCGGGTGACACCTGGCCGATCATCAACAATGGCCAGCGGTTTGCCGGCCAGTCGATTGAACAGAGTCGACTTGCCGACATTCGGCCGGCCAATCACAGCAACTCTGGGAAAGGCCATATCGGTTTGCCTGTCTAGCGCAGAGCGATCAGACGGCCTTCGTCGGTGACAACGTAGATGGTTTCGTTGGCAATCACCGGAGCGACGAATACGGGGTCGCGAAGGCTGAAATCACGCTCGATGTCGCCGGTGGCGGCGTCGATAATCACGCTGTCACCGGTCGAAGAGGTCAGGAAGAGACGGCCGCCCGCGAGGACCGGTCCGACCCAGGAGATACGATTGCGGCGGCGGGTCTCGTGTTCGAACACGCGCAGACGCGTGATCCAGCGCACTTCGCCGACCGTGCGGTCAACGCAGATCACTTCGCCTTCAACCGTCACCAGGAAGAGGTAATCGCCGGCAATCCACGGCGCATTGAGGCCGCCCGCGGGAAGCGTCCATTGACGCTCGCCCGAGCGCATGTCGAGCGAAACAAGCGTTCCCGAATGGCTGAGCGCGTAGACATTGTCTTCCGTCATCACCGGGCTGCCGGCAACATCGTTGATCGCCGAAATCGGAGTCAGGCCGCCGGCACGGGTCAGCGAGTCCGACCAGACCGGGTTTCCGTTCTGGACGCGGATTGCGACGACTTCGCCCGAGGAATAGGGAGCCACGACCAGGTCGCCGAGCACGGCCGGGCTGGCGCCAGTCAGCAAGCGCGCCGACTCGATGATGCCCTGGTGGCTCCACAGGAATTCGCCGGTGTTGGAATCAAACGCGTAGAGCTGGTTGTCATCGGTGGTGATGAAGACCCGGCCGGCATTGATGGTCGGCGCAGACTGGAACGGCGTGTCCGCCGTCGTGCGCCAGACTTCGGTGCCGGTCGCAGCGTCCAGCGCGACCATGAAACGGAAGCCGGAGTGGACATAGAGGCGACCGGAATCAAAGCCCAGCCCGCCGCCAAATGACATGCGGTCACGGCGGCTCTCGGACCGCAGCCGGTGAGTCCAGATTTCCTGGCCGGTCTCGGCGTCCATCGCCACGACCTTGCCTTCGGAATCCACCACATAGACACGGCCATCGGCGATCACCGGACGCGCATTGATGCGGCGGCTGCGGGCCGACCCGCTGCCGAAGCTGCGGCGCCAGGCGACCGACAGGCTTCCGGTGGCCTGCGTGTGTTGCAGGTTGTGGGTGGGATAGCCTTCAGCCTGCGGCCAGACCGTATTGACGTAGGCCGGCGGCAACGTGACGGGCGCAGTGTTATCGGCCACTTCAAGCTGTTGCTCGAACTGCAGGATCGAGATCCGGTCCTCTTCGGGCGGAGCGTTCGGGTCGCGGCGGCTGCCGTCTCCGCCGAACGGATTCAGGTCAGAGACCGTTGAGCAGCCAGCGAGCAGCAGTGCAGCGCATGTGACGGCAAACAGGGAGCGCATAGCGGTCATCAGTCTTGTTCCTCGCCTTCGCCGGCCTCGGCCGGAGCGTCTTCGGGCATGGTGGCAACATCGCCAGCGTCTTCGGCCTGGTTCTCGGCAGGCAGTGTGTCGGCGGGGGTCTCGGTTTGCACCGGCGCTTCGGTCGCGTCTTCGACCTCGGTCTCGACCGGATCGAGGCGGTTGAGCACCGCAAGGGCCGCCGACGCGCGGGCGCGAAGGCCCTGCGGCGCATCGAGCGCAAATACGATGGCTTCGAAATCATTACGCGCGGCATCGTAGCGGCCGGCGTCCATCGCCTTGGTGGCAATCAGTTCGCGTGCCAGCAGTCGCAGCGCATTGTCGCCTTCGGCGATCCGGCCGAGGCGATTGGCAATGTCGTCAGCGGAGAACGTCTCGAACCCGGCCATCGCGGCCTTCAGCGTGGCCAGGTCGCGCACCAGCGGGTCGGGAGAGCGCGCAGCGGCCTGCTCGAAATAGCGGGTCGCAGCGACGTTGTCGCCGGCTTCCAGGGCGACCGCCCCGCGTTGCATCAAGGCGAGCGTTGCGTACCCGTCAGGGCCGGAAGCCGCGATCTCGTCAAGCGCAACGGCCGCAGAGTCCCAGTTCGCCTCTTCGACCTGCGTCGCCGCAGCAGCATAGGTGTCGGACGCCGTATCGCGGCGATTCTCGGACCAGCTTTCCCAAAACTGCCAGCCACCGACGAGCACGACGACAGCCACGGCGCCGCCCAGAACCAACGGTCCGTATTTGCGCAACCAGACCTGATACCGGTCCTTACGCAGCTCTTCGTCAACTTCCTGAAAAATATCCGCCACGCGGCCCTCGTCACGCTTTTCCAATTCGGGCGCGGACCCTAGCCGCAGCGGGGATTTGCGGCAACCGGCCTTAGCGGTCGGGACCCTTCATCGTGTAGGTCTGTTCGGGTTGCGGAAATTCGCGGGTGCGCACGTCGGCAGCCCAGCGGCTTACGGCATCGGATACGGCCTCGCCCAGTGCCGCGTAACGCTTCACGAATTTCGGCGCCCAGTCGAACAGGCCGAGCATGTCCTGGGTGACGAGTATTTGCCCGTCACACGCGGGCGACGCGCCAATTCCGATTGTCGGTACAGAGACTTGCTGGGTGATCTCACGCGCCAGATCCTCGGCCACGCCTTCGATGACAATGGCAAACGCGCCCGCCTCGTCTGCTGCCCTGGCTTCGGCGATCACGCGGTCGCGCTCCGACTGCGAGCGGCCCTTGGCCTTGAACCCGCCTTCATTCAGCGCTGCTTGCGGCTTGAGACCGATATGTCCCATGACCGGGATGCCGCGTTCGGCAAGGAAGCGGATGGTCTCGCCGGCGTAAACGCCGCTTTCGATCTTCACTGCCTGGGCACCGGTTTCGGACAGCGCCCGCGACGCGCTCATGAAAGCCTGCTCCGGCGAGGCTTCGTAGGTGCCGAAAGGCAGGTCGATCACGACCAGCGCCCGCGCTGCGCCGCGCATCACGGCCTTGCCGTGCAGGATCATCATGTCGAGCGTGACACCGATTGTCGTATCGAGGCCGTGGACGACCATGCCCAGCGAGTCACCGACCAGCAGGACGTCGCAGTGCGGATCCAGCAGACGCGCCATCGGGGCGTCATAGGCGGTGAGGCAAACCAGGGGTTCGCCATTCTTTCGCGCCCGGATGTCGGGGACGCCGATGCGCTTGATGCGGGTCTGGGCTGACATGGAAACGCCGCTCCGTTGTTGGCCAATTGGGCTTGGCGAAGGCGGCGGAGACTAGGGCAAATGCTGCACTGCCGAAAGGGTCGTCAAATCTGCTTGGGCAGGATGAAGGCAAAGCCCGATATCATGATTGCAATCACGCCTGCTGCCATGACTTCGGGCGACGCCAGCCCCGCTATTGAAGCCATGATGCCTTCGCTCGGAATGGTGACATTCGAGAAAAAGCTTTCAAGCTGGGTGCCTGCGATCGCCGATCCGGTCGAACCGGCCGCACCAAGGATCAGGATACGGCGACGGTCGGGCCGCGCCACGCGGTTCTGGACGCGCTTGACGAAGGCCTCGGCGGAGTCGGTATCCGACTCGTAATCGTCCTGTGCCGACGCAAAGGCCGCTTTCAGGCGGGCGTCGAATGCATCGTCGTTTGTCATGACACCAACACCTCCGACTGTTCGAACCAGGCTTTCAGTTTTTCCCGGCCCCGATTGACGTGGGACTTCACCGTTCCGAGCGGCAGGTTCAGCATTTCCGCCGCATCCGAGTGTGACAGCCCACTGGCGTAACACAAGACAACGGCCGCCCGCTCGTCTTCCTTCAAGGTCGCAAGGGCACGGTCCAGATCAACCACCGACCCCATGTCCCGAGGCGCTTCGGTATCGTCGATATCCTGCTTGAAGCGATCCATGGCTTTCTCGGTGGCCTTGCGCTTGCGCGCCGACATCAGGAATTCATTGTAGGCGATGCGGCACAGCCAGCTCTTGAACGAACCCTTCCCGGTATAGCTGCCGATCTTGCGGAAGGCGCGAATGAAGGCTTCCTGGGCCAGGTCCTCCGCGAGCGCCCGGTTTCCGCACATACGGGCGAGCATGGAACGGACGAGTCCCTGGTGGCGCCGGACGAGCTCGCCAAAGGCGATGTTGTCCTTCGCGGCCACGACCAGCGCGACCAGTTCTTCATCCGATGCTTTCACCAGTCCCTCCTCCGGCCAGTCGCAGACTTATTCGTCCACGCCGTCCCTCGGCTTCATCAGGACGCCCATGCCGATCAGCGCGAGGCCAACCAGTCCGGGGAAGGACGCAACGCCCAGCATGATCTGGAACACTTCAGGTGTGTCCGACACGCCGGTGATCGACCACCCGAGGATGGCGAATGCGACGGCGACGGCGATGAGGATGATACCCCAACGGATGTCCCCGCCCTTGTTGCGGCGCGGCATGCCCAGCGCGCGGATCGTTTCCGGCGTCAATTGCTGGCCGTTCTGTGCGGCTGCCCGGACGGTTTCCAGCACCGCAGCCCGGTTCCGGCTTCCGAAATACATCACGATGCCGACGATGAAGACGGGCATCATGAAAAGAACAATCCCAACCCAGTTGTCGTCCATAACAGGTTCCTTTCAGGTCTCGACCGGCGACCTCAATGTGCCGTTCACTCATCAGATGCTGCGAATGCGTGTTTCGGATGCAGCGGCATCAGCCAATGACCGCCACGCCGAACAGGTAAAGGTGGAAGCGGGCCAGGGCAGCAGAGATCAACGCGCCGACGATCACGGCGGTGACGTCTCCGCCCCAGCCCGGCGGGGTCGATGGCGCACCGCCCTTGGCGAACGCAACCGAGAGCGACAACACTGACCAGGCGAAGAAGCTGCCGAACAGCACAACGGACGCCAGTTCGCCATTGGCGATCAGGTGCGCACCGGACCACACGAAAACCCCCAGCATCATCGGATGCCTGACGGCATGCCGGATGTGGCCGGGTGTGTAGGTCGATATCAGGAGGATCAACGACACCGGTACGGCCACCAGCGCCAGGCTGCGCGTCCAGGCCGGCGGATCCCAGAGGGTCTCGGACGGGTGCGCGTTGATGGCGCCGTAGATGATCAGGGCAAAGCCGGTGATCGAGATCAGCGAGTACAACACCTTGTACCCGCCCGGACCGAATCCCTTGACCAGTCCAGCCCGGATGCCGGGCACAATGCCGGCGGAATGTATCCCCAGAAACAACACCAGACCGACGATCAGCCAGACCATGCCCGCATCCCCCTGCGATTGCTGCGGGGAGGATTATGACCGAGTCGCGCGGCGTCCTGTAATCCGGTCGGCAAATCGTGGCAGCAGCAGGCCGAGCGTGACCACCAGCGCCGCGGCCGGAAGGCCCGGCGTGGCGCCGACGCTAACTATGACGTCGATGAATGGCGCAACCGACCAGGCCACGGCAGCCAGCGCAATTGAGATCGCAGCCGCCAGACCGATGGATACCCGCATGCGGCGGCGGGCGATGGCCTCCGACACACCGGCCTGGAACACCGGGTCAGCAAACGGGGCTTCGTCGGCGGCGAAGAAGGCGTTCAGAGTCTCGTCAGTCGTCATGATGTCTCTCCCAGCGCTTCGGCGAGCCTGGCGCGGCCGCGTGTGACATGGGACTTCACCGTCCCCACAGGCAGGCCGAGCACATCAGCCGCTTCAGTATGTGACCAACCGCCCGCCAAGCAAAGCGCCACGGCGGCGCGCTGATCGGGGGGCAGGTCTGACAGCGCTTTTTCAAGCGCCATCCGGTCTTCGGGCGCCAGCCCGGGGATATCCCCGTCCTGCCCGGCCCATTCGGTTTCCCGCACCTTCCGGCGCGAAGCGGACCGGAACTGGCTCGCTGCCCGACGCCAGGCCAGTGCGAAAAGCCAGGTCTTGAAATGCGCGGGCTCACGCAGTTTTGACAGGCCGGACCAGGCCGCGACGAATGCGTCCTGCGCGAGGTCCTCGGCCAATGCGTGATCCCGGCAGAGGCGGCGCAAGAAACTGCGCAACCCCTGCTGGTGCCGGGCCACCAGCGCGGTGAAGGCGGCCTCGGACCCTTGCCGCGCCGCTGCGACCAGGTCGGCGTCCGGCAGGCCGGACGTTACCCTCACTTGCGGCGGCGGAAGATCGCGCCGGCCAGGAAGGCGACCGACAGAACGCCCAGGATCATCGCGATGAAGTAGAACTCCTCGCGCACACCCTCGATCAGTCCGGAATAGCCCGCGAACGCGAACACGCCAGCGAGACCGGCGAACAGGAAGACCAGGAAGGCATTGCCGCCCCCGGGTTCGGAGCTGTCATTGCCCGAACCGGTCCAGTCGTGCGCATCGTCACGATCCGAATCGCGATCGATGCTACCGACGAGATCGGCCGGCGGCTCCTTGCCGGAGGCCGCATAGGTCTTCAGCAAGTCGATCTTCGCCTTGGTGCGCTTGTAGCGCATGAAGCTGGACCACCCCTGCGCCACGAAGAAGGCGAGCGGGAAAAGCAACCACCAGTAAGAGCGAAACAGGTCCGTGAAATCCATGTCCGTGTCCCCGAATGTCCGGCGTCCGGCCGTTCCGGACGCGCTTGTTCGGTTATTAGTCGCCGCCGCGCGTCCAAACGGATGCAGGGGCGATCAAAAAAATCACTCGTTCGGCTCTTCGAGGATTTCCAGACGGCAGCACCCTTCGTTGAGGACATGCCCCTCTTCGTTGCGGCTCACGACGAGAACCGACCACGCATAGGGCGTGTCACTCATGCCGTCGGAACACTGGCCGGGTGTCAGCAGGGCAACGCCGAAGCCGTCGAGCACGAACATCCACGGCCAGGGCCGGCTGGCGGCGGATTCAGATTCGGTGATGGCGTAGGTTTCCTGCTCGACCTCGAAGTTCGACCAGACCGCTTCTTGCGGCCCCAGGCCCAGCGTCCAGAAGGGTTCGGTCCCGTGGCAAACCGTGCCGACTGGAACCGGGCTGTCTTGTATCCTCACCAGGTCGACCGGCACGGCGTAGTGCAGATTGATCCAGCCGCCCCATTCCCCGGTCGCAACGAGGCCCCAGCGATTGCCATTGATCTCGCGGACCTCGACGATTTCGACCGGGCCTTGCCCGGGGTTGAAGCTGCCGACAATTTCCGATCCTGCGTCCGGCTCGGCGCGCGCGTTCAGGACATCGCCCTGCTCGACACCGGAGACCCTTATCCAGGCCGGCGCTTCGATACGGACGGGTTCGGCTTGCGGGGCCGCACTCTGGGCCTGCGAGGACTCGGGCGCCGAACAGGCGGCAACGAGGATGGCGGCTAGGGCGAGCAGTGAACGCATGGCGGGTCTCCCGTTCCGGTTGGCGAGCACGGTATCAGGCCGCCCGGCGGATGGAAGAATCAAGTTGACGATGCGCCTCGGACAGGCATTAGATTTCGGGTGTAACCATCTGGAATATTTGCCCAATGCCTAAACCCCCTGGCATCGCCCACGTCGTCGCAGCCTGCGCCCTGACCGTGATGACCGCGCCTGCAATCGCGACGCAGGACATTCGTGCGGTGCAGGCCGCCAGCGAGCTTCCTTCTGGTGAGTATCGTGTCGACCCGTCGCACACGACGGTCGTGTTCCGCGTCGATCATCTGGGTTTTTCGATCTATACGGCGCAATTCACCGAAATCGACATCGTCGTTCAACTCGACCCCGCCGAGGCCGAGGTAGCGGTGCTCTCGGTCACGATTCCGGTTCGGTCCCTGCACCTGCCCTCGCCGCCCGAAGGGTTTCGCGACACGCTGCTGGGCACGGACTGGTTCGATGCCGAGACCTATCCCGACATGCAGTTTGTCTCGACCGGAATCGAGATGACCGGCGAAACGACCGCGAACATCCACGGCGATCTGACCCTTCACGGCATCACCCAGCCGGTCACGCTGAGCGCCCGGTATAATGGCGGCTGGGTCGGGCACATTTACGACCCGAACGCCCGAATCGGCTTTTCGGCAACGGCCGAGATCAGCCGCACGGCATTCGGCATGGGATTTGGCACACCATCCGGAGAGATGCCCGGCGTGGCCGATACGGTTCAGATCACAGTCGAAACCGAGCTGGTTGGACCCGCCTGGTCGCCTGCGGAATCAGAATAGGGGCGCCACTAGGGCGCCCCTTTCCGCTTAATCGCGCCCCCTAGTCCTGACAGGACTGGTCCATCATCGCCTTCATGCCCTCGAGAATTTCAGCCTCGGTCAGATCCTTCTGCGGCGTCGCGAAGGCCCAGTTATGCCCCCACGGGTCCGTGATCATGCCGTAGCGGTCGCCCCAGAACATGTCGTCGGCGGGCATGGTTTCTTTTGCCCCTGCATCGACGGCGCGTTTCATCCACGCATCCACGTCATCGACGATCAGGTGCAGGGTGACTGGCGATCCGCCCAGCGCGTCCGGTCCGACCATGCCGTAATCGGGGTTGGCATCGACCAGCATGATCGATCCGCCATTGATCTGCATGCACCCATGCATGATGCCACCCGTCGGACCTTTCAGCCGCGCCAGTTCCCTGGCCCCGAACGCCTTGGCGTAAAAATCCATCGCTTCGGCTGCGCCATTGCAGACCAAATGGGGTGACATCGGGCTGACACCTTTCTCACCGGCTTTCCTGTGTGCGTCGTTCATCAATCTCTCCTATTTCCCCACCTGGAAAACCGACTGGAAACCGCCGTAGATCATCCGCTTGCCGTCGAACGGCATCGGGTTCTTCTCTGGGTTGAAGCGATCGTCGGTCTGCATCATCGCTTCCATCTTCTTGAACCCGGCATCGCGCGTGGCCTTGTCGGGCCATTCCACGAACGCAAAGACAACGGTTTCATCGTCCTTGGCCTGAACGGCGCGCCTGAAGTCGGTCACCTTGCCGTCAGGCACATCATCAGCCCAGCATTCATGGACGCGCACCGCGCCCATCTCGATGAAAATGGGATCAATATCAGCCGCATGGCGGACGAACTCGTCCTTGTTTTCGGTCGGAACGGCAATCACGAAGCCATCAAAATAGGTCATTTTCAGTCTCCCTGTATCGGTAATCAGTTCTCGTCCGCAGCGGCCACGACCGTTGCGATATCGATCTTGCGCATCGTCATCATCGCTTCAAAGGCGCGCTTGGCTTTGGCCTTGTCGCTGCTGGTGGTCAGTTCCAGAAGCTGGCGCGGGGTGATCTGCCAGAAGACGCCCCAGCGGTCCTTGCACCAGCCGCACGCGCTTTCCGTCCCGCCATTGTTCACAATCGCGTTCCAGTAGCGGTCGGTCTGGTCCTGGTCTTCCGTGACGACCATGAAGCTGACCGCTTCGTTCGGCTTGAAGGTCGGGCCGCCATTCAGTCCGACATATTTGCGGCCGAGGACGGTGAATTCGACCGTCAGCTCGCTGCCCTTCTCCCCGCCGGGAAAGTCGGCGGGCGCGGTGTTGACCCGGTCGACACGGCTGTCGGGAAAGGTCTCGGCGTAGAAGGCGGCGGCCTTGCTGGCCTCACCGTGGTCAAACCACACGCAGGTCACCAGATCGGTCATGATAGTGTCTCCTGTTGCCGCGATACGTACGCGGCGTAGCTGTCGAGGATGGCCTGCCAGCCATCGTGCTGCATTTCACGCGAATGCGTGTTCTCGGGATCGAAAACCGTCGTGACGCGAGTCCCCTCGCCGTCGGGCTCGAAGGTCGTGCGCGCGCGCCGGCCATCGTCGAGCACGAGGGTGACGGCATGCGGCGGATCAACCTCGTCATAGGTCCCGGTCAGATCGAACCCCATCGACCCGTCCCGCGCCTCCATCCGGGCGGTGTGCCGGCCGCCCACACGCAGATCGACATCGGCGCTCGGGCAGTGCCAGTCAGGAGAGGCGAAATTCCACTGGGTGATCGCGCCGGGCGATGTGAAGGCGGTCCAGGCCTCCTGCGGTATCGCCTCAACGCGGGTTGTCACGGTGATGGACCGGTCCTCTGTCATGCCGCGCTTCCTTCTGATCGTGAGCGCCCGAACAGCAGCTCCACATAGCGTTTGAGATGATCGATGCTCTCTCGTACGGGGGCGTCGTTGCCCGCCGCCTTGGACAGGATGAACCCGCCCTGCAGGACGGCCTGGGTGTGCCGGGCGAGACCCGCAGGATCGAGGTCCACGCCATAGCGTGTCGCGGCAGCGGCGATGTCGGCTTCCAGCGTCTTCGCGTGTTCGAAGATGGCAGAAGCGCACGCATCGCGAATGTCAGGGGACGATCCGAATGCTTCCTGCACCAGCGTGCCGGCATAACAGGTGAATTCAGGCAATTCCCCCGCGATCAGGTCGCGGCGAAAATCGATATAGGCCAACACTCGGTCCAGCGGATCGCTCGGGTCGTGGTATGGCGCAGCGGCGAACAGACCGGACGTGGTCGTGCCCCAGTGACGGGCTGCCGCAGCACCCAGCGCTTCCTTGCTGTCGAAATGGTGGAAGAAGGCACCCTTGGTCACGCCTGCCGCCCTGCACAATTCATCGACGCTGCTTGCGGCGAAGCCCTGTGTGCGGACGACCGCGATTGCGGCATCCAGCAATTTCTCGCGGGCGTTTCTCTTGGCGGGTGATTGCTGCGGCTGAGCCAATGGGGCCTCCCTTGAATTTGAACATACCAACCAGTCGGTATGTTCGTCAAGCGAGACCCCTCCGGGATCAGAAGGGCAATTCGGTGAAGTCCGGAAGTTCGACGGTGATCGTGTCCCCGACCGGCGATTGTCCGCGCATAAATCGCGCCATTGCCTCGCCCACTTCCGGCGATGTCATGAACAGGTTGTGCCCGGCATTCTCGACCGTGATGCGGGTGACACGCGTCAGCCCGGACACGGCTTCTATCTGCCCCTCGGGGTAGGTGCGCCCATCAAGCGTTCCGGTCAGCAACAGGGTGGGAATGTCGGACACCGGCGGCTGGCGGAAGTCCTCGCCCAGATCGAACCCGTCCCACACTCCGCGGATCTGCGGCATGGGTGCGTTAAGATACGGGCCCACCAGGCCGGTTGCCGCTTCGGCCTCGAATTGTTCGAGGCGCGCGTCAGAGATGCCGGACGCAAGGTCCATGGCCGTGGACATGCCCCACAATCCGATCGGCTCGCCGGGCGAATGCATGCGTTGCAAAAGCCCGGTCGCCAGCCTGTAGTCGCCCTGGTCCACGCTCGCGTAAAGGGCAAGCAGGATCGCCGCGCTGCCGGGGTCGGCGATCAGCATCGAGGCCGCTTCCTGCATCGTGCGACGCTGGAGAAGGAAGGGGGCGATCGATCCGTCCTCCAGCGGGATCTGCAACAGGACCGGTTCCGCCTCCAGACGGGACTGGACCCGGCGCATCAGGCCGGCGATGTCGGGATAGGCCGCAGCGGCGGCGGGCTGGGTGTTCACCGCGTCCTGGAGCCGGGCGAAATAGGCGTCGGTCCGCGAGGGCAGTTTGACGGTCTGGTCGAGCCCTTCGGCGCTGGCGAGAATGACGCGGTCAATCTCGCCCGGCATCTGACGCATCGCGGCCAGGGCCAGGTGCGTGCCGTAGGAAATCCCCCACAGCGAAACCCGGTCCGCGCCAAGGTGGCGCCGGAGGTCGGAGAGATCATGGGCGCTTTCGACCGTCGTATAGGCTTCGATGTCGACACCCTGCCCGATCCAGACCGCGCGGCATTCCTCGGCGGCGGCGCGATAGGCGTCGGCGTACTCGTCATCCGTGATCGCTTCGGCATCAGGAATCGACACGCTCGATACGCAGCGCTCGATGTCGTTCGAGTCGCCCGTGCCGCGCTGGTCCAGGGCAATCACGTCGCCGAATTCGCGCATCGCCATGAAGAGGGGGAAACGGCGCCCGCGCGCGGTTCCGATTCCCGAACCGCCGGGGCCGCCGGACAAGTACACGATCGGCGATCCGGGATCAGAGCCGGTCGCCGGAAAGCGGACATAGGCCAGCGAGAGCATCCGGCTATCGGGGTCTTCGCGGCTTTCCGGGACGTCGAAACGTCCCTCATAGGCCACCACGCTCTCACCGCTCTGGGCGGTAAAGGTGATTTCGGTTTCCTGGGCGGCCGCGCAGGGTGCCAGCGCCAGCATTGCCAGACCGGCCATCAGTGTACGCATCATGGGGAGGCTCCTTCCTCTTCGATATCGCCCGCACTTCAGCTGGCAGGTCCGGCTTGCACAGCCTGTAATCGGTGAATGGCGGCTTTTGACCGCTGGACGGCGGGACACAGGCGGCGAGCGGCGCTAGATTTTCGTCATGCGGCTTGTCCTTCTCCTCGTGCTCATCGCGCTTCATTCACCGTCTGCGTTCGGCCAGTCGGCCGACCACCTGCAGACCGTACGCGTGTGCCCGGTCGAGGCCGGTGAGACGGCTCCGCCGGATTTCGCAGGCGAGCGCTGCGAACTGACCCGTCTGGACCTGGTTGATCCGCAAGGCACGGCGCTTTGGGTCGAACTCAACCTGTCCGTGGCGTACGAGATGATCGCGTCCGGCAATCCGCTTGGGCTTTACCTGTCGGGGAAGATGACGGCGGCGGCCTGGGTGAACGGGACCCGGATCGGATCGAATGGCCAGCCCGGTGTAACCCGGGCCGAGGAGCGCCCGGGCAATATCGACGCCGTCCTCTTCCTGCCGCGCGAAAGCGTTACGGCAGGTGACAACAGGCTCGTGCTCCAGATGTCCGCGCATCGCGGCCTGGTGCAGCTAAGGAACCCGGTGCAGTGGATCGCCGTCGCGCCTTTCGGCGACCCGACACGATTCCTGCTGTCTGCCTACTGGCCCGCCCTGATCACGCTCGGCATCTTCATCATCGGATTTGCGAGCTTCGGCATTCTGGCGCTTCGCAACGAGGATCGCCCGGCTTCGGCCCTTCTTGCATTGATGAGCCTGCTGGCTGCGGTCCAGCTTGTTACCGAGACCCTGCGCGGCATCTGGTCCTACCCCTATCACTGGCAGGACTGGCGCCTCATCGGCCTTGTCGCCCTCGCCGGTTTGTTCGGCACGGCGCTCAGCGCATTGATGGCGCTCAAGGCCGCGCGGCTGCGCCCCGCCCTGCAAGCCGGATATGTCGCCGGCGTCGGCGCCTTGACAGCACTCGCGGTCATCTCGGCCAGCGCTTTCGATTTCAAGACCGCGCTGGCCATCCTTGTCCCGGCTGCTGCGGGCATGGTGCTGGCGGGCTACGGGATCTGGCAACGCCACCGCCCCTCTCCGTTCTGGCTTGCCGCGCTGGCGGCCTTCCTCATTGCCTTCCGGCTGTCCGAGGGATGGTTCCTCGACCGCTATTTCTTCTTCCTCATCGCGGCTTTCCTGTGCGTCCTGTTCGTGATCCAGGCAGTATCCTACGCACGGGAACGCCGCATTCGCCGCAGCGAGGAATCGCGGGCCCGGAAACTGGAAGCCGCGCTCGACCTGGCGCGGGAACGCGCCGCGCCCAGCGACATTGCGATCACGGCGCCCGGCCGGATGGAGAAGCTGTCCACAGCGCGGATCACGCACCTCAAGGGCGCCGGGGATTATGTCGAGATCCAGACCGATGACGCGCGGACGCTGCTGCACAGCGGCAGCCTGGCCGCGCTGGAAGACGCCCTGCCGGCCACCTTCCTGAGGGTTCACCGCTCCTACATCGTCAATACGGCTTTCGTGGAGGCGCTGGAGCGCGAGGCGACCGGGACCGGACTATTGTCCCTGACCAATGGCGTCGAAATCCCGGTCAGTCGCCGGATCCTCCCTGTGGTGCGGTTGGCGCTGGCGGGGAATGCCCGCGCTGCGCCGTAACCGGCGCGCGCTTACCAGTGGGGTGGTTTCTCGCTGGCCGGTGCAGGCGCAGCCTCTTCCAGCGCTCCGATGCGGTCCCGCGAATGTTCCAGCGCCTTTGTCAGGCGATCGATCTCGCGCTGCTGGCGCGCGATCACGTCGCTGAGATCATCGAGTTCGCGTTGCTGCTGGGCGATGTGTGTTTCGAGGGCGTCGAGACGAGAAAGATCGACAGTCATCAGGCAACTCCTTCGAAATCCGGGTTTTGTTACTACGCGGTGGTCCCGCACGGTTCGCGCGAAAGCGCGGCTGGCGGGCCGTCACCACGGCCCTTCATATCAGGATGACTTGGGTGTTTTTCCAGACCTGGCACGGCGTTCCCGTTCAAGACGTGCGTCGCGGAGCCCGCGGGTCAGGGCGCGGCGGTGTTCAGCCTCGTCCAGCAGGATCTGCTTGACCGCATCATCGGTCGCCTCGGCGCGCGACTTGGGCGCACCGAGCATGGCCTTGAACGCGTCCTGTCGGGTGTCGTGCGTCATGCTTTGGCCTTCCCGGGCTATGTCTGGCACGAAAAAAGGCCGGGCAAATGCCCGGCCTTTTCGCGTCTGATCGGCGCAGCAATGTATCGCGCGCCGGAAACAGGTTGGTCTTAGACCGCCTGCAGGTTGTCAGCAGCGTTCTTGCCCGAACGCTTGTCCTTGACGACGTCGAAGGAGATCTTCTGACCTTCTTCGAGCGAAGCCATGCCGGCGCGCTCAACAGCGGTCGCGTGCACGAAGACGTCGGTCGAACCGTCGTCCGGTTGGATGAAGCCGAAACCCTTGGTGGTGTTGAAGAATTTAACGGTACCAGTAGCCATGACGATTTCCTTTCAATCAGTCACGTAGTGATCAGGTCCGGTCCGGCCGTTTGCCGGTGGATCCTTTGTGTCGATTTTGAAGGAATTCAGTCAGGAGCGCGTTGGCACGCCAGAATCATTCGGCAAACAAGATCGTGAGGCGGTCTCTACCCCCGAACTGTGGCGGAAACAAGGGTGGTTTATGTTGCGCCGGGGTTTCGCAAGCATTTGGTCAATCCCGGCGACTCGCCCATCACTCAGGAACTCGCTGAAAGGTTGTGAGTTCAGATATGACGGTCATTAGCGCCTGACCGGGACGGTAGATCCCCACCTCGCCGTAAGGCTGTGAACAATCATTTTCCAGCTCATCCAGATCAATCTCCCCCAGATCGGAATAGGACCCGTCGTCTGCCAGGAGGTAGAGGTTATAGGTCTCCTCAATCAAGTACGGATCCAGGTCATCGGGATCCTCCTGTACGAACGTCACATAAAGGGTCCATTCACCGTGCGGCGCGATCTGGTTATTCGCGGGCACTTCAACTGGATGATAGTTCAGAATGACGTAGGTATTATCGCTCGAATTCCGGTAATTGATTTCGCATTCCTGCTGGATCGAATCGGCGTGCGCCTGAAGCGGGACGCACCCAAAGGCCAGCACCAGCGCGCCGGACATCAAAAGATACGATTTCATGGAATGAACTCCCGTTCAGGACGTGTTCGCCGTCAGGGAGATACCCCGCGACGCCGTCATCCGCGCAGGCTTGCACCTTTTGGCGACGATGTCGCGCAAATAGCGCGTGTCCATGCCTCATCGGGGTCGCGTTAACTTTGGGCATCAAATAAAGATTAGAATTAGAATCCCCTACTCCCACTCGATCGTACCGGGGGGTTTCGACGTCACGTCATAGACGACGCGGTTGACGCCGCGGACCTCGTTGATGATGCGCGTGGCGGTGCGCCCCAGGAAGTCATGGTCGAACGGGTAGTAGTCCGCCGTCATGCCGTCGACCGACGTGACGGCGCGCAGGCCGAGCACGGCGTCGTAAGTGCGTTCATCGCCCATCACGCCGACGGTGCGCACCGGCAGCAGGACCGCGAAGGCCTGCCAGATCTTGTCATAGAGGCCCGCCTTGCGGATCTCCTCGATGTAGATGGCGTCGGCCTTCCTGAGGATGTCGGCCTTTTCCTTCGAGACAGCGCCCGGAATACGGATGGCGAGACCCGGCCCCGGGAAGGGGTGGCGGCCGACAAAGGCGTCGGGCAGGCCAAGCTCACGCCCGAGCGCCCTCACCTCGTCCTTGAACAGCTCGCGCAGCGGCTCGACCAGCTTCATGTTCATCCGCGCCGGCAGGCCGCCGACATTGTGGTGGCTCTTGATCGTCACCGACGGACCGCCATCGAAACTCACGCTCTCGATCACGTCGGGATAGAGCGTGCCCTGGGCCAGGAAGTCGGCGCCGCCGGCCTCCTTGGCGTGCTTCTCGAACACGTCGATGAAGAGCTTGCCGATGGTCTTGCGCTTGGTTTCCGGGTCATTGATGCCGTCGAGCGCGCCCAGGAAAAGCTCACCTTCATCAGCGTGTACCAACGGAATGTTAAAGCTGTCCCTGAACAGGGTGACCACTTCGTGCGCCTCGTTCATGCGCATCAGGCCGGTGTCCACGAATACACAGACCAGCTGGTCGCCAATCGCCTCGTGGATCAGCACCGCAGCGACGGCGGAATCGACACCGCCGGACAGGCCGCAGATCACCTTGCCCGATCCCACCTGCTCGCGGATCTTGGCGATTGCCTCGTCCTTGAAGGCCGCCATCGTCCAGTCGCCTTTGAGGCCGGCAATGCGGTGGGTGAAATTCTTCAGAAGTTCCGATCCGCGCGGCGTGTTCGTCACTTCCGGGTGGAATTGCACGGCGTAGAAGCGCTTCTCCTCGTTCGCGATAGCGGCGAAGGGCGCGCTGTTCGTCTTGGCGATGACGTGGAAACCCTCGGGCAGCGCCGTGACGCGGTCGCCATGGCTCATCCACACTCGTTCCTCGTGGCCGATTGTGCCCAGGCCTTCAAACAGCGGGCTATCGGCGACGAAGGTGATGTCGGCGCGGCCGAATTCGCGCTCGTCGCTGGCCTCGACCTTGCCGCCCAGCTGGGCGCACATCGTCTGTTCGCCATAGCAGATGCCGAGGACCGGAACTCCGAGGTCAAACACCACGCCATCGGCGCGCGGGGAATTGTCCCAGTGCGTCGAATGCGGCGAGCCCGACAGGATCACCGCCTGGGGGTCATAAGCCCGGATGAAGGCTTCGTCCGCGCGGTTGAACGGGTGGACTTCGCAATACACCCCGCTCTCGCGAAGGCGGCGCGCAATCAGCTGTGTCACCTGACTGCCGAAGTCGATGACAAGGACTTTTTCGTGGGATTCGGAAGCGTTGATCTCGGTCATGCCGCCCAATATCGCGAGTCAGCGCGAAAGGCGAGTCGGGGGTGCTCCTGATCCCCTACGACGTCACTCCCGCGTAGGCGGGAGTCCAGCATTGCCGGCGTTCTGGATTCCCGCCTTCGCGGGAATGACGGCTTTCCTCGCAAAACCTTCTGCCCCGGATTTATTCCGGGGCCTACCTTCGGTACGAACAAGCCGCTGACGGTAGGTCCCGGCACAAGGCCGGGACGGAGTGTTTCCAGTTTCACCGTTGTTCTGGATTCCGGCATTCGCGGGAATGATGCCGACTATTTCCGCTCCATCACCGCGATGTAGAAGCCGTCCGTGTCGGAGCGGCGCGGGCTGAGGAGGATGGCGCCGGCGTCGTCCTCGCATTTGGCGAGCACGTCTTGCGCGCCCTCCGCGAGACCGCCGGAGGCTTTGAGCGCAGCCAGGGTCGAGACCTGCTCGAAGCCGCCATCGCGGGTAAGGAAGGCTTCGACCCTGTCCGAGTTCTCTTCCGGCAGGAAGGAGCAGGTGACATAGACCAGCCGCCCACCGGGCTTCACATAGGTGCTGGCGCGGTCGAGCACTTCGTCCTGCTGCTCGATGCGGCGGGCGAGCGCTTCGGGCTTCAGCCGCCACTTGGAATCGGGACGGCGTCGCCACGTTCCCGCGCCGGTGCACGGCGCATCGATGAAGACGACATCCATCTTGCCGACGAGGTCGGCCAGCGCCTCGCCTTCCGGCCCGTCCTTGACCTGGACATTGCGTGCGCCCGCCCGCTTCAGGCGCGGCCAGATGGCGCGCAGGCGGCGCCAGTCATGATCCCAGGCATAGACCTGGCCGGTATTACCGGTCATCGCGGCCAGCTCGAGCGTCTTGCCGCCTGCCCCGGCACAAAAATCAAGGACTTGTGCGCCCGGATCGACCGCGGCGGCGAGGCCGGCGATCTGGCTGCCGGCGTCCTGCACCTCGACCCAGCCCTTGCCATAGGCCGGGATGGATTCGGCCGGCGCATTCTTGCCGCGCGGATCGGTCTGGGGGATGCGGATGGCGTCGGCGACAAGATGGCTCGCCACGGCCTGGGGGATTTTCGACTGGACGGCGTGCATCGCCTTGTCGGTCTCGGCTTTCAGCGCATTGACGCGCAGATCGACCGGCGCGCGGGCGGCCAGCGCCGCACCTTCGTCGGCGGCGTCCTTGCCGAACGCCCGGTCCATCGACTTGGCCAGCCAGTCCGGATAGTCACCGCGCACATGCGGTTTCGCGCCCGTCAGGTCGCGGGCAAACCCGGCCAGCTCGGCCTCGGTCGGCGGCTCGGGCGCGTGCTCGTCACCGCCGAACAGGGCGGTCATTTCCTCGCCGGTCATGCCCCAGGCATGGACCATCGTACCCAGCACCAGCGCACGCGGCGTCTCGTCCTGCATCAGGTACGCCACAGACGCGCGGCGGCGCAGCGTGTCGAGCACGAGCCCGCCAATCCAGGCCCGGTCACCCGAACCGGCGAAGCGGTGCGCTGCACCCCATTCCTTGACCGCCGTCTTGGCGGGGCGGTGATGGCTCTCGATCGAGTTCAGAATCTCGATCGCGGCGGCTATGCGTCCACCGTCGCGCATCTAGATCGCCGGGATGGTGAGGAGATGGACAAGGATCATCACCCACATGACGAGGACGATGAGCGCCCCCACCACGAAGGCGAGAAAGCGGTGCAGGATCACATTGGTCGTCGCGAAGATGACCGCGTGAACCACCCGGAAGATCACGAACACCCAGGCCAGGATGGCGAAGACCGGACCGGCCGCGCCCACGTGCAGCGCCAGCAGCGCAGCGACGAAGAACAGCGACGGCACCTGGAACTGGTTGTTGACGCAGTCTGACAGCTGAATCAGCTTTTGCGGGAAGATCAGCGCACCGTCCGGACCCCGCTTGGCCCTGCCCTTCGAGGCGGCGCGGAAGCGGCCGATCCCCAGCGCAAACAACAGCGAGATGACCAGCGCGGCCTGCGCGATCATCGCATAAAACAGGGTCACATGGGCGGCAGGAAAAACCATCAGTTCGCGCTCGGATAGTTCGGGGCCTCACGGGTGATCGTCACGTCGTGGACGTGGCTTTCCTTGAGGCCCGCATTGGTGATGCGCACGAAGGTGGCGCGTTCGCGGAAGTCGCGCAAGGTCGCTGCTCCGGTATAGCCCATGGCGGCGCGCAATCCCCCGACCATCTGGTGCAGGATCGGCCCCACCGGACCCTTGTAGGCAATCTGCCCCTCGACCCCTTCAGGGACGAGTTTCATCCGGTCGGTGACTTCCTTCTGGAAGTACCGGTCGGCACTGCCGCGTGCCATTGCGCCGACACTGCCCATGCCGCGATAGGCCTTGTAGCTGCGGCCCTGGAAGAGGAAAACCTCGCCCGGCGATTCCTCGGTGCCCGCCAGAAGCGAACCCAGCATCACGGCGTCGGNCCCGGCGGCGAGCGCCTTCGCCATGTCACCGGAAAACTTGATGCCGCCATCGGCGATGATGCTCGCGCCCGTGCCTTCGGCGGCGCGGCGCGCTTCCATGATCGCGGTCAATTGCGGCACGCCGACGCCTGCCACGATGCGCGTGGTGCAGATCGAGCCGGGCCCGATCCCCACCTTCACGCAGTCCGCCCCCGCATCGATCAGCGCGCGCGTCGCGTCATAGGTCGCCACATTGCCGGCGACGACCCGGGCCGAATTCGACAGGCGCTTGATACGCTCGACCTGTTCCGGGACCGAGATCGAATGGCCGTGCGCGGTGTCGATCACGATCACGTCGCAGCCCGCATCGATCAGGGCCTCGGCGCGCTCGAAGCCGCTGTCGCCCACGGTGGTCGCGGCCGCAACACGCAGGCGCCCCTGGCCGTCCTTGGCGGCCATCGGATGGGACTGGGCCTTCTCCATGTCCTTGACGGTGATCAGGCCCAGGCAGCGGTTCTCGCCGTCGACAACCAGCAAGCGCTCGATGCGATGCTTGTGCAGCAGGCGCCGGGCGGTGTCCTCGCCCTCGCCTTCGAGCACGGTGACGACCTCGCGGGTCATCAGCCTGGCCACCTTCTCGTTGGGATCGTCGGCAAAGCGGACGTCGCGATTGGTGATGATGCCGACCAGCTTGCCGGGAACACCCTCGCTGCCGCCTTCGACCACCGGAATGCCCGAGACCTTGTGATGATCCATCAGGGCGCGCAGATCGGCCAGCGTGGCCTCGGGTCCGATCGTGACCGGGTTGACCACCATGCCGCTCTCGAAACGCTTCACACGGCGCACTTCCTCGGCCTGCTGCTCGATCGTCAGGTTGCGGTGGATCACACCCAGACCACCCGCCTGGGCCAGCGCGATGGCCAGCGGCGCTTCGGTCACGGTGTCCATCGCGGCCGACAGGACCGGAATGTTCAGGTCGATTTCACCGGCGATGCGCGTGCGCACATCCGCATCGGCAGGCAATACGCTCGATTGTCCGGGCTGCAAGAGCACGTCATCGAAGGTCAGGCCTTCGCGAATCTCCATCCCGAGATCCTCCACAGCTGCTTGCGGGCGCGCTTTAGAGGGGAAAGGCCCCGAGGGCAAGGGGGCGGGGTGGCTTAAGACGTTTGGCGGACATGCGCTCGGCAGGCAGAAGGATGCGGGAGCGCGGAGAGCGCGGAGAGCAATCCACCCCCTCTCCCGCACGCTTATCCTGATCGCCTGACAGCACTGGAGAGCGAGCGAGAGGCGTGAGCGTGGTGGTAGTAATAATTCCCGGTCGGTTGAGAAAAGACTCTCACGACTCTCATGCCCGCGGAAGGAGCGGCCGATTCAGACTTTCCGGCCAAGTGCCTGATCCGCGATTCAAATTCGCGGCACTTGAGATGCTGATTCAACTCGTGCGGCGAGTTCAGACATTGAATCAGGTTGGTCATGCGGCACCGGACGGGCGGGTTCAGAAACTGATTCAGCTGAGTCAGTCTTTGAGTCCGGGAATGGGCGCAAGCGGTTGAACGGCCTAGTTATTCACCCCTTGAACCCCATCGCGAGGAGGAAGGTCTCGGCACTGTCGGAGCGGCTGGAGGGTGGCTTGGCGTGGCGGACCTTTTCAAAGCGGGGTTTGAGTTCCGCCAGAAGGCTGTCCTCGGTGCCGCCCTGGAACACCTTCGCCGCGAAATTGCCGCCGGGCTTGAGCGTCTCGAGCGCGAAATGCGCAGCGAGCTCGACCAAGGCGACGATGCGCAAATGGTCGGTGGATTTGTGGCCCGTCGTCCAGGGCGCGAGGTCCGAAAAGACGGCATCCACCGGTCCGCCCATCATCGCCTTCACCTTTTCAGGCGCGTCCGGTTCGGTGAAGTCGAGCACGATGAGTTCGGCACCCGGAATCTGTTCAATCTCGAGGAGGTCGAGGCCGACAATCCGTTTGACGCCGCGTTCAAGGCAGACCTGGACCCAGCCGCCCGGAGCGGCGCCCAGATCGACGACACTCCCGCCGCGCGGGATGATCTTGAAGCGGTCATCAAGCTCGGACAGCTTGTAGGCGGCGCGCGAGCGATAGCCGTCCTGTTTCGCCTTCACGACATAGGGATCGTTGAGCTGGCGCTGCAGCCAGCGGGCCGAGGAGTTCGACCGCTTGCGCGCTGTCTTCACCTTCGTATGGAATTGCTTCTGGGCGCGCGGATCGCCGCCCTTCGCGCTCATCTTGCGGCGACGGCGGCGTGGTTCTTCTTCCGGCGTTCCGGACGGGCCGGTTTCCTTGCCGGTCTCGTCGCTGGGGTCGTCGCTCATTGTTCGGGTTCCTTCCTGGCGCGGCGCTTCTTGCGCCGGCGGCGTGGCTTGCGCATCAGGTTGAGGAGCAAGCCCTCGCGCAAGCCCCGGTCGCCGACGCGCAGGCGTTCGGCCGGCCACTGGTCCATCACGGCTTCAAGAATGGCACAGCCCGCCAACACCAATTCGGCCCGTTCCCGGCCGATGGAGGGTTCACCGGCGCGGCCATCAAGGTCCATGCCCGACAGACGGTCACATGCGGCGCGGGTCTCGTCATGGCTCATCCACAGCCCGTCGACCTTGGCCCGTTCGTATCGCGGCAGGCGCAGATGCACGCTGGCGACCGAGGTGATGGTGCCGGAGGTTCCAACCAGGTGCGCCTTGCCCTCGTCAAACAGGCCGCGCATCGGCTTCGCGCCCTTGGGTGTCTTCAGAAGGCCAGCGGCGTAGGCCTTCATGTCTCCATACCAGGCATCGCGGTCGTCATCGCGTTCGGGGAAGCGCTCGGCGAGCGTCACCACGCCGACCGGTGTCGATGACCATGTCCGGACGGGGGGACGGCCGCCGGTCGCAAACCCGCCGCGCTTGCGCCATTCAGCGAGGTCGACCCAGCACAATTCGGTCGAGCCGCCGCCAATGTCGACCACGAGCGCGGCATCAAAACTGTCATCCATCAGGTCGAGACAGCCCAGGACGGCCAGACGGGCCTCTTCCTCGGGCGTGATGATGTCGAAGTCGAGCTTCAGCTCGTCCCTGATGCGGGCCATCAGGTCGGGACCGTTGGTCGCGGTCCGGCAGGCCTGAGTCGCGATACATCGCGCCTTGACCACCTCGCGGCGGTCCATCTTCTCGGCGCAGATCTTCAGCGCTTCCATGACCCGTTCGCTGGCCGCATCGGACAGGGCGCCGGATTCGTTCAGCCCCTCGCCCAGCCGGACAATGCGCGAAAACGCGTCGATGATTCGGAAGCCGCCGGGTGTCTTTCGCGCGATTAGCATGCGGCAGTTATTGGTGCCGAGGTCGATCGCGGCATAGGCCGGTCCCGGCCTGTGATGGTGTCCGTCCGGCCGCCCTTTGCCCTTACGGGGCTGGCTCGGCCGATCGGCGCGGAGCGGCTCCTGCGCCATGTGTTTTCCTTCCGCCGGAGCGCGCGCGCCATCATATGAGGCGCGCCTGGCGCATTCCGGCCTGAACTTTGCCTTGAGGTGCAGGATAGTGTGCAACAGGCGATCATCAAGCCATCCGTGCGCTAGCGAGGGACACGCGGCCGACCAAACGGACCCAGAGATGACCGAAAAAGAAGCAAAATTCGCGATCGGCGCTGTCGTCCGACACCGCCTCTTCCCGTTCCGGGGCGTCATTTTCGACGTCGACCCGGTGTTCGCGAACACCGAGGAGTGGTGGCAGGCCATCCCCGAAGAAATTCGTCCGTCAAAGGACCAGCCGTTTTATCACGTGCTGGCCGAGAACGAGGACAGCTATTACTCGGCCTATGTGTCGGAGCAGAACCTGCTGCATGATGCCGAGCACGGACCGGTCAGCCATCCTGACGCCAGGGAATTGTTCGACCGGTTCGACGGGGAACGCTATCTGCCCAAGGGCGGACCGCAGGGACATTAGAGTCGATCGGCACCCCCCCGCCGACGCGGGGATGACGCCTAGGTCTCGTATTTCTCGACCGTCTGTTCGATGGCACCGAAAATGGAATGGCCGGTGTCGTCGAGCATCTCGATGCGGATGGTATCGCCGAAACGCATGAAATTGGTCTTCGGCTTGCCGCTCTCGATCGTCTCGATCATGCGGATTTCCGCGATGCAGGAATAGCCGACACCGCCTTCCGACACCGGCTTGCCGGCGCCGCCATCCATCTTGTTCGAGACGGTGCCCGAGCCGATGATCGATCCGGCCGTGATGGGGCGCGTCTTGCCGACATGTTCAACCAGGCGCGGGAAATCGAACGTCATGTCGACGTCGCAGCGCGGCTCGCCGAACTTCTCGCCGTTGAGCCAGGAATGCAGCGGCAGGTGAACCTTGCCGCCATCCCAGGCATCGCCCAGTTCGTCAGGGGTCACAGCGACCGGCGAGAAGGCGGTCGGGGGTTTAGACTGGAAAAAGCCGAACCCCTTGGCGAGTTCACCGGGGATCAGGCCGCGCAGGCTGACGTCATTGACGATCATGATCAGGCGGATCGCGTCCTTCGCGCCCTCACCCTTCACGCCCATCGGGGCATCACCGGTGATGACGGCGACTTCGCCCTCGAAGTCACAGCCCCAGGCCTCGTCGCCCAGCGGGATCGGGTCGCGCGGGTTGAGGAAGGCGTCCGAGCCGCCCTGGTAGATCAGCGGATCGGTCCAGAAGGTTTCGGGCATTTCGGCGCCGCGCGCCTTGCGCACCAGTTCGACGTGATTGACGTAGGCCGAACCGTCCGCCCACTGATAGGCGCGCGGCAGCGGCGACATCGCCTCGCGCTCGTGGAAGCGTTCGATCGGCACCGTGCCGTGAACGAGCTGTTCGGAAAGATCGCGCAGCGGACCCTCGCAATTGGCCCAGTCATCCAGCGCCGCCTGAAGCGTCGGAGCGACGGTCGAGGCATCGACACATGTCGCGAGATCCTTCGAGACGACGACGAGGCGGCCGTCGCGTGTGCCGTTCTTGAGCGTGGCGAGTTTCATGCCCGTTCCTTCACATCAGCTTTGTATCAGGTGTGGCCTAGAGCGTGACCGGCGTAAACCGGCCGTCTTCACCCATCCATTCCAGTTCGCCATCGGCGACGCCGAAGCGCGCACCGTGAAGGGCCAACCGGCCCTCACCGAGCGCCTTGGCGACGAAGGGATAGGTTTTCAGCCGTTCGATCGAATGGTGGATTGCGCGCAGTTCAAGGTCGTCCGCTACGGCGTCCGTCGAGGCACCGCCGCCGAGTTCGGCGCGACTCTCCGCCAAGGCCGGGTGCAGGGCGCTGATCCAGTGACCGATGAACAGGCTGTCTTCGGGCGAGTGGCCGCTGGCGCAGGCATTAACACCGCCGCACTGGCGATGCCCCATGACCAGGATGTTGGAGACTTTCAGCGACCCCACCGCGAACTCGACCGCCGCCGACACGCCGTGAAAACCGCCATCGGTCTCAAAAGGCGGGACGAGATTGGCGACGTTGCGCACCACGAACAGTTCGCCGGGGCCCGCATCGAAGATGGCCGACGGATCGACGCGGCTGTCAGAGCAGCCAATCACGAGCGTATGCGGCTTCTGGCCCTTGTCGGCCAGGCGCTCATAGGTGGCCTTGTGGCGCGGATAGAGTTCGTCGCGGAAACGGCGAAAGCCGGATTCGAGTTGTTCGGGGATCACTCAGCAGCCTCCCTCGGCTTCCAGGAATTGACGTAGTCGCGGTTTTCGACCGCCGCAGCGCCGTCACCAACATCGAGCGGGTCGCGGGTGTCGATCATCACCGCGTACTCGTCGGTCGCTTCCTTGGTCTGTTTCAGCATGTTCTTCAGCGCCTTGGGGTGCGGCCCGTGGGTGAAGCCCGACGGGTGGAAGGTCATCATCCCGGCATCGATATTGTCACGGCTGAAGAAGTCGCCGGCGTGGTAGAACAGCACTTCGTCATAGTCGTCATTGTTGTGGAAGAAGGGCACTTTCAGCGCGCCGGGATCGGTTTCGAACGGGCGCGGCGCGAAGGTGCAGACGACGAAACGGTCGGACAGGAAGGTCGTATGCGCGCTCGGCGGCAGGTGATAGCGGTGGCTCATCAGCGGCCGGATATGGCGCACATTCAGGCGCACCGGTGACAACTCGCCATGCCAGCCCACCGCGTCGAGCGGATTGAAGGGATAGCGGATGCGGCTGACCTGGCCGCGTTTCTTCACTTCGACCGTCCATTCATGGTTCTCGTCGGCCTGCTGGGCGCGGAAGGGCTCGTCCATTTCCGGCGCGTCGAGCATGGCCGGATCGAAAATGGCGTGCGGTCCCACGAGACCCTTGTCCGGCAGGGTGTAGTGCGTGTTCGTGGCCTCGATCATCAGGACGGCCAGCGGCTCTGACGGCACGAAGCGCCACATCGTCCCGCGCGGCAGGTAGACATAGTCACCCGCCTCGACCGCCAGATGGCCGAAGTCGCAGAAGAGATCGGCGCGGCCTGCGTGGATGAAGAGCAGTTGATCGCCGTCGCCATTGCGCGCGAGCGCGGTCATCGGCTCGGCCAGCTTCCAGAAGCGGATGTCCGTCGACTTGTTGTAAAGCACCGGATGCGAGGACCAGGGGCTCGTCTCGGCGGCGTTCAGCTTGTTGAGGTCGAAGGCGCGAGGCTTGAGCGGGCCGTCAAAATCGACCCAGCCGGTCGGCGGATTCTTGTGATGCAGGAAGGCGGCGGGGCCGAAAAACCCTTCCTTCGACATCTCGCGCTCATAGGTGTTTTCAGGAAAGTCCGCATGGGCCTGGCGCGAGGCATTGCCCTCGACGCGGGAGGCGGAAATCCATTTGCGATTGCCCATGACGCGACTCCATTGGTGTGGCTCCCGCTCAATCTAGTTACATTTGCAACTAAATGGAAGGATCAGTCCTCATCGCCGTAGATGGCGATGACAGGGTCTTCGCCGGCTACCTGGCTGGCGCGGTACATGCCCGCTGTATTGAAGCTCCAGGCAGGACGGCCATCACTGGTCAGCACAATCACGCCGCCATCGCCGCCCATATCGGTCAACGGCCCGTGGATCACCATGTCGGCGGCGGTCTGACCGATGGCTGGGACGTCCTCCGCACCGCGATCCGCGATCTCCACCTCCATGCAGATGCGGGCTGCGACCGACAGGCGGATGAAATACTCACCCGACCCCGTCGCGGAAACGCCGCATCGCTCGTCGGCATAGGTGCCTGCGCCGATCACCGGGGAATCGCCGACGCGGCCCCAGCGCTTGGCTGTCATGCCGCCAGTCGATGTGCCGGCTGCGATATGACCCTCGCGGTCCATGGCCACGACGCCAACCGTCCCGAAGCGGTGTTCCAGTGCGTCACGGATCAGCAGGGTGTGATCGACCTCTTCGGGCTCGGGGGCACCTTCCGGGCGTGCCGGAACCGGCAAGCCCTGGGCTTCGAGCGCGCCTTCCAGTGCCTGCCAGCGACGCTCGGTGAAGAAGAAGGCCGGATCGACGAGTTCCAGCGCCTGTTCCTCGGCAAAGGTCTCGGCTCCCTCCCCCTGCAGCATGACGTGGCGCGAATTCTCCATCACAGCGCGGGCCAGCGAGATCGGGTGGCGCACATTGGTGACACCGGCGACCGCGCCGGCATTCATCGTCTCGCCATCCATGATCGAGGAATCAAGCTCGTTGCGGCCCGCTGCGGTGAACACGGCCCCGCGCCCGGCATTGAACATCGCATCGTCTTCCATGCCGCGAATGACCGCTTCGACCGCGTCGAGCGCGGAGCCGCCCGTGTCCAGCACGTCGCGCCCCCGGGTCACTGCCGCGTCCAGCGCTGCGCGGTAAGCAGCCTCGGTTTCAGCGGTCATCGATTCGCGTTCGATCACCCCGGCCCCACCGTGAATGACAATGGCCCAATCCGGCCGATCCTGGGCGGCGGCCGGAGCCGCGAGACCGAGTGCAAGTGCGAGCGCGATGAACCGCATGAATTGAACCTCCCTTGGTGTCGGGCGGCATCCTGCGGTCGTAGCCCAAGAGTCGCAAGCGGGAGAGTTGCTCGCGCCCTCCCCCTTGAGGGGAGGACCGGGAGACTAAGCGTCAGCCAGCGGACCGGGGTGGGGGTGTCCTGACTGATCGCTCACCCCACCCCGCTCCCGACTTCCTTTCGGAAGCCGCTCGCGTCCCTCCCCTTCGAGGGGAGGGNCAAACAGAGCGACGGGGAATTCGCCTGATGCGGGTTCCGCCTGTGTCCTGCCATGATCGCGTGTTAACCTTGTCAGTACAGGGAGGATGCAAGCGTGCTCAAGGCGTTACTGAGAATGATGGGGCGGGGCGGACGCAGCGCCGCCATCGGAGGCCGCCGGGTTACCGGAGCCACCGCCACACGTGCTGCGGGTGGTGTTCACCCGGCACATGAGGCCGACACCCTGCCCGATGACGACGCAGACGGCGCCGAGCTTGTCCCCGATCACACCGGCGCCTTTGCGGAGATCGCCGCAGGCAAGCATTCCGACGACGAGCGCACGCTGTTCTTCAAGGCCTTCCCGCGGCCGCGCATCCTGTCGCTGAAGCCGCGCGATGTGGATCTCGATGTCGCCCGGCTCTACGCCGACAAGGCGCGGCGCTTCTTCGCCTTCCCGATCAACCTGACCAATCAGAACTCGGTCTTCTACGAGGAAAGCGAAGCCGACTATATCGAAGGCATTTACGGCAATAATGACCGGACGCCGGGCGTGGCATCCGACACTGCGCCGAAGTCCGGCACGGAGCGGCAGATTGCGGCAGAGGATCGCTATTTCGTCGGGACGCTGACGCGGATGCGCCGGACGACGAACCACAATACGGCGGTGATGTTCCTGCGCGTCATTCCGCTGGCCCTGACGCTCAGCTTCCTGCCCCTGCTCCTCGTCTTCATCCGTTCCGCGACCGCCGCCGAGGCGTCGGGCGCGCAATCCATCGCGCTATCAAGCCTGGCGGACGACCCGCTGGTGATCGCGTCACTCGCCGTGCTCGCGGTCGGCTTCGCCGCGACGGTGTTTTCCTATTTCGTCAGCTACAAGAACCAGCAGATCCGCAACACGCTGAATTTCAACGGCTATATTGAAACGCGGCTGAACCGGATCAACACGATCCGCGCCGAGGCGCTGAAAGAGGCGCAGAATGCCGAGAAAGACCGCACCAACGAAACCGAGACGATCGCCGCGGCGGTGAACTGGACGCTCTGCTTTCACTGGATGATCTGGCGGACCTTCCTGAACGAGCACGGCATCCGCAACATCCTGTTCCAGATCCGGCGCAACAGCGATCTCTACAAATGGGGCAGTTTCGCGCTGCTTCTGGCTGCGGGCGGCGTTATCCTGTTGTTGTCCTGGATGTTCGCTGGCCTGACGCCCGGTGACTTCCTGTGGCTCACCGCAGGCGTGGCCGCGTGGTTTGCCGGGATGGCCTGGCTGTTGATCTTCCCGGTCTTCGCCGACCCGGCGGGCCTGGTCGAAGGGCGCTTCTATTCAGGCGAATGGCTGCGCTTCCACAATTCGGGCATCGACAAGGGGATCGAGGACCAGATCCGCCGCGACAAGCGGGAAATCCTGCTCTACCGCAACCGCTTCAAAAGCGACGCGGGGATGTAGGTCCGTCGATTCCTCCTCGCCCTTCGAGGCGAACGAAGAGAGAATCGAAGCACGAGGGCCCTACCCCGTCACCAGAACGGCCTTGCCACGCACTTCCCGGTTCATCAGCGCATCGAAGGCCTTGGTGGCTTCGTTGAGCGGGAAGGCATGCGAGACCATCGGCTTGATCTTGCCCTGCTCGTAGAGCGCGAAGAGCTCGGCCATGTTGGCGCCATTGCCCTTGGGGTCGCGCGCCGCCCAGGCGCCCCAGAAGACGCCGCGAATGTCGCGGCTGTTCAGAAGGGCGAGGTTCAGCGGCATTTTCGGAATGTCGCCGGCGGCGAAGCCCACGACCAGAAAGCGTCCGCCCCAGCCCATGGCGCGCATCGCAGGTTCGGAGTAAGGCCCACCGACGGCGTCATAGACGACATCGACGCCCGTGCCTTCTGTCAGTTCCCTGCACCGCGCCTTGAGGTCTTCGGCGTCGTAATCAATGACTTCGTCCGCGCCAGCCTGCCTGGCAGCGTCGAGCTTGTCCGCGCCCCGGGCCGCCGCGATTACCTTGGCGCCCATCGCCTTGCCGAGCTGGACCGCTGCAGTCCCGACACCGCCGCCGGCGCCGAGGACCAGTAGCGTCTCGCCCGATTTCAGTTCCGCGCGCTGCTTCAGGGCGTGAATGGTGGTGGCGTAGGTCGTGATCAGCGCCGCGCCTTCCTCAAAGGGCATTGAGGCGGGCATGGGCGCGATGGCCGAGGCGTGAGCCGAGACCTTCTCGGCGAAGGCGTTCAGCATCGTCGCAGCGATCACGCGGTCGCCTTGCTTGAAGCCCTTTACGCCCTTGCCCACCGAGGAGATGACACCCGCACACTCGCCGCCTGGAATGAAGGGCAGCGGCGGCTTCATCTGGTAATTGCCCTCGACCAGGAGAATGTCCGGAAAGTTGACGCCTGCTGCCTTCACATCGACGACGACCTGTCCTTCTCCGGCGACGGGGTCATCGACCTCTTCGACCTTGAGACCGGCATAGGGCGCAAATTCACGGCAAAGGACAGCTTTCATCGGATTTCCCTGAAGGTTCGAGTACTCAGCGCGACGATAACGGGGTAGCCGCGAAAAAGAAGAGGGCCGGAAGCGATTGCTTCCGGCCCGCCAGTTTCAGTCCCACTCGGGCAAATGGCTGAGCCCGGGCCGGGACCGGGAGATCGTCAGTTCGCGAGCGCCAGATTGGCCTGCGTCGCGGCTTCACCCGGCGCAATCTGCGCGGCGTAAGAGAAGACCGCGGCGGCCTCGGCGCTGCGCCCGGCCTGGTAGAGCGCACTGCCGTAATTGGTCTGAACTTCCCAGGAATTGCGGTGTTCGATGGCCGCCTCGCAGGCTGCAATCGCCGCATCGTGATTGCCGAGCATGGATTCTGCGGCACACAGATTTCCGTAGGCTGCGGCGCGGCGCGACGGCGAAATCGGCCGTTCGGCCGCCTGACGCGCCATGCTGGCGGCACGGTCGTAATTGCCTTCCTCGAAGGCACGAGCCGACAGCTGGATCACGCCGTTGGTCGTGGTCTGAGTGACGAATTGCGGAGCCGCTTCCTGGGCACCGGCGACGCCGGTCAAGGATGCGGCAAGAAGGGCGGACATTGCGATCATACGGGACATGGGAGGTCTCCATTGGTTCCAACCGAGCCTCCTATCTGGAGCCGTTCATGTCTGAATGGAATTGACACTTCCGCACGATATTCATACAAAAACGCATGATTGAATGGTCTGACCTTCCGATTGTCATCGGGATTGCCGAAGCGGGCAGCTATACGCAGGCCGCCCGGATCCTCGGGATCAGCCAGCCCACGGTCGGGCGTCGTATCCAGGCGCTCGAGGCCCGGCTGGGCGCACCCATCTTTGAACGCGAAGACGGCAATCTAAGCCCCACCGCCTTCGGCCTGGTGGTGCTGGAGCACGCCCGGCGTATGCAGGATGAAGCTGCCGCCATTGCGCGCGCCGCCGTCAGCCAGGACACCTCCCTGTCAGGACCGGTCGTGGTGACGGCGTCAGAAGGAGCCGGAGCAGACTGGTTGCCCCATGCGCTGCGTCCCTTTTCCGACGACCATCCGAATATCGAGATCGTCATCAATATCGACAACACATCCGCGAACCTCGCCCAGCGCCAGGCCGACATTGCGCTGCGTTGGGGCGGCCCCGGCGACCAGCAAAGCCTGATCGGGCGGCGTGTCGCGACGGTCAAGGCCGGCTTCTACGCCGAGCGGACCTATCTCGATGCACACGGCCGGCCCGCTCATGCGCGTGATCTGTCCGGACATTCCGCGATCCGCTGGAATATCAATGCCCCCTTTGCCTGGCCCGGCACGATTGACGGACTGCCCGTCGTCCCGTCGCGAACGGCGATGGAAGCCAACAGCCCGAACGCGGTGATGGCGGGGATCGCAGCGGGCTACGGAATTGGTGTCGCGACGCACCGGATGGCGCGCTACCGCCCGAATGTCGAACGTGTCCTGCCCAGCTGGGAGACGTCGCTCGATCTGTGGCTGGTCGTTCACGAGGATGTCCGGCGCAGCGCGCGTATCCGCGCCGCATTCGATCACCTGGTCGAGATGGTGGACCGTGATCGCGCCTATTTCGAAGACGGCAAGCCGTCCTCGCTGATCGGCGATGTGGCGGTCGGTACAAGGCGTCAGCCCATTCCGGCCTAGTCGCGTTCGATCTGTCTCACATCGCGTTCAAGCTGGTTCCAGTTGTCGCGGTTGAGATAGTGACGCGCCTCGCGTTCGAGGTCCGGCGGATTGGCGTCGAGCGCGTCGAATTCCCCGGTGACGTACTCCATCCATTCTTCGCCGGATGAGAGCCAGGCCTCGCGGCGGGCTTCACGTGCCGCCAGCAATGTGTCCAGCGTTTCCCCGTCCAGGCGATATCCGAACTGGTCGGCGTTGACGGGCGGTTGACGGTCCAGTCCGCGCAGCCGGTCGAGCACGGCCTGCCCCAGCGTCGGCCGGTAGTGAGCCGGGACGTAATACCAGGGGTTCGGCCCGTTTCCGTCCCAGTCGGGAGGCGCGGTCAGACTTACCGGCTGATAGCCGCCAAAATCCCACAGCTGCAAGGCAGGGCCGTCGAAGCACGGCTGTTCCGCCTCGCCCGGCGTGCGCGCATTCAGCTGGGCCACCGCGTCGCGGCGCAGGGCATATTCCTGATCGTTGACGCCGGCCCGGTAGCCGGCCTCTTCCTGCCAGACATGGACCGGGTGGATGAACACCGCGACCTGCTTGCCCTCGGCCAGCAGCGCATCGATCCCCCGGAACAGGAAGCGCACACGTTCCGGGTCGTATTCATACGATCCGTAGCCGCGATAGCGTTTCGAGATTTCATCCTCGAACCGCTCGCGCAATATGTCCTCGTCATACGCATGCTCCCAGCGGGTGTCTGATCCACCGGTGAGATTGTCCGTGAAGGTCTGCATGGCGCGGGCAAAGGCGCTGGGCGACAACAGCATGCGTATGTCGGCAAACAGGCGCGGCCCGCCGGCCAGCGGCGTAATCCAGTAGGTCGCGTGGGCGTTCGGATAGGTCCCGAATTCACGCAAATCCATGCCGATGACGACGCAATGGATGTTCTCGTTCTGCGCGGCGAGGGTCGACGCGCGGGCGAGTTCAAACGCCGTCGTTCCCGCCATGCCGAGATTTTCCCAGCCGCCCGGCCAGTCCGGCAGGTCACGCGGGAAACCGTCCGCGACACGTGACGAGCCCATGATGATCGTGCCCGCCTGCGTGGTCAGCAACCGGTGTCCTGTCCGGACCCGGTAGCCATCCTCGTGTGCGCGCGTGCGCCGCTCGTTGACGCCGGGAATCTGGACGTCCGGCATCAGGCCGTAGGGATCGACCAGGAAGGTGAAACCGCCGAACACGACAATCCATGCGCCGAACGCGAGCAGCAGCGTGCGAGCATAGACACCGAGCCGGGACTTCGGCGGCGTGGGGCGGTCAGAAATTGTAATAGATGAACTCCGCCGCGGTCCAAGAATTGACGATGGCGAGGAAAAGGATCGTGGCGATCAGGATCGCGGTCCACCGACCCGGCTTCCAGCGCCAGCCCTTCTGCAAGCTTCCTTCCGACCCGTCGAGCGTGCGCTCGTCGAGATAATTCGAGAAGTAGGACATCGTGTCCGGCACCAGCCAAACGATGGCGAGCCCCAGGACAATGGCGATCCACGGCTCGTCGCCGACGCTGGTCCCCAGCCCGTTCATGCCCGCCATTCCGGTCAGGATTTCCCACGCCGCATCGAAGGACGTGGCGCGGAAGAAGACCCAGGCGACCGTCACGAAGAGGAAGGTGAACAGAATGGACAGCCAAGGGAGCTTGGGGAACAGACCTTGCGGGCGGATCCGGTTCATCATGTGGCACCAGGCCAGACCCAGCCCGTGCAGGCCGCCCCAGACGACGAAGGTCCAGGCCGCACCGTGCCACAGCCCGCCGAGCAGCATGACGAGCATCAGATTGATGGCGCGCCGCTGCGGTCCCTTCCGGTTTCCGCCCAGCGGTATGTAGAGATAGTCGCGCAGGAAGCGGGACAGGGTGATGTGCCATCGCCGCCAGAAATCGATCACCGAAACGGCGCGATAAGGCGCATTGAAGTTGGCCGGAAGGCGATAGCCAAACATCCGCGCCAGCCCGATAGCCATGTCCGAATAGCCCGAGAAGTCGAAGAATATCTGGAGCGAATAGGCGAGCGCGCCCGACCAGGCTTCAAGCAGGCCCAGCTCGTCGCCGCGCGCCGCCGCCCCGAAGGCGGATGCTGCGAACGGCTCGATCGTGTCGGCGATGAGCACCTTCTTGGCGAGGCCGATCGCGAATATCGACAGACCGACGCCGATATTCTCCGCGAGGTCATCCTTGCGGCTCTTGTCGGCATACTGGTCCGCGATCTGGTCGTGGCGGACAATGGGGCCTGCGATCAGTTGCGGGAAGAAGGACACGAACAGGGTGTGATTCAGGAATGGTCCGGGCCGGGTGTGCTTGCGCGATACATCGACGAGGAAGCTGATCTGCTGGAAGGTGAAGAAGGAAATTGCCAGCGGCAGCGGGAAGTCCGGCAAGGGGAAGCCGGTCCCCGTCAGTGCGTTGACATTCCCGACCAGGAAATCGGCGTATTTGAACAGGCCCAGCGCACCCAGATTGAGCAGGATGCCGATCCCCAGCCAGGGCTGGGACCGTTTGCCGATGGCAATGCCGAGAAAGTGGTTGATCACCACCGATCCGAGCAGGAGCGGCAGATAGCGAATGTCCCACCACGAATAGAAGATCAGCGACGCCAGGGTCAGCGCAACCAGCGCGGCATGGTGCGCGACCCAGCGGCGCAGGACGTAGTAGGCGATCAGCGTCGCCGGCAGGAACAGGAATAGAAACTCGAAGGAGTTGAATAGCATGCCTGCCCCTCGCCCGGCATGGCGTGCCTGCCATGTCCGTCCCCGGCTGAAGGGCTAGCAGCGCGCCCCCTGCCCCGCAAGCCAGCGGTGCCGTATCGAGCCCTCATTGAAGCGATGCCTGCCGGGTCAGGCCGCCCCGATCGCTCTCAGCCAGAGCTCGTAGCGGCGGTCCGCACCGCCTGCCAGGGAAATCCCGCCTGCGCCGGTGTTTGCGGCAAGGGCGCGTTTCGCATCGCTCGGCGTCATGCCGAACTCGGCCTTGAAAGCCCGGCTGAACTGGGCGTCCGACTCGAAGCCGCGGCGCATCGCAAGTTCGCCGAGTGTGAGGGCCATGTCGCCGCGCGCGAGCCGGGCCATGTCAGACAGGCAGGCGCGCAAACGCTCAGACCGTATGTAGGCCGCAACACCGCCAATCGGTTCAAACGCGCGGTAGAGTGTCGCCCGCGAGCAGTCGAGCGCCCGCGCGAGCGTCGGCACGTCGACCGGCTCGCCCGCCCCGATCCGCGCCCTGACGAATGCCTTGGCCCGGGTCACGACGGCGATGCGGTGACTGTCGGGCGAACCCGACCGCCGGTTCTGGCCGCGATAGCATTCCGCGATCAGATCGGCGGCGGCATTCGATGCCGCCTCGGCTTCGCCGGTATCCATCATCGGCAGGGAGCGCTGTAGGCTGACGAGGAATTCCGCGGTCAGCCGGGACAGGCCGCAGTCAGGTCCGATCGCGCCGAGATGCAGGTCGGCGACATCGCCGAGCCGGCTTTCGAGTGCCTCGCGCGGGAAGATGATGGAAACAAGATCGAACCCGGTGTTGATCGTTTCCATGTCGCGGGTCAGATCGAAACCGACCAGCGCGCCCTCGTCGGCCACCGGGGCGGCTTCGTCGCTGCGGCGGACATGGCCATGCGTGAAGACCTGGAACATCACGCCTTCGATACCGTCGCGGTAAGCCCGAAGGCTGGAGCGGGCAAAGGTCTGGGCTCCAGCGCGAACCCGGGTGACCATGGCCTCGCCCGCCATCGCGCTGTCGAGGCGCGCACAGTATCCGAACCGGCCCGCATCCTCGCCCGCCTCGATATCGAACAGGACGCCGATACTGTCGCGCCACAGGCCGAATTGCGCGCCATGTTCGGCAACACGTGTGTCGAACACCGAAATCTCGACCGGATTCGCCGGTCGGTTCGCCTTTTCCCCCTGATCCGCCACCCTTCCCCCCGTTGACGGTCTTGATTTGAGACGGACGCGCAAGAACGACCGCTCCGGTGAGACGCACTGAATAACACATCCCTAGGCGGTATTTCTACACTTCCAGTTGTCAAAAGGACCGGGAGCGCTCGGGCATACCCCTGATTTGCCGGAATAATTTTCGAATTGAACCGACAAGCACGAGAAATCCGCCTCTTCGCCTCCCGAACAACGGGGAGTTGAACATGTCATTCGTCAAGTTTGCCGGGATCCTCCCGGCGGTGTCACTCATGGTGGCCGCACCCGCCTTTGCGGATGCACCTGTCGAATTGTCGGACGCGCAGACCGAGGCGCTCGAGGCTGGCAATCGCGTCCGCGTGATCGTGATGCTTGAAGAGGTCGCGGTTCCGGTTGGTGCCGCTGCGGTTTCCGATCACGCACGCGCCGAGCGCAGCGACGCGATCCGCGAGATCCAGAGCAATGCCGTGTTGGCCGCCTTCGGCGAGCCGCTTGCCGAGCTTGAACGCCGGCGCGAGCAATTCAACGCCGGCATTGCCGAAGACGGACCGGATACGGTCCTGGTTCCGGCGCCTCGCCTGTCGCACAGCTATCGCTACACACCTGCAATGGCGATGTATCTGGATCGCGCGGAAATTGACGCGCTGGCCAATGCGCCCGGCGTCCTGCGGATCAGCGAAGACATCACCGCACATCCGATGATGGACGAATCGCTCCCGCTAATCGGTGCGAATGTGCTGCACGATCTCGGGTTTTCGGGCGCGGGATACGCCGTCGCCGTGATCGATACCGGAACCGACCACGACCACCCGATGCTGGCCGATTCCATTGTCGGCTCGGCATGTTTCTCCGCGATCAATCCCGCCGAAAACCAGGAATCCCGCTGCCCGGGCGGGCTGAGCGTGGAGACCGGTGGACGTTCCGGCGATGACTGCGACCGATGCGCCGTTCCCGCCACGCACGGCACGCACGTCGGCGGCACGGTTGCCGGCCGACCCGTTTCCGCCGAGTTCGACGGGGCGACCCGCGAACTACGCGGCGTGGCGCCCGGTGCGGGCATTGTCGCGGTCAATGTCTTCTATACCGATACGTCCAACGACGGTGTCTACGCCACGACAGCCGACCAGGTGGCCGCACTCGAATGGTTGTTCGACAACCGAATGATTCCCGTTTCGGGCGGCGATCCGATGCCTCTGGCCGCGATCAATATGAGTCTGGGTGGCGGCTACACGACCGATTACTGCACAACAAGCCCGCTGGCGCCGATCATCTCGATGCTGCGAAGCGCGGGCGTGGCCACCGTGATCGCGTCCGGCAATGAATCGCAAAATGCCGGCCTCGCCTTCCCGGCCTGCGTGGAGCAGGCCATCACGGTCGGTGCGACCGACCGCAACGACCAGGTCGCCTCGTTTTCGAACTCCCACTTCGCCGTAGACCTTCTGGCACCCGGCGTGGGCATCCGTTCGGCGACCGACATGTCGGACAGCACGCCGATCTACCAGGCCTTCAACGGCACATCGATGGCGACGCCCCATGTCGCAGGGGCAATCGCGCTTCTGCGTTCCGCCGTGCCGCAAGCCAGCCTCGACCAGATCGAACTGGCGCTGAAGACGACCGGCCGGCCCGTAACCGACACCGACAACAACTTGACCCGTCCGCGCATCCAGCTGAACGCCGCCTATAGCGCGTTGCTCGAGATGACGCAGGAATTGGGCCCGATCGCCGTCTCGCCGACGACGGACTATTTTGCGACGGTGGACATCAATCGCCCCGAGGATCCGGACGTTCAGATCTACACCGTGCGCAATACAGGCAGCACCGATGTCGATGTGTCGGTGGTGACGGTGAACAATGACGCCATCACCTTCGGCAGCGGTCTTCGTACGCTCGAAACGACGCTGGGCGCCGGCGCGTCCTTCGATTTCGGGGTGGAAGTCGACATTCCCGCCGTCCGCCTGGGCCGCAATGCCGGGGAAATCCGCGTGATCGCAGACACCCCCGGCAACGACCAGATCGTGCCGATCCGCGCGGTGGTGCTGGGCTATGCCGGGCCGCCGCCGACAACGCGGCCGGCGAATGACAATTTTGCGGACGCGATCCGCCTGTCGGATGGGCGGCTGACGATGAACATCTCGACCTATGGCTCCACGACGCAGATCGGCGAACCCGATCATGACGGCGAGGACAATGGCGGGTCGATCTGGTACGCGATCGAAACGGGCCGTGAAGGCCCGCTCTCGATCAGCGTGGGCGCGCGACTGGGTCAGACCTCGCTGGGCGTTTACCGCGGCAACTCCCTGGCGGCGCTCGTCAGCGTGGCGTCCGCTTCGGCTACCGGCGGTCCGGCCACGCTGACCTTCAATCCCGACGAAGATGAGACCTATTATCTCGCCGTGGACTACAATCCGATCCCGAACTCGGGCGGCAATGGCGAGCAGCGCAGCGTTGCGCTGAACATCACGCCGCTTGCGGGCGACCACGACTTCTTCGCAACGCCGATGGAACTGACCGGCCCGGGCGGCGTGGGCGCATTGAACTTCGCCGGGGCGACCGGAGAGGCGAACGAGCCGTCCGCGACCAGCGAGGATCACACGCTTTGGCTTCGCGCCAGCGGAACGCCCGGCGAGATCTTCGATTTCCAGATCGTGACCTCAAACCGCTTCGTCCTGTTCTATCTTTATGACGGCGATGCGCTCGGATCCCTCACCGATCTGGCCAGCGGACTCGGCTCCACCAGTAGCAATAGCGAGGCCGTGCGTGTGGCGATCCCCGCTGACGGCGATCTCTATGTCCAACTGATCCCCGGCAGCTTTGGAGACGGGCAACCGGCGGATACGGAATCCATTTTCCGCTACAGCATCGGCGCGGAGGAAACCGCCTCGCGGATTGCCACAGCGGTGGCGCCGCAATTCCGGGCAACGCGTCCCAATACCTTCTCCACCGCGCTTCTCGCCGCATCGGTTTCCGCAACGGGTGAAGGCGGACGGGACTGCGGTCTTCTGCCGCCGCTGGGCTATCCCGGTGTCTATCGCTTCATGCCGCTGACCCCGCAGAGCGGACCGTCCGGAGACGCGGTCGACATCGCGGCGGGCACGTCGCAGATCTATGCCTTCGGCACCCAGCGCGCGGCGGGTACGGACTCCCTCGGCGGCTTCCCCGAGCTGACGCTGGTGCGCACCGCCGTGACCTGCGACAACATCGCCGCAAGCCGGGCGACATCGACCAACACCTTCTACCTGACCGTGTCGGATCAGCCCCTGGCCGACATCGTGGCCGTGGCCGCCATTACCAACGGCAATGCGGTCAGTTTTGATCCCGACGGCGCCACGCGCTTCGCGGTTGCAGCCGCCAACCTGTCGACGACCGGCGGGCCGGTCATCGCCATCCCGGTCGCGATCGACAATGACTACGAGAACGCCCCGACAGCGCGGCTGTCCGAGGCCGTCGTCTTCGGCGACGACATCTTCCCCACCCTGCCCTTGCGGCTTGAGATCTGCGAGACGGATCCGGCGACGGGTGCCTGTCAGGAAGACTTCGCGTCCACCGTACAGATGCGGGAATTCGCCGGCGGTGCGACCCGCACCTTTACCGTCCGTGTGATCGGCGAAGGCGAAGAGATCGACTTCTTGCCGGGCAGCAACCGGATCGTGATCGGTTTCATTCAGGTCGGCTCGCTCGACCAGATCGATCCCAGCACGATGCGGCTGGTCGGCGGAAGCTCCGTCGCCGTGCGGACCACGCCCACAGACTGAGGCGTTCAATCAGGGGGAACGCCTCGCTCCGGCCGCGCCATACCCACCGCGCGGCCGGAGCATTCTTGTTGAGCGTCGGGTTTGAGGAAGCCGTGCCGTCGTTGATTTAAGGGGTGTCGCCACCGCATGCCGTTCGCGGGAGCGTCGCGGCAGCCCGCCATGTCGTTGCGCGGACCCATAGAAATCCTGCGGCCGGAATGACGTGGTGCAATCCGGAGAAACGACGGGAGATGTTTCGGGAAGTGAATGGTGCCCGGGGGCGGATTCGAACCACCGACACGCGGATTTTCAATCCGCTGCTCTACCAACTGAGCTACCCGGGCGCCGGGCCGATTGGCCACGCGGGCTGCAATCGAGAGCGCGGTTTATAGAGAGACGTGGCGCGCCTGTCCACGGGCGAAAATCACCTGTTGTCAGACGAGTCATCCGCGTCCGGCAGGTCAGCGGGATCAACGGGATCACCGGGGATGGCGTAGTCGCCCTTGAACCAGCGTCCAAGGTCGATATCGGCGCACCGCTTGGAACAGAACGGACGAAAATCGTGCTGGACCGGCTTCTTGCAGATCGGACAGCGCGAGGCGGGAATAGTGGCGTTTGTCATCGTGAGGACACGTCGAACCGCTCCCGCGGCCAGGTGTCAACCGGTTCGACCGCAAATCGCGGACCGAGCCGTTCATTCATCGCTTCACGCCAGGCAATCGATTCGCCGTCCAGCCAGGCCGAGATTTCACGGCTCGCCTTCAGGACCAATGTCCGGCGCCGGTCCGAACGCCCTTCGGATTCGAGGCGCCGCAGCGCGGCAAGTGCAAGCGTTTCCGTGCTCGGCCGCCCCGCCTCATCGAACATGAGTTCAGCCAGAGAGCGTCCGGTACGCTGGCGCGCCAGCTCGACAATGCCGAACGGCGAAATGGGCGCCACGTCAATTCTGGCGGCGTCCGGGCGCACAGCGGCCTTGAGGGCTTGTTCGACTCCCTGGCGCGCCTTGCGGTCGCGCATATGGACGAAATCGATGGCGATCACGCCGCCCAGCCCCCGAAGGCGTATCTGGCGCGCCGCCTCCTTGGCAGCCGAACGGTTGAGATCCGCAGCGACCTTCTCGGCCCCGCCCTGCCCGAACCGGCCCGCCATATCCACATCAATCGCGGTCAGGGCCGCGGTCGGCTCAATGATAAGCCTGCCGCCACCGGGGATATCGACCGTCCGCGACAGCGCTTCGTCGAGCGCCTCGGCAATGTCGATATTGGTTTCATCGGCCCAGCGCACCTCTGACTGGGGATGGCGTTCGGCTACGCGCTCGGCCAGCGGCAACGCATCCTCGATCAGCCGCGGCGCATCGCCGGTCGACTCGGCATCGGTGATTGCGACAGACGGCCCCTTTCCGGGAATGGCTTCCCGCGTCACCCGGACGGACAAGCCGGCGCCCTCATGGAGGCCCGCTGGCCGGCCCGACTTGCCGAAGGGCAGGAAGCCCGGTTCGCCGACACCCAGATCCACGAAGGCGGCGTTCAGGCGGGCATCGATCGTCCGCACGCGGCCGAGATAGGTCGCGCCGACACGCGCGCGTTGCCCGGCCTCGCTCCAGCGCTCGATATGAAGCTCCACCACGCGGCCATTGTCCGCCAGGGCGACCCGGGTTTCCCCTACGGCGTCTTCAACAGCGATCATCCGGGTCATCAGGACGTCTCCCGGACCGGGAAACCGGCTCCGCTCAGAAGATTGACGGTTTCGTACAAGGGCAGACCGATAATGCCGGAGGGCGAGCCGATGATCTGGACGATGAAGGCTTCCGCCATGCCCTGAAGCGCATAGCCGCCCGCCTTGCCCTGCCATTCACCGGTCGCGAGATAGGCGCGGATCTCGGTCTCGCCGAGACGCTTGAACCGCACCCGCGATTCGTTGACCCGCGTGGTGATCTCGCCGTGCGGAGAGCGAACGGACACGCCCGTCCAGACGCGGTGATTGCTGCCGGACAGCCGCCGCAGACAGTCGTCAGCCTGGCTGACAGTTTCTGCCTTGGGCAAAGTCCTGCGTCCCTGGGCGACGACCGTGTCTGCGGCCAGCACGAATGCGCCGCGATCCGCGCAGGCATCTGCCTTGCCTTGCGCAAGGCGCATGGCGATTTCCCGCGGCGTTTCGCCCGGAATTTCGGATTCGTCGATGTCGCTGGGAATGACCGCGTCGGGCGTGATCCCGATCCGGGCCAAGAGGTCGAGGCGCCGCGGCGAGGCGCTGGCCAGAACGAGACGCGGCTTCGTCATCGGATGCACGCGCCCCTGCCCGGCAAAGGATTACTTGAAACGATAGGTGATGCGGCCCTTCGTCAGGTCGTAGGGCGTCATTTCCACGAGTACCTTGTCGCCCGCCAGGACACGGATGCGGTTCTTGCGCATCTTGCCAGCGGTGTGGGCAATGATCTCGTGATCGTTTTCCAGCTTTACCCGGAAAGTGGCGTTGGGCAGCAGCTCCGTCACCTCTCCCGGAAATTCAAGCAGTTCTTCCTTCGCCATGCGGCTCCTCATAAAACAACGCAACAGAGCGGAATCGCCCGGGGGCGTCCGCGTTTGCGGCTATATAGTGATTTGAAGGCAAAACGTCGAGTGCAGTCGGCGGGTTCCTAACCCGCAACTGCCCGGCGGTGAAGCGCGCCGATCAGGGTGAACAGTCGCCGTGCCGTTTCAAAATCGATCTCGACCTTGCCCTTCAGGCGTTCGCGCAAAAGCTCGGAGCCCTCGTTGTGGACCCCGCGGCGCCCCATGTCGATGGCCTCGATCTGGGCGAGCGAGGCGTCTCGCACGGCCTCATGATAGCTGTCGCAGATCATGAAATAGTCTTTGAACACCCCGCGAAAGGGTCCCATCGAGAAGACATGGACCTTGAGGCTCTCGGCATCGAGATTGCGGATATCGATGATTAGCCGTCCGTCCTCGATCGACAGCCGGACGTCGTAGGGACCTTCAGCGACGTCCTCCGGCGCAAAGTAATTGCTGTCGAGCAGGTCACTGACGGCGACGCGGCGTTCGTGATCAGCCTGACCTTCCCCGGACGCATTGAAACCGGCGAGGTCGATCGAAGCAATGCAATGGGTCTCGCTCACGCGTCACTTCCTCCATGATCAGGACGCCCGGACGCGCGCCAGGGCTCGGACACATCGGCCAGCAACAGGTCAACACACTCCACCGCGACGCGGATCGACCCGCCGCCTGACAACTCGATGCGGATCGCGCCACCGGGCGCGTCGCCGGTTTCAAACACGATGGCGAGGATGGAGACGACCGCACCCGGCGCATCCTGCTTCACCTTCGACGACTTGACCGACAGGACGCTGCCAATGTCGAGCGCCGCACGAACACGCCAGCCCGGTCCGGACTTGCCGTCCTCCCAGCGGAAGCGATTGGCGGCAATCGTGAACCGGCGCGCACGCCGGTCCCACTGCACGTCCCGCAGCTGGGCCACCGCGTCCTGCAGGGCAGCCGACACAATGGGCACATCGTCGGGTTCAGCAGCAATCAGTCTCAGTGGTTTGCGTTGGCGCGGCACGCGTGTCCCCGTTTCAATCATTCCTGGCGACGGTCGATGTCCGCGCCACAGGCCTTGAGCTTGTCTTCCAACCGTTCGAAGCCACGATCAAGGTGATACACCCGCCCGATCACGGTTTCACCCTCGGCGGCCAGACCCGCAATGACCAGGCTGACCGACGCTCGCAGATCCGTCGCCATGACCGGTGCTCCGCGCAGCGTCTTGACGCCGCGCACGATGGCCTCATTGCCGCGCACCGTGATGTTCGCCCCCATCCGGCTCAGTTCGGGCGCGTGCATGAAGCGGTTCTCGAAAATCGTTTCGCGGATCACCGAAGTGCCCTCCGCCCTGGTCATCAGCGCCATGAACTGGGCCTGCAGATCCGTCGGGAAGCCTGGATAGGGCCGGGTTTCGGCATCGACCGCCAGAACCGGATGACCGTTACGCGACACCTCGATGCCGCCCTCCACCGACGTGACCTGAACCCCGGCGGCGCGCATCAGCTTCCACAGAGATTCATTGTGTTCGGGGATGGCCTCCTCGAGCAGAACCTTGCCGCCGGCCGCCGCGGCAGCCAGTGCAAACGTGCCGGTCTCGATCCGGTCGGGAACGACTGCGTGCGTGGTGCCAGACAGCCGCTCTACCCCGGTGATGTGGATGGTGGACCGTCCGGCGCCTTCGACCTTCGCGCCCATGGCGTTCAGGCAGTCGGCCAGATCGGCGATCTCAGGCTCGCGCGCGGCGTTTTCCAGAACCGTCTCGCCCTTGGCGAGGACCGCGGCCAACATGGCGTGTTCCGTGGCGCCGACCGAGACGAAGGGAAAGTGGATTCGCGCGCCCTTCAGACCGCCCTTGGCGGAGGCGACGACATAGCCTTCGGTCAGATCGATTTCCGCGCCGAGATCCTTCAGGGCCTGCAAGTGCAGATCGACCGGTCGCGCGCCGATGGCGCAGCCGCCGGGCAGAGACACCCGGGCCTGGCCTTCACGGGCGAGGATCGGCCCCAGCACGTTGAAGCTCGCGCGCATTTTTCGCACCAGATCGTACGGTGCCTCGGTGCGGGCCAGTGTATCGGCGTGGATCTTCATCACGCCGGGTCCGGCCTGAACCGATGCGCCGAGATGCGTCAGCAAAATCGTGAGGAATCGCGTGTCGGCCAGATCCGGCATACGGGTGAGTTTGAGCTCGCCATCCGTTAGCAATGCCGCTGCCATTAGCTTGAGCGCCGAGTTCTTGGCGCCGGATATCGGGATGCGGCCGTTGAGCGGCTGGCCGCCCCTGACGTGAATGCTGTCCATGGAAAATCCTGAATGAATGAGTGATCGGCAGGATTGAAACGCCCGATCAAGGCATCAGTTCGACGGCTTCTTGGGTTTTGCTGCGGCTTTGCGGCGGCGCAGATTGGCGCGCAGGGCTTCGGCCAGACGATCCTCGCGAGAGGGTTCGCCCTTTTGTCCGCGTGGCGGAGACTTGTCCTTCTTCATGGAATGGTGATGGGGGCGTGTGCAGTTGCAGTCAAGCGGCTCTTGGCGAGCGGCGGGGGTTGCGTTATACGCCGCTCTCCCGACTGGATAAGCCGCAGTAGCTCAGTGGTAGAGCGCGTCATTGGTAATGACGAGGTCGAGAGTTCAATTCTCTCTTGCGGCACCATTCTTCCCGGCCTCCCTCGCTCCGCTCGGTCGGGCACACTGGCAGCCTTCTGATAATTCCGAATCTCAACGACAGACAGTGCCGCGAATAGGCTAAAGTTCACCTTGGCGAATTCAGCAGTCTGTCGACGCAGCCCAGGAACTCTGAGGGGTCAAAATCGCTTTCGAGCCGAGAATGAGCGGCACTAATTTCGAATACAGTGTCGAATACCGCGTCTTCTCGAGTATAGCCCCCACTGATCGATGATCGCGTATCGAGTTGGTGCATTAAATCAATCATCTGGCTCGGCCCTACAGGGAGCACACAATAACTGCTTGCACAATTCACGCGACCAGCCGCAGGCCATGCGCGCCCTTCTTCGTTCAAAAAATATGCGTAAGCCAGCGGTTGCTCGACGCTATCCGAATGTGAATTCTCACGAAGCCGAATCAACGCCGCTGCTGCGGTGTTGTCTCTGTTTTCATCACTGAGAACTTGGATTGACACCTCGAGCAATGGCGAAACCGTTTCAATCGCTTGAAGGTCATCGACCAAGACTTGGCCACTCATCGTGCATCCGACCAGGTTTCCAAACTGACGGTCCTCGAAGTATCGCACTTCCAAAGTGGTTCCGCGTTCGACTCCGAAATCTTCAATGGGGCCAGCAAAAGCCACCAGCACGAATAGCTGAAACATGATATCTCCCCTATTCACATAATAAACAGCTCATCCACATTGTAGTATCAAATATCTCATGGTCGAATCGACTCGATGAGTCGCGAAATGAAATCTGACCTATTTTCGCATATGCAGAAGGTGACGTTTCGGCACGTCCGGCTAGCATGCGCGCATGACCCTGTTTCTTCCCATCGAGCCGTACGCCACCGGACGCCTGAAAGTCTCCGGCAGGCACGAGATTTACTATGAGCGCAGCGGCAAGCCGGGTGGCATCCCCGCGCTGATGCTGCATGGCGGTCCCGGTTCGGGGTGTACGCCGACGCACCGCCGCCTGTTCGACCCGGACGTTTTCGACACGCTGTTGATCGTCCAACGGGGCGCGGGCCGGTCGACGCCGCTGGCGGGTCTCGCCCACAGCACGGCGCAGGATCTGGTCGCGGATATCGAGGCGTTGCGGACCGAACTCGGCATCGATCGCTTCGTCGTGTTCGGACCGTCCTGGGGATCAACGCTGGCATTGCTCTATGCCGAGACCCACCCCGAGTCTGTTCGCGGTGTGGTGGTGGAGGGCATTTTCACCGGCACGCCGCGCGAGCTCGACTGGTGGCTTTCACCGCATGGTGTGGCCCGCCTGTTTCCCGATGTGCGCGAGGACTTGCTGGCGCATGTTCCGGAACGACTGCACGACGCGCCTGCACCTGAGTTGATGGCGTGGTTCATGGAGGCCATGCAGGCTGAATGGGCGGCCGGCGCACCGGTACTGGACCGGCTGGCGGACGCCTCGGCATCGCTGGACGATTTGCGTCATTCGGCGCTTTATCGCTGGACAGAATACGAGGAGCGGCTGTCCTACCTTGAAAAGTCGGCTGAAGAAGCACGCCTGTCGATGGCCGAGCGAGGGCGCGGCTATGTCGCGACCCATTCGCTGATCGAGGCGCACTATTTCACGAACGATTGCTTCCTGAAGCCGGACCAGATCATCCGCGACGCCGGGCAATTGAGCCGCGTCCCGCTGCACATCATCCAGAGCCGGTATGACATGGTCTGCCCCGCCGGGACGGCGCTGCGGCTGGCGGATGCCTGTCCACACGCCAGGTTGACGATCATCCCCGTCAATGGTCACGCGATGACGGACTCGATGCGCCCGGTGGTGATCGACGCGATTTCATCGATGGCCACGCATTAGGGCCAGTCCGATTTTCATACGCCGCCGAACGGGTAGCGCGGGGCATTCGAGACTTTACCGCCTCCAATTGGGTGGCGGCGCGCGGTCGCCGAACCACCAAAGCGTTGCGGCGGTGGCTGCGAAGGCAATGTTGGCGATGAAATAGCCGACGAAATCACCCTGCGCCTCGGGCGTCAGATACCGCTCGGCCTGGCCTTCCATCACCGCGAAGAAGACGACCAGATACAGCAGCCAGAGAAGCGGCGTGAGGATCGGCCGAACGAGGGCGCGCACTGCCTCGACCCAAGGGTAGCTGTCGCGGACCGACCGTTCGGCATCGAGGCTCGCCTGGAGACCCCCATAACTCGCCTGCCGCAATTCGCTTTCAGCCGCCCGGTCAGCGGCACGTTCTGCTGCCGCCGTCTCGGTCTCTGCGAGTTGTCGTTCATGCGCCCATCGTTCGCGTTCCTGGGTGAATTCCTGGCGGCGCTCGAAAAAGCCTGCTGCGCGGCCAATCGCCGTTCCAATCACTCCCAACGCGCCACCGGTTACGGCCGAGGCCCCGAAATCGATCAACTCGCTCATCTTTCCATCCCCGGTTCCAGGGCTGCCAAGCCAGATCCGCACTGCAACCCGCCTGAAGCGTATGAGCGGTTCGGCTGCGCGCGGAGATGGCTGACGCAAATCCCCGGTGCTTCAGGGTTGACGGAGCGGCAGGGCGCGCCTTTTCTCGCGCCGCAGCATGCCAAGTGAGGACGTCACGAATGAGCGAGGATATCCGCAGCCTGTCGCGGGGGTTTCCGGCACAGTCGCCAGAGGATTGGCGCGCACTCGCCCTGGGGGCGCTGAAAGGCGCGGACTTCGACCGCTCCCTGGTTCGCAGGACCATCGATGGTGTGGAACGCGGCCCGGTCTTCTTTGACCGTCCGGACGACGCATCCCCCTTGTACCCGCCGCGCGACGCCTTCCTGCCGTGGGGCATCAGGCAGGTTCACGGCGCGGCCGATCCGGCCGCTGCCAACGCCGACATCCTGGCTGATCTTCGCGGCGGCGTGACGCAAATCGCGCTCCGGCTCGATCAGGATGGCACGAACGGCATTGCCGCCGCGTCCGCGCAGGACCTGAGGCGGGCGCTCGAAGGCGTCGACCTGACCGTGGCGCCGGTTCACCTTGAATCGGGCGGCGAGGACGGAGCCGGCCTGCTGGCAGACGCATTGCGCGACACGCCCGGCGCGAAAGGCGGATTCGGCCTGCCGCCGGGATCGCCGAGCGCCGCGCGGCTGGTCTCGAATTTCCCGGACATGACCGCCATCGCGGTCGATGCGCGGGCTGTCTTCGACGCCGGGGGAAGTGAAGTCCAGGAAATCGCCTTCATGGCCACGGGGCTGTCGCAGGCCCTGCGCGCCCTGATCGACCAGGGCGTCGAACCCCGAATTGCGGGGAATGCGGTTGAAGTGCGAATGGCCGCTGACGCCGACATTCACCTGACGGTTGCCAAGTTGCGCGCTGCGCGGATCGTCTGCGCGCGCATCGCGGATGCGTTTGCCATCGGCGACGTGCAGATCCCGATCCACGCCGTTACGGCCTACCGAATGATGACGCGGCGCGATCCGTGGACGAATCTGATCCGCGTCACGGCTGCGGGGTTCGCAGCGGCTTCAGGCGGCGCGGACGTCATCACGGTGCGCCCGGTTACAGTCGCGCTCGGTCGGCCGGACCGGTTCGCGCACCGGGTGGCACGCAACCTCCAGATCATGTTGCAGGAAGAATCGCATCTGGGCCGGGTCGCTGATCCCGCAGCGGGGTCCTATCTGCACGAGACGCTGACGCGCGAACTGGCGCAGCAAGCCTGGACGCTTTTCCAGACCCTTGAATCCGAGGGCGGATATCGGGCTGCGGTGGAAGGTGACGCGATGCGCGAGCGCATCTCCGCATTCCGCGAGGCGCACGAACAAGCCTATCGCTCGAGCCGGGAATCGCTGATTGGCATCAATGCCTATCCCGAGCTTCATGCCAAACCGGTTCACGCACTGCCGGGGCATGACATCGGCCATGACGCGCCGTTCCCGGCCATTCGTTTTGCGGAACCGTTTGAAGCCTTCCGCGATGCTGCGGAGAAACACGAAGAAAAGACCGGAACCCGGCCAGCCGCCTTTCTCGCGACCATCGGCACACTGGCCGAGTTCAATCCGCGTACGGGGTTCGCGCAAAACCTGCTCGCCGCCGGCGGCCTGACCGTGACGGGGGGTGAAGCGTACCGCGATGCAGAGGCGTGCGTGACCGCCTTTCAGGAAAGCGGGTCTTCCCTGGTCGTGATTTGCGGCAGCGATGCCGGATACCAGGCCGAAGCGGCTACGCTGGCGGAAAAATTGAAGCAGGCCGGGGCGGACGAAGTCTGGCTGGCCGGCCGGCCGATCGACGGGGTGACGGGCATCACCCGGCATATCCACATGCGCAGCGACCGTCTCGACGATTTGCGATTGGCCCACAAGATTCTGGGAGTGCAGGGATGAGCCATCCTGATTTCACCAAGATCGACCTTGGATCTCCTCCCGTGGCGACCGTTGCGAAGGGCAAAAGCTGGGTGCCGGCCGAGGAAATTGCGGTCGCGCCAGCCTATGGAGCGGGCGATGTGGCCTCGCTGGATTTTACGGGCAGCGTTCCGGGCGCGGCGCCCTTCGTTCGCGGTCCCTACCCGACAATGTACACACAGCGCCCCTGGACGATCCGGCAGTATGCCGGTTTCTCGACGGCCAAGGATTCCAATGCCTTCTATCGCCGGAATCTGGCGGCGGGCCAGAAGGGATTGTCGGTCGCTTTCGACCTGGCGACGCACCGCGGCTATGACAGCGATCACCCCCGCGTCACCGGCGATGTCGGCATGGCAGGCGTGGCGATCGATTCCATTCTCGACATGCGCGAATTGTTCGCCGGCATTCCGCTCGACCAGATGAGCGTGTCGATGACGATGAATGGCGCGGTGCTGCCCATCATGGCGCTCTACATCGTCGCGGCGGAAGAACAGGGTGTCAGCCCCGACAAGCTGTCGGGCACGATCCAGAACGACATCCTCAAGGAATTCATGGTGCGGAACACCTACATCTATCCGCCCGAAAGCTCGATGCGCATCATCTCGGACATCTTCGCCTACACGGCGGAAAAGATGCCGCGGTTCAACTCGATCTCGATCTCCGGCTATCACATGCAGGAAGCCGGTGCTCCGGCCGACCTGGAACTCGCCTACACGATTGCCGACGGCCTGGACTACATCCGGGCGGGCATCGAAACGGGGCTGGATGTCGACCGGTTCGCCCCGCGCCTCAGCTTCTTTTTCGGCATCGGCATGAATGTGTTCATGGAGATCGCCAAGCTGCGCGCCGCACGCCTGTTGTGGGCGCGACTGGTCAAGGACCGGTTCGATCCCAAGTCAGACAAATCGCTGTCCTTGCGGACGCACTGCCAGACGTCAGGCTGGTCGCTGACTGCGCAGGACGTGTTCAACAATGTCGGCCGTACGGCGCTCGAAGCCATTGCGGCCGTCGATGGCCACACCCAGTCGCTGCACACCAATTCACTCGACGAAGCCCTCGCCCTGCCGACGGATTTCTCGGCCCGGATTGCGCGCAACACGCAGCTTTTGCTGGCGAGCGAGGCCCACCTCGCGGACGCCATCGACCCGTGGGGCGGCAGTTTCTATGTCGAACGCCTGACCCATGACCTCGCCGCAAAGGCGCTGAAGCATATCGAGGAAATCGATGCGCTCGGCGGCATGGCCAAGGCCATTGCGGAAGGCACGCCCAAGCTGCGCATCGAGGAAGCTGCGGCCAAGACGCAGGCCCGCATCGACAGCGGCCAGCAGACCATCGTCGGAGTGAACAAGTTCCATCTCGACGAGGAAGAGGACGTGCCGGTCCTCAAGGTCGACAATTACAAGGTCCGGACCGAACAGCTGGCGAAGCTCGAACAGCTCAAGCGCGACCGTGACGAGGCCGCGACCGAATCCGCTCTGGACGCGCTGACACAGGCTGCCGGGAGCGGACAAGGCAATCTCCTCGCCCTCGCCGTCGATGCGGCGCGCGCCCGCGCGACCGTTGGCGAGATCAGCTATGCGCTGGAGAAAGTCTGGGGCCGGCACAAGGCCGAGATCCGAACCCTCAAGGGGGTGTATCTGACCGCCGCAGGCGACGACGAGACGGTCGACCGGGCACGTGCTGCCGCCGCCAAGTTCGCGAACAAGACCGGCCGGCCGCCGCGCATCATGATCGCGAAAATGGGCCAGGACGGGCATGATCGCGGTCAGAAAGTTGTCGCAACGGCCTTTGCGGACCTGGGCTGGGACGTCGAAGTGGGTCCGCTGTTCCAGACACCGGAAGAAGCCGCCCAGCAGGCCGTGGACAAGAAGGTCGACCTGGTTGCCGCGTCGTCACTGGCGGCGGGGCATCTGACCCTGATCCCCGCCCTTCGCGAGGCCCTCCAGAAGCTCGAAGCGAGCGACATTCGCATCGTGGTTGGCGGGGTTGTGCCGCCCGAGGACGTAATGGTGCTGAAACAGATGGGCGCGGTGGAGGTGTTCGGTCCGGGTTCGGTGATCGCGCAGAGCGCGCTGGCGCTTCTCCGTCGGCTCGGGGTGGAATGACACCCGGGCATTCCCCCTAGTGACGGCAGGCGGGACGCGCCATCCTTCGCTTGATACGAAAGGAGACCGCTCATGATCGTCACCACCACACCGTCCGTCGAAGGCAAACCCATTCGCGAATACCGGGGTGTCGTCACCGGCGAAGCCATTATGGGCGCTCACCTGTTCCGAGACCTGTTTGCCGGGATTCGTGACATTGTCGGCGGCCGATCCGGCTCCTATGAGAAATCCCTGCGCGAAGCCCGGGAAGTGGCGCTGCGCGAACTGGAAGAAGAGGCCGTGAAGCGCGGCGGCAATGCCGTGGTCGGCGTCGATCTCGATTACGAGGTGATCGGGGAAAAGGGTTCCATGCTGATGGTGACAGCCAGCGGTACCGCAGTTGTGATCTGACGCGGCGGAACGCTTCGGGCGATTTCGCGTATACTCGGTCAGAGCGACTTTGCTGACTGGAGCTTGAAGTCATGCGTCATCTTGTTGTTGCCCTGACGTCTGCCCTGATGCTGGCCGGGTGCGCCAGCCAGAGCGTCTATGCGCCCGCTCATCGCGGCGACCTCGGCTATCGCGAAACCCGGATCGAGAAAAATCGCTGGCGCGTCAGTTTCACCGGCGGGGCGGATCTGCCGGCGCCGCGTGTGGCCGATCTGGCTCTGCGCCGGGCCGCAGAGGTGACGCTGGACGGCGGCTATGACTGGTTTGAAGTGGTTCATGACAGTCGTGACCGGCGTGGCCGGGGCGACAGTCCCGTACGCGGCGGTGTCAGCGTCGGGCAAAGCTTCGGATCAGGCGGATTTCGTGCCTCGGGTGTCGGTGTGGGCCTGAGTTTCTCGCCCGGAAGCGAGCGCCGGGAAACCGTGACACTGGAAGTTCTGGGCGGCGCCGGACCGCGCCCGCGCCGCGTCAATGTCTATGACGCTCGCGAAGTGCTGGACAATGTCCCGCCGCTGTGACGATCAGCGAACAGTCAGCGTCTTGGCCTGACCCACCCAATCATCGCGAACGATACGGCCACGTGCATTGAGATCAGTGTCCCACTGCGCCACGTCATCGTCGGTCCACGCCGCGATCTGGGCATAGCGGGTCACACCGCCCGCATTGAGCGCCTGGGCCGCTTTCGGTCCGAGGCCCTTGATCGCTTTCAGATCATCCTCTTCCTCGCCCAGGACAGGCGTGACCACCGGGGGCACGCCCGGCTTGCCGCCGGACTCGACCGGAGTCGCGGACTCGACCAGGGAAGACGGTGCCGTGTCGCGCTCGCGGCGGGCCAGGGCGAGCGAACGGTGCAG
>NZMJ01000016.1 GCA_002692855.1 Maricaulis sp.
CGATGATGGGCCGCTCCGGCCGCCCCGCCGCCGCGCGCCAATCCTATTCGATGACCGCCGTCGCGCTGGCGCTCGGACTGGTGCTGGTTGCGTCGATGTAGGTTTCACCGCCGCGCTCACTTTAAATCAACGCTTGAAGTCCCTATATTGGACCTGCCGGCTTGCCGGATATGACGATAAACGCGCGTGTAATAACCGGACTGGACCCGGGTGCAATTCCCGGCGGCTCCACCAATTTCTCCGGCGTTCATTTCGCCGGCTTCATGGGGCCGATCAGGATCGACAGACGGCTAAAGACGTCAGCTTTCGTTCGATTGGGTACCGTTAAATGCCCATTATAGTAGTTGCAAATGACAACTATGCTGAAGAGGTCGCTCTCGCTGCGTAATGCGGCGCGATGACTTCGATTTAAGTCCTCGGCTCTAGCAAGTCGCAGGCGGGGTTCGGCGGGCGCCTGGCAACAGAAGCCCGCCACTTTCCTTCAGTCGCGCGGTTTGAACCCGAGACGCAGGCCAGTCTTGGGCCTGAGGGTGATAGTCATCACCGGCTCGGGCACGTCGCCCGCATCGAGAATCTCCAACTCCGCAGCCACCCGCGCCAGCACCAGCACCGCCTCATTCATCGCGAAGGCGTTGCCGATGCACGCCCGGGGACCACCACCAAACGGGCGAAAGACCCACGGATCGGTCGGGCGCCGGTCCGGCGCAAAGCGGTCCGGATCGAACGCGTCAGGATTGTCCCAATACCGGTGGTGTCGATGCATCGCATAAAAGGCGGTGATGGCGAGGTCGCCCCTGGTGGTTTCACGCTCTGCGATTCGGCTGGCGCGCATGGCCCGGCGGCTGAGCATCGGCGCAGGCGGATAGAGCCGCAGCGCTTCCTCGATAACTTGCCGGGTAAAGGTCAGCTTCGCCAGCCCTGTGGCTGGATCCGCATCCGATGCCAGCGCGCTACGCGCCTCCTCGGCGACACGACCCTGAGTCGCAGTGTCCTTTGACAGCAGGTAGAGCGCCCAGGACAGGGTGATCGCCGTGGTCTCATGCCCTGCCACGACCAGGCTCATCAGATTGTCCCGCACATCTCGGTCGGACATGTCCTCGCTGGCCATCAGCAGGCTGGTCATGTCCTCGCCGAGCCCGGTTTCACGGCGATGGGCAATCTGGGATTCAACGGCCGCGCGCAACGTGCGGAGCGCAGCCGACGCCTTTGGCCCCATCGGCCGGGCGACCCATTCGGGCAAGGGCACCAGGTCGGAAAACCGGACCTCGCCGATCGAGGCGATCACCCGCTCGATCGCGGCGCGGACCACGGCGCGGTCAAATCCCGGCGCAGGCTCGGAAAACAGCGCCGCTTCGATCACCGAGAGCGTCGCGACATTCAACGGGCCGGTCACATCCATCGGTCCTGCGGCCTGCCGGAAGGTGGCGGTCAGATCCATGCCCGCCCGGTCCATGGCCGGCGACAGGGCGAGGATACGGGCCTTGAGGAAGGCCGGCGTCATCGCCTTGCGTTGCCGGGTCCAGTCCGGGCCATGTGCGGTGAGGATGGCATCGCCCAGGGCGGAACGCAGAATCCGCTGTGTGACCGGAGATTTGCGCCAGGCCTCGACATCGTCGAGCAGCACAGCCTTGATCTCGTCGGGGCCTGATAGCGTGTGGATGGTGACGCCCAGAAACGGGCCGGAAACGCGCGTGAGCTGGAAATTGACGTCGGCCAGCGACTCGACCGGATTGTGCCGCATCACCTTCGCCAAGGCCACCAGACCGAGCGGGCCTGACTGGCGAGCCGGCATCGGCGGCACAAATCGGTCACCCCCTGTCACGGCTGTCACACCCCCTCAAATGCCACACGGAACGATCCAAACGCAGTTCCAGACGCGCGAATTCATTGACCCGGTTAACGGACTGACTAGGCTAAAACAGAGCCGAGGTCACCGGGGGGTGTAAACGTGGCAAAGGACCTCATGCGTTACGATCTACTGGCGCAGGACGCCCTCCGGGGTGTCATTCGCCAGGCTCTGCTGCGGGCGGGTGCCCCCGGCGGACTTCCCGGCGCGCACCATTTCTACATCACGTTCAAGACGACAGCACCGGGCGTGGACCTCGATCCCTCGTTGCTGGAAAAATTCCCCGAAGAAATGACCATCGTCCTCGAGCACCAGTTCTGGGACCTCAATCCGGCCGAGGACTATTTCGAGGTCACACTGAAGTTCAACAAGGTGCCAAAATACATGAAGGTGCCTTACGCAGCGGTGCATCGCTTCCACGATCCGTCCGTGGGTTTCCACCTTCAGTTTGAACCGCTCGACGGCGCCGATGAAGCGCCTACCGCTCCGTCAGAAGCCGCCGAGCCCGTGGAATTGAAGCCCGCCAAGGCGAAGGCTGCGACCAATGGCGAATCCGCCGAAGTCGTGAGCCTCGACAGTTTCCGCAAGAAATGAGCTTTCCCGTTCCGCCCTGGGACGAGGCGCAGATTCGCGCCTACTTCACCCGTGCCGACCTGGCACCGGGCTATTCGCAGATGCTGGGTTTCGAATTCGTCGACGTCAGCGTCGACGACATGCGGTTCGAATGCCGCTTCAACCCGGGCAAGGAATTGTGCAGCCCGTGGGGCGCGATCCAGGGCGGCTTCGTGACCGCCATGCTGGACGACACGATGTCGCTCGCGGCGATCTCCACGGTCGGGTTTGACGGCGTGGTGCCGACGCTGGAAATGAAGACGAGTTTCTTCGCGCCCGTGATGCCCGGCCCGCTGCGCGCGGTCGGGCAGGTGTTGAGGCGCGGCAAGAAAACCTTCTTCACCGAGGGCCGGCTCTTTGCCGCCGATGGCAGCGTCACGACGCACGCCACCGCGACCTGCATTCATCGCCCGCATGACCGGGTGAAACAGGACCGGGCGCGTCAGGCGCGCGGCGAAAGCAGCCGGTCGACCGAATAGCGACCCGCCCCCGCCGCCGCGAAATAAAGGCTGATGAAGACCAGCACGATGGNGGGCCACCAGGCGCGGAAGTCCTGTTCGAGATGCACCATCACGACGGCGACGATGAAGTTGAATGCCATCACGAGTCCGGCCCAGCGGGTCAGCGCGCCGAGGATGAACAATACTCCGCAGATGAGCTGGGCATAAACCGACAGCGGCGCCATCACGCCCGGCATCACAAAGCCATTGGCCGCAACGAATGCCTCGAATTCGGCCATCCGTTCGGCGCTGACCACGTTGTCGATGACGCCATAGACCAGAAATCCGCCAGTCAGGACGCGAAGCGCGGCGAGCGCGACATCTGAAAACCGGGACAGCGAGGGAAGAAGCAGGAAATCACGCATCCTTCCCGCTCCTCTCAGGCGGCCTGCACTTCGCCAGCCGGGATTGGCCGTGCCTTGACCCGCACGCGGGCGCGCTCGCCGACGACTTTCTCGACCAGCAGGCGTTCGACCTGGCTGTCATCGTGGAAGACAACGCCGCCCAGCGCATCGAGCACGGCCTTGGCGACCCGGTCGGTATCAGCGACGGGGCTGCCCGGTGCGCGTTCAATGACGATGGTCACTTCATACGGCCCCCACTTGGGGCGGGCGCGTTCGAACTCGGTCCGGAAAAACTCGCCGATCAGCACCTTGAAGCGCCGCGTCTGTGAGGTCAGGGAATCAACCCGCAGATGAAGACTGTCACCGGCCATGTCTGTGTGAGCCTGTCCTGTTGCGGCCGTGTCAGCACGGCGGCGTCTTGATCCGCGCCGCCCCGGTGCTACACGTCCATTCGAATCATGCGCGATCCCCATGATCCGCATTCCGACACGGCGCCGCAAGGAGACTCCCCCGATGAGCGATACCCGCACCGAAACCGATTCCTTCGGCCCTCTCGAAGTCCCGAATGACAAGATGTATGGCGCGCAGTCGGCGCGGTCGCTGATCAACTTCGCCATTGGCGAGGAAACCATGCCCAAGCCGCTGGTGCGCGCGCTGGGCATCATCAAGCGCTCGGCGGCGCGGGTGAACAAGGCGAACGGTACGCTCGACGCCAAGCTGGCCGACGCGATCGAACAGGCGGCGCTGGAAGTCGCCGAGGGCAAGTGGAATGACCACTTCCCGCTGTCGGTCTGGCAGACGGGTTCGGGCACCCAGTCGAACATGAACTCCAATGAAGTGATCTCCAACCGGGCGATCCAGATCCTCGGCGGCGAAATCGGCTCCAAGAAGCCGGTCCACCCGAATGATCACGTGAACATGTCGCAGTCGTCGAACGACACCTTCCCCACCGCGATGCACATCGCGGCAGCCGAAGAGATGCACCACCGTCTGCTGCCCGCCCTGCAGACGCTGCGCAATGCGCTGAANGACAAGGCGGAGGCGTACAAGGACATNATCAAGATCGGNCGCACGCACCTTCAGGACGCGACGCCGCTGACGCTGGGCCAGGAGTTTTCCGGCTATGTCGCCCAGCTCGATCTCGGCATGGTGCGCGTGCAGCAGGGCCTGGAGCAATTGTTCGCGCTGGCACAGGGCGGCACCGCCGTGGGCACCGGAATCAACGCCAAGCCGGGCTTCGACAAGGCGTTCGCCGACGACGTCGCCAGTTTCACCGGCCTGCCTTTCCGAACCGCCGACAACAAGTTCGAAGCCCTCGCCGCGCATGACGCCTATGTCTACGCCCACGGCGCGCTGAACACGCTGGCCGCATCGCTCAACAAGATCGCCAATGACATCCGCCTGCTGGGCTCGGGGCCGCGCTGCGGCATCGGAGAAATCTCGCTGCCCGAGAACGAGCCGGGTTCGTCCATCATGCCGGGCAAGGTGAACCCGACCCAGTGCGAGGCGATGACGATGGTCTGCGCCCAGGTGATGGGAAATCAGGTCGCCATCACGGTCGGCGGGGCGCAGGGGCATTTCGAGCTCAACGTGTTCAAGCCGATGATGGCCTACAACATGCTGCAGTCGATCCGGATCATGGCCGATGCCTGCGTCAGTTTCACCGACAATTGCGTCAACGGCATCGTGGCCAATGAGGACCGCATCACGGACCTGATGGAACGCTCGCTCATGCTGGTCACGGCACTGGCGCCGAAGATTGGCTATGACAACGCCACCAAGGTCGCGAAGACCGCGCACCAGAACGGCACGACGCTGCGCGAGGAAGCGGTGAAGCTGGGCTTCGTCACGCCGGAGGAATTCGACGCGGTCGTCATCCCGTCGGACATGATCAAGCCGAAGTAATCCCCTTACCCGCGTTTCCCTCCCCTCGAAGGGGAGGGACGCGAGCGGCGACCTTCAGGTCGTCGGGAGCGGGGTGGGGTGAGCATTCGAACAAGACACCCCCACCCCGGTCGACTGGCTGATGCTCAGCCTCCCGGCCCTCCCCTCAAGGGGGAGGGCGAATGGCAAGCCTGACCGAAGAGTGCAGACGAGACGCCGTATGACCGACAAACCGATCAATCTCCGCGCCGTGCGCAAGGCCAAGGTCCGCGCCGAGAAGGAAAAGGCGGCGGAAGCGAACCGCGCCGCATTCGGACGCACCAAGGCGGACAAGCTGAAAGCCAAGGCCGAGACGGCGAAGGCCAAGGCCCATGTCGAGGCCCACAAGCGGGAGACAGACCGCGAAAGCTGATCAGTCCTTCGGCCCGACGCTCAAGGCCAGCGTGCGGCTGATCTCGGCCTGGGTCCTGCCAGACTCCGCAGTCCAGGTGTTGAAGGCGTCCTGAACCTTTTTCAGCGCCGTCTTCGAGGTGAGCGGCTTGTCGATCACGCCTTCGCGGATCAGCGCCGTCACGACGTCGCCAGAGGCGATCCACGCATCCCAACCCGTGAAACGCAGGAAGAATTGCGCCGTCGACCCCGACAGGCGCGAACCGCGCTTGCCCAGCAATTCCAGAAGTCCGGCCTGATCCGATGGCGGCCAATTGGCGAGGAATGTACCGAATGACCCATGCTCATCGGCAATGTCGAGCACGAACTGGGCGTTGGCGATGGTCGCCATGATCTTCGCGCCGTTGCGGACAATTCCAGTGTCTTTGAGGAGGCGGGCGACATCGTCGTCGGAGAACATCGCAACGCGGTGCGGATCAAAACCATCAAAGGCGGATTCAAATCCCGACCATTTCGACTGGATCACCTTCCACGAGAAGCCCGACTGGAAGACGGCCTTGGTCATTTCCGCGAGCCAGCGATCATCGGTCCGGGCAATAAGGGCTGCCGTCGGCGTGGCCTCCGGCATCTTTGCCGCGACGCCATCGTCGCCGTGATGGCCGACCGCCATCGCCTCGATCTCGCTGAATGATCGCATCGCTCGCCCTCCGCTTTCGACGAAGATAGGCTGAGGTCCGTCAGTCCGCGAAATGAAAACCATGCTGCAGAAGCGTTCCCTCTCCCTGTCCGGTCACCGCACCAGCCTCGCGCTCGAGGCCGAGTTCTGGGCCGTGCTCGATCAGGCTGCCGAGGAGCAGAGGCTGTCACTCGCCGCGCTGATCGGCCGGATCGACGAGGCGCGCGTGGAAGCGGGAGACGACCTCAACCTCGCTTCCGCCTGCCGGGTGTGGGCGCTGAAACGGGTTCAGGCGCGGGATTAGTGCCCCGGGCGGCGCTGCGCGGCGATGGACATGACGTCGAGCTCGCTGTCGGCATCGAACATGCGCGCTTCCTCCTGGCCGCACATCCAGTCAATGGCGAGATAGTCTGCCGCCTGACGCGCCGCCTCATTGGCGTTCGGCAGGCTGGATGCGTCGATATAGGCCACGGCGCAGGCGGCGATGGGTTCGTTCGGACGCAGTGCCGTGACGACCAGCGTCTGCCATTCCCCGGCATTGTCCGGGTCCATCATGTCGGGCGTATCGTTGTGATAGCGGTGGATGGTCGCGAAGGGCTGGCCGTGGTTCAGCCGCCATTCGATGACTTCGCCATATCCGCCGAACAGGCCACGCATCGGTGGATTGATGTAGTCGGACTCGACCCCGCGCGGTGCGCGGTAGGCTTCCGCGGACCCGTGCTCGCCGGTCACGATCAAGACATCCCACTCGCCGTAGCCGTCGCAGGTCGTCTCCCACACCGGTTCGTCAGGGAGCTCGACGACCTCGCACCCCTCATCGATCCGGGTGTATGCGCTCTCATACTCCTGGGCGGACGCGAGGCTGGTGGCTGCGAGACCCAGCGCTGCTGCGCAAAGCGTGATGCGTTTCATGATGTCACTCCCCCTGTTGTGCCAACACTAGGCGCGCCGGGCGATGAACCCAAGCCGAACGGGATATCCGATGGACGCCGCGCGAGACCCGGCCTATCTGAAATCGGGACGCGAGGGGTTTTCCATCCATGACCGAGCACGCCGACGAGGATACGGGTGGGCATTTCGCTGCCTTCCGTCACCGGCCCTACCTGATCTACTGGCTGGCGCGGGCCGCGACCGTCTTCGCGGCGCAAATCCAGATCGTCGCGATCGGCTGGCAGGTTTACGATCTGACACGCAATCCGCTGGATCTCGGCTTTGTCGGCCTGTCGCAATTCCTGCCCGCGCTGTTGCTGGTCCTCGTGACCGGGGCGGTTGCCGACCGCTTCTCCCGCCGCAAGATCATGGCACTATGCCTGATCGCGATGGCGACCATCTCGGCGGGGTTCTTCACCTTCACGGTGTCGGGCGGAAATTCGGTGTTCGTGATGTTTGGACTGCTGGCCGGGTTCGGTACGGCCCGCGCCTTCTTTGGTCCGGCGACGCAGGCGCTGTTGCCGAACATTGTGCCGACCAGCCTTCTGTCGAAAGCCATCGCGCTCAATTCCTCGGCCTGGCAGCTGGCGACGATTGTCGGGCCGGTCGCGGGCGGCCTGCTCTACGGCGTGTCGCCGCTCGCAGCCTACGGAACGGCGTGCGCGCTGTTGCTACTGGCCGCTGGGATGATCTTCCTGATCCCGAAACCGGACCAGAAGACCGAGATCGAGGCGCCGGGCTGGGACACCGTTCTGGCGGGGTTCAAATATATCTGGAAGGAAAAGATCGTGCTGGGCGCGATCTCGCTCGACCTGTTCGCGGTCCTCCTTGGCGGTGCGACCGCCCTCCTGCCGGTCTATGCCCGCGACATTCTTGATGTCGGACCAATCGGGCTGGGTCTGCTGCGTGCGGCACCGGGTGTCGGGGCCATCGCCGTGGCGTTGTGGCTGGCAACGCACACGATCCGGGACCATGCCGGCATCTGGCTGCTGGTCTATGTGGCTGTATTCGGCGCCTTCACCGCGCTTTTCGGGGCGTCGACGATCACCGCCGTATCAATCGTCGCGCTCGCAGGTCTCGGCGCGGCCGACATGGTCAGCGTCTATATCCGGGAAACCCTGATTCAGCTGTGGACGCCGGACCGGGTGCGCGGCCGGGTCAATGCGGTCAATATGGTCTTCATCGGCGCATCAAACGAGCTCGGCGAATTCCGCGCCGGTGTGCTGGCCGCCTTCATCGGCGCAAAGGCTACGGTCGTGGCCGGCGGCGCGGGAACGGTGATCGTCGCGGCTCTGTGGGCCAAGCTGTTTCCCGATCTGCGCAAGGCACGACGGCTCGACGGGCGGACTTAGTGATCATTGAGTTGTTTCGCCCTCCCCCTTGAGGGGAGGGACAAGCATCGCAACTCGCCATTCCCTTGACCCACAAGCGAAACAGGCGCTCTAACAGGGCGTGGATACACTCCCGCCTCCGCCCCCTCAATCGCGCCAGGTAAAGCTGTCGATCCGCGCGCGCGCCGCGGCACGGGCCGCCGTGATCACCTCGCGCCGGGGGGCAGGCTGGCTGCGCGAACAGTGGCGGCAGGGCCGGTCTCCGGCGCTGTGGCTGCTGGGGCTGCTGACCGGGATTGTCTCGGGCTATGCCGCGCTCCTGTTCATTGTCGCGATCCACGCAGTGTCGTTTCTGGTGTTCGGGGCCGACAATGACACGCTGGCGAGCGGTGCCGGGGCGCTGCCCGGCTGGCGGGTTTTCCTTGGCCCGGTGGTCGGTGGAATCCTGGTCGCCGCGCTCCTGTTTGCCGGACAACGCTATAACTGGCTGACCGAGACCCGTTCTCACGCCGTTGCCGATGTCGTCGAGGCGCGCGCCGTCCGGTCTGGCCGGGTGACGATCAAGACCGGACTGCTGTCCGCCGTAATCTCTGCCATTTCGCTCGGGGCGGGCGGATCGGCAGGCCGGGNAGGCCCGGCGGTCCATCTGGGCGGCGCGCTGGCCAGTTTCGGCGCGCGGCAGATCGGTGTCCCTGCCCGCGCGATACGGACGCTGCTGGCATGCGGCGCCGCCGCAGCCGTGGCCGCCAGCTTCAACGCGCCGATTGCCGGCGCGTTGTTCGCCTTCGAAGTGGTGCTGGGCCATTACGCGCTGCGGTCCATCGCGCCGGTGGCCATCGCCAGCGTTGCCGGTGCAGTCGTCTCGCGCATCCATCTGGGCGCAACGCCGGCCTTCACCGTCCCCGCAATGGGGGCGGCGAGCGCCTGGGACTTGCCAGGCGTCTTCCTGCTCAGCCTCGCGGCCGCCGCGATCGCGATTGCCTTCGTGCAGACCGCCGTCTTCGCGCCGCGTGTCGTGGCGCAGCAGGCCGAACGCTGGCGCATCCCGCTGTGGGCGCTGCCGCCCGTCGGCGGGATCGGGATCGGACTGCTCGCGCTGCCGATGCCGGAAATCCTGGGGGTCGGCTATGAGGCCACATCCAACGCGCTGGGCGGGGAATATGTGCTGGTCTTCCTCATCGGCCTGATCGTGATGAAGCTGGTCGCGACGGGGGTCACGCTTGGCTTCCGTTTTGGCGGCGGCGTGTTTTCACCTGCGCTCTATCTGGGCGCGATGCTGGGCGCGGCGTTCGGGACAGCCATCGGCTTCGTGACCGGCGGCGAGACGGCAGGCGTGCCGTTCTACGCGGTTGTCGGCATGGGCGCCGTGGCAGGCGCGGCTCTGGGCGCACCCTTGTCGACCACGCTGATCGTGTTTGAACTCACCGCGAATTACGAAGCCTCGGTCGCGGTGCTGGTGGCCGTGTCGATCGCGACCGTGCTGACCCAATCGCTTGCGGGCGGATCGATTTTCCAGAAGCAGATCTTGCGGCATGGCTATGACCTGTCACGCGGTCAGTCGCGGGTCCTCCTGCAGACGATAAGGGTGCGGGACATCATGTCGCCGATCGAGGGCGCGGAAGCCGACATGGACGCGGCCAGCGGCGCGCCATCGCTGTTTGACGACGACTATCTGGGCAAGGCCATCGGCCTGATGTCTGCGGAAAGCCTCGACGGCGCTGTGGTGCGCTCGCGCGTCGGCGATCAGGACGTGGTCGGCTGGCTGACGCGCGCGGACGCTCATGCCGCCTATGCCCGTGCCCTCGCCGATGCGCACGAGGAAGAGCATTTGTGAGGACAGGATACGGCTCAGATGTCCTCCTCCGTTCGCGGGGGAGGTGGCAGCGAAGCTGACGGAGGGGGATAGCCCCCTCGCCCCTTCGGGGCACTCCCCCAGCAAGCAGGGGGAGAAACGAAGTAGAATTCCCCGGATGCCACTGCACACCACAACCCTGACCGGGCAGACAGTGCGGCGTGTGCCGGTTATGTTCCGCTTTGGATTCGACGCGGAAACAGCGTAAGCCCGGCCCATGACCTCCATCCCCCTTTCCCAGCAGGCCCGTCCTGCCGCGCCGGCCGGACAGGCCGATTACCTCGACGGGCTGAACCCCGAGCAGCGCTCGGCGGTCGAAGCCCTCGACGGGCCGGTTCTGGTGCTGGCCGGAGCAGGAACCGGCAAGACGCGTGTGCTGACCACCCGTCTCGCCCACATCCTCGCGACGGGCCGCGCGCGGCCGTGGGAAATCCTGTCGGTGACCTTCACCAACAAGGCCGCGCGGGAGATGAAGGAGCGGGTCGGCCGCCTGATCGGTCAGGGCGTAGAGGGTCTGCCCTGGCTTGGCACCTTCCACTCGATTGCTGCGCAGATCCTGCGGCGGCATGCCGAGCTGGTGGAGCTGAAATCCAGCTACACCATTCTCGATACCGACGATCAGCTGCGGCTTCTGAAACAGATCATCCAGGCCGAAGGCATTGACGAGAAACGCTGGGCCCCGCGCTTTCTCGCCTCCCTGATCGACGGCTGGAAGAATCGGGGCCTGACACCGGACCGCCTGCCCGAAGACCAGAAATGGGCGTTCGCGGACGGTGCGGGGCAGAAACTCTACGAGATCTACCAGGCGCGCCTGCAGGTGCTCAATGCCTGCGATTTCGGCGATCTGCTGCTGCACAATCTGACGATCTTCCAGAACCACCCGGACGTGCTGCGCGAATATCACCGCAAGTTCCGCTACCTGCTGGTCGACGAGTACCAGGACACCAATGTCGCGCAGTATCTGTGGCTGAGGTTGCTGGCGCAGGGCTCACACAATATCTGCTGCGTGGGCGATGACGACCAGTCGATTTATGGCTGGCGCGGCGCCGAGGTCGACAACATCCTGCGCTTCGAGAAGGACTTTCCCGGTGCCAAGGTCATCCGGCTGGAGCGCAATTACCGTTCCACTGGGCACATTCTCGGCGCGGCAGCCGGGCTGATCGCGGCCAACCGGGCGCGGCTGGGCAAGACGCTGTGGACCGAGGATGATCCGGGCGAGAAGGTCCAGGTCAAGGGCATCTGGGACGGCGAGGCCGAGGCCCGCTATGTCGGCGACGAGATCGAACGCTGGGTCAAGGAAGGTGGCGCGCACAGCGACATGGCTGTGCTGGTGCGTGCCTCCTGGCAGATGCGGGCGTTCGAGGACCGCTTCCTGACACTCGGCCTGCCCTACAAGGTGGTCGGCGGGCCGCGCTTCTTCGAGCGTGCCGAAGTGCGCGACGCCCACGCCTATTTTCGCCTGGTCCGCTCGCCCGACGACGACCTCGCCTTTGAGCGGATCGTCAATACGCCGAAGCGCGGCATAGGCGAAACCAGCGTCCAGAAGCTGGCGCAAGCCGCGCGCGGTGCGGGCGTGTCGATGACCGAGGCCGCGCGAATGCTGGTCGAGACCGACGAGATAAGGGGACCGGCGCGTACCGGCCTCAAGGTCTTCCTGCGCGACCTCGACCGATGGGCCCAGATGGCCGAAAACATGCGCCATGACGAGCTGGCCGAGATCGTCCTCGACGAAAGCGGCTACACGGCGATGTGGCGTGAGGACAAGACGCCCCAGGCCGCTGGACGGCTCGACAACCTCAAGGAACTCGTCCGCGCGATGGGCGAGTATGACAGCCTCGAAGCCTATCTCGCGCACGTCGCCCTCGTCAGCGACCTCGACACCAGCAGCGACGGTGATGAAGTCTCACTGATGACGCTGCACGCGGCCAAGGGCCTGGAGTTTCCTCTGGTCTTTCTGCCGGGCTGGGAAGAGACGGTCTTTCCGTCGCAGCGCTCGCTCGACGAAGGCGGCACGGCCTCGCTCGAAGAGGAACGCCGCCTCGCCTATGTCGGCATCACGCGGGCGCGGGAGAAGGCGATCATCACCTTTACCGCCAACCGCATGATTTTCGGACGCTGGCAGTCCGTCCTGCCGTCGCGCTTTGTCGACGAATTGCCCGCCGACCACGCCGAAGCGTCCTCCGAGACCGGCTATTACGATGCCGGACCGGGCTATGAGAGCTTTGCCGAGCCCGCAAATCCGGGCGCCTCGTCCTATTCCTCTCCGGGATGGAAGCGCTACCAGGCCGCCACCAGTGAAGGCCGGCGCGGCTCCGCGCCGGTCATCGAAGGCAAGGCCAAGCTGATCGAAAGCCATGACAGCGCGTCGAAATGGCGCTCTGGCGACCGGGTCTTCCACGACAAGTTCGGCTACGGCACGGTGAAGCGCGCCGAGGGAGCCAAGCTGACGGTCGCCTTCGACAAGGCCGGGGAAAAGAAGGTGGTCGACAGCTTCGTTCGCGAGACGCCCTAGGCGCGCCCGTCGCCCCGGCCTAGTGTCTCCTCGATATGACCAAGCGCATCCTGATTGCCGGAGCCGGGCCGGTCGGCCTGACCGCCGCGCTGGAGTTCAACCGGCGCGGCCATGCCGTGCGCATTATCGACAAGGGTACCGGTCCGAGCGATGAAAGCCGCGCCCTCGCCATCAATCCGCGCACGCTGGACATCCTCGCGCCTTCGGGGGCCACGGAACGCCTGCTCGCAGCGGGACGAAAGCTGAGGGCTGCGAACCTGTCATTCTCGCCCGGTCACCGCGTCCGGTTCGACCTGACCGCCCTGCCCCACCGGTTCAACTTCATGCTGGGCCTGCCGCAATCGCGGACCGAACGCATTCTGATCGACTTGCTGGCCGAGCGCGGCTTGGCGGTTGAATGGAAGACGCCGCTTGAAACGATTGAACGCATTGATGCCCCCGTCGCGGCGACGATTGCGGGTGAGGGCCTTTCGGACGGCTGGGACTTGCTGGTCGGTGCGGACGGTGCCCATTCGACCGTGCGCCGCAATCTCGGTATCGGCTTTCCCGGACATCAGCTGGAACGCGAATGGGGACTGGCCGATGTGCGCGTCGGCATGCCCTACCCGTTCGACGAGCTGTTGGTAATGTCGCGCGAAGGTCGGTTGCTCGCCATGATCCCGGTCGAGGACGACATCGTCCGTTTCATTTCCGACCAGCGGGATGTGCTGGGCCTGATCCCGGACGAATTCGTCCAGAAAGACATCCTCTGGCAGAGCGCCTTTGCCATCAATGAGAGACGTGCCGAGCCACTTTCAAAGGGCGATGTCTTCCTGATCGGGGATGCCGCCCACATCCACTCTCCGGCGGGCGGGCGCGGCATGAATCTGGGCATCGAGGATGCCGGATGGCTGGCCTGGCTGTTCGATCAGGGCGAGACCGGGCGATATCAGGCGTTGCGTCTGCCGGTGATCGACGGCGTCCTGGACTTGACCAGCCGGATCACCGCTTTCGCCTCGCCGCGATCCCCGCTGGTGCGCATCGCGCGAAACACGCTGGTGCCGCTGCTGGCCCGTTTCCCGCCTGCGCGAAATTTCATGCTGAAGCGCGTCGCAGGACTGGAATCACCCGATCCCCCCTGGCTTTGACCTGCAAGAGGCGCGGCCGCGGGATTGTCATTGACGGACACAGCGGCAATACCGGACGGGCAAACGGGGAGCATCATGGCCAATACAGCAGGTGAAGACGCCGTCGGGCGGCTGTTTCCGAATTTCGCGGTCGAGCCGGATCTTTATGTCTACCGGATCGAGCCGATCCAGGGCACGGCGTCGGTCATGGTCATGGACGAGGCGGCGTATAACGCAGCGCGCTTCATGAACAAGGATATCGTGACGCCTGATACGCTGGGTGCCAACATCCCCCTGTTCCGGGTGACCGAATACGCACAGGCGCGCACCGCCCCGGCGAAGCCGGTGCATTTCATACTTCATCTCAGCCATACCGGCTCGACGTTGATCTCGCGCCTGCTCGACGCGACAGGGACAACGCTCGGGGTCCGCGAACCCTGGCCGCTGATCACGCTGGCCGAGTTGCAGGACGATCTCGGCGCCAAGCACAGCGTCATTTCCGATGCCGAGTACGCGATCCTGCGCGATTCCCTCGTCACGGTGTGGTCGCGCACCTTCCGGCCCGAGACGACGGGCGTGGTGAAGGTGACCAGCCATGCCGGACGGGCAATTCCCGACATCCTGAAATCGCACGAGACGAGCCGCGCCATCACGCTGACCCTGACGCCCGAAGCCTTCATCACGGCGCTTCTGGCCCGGCAGAACCCGATCCGCGAACTGCTGGGTTTCTCGGTCGAGCGGATGAAACGGTTCCAGCGGACATTCGGCGACCTGTCGGCACCCGTTCATGCACTGACGCCCGGCGAACACGCAGCGCTGGCGTGGCTGGTCGAACGCAGCGTCGAGCACGACGTCCTGACCGGCGATGGCACACGCGAACGCGCGCTCGATGTCGATTTCGACCGCTTCCTCGAAGCTCCCGTTGAAGAATTGGGCCGCATGACCGAGCACCTTCAACTGAAGGCCAGCGATGCGGCGGTTGAAGCGGCTGCAACCGGGCCGTTGATGTCGCAATATTCCAAGGTCGCGGGGCAAGCCTTCACCCCCGAGATGCGCCGCGCCCTGATGACGGAAACCCGCACTCTGCGCGGGGATGACATTGCGCGCGGCATGGCCTGGCTCGAAAACATTGCTTCCCAGAGCGACGCTGCCGCGCAGCTTTTGCGATAGGTTGCGGGGAACCTTGTCTGCACCCGGCGCGTTTTTTCGCCGACTCGCATTCAAGGAGACACGCGATGACACGCTCTTTCATGCTCGCCGTTTCGGGTTTTGCGCTTCTCAGTGCAGCATGCTCGCCCGACAACGACGCCGACCTCTATGAGACCGACACGGATGGTGACACCGCCGTGCTGACCGATGACACGGTGACCGGTAACGACACCGGAAACACGTCGATGGATTCGCTGCGCGATGACCTGGTTGACGACAGCGAGACCATGAATGACGACGCCCTCGCCGACGAGGTGACGGACGGAGACATGGCGAATTTCGGTCTCGACTATGCCGGCCTGTGGGGCACCCAGGCCCAGTGCGAGGAAGGCCGGACCTATGCCTTCTCGGCCAGCACCATCACCACGCCCGATGGCCAGGTGTGCTCGGTGACCGGCCTTGAAGAGGGCGCAGGCCAGGTCGAACTCACCGGCGAATGCACCGGCGAGGACGGCGTGACCAGCGAACACACCTATCTGCTGGCCATGCAGGACGACGGGTCGCTGATGATCAGCGACACGACCGAGGTGATGGTCGCGCGTTGCTCGAGCTTCGAGACCGCGCCGGAACCGGTAAACGAAGACCCGGACATGGAAGAGTAGGTCTACTCATCCTGACGGCTGTGAACGGGCACCGCGATGCGGTGCCCGTTTGCGTTTGCGCCGTGACGTGAGGCGCGAGTGCGGGCATGGTGTCTGCGAGACCATCAGCGGAATGTCCCATGAGCACGATCTGGAAATTGACCTTCACCGGTCAGAGCGCCCCGCTCTATGTCGCCGCCGAGAAGCTGGAGGACGGCCTTCCCGGCTTGCTCAGCTGGTCGATCTTTGACGAGGACGACGCGGCCGACGGCGCGCTGGAACTGCTGTTCGACGTCATTCCGGACGAGGAAAAGGTCCGCGCAGCGACGGGGCTGGGCGATGGCTTTGCTGCGCGCTGCATCCTGTTGCCGGAAGAGGACTGGGTGGCGCTGTCGCAGAAGGGTCTGCCACCGGTTCTGGCCGGGCGGTTCTCGCTTTATGGCAGCCATGACGAGGCTCCCGAGGACACGATTGCCATCCTGATCGAGGCCGGACCGGCCTTCGGAACCGGCCATCACGGAACCACAAAGGGCTGTTTGCTGGCCTTCGATGAATTGCTGAACGAGGGGTTCAGCCCGAACACGATACTGGACCTGGGCACCGGCACCGGCGCCCTGGCAATCGCAGCTGCAAAAGTGCTGCCTAATGCGAGCATTCTCGCCAGCGACATCGACCCCGACTCGACAGCCGAGACGGCGCGCAATTGCCAGAAGAACGGTGTGCCCCAGATCGAGGCCATCACGGCCGAGGGCTTTGACCACGTCATGCTGGTAGGCGCGAAGTTCGACCTGATCTTCGCCAATATCCTGGCTGAACCGCTGGTCATTCTCGCCGCCGAAATCGTCGCCGGACTCAATCCGGGCGGCATCGCCATCCTGTCAGGCCTGCTGGTCGAGCAGGAAGCGCAAGTCCGCGCGGCCTATGAAGAAAAAGGCGTCACGGTCGAGGCACGTGAGCCCATCGAGGGATGGGCCACGCTGGTCGTCCGCAAGGACTAGCGGGACTTGCGGCCCCGCAGGCCGGAGAATTCGAGGAAGGCGTTCACATCGGCCGTGCCGGGACGGCGGCGGACACCCGCGCGCTGGCGCGAACGATCGAGGTGGTGATTGAAGGCATCGCCGCCATTCAGGCGGAAGAGTTCGTCGGTCGGGGACATGTTGGGAACCTCACTGATATGCCGCCCGATTAATGTCTTGTTGACCCTGTCCGCCAGTGCCGGGAACGCATGACAGGCTTGCGAAATATCACTGTCATTGCGCACACGCGTTGAAAGCGGCGCGGCGCGGGACTAGCTTCCCCGCCATGACCCATTACAGCCCCCAATCTTTCGACGTCAAAGGTGGCCCGCAAGACGGCCGCGCCCATCTTCCCCTGCTGCGCAAGGCGCTGGAAACCGCCGGTCTGGACGGCTTCCTGATCCCGCACGAGGACGAATACAACAACGAGTATCTGCCCGATTGCGCCGAACGCCTGGCCTGGGCCACCGGTTTCACCGGCTCGGCCGGCTCGGCCATCGTCCTGACCGACGAAGCGGTCGTCTTCACGGACGGGCGCTACACCGTGCAGGTGCGCGAACAGGTCGACCCGGAATTGTTCGCCATCGAGGATGTCAGCGAAACGCCGCCTCATGTCTGGCTGTCGAAGCATGCCAGGAAGGGCGCCGTAATCGGCTATGACGCCAGGCTGCATAGCCCCGATGCGCTCGACCGTTTCAGACGTGCCGCCGAGAAGGCCGGCGCCGAACTGGTCGCGGTCGAAGTCAATCCGATCGACCGGGCATGGGAAAATCGTCCGGCGGCGCCGTGCGCCAGGCTGACGGTCCAGCCCATGGAATTTGCCGGCGAAACGCATTCAGACAAGCGCAAGCGCGTTGGCGAGGCGATCGCCGAGGACGGCGCAGAGTTTGCCGCGATCACGGCTCCGCCGTCGATTGCATGGTTGTTCAACATCCGTGGCGGCGACGTGGCGCGCAGCCCGCTCGCGCTGGGCGCGGCGCTGATCAAGTCGGACGGCACCGCAACGCTGTTCGTCAATCCCGACAAGATGACGGACGAGGTGCGCGAACACTTGGGCAATGAAGTCGCACTGCGGCCTGAACATGAATTCCAGGACGGCCTGCATGCCCTCAAGGGTCATGCGGTCAGCGTCGATCCGGGTCTCGCTTCTGCGTGGGTCTTCGACCAGTTGACCGAAGGCGGTGCGAAGATCGTTCGCCGGCGGGATCCGGTCCTGCTGCCGAAGGCGATCAAGAATGCGACCGAAATCGAGGGTTCGCGCCAGGCGCATATCCGTGATGGCGGCGCACTGACCCGATTCCTCCACTGGCTCGACACCGAGGCCCAGTCGGGACAGATCGACGAGATCGAAGCGGCGGTGAAGCTGGAGCAATTCCGCGCCGCGCTCGGACAGGTCAAGGACCTGTCCTTCGATACGATTTCCGGCTCCGGTCCGAATGGCGCCCTGCCCCACTACCGGGTGTCGACCGCGTCAAACCGCAAGCTGGAGCGCGGAACGCTCTACCTGGTGGATAGCGGCGGCCAGTATCCGGACGGCACCACTGACGTGACGCGCACCGTCCCGATCGGCGCGCCGACCGCCGAGATGAAGGAGCGGTTCACGCTGGTCCTCAAGGGCCATATCGGCCTCTCGATGGCACGTTTCCCGAAAGGGACGACGGGCGGCCAGCTCGATACGCTGGCGCGCCTGCCGCTGTGGCAGGCGGGGCTCGACTATGATCACGGCACCGGCCACGGCGTCGGCAGCTTCCTGGGCGTCCATGAAGGCCCACAGCGCATTGCCAAGGTCAATTCCGACGAGCCGCTGAAGCCGGGCATGATCGTTTCGAACGAGCCGGGCTACTACAAGACCAAGGCCTATGGCATCCGGATCGAAAACCTGATCGTGATCAACGGTCCGGACCCGATCGATGGCGGCGAACGCCCCATGATGTGGTTCGAGAATTTGACGATGGCTCCGATCAATCGCGACCTGGTCGAACCCGCCCTGATGACCGATGGCGAACTCACCTGGCTCAACGCCTATCACGCCGAGGTGCGCGCCAAGATCAGCCCGCAGATCGACGGTGAGGCAAAGTCCTGGCTGGAGGCGGCGACGGCGCCGATCACGCGCTGAACGCCATCCGGCTTGTCCTGTTCGGGCTGACGGCCGCCCTGCTGGCAGGCTGTTTTTACGCCGACGAACCGCTCATCTCGCGCAGATGGGCGGATCGCGGCATCGAGCCCGGCCTCTATACCCATGCGCCGGTCGACCCGGAAACCGGGGTGGAATGGGCACCGCCGACATGGCAGGGCGAGATCCGCTATCACCGCGACCGGCGATATCGCGCGAACATGGAGAATTTTCCCCATCAGGGCGTGCGCATGCGCTCGCTCGGCGGGAATGTCTATGTGGCCGAAGTGCCGGACCGTGATGGCGACGACATCTACACCTATGGCCTGTTGTTCGTGTATGCGGGCGGCGTGGTGTCCTACCACATCCCGTCCTGCAGCGACCTCAGCGGCGCTGCGCGCCAATCGGTCGGCCTCGACATGGACGCCGAAGGCGCCTGCCGGATCGAGGAATTGTCGACGCTGGAAGACGCCTTCTCGGCCTATCTTGCCGAGCATGACGGCACGCTGCGGATCGATGGAATCTACCGGCGGGTCGGGGAATAGGCCTTCGAACCGTCACTCCCGCGCAGGCGGGAGACCAGCCTCACCATTTCTCTGGATTTCCGCTTTCGCGGGAATGACGATTAAGCCCCGATCAGCTCGAGCCACTCGTCCTCGGTGAGGACGGTGACGCCGGCGTCCTGCGCCTTTTTCAGCTTCGAGCCTGCACCGGGACCGGCCACCAGGTAATCGGTTTTGGCGGAAACCGAGCCGGAGACCTTGGCTCCAAGCGACTGGGCTTTCGCCTTGGCCTCATCACGCGTCATCTTTTCCAGCGTGCCGGTGAAGACGACTGTCTTGCCGGACACCGGCGAGTCGGCGGCCACGGCGACGGCATCCTCGACCGTCACTTCCGCCAGTAGGTGATCGAGAACCTGCCGGTTGTGATCCTCGCCGAAGAACTGGGTCAGCGCCTCGACCGCGGCGGGACCAACCCCGTCGATATTGAGAAGTTCAGCCCGTGCTGCCTCGTCGGTCACGGCCTTCTCGGCGGTGGCGCGCAGCGAGGCGAAATCGCCGTAGGCGCGCGCAAAGACGCGGGAATTGGTTTCGCCAATGTGGCGGATGCCGAGCGCGTTGACGAAGCGCTCCGCGCCGATCGTGCGGCGTTGGTTGATTGAGGCGAACAGGTTCGCAATGGAGGTGTCTCCAAAGCCTTCCCATTCCTGCAGCGGCGGGGCGATCTCTCCGGCTTCGTTACGCCGTTGAAGGGTGAAAATTTCGGCCGGTTCTCGGACCAGTCCTGCGTCGAAAAATTGCTCGATCTGCCTGGCGCCCAGCCCATCAATGTCGAACGTCTTGCGCGACACAAAATGGATCAGCCGCTCGCGGGCCTGCGCGGCGCAGATGAGCCCACCGGTGCAGCGCCGGACGGCATCGGCCTCGCCCGTCTTCTCGTCATGTTCGCGCACCGCATCGCTGCCGCAGACAGGACAGGTGTCGCGGAAGACATAGGGTTCCGCGCCCGCCGGGCGCTTGTCCAGCACCACTTCGACGATTTGCGGGATGACATCGCCCGCACGCTGGATCACGACGGTGTCGCCGACGCGCACATCCTTGCGGATAATCTCGTCCTCGTTGTGCAACGTGGCGTTCGATACAACGACGCCGCCCACGGTGACGGGTTCCAGCTTGGCCACCGGGGTCAGCGCGCCGGTGCGGCCGACCTGGATTTCGATGGCATTGAGCTTGGTGGTCGCCTTTTCAGGCGAGAATTTGTGCGCGATGGCCCAACGCGGTGCGCGCGCGACCTGACCCAACCGTTCCTGCCAGTCGAGCCGGTCGACCTTGTAGACGACCCCGTCAATGTCATAGCCGAGTTCGGCACGGCGAGTTTCCAGCTTGCGGTAATAATCGAGCAGCCCGTCGGCGCTGTCCGACCGGATCATGTCGTCATTGATGACAAAGCCCGCCGCCTTCAGTCGCTGAACGGCCTCGTATTGCGTCGCGGCCAGCGGTTCGGAGACCTCGCCCCACGCATAGGCGAAGAAGCGCAAGGGACGCATTGCCGTGATCGCCGGATCGATCTGGCGCAGCGACCCGGCGGCGGCGTTGCGGGGATTCTTGTACTCGGCCTTGTCCGCCGCGCGCTGACCGGCATTGAGCGCTTCAAAGTCGGCGTGGCTGATATACACCTCGCCGCGCACCTCCAGCACATCCGGCACGTCACCGGTCAGGGTCTGCGGGATTTGTGTGATCGTGCGAAGATTGGCTGTCACGTCCTCGCCGGTTTCACCGTCACCGCGCGTGGCGCCATGGACAAGGCGACCTTTTTCATAGCGCAGGCTGGCCGACAGGCCATCGATCTTGGGCTCGGCGGTGATCGACAGGGCTTCGTCGTCTTTCAGTCCGAGGAAACGTCGGACGCGGGCCAGGAAATCGGTCACATCCTCGTCGGTGAAGGCATTGCCGAGGGACAGCATCGGGCGGGCATGGCGAATCTCGCCAAACTTGCCCGACGGCCTGGCGCCGACCGTCTGGGTCGGGCTGTCGGGTGTAACGAGGTCCGGGAAGCGGGCTTCAAGGGCCTCCAGCCGCTGGCGCAGGGTGTCATAGGCGGCATCGGAAATTTTCGGCCGGTCCTGCTCGTAATAGGCGCGGTCGTGGGTCCGGATCTCCTTCACCAGCCGCTTGTGTTCGGCGTCACCCTCGGGGCGGGTCAGTGCATCGACGTCCTTGAGCGCACTCATGCCGTGCCTATCAGTTGGTCCGCCTGTGCGCGCGCCGCATCGGTGACGTTCTCGCCCGACAGCATGCGCGCGACTTCCTCGCGGCGTTCATCTCCGGACAGGGCGACGAGCGTGGTGCGAACACCGCCCTTTCCATCGTCGATCTTCTCGATCTTCCAGTGATGATCGGCGCGGGCCGCGACCTGCGGTGAGTGGGTAACGACCAGGGTTTGCCCGGTTTTCGCCAGAGCCGACAGGCGCTTGCCCACGGCATCGGCGACTGCGCCGCCGACGCCCTGATCGACCTCGTCGAAGATCAGGACCAGACCGTCCTCGTCGACCGACAAGCAAACCTTGATGGCGAGCGCGAAGCGCGACAGCTCGCCGCCCGACGCAATCCGGTCGAGCGCGCCGAAGGGCGCACCGGGATTAGTGGCGATCTCGAAGGTGACGCGGTCGCGGCCATTCGGTCCGGCATGATCTTCGCTCGAGTCGATGGCGACACGCACCCGCGCCTTGTCGAGCTTGAGCGGGGGCAGTTCGGCCATGATCGCCTTGGCAAGCGCATCGCCTGCCTTCTCGCGCGATCTTGTCAGCGATGATGCGGCCTTGTCGTAGGCGGCTTCGGCGGCGGTCAGCGCCTTGCGCGCTTCGTCCAGACGGCCTTCGGCATTCTCGATCGCGTCGAGCCGGTCGGCGAGATCGCCCCGCAGCGCGGCGAGTTCATCGATGGTGACCTCGTGCTTGCGCGCAGCAGCGCGCAGCGCGAACAGGCGCTCCTCGACCTGGTTGAGACGGCCGGGCTCAACCTCGAAACTGCCGGCCGCATCGCTCAAGGCATCTTCGGCTTCGGAAAATTCGATCAAAGCCCGGTCGAGCGCGCCCGTGGCACGGGTCAGCGCCGTGCGGGCTTCACCCGCCGCGCCTTCCTCGGCCTGGCCGATCTGGTCGGCGACCCGTTCGAGGGTGCGCAGGGCCGATCCCAGGCGCTCGGACAAACCGCCATCAGACTGAAGCGCTTCGCTGGCAGCCTGCAATTCGGTCAGGGCATTCTCGGCGTGCTGGAGGAATTTGCGCTCCTCGGCCAGCGCAGGTTCTTCTCCTGCCACCGGCGACAATTCATCAAGGTCATCGAGTGCGGAGCGAAGCCATTCTTCCTCGGTGTTGGCGGTGCGCTGGGCTTCCTCAAGAGATGCAACGCGGGAGCGTGCGTCAGCGAGGGATTTCCACGCTTCGCGAACAGCCTTGAGCTCGGCGTGGTTGCGCGCGAACGAGTCCAGGAGGCCACGATGGGTCCCGGGGTCCATCAGGCCACGCCCGTCGTGCTGACCGTGCACTTCGACAAGGGCTTCACCGAGGGATTTCAGGAGCCCGACGCTGGCGGGCTGATCATTCACCCACGCCTGGCTACGTCCATCGGCCGTCAGTCGGCGGCGCAGGATGACGGGCTCGCCCGGCTCGATGGTGATTCCGGCTTCGTCGAGTTCCCGGCGCGCCGGGTGGTCATCGGACAATTCAAAGATTGCCGTGACGCGCGCCTCGTCGGTTCCTGACCGCACCAGTCCCCGGTCGGCACGCTCTCCGGCGGCCAGCCCCAGGGCTTCAAGAAGGATGGATTTGCCAGCACCGGTTTCGCCCGTGAGCGCGCACAGGCCTGGCCTGAATTCAGCCTCCAGCCGGTCGATCAGCACCACATCGCGAATGGAGAGGGAGAGCAGCATGCGCGTCGCGCAGCCCCGCCCTAACCGAAGATACGATCAATCGCGCGGCGCAGGTAGGACGGGTTTTCCTCGCGCAGATCCGTGTTCGGAATGGCGATGCCCTCGCGCGTCATCAGGCGATAGGTGTCTTCGTACCACTGGCTGCCCGGGAAGTTGTAACCCAGCACCGCGGCGACCTGCGTGGCTTCCTCATCAATGCCGAGAGCGACATAGGCCTCGACCAGGCGGTGAAGGGCCTCGGGCGTGTGGCTCGTCGTTTCGTAGTTCTCGACGACGTTGCGGAAGCGGTTGATCGCGGCGAGGTGGAAACCCCGGCGCAGATAATAACGGCCGATATCCATTTCCTTGCCGGCCAGGTGGTCGCGCGTCATGTCGATCTTCAGGCGCGCGTCGGCGGCATAGCGGCTCGTGGGATAACGGCGCACGACCTGTTCGAGCGCTTCCATCGCCTGCTGGGTGGTCAGCTGGTCCCGGCCGACGTCGCGGATCTGCTCAAAGTGAGAGATCGCGATCAGGTAATAGGCGTAAGGCGCGCTGCGGCTGCCCGGATGAAGCGACAGGAAGCGCTGGGCATCCGAGATCGTCTCTTCGTAATTGTTGGCTTGATAGTTGGCATAGGCCGCCATCAGCATCGAACGGCGCGCCCATTCCGAATACGGGTGCTGGCGCTCGACTTCGTCGAACTGCTCGGCCGCTTCGGTATAACGGCTCCGGTCCATCATCGCGACGGCCTCGGAGTAAATGGTTTCGGCCGGGCGCTCGACATAGGCCGCCGAAGTGGGGCGGTTGCGCTGGCACGACGCCACCACGAGCGGGATCAGGGCAATCAGGAAAAGACGCGTCGCGAACTTCATAAACGCTTCCTCTTTAAGGATCTGAGCGAATCCAAAAGATGCGGCGGCGCCGCGTCATGTGTGCGTTTTAGCGGAAGGTATCGCGCGGCGAAAGCGTTCGCCTGCGTTCAGGAGCGTGCAACTGCCGCAGAAGACGACAAGGCTTCCGAAAGCGTGACCATTTTCCAGGCAGATTCATCGGCCAACAGCGCGCGAACAGCAACGTTATTCAGGGCATGGCCGGGCTGGCTGGCCTGGTAACGGCCCAGGATCGGTGCGCCGGCCAGAGCCAGATCGCCAAGCGCGTCGAGCGCCTTGTGGCGGGCGAATTCGTCTGCGAAACGAAGGCCTTCCTCATTGAGGACACCGCTTTCGTCCAGCACAACGGCGTTATCCATCGACCCGCCACGGGCCAGACCTGCGGCTCGCAGAGCGTCCACGTCGCGCTTGAACCCGAATGTGCGGGCCGATGCGACTTCTCCCGTAAAGGTGTCGGCGGAAATATCGAAGGCATAGCGCTGACGNCCGACNGCCGGGTGCGGGAAATCGATCTCGACGTCGATCACAGGCGTCAGGGACGGCATGAAGGTCGCCGTACGGCCCTGATATTCGGCGGAAACCGACCGCAGGACGCGAATCGCGCGGCGCGGAGCCGCGGACGCTTTCAGGCCCACCTGGGCAATCAAGTCCACGAAGGGCGCGGAGGAACCGTCGACAATCGGCACTTCCGGTCCGTCGATCTCGACCAGGACATCGTCCACGCCCAGAGCGGCCAACGCTGCCATGAGGTGTTCGACCGTCGCGACCGACACGCCGGCCTCGTTGGCGATCGTGGTGCCGAGGCGAACCGTCGTGACATTGGTGGCCCGGGCCTCGACGCGCGTATTGTCGCCGTCGAGATCGGTGCGCTCGAACACGATACCGGTCCCCGGCGCGGCGGGCTTGAGAACCAGGCGAACGCGCTCGCCGGAATGGAGACCAATTCCGGAGCACACGGCTGCCGCTGCCAAAGTTTGCCGGTTCATACGCAACACACCGTCAGTGAGACCCAACACAACCGGACCCACGCGGTTCCGGAGTTGGTCACACTAACGGCGTGCGGTCAGCTCGCAATTAAAGCTTTGTTGCGCAATGTTACGGGAATACCCGTGTGTTTTCCGCTAGTTGGCCTGGCGACGCAGGAAGGCCGGAATTTCCAGATCCCCTTCGTCGCTGCCCTCACCGAACAAGTCCCCGGTTGCCGGCTTGTGGGTTACGTCCTCGGTGCGGGTCGGAGAGGTCTTCGGAACAGGCGCCATCGGACGCTTGCGGCGACCAAACAGCGAGAACCCGCCGCGATCCCCATTGTCCTCGGCAACCTCTTCCTCAGCCTGCGGCGCNGGCTGNCGCTGCGGNGCGAAATGGCGCGCCTCGGCGGCAATGCGTTCCTGGTCGCGGATCACCTGCGGGCGATCGTCAGCGAGATAGGGGTCGTGGTCGTCTTCGATTGCGGCCTCGACCGGAGCTTCGACCTGTGCGGGCTCGTGCTGCACCGGCTCGGGAGCCGAGAAGTGTGCGGCAGGCCGTTCGGGCTGCTGGACCGGCGCGGGCGCCGGCTTGTCGTCGTGAGCGCGGCGCACCAGCGGTTCGCGAACAACCGGGCGCACAGGCGCGCGGGCTTCGGTCTGGACCGGACGCCGGGTCTGGCGCGGATCGTGCGCTTCGATTTCGGCATCGATCCCCGTCGCCACGACGGAGACGCGCATGGAGCCTTCCATGTTCTCGTCGAAGGTCGAGCCGACGATGATGTTGGCTTCCGGGTCGACTTCAGAACGGATTTCGTTGGCCGCCTCGTCGACTTCGTAAAGCGTCATGTCATAGCCGCCGGTGATGTTGATGAGCACGCCCGTGGCGCCCTTCATCGAGACATCGTCCAGAAGCGGGTTTGCGATGGCCGCGTGTGCGGCCTCGATCGCGCGCTTTTCACCGGAGGCTTCGCCGGTGCCCATCATCGCCTTGCCCATCTCGCTCATCACGGCGCGAACGTCGGCAAAGTCGAGATTGATCAGGCCGGGCATGACCATCAGGTCGGTGATGCCGCGAACGCCGGAATGCAAAACCTGGTCGGCCATGCCGAAAGCTTCGGCAAAGGTCGTCTTTTCGGTCGCGATCCGGAACAAATTCTGGTTCGGGATGATGATCAGCGTGTCGACATGATCCTGAAGCGCATCAATGCCGGCTTCCGCGATCTTCATCCGTCGCGTGCCTTCGAAGTGGAAGGGCTTGGTGATCACGCCGACGGTGAGGATGCCCTGCTCTCGGGCCACGCGGGCCACGACCGGCGCTGCGCCGGTCCCGGTGCCGCCGCCCATGCCCGCTGTGATGAACACCATGTGGGCACCGGCAAGCTGCTCCATGATCTCGGGCAGCGAGTCTTCTGCGGCCTGCTCGCCGATCTCGGGCCGGGCGCCAGCGCCCAGGCCTTCGGTGATTGACGCGCCAAGCTGGATGCGGCGTTGTGCCTTGGAGCGCGAGATGGCCTGCGCGTCCGTGTTCGCAACAGCAAAATCAACACCTTCGAGTTCGGCATCGATCATGTTGTTGACGGCGTTGCCGCCGGCTCCACCGACCCCGAAAACGAGGATGCGGGGGCGAAGTTCTGTTGACTCGGGTACCGACAAATTCAGGGCCATGAGGGCGCTCCGTACACGAAGCTGAAAGGTTAACAGCGATTCTCTTCGTTAATCTTGGCCTCGCCGCTTAATCAGCGGTTAAATCCACAAGACAAAGTGCGAATAACGCTGCGTTCAGAACGATTCTGCGAACCAGCGCAAGATGGCGCGCGGTCCGCGATCAGCCGGAGCCGGACGCGTCACGCGAAGCGATCCCGCAACGCGGGGCGGTCCCGCGATGGCTTCCGCAGCACCACGTGTCTCACGCAGGATTATGCCGGAAGCGGCGGCAAAGGCGGGTCCTGACACTGCATCGCCCAGCCCTGCCACGCCGTGCGGCCGTGACACACGGGCCTGCCGGCCAAATACCCGCGTGGCCACTTCGCTGGCACCGGGAAGCTGCGCCGCGCCGCCGGTCAGCACGAGTTGCTGATCCTTGGCGGTGTTGACGCCCGCTGCCTTGAGGCGGTCGCGGAGCATTTCGAAGGTCTCATCAAGACGCGGGCGGATGATCGCATTCAGCAAGGACCGCGGCGCCGTGCCCATACGGTCGGAAGCCCCCTCAAGAGGCGGCACCTCGATCATTTCGCGGTCATCATCGGGGCTGTCGAGCGCAGAGCCGTAAAGGATCTTGATCCGCTCGGCAGCGACAAGCGGGGTCGACAGCCCGCGCGCAACGTCATTGGTGACATGTGACCCGCCAATCGGGACGGTATCGACATGCACCAGCGCGCCGTTGTCGAACACGGCGGCACTGGTGGTGCCGGCACCCATGTCGATCAGGGTTGCGCCCAGTTCGATCTCGTCATCGGTCAGCGCGGCGAGCCCGGCTGCGTATGGCGTGACCACGACGCCCTTGAGGTCGAGATGGCAGGCCTGAATGCAATTGAGGAGGTTGCGCAGAGGACCTGCCGCTGCAGTGATCACGTGGACCGAGACGCCCAGCTTGTGACCGAACATGCCGCGCGGATCACGGATGCCGCGGCTGTCGTCGACACTCCAGCCCAGCGGGAAGGCATGGAGGATGACCCGGTCAGGCGCGTCAGCCTCGGCGATGGCGGCGTCCAGAAGACGCTTCAGATCGCGGTCGGATACTTCGCGCGACGACAAGACTGATTCCGCGCGGATCCGGGCCGAGCGGATATTGCCGGCGGTCAGCGTGACCGTCGCCATTGAAACTGCGAGACCGGCCATCTTCTCGGCACGCTGAACCGCCTCGCGGATCGTGTCGCGCGCAACATCGAGATCGACGATGGACCCGGCGCGCATGCCGCGCGCCGGCAGATGCCCGACACCGACGACGCGCGGACGCATGCCGGTCGCGGTTTCCTCGGTCTTCGAGATGAAGCAGGCAATCTTCGACGAGCCGAGGTCCAGCGCCGCACAAACGGCGGGGCGCGCCGGTCCGGGCGACTGTCGATCCTGTCCGAAGGGCCAAAGCGCACTCATGCGTCCCGCTCCCGAATTCCTGCGGCGGCGGCGCGCTCGGGAAGCGCGCGCACGATCATTTCACCGGGTTGGCGCAGGTCGATCACCTCGGCATCGAGGCGCAATACACCGCGCTCGGCCTGCATCGCTGCGAGAAGCGCCAGCGCGGCCCCTGCCTCGTCCTCGGGCAATTTCACATCGGCGCCGCTTTCGAGGCGCAGATTCCAGCGGCGGCTTCCGACGCGCACGATGGCAACCGTTCGGCGAGAAATCTCGGGATAGCGCACCAGGATATCGACGAAATCGGCGGCGGCTTCCGGAGCGCCGCGGTCCACGACCAACGGCAGGTCGGGATGCGCGCCGGCCTCGACCTCTTCCAGCACGACGCCGTCGCGGTCGATGAGGTGGAAGCGGCCTTCCATTTGCCAGACGGCAAAGGGAGTGCGCGGCTCGACAATGACTGCGACCCGGTCCGGCCACAAACGCGCGACCTGGGCGTCCCGCACCCAAGACAGCGCCACGACATTGTCGCGCGCGCCAGACGGATCAAAGGCAAAGGCCGGCTGGCCGTTCATCGCGCCGGTTGCGTCGGCAACCGCAGCGACATGGCGCGCCTCGGCGCCGGTTACGTCGACGCTGCGGATCGTGAAGCCCAGTGATGCCATCTGGTTTTGCGCCAGGGTGGCGATGCCGCCGGTCAGCGATGGCAGCTGTCCGGTGAGGACAATAAACAGGGCAAAGGCGGCAAAGGCGAATGCGGCGAGGCCAGCCCCGAGGCGTGCGGCATTGAGCGCGCGATAACGCGCGCTGCGCACCTGGGCTTCAGCCCAGTTACGCAAACGCCGCGGGGCGGAACCCGCGGCGATTGTCTTGCGGCCAGTCGTGCGGCGGGCGCTCTTGCGAGCCTTCCCTGCACGTCTCACCTGGGACATGTCGCATCCTCCGCCATCCACTGAACGAAGTCGTCGAATGCGACCCCGTTCCACGCCGCCTGTTCCGGGGCGAGAGAGGTAGGTGTCATGCCGGGTTGGGTGTTAATTTCCAGTAACCACAACTGGCCATCGCCCTGTTCGTCATAGCGAAAATCACTGCGCGTCACGCCGCGGCAGCCCAGCGCCTCATGCGCCAGCAGCGCGAGGCGCTTGGCCTCTTCTGCAATGGCGTCAGATACTTGCGCAGGGATGACGTGCTGCGAACCGCCTGCGGCGTATTTCGCCTCGAAATCGTAAAACGCCGTGCGCGGAATAATCTCGGTCACACCCAGGGGCTTGTCGCCCTGCACCGCGACAGTCAGTTCGCGTCCGGGGATGAATTTCTCGATCAGGACCTCGCTGCCCAGCTCCCAGTCGGGCGAACCCAGGTCGGCAGGAGGACGGTTGGCCCCCTCCAGCACCACGAACACGCCGACCGATGACCCTTGCGCATTGGGCTTGGCCACATAGGGCGGCTTCATCGCGTGTTCTTTTGCCGCCTCGAAGCGGTTGACCAGCTTGCCTTCCGGACACGGAACACCGAAGCGTTCGAACACCGCCTTGGCGCGCTGCTTGTCCATCGCGAGCGCGGATGCCAGCACTCCGGAATGGGTGTAGGGCGCACCGAAATGCTCGAGGATGCCCTGCACCTTGCCGTCCTCGCCCCATTCGCCGTGCAGCGCGTTGAACACCACGTCGGGCGAAGCTTCGGCCAGTTGGCGCGCAAGATCGCGGGTCGGGTCGATCTCGACCACGTCCCAGCCCTTGCGGCGCAGCGCATCTGCGCAGGCCTTTCCCGAAACGAGCGAGACCGGACGTTCGGCGGACATGCCACCCAGAAGAACCGCGATGCGTTTGGTCATGTGCCTACCTCAAAAATTGTCCGGCCCGGGCTTCAAGCAGACGGATCAGCTCGGGGTCCATGAATTCGTACTCGTCGGGGATGCCGAGACAAATCACTCGCTTACCGTCCAGGTAAGGGCGAAACTTCTTCGACAACCGGTTCCGGTGCGTCTTTTCCATAACGAAAATGACGTCGGCCCATTCGATTTGCTCTGGCGAAAGCGGAACGCTGGCATCATCCGATAGCCCGGCGGAGTCTGTCTCGACCCCGTGCCATTTCGCGAAAATGTGCTCTGCGGTCGGACTGCGAAGCTTGTTCGCCGAACAGACGAAGAGCGCGTTCACGCGATTTTCTCCACCCCGATGCGCTTGACCTCCCATTCGAGGTCGATGCCGGTCGCCGCGCGAATGTCGGCGCGCGCGCCCTCGACAACGGCTTCGAGGTCGGCAGCGGTCGCCGTGCCGTCATTGATCAGGAAGTTGGCGTGCTTTTCGGAAAAACAGGCCCCGCCGATCTTCTTGCCGCGCCAACCGGCCGCGTCGATCAGCTTCCAGGCCTTGCGCTGGTCCGGCGTTCCGGGCGGATCGGGATTGCGGAAGGTCGAGCCGGAGGTTTTCTCGCGGATGGGCTGAGTGGATTCCCGGCGGGCCGTGATCTCGTCCATGCGCGCTGTGACCGCATCGGCATCGTCCGGCTCGCCCTGGAACAGCGCCTCGACGAAGATCCAGTCCTCGGGCGCGTCGCTGTGGCGATAGGCGTAGCCGAGCTCATCGGCCTTCACGACGATGCGGCGGCCGAGCCGGTCAAGTGCGGCGGCCTCGATCAGCACGTCTTTGGTTTCGCGGTCGTAGCAGCCGGCGTTCATGCGCAGCGCGCCGCCGATCAGGCCCGGCACGCCGGTGAAGAATTCGAGGCCCCCGATACCGGCCTTCGCGGCGGTTTGGGCGACCTTCTTGTCGAGCGCAGCAGCTCCGGCGCGAACGCGCTCGCCATCCTCGGCCGTAACCCGGCCAAAGGGAGCGGTCAGGCGCACGGTCACGCCCGGGACACCACCATCGCGGACCAGCGTGTTCGACCCGGCGCCGAGGATGGTGACCGGAATGTCCTCCGGTGTTTCGGCGAGGAAGCGCGCGAGGTCAGCCTCGTCGGCAGGCAGATACAGCACCTGCGCCGGGCCGCCGACGCGCAGCCAGGTCACGTCGGCCAGCGGGGCGTTCTCGACATATTTGCCGCGCACCTTCGGGAGGCGATCTGTAAGGGACGGCCAGCTCATATCAACTCCCGTTTTCCTCCCCTGTTGACGGGGGAGGTGCCAGCGAAGCTGACAGAGGGGGATGACTTGCCCCNCTCGCCCCGGACCTGATCCGGGGCACTCCCCCCGCAAGCGGGGGGAGAAAAAACCGGATGCGTAAATTCCCGCGCACTAGCCGAACGCCTTCAGCTCTTCCGGCAGGGCATAGGCCCAGGCGGTGATGTCGCCTGCACCGAGGCAGACGACGAGATCGCCGGCGGCTGCGCGCCGTGAAATCGCTTCAGCCACGGTGTCGCGCGTCACGCCTGCCGCGTCGCGGTGGCCGTGCGATTTGAGACTGTCGACCAGATGGTCGCGGTCAGCGCCCTCGATCGGGGTCTCGCCTGCCTCGTAGACGTCAGCGACCAGAACGCTGTCGGCATCATTGAAGCAGGTCGAGAAATCCTCGAACAAGTCGTGCAGACGGGTATAGCGATGCGGCTGCATCACCGCGATCACCTTGCCCCGTGTGGCCTGACGCGCCGCTTTCAATACGGCCGTGATTTCAACCGGGTGATGGCCGTAATCATCGATGATGGTCGCGCCCTTCCACTCTCCGGTGCGGGTGAAGCGGCGTTTCACGCCGCCAAAGCCGGCGAGCGCCTTGCGGGCCTTGTCCTCGGTCGCGCCGAGCTGGCGTGCGACAGCGAGCGCAGAGATGGCGTTCTGGACGTTGTGCTGACCGACCATGGGAAGGAAGAAGTCCTTCCAGACCTCGGTTTCGCCATTGCGGAAGACGATATCGAATTTTGTCCCGCCGGTTTCCGGGCGCAGATTCTCGCCGCGCACATCGGCCTGCGGATTGAAGCCATAGGTGATGACCTTGCGGTCCTCGATCCGGCTGGCGAGCGCCTGGACTTCCGGGTGGTCGGTGCAAAGCACGGCGAAGCCATAAAAGGGCAGGCCCTCAACGAATTGCCGGAAAGCGGCGCGGATCGCGTCGAAGTTGGAATAATGCTCCATGTGCTCGGGATCGATATTGGTCACGATGCCCGCGGTGGCGCGCAGCTTCAGGAAGCTGCCATCGCTCTCGTCGGCCTCGACGACCATCCAGTCGCCCGCGCCCATTTTCGCATTCGACCCATAAGCCGAAATGATACCGCCATTGATGACGGTGGGATCGAGCCCGGCCCCGTCGAGCAGGGCCGCGACCATCGATGTGGTGGTTGTTTTCCCGTGCGTGCCGGCGATGGCGACCGAGTATTTCAGGCGCATCAGTTCGGCGAGCATTTCGGCGCGGCGCACGACCGGGATCTTGTTTTCGCGGGCAGCGGCCAGTTCGGGATTGTCGCGCTTGATCGCGGTCGACACGACGATGGCGCCCGCGCCGGCAATGTTCTCGGCCTTGTGTCCGATCGACACGCGCGCACCGCGTTCACGCAAGCGTTCGACATTCGGGTTCGCCTTGATGTCCGAGCCCTGAACATCATAGCCAAGATTGAGCATGACTTCGGCGATGCCCGACATGCCGATGCCGCCTATGCCGACGAAATGTATGGGGCCGACACGCAGAGGCAGGGCCGTCGATTTCTTCACCGTGATGTGTCCTTTGCAATCGATTCCAGCGCGTCCGCGAACAGCGACGCAGCTTCAGGTTTTCCAAGCGTCCGGGCACGGGCTGCGCGCTGGACCAGATCATTCGGGTTGGCGAGACGAACTTCAAGCAGAGCCGCCAGCGCATCTGCGGTAAACTCGGATTCCGGGACGCTGTCGGCGGCGCCGGCCTCGACCAGATCAGCGGCGTTGGCGGTCTGGTGATCGTCGGTCGCAATGGCGAGCGGCACGAACAGCGCCGGTCGGCCCACCGCCGCGATCTCGGACACGCTGGACGCGCCCGCGCGCGCAATCACGAAATGCGCAGCAGAAAGCCTGTCTCCGACATCGGAGAAGAAGGGTTGGCATTCGGCGGTCACGCCGGCCTGCTGGTAGATGTCCCGCGCCATGGAAAGGGATTCCTCGCGGGTCTGTTGGACCACTTCAAGGCGGGATTTAAGCCATTCCGGGAGTTCTGCGACGGCCTGCGGCACTGTTTCGGACAGCAGGCGCGCGCCAAGACTGCCCCCCAGAACCAGCAGGCGAATGGTCGCCGTGTCGTCCAGGGGCGGATAACCGGCCTCTCTCGCGGCAAGGATCGGGGCGCGCAACGGGTTGCCGGTGATAAGACGCCGTGTGTTTCGCGGCGCCCGGTCCAGGCGCGCGAACCCGCTGGCGACAACGCCGGCCTTGCTTGCGAAGACGCGATTGACCCGGCCCAGCACGGCATTTTGTTCGTGAATGGCGAACGGGATCTTTTCTGCCCGCGCGGCCCAGAGCGCCGGGAAGGCCGGATAGCCGCCAAAACCTGCGACCACGTCGGGCTTCCAACGGCGCACAATCTTCTTGGCCTGACCGATCCCGGCGGCGAGGTCGATGATCGCCTTGACCAGCTTGAACGGGTTTTTCGTCGACGGGCTCGCCGCGCGGACCTGGTCGATGGTCTCGGCGGGGAAGCCATCTGTGTGCTTCATGCCGCGCGCGTCGGTGATCAGGCGCACGGTCCAGCCACGCGCAATCATCTCGTCAGCGAGTGCGCGGGCGGGGAAGATGTGTCCACCCGTCCCGCCTGCTGCCAGGAGCAGCCGGCGGCCGCTCATCGATTGAACCTGAGCGCGTAGGCTCCCGGACGCCGCCGGGTGAAGGCCAGCATCAATCCGGCCCCCAGCGCCAGTGCGACCATCGAGGACCCGCCATAGGAGACGAAGGGCAAGGTCATCCCCTTTGGCGGGATCAGGCTGAGATTGACTGCGATGTTGACGATGGCCTGCAGTCCGAATTGCAAGGCCAGCCCGGCCACGGCCAGCTGGGCAAAGTGATCCGACAGGCGCATCGCATTGGTCCAGGCCCGCGCCACAAGGATGGCAAACAGACCGATGATGGCGAGCGAGGCGAACAGGCCGAATTCCTCGGCTGCGACAGCGAAGATGAAGTCGGTGTGTGCGTCAGGCAGGAAGCGTTTGACCTCGCCCTCGCCCGGCCCGGCACCGGCGACACCGCCGCGCGCAATCGCCTCCATTGCCCGGTCGATCTGGTAGGTGTCACCAGAACCCGGATCGATGAAGCGCTCGATGCGCGAGGCGACGTGGGGAAGGAAAACATAGGCGGCGACCGCACCGCCCATGGCGAGCGCCGAAAGCCCCGCCACCCAGCGCCAGCTGAGGCCCGCTGCAAAGAAGACGCCGCCAAAGCACAGCGTAATCAGGACCGTCTGGCCGAAATCAGGCTGCGAAATCAGCAAAGCCACTGCGACGAGGTAGAGGCCGAAGGCGATGATATGTCCGGGCACTGGCGCGCCGCGTCGGGATTCGGCGAACAACCAGGCAGCGACGACGATCAGCGATGGTTTCAGAAACTCCGACGGCTGGACCGAGAATGGTCCAAAACGCAGCCATCGCGCCGCTCCATTGACCTCGTAGCCAATGAACAGCGTGAGGATCATCAGGAAGATCGAGCCGACCAGCACGATCCCGGCGAGACGCCGCGCGCCCTTCGGGGAGAGGCTGGACACAACGAGCAGGGTCGCAACGCTCGCACCGGCGAAGAATATCTGCTTGTAGAGGAAGATGAAGGGGTTGGCCTGCGAGGCGTCCAGGCCGGCTGCGCGTGCGATGCGTTCCGCAGCCGTCGGGCTGGCCGCAAGAGACAGGACAAGGCCGACACAGATCAATGCGAAGACGACAAACAGCAAGGTCCTGTCCAGACCGCGCCACCAATCATTCAGTTCCCGCGCCCGCGCCGCGATCATGCCGCCCCCCGCTCCGGCCCGCTCAGCCGGTTCTGCACAAGCGCGCGGAACACGTCTCCGCGATGCTCGTAACTCTTGAACTGGTCGAAGCTGGCGCAGGCAGGTGAAAGAAGAATGACCGGATTGTCGCGGCCGCCTTCGGCCGCATCGCGCAAGGCAAGATCGAGCGCATTTTCAAGCGTTCCGGCCTTGTCGTAGGCCACATCCTTGCCCAGCGTCCTTGCAAAGGCATCCTGCGCTTCGCCGATCAGATAGGCCTTGGCGATCCGCGGGAAGTAGGGGCGCAGCGGCTCTATACCGCCCGCCTTCGCCTGTCCGCCGGCGATCCAGTAGATCGTCTGGTAACACCCCAGAGCCTGCGCGGTGCTGTCGGCATTGGTGGCCTTGGAATCGTTGACGATAACGATCCCGTCCTTCTGGCCGACGCGTTCGGCGCGATGCGGCAATCCGGGAAAGGACTTCATCGCCTGCGCAATCGTGCGCGCGTTGACGCCCAGCGCCCGCGCCGCCGCAAAGGCAGCGGCAGCGTTCTGTCCATTGTGACGGCCCGGCAGGGCGGGAGAGGCAGAGAGGTCTGCACCCAGCTCGGCGTGACCTTGGGTGGCGTCGTGGACCTTGCCGCCCAGCGCATAGACGCCTCGGCTGAGCGCCCGGCCTGACGATACCGGTACAACCTTCATCGGTCCGGCTGACATCAGCGCGGTGCAGACGCCGCGCGTGTAGTCGTCATCGACACCGATGATCGCGGTGTGCGATGCGGCCTGGTTCGCAAAGATGCGCTTCTTGGCTTTCAGGTAGCCGTCCATGTCCCCGTGCCGGTCGAGATGGTCCGGGGACAGGTTGAGCAGGATCGCGACGTCGCAGGTGAGGCTGTGGGTCAGATCGAGCTGGTAGGATGACAACTCGAGCACATAGACCGCGCCCGGTCGCGGCGCGGGAAGCCCCAAAACCGCGTCCCCGATATTGCCGCCGACGTGCACGTCGCGCCCTGCCTTCTTCAGGATATGCCCGACCAGAGCGGTGGTGGTCGACTTTCCGTTCGTTCCGGTGATGCCGACGACGCTCGGGCGCTCGGCTTCAGGCAGGGTGTTGATCGTACGCGCGAACAATTCCATGTCGCCAATGACTTCCGCACCGACGGTCCGGGCAAATTCGACCATGCGGTGCGGTGACGGATGAGTCAGCGGCACGCCGGGCGACAGGGCCAGCGCGGCAATATCACCCCAGTCCCGGCGGCCCAGATCCTCGAGCGCGATGCCCGCCTTTTCGGCTGCTGCGCGTGTATCCTCGTTCTCGTCCCAGGCGAGGACGTGGGCGCCGCCGGCCGCCAGCGCCTTCGCAGCCGCAATGCCGGTCCTGCCGAGCCCGAAGACGGCAACATTTCGCCCTTCGAAATCGCGGACCGGAAACATGCAGACTACCTCAGCTTCAGTGTGGAAAGGCCGATCAGGGCGAGAATGACCGCAATGATCCAGAACCGGATGACGATGGTCGGTTCCTGCCAGCCAAGTTTTTCGAAGTGGTGATGGATGGGGGCCATCCGGAAGACGCGCTTGCCGAACATCTTGAAGCTGGCGATCTGAACCATCACCGAGACCGCTTCGAGGACGAACAGTCCGCCGATGATGGCGAGGACGACTTCGTGCTTTACCGCGACCGCGATGGTGCCGATTGCACCGCCCAGGGACAACGAGCCGGTATCGCCCATGAAGACCATTGCGGGCGGGGCGTTATACCACAAGAAGCCCAGAGACGCGCCGAGCAGCGCGCCGCAGAAGACGGCGAGCTCCCCCGTTCCCGGTGTGAAGTTCAGTTGCAGATAGTTGGCGAAGACGAAGTTGCCGACGACGTAGGCGATGAAGCCGAAGCTGGCCGCCGCGATCATCACCGGCACAATGGCCAGTCCGTCGAGTCCGTCAGTCAGGTTCACCGCGTTCGACGCTCCGGCGATCACCAGGATGCCGAATACGAGGAAGAAGGGTCCGAGCGGGATCAGGATGTTCTTGAAAAAGGGCACAGCGATCGCGGTCGCAAAGCCATCGGGCACGTCGGGCGCATTCGACAGCAGGTGCGTCATCCAGAAGACCGCAACGCCGGCAATGATGAACTGAAGCACCAGCTTGGCCGGACCGGACAGGCCGGCCGTCGAGCGCTGGGTCACCTTGCGATAGTCATCAACAAAACCGATCGCGCCATACCCTGCCGTCACGAAAATCACGATCCAGAGATACTGGTTGGAAAGATCGCCCCAGAGCAGGGTCGCGATCAGCATCCCTGTCAGGATCAGGAAACCACCCATGGTGGGCGTCCCAGCTTTTTCGAGGATGTGACGCTCGGGACCATCCTCCCGGATGGGCTGCCCTTCGCGCTGCTTCTTCTTCAGCCACCGGATAAAGGGCGAGCCAAAGATGAAGACAAAAGCCAGCGCGGTCATCATCGCGCCGCCGGTGCGGAAGGTGATATAATTGAACAGGTTGAGGAGGGTTATGTCCTCGCCCAAAGGCGCAAGCAGCCAGTAAAGCATGGTCTAAAAGTCCTTCCCCTGGCCGAAGGCCGTCCCTTCGGACAACGCACGGGCGATACGGTGCACGCCGGATGCGTTTGATCCCTTGATCAGTACGACGTCGCCGTCATTAAGCGTTTCAGCGAGCGCCCCCAGCGCTGCCGTGGCGTCCAGCGCATAAATGGTTTCGATCCCGGCGGGCAAGGCGTCGTGCAGGTGCTTCATCAGCTTGCCGCAAAGCACGACCGCATCGACCTCTGCCGAGACCAGCGCGTCGGCCAGTCCGGCGTGCAGACGGGCCGCCTCCGGCCCCAGTTCCAGCATTTCGCCCAGCACGGCCACGCGGCGCCCACCGCGCTGTGGTGCCGTCGCCGCGAGGACAGAAATGCCCGCGCGCATCGACACCGGGTTCGCATTGTAGCTGTCATCGAGCAGGGTGAAGGAGCCGTCGGGGAACGTAATCTGCGCCGCCTTTCCGCGCCCCTGTTCGGGCGCGACGGTGGCCAGCGCGTCTGCGACCTGCTCGGCGTCGATGCCCGAGGCGATGCCCGCAGCGAAAATCGCCGCCGCATTCCAGGCCCAGTGATCGCCCACCGCACTGATCGCAAACCTGACTTCCTTGCCAAGCACCGAAACGCGTCCGCGCGATCCACCGGCATCACTCTCGAACTGCGTCACACAGACCGCGGATCCCGCTGTTGCACCAAAATCGAGCAGGAAGCCGGCGGCAGTTTGCTTCGCATGCGAAGACAACCGCTCGGCATAGGGGTCGTCAGCCGGGTAAAGGGCCACACCGTCGGGCATGAGGCCTTCGAATATTTCGCCCTTTGCGTCGGCGATCGCTTCCATCGAGCCGAGATGCTCAAGGTGGGCCGGGCCAATACGCGTGACGAGCGCGACGTGCGGGCGCACCAGGGTCGTGAGTTCGCGGATTTCGCCCGCATGGTTCATGCCCATTTCGAAAACCGCGCGTTCGGTTCCGCGTGGCATGCGCGCGAGCGTTAACGGGACGCCCCAATGATTGTTGTAGGACTTCTCCGACCAGTGGGCGCGCCCGACGGACCGGAAAACAGCAGCGAGCGCCTCCTTGACCGAGGTCTTGCCCACACTGCCGGTAACCGCCACGCGTACTGCGTGAGATCGTTCGCGAGCGGCTCGCGCCAGGGCGCGCAGACCTTCGAGTGCGTCCGGAACCACCAGGTGCGGTCCAGGCCCGCATCGTTCGCTTTCCACCAGCGCGGAAACCGCGCCGCGCGCCATGGCGTCCGGCACGAATTCGTGACCATCGCGCTGGTCTTTCAGGACGACAAAGAGATCGTTCGGTTTCAGCGACCGGGTGTCGATCGACACGCCTTGCGCGACCCAGTCGGTTCCATTGGAGAGAATTCCACCAGTGGCAGCCAAAGCCTCACGTGCTGTCCAGAGCGGCTCAGTCATGGTTGCCCTCATGCTCTGAAATGGCCCGGCGCGCTTCTTCGCGGTCGTCGAACGGATGCACGACCTCCCCGACCTTTTGACCCGTCTCGTGCCCCTTGCCGGCCAGCACGAGCGCATCACCGGGTTTCAACATCGCCACACCCGCGCGAATGGCCTCGGCCCGGTCGCCGATTTCGGTCGCGCCGCGCGCGCCGCGAAGAATGGACTTGCGAATGTCGGCGGGGTCTTCGGATCGAGGATTGTCGTCCGTGACGATCACTTCGTCGGCCAGATCGACCGCGATGGCGCCCATCCGGTCGCGCTTGGTGGGATCGCGGTCGCCGCCGCAACCGAACACCAGGATGATGCGGCCCTTCGTGTGCGGCCGGGCAGCGCGCAACAGCTTGTCGAGGCCATCGGGCGTATGGGCGTAATCCACCAGGACCGGCGAACCCGACCGGGTTCGCGCAGCTTCCTCAAGACGTCCCGGCACGCCGGTGAGATGATTGATCGCGGCAATCGCTTCCTTTTCGTCAACACCTGAAGAAGCGGCGAGCGCCGCAGCGCCAACGGCATTTGCGGTCTGGAATTCGCCGACCAAGGGCAGCTCGACGCGGTGCGTCCGGCCCCCGACTGAAAGCACAATCTGCTGGCTTGCCGGGCGGGGTGTGATCTCGCGGATCTGCCAGTCGCGCCCGCGCCATCCGACGGTGATCACGTCTAGACCGGCTGCGCGCGCCGCCTCGGCAATCTTGTCGCCCCACTCGGAATCCACGTTGATGACGGAAGGAGACCCCTTCTCCGCCAAGCGTGAGAACAACAACCGTTTGGATGCGAAGTAATCGCTGAAGTCCGGATGATAATCCAGGTGGTCCTGGGTCAGGTTCGTGAACCCTGTCAGCGTCACCTTAACCGCGTGCATGCGGCGCTGTTTCAGGCCGTGGCTCGACGCTTCCATGGCGAGGTGTGTCACACCCTGCCCGGTCAATGCGTCAAGCGCCTGGTGGAGCGCAATGGCATCGGGGGTGGTGTAACCGGTCTCGATACGACCTTCGCCGCGCGCCACGCCGAGCGTTCCGAGACTGGCCCCGTCAATGCTGGCGCGCGTCCAGATCTGGCGCAGGAAGTCAACCGTCGAGGATTTGCCATTCGTGCCGGTGACAGCGGCGATTGTTTCGGGCTGTCGCGGATAGAAGCGCGCCGCTGCATGGGCCAGCGCCAAGGCCGGATCATCGACCGCGATGACCGGAATCTTCAGTCCGGTCTTTCCGGTTTCGGTCAGGATGGCCGCTGCCCCCTTGGCCGCGGCGGCTTCGGCAAACTGCCAGCCATGCGCCTTGACGCCCGGAAGCGCTGCAAACAGGTCGCCCGGCTTCACGGCACGGCTGTCGATAGCCAAACCCGAGACCGTCACATCGCCTGTGTGGGGCGGCAGGACTGCCGCGTCGAAAAGCTCACCGAGTGTCAATGCTGGATCCTCGGCGCTGGCGTTTCGGGATCGGGCGACAGCGCGGCACGAACGAGCGCGGCACGCGCCAGCGGATCGTCCACGCGGTCCACTCCCAGGATGGGCGCAATGCGTTCGATGATCGCGCCTGCGGCAGGTGCCGCCACGTAACCGGCCGTGGCGTAGCCATAGGTCGACGAATTGCCGTGCGGCTCGTCGAGCATGACGAGCACCACATATTGCGGATCGTTGTAGGGAAAGACGGCCGAGAAGGACGAGATCAACCGGTTCCGGTCATACCCGCCCCGGCCCGGCTTTTCGGCGGTGCCCGTCTTGCCGGCGACCAGATAGCCCGGCACTTCGGCCCGGCGACCGGTGCCTTCGGCGACGACTTCGCGCATCAGATCAAGGACATGCTGAGCGACATCCGGGTCCAGCACCTGCTCGCCCGCAACGGTTTCCCCGGGCCGGACAGGTTGCAGCGTCGGCTGAACATAGACGCCCCCATTGGCGATCGCTGCGAACGCCGCTGCGACCGAGAGCGGGCTGACCGCAACGCCGTGACCGTAGGAGATTGTTGCCGTTTCGGTCGGCCCCCAGTTGCGCGGTANGATCGGGCGCGAGGTCTCGGCCAGCTCGATCGGCGCCGCCTCCAGCAGTCGCAGGCGCTGCAGCAGATCGCGCTGCGCCTCTGCCCCGGCCTCAAGCGCCATGAGCGAGGAGCCGATGTTCGACGAGTGGGTGAAGATCTCCGACAGCGTCAGCTCCCGGTTCTGGGCGTGATAGTCATGGATCGTATGGCCGCCGATACGCAGCGGGTTGGAGGCATCAAAGGTTTCGCCGGGGCGCGCCACACCTGTTTCCAGTGCCAGCGCGACGGTAAAGGCCTTGAAAGTGGAGCCCATTTCGTAGACGGCCTGCGTGGCGCGATTGAGGCGATCATCTGACCGTGCTTCGGCGGGACGGTTGGCGTCATAATCAGGCAGCGACACCATCGACAACACTTCGCCGGTTCGCACATCCATCACGACACCGACGGCGGCCAGGGCGCGGAATTCCTGCATCGCGCCGCGCAGGACCTCGTCGACGTGATACTGCACCCCCATGTCGATGGAGAGCGCGACCGGCCGCCCGTCGCCGGCCTCAAGCGCCCCCTGAAAGGCGCGCTCGGCCCCGGCAATCCCGGTCAGATCGCGGTCGGAATAGCCCACGACATGCGCTGCCAGACGACCGCGCGGATAAACCCGGCGCGGCTCCGTGCGGAAGTCGAGACCCGGCAAGCCGAGCGAAAACACGGCCTGACGCTGGCGCGGGGTCAGATTGCGCTGCACCCAGACAAAACGCCGGCGCGTGGAGAGGTCGCGCGTGACACGGTCCACGTCGAGATCGGGCAGGACGGTTGCGAGCGCCGTCGCGGTCTCCTCGGCGTCCCAGACCTGTGTCGGGTCGGCATAAAGGGACCAGGTCTGCAAGGTGGTGGCAAGCACATTGCCGTTACGGTCGACCAGATCGCCGCGCGGCGCATCGGCGGCGGCGATTGTCTGGACCGGACCGGTTTCCCCGGCGACGGCCAGCATGATCGCCCGCCCGCCAAGGATGGAGAATGCGAAGCCAAGCGCAATGCCGAGCATGGTGAGGCGGCGGCGCGCACCCGCGATGGCAACGGTTTCCTCGTCCTCAAGCGTCAAAAACCGCGCCATGTCAGTTGGCGCGGCTTCAACGACCGGAGGCAATCCGGCACTCTGGGTTTCAGCGGTTACCCGCCGCCGGCGGAACGGCCAGAATCGCATCATGGACGCCCCCCTGCCGGAACGACTGCACCCGCCTCGCCGTCGGTTGACGCCAGCAAGTCTGACGCGCGCAGTTCACGGTCGGTCTCGATCAGGAGCGGCAGATCGCTCATCGCAACTTCGCGGGACGGGTCGAGCGGCTCAAATCCCAGGTAGCGGCGCGCCAGGGACCGCAGGCGCTCGGGATCTTCCAGGTGCGCCACCTCGACCTGGAGCACGTTGATCTGGCGGCGCTCCTCGGAGAGCTGCTCCTGCAAGTCAGCGAGTTGCTCCTGGGCCCCCTGAGCTTCGGTCTTGGCGATGTAGAGCGCAACGGCCAATGCAGCCGCGACCACGAATGCCAGCAAGTTGAGCGCGCGGATCATAGGGCAGCCTCCAGGCTGGAAAGCAGCGGTGCGGGGGGAAGCAAATTGTCTGATGCCGGCCAGACCGGAGCATCGGTGCGGATCGCCGCGCGCAACTTGGCAGAGCGGGCACGCGGATTTTCCGACGTTTCGGCCTGCCCAGCCTCCATCGCCTTGCGCTGAAGCAGGCGGAAGGACGGCGGCGCGGCCGGCTCGGCTTCCGGCAGGTGACGCGAACCACCCCCACCCGACAGGCCGGACCGCTCGCGCAGGAAGTTCTTCACGATACGGTCTTCAAGCGAGTGGAAGGTCACGACGACCAACCGCCCCGCAGGCGAGAGGATTGTCTCAGCCGCATGAAGCGCGCGGACCAGCTCGCCGAGCTCGTCATTGATGTAGATGCGCAGCGCCTGAAAGGTCCGGGTCGCCGGATGGATCCGGCCCGGCTTGCCGCCGACCGCCTTGGCGACGATCTCGGCCAGGCGCTCAGTGGTCGTGATCGCTTCCTCGGCGCGCGCGCGGACGATGGCCGACGCAACGCGGCGCGATTTCTTTTCTTCGCCGTAGTGCCAGAAGATCGCGGCGAGATCGGCTTCCGGCAGGAGCATCACCGCGTCGGCGGCGCTCGGCCCCTCGCTCGACATGCGCATGTCGAGGGGGCCTTCTTTCGCAAACGAAAAACCGCGCTCGGCCTGGTCGATCTGCATGGAGGACACACCGATGTCGAGAACGATGCCATCGACCGTCTCGCCGCCATTGACCGAGATCACTTCGTCCATCGCGCCGAAGGGCGCGCGCACCAGGACGAAGCGACCGCCGAACATCTGCTTGACCTGCTCGGCCATCGCCGCAACCGAAGGGTCGCGGTCAATCCCGAGCACGCGGCAGTCGGCCTCGCCCAGGATGGCACGGGTGTAACCGCCCGCGCCAAATGTGCCGTCGATGTAGAGCGCGCCATCGCGCGGCTGCAGCGCAGCGACCACCTCGGTCAGCATGACGGGCGCGTGGCTCATGACGCCCCCACCGGCCGCGCGGGCGGCATCTTCAGCGAACGCTTGTTTTCGCGCGCCAGCTTGCGCGCCTCGATCTCGTGGGAGGCGTAGACGTCCGGGTTCCAGATTTCGAAACTCGACCCCAGACCAACGAAGGTCGCCCTCGACTCGAGGCCCGCATGTTCGGCAAACGGCTTGGGCATGGTGATCCGGCCGTTGGCGTCGAAGGAGAGCGGGCGCGCCGAACCGAAGATCGCGCGAGCGAGCGCGACGCGCGCATCGTCGTACGGGTCCATGCTTTCAATCATGCCGAGGTAGCGATCCATCAAGGATTGCCCGCCACCTTCCAGGTATTCGCCGTCGAAGGACGGCCAGACATAGATGCCATCGAAGGGGCTGTTGCGGACGATCGAGCNGAAATCAGCGGGGACGGACAGGCGNCCCTTCGCGTCAATTCCATTGGTCGTCGTCGACAAAAACACCGAAGTCTCCCCTCGCCACGAAACCGCCCCCGTGGTTAACGATGGGATAACATGGGATTTTATGGGAAACAACGCGGAATGCGTCTTTCAGCCTGTTTTTTCTACAGAGTCGACAGTATTCGCGACGCGCCGAAAAGACGCCGCAAGAGAACATAAAAAGAACAGATTGGGCCTACCCCGTGGAATAGCGGGGAGTTAGCTGATCAGGCGGCCTGTAAGCCGGGTTCTGTGCCGTTCTTTCCGGAACGGAAAGAACGCGGCGACCATTCCTCTGCGACACACCTCGCGGTGCGCCTGACGCGACCTACCCGGATGGCGCTCAAAGGCGAGCGTGCTGGACGAACCAGCCTCCATCCCTATTCGGTCTTGCTCCGGGTGGGGCTTGCCATGCCCCCTTCCTTACGGTCGGGGCGGTGCGCTCTTACCGCACCGTTTCACCCTTACCGGCCGCGAAGGGCCGGCGGTCTGTTCTCTGTGGCGCTTTCCCTGGGGTCGCCCCCGCCAGGCATTACCTGGCACCCTGCCCTTGTGGAGCCCGGACTTTCCTCCCCCGCCCCCTTTCGGGGATTGCGGGAGCGGCCGCCCGGCCGCCTGACCAGCGGCCTATGTCGTCCTAAGCGGCGCTGTCGTCAAGCGCGCGGGCATGGCGGGCGATCACGCCGGGATCAGACGAGCGGATCCAGATCGCTCCCACGCCGGTCACGGCGAGCGAGGCCAGAAGCACGGCCCACCAGAAGGTCGACATACCGCCGGTAAGGACCGCATAGCGCGTCGCAAGCTGTGACACCCCAGCCGCGACCAGGCCGACATAGGACCAGGCCATGAATTTGTAGTGGCCGAACACCAGCTGGGCGCGGCCCTTGGCGGTCCTTGCGCGTTTGGAGGCGAGGATCATCCACAAACCCGCGATCAGGCTGCCGGCGCTGATGAGCGACAGCCAATGGAATGCCGTGATCCCGTCGCGCGCCATGGGCAGCCCGGCCAGGATCAGCACCCAGAAGGCGATGAAATAGGTGTAGCCGGTCAACTTGTGCTGCCGGCCTGCCTTGGGCCGAAGCAACACCATCGCGCCGGTCGCGAGCGCAATGAAGGCTGCCGCCGTATGCATCGCGCCCCAGATATCGTGAATGATCTGCATCCTCGCCTCCCTAACTCTGAATTACTTTATATTATGAAGTTTGAATGAATTGAAGAGGGATTGGGAAGTGGCGGGTTCCGGGGGCAGGGAGGAGGGCCAAATCGCTGAGTCATTCCCGCGAAGGCAGGAATCCAGAAAAGCCTCTGAAACTGGGCTCCCGCCTTCGCGGCGATGACAGCAGGTCTGGCGTCACTCCGAAGAAAGCCGCAATTCGGCATAGCGGTCGTTCTGGGCCCGTCTTTGTGGGACTGGCGGTTCAGTGTCCTGACATCGCCGCGACGGCCTTGATTAGCCGCCTTGTCTCGTCGTCCGCGTCGCCGGACACAGCGGAAGGCCGGAAGCGGCGCTGGAAAGCCTCGATCACGGCGGGCAGGCCGGCCGAGACTCCATAGCCAATCTTCGCCAGATCGCTCTCAACGTCATCGGATTCCGCGTCGATGAGGGACGGCCAGATTGCGCCCCCCGCATCGGCGAGCCGCCGCCAGGGGAATTTCTCGCCGGGATCCTGCTTGCGGCCGGGGGCGAGGTCGGAGTGACCGATCACCGCCGCAGGTGTCAGCTCACGGCGGAGCAGAATGTCCTTCACCAGCGAAATGACAGCGTCGATCTGGGCGTCCGGATAATCCGGAAGACCGAAATCATGCCCGCCATTGACGATCTCGATCCCGATGGAAGCGGAGTTCATGTCGGTTTCGCCCTGCCACTCGCCAACGCCAGCGTGCCAGGCGCGCCTGTCCTCGTCGACGAGGCGCAGGACATTGCCATCCTCTTCGACGACGTAGTGGGCGCTGACGCCGGCGTCCGGATCGCGAAGCCGGTCGATGGCCGCCTGCCCCGTCTCCATGCCGGTGTAGTGCAGAACGACAAAGCGGGTCGGCGCTTTCCGGTCATTGAAGTTCGGCGATGGCAGGTCCGTGATCGTCACAAGGCCTCCTTGCGTGCCAGCGGCGCCTTCGGGAGCTTCCGGTTCGGCCGGGCCGCGACCAGCGCAACACCGGCCAGGGCGATGACGCCGCCAATGGCGAGCCTCCACCCGAGCGGATCGCCCGCCACGAGGATACCAAAGCCGACGCCCGACAAGGGCGCAAGAAGGGTCAGCGGCGCGATCAGGTTCGTCTCATAGCGCTGGATCAGGTGATAGAAGACGCCGTGTCCGAACACGTTCACCAGCCCCACAGTGTAGACGAGCGACAGGATGAACAGGACGCCGCCGCTGGCGACCGCTTCAATCTGGCCGCGCTCAAACAGAAGCGACAGCGCCAGCAGGAGGGGTGCCGACAACAGGCCGATCCAAGCCTGCAGCCGGAAGGGCTTCATGTCGATCTTCTTGACGAGGATCATGCCGGTCGCGGCGACAGCCGATGCAGCGACACCGATCAGCAGGCCGACAGACACCGTCAGATTGGCCGGATCGGCGCTGACCAGCGCAACGCCGATGAAGGCCGCGACGGTCCCGGCCAGGCGCAACGGCCCCAGCCGTTCGCCCAGCCAGATCACCGACAGGATGGTCGCGAACGGAACGCCCAGTTGAAGCGCGATCGCCATGCCCGACGGGGTGGCAGTCTGAAGCCCGATGAAGATCAGCGCGTATTGCAGCCCGCCCATGCACGCCGCCACGCCCAGAAGACGCGGCCAGTCCTTCGGCATCGGTTTCAGGAAAGGCGCCAGCACGAGCGCCAGCAGCAGGAAACGCAGGAAGGCGAAGAAGATGGGCGGAGACCCCTCGAACCCCGGCACCCATGCGGGAATGCCTGCGACCGAGAATTTCGCCACCACGAAATTGAAGCCCCAGATCAGGCACATGGCCACCAGGCCGGAGGCATCGCGCAGCGTCATGGTCCGGGCGTTAGCCCGGAACGCGCATCAAACGCAATCACTTTGAACTAGAAGCGGCCCGAGCCTTCGACGGTCCAGCCATTCGGGCCACGGCGCGCCACCAGCAGCGTCGGGTCATCCGACTCGCCAGACTTGCGCGGGCCACGGATTTTCGACCACAGCCACCAGGCGCTTCCCGCCAGGATGGCGACGCCGACAGCCGCCAGCGCGGCAGCGGTCAGGAAAGCGGCGAGGAAAAGCACCAGCCCGATGAAGGCCACGGCGATCACCGTTGCCGCAATCGCGCGCACCACGCGGCCAACGCCGCGCGTGATCTGGTCCGAAGAGTTTGTCGCCTCACTCATGTGGCTACTCCCGTAAGCTGCCCCCGCAGTCTTGCATCAATTTTGGGGCCAGAATGCGCCGCGTCAATCGCCCTGCGGCGATTCAGCCCGGCGGCGCGCGCGAATTTGGGCGTAAGCGGCGTTGATCATGGCCATTTTCTCATCCGCGAGCCGCTGCATTTCGAGCGGCGCGCCGCGCGCCACCAGGGCGTCGGGGTGATTCTGTGCCGCGATCCGGCGATAGGCGCGCTTCAAGCCGGCATCATCGATATCGGGATCGACACCCAGGATCAGCCAGGGGTCATCTTCCGGCAGGCCGATATGCCCCAGGCGGATCCGGCGGAATTCGCGCTCGGAGAAACCGAATATCCCGGCAACCGTTTCCAGATATTCCAGTTCGGACACGGTCACGGCCCCGTCAGCCTTGGCGATGTGGAACAGGCCGTCGAGCACGTCTTCCAGCACGGCAGGATGCGCCCGGAATCGCCTGGCAAGCCGCAGGGCATAACCTTCAAAGCCGAGCGTGGTTTCCTTGGCGAGGTTGAACAGGCGCGCAATCGCCTCCTCGCCTTCGGCAGGCGCCCGAAAGACCTGTCGGAATGCCGCCACCTCGTCGGTCGTGACCACCCCGTCGGCCTTGGCGATCTTTGCGCCGAGCGCAATCAGCGCCATCGCGAACTCGGCGTTGTCGACACGGTGACCCGGCCCGTAATCCGGGACCTCGAGGTCGAACGGATCGGGACGGCCAGCTATCAGTTGGGTCAGCTTGCGCCAGAGGGACATGAGGCTAGTCTCCAGCCCGCATGTAACGCGGGAATCGGAGCAGCGCGAGTCGTGAACGGCAGGTGGGAGTTCTGGATCGACCGCGGTGGCACCTTCACCGATATCCTTGCGCGTGCGCCAGACGGCCGGGTGACCGCAAAAAAGCTGCTGTCGGAAAGCCCTGACTATGCCGATGCCGCATCCGAGGGCGTGAGGCGGCTCCTCGGGTTGAAGACCGGAGACGCCATCCCGCCGGACACGGTCACGGCCGTGAAAATGGGTACGACGGTCGCCACGAACGCCCTGCTCGAGCGCAAGGGCGCACCGACGGTGTTCGTCGTTACCGAAGGCTTTGGCGATCTGCTGGTGATCGGCGACCAGACCCGTCCCGACATCTTCGCGATGCAGATCGACCGCCCTGAACCGTTGCACAGCCGCGTGCTGGAAGTGGACGAGCGCGCTGATGGTGACGGTGCGGTCGTCAAACCGCTCGACGAGAAAGCCGCGCTGGCCGGACTAGAGGCCGCGTGGGACGCCGGCTGCAGGACGGCAGCGATTGCCTGCCTGCACGCCTATGTCCAACCCGCCCACGAGCAGCGCCTGGCCGAGCTGGCGCGCGAGGCCGGTTTCGAAACGGTCGTCATGTCGAACGAGGCAAGCCCCCTGGTGAAGATCGTGCCGCGCGCGTCCACCACCGTGCTTGATGCCTATCTTACGCCGGTACTGCGCGATTATGCCGGGCGGGTGGCCGCGCGGCTGGATGGTGCGCCGCTCTTCTTCATGCAGTCTTCGGGGGGACTGACGGCGGCGGAGCGTTTCGCTGCGCGGGACGCGGTTTTGTCCGGTCCGGCTGGCGGGGTCGTCGGCATGGCCAAAACGGCGCGCGCTGCGGGATTTCCCAAGGCCATCGGCTTTGACATGGGCGGCACGTCCACGGACGTCTCCCGGTATGACGGCGCACGTTATGAACGGGTCAGCGAGGCGCGCATCGCCGAGCAGCGTTTGCGCGCGCCCATGATGGCCGTTCACACCGTCGCTGCCGGAGGCGGATCGGTGCTGCAGTTCGATGGCGAACGGGCGCGCGTCGGCCCTGACAGTGCCGGTGCGATGCCCGGACCGGCCGGCTATGGCCGCGGCGGCCCGGCAACCGTCACGGACGCGAACATCGTTCTGGGCCGCATCCAGCCGCAGGATTTCCCGCACGTCTTCGGAGAGACTTCAGACGGTCCCCTGGACGTAGAGGCGAGCCGCGCTGCGCTGGCGAAACTCGCCGATGCGATGGGACTCGGCAGTCCTGAAGCTGCGGCCGAGGGCTTTCTTGCCGTGGCGATCGAAAACATGGCGCAGGCCATCAAGCAGATCTCGATCGGCCAGGGGGTCGACCCGGGCGGGTATGCGCTTTCGTCTTTCGGGGGTGCAGGTGGTCAGCACGCGTGCAAGGTCGCCGAAGCGCTCGGCATGACCACGGTCCTGGTCCATCCCTTTGCCGGCTTGCTGTCGGCACTGGGGATCGGGCTGGCAGAGTTACGGGAGACAAGAGAGGCGGCGATCGAATCTGCCTTCGACACGGCCCTTGATGACGCGCGGGCACGCGCCGACGAACTGGCGCACGAAGCGCGGAGCGCACTCGTCAGGCAAGGCGCCGATGGCCAGGGCGTGCGCATCACGACCGAAGCGCGGGTCAAGGTCGCAGGGTCCGACACAGCCCTTCCCGTCGCCTTCGCAGGCGCGGAGTCGATGCGGTCCGATTTTGCCCGCGCGCACAGCCAGTTGTTCGGCTTCACGCCCGGCGATGCGCAGCTGATGATCGAGTCTGTGGCCGCAGAGGCCGAAGCAGACCCGCCCGGCGCGGGCGGCTGGTCGCTTGCCCTGCCCGATACGATGGGCGACCCGGAACCCCGTCGCTCGACGCAGGTCTTCTCCGGGGGTGGCTGGCGGTCGACGCCGGTCTTCTCGCTTGACGATTTCGGGCCGGGCGCGCGCTGCGCCGGGCCGGCGCTGATCACCGAACCCAATTCCACACTCGTGATCGAAGAAGGGTGGAAGGCCGAGCGCCTGACCGACGGGATGCTCGTCCTCACCCGGCAGGCCGCTGCCGGGAAAGAGGCAGGCTCGACCGAGCTCGACCCGGTGCGGCTGGAGCTGTTCAATAAGCGGTTCATGTCGGTTGCCGAACAGATGGGCACAGCGCTCGAACGCACTGCGCATTCGGTGAACATCAAGGAACGCCTCGATTTCTCCTGCGCCGTGTTCGACGCCGATGGCGGGCTGGTCGCCAACGCCCCGCACATGCCGGTCCACCTGGGATCAATGTCGGCAAGCGTCAAAGCCGCTGCCGCGGCGCACCCCGACCTTGGTCCGGGCGATGCGGTCGCAGTCAACGCGCCCTATGATGGCGGCACGCATTTGCCCGATATCACGATTGTCGTGCCGGTCTTCGACGATGCCAGTGGCCAGCGCCTGTTCTGGGTGGCGGCGCGTGGACACCATGCCGATGTCGGCGGGATCGCGCCCGGTTCCATGCCGCCCTTCTCCACCACCATCGACGAGGAAGGCGTCCTTTTCCGCAACATCAAGGTGATGGCGGGCGGACAATTCTTGGACCGCGCCGTGCGCGACGTGCTGGGCTCGGGCGCGTATCCGGCCCGCAATCCGGATCAGAATGTCGCGGACATGAAGGCCCAGCTGGCGGCCTGCGCAAAGGGCGCGGCGGAATTGGGCCGCATGGTCTGCGATCACGGGCTTGATGTCGTGCGCGCCTATATGGGTCATGTTCAGGACAATGCGGAACGCGCGGTTCGCCGCGTCATCGACGCGCTGAAGGACGGTGAAGCGGTCGCGCGGCTGGAAGACGGGGCGGAGATCCGCGTCCGTATCACGGTCAACCGCGACGCGCGCACGGCCAGGGTGGATTTCACCGGGACGAGCCTTCAGCGCCGCAGCAATTTCAATGCCCCCTCGAGTGTGGCGCGCGCCGCCGTGCTTTACGTTTTCCGCTGCCTCGTTGGCGACGCCATTCCACTGAATGAAGGGTGTCTGAAACCGCTGGAGATCGTCATCCCCGAAGGCAGCCTGCTGGATCCCAAACCGCCTGCTGCCGTCGTTGCCGGCAATGTCGAGACCAGCCAGCTGGTCGTCGATGCCCTGTTTGCCGCCACCGGCCGGATGGCGAATGCGCAAGGCACGATGAACAACTTCACCTTCGGCAATGCGCGTTACCAGTATTACGAGACGATCTGCGGCGGGTCCGGGGCCGGGGTAGACGCCGAAGGACACGGCTTTGCGGGAACCAGTGCCATTCACACGCACATGACCAATTCCCGGATGACCGACCCGGAAGTGCTGGAGCGCCGCTTTCCGGTAAGGCTTGCCTGGCACCGGGTGCGCCCCGGATCAGGAGGCGGCGGAGCCTTTACTGGCGGGGACGGGTCCAGCCGCAAGCTGGTCTTCCTCGACGCGATGGAGGCGTCGCTGCTGTCATCGCGGCGCAACGAGGCGCCCACGGGCCTCGAAGGAGGCGGCAGCGCCTTGTCAGGACAACAGTGGAAAGTTCACGCCAGCGGGCAGCGCGAAGCTTTGCCCTCGCTGTTCAGCGTAACCGTCGAACCCGGCGATGCCATCGAGATCGAGACACCCGGAGGCGGCGGATACGGAAAACGAAAATAGTTGCGCAAGGCGGTGATCCGTTCACCGGCCAGTCGCGTAATCCTGTTTGTCTTGCGAAAGACATCCCTCTTGAAGTCTGACGCCGTCCGGCCCCTACACGGGCGGCGTCAGCTTCATCCAAGCCGCAGCCCTGCATCCGAATGAGACATCCCCGGCATCATAGTCGTGATGGAGCCGAGAGGCTCGATCCGGGACGTTCCGGACCCCCTTCCCAGTCCCTCCGGTCCGGAACACCGTATTTCGCGGGACCGTCTGCAATGCAGGCGGTCCCGTTTTTATTCCGGGGCCGCCAGGACTGCTTCAGAGAATTTCGTCCTCGTCGAACAACGGGTCGCCTTCGGTTTCCTCGCCCATGCGGACGAGCGGATCGACCTTGAGCGACCGTGAAATCTCGGCGATGTGAAAGAGGGCATCGCCCTCATTGACGATGGGCAGCATCGTACGTCCGATGATCAGGCCTGCATGTGCGGCCTGGACCGCCTCCTCGCGTTCTCCCAGCGGGTCGGCGATCACGGCGATGATTTCACCCTTCTCGACCTGTTCGCCGGCAGCCTTGTAGGCGCGCAGCACGCCGCCCATCGGGGCGCGTTCCCACGCGCTGCGCTTGGAGACGACAGGGCGGATCTTCGATGTCAGCCCCTTTTCGCTCGTCACCATGCCGAGCTCGTGCAGCACGCGAAGGATGCCCTTGACGCCAATCCGGATCGCCTGTTCGTCGAAACGCAGCGCCTCGCCGGCTTCATAGACCAGCACGTCCTTGCCCATTTCGCGGGCGGCCATGCGCAGCGATCCGTCGCGCAGCTTTGACTGCACGATGACCGGCGCAGCGAAGGCTTCGGCCAGCTTATGGACGCGCTTCGAGCCGGCATCGATGCGGATCTGCGGCAGGTTCACCCGGTGTTCGGCAGCAGAGTGCAGGTCAATCCCGACCTCGCAGCGCGACACGATCTCGTCAATGAACAGCCGCGCCAGCCGGGCCGCCAGCGAACCGGTCGAAGCGCCCGGAAAGGATCGGTTCAGATCACGGCGATCCGGCAGGTAGCGCGAGTGGTTGATGAAGCCGAACGTGTTGACGATCGGCACGCAGATCAGCGTCCCCCGGAGCGATTTCAGCTGCGGGGTTCGCAGCAGGCGCCGGATAATCTCGACACCGATGATCTCGTCGCCGTGGATCGCACCGGAAACGAAGGCGCAAGGCCCCTCGCGGCGGCCATGAACGACCTGGGCCGACAGGGCCATCGGCGTGTGGTCCGACAGGACCGAAACCGGAATGTCGACGATACCGCGCTCACCGGGCGGAATGGCGTGCCCGGCAATCTCGAAAACGGCTGCGCTCATCCTGTGCCTTTGGTCTTCGTCTTGCCGAACTTGGCGGTCTTCTCGACGAAATCGATGATCGCGTCGGCCACGTCAATGCCGGTCGTTTCCTCGATGCCTTCCAGTCCGGGCGAGGAGTTCACTTCCATCACCACGGGGCCGTGATTGGCGCGCAGGATGTCGACACCGGCGACGTTCAGCCCCATCACCTTGGCGGCACGGATCGCGGTCGAACGTTCTTCCGGCGTGATCTTGATCTTCGACGACGATCCGCCCCGGTGGAGGTTGGAGCGGAAATCGCCCTCGCCGCCCTGGCGCTTCATCGCGGCAACCACCTTGCCGCCGACGACGATCATGCGCACATCGGCGCCGCCCGCCTCCTTGATGAATTCCTGGACCAGGATATCGACCTTCGCACCGCGGAAAGCCTCGATCACGGATCGCGCCGAGCGGCGGGTTTCGGCCAGCACAACGCCGACGCCCTGCGTGCCTTCCAGAAGCTTGATGACCACCGGCTCGCCGCCGACGATGTCGAGCACGTCGTCAGTCATGCGTGTCTCGTGGGCAAAAGCGGTGACGGGCAAGCCGATCCCGGCGCGCGACAGCAATTGAAGCGAGCGCAGCTTGTCGCGCGAACGTCCAATCGCGACCGACTCGTTGAGCGCCCACACGCCCATCATCTCGAACTGCCGGACCACGGCCGTGCCATAGCTGGTGATCGAGGCACCGATGCGGGGGATGACCGCGTCATATCCTTCCAGCGACCGCCCCTGATAGCGGGCCTCGGGACGGTGCGAGGTGATGTTCATGTAGATGCGCAGCGTATCGAGAACATCGATCTCGTGGCCGCGCGCCTCGGCGGCATCAACCAGCCGCTTGTGCGAATAAAGCCCGGCATTCCGGGCGAGCATGAGAAGGCGCATGGGAGTTGTCCCTGTGTGGCCAAAGGTCAGTATGCGTCAGGCAGCGGCGACGCTAAACCGCGTCCGTGAGGCGCCCGGTCAGAAACGACGCGGCCGGATCGATCACCACACGGCGTTTCAGTGCCGATCGTCCGATCAACATTCGGAAACCCATCTGGTCCCGCCGCGCCAAAGTCAATTCAATGGGCCACAAACGATGACCCATTTTCAGCTTGGTCTTCACAACGAGGCGCACGGTCGTCTCGCCATTGGAAGATCGCACTTCGCGTTCGTCGTGTATCGGCAAAGTGCAGGCGATGCGTGTCCGGTTGTCACGCTGCGCCGGGTGAAGCTCAAACCGGACCCAGGGCGCGCCCTCGTCCATGAAGCGCTGGATCTTCCAGGCATGAATGGCCGACGTGCGCGCACCGGTGTCGATCTTCGCCTTGATGGCGTGATCGGTCAGTTCGGGCAAGCGGACCCATTCACGCCATCCGATCAGGACAGGTTGTTTCTTCGCGGCGGGCAAATGCGTATCAGTCCCCGAGCCAGCCCTGGAAATGGACGTCCTCGAACACAGCCTCGCCGATATGCATCGTCCCGGTCAGGGCCGTCTCGGCCAGGTGCGGATCCCCGTTTTGCATCGCGGCGACCTGTCCGGCGTCGAAACTGCCTTCAAAGCGGATATCGCCCAGCAGCTCATGGGTGCCGCTGAATGACAGGGCGGAACCGGTCACCAGGAAATTCTCGGGCTGGAACCAGTGGGTCACCTCGTAATAGGTGTTGCCCAGTTCGCCCACGCCGGTCGGACTTGAACGATCCTCAAAGTGCAGGCTGACGGGAGGGAAGGTTTCCTCGCCACCGGCCAGGAATTCCTCGAACTCCCAGGCCATCCCCAGCGAAATATGGTCGAGATAAACATCGCCGACGGACACGTCGCTGGCCGGCAGATAGTAACCACCCAGTTCGATGTCGGACGCATAGATTTGCCCGGACATGCTTGGCTCGTGCGCGTGATGACCATCCCCCGTGGCGCCGTGGTGGTCAGCGGCAATGGCGAACGCAGATCCAGTACCTAGCAGCGCTATCGCCGATATTGCAGCAATGTGGACTGATCGCATGGCAAACCCCTTTTGAATCGACTATTGCCCCCACCCTAGCGCCTCCTCGCGTTCCCGTCAGGGAAAAGCTGGGTGTTTCCAGTCCGGAAAGACGGCTTGTCCGTGCGGCGGGGTCGCTCAATCGGTTGCGTGATCCTAGATAGTTGCGAAAGGAGACGCGTGATGAACCCTCTTCGGACGCTTGCTTTCAAAACCCGGGGCGTTGCCACAGCGGATGGCGCGGGCGTGAAGATCCGCCGCCTGCTTGGGCATCGCGAATTGCAGATGCTCGATCCGTTCCTGCTGCTGGATCACTTCCACTCGGACAATCCCGGCGACTATATCGCCGGATTCCCCCCGCACCCCCATCGCGGGTTCGAGACGGTAACCTACATGTTCGCGGGCAAGCTGCGCCACCAGGACAACAAGGGTCATGAAGGCGTGATCGAACCGGGCGGCGTTCAGTGGATGACCGCTGCTGGCGGTATCGAACATTCGGAGATGCCCGAACAGGAAGACGGGCTGATCTCCGGCTTTCAGCTGTGGATCAACCTGCCGAAGGCCCGGAAGATGGATCCCGCGCGCTATCAGGAATTTGACCCGTCGCGCATCCCCCAGGACGTCCGGGACACCGGTGCGACAGCCCGGATCGTCACCGGCAGGACATCGACCGGTGTCGAAGGTCCTGTCCGCGATGTGGCGATCGACCCCTTTTATGCCGACGTGCGCCTCAAAGCGGGCGGCGTCTACGAAGAGCCGATCCCTGCGGAGAAAACCGTCATGGTCGCGGTGCGCGATGGTTCACTGAAGGTCCAGGACGCAGATCACCGTCCCGTTTCGCTGGAGGCCGGTGAGCTGGGTGTCCTGACCGACGGGAAGGCCGTCCGTCTCGAAGCCGGACCGGACGGCGCAACGGCCTTGCTGCTGGCGGGCAACCCGATTGGCGAGCCGGTCGCGTGGGGCGGCCCCTTCGTGATGAATACCGAAGGCGAAGTGCGCCAGGCTATGCTCGACTACCAAGCGGGACGCTTCTAGTCGCCCATCCACGCCATGAAGCGGACGCCCTCGATCCGGTCGGTGCCAATTCCCACCGCGCCGATCAGGGCGCCGCTGGTCTCGCCCGGCATGTCCTGATGCATTTGCGCGACGGCAGCGGTGTCGAACCGGCCCTCGAACCGGATCATCCCGAGATCGGGATGAGACCCTGAAAAGACCAGCACCTCGTCGGTGACCCGGAAATCAGTCGGCCGGAAGCTGTAGCTGACAAGGAAATATTCCTGTCCCAATTCATTGGTGCCGGTTTCGCTCGACACGTCGTTGAACTGCACCAGGATCGGCAGAAACGCGTCCTCGGGCGCCGCGAAATACTCCGCGAATTCCCAGTCGGCGCCGACAAAGATGTGATCGAGTTCGATATTGCCCGCCGCCTGCACCGCCTCTTCCGGCATGTAGTAACCGGACAGGTCAACGGTGGCTTCATAGGTCTGGCCGGTCACACCTTCGGCGACACCGGGCACCCGTTCCATCGGCATCGACGCGGTTTCGCCGTCCCCGCCGGTTTCAGGCGGAAGGCCGCCGGATTGTTCCGGCGGGTCGGACGGCGTGTTGTCCGTTGCATCCGGTTGGCCGCACGCGGCGAGAAGCAACAGCGCCGGCAAACCGGCGGTCAGAACTGCGCGCATGATATTCCCCCTCAGTCATCAGCGTTCAGGCCATTGTGAAGGGGAAGACGCCAAAAGGCCAATTCAGCCGCTAGGCGGCACTCTGGGATTCCTCCTCGCCCGGCTCGTAGCCGAGGATCGGGGCGAGGCGTTTTTCGGCCTCCTCGATCGACCAGCCCTTGCGTTCGGCATAATCGGAGACCTGATCGCGCGCGATACGCCCGACTGCGAAATAGACGCTTTCGGGATGCCCCAGATAGAGGCCCGACACCGACGAGGCCGGCATCATGGCGAGGCTTTCAGTCAGCTTCACGCCGCACTTGTCGGTGGCGTCGAGCAGGTTGAACAGGGTCAGCTTCTCGGTGTGGTCGGGCTGGGACGGGTAGCCCGGTGCCGGACGGATGCCGCGATAGGCCTCGGCAATCAGTTGCTCGCCTTCGAAATGCTCGTCGGGGGCATAGCCCCAGAACTGCTTGCGGACACGCTCATGCAGATATTCCGCGAAAGCCTCGGCGATACGGTCCGAAAGCGCCTGGAACAGGATGCCGGAATAGTCGTCATGGTCGTCCTTGAACGCCTGCATCTTGTCGAGGTTTTCGCCGGCCGTAACGGCAAAGCCGCCAATCCAGTCAGCGCCATCTGGCGACACGAAATCCGACAGCGACAGGTGGGGACGATCATTGTCCTTTGCCGCCTGCTGGCGCAGGCCAAAGAAAGTCGCGCGCTCGGCCGTGCGGTTTTCATCGGTCCAGACGGTGATGTCATCGCCCTTGGCGTTGGCCGGCCAGAAACCCACGACACCGCGCGGATTGAGCCAACCTTCCTGCACCATGTTGCCCAGCATGCGCTGCGCGTCGGCGTAGAGGCTGCGAGCGGCTTCCCCCCGGTTGGGATCGTCGAGGATCTGGGGAAATTGCCCCTTGATCTCCCAGCTCGCGAAGAAGGGTGTCCAGTCGATATAGGGGACGAGATCCTTGACCGTGACGTCGTCGATGGCCGTCACGCCAGGCTTCAGCGGCTTGGGTGGCTCGTAACCGGCCCAGTCAATCTTCGCGGCGTTCTTGCGCGCGGCGTCCAGCGGCACGCGGTTCTTGGCCGCCTGCGCATTCGCGCGGCGCTTGCGGATCTTTTCGTATTCTTCGCGGATGTCGGCGACATAACCGTCGCGCGCATGCCCCGACAGCAGTTTTGACACCACGCCCACGGCACGGCTGGCGTCATTGACGTGGATGGCGGCGTTGTTCTTGTAGGCCGGCTCGATCTTCACTGCCGTGTGCGCCGGGCTGGTCGTCGCGCCGCCGATCAGCAACGGAAGCTCGAAGCCCTGGCGCTGCATTTCCGCAGCGACATTGACCATCTCGTCGAGGCTCGGCGTGATCAGGCCGGACAGGCCGATAATGTCGGCGTTTTCCTTCTTTGCCGTGTCGAGAATGGTCTCCGCCGGGACCATGACGCCAAGGTCGACAACTTCGTAGCCATTACACTGCAAGACGACACCGACGATATTCTTGCCGATGTCGTGCACATCGCCCTTCACCGTCGCCATGATGATCTTGCCGTTGGACTTGCCTTCCATTCCGGTGCGGCGCTTTTCCTCCTCCAGATAGGGCAGGAGATAGGCGACCGCCTTCTTCATCACGCGGGCGGACTTGACCACTTGCGGCAGGAACATCTTGCCCGCGCCGAACAGGTCGCCGACGACGTTCATGCCGTCCATCAACGGGCCTTCGATGACCTCAAGCGGAATGTCGAAGGACTGGCGCGCTTCCTCGGTGTCTTCCTCGATATGGTCGGCAATGCCGTGAACGAGCGCGTGTTCCAGCCTCTTGGCGACCGGCGCGTCACGCCATTCCGTATTCTTCTTCTGGTTCTGCTTGCTGCCCTCACCGCGATAGCGCTCGGCCAGCTCCAGGAGACGCTCGCCGGCATCGCTGCGGCGATTGAGGATCACGTCCTCGCAGGCATCGCGAAGCTCGGCGTCGATATCGTCGTAGATGTCGAGCTGGCCGGCATTGACGATGCCCATGTCCATCCCCGCCTTGATGGCGTGGTAGAGGAAGACCGAGTGCATCGCGCGGCGCACGGTCTCGTTGCCGCGGAAGGAGAAGGACAGGTTCGACACGCCGCCCGAGACGTGGGCGCCGGGAAGTTCCTTGCGGATACGGCGCGTCGCTTCGATGAAGGCGACGCCGTAATCGTCATGCTCTGCAATGCCGGTCGCGACCGCGAAGATGTTCGGGTCAAAAATGATGTCGTTGGGGTCGATGCCGACCGTGTCGACCAGCAAGTCATAGGCTCGCTTGCAGATGTCGAACTTGCGTTCGGCCGTTTCGGCCTGGCCTTGTTCGTCGAACGCCATCACCACGACCGCGGCGCCATAGGACTTCACCAGGCGGGCCTGTTCCAGGAACGGCGTCTCGCCTTCTTTCAGGCTGATCGAATTGACGATCGACTTGCCCTGAACATTCTTCAGACCTTCCTCGATCACATCCCATTTCGACGAGTCGATCATGATCGGGACGCGTGCAATGTCCGGCTCGCCCGCAATCAGGCGCAGGAAGGTGCGCATGATGGCCTTCGAGTCCAGCAGGCCCTCGTCCATGTTGATGTCGATGATCTGGGCGCCGTTCTCGACCTGCTGGCGCGCGACCGACAGGGCCTCGTTATAGTCGCCCTCTGTGATCAGGCGGCGAAACACGGCCGAACCGGTGACGTTGGTTCGCTCGCCGACATTCACGAAGATGGCTTGGGTCTGTTCGGACATGAATTGCGGACTCTCTCAGGCGGTCAGTGCGAAGGGTTCAAGGCCGGACAGGCGCATCGCAGGTGCGCGCGGACCGTACTGGCGGGCAGGCTTGCCCTTCACGGCCTTCGCGATGGCAGCGATATGGCTCGGCGTCGTGCCGCAGCACCCGCCCACGATGTTCAGAAGACCGCTTTCGGCCCATTCGGCGATGTGCGCCGCCGTTTCGTCCGGTGTCTCGTCATATTCTCCGAAGGCGTTCGGCAGGCCGGCATTGGGATAGGCCAGCACACGCGTTCCCGCGATGCGGGACATTTCAGCGACATAGCGACGGAGCTGGTCGGCCCCCAAGGCGCAGTTCAGGCCCACGGCCCACGGCTTGGCGTGACGGATGGAGTTCCAGAAAGCTTCCGTGGTCTGGCCCGACAACGTCCGCCCGGAAGCGTCGGTGATGGTGCCGGAAATCATGATCGGCACCTCTTCCCCGCTCTGGTCGGCAAGGTCGAGCAAGGCCTTGATGGCCGCCTTGGCGTTCAGCGTGTCGAAAATGGTCTCGACCAGGAAGAAGTCGACGAAGGGCTGCATCGCCTCGGCCTGCTCGTAATAGGCCGTGTAGACAGTGTCGAAATCGACATCACGGTAGCCGGGATCGTTGACATCCGGTGACAGGGACAGCGTCTTGTTGGTCGGACCGATGGCCCCGGCGACACAGCGCGGGATACCGGTCTTTTCCGTGACGATGTCGGCAGCCTTGCGTGCCAGACGCGCACCCTCGCTGGCGATTTCGGATGCGAGGTGTTCCATCTTGTAATCGGCCTGAGCGATCGTCGTGGCCGAAAAGGTGTTGGTTTCGACGATGTCGGCACCGGCCTCGAAATAGTGTTCGTGGATCTGCTCGATCGCATTCGGCCGGGTGAGGCACAAAAGGTCGTTATTGCCCTTCAGCGGGCTGCCCCAGTCTGCAAAGCGCTCACCGCGATAGTCTTCCTCGGACGGCCGGATGTCCTGGATCTGGGTGCCCATCGCCCCGTCCAGTACAAGAATGCGGTCCTTCGAGGCCGCTTCCAGTGCGGCGATACGGTCTTTGCGCGTCATGGTCGTATCCTCAGGCCGGTTCGGCCACTGCCGGCGTCAGGCCGAGCAGACGGCAGGTTGCCATCGTCAGGCCGGCGCGGTTCAGCGTGTAAAAATGGAAGTGCTCGCAGCCGCCGTCCGTCAGTTTCTGGACGAGTTCGGCAGCAACCTGCGCGGTCAGCAGTTCACGCGTTTCAGCGTCATCGTCGAGCCCTTCGTAGCGGGCCGCGAGCGAGGCGGGGATGGACGTGCCGCACAGGCCCGCCATCCGGCTGAGCCCCTTGAAGTTCGACTGCAGCATGATGCCGGGCACGATCGGGATATCGATGCCCGCTGCGCGCACCCGGTCGAGATAACGGAAATAGGTATCCGGCTCGAAGAAGAACTGGGTGATGGCGCGTGTCGCACCGTTGTCGACCTTCTGCTTCAGCAGGTCGATGTCGTATTCGAAGCTCGCGCTTTCCGGGTGTTTCTCCGGGTAGCAGCCGACGGAAATCTCGAACCCGCCGATCTCGCTGATACCGGCTGCAAGGTCCGCCGCGTTCACATAGCCGCCCGGATGCGGCTGGTATTTCTCGCCGATGCCGTCAGGCGGATCGCCGCGCAGCGCGACAATGTGCTTCACGCCTGCGTCGCGATACTCGCGGATCACCTCGTTGATCTCGTCCTTCGTCGCGCACACACAGGTCAGGTGCGCGGCCGGCTTCAGGCGCGTTTCGTCGACAATGCGCTTTACGGTCTGGTGGGTTCGCTCACGGGTCGAGCCCCCTGCACCATAGGTCACGGACACGAAGCCCGGCGCGAAGGCTTCGAGCCTCGAAACGGACTCCCAGAGCCGGTCGGCCATTTCATCGGTCTTCGGCGGGAAGAATTCGAAGGAAACGGACGGTCCCCCGTTTGTCTTTTCGGTCGCGCTCACTGTTTTTCTTCCTGGCTTTGCTTTCTGGTGCGACTGCCCGGTTCGGCAGCGCGGTCGGCTTTGGTGGCGGCCCAGATCTTCACGGTCAGGCGGCCTGCGGGTTCTTCAGGGTGCAGGGATGTGCGACGCGACAGGTCGAGCCCGGCGGCGTCGATCCAGTCCCCCATCTCGGCGTCGGAAAAGCCGAGGCGGCGATGCGCATGATCGCTGCGAAGGTATTCAAGCTGGTGCGGGGCGAAATCCGCGATCAACAGGATGCCGCCGGGCTTGAGGACACGGGCGCATTCGGCAATCGCATTCACCGGGTCATCGAGGTAGTGAAGCACCTGGTGGACGGTCACCAGATCGGCGCTGTGGTCGGCAAACGGCAAGGCGGTGACGTTGCCTTCACGAACAAAGAAATGCTTCGCGCCGGCCTTTTCCAGGTTGAGGCGCGCGAGATTCAGCATGGCGTGGTTCACGTCGATACCGACGCCGCGCGCCACCCGGTCGGCGAACACTTCCAGCATCCGGCCCGTTCCGACGCCGACATCGATCATCAGCTCGAACGGCCCCTCTCCCGCAGCGGCGAGAATGGCGGCCTCGACCTCGTGCTCGGACAGATGCAGTGCCCGGATGGTCTCCCAGTCCGTCGACGCCCGGTCGAAATAGGCCTGGGCTTCGGCCGCGCGCGCCGCCTTGACCGCATCGAGACGTTCAAGATCACGGCGCATGGACGGATCATCGTCCGCCACGAATTCGGAAATCAGGGCCGCGAGCCGCTTGCCTGCCCCCTGCCCCGTCAACCGGTAGAAGACGAAAGCGCCTTCGGGCATACGCTCGGCGAGGTTGGCGTCGGTGAGCAATTTGAGATGCCGTGAGACGCGCGGCTGGCTCTGGCCCAGGATGTGAACCAGCTCGGAAACCGTCAGCTCCCCGCGCGACAACAAGTGCGCCACGCGCAAGCGTGACGGGTCGGCAAGAGCTTTGAGCTGTCGAACCAGTTCTTCCATCTGTCCCGCGTCGCAATCCTATAAAGATATCTTTATATCGTAATTGCGAGACGATTCAACGTGCAATCCTTCGCAGGTGCGGAATTATCTGAATGTTCGGCAGCTAGCCCGGCGCCGTCAGAAATGCTGGCAAATGGCCCTGGGCGGCCAGGGCGGTCAGCCATGTACCGGCGATGTTGTTGACCGCATGGGCAATCACCGCCGGCCAGATCGACCCCGATTTTTCGTAAAGCCAGATGAGGACCAGTGCCATGACGAAGGCATTGATCGCCTGCGGCGGAATGATGTGCGACGCGCCGAAAATCGCCGAGGACACCAGTGCCGCCAGCCAGATGGGGCGGTGCCCCTTCATCCACTTGTAGAGGAAGCCGCGAAAGAAAACCTCTTCGGCGAAGGGCGTTATGGCGAAGGTCAATGCAAGGAAGGCGACGGTCATGGCCCAGCCATTTGTTCCGTCGAACGCAACGGGTGACCGCGTAAATCCGGCCCATTCCGGGATCAGGGAGATCAGGGCTTTGACCAGGAGGAAGCCGGTCACGACAAAGACCAGACCGGCAAGACCGCCAAGAATGAGCCACCCTGCCCCGACCGGACGCAATCCGACCGCCGACCAGTCAAGGCGCTTCGGCAAGAGCCCCACCAGCCACAACGCTCCGAGCAATGCGGCTGCCTTCGACGCCTGGCTGATGACAAGGATCGACGCCGGAAGGCGGTCGCCTGAACCCAGATAAGCCTCCATCCCGATCGTGCGGGCAACGATGGCCATATGGCCCCAGCTCAACAGCGTATAGGCGAGCATTGCCGCGCCGAGCACGATGATGCCATCGCGGAATTTCCACAGCTTGGCAGGTTTGGTGGCAATGACTGACATGGGATCCCTCCGTTTCGATGGAGGGATGCTGACGGGCCGAACGCTGCGCGCCTATCGACAGATGTTGACGATGTGTCAGTCCACAGATGTCAGGTCGAGGCCTGCGGCGATTGCGACAGCCTGCGTGCGACGGGTAATGCCGAGCTTGGCGTAAAGCGCGCTGTTGTACGTCCGCACTGTCGCCGGCGAGAGATTCAGGCGCCGGGCGATGTCCTTGTCGGTCAGGCCTTCGGCGATGAGCGCCAAAAGCTCGCGTTCACGCCGGGTCAAGGGTTCGCTCAGAGTGACGGCTTCGGGCTGTGCGGGTCCGCCCGCTTCCTCAACTGACAGCAACGCCCCGGAGTGCGGCGCATAACGCACGGTTATCGTGCGCCCCGGAATGATGCGGTCGGCCAGATCGCGTTCGACGGAAAAGCTGCGATCTTCCACCAACAGCGTATCGCCTAGACCGGCGAACAGGCCGGGCCGCGCTTTCTGGCGAAGTCGCGCCGGGCCCGTGATGGCAAGGGCGCCACCCTCTCGCCGGTCGCGGCGCGCGGCGATCCAGTCGCCATAAGCGTGCCGGGTCAGATACAGCCACACGACTGCGAGCGGCAGGAATGCGATCACGGGTGTGCGAAACACGAGGTCGGGCCGGACAATCGCCAGCACGACAATCGACCCGCCCAGCATTGCAGCCGCCGCGAATACCAAAAGTGCAAGCCCGCGCCGCCGCTGGTATGCGGCGAGGCAGGCTTGCTCTTCAGGTGACTGGGTCATCAATCGCGGCTGAACTTCTGGAATTTCACGCGCTTGGGAACGATCGAGTCCTCGCCCAGGCGGCGCTTCTTGTCTTCCAGATAGTCGTGGAAGTTGCCCTCGAACCATTCAACGTGGCTATCGCCCTCAAAAGCGAGAATGTGAGTCGCGATCCGGTCGAGGAAGAAGCGGTCGTGCGAGATGATGACGGCGCATCCGGGGAAGTCTTCCAGCGCCGCTTCGAGCGCCGACAGGGTTTCCACGTCGAGGTCATTGGTCGGTTCGTCGAGGAGGAGCAGGTTGCCGCCCTCCTTCAGCATCTTGGCGAGGTGGACGCGGTTGCGTTCACCGCCCGAGAGCAGGCCGACCTTCTTCTGCTGGTCACCGCCCTTGAAGTTGAACGCGCCCACATAAGCCCGGCTGGGGACTTCGCGGCCGCCCAGCGTCAGCACGTCATTGCCACCGGATATCTCTTCCCAGACGTTCTTCTTGGGGTCGAGTGCGTCGCGTGACTGGTTCACATAGCCCAGCTTGACGGTCTCCCCGATCTCGATCTGGCCTTCGTCGGGCTGTTCGTCGCCGACAATCATCTTGAACAAGGTCGACTTGCCGGCACCGTTGGGGCCGATCACGCCGACCACCCCGCCGGGGGGCAGCTTGAAGTCGAGATCATTGATCAGGAGACGGTCGCCGAAGCCCTTCTTCACGTGATCGAAATTGACCACGTTGCCGCCGAGGCGCGGGCCCGGCGGGATGCGGATCACGGCGTTCGAGATTTCCTGGCGTTCGGCCTGGTCACGCATCTGCTCGTAGGACTTGATACGTGCCTTGGACTTGGCCTGGCGGGCCTTCGGGCTGGACCGGATCCATTCCAGTTCGCGGCTGAGCGCGCGCTGCTTGGCACCTTCTTCCCGCGATTCCTGGGCCAGGCGCTTGGTCTTCTGTTCCAGCCAGGACGAGTAGTTTCCCTCGTAGGGAACACCGCGGCCGCGATCGAGCTCGAGCGTCCAGGTCGTGATGGAATCGAGGAAGTAACGATCGTGGGTGACGACCAGAAGCGCGCCCGGGAATTTTTCGAGGTGATGCTGCAGCCATTCGACCGATTCTGCGTCGAGGTGGTTGGTCGGTTCGTCGAGCAGCAGCATGTGCGGCTCGGACAGGAGCAGGCGGCAGAGCGCCACGCGGCGCACTTCACCGCCGGACAAATTGGTCACTTCCAGGTCGCCAGGCGGGCAGCGCAGGGCATCCATCGCCATCTCGATCTTGGAATCGATGTCCCAGGCATCGCGCGCATCGATCTTTTCCTGCAGCGCGGTCATCTCCTCCATCAGCTCGTCGGTGTAATCCTCGGCGAGCTTCATCGAGACAGCATTGAAATCGTCGACCAGCTTCTTGTCGGCCGATCCTTCGATCACGTTTTCCCAGACCGTCTTTTCCGGATCGAGCTTCGGCTCCTGCGGGAGGTATCCGACGCGCACGCCCTTCTCGGCCCAGGACTCGCCGTTGAACTCGGTGTCCATGCCGGCCATAATTTTCAGGAGGGTGGATTTACCCGAGCCGTTGACGCCGACGACACCGATCTTGGCGTCGGGCAGGAAGTGCAGCGAGATGTTTTCGAACACCGGCTTGGACGCGCCCGGATAGGTCTTCGAGAGCTTGTCCATGTGGTAAACATACTGGTAGGCGGCCATGGGCGCGGCTTTCCTTCAATTCGATGTGATGGGCTGGCGCGGCGTATAGCGGCTTGCGGCCTTGGCTGGCAATGTCCGCTGCATCACAAGTGAACCAAGCTGGACATTTGTCGCTGTTTCCCGCGCCCTCACCGCCTTCATCATGACGCGGCCTAACGGGCGTCAGAAGGGCAGCGGCTGCACGGCCTTCATCGCCTTGCGCCGTGTTTTCCAGTCCGGCACCAGGCGCGAGACGACCGCCCAGAAGGCCGGTGAATGGTTCATCTCTTCAAGGTGAGCCACTTCGTGCGCGCAGACATAATCGATTTGATCGGGCGCGGCCGCCATCAGCCGCCAGCTGAGGCGGATCACGCCCTGGCTGTCGCAGCTTCCCCAGCGGCGCTTCTGGTCGCGCACGATCACCTTGGGTTCGGGACGGCCCAGCGCGGCGGCGCAGCGTGCGACGACAGGAGCAAACCGGCTTTCCGCCTCGGACCTGAAGTAGCGCTTCAGGCCGCTGCGCGCGGCATTCTCCCGGAGAATCCCTTCGGCCAGTGGATCGACCGAGATCAGGAGACCGTCTTCGTCGCGGCTTGTGCGGGTACGTACGCCGCGCTCAAGCGAAGCGATCCTCACCGGCAACTCGCCGCCCAGGAAGGGCAGCACACCGCCGGTTGTCAGGTCGAAATCGGGTATCGGGCGGGACGCCCGCGCATCCAGTTTCGCGAGGATCCAGTGCGACTTGTCGACCAATGCCCGGTCTATCCAGCCCCTGCGCGCACGGGCGGGGGCGAGCACGCGCAAGCCCGTCTCGTCAATCGACAAGGCGAGCGTGCGCCGGCGGGGGCTGCGCACCAACCGGTATTCAACCGTGCGTCCCGCCAGTTCTGCCGTGGTCAGTTCTTCAGAAGATCGGCGCAAATCGCTTCCAGTCCCGCCCGGTCCGTCTCGTCGAACGCCGCATAATCGGTCGAGTCGACGTCCAGAACAGCCGCCAGGTGACCTTCGGGTGTGAAGACCGGCACCACGATCTCGGAATTCGTACTGCTGTCGCAGGCGATATGACCGGGAAAGGCGTGAACATCCTCGACGATCTGGGTCACTTGCTGCTGTGCCGCGGCACCACACACACCCTTGCCGAAGGGGATGCGCAGGCAGCCCAGCGTCCCCTGATAGGGCCCGACCACCAACTCGCTCGGCTTGCCTGGATCGACTTCGTAGAAGCCGGTCCAGAAATAGCGCGGTGAAAAGGCCTGCGCGAGCAGACAGGACGCCGTGGCGTAGCGCGCTGTACGGCTGGTCTCACCGTCGATCACCGAAGCGATCTCCTTGCGGACTTCCTCATAGCGTGCGGATTTTTCTTCTGGCGTCATCAGATTGGCTCCTGCCGGATGGGCAATAGGTGTATCGTGTCGCAACGGACTTGATTCAAGGGGATGGTGATGAAGCGGATCGGTATTTTGCTGACGGGCGCGAGCGCGCTTGTTCTTTCGGGGTGCGATTTGGCAGAGTCGAACGCATCACCGACGCCCGTCTGGGCACGCGGTCCCGTGATCGAGGCTCAGGGCCGGGCCTATGTCGAGATGCCGGCCAACCGGGCCCAGTTCTCGGTCAGCTTCGAAGGCCGCGATGCAGACAGCGCGGAAGCATCCCGCATCGCTGTCGAGCGCGCCAACCTTGCAACCGAAGCGGTCCGGCTGGCGACGGAAGGTCAGGTGCGGGTGACCGCAAACCTGTCGGTTCAGCCCTACTATCAGCAAGTGACACAGCAGATCAGCGAGTTCCAGGAACGCCTGATCGAGAACCGGCATCCGGACGCGCTTCTGGGCTATGTCGCGACGGTCGAGATGCACGTTGTCGTGCTCGATCCGGCAGTGACCAGTCAGGCGCGCGGGGCGGCACTTGCCGCAGGCCCGGTGAATTCCGGCAATGTCGACTTTTTCCTTGAACCTACAGTCGAGAACCAGCGGGCGGCCTTTGCGGCAGCGGTCGAGGATGCCACGCAGCGCGCGCAAATCGTCGCCGATGCAGCAGGCGACACGCTCGGCGTCATCGTCACTCTGCAGGAAGGTTCCGGCCCGTGTCTGGGACGCCCGTCGACCGATACAGGGTTCGATGATGCGTACGATGAATATGCCCGGATGGCCGCACCGCCTCCCCCGCCTCCACCTCCGCCGCCTCCGCCGCCGCCCCCTCCGGGCGGCGATGGCCGCACCGCACAGGACTTGCTGGACGCCGCTGGCGGATTGGCGCTCGCAGCCGACCAGGAACCCCAGCGTGTTACCGCCAATGTGTGCGCCATCTTCGCGGTCGAGGACTAAGCCTTGCGTCTGACACTCGACCTTCGATTTTTCCTTGCCGTTCTTGTTGTCATTTTCCTGGTCTGGCTGCTGAACGCGGCCGGATCGGTCATCCTCCCCTTCCTGATTGCAGGGCTGCTGGCGGTGATCCTCGAACCGCTGACCAAATGGATGTGCGCGCGAAAGCTGCCCCGATGGGCGGCCGCGCTGATCTCGACCCTGCTGGCCCTGATCGTGATCTTTGCGCCCATCGCGGCGATCACGCCGATCCTGATCATCGAAGGTGCCGAGTTGTTCAACCGGTTGCCCTCGCTGATCGACAACGGCGCCGAGATACTCGCTGCCCGCCTTCAGGGCACCGGCATTGCCATGCCCGATTTCTCGGCCGAGGCCCTGTTCGCGGAAGGCGGACCGTTACGGTCGCTCGGCACCCGCGCTGCCGGGTCCATCGGATCGGTGATGTCCGGACTGCTGCTGGTACTGCTCACACCGGTGGCGCTGTTCTTCTTCCTGAAGGACTGGCCTGCCGTCATGGCCACGCTGTCCGAATTGCCGCCGCGCCCCTACGCCAAGGATGTCCGCTCCATCGCAAAGGACACGAATGTCCAGCTGGCGCGCTGGGTCCGCGGGCAAAGCCTCGTCGTGCTGTCCCAGATGGTGTTTCACGCGGTCGGCCTGTTCGCGCTCGGGTTGAATTATTCCATTGCCATCGGCGTGCTGACGGGCCTGTCCTCGATCATTCCCGTGGTCGGCAATCTGATCTTCTTCGTGCTGGCCATGCTGGTCGCCCTCAACCAGTTCGACACGCTGTGGCCGGTACTGGGCGTGGTCGCGATCTATGGCACGGCCCAGGTCGTGGAGACCATCTATCTCGCGCCCCGTCTGGTCGGCGATCAGCTGAAACTGCACCCGTTGTGGATCATGGCAGGCTTGTTGATCGGCGGGTCGCTGTTCGGCTTCCTCGGAGCGCTGCTGGCCCTGCCCGCGACCGCCGCGATCAGCGTTTTCGCCAAGCACGGCATTCGCGCCTACAAGAAATCCAGCCTCTATCGCGGCGAGGACGAAAAACCCGCTGCCAAGACGAAGAAAGCCAGCACTTGATCGACTTTGTCCTGATTGCCGGCGGCTTGGTCCTGCTCGCTGTTGGCGGTGATGTTCTCGTACGCGGTGCTGTCGGCACAGCCTCTCGGCTCGGTGTTTCGCCGCTGCTGATCGGCCTAGTCCTGGTCGGCTTCGGCACCTCGATGCCCGAGCTGACCACCAGCGTGCAGGCCGCGTTGTCGGGTTCTCCCGGAATTGCGGTGGGCAATGTCGTCGGCTCGAACATCGCCAATATCCTGCTGATCCTCGGGACGGCCGCGCTGATCGCCCCGATCGCTGTCGGCAAGGGCGTGCTCCGGCGTGACGGCAGCTTCCTTGCCCTGTCCCAGATCGCCGCCGCGGCCGCGTTATGGCTCACACCCGTCGGGCGGATCTCCGGTGCGCTGCTCGCTGCCGGTCTGATCGTCTATATCGTTGGCAGCTACTGGCTCGACCAGCGCGCGCGAAGCGGGGCCGCCGACTTGCACGCCGCGGAAGCCGAGAGCGTCGCCGCACCCAAGGGCGGCCTGGTGATGGCGCTCCTGCTGCTCGCTGGCGGTATTGCCGGCGTCGTGTTCGGCGCCAAGCTGCTCGTCACCGGTGCGATCTCCATTGCGGAAGATTTTGGCGTGTCCGACGCCGTCATCGGGCTGACCGTCGTTGCCGTCGGCACCTCCCTGCCGGAACTGGCGGCCTCGGTTGCTGCGGCTGTCAAGCGCCAGGGCGATATTGCGCTCGGCAATGTGATCGGCTCGAACATTTTCAATGCGCTCGGCATCCTGGGCGTCACTGCGGTCATTCGCCCGCTGGACGCCCCGGTCAGCATTCTGGGATTTGATGTCTGGATCATGCTGGCGTGCGCAGCCCTGCTCGTCCTCGTTGCCGCGACGGGACGCCGGGTGGGACGCGGCGAGGGTCTTTTCCTGCTCGCTCTCTACGGCGCTTATGTCGGCTGGCAGGTGGTGGGCGGGAGTTAGACCGGTTTCGCGCCGGATACGCCGCTGGCGCAGCCATAGAAGTAGTCGCGGTATTCAGCGCTCAACCCTACGCTCAGCAGCATGTCGGCAAAGGTGCGCGCATTGCGGAAATTCGCCGTGTAACGCCCGATCATCGCGAAATCCTGCGCGCCCCGCATCAGTGTGCGCTCAACCACCGGCAAAAACCGGCGCAGGTGAAAATTGTACACAGGTCGCAGCCACCAGCCTTCCGGGTCGGATGCCTCGATGAGGGAGAAGACGCCGCCAGGTTTCAGAACGCGCGCGATGAGCCTGGCCAGAGCTTCGTGCTGCGCGGCGTTGAAGGTTTTCAGACCAAAGGTCGCGATCACGAAGTCCGCGCTTTCATCCGGCAACTGGCTTGCCAGAACGTCATCCTCGATGAAGTCGATCCGGTGCGACCGGTGACGATGCAGGCGATCCAGCGCGCGCTGATGCATGCCGGAGGAAATATCGACGGCGGTGATGGTCTCGATGCCGGGGAATGCTTTCAGCAGGTGCGGCCACACCTCGCCCGTCCCGGCCATCAGGTCGTAGCCTGACGTCATCGGCCCGCCCCGGGGGTTCAGGGCCGCCACACACTGGCGCCGCCAGCGCTCGGTGAATCCCATCGAGCAGACATAGCTGAAGGCGATGTACTGGCCGGAACAGCGGTCGAAGACATCCTTGACGAAAGCCGGGTCGTAAATGTCCTCGCCGCGATCGGACGCCATGGTCAGTCGCCGAAACTACCGGCCGGACCGGGGAAGACGACCGGGCTTTCCGCACCGTTTTCCGCGACCGACGCGACGCCGAAATAGTAATTGTCGATGACGATGTTTTCGAGCGTGTAGCTCGTGACATTCCCGACAAAGCGGGACCGGCTCCACTGGTTCTCGTCGGTCAGGCGCCAATAGACACGGTATCCCGCCAGATTGCCTGCCTGCGCGGCGTCCGGGGAAGACCAGCTGAGGGTCGTATCCGGGCTGACGGCGCCTTCAATCGTCACATTGGCCGGGAAAGGCGGCGCACTGGCGAGCAGTGCCAGCGATGCCGCGTTGAGGGCTGTCAGACGCGCCGCATAGTCGAAATCGACATAGTCGATCGTATCGCCGTAATGGCGGCCATCTTCGTTCCGCAGATCCTGGTGCTGGCGATCATAATGCTCGTGGGTTTCCATGATGCGTACACCGGGAATGCCCGCTTCATTGAACGGGCGGTGATGCCCGCCCCGTCCAAAGCGGTCGAGCCGGTAGATCATCATCACGTCGAGGCCGGGAATGTATGCGTCGGCCACGCGGTCGATATAGCGCGCCAGATTGCGTGACGGGCTGTCGACCTCGCCGCCCGTGAAGCGGCGAATTCGGGCTTCCTCCTCGGTCTCGACGAATCGCGTGCCCTCGGAGAAGACGCGGGCCGTACCGTTGTCGACGACGCCGTCGATGCCGGCGATGTTGCCGATCATGTCGTTATTGAGCACCGCCTTGATGCGCCAGTCATTGGCAAGCGCGTGAGCGGCAACGATGCGCCCTCCGAACAGGCCCTGCTCCTCGCCCGACAGGCCCATGTAGAGGATGGAGCCCTCGAACTCGTGCTGCGACAGGACGCGCGCCGCTTCGAGCACGCCGGCCATGCCCGACGCATTGTCATTGGCGCCCGGGCTGTCGGATACACCGTCAAGCGGATCGGTGACGCGGCTGTCGATATCACCCGACATCGCGACATAACGGTCCGGATCGGTCGTGCCGCGTTGAATGGCGACGACGGAAACCACCTCGGTCGGTTCGGGGATACGGGTCTCGCCGGAGATCGTGTCGGAGACGTAGATGACTTCGAGACAGCCTCCACAGTCTGCGGAAATGCGTTCGAACTCCTCGAAGATCCAGCGGCGGGCCGCACCGATTCCGTGTGTCTCGCTCTCGGTCTCCGACAGGGTGTGCCGGGTGCCGAAATCAACCAGCGTCTGGATGTCCGATTCGATCCTGTCCGCCGAGACACTGGCGACGATATCGCGCACCACAGGCACGTCAGAGGGCGGCGCTTCCTGCGCCGCTGCGCACGGCACGATCACAAGACTGATGGCGGCGGCCTGTAGAACGGTCTTCATCGAATATCTCCCCGAATTCGCAATGTGCGGGGAGGCTAGTGTGCGTGGCGGCCGCGTCAAATGATCGTGACGTCCGGTCTAGTTTCTGCCCTGCCCCAGAACGCGGGCGATGGCGTCCCGCAAACTCGCATGGTTGAAGGGTTTGGACAGGATGGCGGCATTGGTGAACCGCTTCAGGACAGGTTCACCTTCGCCGTATCCAGTCGAAAACACGAAGGGGATGCCTTCGCTTTCAAGACGGTCAGCGAGCGGAATGCTCGTCTCGCGTCCCAGGTTGACGTCGAGGATCACGACCGTGATCTCGTGGTCGTCAAGGATCTGGTTGGCCTTGGCCATGTCGATGGCCAGGTGAACCGGGTCTGCGCCCAGCGCAGCCAGTCCGGACTGGACATCCATCGCGATGATGATGTTGTCCTCGACAATCAGTGCCGCACCATTGATGCGCACGTCCGTGTTCGGAGACTCACCTCCGTCGTGGGAGTTGCTGGGTGCCATACTTGCCCGCCCGCTTTCGGCACTGGCGATCCTCGCCGGTGCGTTGTCCGGTGCATCCCTCACACCGGTAAGACCCCTCAAATGAGGTCTTTCGTCCGCGGCACCGTAGGAGCGGCAGGCCATGCGGCGATAACATAGGTTACCGTCCTGCTGATTATTTTGAGCAAAACAGGGAAGCGACGGGATTTATTCCGGTTTCCACGCCTGTCTTTCCGGCAGGAGCGCCTTATTGAGGGGTCAGCCGTACGCGAATGGCGTCGCTGGCCCAGGCCGCGAGCAGATAGAGCGCCGGGGTGCGGTTGCCGAGCACATCGGCCCGGTCGACATTCGCCGCGCGGGCGCAGAACAAGCAGTGAGAAATGGTGGGCCCGGAGGGACTCGAACCCCCAACCAAGCGGTTATGAGCCGCCGGCTCTAACCAATTGAGCTACAGGCCCCACCTTTCGGAACGGCAAGCGATACAGGGGGGCGGAGGTTTCGCCAAGGGCGGTGTGAAGCGATCAGTCAGCACCCGTCGTCACCGCTTCGTCTGCGAGCGGGTGATCGACCGTGATGAACTCGATCTCGCGTTCGAATCCGAAGAAGACGAAGAAGATGATCACACCGGCCAGCGCCATGCCGAGCGCGCCGATGACAATGCCGGCCCACATGGGTATCGAGCGTGACGATCGTGACTGGCGGGCCGCCACGGTTTCGTCAGTCTCACGAGCCATATCCGGGCGCTCGACCGGCACCGGGTCCGCCATCAGGACATAGCCAATCTTCGGCATGGTCCGGATCTCGCAGCTCGCGCCCAGCATCCGGCGCAAGCGTGAGACCGACTGGGTCAGGGCTTCATCGGAACCGTCCTGCCCCCAGACCTGGTCGAGCAGGGTTTCGCGGGTCACCGGAATCCCGGCTTCTGCCATGAGGCATTCGAGCACGCCCGCGAGACGGGGTTCAAGCCGGTGTTCACGACCCGCGACGCTCAACGTGCGTGTGAAACGGTCGAACACGGCGTCTCCGAGCGCGAAGTGGCGCGGAGTGGACCTGTACTCGAGATCGGTCACGATACGGTTCATGAAAACCTTTCGGCAGGCTGACGTCAGGACTTCGCGATGGGCCGACCCTAAGCCGGACGCCCTGATCGGCAAGACAAGGAGTTCATCATGACGATCTTTTCATCCTTTGCAGTGGCCGCGCTTCTGGCGGTGCAGACGGGCGAGCCGCGCTTCGCGGCCGACCCGCCGGAGCAGGTTGTTCCGCGGCTGGAAGCGGCGTTCGACGCGCTTCAGGCGCAGGGTTTCTCGGGCTATGTCGCCGTAACCCACGAGGGCGAGATCGTGTTCGAGCGAGGATATGGTGCCGCCAACCCGCAATCGGGTGCTCCCTTCACCCGGGACACCCGGATCGACATGGGATCTGTGGTGAAGACCCATACCGGCCTGATGGCCGCGCAACTGATCGAGGACGGCGTGCTCGATCCGGACATGACGTTGGGCCAGGTGTTCGAGAATGTGCCGGAAGACAAGACCAACATCACGCTCCACCAGTTGCTGACGCATTCGGCGGGAATGCCCGGCGCCGTGGCCAGCGACGACGAGCCGATTGACCGCGACGAATTCCTCCGCCGGGCCTTCGCCGCCCCCCTCAGATACGAGCCGGGAACAGCCTACCAGTATTCCAACACCGGATTTTCGCTCGCTGCCGCCATCATCGAGACGGTGACCGGTCGGCGCTATGAGGACATCCTGCTGGATGACTTCCTGCTGCCCGCCGGGATCGAACAGACCGGCTATGACCGCAGCTACGACATGGCGCAACCGCCTGCCGACATGGCGTTCACGGCTGACGGCCAGGCCCTGCACGAGGTCGCCTGGGGCGGACACGCACCCGGCTGGGCGTTGTTCGGGAATGGCGCCATGTTCACGACCATCGGCGAGATGATCGACTGGCGCGCCGCAATCCACGCCGGTGAACTGGTCACCCCGGCGGCTCTGGAACGCGCCCAGACCCCTTATGTCCGGGAAGGCGCGAATGCGCCCAGCTGGTATGGCTATGGGACGGTGGTCGAGAACAGCCCGGACTTCGGCCGCATCCATTGGCACAATGGCGGCAACGGACATGAAAGCGCCTATTGGGGCGAATACGCCGATGCGGGCTATGCCATCTTCGTGGCAACGAACCAGCTGGAGATTGACGGCGACCACGCGGCAATGGCGGCGACCGGTGCCATCTTCGGTGTCGAACTGCAGATGAGCGGACCGCCAGACGGCGACTGGGAGGACGTTGATCTGGAGGCGGGTCCGCGGACACGACTGGTCGGTGAATTCCTGACCATGATCCGGTCCGGGAGTGACATACCGCGCCGCGCATTCGTCGAAACCCGCATGATCGACGGCCTGCGCGATGTGGCGCCGATGGAAGGCCATCTTTCAATGTTCGACGACGTCGCAGCCATGATTGGCGACCGCGAACCTGCGGGCATGCAGATCACCGAAGAGACTGTCCTGCTGCGTTATGACGGCAGCCCGCCGCTGGTACTCGAAATCGGCGTTGAACTTGATGGTGAAACAGCCGTTATGACCGGGCTGGGCCTGACGGACTGACGGACCGACCTGACGGTGAGATGAACCGGACAGTCACGTCAAAGGCGTTTGCGCGCCTTGCTTGTGCCCAGTCGCCGGCGTCCGATGGCGTCCGGTTCACTCATTGAAGGAGTTCAACATGCTTCGCGCCTTGCTCGTTTCCACCGCCCTCATCCTGCCGGCGGCTGCGGCCTCGCCTGCACTCGCGCAGGATCAGTCGGCCATGCATCACACGATGCACGAAGGCCGGTTGACGCTGACTGCGACCGGCAATGTCCGCGTCGCGCCTGACATGGCAACGGTGTCGGCCGGAGTCGTGACCGAAGCCGCCACGGCGGCCGAGGCGTTGTCCGCCAACAGCCGCGCGATGAATGGTGTGTTCAGCGCACTTCGCCAGGCAGGTGTCGCGGAGCGTGACATCCAGACCTCGAATCTCCAGATCAGCCCCGTCTGGTCGGGAGGCTATTCCTCCGAGCGCGGCGAAACGGAGCGCCGGATCACCGGCTACCAGGCCACCAATACGGTGACGGCCCGCGTCAGCGACCTCGACAATCTGGGACGTACGGTCGATGCGCTGGTTTCGTCCGGTGCCAACCAGCTTCAGGGCGTCAATTTCGGTCTTGAGGATCGCGATGATGCCATGAATGAAGCCCGCCGCCGCGCCGTTGCCGAGCTGGGCGCGTTGCGCACGCTCTATGCCGGCGCCCTGGGTGTGGAATTGGGCCGTCTTGTCGAGTTCAGTGAGGGCAGCAATTACTCGCCGCCCCAACCGATGATGTATGCCCGCACCGAAATGATGAATGATTCAACGCCGGTCGCGGCCGGCCAGCTCGATGTGTCGGTGACCGTGACGGCTGTCTACGCCATCGCTGAATAGGCCTGACCTGGTTGCCGGGCGCTCAGGCGTCCGGCGCCAGCTGTTCCGGGGCATCGCCATCAAGGCAGCGCGGATCGCCATAGTCGGCGCGATTCTCGCCCATTTCCTCGAATACCCAGTCCTCGGCCGCGCGCGGCTCGGTAAAGCCGCGCACCTTCAGGCCGGCGGCATTCAAGAGCCGGGTGATAACGAGGATGTGGCCGAGCTGGCTGTCGCGATAGACATAGGCCATCTTGGTGCCCTTCGGCATGTTCTCCTCGAAGACCTGGGCGACATGGCGAAACTCGTGCGGCTGATGCCCGAGATCGCACCCCGAATAATCAATGACCAGGCCACCCAGGCCGCCTTGCTGAAAGCGCTCACACAGACGCTCGGCGTTGCGCATGCTGATATTGAAGCGGTTCTGCCCGGTCAGGCGCGCGATGAAGACACCGGGCGGCAGAAAGACATACCGATCGACGGTAAGCTGTGAATTGGTCAAAGAATCCTCCAGACGCCCGAAAGTGAAGCGCCCCGGGCGTACGTCAAGGAATGGTTGGAATTTTCTGCCTGTTCAGGCGGCGTCGCGGGATTTGACCGGCTGGTTCATCTCGTCGAGCACCAGGACATCCGGCACCCACTGTTCAGCGGCAGCTGCGTCCATGTCGGCATAGGACACGACAATGATCCGGTCGCCGATCTGTGCCAGGCGGGCTGCGGCGCCATTGATGCCGAAAGTGCGCGAACCGCGCGGTGCCTCGATGGCATAGGTCGTGAAGCGGCCGCCGGTATTGATGTTCAGGACGTCGACCTGTTCGTGCGGCAGAATGCCGACGGCATCCAGCAGGTCACGGTCGATCGAGATCGACCCTTCATAATGAAGATCGGCCTGGGTCACCGCAGCGCGGTGAAGTTTGGCTTTCATCATCCTGAGGCGCATGACGACGCTCCGGCAGTTCATGTTGCGGCGCGGTATAACCCATCGCACAGCCGGGATATAGTGTCGCACACGCAGCAATTCCAGAAACCCGTCAGGAGTTCTCGCATGCCTCGGATCGCTGTTCTTCAACACGCCATGTCCGCATCGGTCGACGCCAATCTCGATACCGCCCTGCGCCTGATGGACGAGGCCGCCCGCGACGGCGCTGCGCTGGCGGTGTTTCCGGAAGTCCAGCTCAGCCCGTTCTTTCCCGCACGGCGCAACGCGGATGCGGAACCATATGCGATGACGCTGGAGCATCCCGCCCTTCGTGCCATCGCCAGACGTGCAGGAGAGCTGGGGCTCGTCACGGTGGCGAATATCTATCTCGAGGATGATGGCATCCGCTACGACGCCTCGCCGGTTTTTGATGCCGACGGCACCTGCCTTGGCGTGTCGCGCATGGTGCATGTCGCCCAGTTCGAAGGCTTCTGGGAAAAGGATTATTACGCCGCCGGCTCGGGGTTCGAGGTCTATGACACGTCGATCGGCAAGGTTGGCGTGGTCATCTGCTATGACCGGCATTTCCCGGAAAGCTACCGCGCCTGCGCGCTCCAGGGAGCCGAAATCATCGCCACCCCGTCCTGCAATCTGGCCGATGAGCCTCTCGACCTGTTCGCATGGGAAATCCGTTCGCTGGCTTTCCAGAACTCGGTCTTTGCCGCGATGGCGAACCGATGCGGCACCGAAGACGGCACCCGTTATGGCGGTCATTCCGTCATCGCGGGACCGGACGGCGCGCTGCTGGGCATGGCGCAAGGCGAGGAAGCCGTCCTGATTGCGGATGCCGACCTGGACGCACGGCGCAAGATTGCCGCCAAACGCGGCTGGCTCGACGAGCTTAAACCCTGGCTGCGCCCCGGTCTCAAAGCCCCCTGATTCGCGCCCTACGGGTTCGGACTCACGCTTCACTCCGGGATCAGGCATGATGCCGGCAGGGAGGGGGTCTGATGCGATTTGCAGGAATTGCAGCGATGCTGCTGGGATTGGCAACAGCCCTCCCGGCCGGCGCACAAACCATTGACGAGATAGCCCGCCCGTCGACCGATGCGGTCGAACCGGGCTTTCGTTCAGCCCTGTTGTCCTTTCACGCCTTCCAGGTGGACGGCGCACCGTCCGGCACGGCGAATGCGCCGCCCGCCGTCGCGATCGACTGGCCGCGAGCGCAGCACGACGCAGAGCGGCAGACCGGTGATCCCGTGCGCCTGGTCAATTCGCGCGCT
>NZMJ01000017.1 GCA_002692855.1 Maricaulis sp.
ATCATCTCTAAAAAATTCATATTCAGTGCTAGAATCAGAGGAATCAACAAAGTTCATATTTACTACGATAGACGAAGATGCATCATTATTAGCACAGTATATACTTTTAACTATAATTGCACCATCAGTGGGGCAAGTAAGCACGGTAGTTTTAGATGCGTCAGATTGTTTAAAACCTTGGTTTTTATAAAATATACTCATGATAAGAAATAATTAAATGCATCCTGTTCGTTTTTTAAATCTTGTTGAAAAGAAAAATTAAGTTGTTGTTGCATGGTAGCCAACGCTTCTATAATTTGTCTTTGGTTTTCTGCCTCGTATTGCGGTGCAGGTTCCGGTATGTATGCTGTTACTTTAGCCATTAGAAACTACCTTCTGTTGCTGTTGGGTTTGAAGGACTAAAATCACCTGCACCTTCTCCAAAACCTCCAGGTCTACTTCCCGGACCTCCTCCAGTATCTACTTGTTGGCTTGCAATTATTGCTTTTTGTTTTGCTGCACCTATTCTTGCAGCCTCTTCTCTAGCTTTTTTATCTCTTTGTCTTCTAAAAAAATCTGCAAGACTGGTTGATCTTCTAAATGTATCGAAACTTGTGTCTCCTCTTAAATCTGCACCACCCACTACTCCTGGTAAATTAAACCTATCTCCTAATAATCCTAATAAACCTCCTATACCTGTTATAACAGGGTTTCTTTTAAACAAACCTAAAAGACCTTTTGCTGCTTGTTTTGCAAAATCTATATTTAAACCAGGCTTAAATTTTTGTGGAAAATCTTCGTAATAATCTTCTTCATAACCTGCATCATCTGTAAATTCACCTTGATCTATTTGAGTCATGATGCCTGTTGGAATCATTCCCTGTAGTTGTTTCATTTGGTAAATTGGATTTTCATACGGCTCATACGGCTGAAAGAAAGGATTTACATTCTGTTTTTCTATATACGTTGGATTTGAATATAAACTTTCAAGACCTCGTGAATTTAAATATTGTCGTAATTCTGGTATATCGTATATATTCATTATCTTCTTCCATCCGGTTGTGCATCAAGTCTAAAAGTTCCGTATCTCCAAGATTCGCCTGTAGATGTATTGGCTATTTGAATTGATACTAATCTTCCTCGAGCTCGGGTATCTACTTTATCAGTGGTTGATGTTATTGTAAAGGGACCTAAAGGTGAACCTACAGGAGCATTGTCAGGGTAATCATTTAAAAATAATGTAACTTGTGAATTACCTCTTAAATATTTAAAATCAGGTATAAATCTTTTTACGGACATAAAGAACTCTCCATCTCCTCTGTAATCTGCTACACCCGTCATCTGTCCTAAAGGACTTCTTCTTGATGTAATATCCCAGTCTCCAGATTTAATAAATGCATCGATAGAAGTGGTGCCAGAACTATTGACCTGATCATCGCCCACTTCATGAGCATAGTAAATAGATGCACCATACTTGCTAGTTAGACCACTGATAGCAGAAAAAACAGGTAAAGCTGTAGAATCATAATCCGTTGCATAAGGTAAACTATACACTCCTTGATCTTGATAACTAGATCTATCTACAGAAGATGTAGTAAACACATTCTCTGAATAGTTATAAGTCACGCATCTATCTATTTGTTTAGATCCAGATTTAGGATAGAACCAATTAATTTCCGTATATAAAGCATTTGGTGAAGAGTAAACAATTTCAGAAGCTCCATAGTTAATCCCTAAATTGTCACCATCTGTATTAAATACAAAGTCTTCTACTAAACACGGCAATGATTTTACTGTACCATCAAAGACAAAAAATCCACCTTCAGCTGACATCCACCACACAGCACCATTTGCATATGATACAGCTTTAGGTCCTATACATCCACAGTTTGTACCTACCTGTCTTACAGAGAAAGTAAATGGTGGACCTACGAATTGAACTACATAGGCTGCTTGATCAGTTAATACAAAGACATAATCTTTACCTTGTATGGCTGCAACAATCTTGTTTCCTGTATCTAGTCTAAAAGTTCCAGCTGTGTTAGTTGCGGTTGGTGCATAAGTATTTAAATCCTCTTGATTAGAGAATCTTACAAACATCGGATCTTGAGTTAAAGGATCACCAATAGTTGTTTCTGTTCCAAAATGAAACAAGTGTCTATCTCTATCAGATACTAAAGTTAATCTTGATTTAGTTGGATTGTTAGTTGTATTAAAATTAGTTGTAGTCGTAGAGGCTCTAACTGTTCTAGGATTAGTCGCCCCTGCATCCCATGTAAAAGTTTTACCATTAAATATTGTAGCAACCAACACTTCTCCAAAGTTATCAAGACTCCAGTTTCCTGGGTCTAGAACCACATCACTTACTGTTCTAGCTGTTCCCCATGTTCCAGTATTCCATTGATACGTTCCCCACCCATAACCTAGGGTTTGAAATGTAGGACCAACTATTTCATATGGTTTAACTGTTGCTGATCCAGTTCCTGACCCTCCAGGTGAAACAGCGGCGATAGGTGTTGTGATATCAAAAGTATTATTTGTTACATTTCTAATTTCAAAAGCTCCGTCAGTGAAAGTGGTAGCAGATGTAAACCCATTGGGAGTAACAGACATAGTGTTAAAAGTAATATATCTTCCATCCTCTAATCCATGACCAGCTAAATTTACAGTGACGTTTGCTGATCCATCTACAGTGTCGAAAGTAGCTGATCCAGATATTTGATCATCTAATGGTGTAATATCGTAAAAGGCTTCATCATAGTATAAGAACAATCCTTGCGACGTTCCAATAGCTACATATTTTTCACCACCAAAACTAGTAAAAGCATGTTGAGCTCTTGCAGCTCCTGGTAAAGTTTCTTGAGCTACAGTTANTTGTTCCCAACCACCTATTTTTTCTGGTAGTCCATATCTAAATCTAACAAAATCTCCATCTACCCATTGGCCTTCAGCCCCTGAGTCTGTTGCTTGTTTATTAAATCCAGGTTTAAAATTGAGCTTCTGTAACATAAGCCTTGTATTATATAGGGTTTTTAATTTTTTGGTAGTATTATATTCCACTCTAGCTTGGAGATCAACTGCCATAAATGAACGAATTTTGTCTTACTGTCTTTTAAGTATTGATGCAGTTCTTCAACATCTACAACAATAAATTGATCCTTCATATCAAAAACCATCTTATCTGCCTTGGTTTTAAAAGATCCCGCTTTAGNATTATTTTTTAATGGTCTAAGATCAAACTTATACATTCTATTGTGCAAGATACCTTGAACGTCCCACAGCTCTCTTTTCTTCTGATTAGGCGTAGCGTGTTTAACTTCTCTTAGTCTGTCAATAAAATTCATAAAATAAGATTAAAATTTACATTTACTCTTATAGCAGTATCTGTTTGAGATACACTTGCATGTTTTAAACTGCCATCAAACATTATCATTTGATTTGCTACAGAGTGCACTTTTTCACCGTTTTCAAAAAGAGTATATCCGTTATTTGTATTTAGAGAGTATAAAGCTACAGTATGTGGGTTAGTATCATCTATATGAAATCTTGTAATAATCTCTTTATCTCTTTGACTATAACAATTTGCTTTTACTCTAATAAGACTTTTAAAATCTAAAGAACCTAATATTGGAATAGCTACCTTACCAAACCATTCACTATTCTGTCTACCCTCTAGATAAAACCAATGTTGAAAAAAGAAGTTAGAATAATCTCCTGGTCCTCCAGAAATATCAGAGTAAAACCAGGGAAAACTATTATTAAGTAGTATGTTACTCAATTCGTTAAATGTTTCTTCTTTCAANAAATTTGGTATTATTTTTATAGACAATGTTCTAACCAACCTGTTGCAATATATTTTTCTTCATCAGCCACTACACCTCTATGCACATGAGTAAAATCAGAAGGCCAAAGAACTAATGTACCTTTAACAGCTTCTAATTTTACATTTTGTAAATACCATTCAGTTCCACCATTTTNTACATCATTTAAATATAACATATAAACAATTTGTCTTTTTCTTGATTGATAATTACATCTTTCAAAATGCCATTTTTTAAAACCCCCACCTTTGGGATACCATTGTATTAAACCAGGATCTTCAGTAATTAAATTACAATCCAACTGAAATTCTCTTACGTATTTATAAACATGAACTGTTATTTCCTTGTATAGTTCATTTATTGTTTTATCATTAGTTCCATTAAAAAATCTAACGTCTATTGATTCTTTTATACTCTTATCAACTTCACCCGTGTCTTTTTTATAAATAATACCTTCTTTCTTATATTCATTATTATTTTTATGATAGTCTATTAATCTATCACAAAGAGTAATATCTGAAATTTTATATGTTCTAATAAATGTTTCCATCGAACGTAATAACTAAAACAACCCTGATACCTTGTTTAGGAAAAAAATGATAGTGAGGTTTTGACTCAAAACACACTCCTTTAAATTTAACAGGTTCTATTTTAATTTTCTTTCCTTCATCTTCTATAACTGTGCAAAGTGTTTTATCACAATCATTTAAATAAACCAATAGTTGTTTATGTTCAAATTCGTGATCTTCATGGGTATCACATTTTTCAAAGCCATTATTATAAGTTAAATTAATGTCCATTCTAAATACTTCATTAACTTTAATTTTATGTTTACTACAAAAAGCATCTAATACACTTAGACTAAATTTATTTTGATTTGATTTGTAAATATCTTCTAATCTTGTTTCTTTTCGTTCTAAAATACAATGGCTTAAAAATGGTTTGACAGATGTAAAATGTTTATAGTCTTTTGTTATTGAAGCATTTATATTATACCAGGGAAACTTATCNCTTAGTATAATTTCATNTATATGTTTCTTATGTTTTTCTTCTAAAAAATTATTGTCTTCAATTAAGAACATCTATTGCTCCTACTAAAACTCTTTTATTTTTAAAAGTTTCATTTGCGTAGTGAAGTATATCTGAACTAAATATTATAAGATTTCCTTTTTCTGGTGTGACCTTCCTATTAATTGGTTCTTCAAAAACCGTATCACCATCAGAGTCATTTAAGTATAATATAAAAGAAAACTTTTCAGTTGTAATATGATTATGTTTTTCTTGATATCCATGNTCTCTATAATTTATATAGTGAATGTGAAAAGTTCTTTCACTAAAATCTTGATAAGGTATCATTTGTTTTAAAAGATCTTTAGAAAAGATGTCTATAATATTATTAGTTTGAAAACCATTAACAGTACAAGTATCTTTGGAGTAATCCTCAAATTTATTTGTAGATAGTATTTTTTCTATATCTTCTATAACTCTAGAATTTAGTTTTATTATTTCAAACATATATTTCATCTTTCATGAATTGATAATAAGACTTTAATTTCTTTGCTGTCTCATCCCAGTATTCTTTTCTTTTATTTAATCTTGTTATCAATGGATCCCATTTTGATTTCATATCCATAATTGTTTCTTGATTATAAAAAGAAAGTGCGGGGTAATCTGTAGGTGAAAAATTCATACCTGCAGCAACACAATGTGTTCCGCCTTCATGAGCAAAATGAAAATTATTATGTCTTCGTTCCATTAGTCTATATAATCCCTCATAACCTGTAGGAGTTAAATCTTCTGCAGACTTAGTCCAGGTTTTATTAAACTGATGTTTCCAATAATCAGTATCTTGTCTGTGTGTAAAAGCATAATGCATAGCTACAAATTCTGCAAAACCTTTAAACTCATGTTTACATTGATATGTATAATTATCTTTGTCCCATTGTGAGACTTCACCTCTTTGAACATTACGTAAAAAATTTAATGTAAATTTAATTACTGTNTGNAANCCATTACTNTCTAANGGTTCNATAAAACCTGCAGNCAAACCTATAGCACAAACATTCTTAACCCATAGCTTTTCATGTATACCTGTTTTAATATTTATTTTTTTATAAGATTCTACTTTTCTATTTANATGTTTTTCAAATTGTTGTAGTGCCGTATTGTCATCTACAAATTTACTTGAGTAAACATATCCAGTGCCAATTCTTGACCACAAAGGTATATTCCATACCCAACCATTTTCTATAGCTGTGCAATTTGTGTATGGCACCATTTGTCTTTCTTTATCTGTGTAATCTATTTTTGTAGCAATAGCAGAATCATTTGGTAGTAGATCATTATATGATTCAAAAGGAACCTTCATTATATCACCTAAAAGCAAAGCTTTAAATCCAGTNCAATCAATAAATAAATCTGCAGAGTATTTTCCATTTAAAGATTTAATACCGTTGTCATCTACTTCATGAGAAACGATATCTTCTTGTATATATTTAAGACCTCTTGGTATGCAGTATTCTTCTTTTAACCAGTGAGCAAACTTAGTAGCATCAAAATGATAAGCAGTATCGAAGTCAAAATTAAATGGTAAGCCAGAGTTTTTGTCTAACGTATGGTTTTTTATCATAGACATCACAGGATAAAATGTTTCTGCATAATCTGATGTAGGTGTTTCAGGGTAAAGTATTTTCTTAAACCACCAATCATTTAACATNGCTTTATTGTTTTCTAAAACAGGTGCACCAAAAGGATAGTGGAAGCTTTGTCCTTTTTTATAAAAGTCTGTNAACTTTATACTAAGTTTNTATATACCNTCTGTAGCTTTTANAAATTGTTTGTCATTTATACCTAACAGTTTTGTCCATAACTTTACACCTGTTATAGTGCTTTCACCAACACCAACCGTAGGTGTGTTAGGCGACTCTATCAAGGTGATGCTTGATTCCGGAAGCTGTTTTAAAAGAGTAGCTGCTACCATAAAACCAGCAGATCCTCCTCCTACTATTATTATATCTTTTTTAAGCATACGTTAAAAGCTACACTAATTCTATCCTCGTTACTTCGATTGGGTTCTACCATATGGGGTAAATGTGATGGGAACAATATAAAATTATTTTCTTTAGGATACACAACGTAATTTGCTGCGGCAGAAGCATCATCAATATAGTCCCAAGTATGTGTACAATCACTGTTATCAGGTCTAGTGAAAAAAATTAAATTACCAGATTCACGAGGTACTTTTAAATACCATATTCCAGAATAATGATTATACTCAGCTAAATGAGTATGAGGTCTATTAAAATCAAACTTCCAATTTTGGTTTACCCATATACCACCAATACTCCATGAAAAATTTATTCTTCTTTGGAATGATTCTAAATAGGCATTTATAGGATCTTTCATGGTTTCATTATACTTACTACCATCCATTGATGAAGTTTGAAAGCCACCACAATTAGAATAATCTACCAAGTTTTGTTTTTGTTTACTTTTTTCAAGATGCTGTATAAAATGATCTTTAAGTTCTTTGTTAATATAGTTAGCTTCTAATATACGTATTCTATAAATATCTTTAATCATAATCTAATCCAATAATCTTTATTTATTACGTTTTTGTTATAAGCCATAGGAAAACTTAAAGACAATCTCTTTGATTTAGAAATTAAACAGTGATCTGTTTTTCTAGGAATGTAACATGCATCTCCAGGATTTAATGTTGTGTTTATCATAGGATCTGACCATATAGTTAAGTCTGTTGTTCCATATATTTGAATAATAAAATTATCATTACTATCATTGTGTTTTCCTAAACCTTTTTCTTTAATATCACTTGAACAATAAAACATATGACAATCAGTTTCTAAATTGTTAATTTCTTCTAATTGTTTAACAATGTTATATATTTTTTTAGTTGCTTTTTTAGCATTTACAATAACGCACGTTTCTTCTTTTAACATAACTTCAAGTGCTGCAGAAGGTATAGACTTACCAAATACATCCCAATGTTTATCATCCCAATAATATTTATGTTTTTGAAATTTTATAAATAAATTTTTTTCTAGTACAAAAATATTGGTATTAATATAATCTTCAAATTCTTTCATAGAAAATATATTAGTATATCCACTTTCTACAAAAGCTTTCTTTTCTTTTATTTTATACATGAAACGTTAAACTTATATTTCTTTTTTTCTATTAACAGATAATAACATAAAGGAGTTCCTTCTTTTATTATATGTTTCTTGTTTAATTTATGCCAAAACATTTGAACATTCAAAAAATTTTCGCCTTGTAATAAACCTGGAGCTACAGTGAAGACATCTTCATCATTATATGGAACAGAGGTTATTAACAAATAATAGTCTTTAGGTATGACTACTTTCCAAGGACTTTGTATTTTAACTAAAGTTTTTAAAGTATGTGAAGGCATTGGTTTGAAAACATCTAATTGTTCTGGAGAATGCCACGATACATAATCATTTAAAATGTCACCATGTAAACCATTTTTTTGATTATAAGGTGTGGTTATGACAACTGACTTACGATCTCCATTTGTTTCTATACAAATATCTTGATAAGCTTTTTGCACCCAACCTGTTTCAAGTATACTAAATATTCCAGGGCATTTTGTAGTTTGTAGGTTTGAAGGATTATTTTTGTAGTAGTCAAATGCTTTGCTAACCCAATTAAAATCTTTTTTTGATATTTTTGTTATTGGATATTTATTTAAAACTTTTGGTAAATAACATTTAAATTGTATCATTTGTAATTAAATTGACTATCTTCATGTCCTGTATTACCACAAGGCATAAAATTAAAAGCTAACGATAATCTTTCATCGTTTGAATTGTTTTCTAAAACTTTATGATAAACATTACTTGGAAAAAATATAATCACACCCGGTGCAGGATTAAAGAAGAATCTATTTGAGTTGTATAAAGTATCTTCTGTTGTTTCTATTTGAACATTATGCACATTCATATTTTCAAACATTATATCTCCTGAGTTATTTGGAACCCTTAAATATAACACTCCGCTTAAAAAAGCATTTGTGTGATTATGTAAAGCTGAAGATGTATTAGGAAATGTTTTTGCTAGCCAAGAAGTGGTCATTTGAAAATCTGTTTTAAACTTCAAATAAGTATCATTATAATATTTTAATACATTCATTATATCTTTCTTTAGTTTAGAATACTTTTCTTTTCTCAATAAAAATTTATCTTCTGAAGTAGATCCAGCATATTCTTCTAAATTTATTTTAATATGTTTTTCTTTATTTAATTCTTCAATAACACTATCTTCAACCTTTACATGGCTTGCAAAGATAGGTGAAGAAAAAACTGGAAAAATATTATGTCTCATTTTTTCTTTCCAGAAGAGTAAGGTATACCTAACATAGGTCTTTCATCAAATACTAAGTGTTTGTATTTATCAGTTACATAATGAAAGAAAACTTGAAAACAATGTTTACCTGCAAATTTATTTCTCCAATGTTCACAGATAGATCCTTGATAAATTAAAGCATCTCCTGGATACATTACTACTTCTCTTACTTCACCTTTTAAATCTTCAATATATATTGGCCATATATCTCCACCTAAATTCATAGATACAGATACTTCACATTCATCTCTATCTAAATGTTTGTCCATCTTTTGGCCGTGATCGTATACTCTTGCATATGAGTAAGTAGGGTAAAGTTTCTTTTTATGAAACTCTTCTACAGTAGGCATTATTTTTAACATTATGGTATCAAATAAAGAATCACCATATAAAGAGTAACAATCTTTTAATAAAGAATCTCCAATATGACCAAACAAAGTAGACTGATCATTTATAACTTTATCTTTAATTAATTCCTCTCTAACTTTACGTTTTAAACCTAAATAACACATAAAAACGTCAGCAAAGGTATCATTGATAAGCTGCCTATATATTACGTATCCTTTACCTTGATAATCGTTCTTTTCTATTTTCATACCATATCCCTATTTTCACAATTAAACGCTATAGCATATTTTGGTTTTTCAACTGTGTTTCTATGTGCTAAGTGATTTAGAAAACTAGAAAAAATTACCACTCTTCCTTCTTCAGGAGTTATTGATTGATTAATATCTGGAAACTCTAGTTTTTGTGGATGATCATTTAAATACAATACTCCAGATAAATAAGAAGGTAGGTGGTTATGAACTACAGTATGATGAGCCCATCCTTCTTTTAAACCCCACGCTTCAGTTAATTCGTATTTTAATAATTTATATGTATCTAATTTATCTAACATAGGTATTAAAACTTCTAAAAATTTATCATCTCCCACAAAATATTTCCAAGGTGTCATATATCCTTTTACGTTTGTTTTAAAATGCATATCGGACTCAACTATGGATTGTTCTATTTTATTTATAAAATATTGAGAATCTATTTTTAATTTACCTGAAATTAATATGTAGTTTTGTTCTATCTTAGAATGTATTTCTTTATCTAAATCCATCATATTATTTTTACCAATGCTTGTCTTCTTCCAAACAATTCGTATTTATATTTTATATTGTTTTTGATAACAAATTCTTTCCAAGCTTTAAACTCTCCTTCTTTCCATCCTATATAACTATGATATTCATCAAATAAAATTCTAGTGCCTTTTACTAATCTATCTTTTCCTATTATATCTAAAACTTCTTTTGTAGATTCATATGTATCACAATCAATGTGCATCATTGAAATAGGTAAATTATATTTTAATAAAAAATTAGGTAAAGTATCTTTAAACCAACCTTTAATTAATGTAACATTCTTTTCCATTTGAGGTAATTCTTCAGCTGTACTAAAAGCACCTTTAGCCATTGTTCCACCTTTCCAATCCTCTTGTAATCCTAGAAAACTATCAAAGCCATACCATGTTATATCTGGTCTACATCTAGCTAAATGATTTAATGATAAGCCTTCATAAACACCAAACTCCATGCATAAACCTTTTACTTCAATTTTAGAAGGCGCAACATTCCACCAACCTACATCCGTTATAACAGCATCTTTTATATATTGTCTTACATAATCAGCTGATTCTCTAGCAGCTTCATCATGTAAAATTTCAAAAGCATCTTTATGTACAACTACGGTACTATCACTCATTTATATGGCCTCCCTATAAACCAAACAACTAAAGATTTTCTTATACCTTTAGTAACAGGTTTTACTCTATGAAATAAAAAACTAGGAAAAAATATAAGTGTTCCTTTGTTTCTAGCATCACTACAACTCGTAAACTCTCTATCTTTACCCGGCATATTATCGCTGCAAAACTCTAAATCACCACCTTCATAATCATCACCATTAGATAGTTGTAAACTTAAAGATATTTTTCTTATCTTACCATTGTGATTAGGATCTGATTTGATATAGGGTTTAGCAAACTGATCCATGTGCCAACCATAATACTGACCTTTTTCATAAACGGTATACTGTGCTTTTTCACACCAATCAATATCAAAATTCCATTTTGAATTTATATTTGCAACATTTACAAACTCCCAAACTTTTTCATATATCCAAGGTTCATCTAACCAAACGACATCAGACTTTCTAGTTTCAATATTTAATTTATTATCTTGCAAAGTTCCTTTTTGTTTAGTTTTAGAATCCCCTAACTTAATAATTTTATCGCAAAAAGTTTTTTCAACACCTTTGTCAAACCACCAATACATAGTTTCTAGATTCATTATAAATATAAACAGGGCCACGTTAAAGTTATTCTAGGTTCTTCATTAGGATTAGGAGTTCTTAAATATGGAATTTCTGCATTAAACACTACATACATTTTTTCATCTATAAATATGCTAGACCATGTTTCTTCTGATTCTAATGTTTTATGTTTTAAACAAAGTTCACCACCACCTGATGCAAAATACATAACAGTCATTTTTGGAGACTTAATTGGATCATCATAATTAAAATGATGACGCATAGGTGAAGATTCATTTTTATGTTCTACATTTAAAAAAATAGAATCAGCCGCCAAAGTTCTTCTTCTTTCTTCTGGTTTTTTACCTTGTCCTTTGTGATAGTCTCTAATGTAATCTAGAATCCATATTATATCATCAGACCTAGTAATAAGCATATCATTAAAAACAACATTAGAATCTTTTTGTTTTTTAGAATCTTCTAATAAAGATTGTTTAACTTTATCATTATCAATGAGAGTAAAATGCTCTACATAACCAGTGTCAAATATGGTTTTATGTAAAATAGTTTCGGTATTAGTATTTAGTAACATCTTTCAAATCTCTCTAGATTTGAAGATAATCGATTTTAATTAAAAGTCAATATTAAAGGGCTACCCAGACTTGATTACCTGCATCCCAACGATGGTTTTTATCGTCATTTGTAGCTTCCCATCTATCGTTTGTATCATTCCAAACGGCTACATATTCTCCTTCACCATCTGTCATTTGTTCAATAGTAGGTTTTGCAGTTGGTGGTTCCCATTCACCTGATGTAACATTTAGAGTCCAACTATCACAATTTGCAGGTTTATTCTCTCTAAAAATATCGTTAGTAGAATCATAAACGCCGCCTACTTTAGCGTAATTTGCTCTTAAAGCTTTTGATTGATCATCTGAGGGAGTATCTGAATTAGGTATATAATGCACTCCACCTCTAGTATTAAATGAAGTTTGTTTCCAATTTGTATATCCAAACAAATTACTTAAAAATTCAATACCTTGTGTTTCGTTTGGAGCATCTCCATCATCAACTCTAACAACTGATAACACTGTATTGTTTTGATCTAATTTTGCAAAGTGTGCCATTACGCTACAAATGTCCCTGAATTATTGAAAGTGTGAATTGTATCACTACCATCTGTTGTTATAGTTCCACCAGAAGCATCACCTGGACCTTTAGAATATCTTAGAATAACAACCCCTGATCCACCACTAGCTGCTGACCCACCATTATTTCCGCCGCCAGCTCCGCCGCCTGTGTTTGCTTGGCCTGGTTGAGAACCTGATCCTCCTCCGCCTTGTCCGGGAGTTCCGCCAGCAGGTTGTCCTTGTCCAGCTCCTCCGCCACCAGATCTCCAAACTTGAGAACCTGTAATAGAAGATTGTCTACCTTGACCAGCATTAGGAGTCATTCCAGTTCCTCCAGCGCCTCCGCCACCACCAGATCTATTTGGTGCTGCCGCTGGGCCACCATTATTTCCTTGAGAAGGTGTAGTTGAAGGAGTGTTTCCTGCTCCTCCCGAGCCTTGCCCACCTGGTCCCCAGGCACCACCACCGCCGGATCCTCCAGATTGGCCTGCTTGAGATGAGTGACCATTAAATGAATTACCACCGCCAGCTGATGTAATGAAAGAATCAAAAGAAGAATCTGAAGAAGATCCACCTACAGTTATTGTATAACTTGTCCCTGGATCTACAGTGACTGTACTTACAGAAGGTTCATCGTAAGATGCTGAATTATAAGATACTCTATATCCTCCTGCACCCGATCCTGGGTTTGTTCCAAAAGCATATGAAGAGTTTCCAGAGTTTCCTCCTCCAGCTACAACAACGTAGTCTACATCATAAGGACCTTGTCCTCCAGATGTAAAACCAAAACCTCTTCCTGAGCCTGCTCCAAATGAACCGAATAGTGGCATAATCTTTCTCCTCCTAATTTATTACGCAAACTGTGTTTGAGAAGCTAACGCTGTGAACGTAGCTGATCCAGTTTTAATAATAGTGTATGA
>NZMJ01000018.1 GCA_002692855.1 Maricaulis sp.
GTGTTTGCCATAATAATAACTCCATAAAAATGTTAAACAAATGTGGTTACATAAGCTAAAAAATTAAGACTTTCTGTTACCACCAAAAGTTACACGAGATTGTCTGTCAATATTAACAGGCATCTCTGGTCGTTGCTCCCTTAGAATATCTTGATCAACGGCTTTTACTTGATCAGAAGTAATGTTCATAAAATACTTCTTGCGCTGCTCTACAATTTCTTCAGGTATCCTTGCCAACACAAGGCCTCCAACCCCGATTAACCCCTGATATTTGCCCTCATGAATTACTGGATATTCGTGATCTCCAATTTCATTTTTCACTTCCTCTGCTCTAACAAACTCCCAACCTTCTCTAAGTTTTTTAGAAACATTACCTGTGTCCATGAAACCAACACTTTCTACCCTAATCCACCTATGGCAATAACCTTGCGGTGCAGGTGGTGCATCCAGACTTGATGGTGGCGCCCAAGGTTTATTACGAGTTTCCTTTCTCTCTTGAGTCGCGCGTGAGGTTTTTTTACTTGTATCTTTAGTCATAATCTACTCCTTCACGAATTTCGCGTATTCTTCTAGTGGCACCCCTAATTTTTTAGCTATCGCTACTTGTGAACGGGTGAGTTTCACGCTTCTGCGTCCTTGCTGTTTACGCCCCGCTGAGGCAACAGTTTGAACGGGTTTTTTATCTTCAACGAACTTATTAGGAAAATAATCCTTCATTCGTTTATTTATTTCATTGTAATACTCATCAGAGTCTACTGTAAACCCCTCAGTCTCAATTAAACGTTTATGTATATTAAACGCAGCATCCGTCATTACATCATCGGTGCCGAACCATGGGTTATCTTCAGCCCATACTTTAGCTTTAGGACTCGGTTGAGCAACAGGAACCTCTTCAGGTTGTTGCTCTAACTGAACTTTCCTTTGTTCAGTTTGCTCTAATTTAATTCTACCTTTTTCTTTTTCAACAGCCAGTCGAGTTANCTCACTTTGAGCTTCAACCATTTTTTCACTGTCTTGAGCATCAACAGCCTCTTGTAATTTAAGTTTAGCCTGACTAGTTTGAGCCTCGACTCGAGCATCAAACTCTTTTAAAAAGGTCTCTTCGCTACTTACTTGGTTTTTTTCTACATCAGCATACTTTGCTTGTAAACCTTTAGCGTAATCTAAAGCTGCCTTTTCTCTTCTTTCAGCTTCCCTCATTTTACGAGTTAACTTATCAATTCTTTTTTGTGTCTTTTCAGACACATCTTGTAAGTTATCTTCTGCAGGTGCTTCTTCCTTTACAATTTCTGCTTTTTCATTATTAACCGGATCTGTGTAGCCTAAATCTACTTGTGGAGTCGCTGCGGGCTCCTCACTGTTATTAGAAGTCTCTTCAAGTTCTATTGAACTTTCNTCTACTTCATCAGTGTCTAATTCTACTTCATTTACTTGTGCTTCTGACATATTTTACTCCTAAAATAGTGCGAGGATGTCCTCGGGTTTTTGAATGGTTCCTATTATTTCATCGTCATTAATGATTCTATGTTCTCCAAACTTGGTTTTAAATCTAGCTCCAGCATAGCGACCTATAACTACAAACTGACCCTCTTTACACCAAGGCTTAACAAACTTTTCTTTATCTTTGTAGCACATGTCTCCCATCTTTATGACGTAACCGACAACAGATGTCATTTCAGATGTTTCTAAAGTTTGTTCTGATAAAGCAATACCACCCTCTGTCATCTCTGACATTTTCCACATTTTAATTAAAATACGATAGCCTACTGGATCAGGTAATCGATCTATTTCATCCATATAACTTTGAGTTAATTTAGGAGGGCTTTGTGGTGGGATTGTTGTATTTTCTTCAGTTAAGTATTCAGGTTTAATAATACTTGTCATTCATCTTCTCCTTTTTGCAGGTCTTTTAAATCCTGTAGCAACAGCTCCATGCCGTTGAGCTTTCCTTTAGCATACGCTAAAGCCTCTAAGTTGTCTACATTATAGACAATATGTTCTTTAGTGCTTTCAATTTCTTTTTCAATCACTTGTTTTACAGCGATTATAGTGCCTATATCATACATTTACTTTTTCTTCTCNNGTGCATATAAATTGTTAAATGTGTATTCCCAATCCATATAACTGTCATGAGCCTCTGCTTTATGTGTCCACTGTGATGGTATAAAGTCTGGTGGACCATTACCGGTCACCCACATAGCAGGTGAAGTTACGCGCACACGATTATTAGGTAACGCTACAAAACAACCTTTCCATGGTCCCTCAGTTAAGGCTAACACATGTGATTGTTTGTGTTGTGCTGGATCATCAGCGATTTCACTGTTGGTGTAGTCCACTGTAAAATAATATTTGGCTGTGTAAAATTCACCTTCAATACGAGCTAACCAAGGACTAGAGGTAGTTCTGTCAAAAATAACAATAGAATGATCCCTAGAAGAAACATCCCAAGGTTGAGCAATATGTGTTGGTATNGGTGGTGGCATTTCATCAAGAGGNTCATCTTCTACTAACGCGGTAATTGGCATACGAGCCCACATAGCACCACCATGTGGATTCTCTAAACGATTTTCTTCATCTTCACANCCAGTAAAGATAACTTGAAAGCTTAAACAACGATCTGGAATGGTGTTCACTGCTATAACATAACAGTGTAGGAACTCACCGTGATAGGCACGATGATTGTGTGTAAATTCTTTTCTAACCCATGCCTTTAAAACTAAAGGTATGTTTGATATTAAATGTGACAAATTTACGCCTTAGTAACTTTGTATCCCATTTTTTTAGCAGCTGCTCTTAAACCGGCAACTGACATTTTAGCGCCACCTTTGGCATAACCTTTAGCCATCTTACCACCCATGGCTTTCATCATTTTAGCTCCGCCTTTAGCATAACCTTTAGCCATCTTACCACCCATGGCTCTCATCATTTTAGCGCCACCTTTGGCATAACCTTTGGCCATCTTACCACCTTTTTTCATGCCCACAAGTTTGCCAGCTTTTTCAACGTCTGTTACAGTCATTCTGTCTGTACCTCTTTTAGCTGCCTTAGCTTTACCTGCCATATATTTAGCTCCNATTGATCCTACTTTAATTCTTTTCCTAGCTGGTTTTTTGTTTGGTCCTACCGCCATGTCTTCCTCCTATTTTGTAAATTTACCAATTGATTTTAACCCAAAACTGGCAGCAATAGAAGCCATAATTGACCACTGTAACCACTCTGGGAATGTGCCTAAAAATTCTATACCTCTAGCAACATAAGGTTGAAAGTAAGGTATAAAACTAAAAATTATGATAGCTATAAACGTGAGAGTCCAAGCCTCGTCTTTCCACGAATCCTCAGAAGCCTTTGCCATAGCGGTTTCCCACTCAACTTTACCTTCTGCAACTTTTTTCTGTACAGCTGTTTTTGCATCAATCTCAGCGATTTTAAGATCAGATTTAGCTTTAGCTTTCTTTGCACTATGCTCAAAATAACCACCCACAGCTTTTGATAATCCGTTGACTATTAAACCTATCATCATTTAACTCCTATAAATTTTTGACCTTTGACTTGAATATTGCTTATACCTTTAATAGGACTTTTTACACCATTTTCACGAAATGGACAACCGCCGTTTTTTAGACCTTGTGGGTTAGGTCCTCGTTTGGGTGGCACTGTTTTGGTAAGTCCGCCTTGGTAAAGATTTTTACTTCTTTTCTCTGCCGCTTGAATAGCCTCTTTTTCAGTATTATGAGTTGAGGTGGGTTTGATTTTTCCAGATCTTAACATGTTAAATACTTCATCGCCTCTATATTCAAAACCGTCATGTATTGAAGGAACATTAACATATTTATTACCTAATTTAAAAGTTAAAGATTTTTCAGATACAGTTTGACCTCTTTCATCCATGTATTTTTGACGACCAGCTTTAGTTTTTTTGCCTTTTAATTCAACCCCAGCAAATTTTGTATATTTTTCGTTCTGAGCCATTACTTATCAATCCATAACAAATATACTGTCAATAAAATTAATCCAATAACAAAAGCTAATGTACCAATCATTTCTCCTGTCATTTGTCATCTTCCTTTTTATCTGCACCTACTTTCTCACGCATAACGTCAAGTTTTTCATCTGCCACACGAATACGTTCTTTACCTGCTTCTTCAGCATCTTCACGAATCATTTTATCTAAATCTATGCGTTGGTCAAACTCATCTACTTTTCTTTGTTCTTGCACTAAGAACTCTTCTGCTTTTCGCTGCATATCTGCAGCACGCATATCTAGTTCTTGTTGTTTTAATCTTACCAACGGATCATCAGCAGGTTGCTCTTGTTTGACTAATTCCTCTGTCAAAAGTTGTATTCTTTCTACATGCACACCATCAAACACTTGTTGAAAACCTTCTGGATTAGTTTGTTGTAAATCCATAATTTCAGGTCTTTGTTGTTGAATTTGAATCAACGCTTGTGCTCTTGCTTTAAAGGATATGTGTTCACTAATGTGAGCTTGCAATAAAGCATACACTTGAGGGTTCATTTGCACCATTCTAGTTTGAATAAATGCCATGTGACTAAAAATATGTGCATCATGGTTTTGCAATTCAAATGCTTTAAGTGGTTTTAAACCTAAAGCCTCTGAATTTTCAATTGCTGGGTCTTTTGGTTGCGGTTCTTGTAGTGGTTTTAACAACGTATTTACATCTTTTGTCCCTAAAGCTGCATAAACTCTACGATAAGCCTCATGAACGTTGTGCATTTGTGGGTTTGACATAGCAATTTGTAATTGTGTCTGCGCTAAAGTCACTCTTTGCGTCATTGAGAAGATATTTGGGTCTGCAACTGGTATTACATCAACTTCTTCACTAAAATCGGCTTGTTTTACCATACGATCACCACCATAAACCGCATATGGATACACTGGTGGTAAATAACTAGCAAAAACATTGTTTAAAAGTCTAAATTCTTGCTTCATAGCATAATAACAACGCTTATGAATGGCACTCATGACTCTTGAACCACGCTCTAGAAGGGCTACAGTCGTGCCAACCGCCCTGTTTTTGCCATCTTCGCCGACTTGCATGTCAGCAATCGCTGCAAAACGCTGTCCAGCTTGTACCACAAACCCTAAAAGTTGAAATAATGTCTGACTTGGCTCTTTAAATGGTAGTTGCATAAAAGAATCTTGTATTCTTCCACCTACAATATCGACATCTCTGAACTCTCCTGGTTGAAATGGTTGATCATCATCACGAATTCTCATACCTCTAGTCTTAAATCCAGCAGGTAAGTTGGCTAAAGTACCCGCATCAAGTAATTGACGCAATGCAGCAGTAGCAGTTTTACTTAAACCACCAATCATGTGTATCAAACCAAAGCCATAAAAGCCTAAACCTGGTAAAAACTTGTAATGCACAAAATATTCTTTGCGTTTTAACAAAGG
>NZMJ01000019.1 GCA_002692855.1 Maricaulis sp.
TGGGGTCAAACTTGGCGGGACGTGGTGGTGATTTGATCATTATTGACGATCCGCACTCTGAGCAGACGGCGATGTCGTTGAGTGGCTTTGATGACGCGTGGGATTGGTACACGGGTGGTCCTCGACAGCGTTTGCAACCGGGCGGGGCCATCATCGTGGTGATGACTAGGTGGTCAGAGAAGGATTTGACGGGTCAATTGATCCGGGCACAGGGTCGGGACGCCTTGGCGGACAATTGGGAGGTCATTGAGTTCCCGATGGAGATGCCTTCGGGGCAACCTTTGTGGCCGGAGTTCTGGTCCTTTGAGGAAATGCAGGCGGTAAAGGCGTCGATTCCATTGCCCAAGTGGAATGCCCAGTATCAGCAGAACCCTACGGGTGATGAGAACGCAATTATCAAGCGTGAGTGGTGGAATGTGTGGGATAAACAGCAGATTCCGCAGTTGCAGTACGTGATTCAGAGCTATGACACGGCTTTTTCCAAGAATACGCGGGCGGATTACAGTGCTATTACGACTTGGGGCGTGTTTTATCCTGAAGAAGGGACGGTTGCGGGGCTAATTTTGCTGGATGCGAAGAAAGGGCGCTGGGATTTCCCTGAATTGAAGCAAGTTGCGATGGAATCCTACAAATTTTGGGAGCCTGAGACGGTAATTATTGAGGCGAAGGCGAGTGGTATGCCTTTGACCCACGAACTACGGAACATGGGCATTCCTGTGGTAAACTTTACGCCGAGTCGCGGTAACGATAAGGTATCGCGGGTTCACAGTGTCTCTCCGCTTTTTGAAAGCGGTATGATTTGGGCACCGGATGAGTCTTGGGCGCACGATGTGATAGAAGAGTGTGCGGCGTTCCCTAATGGGGAGTATGATGACTTGGTAGACAGCACGACACAGGCGTTGATGCGATACCGACAGGGTAACTTTGTTCAGTTGCCATCAGATTATTGGGAAGATGAGAGTGCGAATCTTCGGCCAATGCAATATTACGGGTAAATCTTATGGGAAATAAAGGGTTGATGTCTGGCATTGGTGCATATGCTCCTCGGTCTATGTTTCATGGCGGTAGCGTTAATAAAATGGGGATGATGCGTAATCCAGTTACCGGAAATTTTGATATCCCGCATGACGCAGACGCGGTAGCGCGGGCCGCAGAGGCGGCGGCAAGTGGCACTACCGTTGATGCGGGACCCGCCGTTGGTTTACCCGCGATAGCTGGTGCAACCGCCGGTGCAAAAGGACAGGGTAAAACACCTTTACCGGCTTATTTGTATTTGGACGGCAACATGGTTGTGCCTTACCGCGAAACCAATAACCGCCAGATGATAGACACGTTACGTCTTTTGGGTCTGGTAAGTGATGAGGATTACGCGTGGTTTAGTAATCACTTTTCAAATGAACGTGGAGATGCCACATGGCTTAGTGCCTATTTTAATCGTCCGGATGAAAATTTTCAGAGAGAACAGTTTTTTGAACGAACAAACTTTGATGCTGAAACACAGGCAAGATGGAACCGGATATTTGATGCGATAGATACGGCCAGCAAAACGGGCGGCTTTGCGACAGACGATGATTTCTTGATGCAGTATACCGACCAAGGTCTTCGTTCTACCTTTGGCGCGGTTCGTCCTACGGGTGGTACGCCAAGATCGCCCTTCTTTACAATGAGTGATGTGCTGGTCGATTCTTCGGAACAACCTAACCTTTACACCTACAACGAAGGTCAGTTTGATCCCATGACCCAACCGGCCCCGGTAAATCCATACCAGACTCCGGCATCTTCTCTAGCCTATCCGTATATTCCACCCTCTGGCCAAACGCCCACATTGACTGCTACGACGGCAGATGCACAGCCGGTCAACTTGGAGGATACACAGGGTCGTGGAAATATCTTTACGTCTACTTCCACGCCTGCTCCCGCAACGCAAACTACTACTCCCGTTACTACAACTACAACTACGGCTCCGCCACCCACCCCTTTCGTTGACGAAGAGCTTATGGAGTTGGATGACGAGCAGAAAACTTTTTATGAAGTTCTTAAATTTATTGTTGAAAGTAGACGAGAGGGAGAAGGTTTTCTTCCCTCTACTGTTATGCCCGCAAACGTATTAACGAACAAAGAAGCCAACCAAGTTTTAAAGGCTTTTGACGCGGCAGGGCGAGATTCTTCAGTGTTTCAAAGTTTGATTGCTGGAGATGTTAGCGGACAGGGAAATAAAGATGTAGACCCCGGCGATGTGGCTTATAAGCAAGGACTTCCGGTATCTACACGCGGCATGAATCTTGTACCCACCGGTCCGACAGGATTAACCACCTCACAAGCCGCATTTCAGGCCATGGAAGCGCGTAAAGCGGCAGAGGNGGCAGAAGCGGCGGCGGCAAACACGGGTCAGTTTGCTATGGGCGGCATTGTGGATTTGACCGGCGGTATGGACATGTCGATGACCGGCCAAGGGTTAGAGACTTTTCTGAACCCGCAACGATCTGAGGCTACCCTTCGCCGTAACCTCGCGAAAACCGCACCACGGCCCACGATGCAAACNGGCATNATGCCCATGGCCCGATAATGACGCCCGAAGAACAGTATGGGGTAATCAAAGCGCCAGATTCGCCTTTGATGGCCAAAGCGGCGGAAATGTTTCGTGGTATAGAACGCCGTGTTGAGGGTAGCCCCGCAGAGTTTTTGTTGCCCGGTGGCGGCATTGCGACTGTTTTAGAAAAGAAAGCTTACGGTCAAGAGCCTACGGCGCTTGATTATGGCTTTGCCGCGTTGGATACGGCGGACGTTTTGCCCATGGGCAAGATGGCTATATTTGCGGGGGCCGCGTCAGCTAGCGGGGTCAAGAAAATACGCGAACTGTTGGAACGCGAGCAGGCGGGACAAACACCTGAACAGATATTTGCAGAAACAGACACCTTTCGTTCTCCCATACATGGTCGCCCGCAGTTTGAGATAGACGATACCGGCGCTAAATTACGCGAAGATAGCGATATTTTTAACGCCAACCGCCCTGTTATAAGAGAAAGACTTAGCCAGCATTATTTAGATAAAGGAATTGGTAGTAATGTGGCCGAGGCTGATGTTCAGGCCATAGGAAGAGTTATTGACAAAGGCGAAAAATACAACGTCACAGAGTATGAGTCTCAATTATATCCTAACACTAGGATACAGCCGGAACTTTTACGAAAAAATGTAAGTTTTGAGTCTAAAGGGATGCAGTATTTAGAAGAAATATTAGATCATCCTGAACTGTATAGAGAATACCCTTCTGCCAAAAGAGTTAAAGTAGAAGAAGTTCCTTTGGATTTTAAAAATCGATCTAAGGTAAACGGTTTATTTGATCCTGTAACAGAAACTATCTACATAAACTCAAATAACCTTGATGGTAAGCCAGAAAAAATTCTGCCTAAACTGTTCCACGAACTTCAGCATTGGGTACAAACACAAGAAGGTTTTCCTGCTGGGGACTTTCCCAGAGACATTCCTGATTTAGAAAAACGAATTAGTCAGCTTCGTGGTCAATATAGAAATTTATCAAACCAAACAACCAAGCTTTTAAGCCCCTTTGTCAAATCTGCATTTGACTCCGTTGGTCAGCGCAGGGGTTTAAGGTCGGTAAAAGTTTCTCCAGAAGTTGTTGATCTAGAAACAGACAAAGTCGCCAGCAATTTAGGTCGTTTGCATAGAGAGTATTCAACAGCCTTGGAAGAAGGCCGTAGNGCAGGNACTTTTTCTGATTTTGTGCGCGAAAATGCACAGNCNGGAGATTTTGGCATTTTTGAAGAAGTTGAAGGGGGTCTTAGAGCCGGGGGTGTTGAATCTATTTTGCCCGAATTAAAGCCTATTTTTAGGCGGCTAGATAAACTAGGNGAAGAAAGCTTTGAACTTTCTTATCAAACTAGACTACAGCAAGAGAAAGCCNTTCAAGANTACAGTTCGACCGCAGGAGAATATGAAGCGCGTATAGTCGAAGAAAGCTCTAAAGAGGCGGGAAGGATTCCGCCAACGCCTGCTCAACGGCTGGAAGAAGAGCGAGATAGAATGCTTGTACGAGCAGAAGAGCGAGCCATAAGGGATAAAAGAAACCCCTTTACTACCACGACGCGACCAGAAAATATCCGTTTTGCCGAGAGGTTTCCGCCTACTTCTGAAATCGTTGATGACTTTGGCAAACCGCGTATTCCAGAAGCATTAGCTCAAAACAAGCCCCCCGGCATGTCCGCTAGTTACGACCCTGCTTACAAAAGCAAAATTGGTAAGGACGTTGCAAGAAAAGAATTGGCTTCAGATTTAGAGTCGATAGGCATTCAGTATGACTACGATTTGTCAGATTTTGACATAAACGATTTTGAGGGCATGAGCGCCGCTGGAAAACGGCTTATCCGAGCTTTAGATAAAGTAGATTTTTTAGGGTATGACAACCTAAATCAATTACTTATAGACATNTTTGACGTTGGGATAGAAGACTACCCCGACATTTCTCCGGGCTTAAAACAAGCTTTGGGAAGATATTTAAATGAAATATCGGGTTATGACTTGGCAGAAAAAGCTATAGACCGGTACGCCATGGGCGGCGGTGTGGGTTCCATGGCCCCCGTAGCACGGAATATGTTCCGAGGGTATGATATAAGACGCGGCGTAGGCGCATTTGCCCCATACACTAGGAGTGCCTGATGGCTAATGGTGACGATAAAGCACAGCTATCTTCGTTGATGGATAGCACGGCCCCTCGTTCTGAATTAGAAAATGCCGATCTTGAGTTAGATATTGAGGTGGCCACACCGGGTACTTTTNTAGGTAAAGTCAACGAGGTTTTGCCGGAAGGCATAGAGATTGAGGCNGAAGAAGATGGTGGNGTNANTGTCGATTTTGATCCTATGGCCATGGTTGGTCTTGATGACGGCGATTTCTATCGCAACTTGGCAGAGGAGTTGGACGATAGAGAGCTTGGCCGCTTATCTTCAGAGCTTCTGAGTGAGTTTGACGCTAACAAATCTTCGCGTTCTGAGTGGGAAGATGCGTATTCCAAGGGCTTGGAGCTTTTGGGATATAACTATGAAGAGCGCACAATGCCTTTTAGAGGGGCCACAGGCGTAACTCACCCGTTGCTTGCAGAAGCGGCCACACAATTTCAGGCACAAGCATTTAACGAGCTTTTGCCGCCGTCAGGGCCTGTTCGCACCCAGATTATTGGTGAAAAGACGCGAGAAAACGAAGAGCAGGCGTATCGTGTAAAAGAGTTTATGAACTACTACATCACCAATGTGATGGAGGAGTACACGCCTGAGTTTGATCAGATGTTGTTTTACCTGCCGCTGGCCGGTTCTACTTTCAAAAAAGTTTACTATGACGAGGCGATAAATCGCGCTGTCAGCAAGTTTGTCCCCGCAGA
>NZMJ01000020.1:0-7332 GCA_002692855.1 Maricaulis sp.
ACTACTTCTTCCAGATAATAAAAAGTCTGCTCCTGGCACTGAAGATTCGTCCATACCAAGATAAGCACCAAGTGGATCTTGAGCTACAGTTTCTTGTTTTGCTAAATCTTGTCTAGCCTTTGATCTTTTAGAAATAATTTCTCTTAAATCACCTTTTAAATATCCTTTTTTAAAAAACTGATCAACAGCTCTTAATTGTATAGGGTTTAATGTTTCAGGTGCAAAAGTATTATCTTCAATTGTTTTCTGAAGTTTATCTATAAACTCTTGTCTTTCTGGTGAAAGTTTTTCTGCCATTAGTTAACTCCAAAAAGTTTAAATAATTCTTCATCAGTTGTTGGTGCAGGTCTTGGTGCTCCTACTCCTAAAGCTTCATCAATAGGTGCTATCAATCTTGCAACATCTTGTGGTGTATTACCCATTTGATAAAATCTTACTAGTCTAGCAGCATTCTTCTCTTCTACTCTTTTCAATAATTGTTCATATTTTTGTATTATTTTTTCATCTGGTTGAGTTGTCAAAGTTCCTGTTAGTTCTTCAATTAATTCAAGGTCTCTGTTAGTTAATCTGTCTTTATCCTTTAATGCATTTGCAAGTGTGTATGTAAGCATTCTTGCATTAACCTGTAATGTACCTAAAACCTCAGAAGCTGTTTTAGGACCTTCTGCAGTATTAATTATTGCATTTGGATTTTTGGTCATAAAATCTTCAGTAGCTTTTGTAAAATCATCTAAAATTCTTGTTGTGCTTTCTTCAAAAGTTTCTTTGCTAAATATACCTTTAGCATTTTTGTATTTTTCATTTTCACCTATACCTGATTGAGTGAATGTATTACCAACAGATCCTTTAAATCCTTCAGCAATCTCAGAAGGAATGTTTCCGATTGTTTCTGCAAATCTTAAAATAATTCCTGATGCTCCAATTGCAGTTTTACCTTCAGGTGTTTTCATCAATTCTATTTGTTCTTTAAGAGTTTTAGCAGCCATAGCTCCGTCAGCAACAAGTCTTAAGTTATCTACATAGGCAGCAGAATCCTTTTCAGGGAAGAAAGTTGCATTAACAGGATTGACTTCTATAGACTCCCCTGACGTTGGATCTATATAATAAATTTGTGCAGTGTCTTTATCTTGAAATGCTTCATAGTATTGTCCATTCATAGCAATCGAACCTCTTTGTCTTTTTACATTTCCTTGAGCGTCTATTGAATCTTTAAGCATTTCATTTCTTAATTCTAATAAATCAGTGTTGTAACTTAAAACAGTCGAAGCCCAGTCTCTGTAAGCTTCATCATTTTTCATTTTAACTAATACCTTAGCATCTACGGCTGGTCCTAATGCAGTTCCAAATACTTCGGCTAATCCAGCAAAGCCACCTTTCATTGTTTTACCTGACAATAATCCTGCAGCTAGTTTCATTAAGAACACTCTTTGTGGATCCATTTCTGTTTTTCTTGGATCCGCTCTTAAGAACTGTGTCATGTCAATTGTAGCTGCTGCTTTTTTAGCTTCATCAATTTCAGAATCTCCAGTAGGTTGTTGGTTAGTTCCTGTTCCTGTGCCTCCAGCAGTTTCAGATGATATACCATCACCACCTGCATTTTGATTAGGTGCTTTATTTTTCTTATCTATTGACTCAGCAGTTTTAACTTCTTTCACATATTTCGGATGATTTGTATCATTTCCTCTATTTGGAACCTGTGCATAAAGTTCATCATCTTTAACAATTGCATCTACATTATTTGCATCAATGTCACCTTCAGTAATTGCTAAAGCTAAATTTGTTGCTTTGTTCACATCTAAATTCTTTTGTGCCATTAAAGCATTTCTTAATTCAGCAATCGCAATATTTTTATCTAATACTCTTTGACCTAATACAGAATCTAATTGCATCGAATCCTCTGGACTCATAGATGCTGTTTCTACAGCACTAGCTATCATTCTTTCTTTATCTTTAACCTTTTTAACCAGTTCATCAACATCTTGGAAATATCTTCCGTATTGTTTTGAATCTTTCATATATTGTCTCATCTCTCCAGCTATTCTTTGTTCAACAGATTTTGAACCTGGAGGTCCTTCAGGAGTTTTATCTAAACCACCTGCAACAATATTTCTTGCTGATCCACCAGCAAGAATAATTTTTCCTATATCACTAGTAGTCATTGGTCTTTGTCCACCAAATGAAAGATCTCTATTAAATATGTCCATAGCTTTTTTTACAGGAATATTGTTAGCTTTAGCATAATCCTCTACCATTTTTCTTTCATCAAAGTATGCTTTAGTTCCACCAGTCAAAGCCAATAAACCACCAATACCAATAGCACCTATTGGATTAGATGCAGAAAATCTTGTTCCAGAACCTAATATGTTACCTACAGTTCTTGCTGTTTTGCTTTTAGCAAAGCCTAAAGGTAAAGAGGCAAGTTCTGCAAAACCTGCTGTTTGTATTAATGGATCAGGTATACCTGCAGCTTCAGCTCCTGCATACAAGGCACCAAGACCAGTCAAACCTCTAGCAAATTTTGCAGTTCCTGCTTTAATTTTTGATTTACCATAACCAGTAATATATTGACCAGTTTTAGGATCATATGCAAAAGATCTTCCTTCTGGTCCTTGATATTGTAAAGGAAAATTTGAGTATTGTGACTTAGACAAAAACGTTGGACCTTGTTGCATCGCAGGGCCCTGTGCATAAATACCAGTTCTTGCCCTAATAGGTTTTATTGCACCTTGACGAAGTGCTTCCCTTCTAAATATAGGTCTATTTAAAACTCTATTTAAAGACATTAAACCCTCTGCTGTTGTGGATTAAATGCTGAGAATGCTGCTATACCTGTACCAACTGCTTGAGCTAATGGACTTGTTGATGGTGCAGTTCCCATAGTAATACCTGATTGTGTTTTAGGACCTGCAGAATATAAGTTAGCAAGAAATTCTGCTCTTTGATACGGCTCGTATTGTTGTTGTAATGTAGATTGTCTTTGTGCATCTAAAGCTTGTTGAGCTAACTGTCGTTGAACACCCCCAGATGCCATTAATTGATTTATATCTTGTTGAGACATTTGTTGTTGCAATGCACCCATTTGTCCAAGTTGTTGACCAGCACTCAACCCAACTTGTTGTTGTCTTTGTGCTGCACCCAAAGCTGTATTAAAACCAGCTTGTTGTGCTCTACCCATTGCTTCAAGAGTTCTTCCTTGTAACTCTGCTTGTTGCACACCTTCTCTTCCACCACCAAATGCACCAGAACCAACAGCTTGTGCACTTAATTGATTTTGCATCATTTGACCTTGTCTAGCAATTTCATTTGTTACATATGATTGATATGGATTTAAATATTGTGCAATTTGTTGAGCACCTATGGGGGCTGCTGCACCTTGAATTTGTGAAATACCTTGTCCAACAGTTCCTGCTCCTACACCTGTTCTACCTGCTGCAGCAATTCCTTGTTGTTCTAATGCTGATAGAGGTGCTACTTGAATATCAGGAAGATTAATTGGGTCTTGCGCTACCTGACGCGCAATGTCCATTAGTTCTATTTTTCTCTCTTCTATACCAGGTGCTTCTCTTACAAATGATGTTTGAGAAGTAGGTGGTGATGCTTGTGATCTTCCTCCGCCAAAAAAACTCATATTATATCCATTTCTCTAGTTGTACATGTTTCTTTTTCCAGCCCCATTTTTTGGAAACTTTTTCCCATCCAGGTCTAGCCATTATACTTAATCTTTTGCATTGACTTATCTTTGCAAAATCAGTCACGCATTTAATTAAAGAATCTTCCCATAAATCTCTTCTTTTACCTGTACATATTAAAATTTCGTATTGGTTGTAATTAGGCAAAGCTGCAATCCTTCCAATACAAATACCAAATACTTTATTCTCTTCGCTTTCATCAGAACCAAACATAATCCAACACTGCATCATGTCTTTTTTAAGTTCATCATATACCCAAGATGATTCAGCATACTTACCTGAAAAAGCTAATGCTTCAGTGACCATAAACTCAGCTAAAGGCCAAAATCTTTCAACATCTTTTGGCTCAATTGGAATAATGCTTACAAGTGGTTTAATTTGTTTTTTGTTTACTTTCGCCATTTTTCTCCTTCAATAAGTCAAACACTCTTTTGTATCTTGCTTGTTGTTCGTAGAAATATTTGGCACCTTTTTCTCTCATATCTCTCATGCTATTTGGGTTAGCACCTGCTATGATTCCAGCACCTAATACTCCATCTGCTCTTGTTACAAACTCTCCGTCTGCTAATTGAGCTAACATTGTATCTTCGTCTTTATCACCGACTCCTGCTCCATCCTCTACATAACCTGACGCTCTAACATAATTGTTAGCATCGTTTTCATCGTGTGTAGTTTTTGATGGTAAATAATTTATACCACCTTCGTTGAATTTTCTTATTTCAGCTAAGCCACCTGTTCTTAATCTTGCTTTATTCATAGAGTAAGCTCCAATTCTTGGATCTCCAAGTCCTTGTTCTTCAGGTGCGTAAACTTTTTCATAAGCTTTTTCTTCACCAGTTGTTGGATCAATATAAGTAAATCCTGGTCTTTGTTTTTGTAATTCTAAATAACTCATGTTGTATCCAGGAGTGTATATGTCAGTAGGTCCTTGATCAAACGCTCCACCTAAAAAAGTCAACGCTGCTAATGACCCACCAACTTTCATTGGATCATATCCTTTAGTTATATTTCCTGCAGCATCTTTATTTCTAAGCACATCTAAAAGGCTTCCACCTTTTTTAGGAGCTTTGTCTAAACCACCCATACCTTTTCCACCAACTATTGCATCATCATAACTGAAGGCTGGTGCAGCTGCAGCTTTTTGAAATGGTAAAAAACCTAAAGCTGGATTGCTTGCAGCTAATTGTGTATAAGGTGTAAATGGTGCTGCATTTGGAAACATAGCTTGTACACTTGGAGCAGTCACAACAGCTTTACCACCATAATAACCTGCAGTAGCTCCTGTAACTGTATTTAATAATCTATTAAGACCACTAATTCCTTGGTCTTTAGAATCTCTGTAACCTCTGTATCCTCCGTATGCTGCTAATGCGTAGGGTAATAAATTAAGCATTATATAAAAATTCTCCTATTTAAGATCTTAAGTTTCCAATATTACCATTTTACTTGGTTGATATCAACTCATCGTGAAACTTACCTTGATATTGGTGTTCACCCACGTGGACTATCGAATCATTGATATAAGCATAGCACTTACCGCCCAGGTCTCTCCAGAGCTTACAGAAAGCAAAATCTTCCCCATTGTAAGTCTTCTCTTTTGGGTCATGTAGAGTGTCAAAAAAGTTCCACATATTAGGTTTTTCAATATATTTTCCATTGATAACAGTCTTTTGCACTATCTTTTTGTCAGGATATTTTTCTATCATTTTATCTATAACTTCTCTTTTAATTAACATACATCCAGTTGGTGAATCAGTCACTTCAATAACACCTCTATTAACTTTTATGTTTGCTGGATCAGGCACTTTCATTGGATAAGTATGTAAAGCACGTCTAATGTCGTCAGGTGATTTAATTAAGCCNTGTTTAATTTTTTCAAAAGCTTTATCCCAAAGTAAAGTTTTNAATGGATACGGCACAGATATNATTGGCTTGTCTGCTTTNAGCATACTAAATATAGATTTAGCTTGAAAATAAATATCTGAGTCAATAAANAATAAGTGAGTTGCCTTTGACTCTAAAAAACCTGATACACATAAATTTCTTCCCTGTGTAACTAAGGAAGATTTCATTAAATGAAATGACACTTTTATTTTTTCTTTAAAACATGCTTGTTGAAATTCTAANAATGCTTGAGTGTAATGTATAGAGCATTCACTATGTACAGGTGTAGCAACAAATATTTGAAATTTTTTATATTCTTCNGCTTTATCTTTCCATAAAGGCTCAATNGCTTTTTCATAATCNGATTGTACTTCAATGTTTACTTCATGCAGTGTTTGATATGTATCTTCATTAACATACTTATTGTTTGACACGTAAGGCTCCTTTCAAAAAATTTTCCCATTCCATTGCTTTTTTATCCCAACTGTAAAAATTTTTATAATATTTTTGTTGTTCNTCTAAATGATTTTGTATTGTATCTGTATGTANATAGCTNGCACATATATCTATTGCACCTGCTATACTCACAGCTAACAACTCTAAATTTTTTGTGTAATTAACGTATACTGGCCACTCTGCACATGTTTCTGGTAAAGCTCCAAAATTTGTAGTTATNACATGCAAACCTGATGCCATAGCTTCTAAAGCTGANGCACAAAATGTTTCTTCAAAAATAGATGGNTATACAAATAGATCATAGTCTGTCATGTGTTCTAATATATATTCATTNGGTTTNTANCCTATNTANTTTACNTTNGGTANTTTNTTAGCTTGTTCAAATAAAGGTCCTGTGTCCCTATCTGCTTTCTTTGCNAAATCAGTTCCATANACATNATTTGAACTATAAACATCTAAAGTTACATTTTTACTTTGTACNTATTGCATAGCTAAAAGTAANACATTTAAACCTCTCCAAGGTGTGCAATGATGNATAATTTTTATTGGNTCTCCTTTTTTGTATATTTTTCTTTTTGGAAAATGATTTACACCATTTTTAATAACNATANATTTATCTTCAGGTATTTGAAAAAAATACCTNAACTTTTCAAAGTTCCAATGTGAATTAAAAACATACCAATCATACTCATGATGCCTATNTTTGTNTCTAAAAAACTTTTGTAGATTNGGTTGATCCCAAGAGTTTTTTTGCCAAAGTATATTAACTTTACTGGGATCCAGTGGCACCTTTCCTGGAATAGATGTACAGATTTGAAATTTATCTAGTAAATCTTTAGATACGTATTTTTCCAACAGCTCGTGTTGAATTTCAGTTGCACCTCTCGGTTTCATTAATCCTTTGTTTCTACACCCATTGAAACTTTCGTGACCTTTATTTCNAGGTCTTGTCTAAAATCATCTTCAGTAGTATCAGTATTGGGATCAGCAACATCAGCATCAAAATCAGCTTTGCTANCATATACTTTTANTGTTCTTTTATGTTTGATAATTTCTTTAGCTTCTGCAGGTATTTTTATAACTTTATCTGTCATTGTGGTCTGCCTTGTCTNTTGTAAGGTTTATAATCTCTTTTCTCATTTTTTGAAAGACTTTTTTTGTGCCTTCGAGGTCGTTTNTTAGGNTTNGCCCTAGGTACGAAGTGNGTAAATTTTTGTNTAGCCATTTTCTTGNGATCTATCTATAAGTGCATAACTTATNACACCTTGTATTTTATTACTTGCNGTTGCAGCTTGAATTTTAA
>NZMJ01000020.1:7337-7568 GCA_002692855.1 Maricaulis sp.
TCNCCTGCTTCCAAATTTAAGGGTTGGGGGGTTGCATTGACTTGTGTTTTTGCAGCTACGTCATCCCTAAAAAATTCATACTCGGTGTTAGAATCTGATGAATCTACTAAACTCATGTTAACTAATATAGCTGAAGAAGCATCATTATTTGCACAATAAATGCTTCTTATTATAATAGTTGCATCTGTCGGACAAGTTAAAACAGTATTTAAATTTGTATCAGCTTGTTTG
>NZMJ01000021.1 GCA_002692855.1 Maricaulis sp.
ATGGGCAAGGAAAAGTTTCAGCGGAACAAGCCGCACGCGAACATCGGCACGATTGGTCACGTTGACCACGGCAAGACGACGCTGACGGCAGCGATCACGAAGTATTTCGGTGATTTCCGCGCGTATGACCAGATTGACGCGGCGCCGGAAGAGAAGGCGCGCGGCATCACGATTTCGACGGCACACGTCGAGTACGAGACGGACAACCGTCACTACGCGCACGTCGATTGCCCGGGCCACGCTGACTATGTGAAGAACATGATCACGGGTGCGGCGCAGATGGACGGCGCGATCCTGGTGGTTTCGGCGGCTGACGGCCCGATGCCGCAGACGCGCGAGCACATCCTTCTGGCGCGTCAGGTCGGTGTTCCGGCGCTGGTGGTGTTCCTGAACAAGGTCGACCAGGTGGACGATCCCGAGCTTCTCGAACTCGTCGAGATGGAAGTGCGCGAGCTCCTGTCGAGCTACGACTTCCCGGGCGACGACATTCCGATCATTGCCGGTTCGGCCCTTGCGGCCCTCGACGACAAGAACCCGGAGATCGGTGGCGACAAGATCAAGGAATTGATGGCGGCTGTCGACGACTACATCCCGACGCCGGAACGTCCGGTTGACCTGCCCTTCCTGATGCCGATCGAAGACGTGTTCTCGATCTCGGGCCGCGGCACGGTCGTGACCGGCCGTATCGAGCGCGGCATCGTGAAGGTGGGCGAGGAAATCGAGATCATCGGTATCCGCGACACCGTCAAGACGACCTGCACGGGCGTCGAGATGTTCCGCAAGCTGCTCGACCAGGGCCAGGCCGGCGACAATGTCGGCGTGCTGCTGCGCGGTGTGGAACGTACGGGCGTCGAGCGTGGCCAGGTCCTGGCCAAGCCGGGTTCGATCACGCCGCACGCGAAGTTCGAGGCGGAAGCCTACATCCTGACGAAGGAAGAGGGTGGCCGTCACACGCCGTTCTTCACCAACTACCGCCCGCAATTCTACTTCCGTACGACGGACGTGACGGGTGTGGTGTCCCTGAAAGAGGGCACCGAGATGGTGATGCCGGGCGACAATGTGGAAATCGAGGTCGAACTCATCACCCCGATCGCCATGGACCAGGGCCTGCGTTTCGCCATCCGTGAAGGTGGCCGTACCGTCGGCGCCGGCGTCGTGTCGAAAATCATCGCCTAAGCCTACGAGACGAAGTGAGGGGCGGCGCCGGCCAAAATCAGGCGCCGCCCTTTCGCATCCGAGAGAAAGACCGGGATCGGACTATGGAACAGAGCATTCGCATCCGCCTGAAGGCATTTGATCATCGCGTGCTGGATAATTCCACGCGCGAGATCGTTTCGACGGCGAAGCGTACCGGCGCGACCGTGCGCGGCCCGATTCCGCTGCCGACGCGCATCGAGAAGTTCACCGTGAACCGCTCGCCGCACGTCGACAAGAAATCACGTGAGCAGTTCGAAATCCGCACGCACAAGCGGATGTTGGACATTGTTGACCCCACGCCGCAGACGGTGGACGCGCTGATGAAGCTCGACCTGTCCGCCGGTGTGGACGTCGAGATCAAGCTGGGAGCGTAAGGACATGCGCACTGGCATTATTGCACAGAAAAAGGGCATGACCCGGGTGTTCGCCGAAGATGGCGCGCACGTTCCGGTGACCGTGCTTCAGATGGACGGCTGCCAGGTCGTCGCCCAACGCACGCAGGATCGTGACGGCTATGTCGCGCTCCAGCTCGGTGTTGGTGCGGCCAAGGCCAAGCGCACCGCCAAGGCCCAACGTGGTCACTTCGCGAAAGCCGAAGTGGCTCCGCGCAAGAAGCTCGTCGAGTTCCGGGTGTCGGAAGACAACCTGATCCCGGCCGGTGCCGAGCTGACCGCGGATCACTTTGTTCCGGGCCAGAAGGTCGATGTCGCGGCCAAGACGATCGGTCGCGGTTTCACCGGCGCCATGCGCCGCTGGAATTTCGGCGGTCTGCGCGCGACCCACGGCGTGTCCGTGTCGCACCGTTCGCACGGTTCGACCGGTCAGTGCCAGGATCCGGGCAAGGTCTTCAAGGGCAAGAAGATGGCCGGTCACTACGGTGTCGAGCGGGTCACCACGCAGAACCTCGAGATTGTCCGCGTCGATGTCGACCGCGGCCTGATCCTGGTGCGCGGCGCGATCCCGGGACCGGCTGGTGGCTGGGTTGAGATCCGCGATGCGGTGAAGGGTTCGAAGGCGGACGATCTGCCGCTTCCGGGCAAGTTCCGCACGCTGGACGAGAAGAATGCGCCGGCCAAGGCGGCCCCTGAATCCGAAGCTCCGGCCGATGCCGAAGTTCCGGCTGATGCGGCCCCCGCTGAAGCTCAGGCTGATGCCGGTGAAGAGGAAGCCAAGTCATGAAGGTCGAAGTAAAGACGCTCGCGGCCAAGGCAGCCGGTGATGTCGAACTCGACGACGCGATCTTCGGGATTGCGGACGTCCGGGCCGACCTCCTGCAGCGTGCCGTCCGCTGGCAGCTTGCGCGCCGCCAACAGGGCACGCACAAGGCGCTGGAGCGTGGTGAAGTCAACATCACCAAGAAGAAGTACGGTCGCCAGAAGGGCGGCGGCGGTGCCCGTCACGGTCAGCGTTCGGCTCCGATCTTCGTCGGTGGCGGCAAGGCCCACGGTCCGCGCGTTCGCAGCCACGCTCACGAGCTTCCCAAGAAGGTTCGTGCGTTGGCGCTGAAGCACGCCCTGTCGTCGAAGGCCGGTTCCAAGGCGCTCTTCGTGATCGAAGATGCCGCCCTGAAGGACGCCAAGACGAAGGCCGTACGCGAAGCGCTCGGCAAGCTGGGTCTGACCAATGTGCTCGTCATCGACGGTGACATGGTCGACGCCAACTTCCTGATGGCCGCCCGCAATGTTCCGCACGTCGACGTGCTGCCCGCGCAGGGCCTGAACGTCTATGACGTCCTGAAGCATGACCAGCTGGTTCTGACCAAGGCCGCGGTCGAAAAGATCCATGCGCGCTTCAGCGCAGGGGAGGCCGCATAATGGCTGCCAAGACGAAAGCATCGGCGAAGCATTACGACGCGATCCTCGCGCCCGTGATCACCGAGAAGTCGACCCTCCTGTCGGAAGACGGGAAGGTGGTCTTCCGGGTTCCGCTTGCTGCAACCAAGACCGAGATCAAGGACGCCATCGAAGCGCTTTTCGGTGTCAAGGTGACGGCGGTCAACACGCTCGTGACCAAGGGCAAGACCAAGCGTTTCCGCGGTATCAAGGGCCGGCGTTCCGACGAGAAAAAAGCGATCATTACCCTCGCCGAGGGTGACTCGATCGACGTGACGACGGGGCTTTAGGACCATGGCGCTCAAAACATTCAAACCGACTTCGCCGGGCCGTCGCGCCCTGGTGCTGGTCGACCGTTCGGGTCTGCACAAGGGTGCGCCTGAAAAGGGTCTGGTCGAGGGTCTGTCGAAGACCGGCGGCCGCAACAATCGCGGACGTATCACGTCCCGCCGCATGGGCGGTGGTGCCAAGAAGCTGTACCGCAAGGTCGACTTCAAGCGCCGCAAGCTCGACGTGCCGGCGACCGTGCTGCGTCTGGAATACGACCCGAACCGGACCGCTTTCATCGCCCTGATCGAGTATCAGGACGGAGAGAAGAGCTACATCCTGGCGCCGCAGCGTCTGGCCGTCGGTGACGAAGTCATCGCCGCCCTTCGCGCGGACGTGAAGCCGGGCAACGCCATGCAGCTGAAGGCCATGCCGATCGGCACCATCATCCATAACCTGGAGATGAAGCCGGAGAAGGGTGGCCAGATCGCGCGCTCGGCGGGCTCCTATGCCCAGCTNGTCGGCCGCGACGGCGGTGTCGCCCAGGTTCGCCTGATGTCGGGTGAGCTTCGTGCGATCCCGGAGAACTGCTTTGCCACGGTCGGTGCGGTTTCCAACCCGGACCACATGAACCAGAATCTCGGCAAGGCCGGTCGTAACCGTCACCTCGGCCGGCGTCCGTCGGTTCGTGGTGTGGTGATGAACCCGATCGACCACCCGCACGGCGGCGGCGAAGGCCGCACCTCGGGCGGCCGTCACCCGGTCACGCCGTGGGGCAAGCCCACGAAGGGTCGCAAGACTCGCCGCAACAAGTCGACTGATAAATTCATTATTCGCTCGCGTCACGAGCGGAAGAAACGGTAGGGGGCGCGAATATGCCGCGTTCAGTCTGGAAAGGTCCGTTTGTCGACGGATACCTCCTGAAAAAGGCCGAGGCTTCCCATGGGGAAGGCCGGAAGAAGCCGATCAAGACCTGGTCGCGCCGATCGACAATCATGCCGCAATTCGTGGGCCTGACGTTCCAGGTTCACAACGGCAACAAGTTCATTCCGGTGCTCGTGTCCGAAGAGATGGTCGGTCACAAGCTCGGCGAATTCGCGCCGACGCGGACCTATCACGGTCACGCGTCCGACAAGAAGTCGAAGAGGTAGCGAGATGGGAAAGACCAATAATCCCCGTCGCGTCGCCGACAACGAGGCGCGCGCCAAGCAGACGATGATCCGGATCAGCCCGCAAAAGCTGAACCTCGTCGCGTCGATGATCCGTGGCAAGAAAGTCGAGAAGGCCCTGGCCGAGCTCGAATTCTCCCGCAAGCGTATCGCCGGCGATGTCCGCAAGGTGCTGCAGTCCGCGATCGCCAATGCGGAGAACAATCACGGGCTCGACATCGACTCTCTGGTCGTTGCCGAAGCCTTTGTCGGCAAGAACCTGGTGATGAAGCGCTGGCGGGCCCGTGCCCGTGGCCGCGCCGCCCGGATCCTGAAGCCGTTCTCCGAACTCACCATCGTGGTTCGCGAAGTCGAGGAGGCCGCCTGATGGGCCAGAAGGTTAATCCGATCGGGCTTCGGCTCGGCATCAACCGCACCTGGGATTCGCGCTGGTTCGCGAATTCGGGCGAGTACGCCGATCTGCTCCACGAAGACCTGAAGATCCGCAAGCTGCTGAAAGAGCGGCTGAAGAATGCTTCGGTCTCGAAGATCATCATCGAGCGCCCGCACAAGAAGTGCACGGTGACCGTTCACACCGCCCGTCCGGGTGTCGTGATNGGCAAGAAGGGCGCCGATATCGAGGCGCTCCGCAAGGAGCTCCAGAAGATCGTCGGTGGCGAGGTGTTCCTGAATCTCGTTGAAGTCCGCAAGCCGGAAATCGACGCCAATCTGGTCGCCGAGTCGATTGCGCAGCAACTCGAGCGCCGCGTGGCCTTCCGCCGCGCGATGAAGCGCTCGATGCAGACCGCCATGCGCATGGGCGCCAAGGGTTGCAAGATCATCTGTGCCGGTCGTCTGGGCGGCGCGGAAATCGCGCGCTCCGAGCAGTACAGCGAGGGCTCTGTCCCGCTGCACACGCTGCGCGCCGACATCGATTACGGCACGGCTGAAGCCAAGACGGCGATGGGCATCATCGGCATCAAGGTCTGGGTCTACAAGGGCGAGATCCTTGAGCATGACCCGCTGGCCCAGGAACGCCGCCTGCAGGAATCCGGCGAGCAGCGTGCCCGTTCGGGCACCCGCGCAGCCTAAGGGACGAGGAGCGAACACGTTATGTTGCAACCGAAGCGCACCAAGTTCCGCAAGGCGCACAAAGGCCGGATCCATGGTCTGGCCAAGGGCGGCTTCACGCTGAACTTCGGTTCCTACGGTCTGAAGGCCGTCGAGCCGGAACGCGTCACCGCGCGCCAGATCGAAGCGGCCCGCCGCGCCGTCACGCGTCACATGAAGCGTGCCGGTCGGGTGTGGATCCGCATCTTCCCGGATGTGCCGGTTTCCAAGAAGCCGACCGAAGTCCGGATGGGTAAAGGTAAAGGCTCGCCTGAATACTGGGTCGCCCGCGTCAAGCCGGGCCGGATCATGTTCGAGATCGACGGAGTGCCGGACAGCGTCGCGCGTGAAGCGCTTGAGCTGGGCGCGGCCAAGCTGCCGGTCAAGACCAAGATCGTCACCCGTATCGGCGAGTAAGGAGCAGTTCGATGAATACCGCCGATATCCGCGGAATGACCGAGGACCAGCTGAAGGACGAACTCCTGAAGCTGAAGAAAGAGCAGTTTAACCTGCGTTTCCAGGGGGCCTCGGGCCAGCTGGAAAACACCGCCCGGATCCGTCAGGTGCGCCGCACGATCGCGCGCATCAAGACGGCTCAGACCGAGCGCGTGGCGCAAGCGAAGAAAGGGAGCTAGGCGATGCCGAAGCGAGTTCTGCAAGGCGTCGTGGTCAGCGACAAGGGCGAAAAGACCGTGGTGGTCCGTATCGAACGGACCTACCTGCACCCGCTGCTTCGCAAGACGGTGCGCCGGTCCAAGCGTTACCACGCACACGACGAAAAGAACGCATTCAAGGTGGGCGACCAGGTGCAAATCCAGGAATGCCCTCCGAAGTCGAAACTCAAGCGGTGGGAGGTCGTTGGCGCTGACGCCTAAGGGCTGACGCACTGACGCTCCGTAAGGGAGAAACGCAATGATCCAGATGCAATCCAATCTGGACGTGGCCGACAATTCCGGCGCCCGCCGCGTGCAATGCATCAAGGTGCTTGGCGGTGCCAAGCGTCGGTATGCCCACGTCGGCGACACCATCGTCGTGTCCGTCAAGGAAGCCATTCCGCGGGGACGCGTGAAGAAGGGCGAGGTCCGCAAGGCCATCGTCGTGCGCGTCCGCAAGGACATCAAGCGCAAGGACGGTTCGGTCATCCGCTTCGATTCGAATGCGGCGGTCCTGATCAACAACAATGGCGAGCCGGTCGGCACGCGCATCTTCGGCCCGGTTCCCCGTGAACTGCGCGCCAAGAAGCACATGAAGATCGTCTCGCTGGCTCCGGAGGTTCTGTAGTCATGGCTGCGAAGATCAAGAAGGGCGACAAGGTCGTCATTCTCACCGGCCGCGACAAGGGCAAGTCCGGTGAGGTCCTGAAGGTGATGACCGCGGAAAACCGCGTTCTCGTCTCGGGAATCAACATGGTGAAACGCCATAACCGTCCGACGCAAAACTCGGCCGGCGGCATTGAAACAAAAGAAGCCCCCATCCACGTCTCCAACGTGGCTCTGACCGACCCCAAGTCGGGCGAAGCCACTCGCGTCGGTTTCTCGACGTCAAAGGACGGCAAGAAGGTGCGGGTCGCCCGGAAATCCGGCGAGGTCATCGATGGCTGACGTAAAAGAAAACTCCCCGCGTCTGCGCGAACGTTACAACGCGCAGATCGTCGAGCAGATGAAAGAAAAGTTCGGCTACAAGAACCCGATGGAAGTTCCGCGGGTTACGAAGGTCGTGATCAATATGGGCGTCGGCGACGCGACCCAGGATTCCAAGAAGATCCAGGGTGCGTTCGAAGACCTCCAGCGGATCTCGGGCCAGAAGCCGATCAAGACCAAGGCGCGTACGTCGATCGCCGGCTTCAAGCTGCGCGAAGACATGTATATCGGCGTCAAGGTCACGCTGCGGCAGGACCGCATGTGGGAATTCCTGGACCGCCTGGTCACCATCGCGCTGCCGCGCGTCCGTGACTTCCGCGGCCTGAATGGAAAGAGCTTCGACGGCTTTGGCAACTTTGCCATGGGCCTGAAGGAGCACATCGTTTTCCCGGAAATCGACTACGACAAGGTCGAGAAGGTCCGGGGAATGGACATTGTGGTCTGCACGACCGCAAAGACGGACGAAGAAGCGAAGGCTCTGTTGGCCGAGCTCGATTTCCCGTTTTCGAGCTAACGCAACAGGTGAGCAGATCCGTGGTGGATCTGCGCGCAGGAGGAATTAATGGCGAAGACAAGTGCCATCGAGCGTAACCGCAAGCGTCAGGCCCTGGCCAAACGCTATGCGGCGAAGCGCGCCGAACTCAAAGCGGTTGCGCGTGATACGGACCGGCCGGTTGAAGAGCGGTTTGCCGCCCAACTGAAGCTGGCGAATTTGCCGCGCAACTCCGCCCCGAACCGGGTGCGGAATCGGTGCGAAGTGACCGGCCGTCCGCGGGCGTTCTATCGCAAGGTTAAAATGTCGCGGATTGCTCTGCGCGAACTGGCCAATAACGGGTTGATCCCCGGCATGGTCAAGTCGAGCTGGTAACCGGGAGAGGCTGAACCATGTCCATGAATGATCCTCTCGGCGATATGCTGACCCGCATCCGTAATTCGCTCATGCGAAACAAGCGGACGGTGAACACGCCGGCGTCGGAACTGCGCCGCCGCGTGCTCGACGTGCTCCAATCGGAAGGCTACATCCGCGGTTACGCTGCGGTTGAGCATGCCGACGGCAAGCGCGAGTTCGAGATCGAACTGAAGTATTTCGAAGGTGAACCGGTGATCGGCGAAATTCGCCGCGTCTCCAAGCCGGGCCGCCGTGTGTATTCCAAGGTGAAGGACCTTCCGCTCGTTGCGAACGGGCTCGGTATCGCCATCGTCTCCACCCCCAAGGGTGTGATGTCGGATGCGACCGCGCGCGAAAACAACGTGGGCGGCGAGATCCTCTGCCACGTCAGCTAAGGGAGCCGGACATGTCGCGTATCGGAAAACTGCCGGTTGCCATTCCGTCGAATGTCGAGGTCAAGCTCGATGGACAGGACCTGTCCGTCAAGGGACCCAAAGGCACGCTCGCACTGACGCTGGTTGAAGACGTCACCGCCTCCCAGGGCGAAGACGGCATCACCATCAAGCCGCGTGATGAGACCAAGCGCGCCCGCGCGATGTGGGGCATGAGCCGTGCGCTCGTTGCCAACCTCGTCCAGGGTGTGACGGATGGCTTCTCCAAGACGCTGGAACTGGAAGGCGTCGGTTACCGTGCCCAGATGCAGGGCTCGTCCCTGAAGCTGGCGCTCGGGTTCAGCCACGACGTGATCTACGATCCGCCTGAAGGCATCCAAATCGCGTCGTCGAAGCCGACGGAAATCATCATCACCGGTGCTGACAAGCAGCAGGTTGGCCAGGTTGCCGCGGAAATCCGCCGCTTCCGTGCCCCCGAGCCTTACAAGGGCAAGGGCGTTCGGTATGCGGGCGAGTATATCCGCCGCAAGGAAGGCAAGAAGAAGTAGGACGCGGGCTATGAAAAGCACACACACACAACACCTGCGCCGCGAGCAGCGGAACCGGTCGCGTCTGCGCAAGGTCGGCAATGGCCGTCTGCGCCTGTCGGTCTTCCGGTCGTCCAAGCACATCTACGCCCAGATCATCAACGATCTGGACGGCGTGACGCTGGCGTCTGCCTCCACGGTGGAAAAAGACAATTCCGCCAAGGGCGCGACCGTCGAAGGTGCGACCGAGGTCGGCAAGCGCCTGGCCGAGCGTGCGGTGAAAGCCGGCGTCAAGGACGTCGTCTTCGATCGCGGCGGTTTCATCTATCACGGGCGTATCAAAGCGCTCGCCGATGCCGCCCGCGAGGGCGGACTGAATTTCTAGGGAGCGACCAATGGCACGCAACGAAGAAAACCGCGGCCGTGGCGGCCGCAATCGCGGGCGGGATCGCGAAGAGCAGAGCGACGAATTCGTCGACAAGCTCGTCCACATCAACCGCGTCGCGAAGACGGTGAAGGGCGGCCGGAACTTCCAGTTCGCCGCGCTCGTCATTGTCGGCGACCAGAAGGGCCGTGTCGGCTTCGGTCAGGGCAAGGCTCGTGAAGTGCCGGAAGCCATCCGCAAGGCCACGGACGAGGCGAAGAAGTCTCTGATCCGCGTGCCGCTGCGTGAAGGCCGCACCCTTCACCAGGACAGCCGGGGCCATCACGGTGCCGGCAAGGTGGTCCTGCGCGCTGCCCCTCCGGGCACGGGCGTGATCGCCGGTGGTCCGATGCGTGCCGTGCTCGAAACGCTCGGCGTCCAGGATGTTGTTGCGAAGTCGACCGGTACGTCGAACCCGTACAACATGATCCGTGCGACGTTCGATGCGCTGAAGCACCAGCACAGCCCGCGTCACATTGCCGCCAAGCGCGGCCTGAAGGTTGGCGACATTGTCGGCCGCCGCAACGATGGTGCTTCGGCACCGGAAGCGATCGAGGCTCAGTAAGCTCATGGCCGCGAAGAAAAAAACAACGCTCCGCGTTCGTCAGACGGGCAGCGCAACGCGCCGCCCCGATGGCCAGCGCAAGACCCTTGTCGGTCTCGGCCTCGGCCGCATCGGCAAGGAACGCGAACTCGAGGACACCCCGGCGGTCCGTGGCATGATCGCCAAGGTCGCCCACATGGTGAAAGTGATCGAAGGATAAGGACCCCGCATGCGGGTCCGCTTCCTTTGGAGGAAAAGATATGCGTCTCAATGAATTGCGCGACAATGACGGTGCCTCGAAAGAGCGCACGCGCGTCGGCCGCGGCATCGGTTCCGGCAAGGGCAAGACCGGTGGCCGGGGCGTCAAGGGTCAGAAGTCCCGTTCGGGCGTCGCGATCAAGGGCTTCGAGGGTGGCCAGATGCCGCTCCACATGCGCCTGCCGAAGCGCGGCTTCAACAAGCCGAACCGCCTGAAGTTCGCCGAGATCAATCTGGGCCGCCTGCAAAAGGCGATCGATGCGAAGACCATCGATGCCAAGAAGGCGATCGATGCGGCTTCCCTGGTTGAAGTGGGCGTCCTGCGTCGTGCGCATGACGGCCTGCGCCTCCTTGCGAAGGGCGAGCTGAAGACCAAAATCCAGATCACCGTTGCCGGCGCCTCGAAAGCGGCGATCGACGCGGTCGAGAAGGCTGGTGGTTCGGTGACGGTCAACGCGCCGAAGAAAACCGAAGCCGCTGAATAAGGCCGACAGGCCGGTCTGACCGCTCACGGTCTGCCAGAGGGATCAATATGGCTTCCGCCGCCGAACAGCTTGCCCAGAACATCAATTTCGGTTCCTTCGCCAAGGCGAAGGAACTGCAAAAGCGTATTCTGTTCACGCTCGGCATCCTGGTGGCCTACCGGATCGGTACGTATATCCCGGTTCCGGGTATCGACCCTGACCAGTTCCGCGCGGTGTTCGAGAACCAGTCCGGTGGTATCCTGGGCATGGTCAACATCTTCGCCGGCGGGGCGATCGAGCGCATGGCGATCTTTGCGCTCAACGTCATGCCCTACATCTCGGCCTCCATCATCATGCAGCTGATGGCGGCGACGATTCCGTCGCTGGAAAAGCTGAAGAAGGAAGGCGGCGAGGCGGGCCGCAAGCAGATCAACCAGTATTCGCGCTATCTCACCGTCATTCTGGCGGCTGCGCAGGGTCTGGCGATCGCACTGTCGATGGTCCGTCCGGACCCGACCACCGGGGCCACGATTGCGATGGATCCGGGCCTGTTCTTCATTGTAACCACGGTCACGACATTCGTTGGCGGCACGATGCTCCTCCTGTGGATGGGCGAGCAGATCACTGCGCGCGGCGTCGGCAACGGTGTTTCGCTGATCATCTTCACCGGCATCATCACCGTGATTCCGGGCATGCTCTGGGGTCTGCTTCAGCAGATGGAGCAGGGCGCTATCGGTGCGGGCGTTGGCCTGGGCATCCTGGCGCTGATGATCGGCACTGTCGTTTTCGTGGTCTTCATCGAGCGGTCGCAGCGCCGCATCCTGGTGCAGTATCCCAAGCGNCAGATGGGTTCGCGCATGGTCGGGGGCGAGACCTCCTTCCTGCCGCTGAAGCTGAATACTGCGGGCGTGATCCCGGCGATCTTCGCCACGTCGCTCCTGCTGCTGCCGGCGACCATTGCCAGCTTTGCCTCGCAGACGAACATGGAGTGGCTGCAAACGACCGCTGCTGTGCTCGGTCGTGGACAGCCAGCCTTCCTCGCGCTCTATGCTGCGCTGATCATCTTCTTCACCTTCTTCTACACGTCGATCGTGTTCAATCCCGAAGAGACGGCTGACAATCTGCGCAAGTATGGCGGCTTCCTGCCGGGTATCCGTCCGGGCAAGCGCACGGCAGAGTATCTCGATTACGTGCTGTCGCGCCTGACGCTGATCGGCGCGCTCTACCTGACCATCGTCTGCCTGTTGCCCGAATTTATCCGCGGACCGGCCTCGGCCGTGACCTTCGCGCTCGGCGGCACGTCGATCCTGATCGTGGTGTCGGTGACGCTTGATACGGTCGGCCAGATCCAGTCGCACCTGCTGGCGCACCAGTATGAAGGCCTGATCAAGAAGACGAAGCTGCGAGGCCGTCGCCGATGAACCTCGTCCTGTTCGGACCTCCGGGCTGCGGCAAGGGTACGCAGGCCAAGCGCATCGTCGCGGAGCGGGGCTGGGTTCAGCTTTCGACCGGCGACATGCTGCGGGCTGCCAAGTCTTCGGGCTCGCCACTGGGCCAGAAGGTTGCCGGGATCATGGATCGCGGCGAACTGGTCTCGGACGAGATCGTGATCGCGCTGATCGAAGAGCGCCTGCCGGAAGTGGAAGCATCGGGCGGAGCGATCTTTGATGGCTTCCCGCGCACCGTCGCCCAGGCGGAAGCGCTCGACCGGCTTCTCGAAAGCCGCGGCGGGAAAGTGGACGTTGTCATCCGCCTGACGGTGGATGAGGAAGAATTGGTCCAGCGTGTGGTTCGCCGCTCGCAGGAAGAGAATCGCCCCGACGACACGCCGGAAGTCATCCGGACCCGTCTGGGCGTGTATGACAAACAGACCGCGCCGCTCATTCCCTACTATGAAGCCAAGGGGATTGTGCGCGAGGTCAATGGAATGGGCACAATGACCGAAGTGGCGTCCGCCATTTCCGATGTGCTGGATAAAGGTTGAAACTTGGCTGTCGCACCGGTTGACGGGGCAAGGCCAGAGACTATAGATAGCGCCCTTCGCGAAACGGGCGGCACGCAACCGGTTCCCTGTCATGGGACCGGATACGGGCCAGACCCGCGATTGGCGCGACCAAGGTAAGGAGAGCATCGTGGCCCGCATCGCCGGCGTCAATATTCCGACGAACAAGCGCGTGGAGATTTCCCTGCGCTACATTCACGGCATTGGTCCTGCCAAAGCGAAGGAGATCTGTGAAAAGGTCGGAATCGCTTCGGAGCGCCGTGTCAATGACCTGACTGACGCGGAAGTCCTGCAGATCCGTGAAACCATCGACCGTGACTACATGGTCGAAGGGGATCTGCGCCGGGACGTCGCGGTCAATATCAAGCGGCTGATGGACCTCGGTAATTACCGTGGTCTGCGTCACCGCCGGGGTCTGCCTGTGCGCGGTCAGCGTACGCACACCAATGCGCGCACGCGCAAAGGACCGGCGAAACCTATCGCCGGCAAGAAGAAGTAGGCGTAAGGGACCGAGATGGCCAAGGAAACGACCAAAATTCGCCGCCGCGAGCGGAAGAATATCATTTCCGGCGTCGCGCACGTGAACGCCAGCTTCAACAATACGATGATCACCATCGCCGACGCCCAGGGGAACACGATTTCCTGGTCGTCCGCCGGCGCAAATGGCTTCAAGGGTTCGCGCAAGTCGACCCCTTACGCTGCCCAGGTGGCCGCCGAGCAGGCCGGTCGCAAGGCGATGGAACACGGTATGAAGACGCTGGAAGTCAACGTGTCCGGCCCGGGTTCGGGCCGTGAGTCCGCGCTTCGTGCGCTGCAGTCCATCGGGTTCACGCTGACGACCATTCGTGACGTCACGCCGATCCCGCACAATGGCTGCCGCCCGCCGAAGCGCCGCCGCGTCTAAACTACTGCATACCGGGCCGCGCGCCGCGCGGCCTGGCGGCGACGGAATACACCGCGCGAACGGGCAGGGCCCGACACCGCGCGCGAACGAGAGGCAAGACCTGTGATCGAGAAGAACTGGCAAGAGCTGATCCGTCCGATGAAGCCCGAAGTCAAAGCGGGCCATAATCCGGAACGGAACGCGACGATCGTCGCGGAACCGCTGGAGCGTGGCTTCGGCATGACGCTCGGCAACGCGCTGCGTCGCGTTCTGCTGTCTTCGCTGCAAGGCGCGGCGGTGACGGCGCTCCAGATCGACGGCGTCGTGCACGAATTCTCGTCCATTCCGGGCGTCCGCGAAGACGTCACCGACATCGTGCTGAACATCAAGCAGGTTGCCCTGCGCATGCACGGTGAAGGCCCCAAGCGCGTTGTTCTGCGCAAGTCGGGTCCGGGTGAAGTGACCGCCGGCGACATCGAAGAGACGGCAGATATCGAAGTGGTCAACAAGGACCATGTCATCTGTACGCTCGACGAGGGCGCGGAAGTCCGCTTCACGCTGACCGTGAACACCGGCAAGGGCTATGTCCCGGCCGACCGCAACCGTCCGGAAGACGCGCCGATCGGCCTGATCGCCGTCGATTCGCTCTACAGCCCGGTCAAGCGCGTCGCCTACCGCGTGGAAAACACCCGCGAAGGCCAGGTGCTCGACTATGACAAGCTGATCATGGACGTGGAAACCAACGGTACGATCAAGCCGGAAGATGCGGTCGCGTTTGCCGCGCGCATCCTTCAGGACCAGTTCCAGATCTTCATCAACTTCGAAGAAGCCGTCGAGAAGCGCACCACCGAGGACGATCGTCCCGAGCTGGACTTCAACCCGGCGCTTCTCAAGAAGGTCGACGAGCTGGAATTGTCGGTTCGTTCGGCCAACTGCCTGAAGAACGACAACATCGTTTATATCGGTGACCTGATCCAGAAATCGGAAGCGGAAATGCTCCGCACCCCGAATTTCGGCCGCAAGTCGCTGAACGAGATCAAGGAAGTTCTCGCCCAGATGGGTCTCCACCTGGGTATGGAAGCGCCGAACTGGCCGCCCGAGAACATCGAAGATCTTGCCAAACGTTTCGAGGAACACGTCTGATCCGCGTCCGTGAGGACCCGGTCGTCTCAGACCATCAGGAGTAATCGCCATGCGTCACGGCGTCGCCCATCGCAAACTCGGCCGTACCACGTCGCACCGTCATGCCATGTTCGCCAACATGGCGGCGTCGCTGATCGAGCACGAACAGATCGTCACCACCTTGCCGAAAGCCAAGGAAATGAAGCCGATCATGGACAAGCTCATCACGCTCGCGAAGCGCGGTGACCTGCACGCTCGCCGCCAGGCCATTGCCAAGGTGCGCGACGTGGCCCAGGTCGCCAAGCTGTTTGAAACGCTTGGCCCGCGCTACAAGGAACGCAGCGGTGGCTATACGCGCGTTCTGAAAGCCGGCTTCCGCCACGGCGACAATGCGCCGATGGCTGTCATCGAGCTGGTCGAGCGCGACGAGAGCGCCCGCGGTGCGGCTGACCGTGCCCGTCACGCCGAGATGGACACTACGGACGAGTAATCCTCGCGCCATATTGATTTCATGCGAAAGGCGGCTTTCTTGGACAGGAAGCCGCCTTTTTCGTATCCGATTGTCACCCGGTCGCCTTCAGGGAATTGTTTCGATGAATCGTATCGCCATCATCGCGCTCACCTCGCTTGTTTTCGCGTCCGCCTGCGGTGCGCAGGAGACGCCGGACAATTCACTGGCGGACGAGGCAGCGCGCACCGAGACACTGGCCGATGCCGATTTCCGTGAAGTCCCGTCCAGCCAGGCGCAGGTCATGCTGTCCTATGCCCCGGTGGTGCGCGAGGCGGCTCCTGCGGTCGTGAATGTCTATTCCACACGCGTGACGCAGCGCCGGATGGATCCGTTCTTCGAGCGATTCTTCGGCCAGCAAGGCCCGCAGAATGACGTCCAGCAATCGCTCGGGTCCGGGGTCATCGTCGATCCGTCCGGCATCATCGTCACAAACAATCACGTCGTCGCGCAGGCGACGGAACTTCGGGTCGTCCTCAACGACCGCCGCGAGTTCGAAGCCGAGATCCTGATCGCCGATGATCGCACCGACCTGGCGGTGCTGCGGGTGATCACGGACGAGCCGCTGCCGACCCTGCCGTACGCGCAGGCTGGTGCCGCCCAGATCGGTGATCTGGTGCTGGCGATCGGCAATCCGTTCGGTGTTGGCCAGACCGTCACATCGGGCATTGTGTCCGCACTGGCCCGGACCGAGGTCGGCGTGACGGATTTTGCCTTCTTCATCCAGACTGATGCGGCGATCAATCCGGGCAATTCGGGCGGGGCGCTGGTCAATATGGATGGCCAGCTCATTGGCGTGAACTCGGCAATCTATTCGCGGTCGGGCGGTTCGAACGGGATCGGCTTTGCGATTCCGATCGAGATGGTGCGGCGGGTCGTGGATGCCGCGATGACCGATGGCGAGCTGATCCAGCCCTGGCTGGGGGCTCGCCTGCAAACGGTCACCGGCTCCATCGCCGACAGCCTGGGTCTCGATCGTCCGCAGGGCGCGCTGGTGGCAGACATCTATCCGGGGTCTGCGGCGATGTCGGCGGGCCTCGAACAGGGCGATATCGTCCTGTCGATCGATGATGTTGCCGTCAATGACGGGGCGGGGGCGAATTTCCGATACGCGACGCGGGCCATCGGCGAGACCGCGACATTCTCGGTCATCCGTGATGGCGACAGGCTGGACCTGTCGGTGCCGGTCCGGATTGCGCCGTCGGACCCGGACCCGGCCCGCCAGGTCGTCGAAGGCCGCAATCCGCTGGCCGGAGCCGAGATCGCCAATCTCTCGCCCGGCTTCAATGACGAACTGGGAATCGATCCGTTTGCGCGCGGCGTTATCGTGCTGGCAGTCCAGCGCGGGAGCGCGGCCGACTATTTTGGCCTGCGTCCCGGAGACCGGGTGCTGATGCTCCAGGACCAGCGAATGGACACGGTCGATGACGTGATCGACACGGTGAATGACGCGGCTGACGCGAAATCCTGGCCGATCGCGATCGAACGGCGCGGACAACGCGTCGAACGCACGCTCCAGCTCTAGGCGTCTTTCAGCGTCACCACGCTCCAGACGTGACCGAACGGGTCACGGAGCTTTCCGTGTCGTCCAAAGAATTCCTCGGTCACGGGACGGATTTCCTTCGCGCCTGCCTTGATGGCGCGGTCAAACCATGCGTCTGCATCGTCGACCGTCAGGCTGATCGTCACCGTCGTGCGGCCGCCAAGCGTGGGCGGTGCGACCGTTCCGGTCAGATGTTCGATCTCCGGAAACTCGTCGGCCAGCATGACGATGCCGCCATTGATGCGCAGCGTCGCGTGACCGAGCTTGCCCTCATGGTCAAAGCGTTCGAGTTCCTCGGCGCCAAAGGCTGCCTCGTAAAACGCGATGGCTGCCAGTCCGCCCTGGACGGACAGGTAAGGTGCTGTTGCACGCTTGGGGTCGCTCATGGCCTTGCCTCCTGACACTATCCCGACAGGCTATGGCGGTGCGCGGCATGAAACCAGTCCTTCGCGTGCGGCGCGAAGACGCCTACGTTTTGACCATGAGCAATCTGTTTGAAGCAGCGGGGATGGATGACGGTGCGCCGCGCCCACTGGCTGACCGTCTGCGTCCGAAAACTCTCGACGAGGTCGTCGGGCAGGATCACCTGCTGACGGGGAAGGGGCCGATTGCGCGCATGCGCGCGCAGGGGCGTCTGGCTTCGATGATCCTGTGGGGGCCGCCCGGCGTGGGCAAGACGACGATCGCGCGGCTGCTGGCGCAGGATTCCGGCCTCGAGTTCGAACGGTTGTCGGCGGTGTTCTCGGGCGTGGCCGACCTCAAGAAGGTGTTCGAACGCGCTCGCGCGCGGCGTCAGTCCGGGCGCGGGACCCTGCTGTTCGTGGACGAGATCCACCGCTTCAACCGGGCGCAGCAGGACGGGTTTCTGCCCGTCGTGGAGGAAGGCGTGGTGACGCTGGTCGGCGCGACCACGGAGAACCCCTCCTTCGAGTTGAACGCCGCGCTCTTGTCGCGCTCACAGGTGATGGTCCTGAAGCGCCTCGACGAAGCAGCGCTGAACCTGTTGCTGGACCGCGCAGAGGCGGAGTACGGCAAACCGCTGCCGGTAACGGACGAGGGCCGCGCAACATTGGCGGCGCTCGCCGACGGCGATGGCCGCTATCTGCTCAATCTTGCAGAGGAAGTGTTCGAAAGCCCGCCGGGGCACAATCTGGAGCCGGGCGAGATCGCGGAATTGCTGCAAAAGAGGGCGCCCGCCTACGACAAGGATCGCGACGAGCACTACAACCTGATTTCAGCGCTGCACAAGTCGATCCGGGGATCGGACCCGGACGCGGCGCTCTACTGGCTCGCCCGGATGCTGGGTGCCGGGGAAGACCCGCTCTATCTCGCGCGGCGGCTGGTCCGCATGGCGAACGAGGATATCGGCCTTGCGGACCCCACGGCGATACACGCCGCGCTGGCAGCCAAGGATGTGTACGACTTTCTGGGGTCGCCCGAAGGCGAACTGGCGCTGGCGCAGGCCGTGGTTCATCTCGCCGCCGCCCCGAAATCCAACGCGGTCTACACCGCCTGGAAAGGGGCGATGCGGCTGGCGCGCGAAACCGGCAGCCTGATGCCGCCCAAGCACATCCTCAACGCTCCGACCAAGCTGATGAAATCGGAAGGCTATGGCTCGGGCTATGAATATGACCATGACGCCGCGGGCGGGATTTCCGGACAGGACTATTTTCCCGACGAGATGCGTGACCGGCCTGTGCTCTATTCGCCGACGGACCGGGGCCGGGAGGCCGCGATTGCCGAGCGGCTCGCGCACTGGCGCGGGATCCGGAGCAAGCGGCGGGGCGGTCAATGATCCGGCTGCTCGTCAACTCGGTCATTGCCGTGATGGCGGTGTTGCTCGTGGCCGGGCTCATCGCACTCTTGGCCGGGCGGACGCTGTTCGCTGAACGAGGCGTGCCGGAAATCCACTCAGTCCGCGATGACCTCGAGGCCAGTCACATCCTCTTCGTGTTCGCGCACCCCGACGATGAAATCCTGGTCACCGAACTGATCACGCGCGCCGTGGAAGAGGGCATCCGGGTCACAACGCTGACCGCAACGCGGGGCGAAGCGGGTACGCAATACCCGCCAATTGTCGATCAGGCGTGGCTGGGCGTTGTGCGTGAAGGCGAATTGCGGCGGCACGGATTTGCGCTCGGGATCGAGCGCCAGATCGTGCTGGGGCTTCGTGATGGCGGGGTGTCCGACACACCTGACGGCGAGCTGGCCGATCAGGTTCGGGCGGTCATATCAGACGTGCGCCCCGACCTGGTCGTCAGCTTTCACCCGGCCAGCGCGATCTCGCTTCATCCAGACCACATGGCGATGGGACGGGCCGCACGGTCCGCTGCCGCAGACCTTCCTGTGCTGCATGTTCTGGGACCGCGGCCGGGGTTCCGGCGCTTCGGCGGCGAGAACCAGCGACACGTGGCCGATCTTCAACCGGATCCCGATCTGGCGCTGGATGCCGATCCGCGCCTGAAGCTGCGCGCCTGGCGCATCCACCAGTCCCAGACACGCTATATCGCCGGGACGACCGGGCTTCCGGCGTGGGTGCTCTATTCGATCTGGCGGCAGGAATATTACGCCTGGGCGGACGAATAAATTTCCTCTCCCGATTGCGCTGAAGGGCTGGTACAATCGGAATACTCTTGGGGGAGGGAATTTCATGAAGATCGAACGTATCCATTTGACGCTGGGTCTGATCTGGCTGCTGGGCGGAATGACGCTCGGGCAGATCATGGGCGGGTCCGGTGACCACGGACAGATGCCGACCCACGCACACATCATGCTGGTCGGCGGCGTCCTGTCGATCCTCTGGGCGATCCTCTACAGGGCGTTCGCTTTCAAACAGGGGATACTGGCGTGGCTGCAAGTTGCCACGCACCAGGGCGGCGCAGCGCTCATGATCTATTGCCTGTTCAATATGTATGGCGGTGGTCAGCCCGACATGGCCGTGCTCGGGCCGATGATCGGAGTTGCTGGTCTGCTGGTGATGATCTCGGTCCTGCTGATCCTGATCCAGAGTTTCCTGAACCGGAACTAGGCCGCCGGGCGGGAGAGGCCGGCAGCCTCTCCCCTTGCGCGGGCGCGCGCTGGGGCGTATCCCGCGCGGAAGATGACCCAGCTCGCTTTCATTGCTTTCGGCGGTGCCCTTGGCGCCGTGGCCCGGCACCTGTTCGGGCAATGGACGCTGCGCGTCTTCGGCCCCGAATGGCCCTATGGCACATTCGGTGTGAACGTGATCGGCGGCCTGGTCATGGGCGTCTTCATCGGTTGGCTGGCGGGGGCAGGCAGGGCGGATGCCAACATGCTGCGCAGTCTTGTCGCGGTCGGCATCCTGGGCGGTTTCACGACTTTTTCGGCCTTCTCGCTCGACGTCGTCGTGATGATCGAGCGCAAGGCCTATGCTGGCGCGATGGGCTATGCCGTCGCCAGCGTGGTTGCATCGGTGCTGGCGCTGTTCGTCGGCCTTCTTCTCGCACGGCGGTTCATCGCATGAGTCAGGTTCAAATTCTCACGGTTGGCGAGGGCGATGATGGGGCGCGTCTCGATCGCTGGTTCAAGAAGCGCTTTCCGCACGTCAATCACGGGCAGGTCCAGAAGCTGTTGCGGACCGGGCAAGTGCGCGTGGATGGCGGGCGCGCCAAGCCCGATACACGCCTGAACGCCGGGCAGGAGGTGCGCATTCCGCCTCTGCCCGACCCGACTGCCGAACGCTCGATGGACAGCATCAGCCGCGAGGATGCTGCCTTCGCGCGCTCGCTGGTGATCTATCAGGACGATGACCTGATTGCGTTCAACAAACCGCATGGCCTGGCGGTGCAGGGCGGCACGAAGACGAAGCAGCATCTCGACCGCCTGCTGATGGCTTTCGGCAAGGACGACCGCAAGCCGCGCCTGGTGCACCGGCTGGACCGGGATACCTCCGGCGTGATCGTCGCCGCCAAGTCGCTCGACAGTGCCGCACGGCTTGCGAAGGCTTTCCAGAACAAGGCGGCAGAGAAGACCTATTGGTCGGTTGCGCTTGGTGTGCCGCGCCCGAAGACGGGCGAGATCAAGGGCTTCCTGAAGAAATCATCCGGCGGCAAGGACGGGGCGGACCGGGAGATCATGATCCCGGCCGAGCACGGCGATCCCGATGCGCAATATGCGCGCACGCTCTACACGACCGCTGGCGAGGCCGGGCAGAAGGCGAGCTTCGTGGTGCTGAGACCGATCACGGGCCGCACTCACCAATTGCGCGTCCACATGGCGGGCATCGGCCACGCCATCCTCGGCGACGGCAAATATACCTGCGACCGGGAAACGCCGGGCGGGCTGGAACGCAAGCTGCACCTGCATGCGCGCCGGCTGGTCCTGCCGCTGGGCAAGCACCACCTGGTTCTGGAAGCACCGCTTCCCGACCATATGCAACGGACGTTCGACAAGCTGGGCTTCGACCCGGACCTGATCGACGAAGCCGCGATCGAGGACATGCTCTAGGAATGGCGGATCTGAAACTCGCCCTGTTCGATCTCGACGGCACGCTGGTGGATTCCCGCCAGCTGATCCATGCGGCCATGGACGACGCCTTTCGCAAGAGCGGCCTGCCGGGCTGCGAATATGACCATGTCCGCAAGATCGTCGGCATCGAGCTGACCGAGGCGGTGCCGATGCTTCTGCCGAGCGATTATCCGGCCGACGGCGCGGCGCGCATCACGCAGGATTTCCGGGAAAGTTTCGTGCGCATGCGCGCCGACGGCACGCACCTGGAGGGCTTGTACGAGGGCGCGCTGGACCTGCTGGCGCACCTCGAGCGCGAACACTGGCTGATGGGCGTGGCGACCGGAAAACCGCGCCGCGGTCTCGATCACATCCTCGATGCGCACGATCTGCGCGGCTTCTTCATGACGCTTCACACGAGTTGTACCGGGCCGGGCAAGCCTAACCCGCGCATGGTGCACGAAGCGATGGCGGCTACGGGCACGCGGGCCGAACAGGTCGCGATGATCGGCGATTCCACCCACGACATCGCCATGGCCATCAATGCCGGCGTCCGCGCCAAGGGCGTGACCTGGGGCTTCCATACGGCAGACGAGCTGACCGGGGCCGGGGCGCACGAAATCTTCGACAGGTTCGATGATCTGCGTGGCGGGCTCGACCGGTTCGGCGGAACACTCGGGATGGCGGCGCAATGAGCGAATTTGAAACCAAGCCGGGGGTCCGAATCCCGACGCAGAAGGATCACCTTCCGAAGCGTTTCTACACCGAGACCGGTGTCGCCGAGCGCGACGGCGCCTACAATGTGCTGCTCGATGGCCGCCCCGTGAAGACGCCCGGCAAGCGGGCGCTTGCCTTTCCTTCAGCTGAGCTGGCTGAAGCGGTTGCCGCAGAATGGGCTGCGCAAGGCGAGCGGATTGATCCGCTGACCATGCCGCTGACACGCCTCGCCCACGGCGCCATCGATGCCGTGCCGGGCCATCGTGACGCGGTGATCGCCGAAGTCCTGAAATATGCGGGCACGGACCTGACGCGTCATCGCGCCGCCGCGCCGCCCGACCTCGTCAGCCGCCAGGCGGAATCCTGGGACAAGGCGCTGAACTGGGCCGATACGGTGCTGGGCGCACACTTGCCGCCGGTGACAGGCATCCTGCCCGCGGCAACGTCGCCGGCTGCGCTGGCGGCGATGAAGGATCGCGCCGAAAGCTATGACGACTGGCGGCTCGCCGTTCTGGGTCACGCAACGGCGGCGACAACATCGGCCGTGCTGGCCTTCATGCTGTGCGAGGGTGCGCTGAGCGGCGAGGCGGCCTTCGACGCCAGCCGGATCGACGAGACCTATCAGGCCGAGCACTGGGGCGAGGACAGCGAGGCGGCGTCACGCGCGGCGGTGCTGAAGCGTGAAATGGTCGCGTGTGCGCGGCTACTCGCCGCGCTTTAATCCTGCGCCGCGAGACGCTATCCAGAAGACGGATTTCAAGGGAGGCCGACATGGCCAAGACCGGACCCGGCGGCATGCTGGATTTCGACGCGCTGCGCCAGGCGGACATGCGGGCCCGGCCCTTCAACTATTTCATTGCTGCAGGCGCGGTCACCGAGGCCGAGGCCGAGGCCGTGCGGTCCGACTATCCCGCGATCAACAAGCCCGGCTATTTGCCGCTGTCGAAGCTGGAAGCGTCGGGAGCGTTCAAGCGCCTGACCGACGATCTCAACAGTCCCGAACTGGCCGAAGTCCTGAGCGAGAAGTTCGGCGTCGATTTCACCGACAAGCCGCGCATGATTACCGTGCGCCGCCTGTCGCAGAAGTCTGACGGTCCGATCCACAATGACAGCAAGGCCAAGATCTTGACCATGCTGATCTATCTCAACAAGGACTGGGACGGGACGGGTGCGGGATGTATCCGCGCGCTCAACGGCCCGGATGATTTCGAGGACTTCGCGGAAGAAGTGCCGCCGCTGTCGGGCTATGTCTTCGCCTTCCTGCGCGATGACAATTCCTGGCACGGCCATCTGCCCTACGAGGGCGAACGCTACGTCATCCAGACGACTTTCCTGACGAGCCAGGCCGAGCTGGACCGGAAGGAAAACCGCGGCGGGCTGCAATATGTCCTCAAGAAGCTGAACCCGTTTCAGTAGGTCTCGCTCATCCGTCATCCCAACGAAAGCCGGGATCCAGCAGAACTTGCGCGTACGTCATCCCGACGAAAGTCGGGATCCAGAACGACTTTTGATCTGGATTCCGGCTTTCGCCGGAATGACGCTTAGATGGAAAGATCGGCGTACAAATCTCGCCATTCGGGATTGCTCTTCTCGATGAGAGCTATTTTCCAGTCACGTTTCCATTCCTTGATCTGTTTCTCGCGCGTGATGGCGTTTTCCATCGTTTCGTGCGCTTCAAACCAGACAAGCGTGTGAACTCTATATTCAGCGGTGAACCGCGAACCCTGACCGTTCTTGTGCTGCCAGACCCGGCCAATGAGGCCGCTAGTCACGCCTGTATAAAGCGTCCCGTTTCGCCGACTTGCCAGTATGTAGACGCAAGGGTGTTTCATCACCGGTTTGTACTGGATTCCGGCTTGCGCCGGAATGATGCCGATCAAGAAGCACCCGGAAATTGCCCCTGAACCCGTCCCGGTGCTAACTGACGGTCGAGACAAGCGAAGCGGGGCGAGCCATCCGATGAAAGACATTCTCGAACAGCTGAACGAGCGCCGGGAACGCGCGCGGCAAGGCGGGGGCGCAGCCCGGATCGCCAAGCAGCACGAGAAGGGCAAGCTGTCGGCGCGCGAGCGGATCATCCTCTTGCTCGACGAGAACAGTTTCGAGGAATGGGACATGTTCGTGGAGCATCGCTGCACGGACTTCGGGATGGAAGGCAAGACGATTCCCGGCGACGGCGTCGTGACCGGGCACGGCACGATCAATGGCCGCCTGGTCTATGTCTTTTCCAAGGATTTCACGGTGTTCGGCGGATCGCTGTCCGAGACCCACGCCCAGAAGATCGTCAAGGTCCAGAAGGCTGCCGTGCAGAACGGCGCGCCGATCATCGGCATTTTCGACGCCGGTGGTGCGCGCATCCAGGAAGGCGTCGCGTCGCTGGGCGGTTATGCCGACATCTTCCTGCAGAACACGCTGGCCTCCGGCGTCATCCCGCAGATCTCCGTCATCATGGGCCCGTGTGCCGGCGGCGACGTCTATTCGCCCGCGATTACCGATTTCATCTTCATGGTGCGCGACACGTCCTACATGTATGTGACCGGCCCGGACGTGGTGAAGACGGTCACCAATGAAGAAGTCAGCCACGAGGAACTGGGCGGGGCGAGCGTGCATGCGCGCAAGTCCGGTGTGGTCGACGGGTCGTTCGAGAACGATCTCGAAGCCCTGGTCCAGATGCGACGCCTGATCGACTTCCTGCCGTCCTCGAACCGGGAAAAGGCCCCGACGCGGCCGGTCTATGACCATCCCGACCGTTCGGAGCCCAGCCTCGACACGCTGGTGCCGGGCAATCCCAACAAGCCTTATGACATCAAGGAATTGATTTCAAAGGTCGCCGACGAGGGGGATTTCTTCGAGATCAGCCCGGAATTCGGCAAGAATATCGTCGTCGGGTTCGGACGCCTGGAAGGTCAACCGGTGGGCTTCGTGGCGAACCAGCCGATGAGCCTCGCCGGGGTTCTCGACATTGATGCGAGCCGCAAGGCGGCGCGTTTCGTGCGCTTCTGTGACGCGTTCAACATTCCGCTCGTCACCTTCGTGGATGTGCCCGGCTTCCTGCCCGGCACGAAGCAGGAGTATGGCGGCCTGATCAAGCACGGCGCCAAGCTGCTCTTTGCCTATGCCGAAGCGACGGTTCCGAAGCTGACCGTGATCACGCGCAAAGCCTATGGCGGCGCGTATGACGTGATGAGCTCAAAGCATTTGCGCGGCGACGTGAACTACGCCTGGCCGACGGCGGAAATCGCCGTGATGGGCGCCAAGGGGGCGGCGGAGATCATCTTCCGCGCCGATGCGGACGATCCCGAAAAGATGGCCGAGCATGCGAAGAATTACGAGGAACGCTTCGCCAATCCCTTCGTCGCGGCCGGCCGGGGCTATATCGACGACGTCATCCAGCCGCGCAATACACGCCGTCGCCTCGTGCGTGCCCTGCGCACGCTGAGGCACAAGAAGGCGGAAAACCCCTGGAAGAAACACGACAATATTCCGCTCTAACGGTCTGAAATTCGATGTTTCTTGTCCCGGCCTTGTGCCGGGACCTACCGTCTGTGACGGGTTCGCACCGAAGGTAGGCCCCGGACTAAATCCGGGGCAGCGAGGAATGGAATGAATTCGTCACTCCCGCGCAGGCGGGAGTCCAGATTTTCGGGTTTGCTGGATTCCCGCCTTCGCGGGAATGACGCTTAATCGTTTCCCGTCACCTCTCGCGCAAAGCCATCGAGCGCTTCGGTCATCTGGTCGAGCGCGTCGCCGCTGTTGATGGCGTGACGGGCCGCGATGGCACCGGGGTCGGTATAGGCGAGCCAGACTTCGTCATCGTCTTCCCAGACCAGCATACGCACCGGCAGGTCGAGCCCCGCCGTGCGGCTTTGCGCGATCAGGGGCGTGCCGAGCGCGGGATTGCCGAAGATGACAAGCCCGGTCGGCTCCATTTCGACGCCCGTGGTCTCGGCGCCCGCCGCGTGGTCGATGCGGGCGAAGACCTGCGCGCCGCGGCTTTCGGCCTCGGCCTCGATCCGGTCGAGCGTCGTGCGCACCGAATATTCGCTCTCCATCACGATGACGCCGTCGGCGACGGGCGCTGACGGGCTGCACGCGGCGAGGGCGAGCGTGGCGGTGGCGGCGAAAGCAAAAAATTTCATGTCGGGTCTCCTTCTAAGAGGGAACATTTCGCGGCTGGGTGGGTTCCGCGCCGCCCTCATTCCCTTCGTTTTGAAGGGGGAGAAGCTGCCCAAGGGGCGAATGAGCGGGCGGCGCCTAGGTCCGCACAGCCTTGCGGATCACGGCCGGATAGCCGGGACTGATGCAGTCATGGCCGTCGTAATAGCCGCGCTCGGACAAGAGGCGGTGCAGGCGCGGCAGGTGATAGGGCGGAACGGCTGCGAACATGTGATGTTCGAGGTGGTAGTGGACGTGGTTCGGGGCCACCAGAAGACGTTCGAGCCAGTTGGCGCGCGTCGTGTGCGTGTTGCGCCTTGGCTCCGTGTCGTAGCGGTCGAGCGCGACACCGTGTTCGCCGATATTCCTGAGGCGCATGATCGCCGGATAGACGAAAATCCGCGCCGTCCACCACAGGGCCAGCGCCCACGGAGCCTGCGCCACGATCAGCGCAGCCAGCAAGGCCAGCTGAAATACGATCGGCGGGATGCGCCGTTCCCAGTCGGACTGCGTCCACAGGAAGATCAGCTCCTTCACACCGGTCTGGCCCGTGAGGTCGCGGATGAATTTGCGCCGCAAGCTGTCGGCAGAGACCGGGTAGTCCCGCACGAGGCCCTGATCGGGGTCCTTGTCGGTGCCCGCGTGCCGGTGATGGTCCAAATGGTACGGCCTGTAATCACGCAGCGGCACACCGACCGCTGCACCGCCGATCCACGTTCCTACGAAGTCATTGAGCCGCCGCGAGCGGAACAGCGAATGGTGCGCGCAATCATGCATCACGATGGCCAGCGCGAGTTGACGTCCCCCCAGCACCAGAATGCTGATCACGGATAGCCAGGGGTTCCAGATTGCCAGCGCGAAGGCCGCGGCGATCAGGGCAAAGTCTCCTGCAAGCATCAGCGCGCCGCGCCAGTTCTCGGTCTTTGAGAGCGTCCGCAATTCTTCGCGGGTCAGGGCATCGGACAGCTTCATCGTCATGGCCGCGAATCTAGCATGATGCGTATCCGGACAGCAAAATCCGCGTTGAGCGCAAATGTGTTTTCCTCCCCCGCTTGCGGGGGAGGTGTCGGCGCAGCTGACGGAGGGGGAGGACGCCCCCCTCGTCCCTTCGGGACACTCCCCCCGTGAACGGGGGGAGAAGGGGTCGGATTGATATGAACCCGATTTCACGCCCAAGCGCTGCGCACCGCGCTAAGGTTGGTGTTCATGCAGGGAGGCTTCACGATGAGAATGCTTTTGACCGGATTGTGCGCCGCCGGGCTGGTGGCCGGCGCTGCGCTGGCAGACGACCTGATCCTGGTGGTCAACAAGGGCGAGGATACGCTGGCACTGGTCGACGCCGAGACGTTCGAGGTGATGGCCACAGTGCCCACCGGGGCCAATCCGCACGAAGTCTATCCCTCACCGGACGGCCGGCTTGCCTATGTGTCGGACTATGGCGGCGCACAGGGCACGAGTGTGACGGTCATCGACCTGGACACGGCGAGCGCGACGGCCAGCTGGGACATCGCGCCCAATCGCGGCCCGCACGGCATCTGGGTCAGCGGTGATGGCGCGCATGTCTGGGTGACGACCGAAACCAGCGGCACGGTGACCGAAATCGACGCCGCGACAGGCGAGGTCGCGACGGTCTGGCACACGGGGCAGGCGGTCAGCCACCAGCTGATCCCGACTCCGGACGGCGCGAAACTCTACATTGCCAATATCGGGTCGGGCTCTGTCACCGTGATCACGCGCGCAACCGGCGACGTCGTGTCCATCCCCACAGGGGCGGGGGCGGAAGGCATCGACGTTTCACCTGACGGATCGGAGGTCTGGGTCACGAACCGGGGCGATGCGACCGTGTCGGTGATCGACGTGGCCAGCGACACCGTGACGGCGACCTTTGCGTCCGGAGGGCTGTTGCCGATCCGGGCGCGGTTCACTCCGGACGGAAACGAGGTCTGGGTGTCGAACGCCAATTCCAACAACGTCGCCGTATTCGACGCGGCGACCCATGCACTCCTCGCGACAGTCGAGGTGGGCGCCATCCCGGTGGGGCTGCTGATGGAGCCCAATGGCGAGCGCGTTTTCGTGGCCAATACACAGGATGACTTTGTCACCGTGATCGACCGCGAGAGCCGCGAAGTGACCGGGCGAATCGAGACCGGCGACGAGCCGGACGGTATGGCCTGGGCGGTGCGGGACTAGATCTTCCGCTTCGGCATGGCCCGGCCCTCGATCACGCCGGCCATCACTGCCCACACGGGCAGAGTTGCGAACAACATGGCGGGACCACCGAACAGACTGGCGACTCCGCCCGCGAGTGCCAGTGCCATGCCTGTCTGAACCCGTCGCCGCGACAGGGGTTCGTCGGCGCGCAGGTCGCAGCAGGTTGCCGGGGGCGGTGTGGTGAAGATCATCAGGAGGAAGAGGCCGCCCGCAACGGCGGCGGCAACCAGCCAGCCGCGCTCGATCAGCAGGACATTTCCGGGGTGCGGCGCGCCGGTCGCGGCCATCGCGTAAAGCCCGGCGATGAAAACGATGACCGCCGCGTAGAGGTTATTCCCCTGTGTGCGGTCGAAAACCGTGTCGATGGTCAGGGCGGCCGCAATCAGGAAGCAGGTCCACCACGGCGCGCCCATCAGCGCGAGGCCGATCGCGAAGAGGCTCATCATGATGAGATCGAACAGTTTGAGCGGATCACCCACGGTGCGATTGACGATCCGGACGGCGAACAGGACCGCTGCGATGTTCAGGATCGAGGCATTGAAGCCGAAACCCACGGCCAGAAGTGCCAACGCCATCCCGACAAAGGCGGAATGATTGACGTCGGGATCAAGCTCGCGCCCAAGTGCCCAGGCCAGGAAGGCGATGAACATCGCTTCGATAGCCACGAAGACCGCTTCGGTCATCCCCATGATGCTGGTCATGTAGAGATAAACGGCGACGGCGATGCCACCGAGCGGCGCCAGGATCATCACGGCCAGATTGCTCGCGTATTTCGGTTCGACCGGGCGGGCCAGCGATGAATAGCGGTAAACCGGGTGTGTCATGGCGTTCGGGTCCCTCTGTCGTATGGCGCCACACTAGACCGCTTCGATTGCGAGGGAAGTGGCGCTACTGTCAGTTTCATGACCGAGTCCGAGACATTTAGCCTGATGACGCCGTTGGCCGTTGCTACGGCGGTCATCACCTTGACCGTTGTGATCCACATGCTGGGCCTGACCGCGCTGATGGCGACGATGCAGTCGCGTTCGCGCCATATCAAGCCCACCCAGTCACTGCACCGGCAAGGGGTGTTCGTGGTGCTGGTAGTGATGGGGCTGGTGCTCATCCACGGCATCGAGATCTGGCTGTACGCCTTCGTCTATTTGCTGCTCGGCGCGGTCGGAACCGTTGAGGAGGCTCTCTATTTCTCGGCGACGACCTTTACGACACTGGGCTATGGCGACGTCATCCTGGAAAGCCGCTGGCGGCTCGTCGCGGCCCTTGAAGGGGTCAATGGCTTCCTGCTGCTGGGCTGGTCCACCGCCTTCCTGGTGTCGGTGATCAGCCGGCTCCGCTCCGCAGAACTGGAATGGATAGACCGGCTCGGCGAGGACTGATCCGCTTTCGCGGCTTGCCGCTGCGACCACGCACGGGCTAAACCGGCACAAAGCTTCGGGCATGCGAAGGGCTGGAATGTTCAAGAAAATCCTGATTGCCAACCGCGGCGAAATCGCCGTCCGCGTTATCAAGACCTGCCGGCGCATGGGTATTGCGACGGTCGCGGTCTATTCTGAAGCCGACGCCGATTCCAAGGCCGTCGACATGGCCGACGAAGCGGTCTTTATCGGCCCGCCGGCTCCGGGTGAAAGCTATCTGCTGATCGACACCATCATTCAGGCCGCCAAGGACACGGGCGCCGAAGCGGTGCATCCCGGTTTCGGCTTCCTGTCCGAGAATCCCAAGTTCGCAATTGCGCTTGAAGAGGCCGGCATCGCCTGGATCGGCCCGAACATCCATGCCATCGAGGCCATGGGCGACAAGATCACATCGAAGAAATTCGCCGCCGAGGCGGGTGTCACAACCGTACCGGGGCATATGGGCCTGATCGAGGATGCCGAGGAAGCGGCAAGGATTGCTGCGGATATCGGCTTCCCGGTCATGATCAAGGCGTCGGCGGGCGGCGGCGGCAAGGGCATGCGTATCGCGTGGGACGAGGACGAGGCACGCGACGGCTTCAAGTCCGCGCGATCCGAAGCCAAATCCAGCTTTGGCGACGAGCGCATCTTCATCGAGAAATTCGTGGTGAAACCGCGCCACATCGAGATCCAGGTGCTCGGTGACAAGCACGGCAATGTCATCCATCTCAACGAACGTGAATGTTCGGTCCAGCGCCGGAACCAGAAGGTCCTGGAAGAGGCGCCGTCTCCCTTCCTCGACAAGGCCACGCGCGAAGCCATGGGCGCGCAGGCTGTCGCCCTGTCGAAGGCCGTCGACTATGACAGCGCCGGGACGGTGGAGTTCATCGTCGACGCGGACCGGAATTTCTATTTTCTTGAGATGAACACCCGCTTGCAGGTCGAACACCCGGTCACCGAGCTGACCGTCGGCCTCGACCTCGTCGAGCAGATGATCCGCATCGCCGCCGGCGAGCCGCTGAAAATTCGCCAGAAGGATGTGAAGATCAACGGCTGGGCCGTGGAAGCACGCCTTTATGCTGAAGATCCCTATCGCGGTTTTCTGCCATCCATCGGGCGGCTGAAGCGGTATCAGGAGCCTGCCGAGGGAGCGCTGGGCGACGGTACGCTGCGCATCGATTCCGGGGTGCGCGAAGGCGACGAGATCTCGATGTTCTACGACCCGATGATCGCCAAGGTGATCGGGCACGCCGAAACCCGCGAAGCGGCCATCGATACCCTGCTGGCGGGGCTCGACCGCTATCATGTCGAAGGTGTCACCTCGAACGCGCCCTTCCTGGCGGCGTGTCTCGGCGAGGCCGATTTTCGCAAGGGCGACATCCATACCGGCTATATCGACGAGCATTTCCCCGAAGGTTTCCACGGAACCGCACCGACCGAAGACCAGCTGCGCTACCTGACCGCCGCTGCGGCTTTTATCCACACGGTGAATGTGCGCCGTGCCGAACGTACCAGCGGGCGCATTTCTGCGCCGCCGGTTGCCCATGCCCAGGAGTGGGACGTGCTGCTCGACGGGCGCCGGATTCCGGTGGAGATCGACCTGCCGGACGCCGCGATCGGTGGCGGGGGCGAGGCAACGTTGTGGATGCCGGAACTGGTCGGCGAACCGGTGATGCTGAAGTCCGCCTGGTTGCCGGGTACCCATTTGTTCGAGGGACGGTTCGGAGAGGAACGCTTTGCGGTCTCGTTTGCCGACAAGACCGAAGGCTACTGGCTGCGGCACCGCGGCTTCACCGCCACCGCCATTGTCTGCACCCACGTCTCGGCAGACTTGCACGCCATGCTGCCCGAGAAGGAAGCTGGCGCTTCGGCGAAGATGGTGGAAAGCCCAATGCCGGGCCTCGTCGTTAGCATCGACATCGAGCCAGGCCAGGAAGTCAAAGCCGGCGAGCCCCTGATGGTGATCGAGGCGATGAAGATGGAGAACGTCCTGCGCGCTGAAATCGACGGGGTGATCAAGACGCTTCACGCCAAGCCGGGCCAGTCAGTCGCCGCCGACGAATTGCTGGCCGAGTTCGAGTAGGCGGGCAGGGGGACGCTACACAGCAGTTTTCCCGGTTGGCGGGCGGCCGGATTAGGCTAGCGTGCCGATCAGGGAAATTAGCTGGGAGGGACCCATGAATCCTGTTGCTTGGTTTGTTCCGGGCGTGCGCGCCAATGGTGCCACGTTCTTTGCCGGACTGATTGTCTGGTTGTTGATTGACGCGGCGCGAACCGCCGGTCTGCTTTATGGCGGGGTCGACCTGCCGGCGATGACGGGGCTGATCTCGCTCGTCCTGATCGTGCTGTTCCTGATATTCCTGCACGTCAATCGACTGAATGACGCCGGACGAAGCTGGACCTGGGTCCTGTTGCCCGTGCTGTTGTCGATCGTGGCGTATTTCGTTGTCCTCATGATCTTCGGGATGATGATCTTCTTCGAACAACTCGGTGTGTATGCCGATGCGAACGGTCTCGATGGCGGGACGATCATGCAGGACCCGGCCCTGATGGCCGAGTTCCAGGCCTGGTTTGAAGCCAATGCGGACCAATGGGCGGGCAGCCAGGGCGTCGCCACATGGTCGTCCTTCGCCGCCTTCTGGGTCGTCTATGTGCTGTTCGGGTTCTGGTTCCGGGGCATGCCAAGCCGCGAAGCGGCCTGACCCGTTTGCGAGATTCGCCCGAGCGGCGATTGACTCAAGCCGGACTCGCCCTCCACGGTAGTTCCTCTGTGAACGAACCGGGGAGGGCGTTTCTCATGGATCAGGCTAAAGTTCAGGGTCTTCAGGACCTGTTGTTGAAGTTCGAGGGCCGCATCGGACCGAACTCGCTCTGGCAGGGCGCGATCGTTATTCTGATCGTCATGGTCTTGCTTCAGCTCCTGGGCTTCCTGCTCGGATTTCTGGGCATGATCTTCTACCTGCTGACGATCGCGCTGATCTATCCGCTGTTCTGTATCTACGCGAAACGCTTCCACGATGCGGGCAAGCCGGCGATCTGGACGCTCGCCGTTCTGGCCGGAATGATCGTTGCCTACATGATCCTCAACACATTGATGGCGCCATTCTACATGAGCAATGCGGTCGCTGCGGCCAACAGCGGGGCCGTCTACACCATGACCTTCACGGCGCTTCTGGTCGGTTGGATCATCACCGCCGTGGTCCATCTCGGCGCGGCCTTTGTGGTCAACCAGGTGCTGAAATCAGACCCGGCTCCGAATGCCTACGGTCCGCCGCCGGTCGATGCCGCGTCGCCCAATCCGCTGGGCTGACGCGTAAAATTCCAGGCTCTGACAGGGGGAAAGCATGAGCATTTCCGACGTACTCTTCAATCCGAACGGTCGGATCGGCCAGCAGAATTTCTGGATCGGCGTGATCATTCTCGTCGGGGCCAATTTATTTCTGGCCTGGATACCCATAATCGGCTGGCTGATCTGGCTGGGGCTCTACTATGTCGGCATTTGCGTTTACGGAAAACGCCTCCACGACATCGGCAAATCCGTCTGGATTCACATCCTCGTGCTGATCGCCACATTCATGCTGACGGTTGTGCTGTTGTTCATGGTCGGCGGCTCCATTCTCGCGATGGCCCTGAATTCGGACGGCCAACCTGATTTTGCGGCCATCATGTCCCTTATGGGCAGCATATTCAGCGTGTTCGTCTTCCCGACACTGATCTGGATTGGCTACACGATCTGGCTTGGGCTCGCGAAAGGTGATGCGGGGGCAAACGCCTATGGCGCGCCCGAGGTGACTGCGGCGCCCGGTGCTGTCTCGACACCGCCTTCATCGACGCCGCCGGCCCAGCCGACGGTCACGCCGCCGCAGACGCCGCCCCCGGGCGACGCGCCGCCGCCGACGAGCTGAGGCGGAAGCATCAAACCGACATCAGGCCCGGCGCAAATGCCGGGCCTTTTTGTTTGGGGTCAGTCCAGTAGCCGCGGCGCAGCAATGTCGTCGAGATCGCCGAAAACGTTGGCAAAAGCGCCGCGCATGACGGCGGTGACGTCCTTGATCGAGGCGTCGATTCCAAGGTCGGCCAAGCTGGTCACGCCGTATTTCTGCTCGGATATTCCGCAGGGTGTGATGCCGGAAAAATGCGACAAATCGGTCGAGACGTTCAGCGCAATGCCGTGAAACGACACCCATCGGCGCAAACGCACCCCGATGGCTGCAATCTTGTCCTCATATCCCTCACCCTTGTCGGGGCGGGCGACCCACACGCCGACACGCTCGCAGCGCCGTTCGCCGACGACATCGAACGCGGCGAGGGTCTGGATGATCCACTCTTCCAGCCCGCGCACGAATTTCCGGGCATCGCGGCCCCGCTCGGTCAGGTTCAGCATGACATAGCCGACGCGCTGGCCGGGGCCATGATAGGTGTATTCCCCGCCGCGCCCGGTCTTGTGGACGGGAAAGCGGTCGGGTTGGAGCAGATCGCCGGCATCGGCGCTGGTGCCACCGGTATAGAGGGGCGGATGTTCCAGCATCCACACCAGCTCCGGCGCCTCGCCCGCGGCGATCGCGGCGGCCCGGTCTTCCATGAAGGTCACGGCCTGCGGGTAGGCGATTAATCCGTCAGAAACGGCCCACTGGGTTTTTTGCTGTGTCATCTCGGTCATGGTTAACCCGCCGGAAACGGCCTGTGCCTGAACATTGTGTGTGAAGCGATAAGTATCAAGCGCGCGAGCGAGGGGTGAGCCTGTGAGTCAGCTGGGATCCGTAAAGGTCGAAGTGAGCGTCGTTCTCGGTCGATCCTCCATGCCGATCCAGCAATTCCTGCGGATGGGCCGGGGCGCCGTCATCCCGCTCGATGCCCAGGAAGACGATCCGGTCTGGATCCTTGCGAACAACCATCCGATCGCGCGCGGCGAAATCCAGATCCAAGGCGACCGGGTGACCGTCAACATCCTCGGCCCGGCGGATGTGAACGCCTTCTATGCTGCGGCCTGACTTTCCGCGGCATCGCGCACTTCACAAGCCCTCATTCCGCTGCTATCTCGCACGGCCCTGACACGATGCGGTCGTGGCGGAACTGGTAGACGCGCAGCGTTGAGGTCGCTGTGGGGTAAAACCCGTGGAAGTTCGAGTCTTCTCGACCGCACCATGTCATCGAAGCGCCGCCCCTTCACGGGGCGGCGTTTTCGATTCCGGGGCCCAGTGATGCAGCGGTCGATTATCCCCTGCGAAATTCCCGCGAACACCCTAATCCTGCCCTCGAAAAGCGCTACCTTCGTCGTTACTCTCACGAACGAAGCGCCTTTCAAGGATCCTCCATGAGCGAAACCGCCGAACTTCCGACGGAAGACTCCCCGCAAGGCGAGGTCGATGTCTCCAAGGCTGTCGCCCTGTCGGCGATGATCGAGGAGAATGACGCGGCGGCCATATCGCGTCTGATGGCGGGGCTTCACCCGGCCGATATCGCCGACCTGATCGAGCAGCTGACTGCCGAACAGCAGGAAGAACTGGCCAAGCTGGCGCCGGACATCCTGACCGGTGAAGTTCTCGCCAACCTGCAATGGGACACGCGCGAACTGGTCGCGGCTCATCTCGACCCGGCCCATCTCGCAGCCGCCATCCAGGAACTCGATTCGGATGACGCGACGCTGCTGGTCGAGGAACTCGACGATGCGCTGCGCGCGCAGGTCATGGCCGAGGTGCCGGAAGAAGACCGTGCGGCGCTGGAATCGAGCCTGTCCTTTGACGAGGAGACGGCCGGCCGCCTGATGCAGCGTGAATTCGTTGCGGCGCCGGACTTCTGGACGGTCGGCCACACGATCGACCACATGCGTGCAGCCGGCGATGAGCTGCCGGAGCTGTTCTTCGATGTTTATGTCGTCAACACCGGTTTCGAACCGGTCGGAGCGGTCTCCGTCAGCCGCCTGATGCGGTCGAAGCGCGCGGTGATGCTGTCGGAGATCATGGACGAGATCCGCGTGCGGATTGACCCTGATACCGACCAGGAAGACGTCGCCTATTATTTCGAGAAATACCACCTGATCTCGGCACCGGTCGTCGATGCCGCCGGGCGGCTGTCCGGCATGCTGACGGTCGACGACATGGTCGAGGTCATCCAGGAAGAGAACAAGGAAGACATCCTGGCACTCGCCGGCGTCAATGAGGCCGGTCTGACCGATACGGTGATGGAATCGGTCAAATCACGCGCGCCGTGGCTGCTGGTCAATCTGGGTACGGCGGTTCTGGCCTCCGGCGTGATCGCGCTGTTCGAAGGCGCGATCTCGCAACTCGTGGCACTGGCGGTGCTAATGCCGATTGTCGCGTCGATGGGTGGCAATGCTGGCACCCAGTCGCTGACCGTTGCGGTGCGGGCAATCTCGTCGCGCGACCTGACGTCGGCCAATGCCCGGCGCGTGATCTGGCGCGAAGGCATGACGGGCGCGTTCAACGGGCTGATCTTTGCGGTGGTGATGGGGCTCGTGGCCGGGTTCTGGTTCCAGAACTGGGCGCTTGCCGGGGTGATTGCCGCGGCGATGATCATCAACCTGGCCTGTGCCGGGCTGGCCGGAATTCTCGTCCCGCTGGGGCTGAAGCGATTCGGCGCAGACCCGGCGGTTGCCTCGTCGGTTTTCGTGACCACTGTTACCGATGTGGTCGGCTTCTTCGCCTTCCTCGGACTTGCCGCTATGGTGCTGCTCTAGCGGGGCGTTCAATCTGATCGGGTAGTTCAATGTTGCGTCACTGGTTTGTTTTCGGCCTGTCTCTGGCCGCCATTGTTTCCTCTGCCGCCTTTGGCGACGGCGAATGGTCTGACGGGCCGCGCCTGCAGGACCCACGTTCCGGCCTGGCTGCGGTCGAATTCGAGGGCGCGATCTATGTCGCCGGCGGAGCGGGCCTGACCCAGCCGCGCGAAGAGGTCGAATATCTCGACCTGGCGTTGGGCGAATGGCGGGATGCCACGCCGCTGCCCGCCGGTCTCGAACGCTTTGGTCTCGCGACCATCAACGGCCGTATCTACGCCGCCGGAGGCTATGCGGCGCGTGAAGGCGTGCGTCCGATTGCCGACATGTGGTCCTACGACCCGGCCTCGGGCGTCTGGGCTCGCGAACCCGCCATGCCGGGTCCGAAGGCATCCTTCCAGCTGGTCGCAACGCAGGACCGCCTGTTCGCCATTGGCGGCGAGACCGGCGAGGGCGTGACCTATGCCTTCGACCCCGAGGCGCAGGAATGGGAAGAATTCGACGCGCCGGAACACGTCGCACGGCGCGGCGCTTCGGCGGTATTCACTGACGGGCTGATCTACCTGATCGGCGGGGCACGTTCCGGTGCCGCTTCGAGCCGCGTCGATGTGCTGGACCCCGCCACCGGCGAATGGAGCGAGCGCGCAGAGATGCCTTCGCCGCACGCCGGTCATGCCACGGCCGTCGTGGAAGGCCGCATCCATGTCTTCGGTGGGCGCGGCGCCGATCTCAGCCAGACGCTGAGCGATCATCTCGTGTACGACATCGCCGCTGACCGCTGGGAGAATGCCGAGGGCTTGCCCGCGCCGCGTACCGATGCCGCGGCTGCCGTGATCGGAACGCGCATCTACCTCATCGGGGGCGGCGCAGGAGGCGGGTTTTTCGCGCCCTTCACCGCAGTCGACGAGACCGACATTTATTCCGAGGGTCTGCGCTAAACGGCGTCCGGCTTGCAGATGACATCCGTGGAGCCCCCAAAGGCGTCCCGGATTGGAACATCGATGAAGCTGCGACTTAAATCCTCATCGGCTGCCCGCTCCCTGATCAGGGAGTACGAGCCCTTTCACGCCGTCGCCGAACGCGATGCGGATGGACGCTGGACGGTGGGGTATGGTCACCGCGCCGGAGCGCGCGAAGACACAACGGTCAGCCGCGACGATGCCGATCTCCTTTTGATCTATGACGTGCTGCAGGCCGAGCGCGCAATCGACGAGACAATCACCGAGGACTTGCAGACGCCGCAGCGTGACGCGCTGGTCGCCTTTGCCCTGGGGATCGGACTGACGGCGTTCCGTCGCAGCGCCGTTGTGCGGTTGATCAACAAGGGACGCTGGAGCGCCGCAGCCGACGCCATCGCTGCGTGGGGCGGCGGCGAGATCGGCCGGCACCTGGCCGAGCGCGACCTGTTCCGCACTGATTTGCCTGCCGATACCAGTTCGACGCCTGTCGAACTGGTGATCGAGGTCGAACATCCCGATCTGGACGACGAGACGCCCGTTACCGAGGTCGATGCCGAAACCGAAGGTGACGCAAGCGATCCCGATCCGGTTGGCATCGAACCATCCGCCAGTGACGATACGGATGACGCTCCGGCCGATGACCCGGAATCAAGTGAAGCGCCGGAAGCGCCCGCCGAGACGGAAATCGCCGACGAACCGGCGGACGAAGTCGCCGTCCCCGCTCCGCAAGCCGTCGCATCACGCCCGCTTCGCAGCGCTGTCGCCGAACGGGTGATCGCCCGCATGCGGTCCCAGCTCGCGATCCGCGAGCCAGAGCCGGTCGAGGACGTACAGGCAGCAACCAGGGACGACGACACCGAAGCGGATCTTCCCGACGACACCGCCATGAACGGTCCGGTCGGGTATGTCTTTGCCGAGGCCGCCGAAGCGGAGCTCGATGACGACATCCTGGTCCCCGAAGCGGAAGAGACGCCCGGGCCTCTTCGCAGTGAGCCCCCTGAGACCGTTGAATTACCCGATCAGCCGATTGATGCACTGCCGGTCGTGGCAGGCGCCGCGGCAACGGGTGAGGTGGGTCATGCCAACGGCTTGTCGCGCGCCGGGAACCCTTCGGACGGCGATGTCGAAATCGAAACGGCGGACGAGGACGAGGGCCTTCCTGTGCCTGAAGACATTTCGCCGGAGTTTGAAGCCGGTGCCTTCGTGCCCCGCCGGAATGGCTGGGCCAATGGTGATGATTCTCCTGCACCGCAGGCGGCGAGTTTCCCGACCGGAACCGTGTCAGTCCTGGGGATCGGCATCCTGGCCTTTGGCGTCGGCGTCTGGGATACGGCTTCGCGCTGGGATGCCTATTACACAGGCGATGTCTGGCCGTTTGGCCCTGCGACTGCGGCAGCAGGATTTGTCCTGACGGCGGCGGCCTCGATCGCCCTTATCGGGCGGACGATGCGCAAAAGCTGACGTAAACGTCACCTTCGTCCGCTTGACCCCTCGGGGGTAATGCGCCATTTCCCCGCGCATGATCCCGAACCAATACCCCTCGATGAATTTCGATCTTGGCGAAACCGCCGAGATGATCCGTGACACCGTACGCAGCTTTGCGTCCGATGAGCTGGCGCCGCGCGCCGCCGAAATCGACCGCACGGATGAATTTCCGGCCGACCTGTGGCGCAAGATGGGCGATCTGGGCCTGCTGGGCATCACGGTCGAGGAAGACTGGGGCGGCACGGGGCTCGGCTATCTCGAACACGTCGTCGCGATGGAAGAAATTTCCCGGGGTTCGGCCTCGGTGGGCCTGTCCTACGGCGCCCACTCCAATCTGTGCGTCAACCAGGTCCGGCGCTGGGCCAATGACGAGCAAAAGCATCGCTTCCTGCCGGGCCTTATCTCGGGCGAGAAGGTCGGCGCTCTGGCGATGTCCGAACCGGGGGCTGGCTCCGACGTGGTGTCGATGCGCCTTAAAGCGGTCAAGCAGGGCGACCGCTATATCCTCAACGGTTCGAAGATGTGGATCACGAACGGTCCGTCCGCGGACGTGATCGTGGTCTATGCGAAGACGGACCCGGACGCGAATTCGAAGGGGATCACCGCCTTCCTCGTCGAGAAGGGCATGAAGGGGTTCTCGATTGCGCAGAAGCTCGACAAGCTCGGGATGCGCGGCTCTGAAACGGGCGAGCTGGTCTTTGAGGACTGCGAAATCCCGGAAGAGAACATCATGGGGCCGCTCAATGGCGGCGTAAAAGTCCTGATGTCAGGCCTCGACTACGAACGGGCTGTGCTCTCGGCTGGTCCGATCGGCATCATGCAGGCCTGCATGGACGTGGTTCTGCCCTATGTTCACGAGCGCAAGCAATTCGATCAGCCGATCGGCAATTTCCAGCTGGTGCAGGGAAAACTGGCCGACATGTATGTCCGGATGAATGCTTCACGCGCCTATGTTTACGCCGTTGCGAAGGCATGCGACCGGGGCGAGACGACCCGCAAGGATGCGGCGGGTGCGATCCTTTACGCCGCAGAATCGGCGACCCAGCTGGCGCTCGATGCGATCCAGTTGCTCGGCGGCAATGGCTATATCAATGAGTATCCGACCGGACGATTGCTGCGCGATGCGAAGCTTTACGAGATCGGTGCCGGGACCAGCGAAATTCGCCGCTGGCTGATCGGACGCGAGCTCTTTTCAGAGACGCGCTGACCGCCTTTTTTCTGCAAGTCATGGAACCAAATGGCGATTGTTTCGCTTGAACAAGCAGTTCAAGGGGAAAATTCCATGCGCACCATGCTTATGATTACCGCCGCCAGCCTGTTTGCCGTCGCCTGCAGCGATACCGACATGCCGTCCGGCGAAGAGATGGAAAACGACGCCGAGCAGGCTGTCGAAGCTACCGGGAATGCTCTGGAAAGCGCAGGCGACGCCGTCGTCGATGCTGCCGAGCGTGCCGGAGAGGAAATGGACGAGATGGGCGAGGACATGCCCGTCCGCGAAGTCAATGGCCGCTGGGGCATCACGTCGGCTGCCTGCAGCATGGACAATGACATGCGCGACGGCGTCATCGTGATCTCCCGCTACACGATCGCGATGGGGCTCGACCAGTGCGCCATCCAAACCGTCGATGTCGGCGCTGATGGCTACACCCATTTCGTCACCGAATGCGAAGACGGTGAGGGCGGTGGCTCCTACATGCGTGATTTCCACGTCATGCGGACCGGCGACACCCTGTCATTCGACAATCTCGACATGGGCCGCCAGGAAGAATATGTCCGCTGCACGATGGATGACGAGCGCTAATGGCCTTTGATGACCTGAAGGCGGTTTTCGTCAATTGCACGCTGAAGCGTTCGCCCGACACGTCCAACACTGAAGGCCTGATGAAGGTCGCGCAGGCGATCATGGACAAGCAGGGTGTGAAGACGGAGGTGATCCGGCTGGTGGATCACCCCGTCGCGCCCGGCGTCTATCCCGACATGACCGAACATGGCTGGCCGGTCGATGCCTGGCCGGGTCTGTGGAAGCGGATCAAGGCGGCGGACATTCTGGTCGTGGGCTCACCCATCTGGCTGGGCGAGGAGAGCTCGGTCTGCCGGGTTCTGATTGAACGGCTCTACGGTCAGTCCGGTGACACCAATGACAAGGGCCAGTACGTCTTTTACGGCAAGACGGGCGGCTGTGTGATCACCGGCAATGAGGACGGTATCAAGCATTGCAGCCAGACCATCCTCTATGCGCTCCAGCACATCGGCTACACCATCCCGCCCCAGGCCGACTGCGGCTGGATCGGCGAAGCGGGCCCAGGGCCTTCCTATTGCGATGAGGACAGCGGCGGTCCCGAAAACGAGTTCACCCAGCGCAACACGACCTTCATGGCGTGGAATCTCATGCACATGGCGCGGATGCTGAAGGATGCCGGCGGCATCCCGAGTGAGGGCAATTCGCGTGTGGCATGGGACAAGGGAGAGCGTTTCGACCATCCCAACCCCGAATACCGTTCGGGCGACTAGCTGAAAATCTTCGACCGAATGTCGTCGTCGGCTTCGTCGAGCGCGCGCATTGCGGCTTCGTAGCCGGACTGGATCGTGTCCTCAAACCGCTTCCATTCCCGCAGATCGGTATCGATTTCGGGCAGGGCGACGAGATCGGCGGCTTTCAGGAAGCTCTCGTGGCGGTCGACCATCGTTCCGGCGGTGGCGGCGCGCATCAGCAGGGACGCGATGGGCGGCGGTTCTCCGAAGCCGTGCTTGCGAATCCAGCCGAAGAAGCTGGGCGGATTTTCGAAATCCTTCGCATTCACACCACTGGCGCGCGTGACATCGCAGCCCACGTTGGCGCCGCGGTGGAAGGCCCGCATTTGCTCGGAAGGGAAGTTGGTGAAAACCGCTCCATCAACGAGCAGGCTGTCCCCCTCGACGACCGGAGGCAGGATGCCCGGCAGGGCGATGGAGGCGCGCAGGGCATGACGCAGCAGGCCGCGCCGGTGGATATGCGGCCGCCCCGTCGACAGGTTCGACGACACGCAGAAATAGGGCCGCGTCATGTCGGCGATCTCGATGTCGCCGAAATGCTTTTCAAGCCGGTGATCGACCTTGTCACCGCGCGCCAGCGAGACGACCGGCAATTGCCAATCCGACAATGGGTTGGAATCGACGAAGGCATCGCGAATGCGTTCCACGATTTCTTCGTGGCTCCATTCCAGTCCTTCGCTGGCGGCGAGAATGGCCCCCATCGACGCCCCGCACAGGAAATCGAATTCAAGACCCGATGCCTCAAAGGCCTGCATCGCGCCGATATGGGCATAGGCGCGTGCACCGCCGCCCGACAGCACCAGCCCCAGTGAACGGCCCGAGAGGGTCCGCGCCAGCCGCTTCAGGTCCGCCGTCGAACCTTGCCGCCAATGGAAAATCCGCGCCGCGTCGGCGGCGTCCATCCATTCCTGGGGGCGGGCGGCGCGTGCGACACCGTCATGGTGGAGGAGCACAACATCGAGCAGTTTGAGATTGGTGGCCGGAGACGGGTCAGCGGGAATGAGTGGACCTGACGGCCGCGCGTCCGAGCGGGCAAACAACCAGACCCGGTCAGCCCGGCCCATTGCTCGGCGAGCCCAGTGGGGATTGCCAAGACGGGCAGTCAGGAAGACCAGGTCATGCCCGGATTCAAATTCATCCAGCCTGGTGCCCGCGAAATCGGCGCATTCCTCGCCGCCGATCGCGACGGACACGCCTATGGCCTCGAGTGCGTCCTTCAGGGCGCGGGCACGGTATTCCAGATCAATGGTTGGCGAAGACGCGATGAAGGCGAAGACGCGTGGCTCTGATCCGCCGCGCTGCGGTCCTGACCGAAGCCGCCGAAGCATCATCTTGGCCAGTTCGCGCATTAGCGACGGGTGCTTGTCGGCGATCCGGTCAAAGCTGGCGCGGGGCAGGCGCACGACCTCGCTGTCGCGCATGGCATAGACGCTGGCCGAGTGCGGGCGTTCTTCCAGCATCGACATTTCGCCGACGGGCTCGCCCTGCCGGATATAGCCCAGGAGATTGGGCCGTCCGAGCGCGCCATTGCGGAAGGCCGCCAGCGCGCCGGAGCGCAGCAGGTAGAACGCATCCGCCGGTTCGCCCTCGCCAAACAGCATCGCCCCTGCGGGCAGGCAGAACCATTCCACCTCGTGCTCAACGGCTTTGAGAGCCGCCTTGCCGATGTCGTCGAAGAATCCGAGGAAGGAAAGGTTGAGGGGCATGGTTCGTGATGAGTCTCTGTGTTCGCGCCAACGCTAGCGCAGACCCGATGGGCGCGCCACGGCGCACGTTTGTGCAGGCAATCGACTTTCCGTCGTCGATCGTCAATGGTGACGGTATGTTCCGGATTGCTTCTCTGCTGGTCACAAGCATCGCATGCTCCTTCGCACCGAATGCGGTGGCGCAGGAGGAGGCGTGTTACGACGCGGAAATTTCGGCTTCGATTACGGGGCAGACACCTACAGTGATGAGGGACTGTGACGATTGCATCATCATGAGATGGCCCTGGTTCGTCGCTCTCGAAGTCGCGCGGACACACTTTGGCGATGTGGCTCGCGGACCGCTGACAGTATTGTCGGTCCAGCATTCGGGGCTTCGAACCGATCGCGGCATCGTCCGATGGAAACTGCGCAACAACACGCTGGGTGGTTTCAACGTGGTGGGAGCATTCGGCTCCGGTCCTGAAACCCGGTGCCCGACCGGTACGCCACCGGCGCGCCCATTTATAGATCCGGGGACCCAACGCACGCTCGACGACATTCGCCGGGAGGGCGAAGAGCGATACTCGTTTCATTGATACTTGGTGGGCCGCTGACGCGTCTCAGTCTTCGAAATAATCCAGCGGGTCGACCCAGTCCATCTCGACCGAATCCTGAATGAACTGGTCCAGCAGGAATTTGTGGCCCGCGCCATAGATCACCAGCACCCGCTCGCCCGGCTCTGCGACCCATGAAATCTGGGCGAATATCTGCAGGTTCCTGCCCCACCAATTGGTCATTTCATTGGCACCGACCGGGTCGTCAACGCTGCCCAGCTGGGCAAGGGTCAGATAGACGTCGTGAAGCGCGATGAATTCAGGCTGGTTGGCCGCCGCCAGCCTTTGGCCGACGGTGACGTCCGGGCGGTTCAAGCGGGCGTCGTCAGCCTCGATCCGCGCACGCAGATCTTCGAGACGCGCGAGCAGACCGGTCTGCCCATTGTCCTGACCGGCGGCGAACATCGCTTCGAAATCCATGCCGGCCGAATAGTCAGCTGCATAGAGCCGGTCGTGGCCCAGGCGCGCCGCGAGCCGCATGCCGATCTGCTGGCGCTCATTGACGGTCAGCGCCTGCTCGCCGCGACGATAGGCGGCGTAGGTCTCGTTGAACGCAGCCTCGTGCTGCGGGGCCAGTTCGACGACGATGCGCGTGGGGCGGAAGGCCGCCAATCGTTCGACGACGGCTTCGATCTCGGCCTGACGTGCCGGCGCGAGATAGTCGTCGACTGCCGGGTTGATGTAGTCAGCACCCCCGCCCGTGAAATGGAATGTGCCCAGCACCATCACTTCGGGACGCGGGTCTTCATCGGCAATGGCTGATGCGGCACTCAGCACAAGGGCAAGGACAGCGATAACACTTCGCATGGCGGCGTCTCCGTTCCGGTTCTGCAGTGAGATGCCCTTGTGCCGGGGATCGGATGCAAGACGCGCCGATGCGTTGCCGGGAGGCGGGTTTATTGGCTATGTGCTGTGTCATCGGCTTCCGCGTCAGAGAGCGACCCATCGCATGAGCACACTTACCTCGCAGATCGACCCCAATTCCGACGCCTTCAAGTCCAATCGCGAGGCGATGGGCGCGCTGGTGGACGAATTGCGCGAGCGCACAGCCACGGCCGCCCTGGGGGGATCCGAGCGGGCACGTGACAAGCATGTCAGCCGGGGCAAGCTGTTGCCGCGCGACCGGGTGGAGCGGCTGCTCGACCCCGGTTCGCCCTTCCTCGAGATCGGCGCGCTGGCGGCCAACGGCATGTATGATGACGACATTCACGGAGCCGGCATGATCGCCGGCATCGGACGGGTGTCGGGCCGCGAGGTCATGGTCGTTTGCAATGACGCCACCGTAAAGGGTGGCACCTATTATCCCATGACGGTGAAGAAGCACCTGAGGGCACAGGAGATCGCGCGGGAGAATCGTCTGCCATGCGTCTACCTGGTCGACTCGGGCGGCGCGAACCTTCCCCACCAGGCGGAAGTCTTCCCCGACCGCGAACATTTCGGCCGCATCTTCTACAATCAGGCCCAGATGTCCTCAGCCGCCATTCCGCAGATCGCGGTGGTGATGGGCAGCTGCACGGCGGGTGGCGCCTATGTTCCTGCCATGTCCGACGAGACGATCATCGTGCGCGAGCAAGGCACGATTTTTCTCGGCGGCCCGCCGCTGGTGAAGGCCGCAACAGGCGAGGTGATCTCGGCCGAGGATCTTGGCGGCGCGGACGTCCATGCGCGCAAGTCCGGCGTGGCGGACCACTATGCGGCCAATGACGATCATGCCCTGTTCCTGGCGCGGCGCAGCGTCGCCACGTTGAACACACGCAAACCGGAATGGCCCGACCTGGCCGAGCCGGTTGCGCCGGCCCATGCGCCCGACGAACTGAACGGCGTCGTCCCGACAGACCTCAGAACGCCGTACGACGTGCGCGAAGTGATTGCGCGGATTGTCGACGGGTCCGAGTTCGATGAGTTCAAGAAACTGTATGGGGAAACACTGGTGACGGGTTTTGCCCGGATCGAGGGCATGCCGGTCGGCATCATTGCCAATAACGGCATCCTGTTTTCCGAAAGTGCCCAGAAAGGCGCGCATTTCATCGAATTGTGCGCGCAGCGCAAAATCCCGCTCGTCTTCCTGCAGAATATCACCGGTTTCATGGTCGGCTCGAAATACGAGGCGGGCGGTATTGCCAAGGACGGCGCCAAGCTGGTGACAGCGGTGTCGTGCTTTGCCGGGCCGAAGGTGACCATCATCATCGGCGGCTCTTACGGGGCCGGCAATTACGGCATGTGCGGGCGTGCCTACAGCCCGCGCTTCCTGTTCATGTGGCCGAATGCGCGCATCTCGGTGATGGGCGGGGAACAGGCCGCCAGCGTGCTGGCCACCGTCAAGCGCGACGGCATGGAAGCGCGCGGGGAGACCTGGTCCGCCGAAGACGAGGCTGCGTTCAAGACACCGATCCGCGAAACCTACGAAGCCGAAGGATCGCCCTATTTCTCGACCGCGCGGATGTGGGATGACGGCATTATCGCCCCCGCCGATACGCGCACCGTAATCGCACTGTCTCTGTCAGCGGCACGCAACGCTGAGTTCCCCGATACGAAATTCGGCGTCTTCCGGATGTAGAACAAAATCCTCCCGCAGCCGTTATGGTGACGCGTTAACCATGACGCGAGACGTCAATAGGCTGGGACATGGAAAATTTCTTCAATGACGTGCTGGATTTTGCACGGACGGGTTTTGCTGAGGTCAATGCGGTACAGGGCCTGGTCGTCGCGATCATCGCCGTGCTTTTCATGAGTAAATGGGGGCAGTGGCTGGCCATCACCGCCGGAGCGGTCGCGGCGCATGTCGCACTGGACATCATGGCGCCGGTGTTTGCCGAGAGCGGTCCCTTCCGTCTGCCGCCGGTCCTGGAAGGGCATTACTGGCGCTATATCGGTTTGTTGCTGGCCGGATATTTCATCGTCGTCGGCGTGTTGTTTCTCTTGAAGAAACTGATCATACGCGGCTGAACGGATTGCAAACCGGGACGAGCACACCCTGCGGCGAGCAATCAAACTGGCGTTTGCGACAGATTTGCAACAAAATTCTTGCAAGCGGGGTGCGTTAAACCCCTGTGTCTGCGTGTTTTTCGCGTCACAGGGGAAGTCGCTTCACAACAGCGGCATTAACAAGAAGTTTCCATTCCAAGTGCGTCTGGGGCTAAGATGGGCGCTGAGGGCGAACCGAGGGGATAACGCCATGGAAGATTTCATGAATACGCTTGAGGGCTGGTTTGCGCCAGTCTGGAACTGGTTCGAGCCGGGGCTCGTGACCTATGCCGGAAACGGGGAATCGGTGGCCTGGATGCCGTTCCTGATCCAGCTCGGCGTGATTGCGCTGGTGCTGGCGATTTTGATGCGGGGCGCTGGTGCGATCCTGATCTTCACGATTGTCGGCGTGGTCATCCACGTTGTCGTCGATATTGTCATGCCGATGGTGCGCGACGGCGCGCCGTTCGGCCTTCCGCCCGTCATGGCTGACGCTGGCGGCGTGAACATGGTCTATCTGCAATATCTTGCAGCGCTGGCCGTCGGATACCTGATCGCGATCATCATCTTCTCGATCATCAAAGGCATGATCTTCCGCGGCGACTGACCCGGAATGTCATGAGAGACAGGAACGGCCGTCCGGCATCCGGGCGGCCGTTTTCCTTTGCGCGGGGATAGAGGCGGGGTTATCCCCGTTCTCCCCGAAGCCGTATCTGCGAGACGCCCATGTCAGACGAATCCCCTGTCCTGTTCCAGGTCACGCCCGGCCAAACCGCCGTCATCACGCTGAATCGGCCCGAGCGCCACAATGCGTTCAATGCCGAGGTGATCGCGTCGCTGACCGAGATATTCGACCTCCTGTCGAACAATACCGACGAAGTGCGTTTCGTGATCCTGCGCGGGGCGGGAAAGAGCTTCTCGGCCGGTGCTGACCTCGACTGGATGAAAGACCAGTCGATGAATACGCTCGACGCCAATCGCGAGGACGCGCAGGCGCTCGCCGACATGCTGCACAAGCTCTACACGCTGCCGCAGATGACGGTAGCGCTGGTGCAGGGGGCCGCGATGGGGGGCGGGGCCGGCCTGGTCGCTGCATGCGATGTCGCCGTTGCGGTCAAGGACACCAAGTTCAAGTTCTCCGAGGTCAAGCTGGGCCTGACACCGGCAACGATCTCGCCCTTCGTTGTGCGCGCAATCGGACCGCGCTGGGCCAAGGCGCTGTTTGTCAGCGCCGAAGGCTTTGACGCGAGCTTCGCGCACCAGATCGGGCTGGTTCAGTATGTCGTCGACAGTATCGACGCGCTGGGCGGGATGGAAGAACATCTCGCCACGCTGGCCTTTGCGGCAGCCCCCGGGGCCATCGCCGATGCAAAGGCGCTGGTCGATGACGTCGTCGGTGAAGAGATCGATCACGGCCTGATGAAGGGCCTGGCGAAGCGGATCGCCGAGCGCCGCGCCAGCGACGAAGGCAAGGAGGGGCTGGCTGCCTTCCTTGAAAAGCGGAAGCCGAGCTGGGCGGAGTAGGGCGCTGAACCTGCTGCGTGATCCCCGGGCCTGGCTGCACGCGCGCCACGATGCGTGGCGGGCGGCTTTCGTGCGCGGGCCGGTCACGCAATTCGCGTTCGAGTTTGTCAGTTTCGGCGTGAAGCAGGCCTGGGCCTGCCTGTTCGGCGGGCTGATGCTGGGGCTGCTGATCGCGACCTTCCTGTTTTACCCCGACGATGCCGCCCTCGGGCGCTATGATTTTCTGACGCTGTCGGCGCTGGCCATCCAGATCGGGATGCTGGTGACCAGGCTGGAGACGTGGGAAGAAGCGAAGGTCATCCTCGTCTTTCACGTTGTCGGGACGGTGATGGAGATCTTCAAGACCCACATGGGCTCGTGGATCTACCCCGAAGACGCCTTCCTGCGGATCGCGGGCGTGCCGCTCTTCTCGGGCTTCATGTATGCCGCCGTCGGCAGCTATATCGCGCGGGTCTGGCGCATCTTCGATTTCCGGTTCGACCGTTTTCCGCCGCTGTGGCTGCAAGGCCTGCTGGCGCTGGCGGTCTATATCAACTTTTTCACCCACCACTACACGGTCGATATTCGCTGGGCGCTCTATGCCGCTTCGGTCGCGATCTACGGTCCGAGCGTGATCTGGTTCCGGCCGGATCTGAAGCACCGCTTCATGCCACTGGTGGTCGGATTGCTGCTGGTCGCGCTGTTCATCTGGTTTGCCGAGAATATCGGTACCTTCACGCGCGCCTGGGCCTATGCAGGGCAAAGCATGACGGACTGGCGTCCGGTGTCTTTGCACAAGCTCGGTTCGTGGTATCTCCTGATGATCATCTCCTTCGTCCTCGTGGCCGGTGTCCACAAGGCGAAGGGTCTCGAAAAGCCGGACGAAAGCTGACGCCCATGTTCAAGACGATCCTGATTGCGAACCGCGGCGAGATTGCCTGCCGCGTGATGCGCACCGCCAAGGAGATGGGGATTCGTACCGTCGCGGTCTATTCCGAGGCCGACGCGAAGGCGCCCCATGTGAAGATGGCTGACGAAGCGGTCCTCATCGGGCCTGCGCCTTCGGCGGAAAGCTATCTGAAGGCCGAAAAGATACTCGAAGTCGCCAGGCAGACCGGCGCGGAAGCGATCCATCCCGGCTATGGCTTCCTGTCGGAGAATGCCGGTTTCGCCGAGGCCTGCGCCAAGGCGGGGATCGTGTTCATCGGGCCGTCGCCGGACGCGATCCGGGCAATGGGTCTCAAGGACCGCGCCAAGGCGTTGATGGAGGAGGCCGGTGTGCCGGTTACGCCCGGCTATCACGGCGAGGACCAGGACCCCCAGCATCTGAAAGCGGAAGCAGACAAGATCGGCTATCCGGTGCTGATCAAGGCGGTCGCCGGCGGCGGCGGCAAGGGGATGCGCAAGGTCGATGACGGCAAGGACTTTCTGGCATCGCTGGAAAGCTGCCAGCGCGAAGCGTCCAAAAGCTTTGGCGACGACAACGTCCTGATCGAGAAATTCATCACCAGCCCGCGCCATATCGAGGTGCAGGTGTTCGGCGACAACCATGGCAATGTCATCCACCTCTATGAGCGTGACTGCTCGCTGCAGCGCCGCCACCAGAAGGTGATCGAGGAAGCGCCCGCGCCCGGCATGACCGACGAAGTGCGCGCCGCGATGACCAAGGCGGCCGTCGATGCGGCGAAGGCGGTGAATTATTCCGGTGCGGGGACGGTGGAATTCATCGTCGACGGGTCCGGCGCGCTGCGTCCTGACGGCTTCTTCTTCATGGAGATGAATACCCGCCTGCAGGTGGAGCATCCGGTCACCGAAATGGTGACGGGGCTCGACCTCGTGAAATTGCAGCTCGAAGTCGCCGCGGGCGGCAAGGTGCCGTCGCAGGACGACATCACCCTGACCGGCCATTCGATCGAGGCACGCCTCTACGCCGAAGATCCGCAGAGCGGGTTCTTGCCGTCGACAGGACCGCTTAAGCGGCTTCGCTTGCCGTATAACGGGCAAGGAATTCGCGTCGACACCGGCGTCGAGGAGGGCGGCGAGGTCTCGCTGTTCTATGATCCGATGATCGCCAAGGTGATCAGCTTTGCGAGCGGCCGTCAAAAAGCGATCGCCCGCCTCGCCGACGCCATCGAGGACGGGGTGGCGACCTGGCCCGTGCGCGCAAATGGTGCATTCCTGCGTCGCGCTCTTTTGCATCCCGATTTCATGGCCGGTGACGTGTCGACTCATTTCATCGAGCGGTATCTGGATGAGCTTGTCCCGCAAGGCGCTCGGCCTGAAGCTGCTGCCGTGGCGGCGTTGGCGGCCCTTCGAGGGCAGGCCGGCGATCCCTGGGGGTCCGCCAGTGGCTGGCGCATGAATGCCACGCCGCGCCGCCGGGTGGGATTCGAGATCGATGAATCCGAGGTCGAGCTGTCGATTCAAAATAACGGTGACACGACCTGCGTGACGACCCCGTGGGGCGAGGTCGTCCTGTCCGGCGCCCGCACTTCGCGAACCGGCGACATTTCAAAGGTCAGCTGGCAAGCCGGGAACGAAACCCGCGGCGCGGAAGTCGCCCATCTCGGGGAGGGACTGCTGGTGCTGTTCGGCGGTGAGGGGCGGTTGTTCGCCTGGCCGCGCCCTGACGCGCTCGCTGATGCACTGGCCGCAGGCAATGCCGTGAAGGCGCCGATGCCGGGCAAGGTCCTCGCCGTTCATGTCAAGCCGGGCCAGAGCGTCACGAAGGGCGATCCGATGGTGGTGCTGGAAGCCATGAAGATGGAGCACGCCCTGACTGCGCCGCGCGACGGCGTGGTGGAGAGCGTATCGGCCGAGGCCGGATCGCAAGTGGGTGAGGGCGATGCCTTGATCACGCTGGCGGACGAGGCAGAGGCGGCGGCGTGAATCTGTCGCCCCCCTCTCCCCTCGGGGGAGAGGGCCGGGGTGAGGGGTGACTCTCAGAAACAGCCCCTCATCCGCCCTTCGGGCACCTTCTCCCCCAAGGGGAGAAGGGATGAGCAACGACTTCTGACGGCAGAATTACGAAAACTGGCCCGATTCCTGCTCGCGTGAGACGCGAATAAGGGAGTTGACCATGAACGGCACAGGCGAAACGCACACCAAGGTCGTCACGGAGTGGAGCCCGGAAGCAAAGGCGGACTTCCGCCAGCGCGTCACAGTTGGGCGTCACAACCTGCATGAGCGCCCGGAATTCTCCGATGAGGCGCTGGCACGGCTGATCGACCGGCATCCCCGCGAACTGACCGATTTTTGCACGATGGGCGAGCTCGCCGACGGCAAGGAGAGCTGGCGTGCCGGTGATCCGGGCGATTTTGGCGGTGATGAACTGGTCGAAGCGGTGCGCCGCGGCAAGCTGTGGATCAATCTGCGCCGCGCGATGACCGATGACCCCGACTATCTGCCGCTCTATGAGGGGCTGATGGCCGACATGTCGCGGCTCAACCCCGGCTATCGCCCCCTGAATGCCGAGAGCGGCATCCTGATTTCCTCGCCGACGGCGCAGGTCTTCCTGCATTCCGACGTGTCCGAAACCATCCTGTGGCATGTGCGCGGCAAGAAGCGGATCCGCATCTACCCGGCTACCGAGCCTTATGTCTCGGACCAGCACATGGAAGCGATCCTGCATCATGAGCAGACCGAAGACCTTCCGTTCGACCCGCGCTGGGACGCGGACTGCGAAGCGGTCGACCTGGAGCCGGGCATGTTCACGTCCTGGCCGCTGCACGGTCCTCACCGGGTGCAGAACCTCGACGGGCTGAACGTTTCGGTGACGATGGAGATCGTGACCCAGGATTCGCTGTTCAAAAACAACGTGCTTTACGCCAACGGCGTGATGCGCCGGAAGTTCGGCTGGTCGCCGAAATCCGCGAAAACGGCGGGGCCGGGCGCCTATATGAAGCTGGCCCTGTCCAAGCTCGCCAAGACGATGTGGAAGGAAGACAAGCCGATGCCGAAGAGCGAACGCACCTTCGACATCGATCCCGACGCCCCCACGGGCTTCCGCGAGCGCCGCAAGGCGGGCTGATTTTCCATGGACACGGGCAGGATGCGCTCGTATCTCTGCGTCCACGCGGGGGCGTGACGGAGAGACATGATGCGTTCCTTTCTCGTGTTTGCGGGCCTTATGCTTGCGCTGATTTCCCCCGCCTTTGCCGACAATGCTGATGCCACGAGAAATTGGCCGCCCTTGGTGCGCCAGGCGCTGGGAACTGCCCACGAAGGCAACGAAGACGATATCTGGCGGTTCACGATGACCGCCGACTATGGCGATGCGGGCCGTTTCTCGGCGCGCTTCGATTCAACGCTTCCCGAAGGCGAGCGCTGGACGCTGGTCAATCCGGCCAGCGCCGAAACCATGAGCGACGCGTTGCGCGATCACTGGATCGACCTGTCCACGCCCGATGAAGACGAAGACGCGGGCGATTCCGAATCCGCCGACGAGGAAGATTCGGGTACATCCTTCGGGATTGGCGGCGGAGGCAGTGGCCTGTTCTTCAGCGCCGAGACGGCCGAGATGATCGGCGGTGACCTGGCCCAGTTGCGCCGTGCGGGCGGGCGGACGGCCTACACTTTCCAGCCGCGCATGAGCGACGATGAAGACGGCGGCGATGCTGACGATTTCGGCCGTTTCCTTTCGGGTGAACTGACGGTGACCGAGTCGGATCCGTTCGTCGAGCGCTTGCGGATTCACGCGCCGGCCAGCTTCAAGCCGCATCCGGCGGCTCGGGTCCATTCCTTTGAAATGGTGATGGAATTTGCTCGCGTCGAAGGCTTGCCGGGACCGATCCTGCAGAGCTTCGCAACTGATGTTGATGTCAGCGCGCTGTTTCAGCGTCAGACTCAGGCCTTCCGGTTCACCTTCTCCGACGTGGAATACGAAGCGCGCTAGCTTTGACGCCGGGGAGGTTTCGTCCTAGCTCCAAGGCATGCCGCTGCATCTGATCAAGCTGTGTGTCGGGGTCGAGTCTGTCGAAGACCTTGAAGAGTCCCGCGACCGGCGCGTGGCCTTGCGCGCATCGCGCGGCGAGCCCGCCGTCTCGCGCCATGTGACGCGGATGACGCCGAAGCGGCAGGACGAGGTTCTGGACGGCGGCAGCCTCTACTGGGTTATCAAGGGCGTTATCCAGTGCCGCCAGCGGATCGTGTCCCTCGACGAGGTGTTCGATGCGGACGGCACCCGCCGCTGCGCTATCGTGATGGATCCCGAGATCGTCCGGACGGCTCCCTCCCCGAAGCGGCCATTCCAGGGGTGGCGGTATCTGAAGGCCAGCGATGCGCCGATGGACCTGACCGTGGCGACCGGCGGCCTGGAACTTCCCGACGAATTACGCCGCAAGCTGATCGAGATCGGGGCCTGGTAATCAGGCCGGGTGTGCGGCCACGTTGTCGATGAGCCGCGTGTCTCCGAGCCGGATCGCGGCGAGGATTCGCGCCGGGCGGTCGAGCACCGGGCCGGGCAGGGCCGACAGCGTTTCGGCGCAGCGCACCTCGATATAGTCAACCAGGTCAAAGGCGCTTTCGGCGATCATGCGGGCCGTATTGAGCGTCCCGGAGATCGGTTCGCCCTTTTCCAACGCCTCGGCGCAGGAAAACAGCAATGCATTCAGGCGCACGGCGCGGACCCGGTTTTCCGGCGAGAGATAGACATTGCGCGAAGACAGGGCGAGGCCGTCGGCTTCGCGGACGACCGGGCCGGGGATGATGTCGACATCCAGGTCCAGATCGGCCGCCAGCCGGGTGATGACAAGCAATTGCTGGTAGTCCTTCTCGCCGAACACGGCGCAGTCGGGCCTGACCTGCGTGAACAGCTTTGTGACCACCGTCGCGACACCATCAAAGAAGTGCGGCCGGAACCGGGTTTCGAGCTCCTGCGACGGTCCGCCGACATGTACCGATGTGGCGAACCCGTCCGGATACATTTCCGGTCCGTTGGGCGCATAGAGCAGGTCGCAGCCGGCCGCCGCGAGCCTGGCCGCGTCATCGGGCAGTGTCCGGGGATAGGCACCGAAGTCCTCGCCCGGGGCGAATTGCTTCGGGTTCACGAAAACACTGGCAACGGTCTTGTCCGCGCGGCTTTTCGCGATGTCGATGAGGGAGATATGCCCGGCGTGCAGCGCGCCCATCGTCGGGACGAAGCCGACGGTTTTGCCGTCCGACTTCCAGCCGGAAACGATGGCACGCAGGTCTGCGACGGTGTGGACGGTCGGGATCGGCAGGGTTTCGCTCATGCAAGGGCGTGTAAGTGGCTGCCGAACGGGAGGCAAGAGGCGCGACTCGCGCTAGAGGGGAAGAATGCTTCGCACGGTCCTGATTCTCGCATCCGTCCTGCTCATCCCGGCCTGTGCCACAACGGGCGGCCATAGTACGCCGGCGCAGCGTCCGTCGCCCGCTGTCGCGGATCATCCCGATGCCCGCCTCGCCATCGCCATTGCGGCGGAACTGGAAGCGCGCGCCGCCACCGGGACCGCACTCGCAGGTCCGAGACCTCAGATGGAGGCCCTGGCCGCCGCCCTGTGGTCGCGCAATGAAGCCGAGCCTGCACCGGAAGCAGAACCGGAAGAGATCATCCCGCCTGGCCGCAGCCTGCTTTACGGCGTCCACATCGCCTCCTACCGGACACAGGATCATGCAATCCAGGGCTGGCGGACGATGCAGGACCTGCTTCCGGGTGTGCTGGGTCCACTCGAAGCGCGGGTCGAACCGGCCGATCTCGGTGAACGCGGCGTCTATCTTCGCTTGAAGGCGGGGCCGTTCACGACACCCGAGGCGGCGCAGTCGGCATGCCGGTCCTTGAGCGAAAGCGCAATTTACTGCCAGGTGATGGCGTTTTCCGGGGAGGCGCTGGTGACGGACGCGGAAAATTAATCTCTGCGCCCCTTGCTTTATCGGATACGCAAATACCCTATCTTGCCATCACGCTCCCTGAAGCCCGGACATGATGAACGACACGGCGCGACCCATCACCAGCGGTATGAAGCTGCCCGGACGCGGTTCGGGCCAGCCTGCGCATGTCATTGTCATCGGCAATGAAAAGGGCGGCGCCGGCAAGTCGACCGTCGCGATGCATCTGGCCGTGGCCCTGATGCGGATGGGGCGTGTGGTCGGATCGATTGATCTCGATGTCCGGCAGCGGTCGTTTTCGCGCTATCTGTCCAACCGCAAGCGCTGGTGCGAAACGCATGGCGCCGATCTGCCGACGCCGATCGAGGAAATCCTCGAGCCGAGCGCGGAGCGTCATCTCGACCGGGCCGAGGCGGAGGAGACGGAACGATTCAAGGAGGCGATCTCGCGGCTGCGCGGCCAGTGCGACTTCATCCTGATCGACGCGCCGGGCAATGACACGCATTTTTCACGCCTCGCGCACGCTGCCGCGGACACCATCATCACGCCGGTCAATGACAGCTTCATCGACTTCGACCTGCTGGCCGAGATCGATCCGGACACATTCCAGGTCGGGCGACCTAGCTTTTACGCCGAGCTGGTCTGGGACTGCCGGAAGAAGAAGGCGCAGCGCGAGAAAAAATCGATTGACTGGATCGTGATGCGCAACCGCGTCTCGATGCTCGATGCGCGCAACAAGCGGCGCGTGGGCGAGGGGCTGAAAAAGCTCTCGGAGCGGATCGGCTTTCGTCTCGCCCCCGGCTTTGCCGAGCGCGTGATCTACCGTGAGCTGTTTCCACTGGGGCTGACGCTGCTGGACCTGACCGAGGACGGTTCGACCATTCCGTTCACGATGAGCCATGTGGCGGCGCGGCAGGAATTGCGCGACCTGATCATCATGTTGAAACTTCCAAGCCTGACCGGCGAACGCATCCCGTTCTGACGCGATGCCATTTCTTCTCGCCGGTCTCGTCCTCATCATCGCTGCCTGGTTCGGTCTGCGCGCTTTCGCGCGCATGACGCCGCAGCAGGCGCGCAAGTGGAGCCGTGTCGTGATGGGCGCCGGCGCCGTGGCGTTCGGCGGATTGATGACCCTGCGCGGACTGGCGGTGTTCGGTGTGCCGCTGGTGGGTGTCGGGCTAGGCCTGCTCGGGGTTGCCTTTGGGGTGCGCGCGAAGCCCCGGCGCGGCAGCGCTGCGAGTCCGCCAACATCTTCGATGAGCCGCGCGGAAGCGCTGGAAATTCTGGGACTGAGCGAGGGCGTCGAAGACGACGCCATCCGCGCTGCCTATCGCAGCCAGATGAAACGCAATCACCCCGACACAGGCGGATCACCCGCGCTTGCGCGGCGCATTCGCGATGCGCGGGACGTCCTGTTGAATGACTAAGGTGCGCTGAGGCGCGGTCAGGCGTCCGGAGACACCGCAAAGCAGGCTTCGCTGCGGGCAGCGAGCAAGCGGCACACGCTGCGCGCCGTATCGGCATCGACACCTTCAAAGCGGGCGCGGAAAAGGCGGCGGCCATTGGTGTCGACCGAGGGCGTCGCGAGTTGAGCGTTCGACAGGTCCGGTGCGAGGCCGCGAACCGTCTCGAGACGGGCGAGGGCGGCGGCCTCGCCGGTATAGGCGCCCACCTGGATGGCCCACTGGCCGGCGGGCGCGGGATTGGCAATGCGCTGCACTGCGGGTTCGGCGGGAGCCGGCGCGGGGAGGTCTGCGAGCCGGGTCGTTTCGACCGGCTCACTCGCCGGTTCGTGCGTCGGCGCCGGACCGTCGTCCATCACCACCCGCAAGGCCGGCATGTTCTCGGCATCGCCCTGGGCGACCGGACCGTTGAGATCGAGTTGCGCGATCTCCATCGCAATCGTGTCCTGCATGCGGATCGGGTTCATTCGGGGCAGGATGTCGTTCGCGGCGACCAGGATCTGCTCGCGGCGCGCGAAGGAGCGGAAGGCGGCATTGACCAATTCTTCGGCATGCGCGTCACGCGAGGCGGCGGTCGGGCCGCCCATCACGACCGCGACGATCCGGTGGCCGTCGCGTTCGGCCGTGACAGCGATGTTGAAGCCCGAAGCGCGGATATATCCCGTCTTCATGCCGTCGACGCCCGCCACGCGTCCCAGGAGATTGTTGTGACCGCGCCACGTGCGTCCATTGTGCACGAAGCTGCGTTCCTGGAAGTAGTGAAAGTATTGCGGGAAATCGCGGTGCAGAGCGATCGACAGGCGAGCCATGTCGCGCGCCGTGGTCATCTGACGGCTATTGGGCAGTCCTGATGCGTTGCGGAAAGTGGTCTGCGAGAGGCCAAGCGCGCGGGCGCGTGTTGTCATCTGCGCGGCGAAGGCTGCCTCGGTGCCACCGAGATGCTCGCCCACGACGACTGCAATGTCGTTGGCGCTGCGGATCACAAGGGCCCGAATGGCGGTCTCGACATCAATCGTGTCGCCGCTGGCCACACCNAGCACTGACGGGGACTGGCCGGCAGCGTGGCGCGAGACGGCGAGTTCGGTCGTCATGGTGACGTCACCGCGTTCGAGAGCTTCGAACAGCATGTAGATCGTCATCATCTTGGTCAGGGAGGCGGGGTAGCGCGCATCGTCCGCACGGCGGGCGTGAAGCACCTCACCGGTGGTCTGGTCGACGACAAAGGCTGCGTAACGCGGGTTGTCGGCCGCCGCGCGATCCGCGTGCGTCACCATGAACAGCGTGGCCAGAGCCACCAGAAGAACCCGCAATCCGCCCATGGGTCGGCATTGCAACGCAGGGACGTTACCGGAGGCTTAATGCAGTCGCGTGAGGAACTTTTGTGCAGCGCAACATTTCTCTTGACGCGGGTGCGAAGAATCCCCATTAATATGCTGCAACCGCGAAATGCGGATGAGAGAGACAAGAAAAATGACCGACACTGTTGTGAAATCCGAAACTGCAAAGGCCGTCGATACGGCAGCTGAGTCCGTGAAAGCCACGGCGAAGGCTGCGACCGAGACCGCCAAGACGACCGTCGACAAGACGGCAGCGGCGACGAAAGCCACGGCCAAGACGGTCAAGACGAAGCCTGCCGGGGCCACGCGCGCCAAGGCGGCTTCCACCAAGAAGCCGGCCCGCCGCAAGGCAGCCGCCAAAACCAAAGCGACCTCCCCGCGCAAAGGACAAACGAAAATGGCTAACACCACCAAGAATGCTCAGGACACCATCGAAACGATGACCGCCGTCAACAACGAAGCCTTCAAGGAAGGTTTCGAGAAGTCGATCAAGTCGATCAATGACGTCAGCGCCTTCCAGAAGGACAACCTGGACGCCGTGATCGCTTCCGCCACCGTCGCCGGCAAGGGCGCCGAGAAGCTGAACGCCGACACCATGAACTTCGCCAAGAAGTCGATGGAAGACACCGTTGCCGCTTCCAAGGCTCTGACCTCGGCCAAGTCGGTCCAGGAAATGATCGAACTCCAGACCAACTTCATGAAGTCGTCCATGGACGCCTACATGTCGCAGATCAATTCGGTCACGGACCTGTATGCAGGCACCGTGAAGGACGCGATGGCCCCGCTGAACGCTCGCGTTTCGGCTGCCGTCGAAATGGTTCAGTCGCAGCGCTAAGCGCTTCACCGACTTTCCAAGTGTACCTCCCCAACTGGCCCGGCGCATCTGCGCCGGGCCTTTTGTTTTGGGCTGGTACACAGGAATTTCGAACCTTTCGCACCGGAGGGGCTTCCCCAAGCGGGGGGCTTGCCTATCTACTAGAAGCGGTTCGCAGGCGGATTCGATGACTGAGCGTCGGAAAACACCAGAAGCTCCCAGCCGCGAGACGGGCGTTGCAACGCGTACGCGTCCCAAGACGAAGAAACCGTCTCTGTACCGGGTGCTCCTACTGAACGACGATTACACGCCGATGGAATTCGTCGTGGAAGTGCTCGTGCGTATCTTCAACAAGTCGCCCGAGGAAGCGGCCCAGATCATGCTTCATGTCCACCAGAATGGTGTCGGACTGTGCGGTGTGTTCACCTACGAGGTGGCCGAAACAAAAGTGGCACAGGTGATGGACGCGGCTCGCCGCGCGCAGCATCCTCTGCAGTGTACGATGGAAAAGGAATAGGAATTTGCCCTCCTTCTCACCCGCTCTCGAAGACTCGCTCCACCGCGCTCTCGGCTTTGCCAATGAGCGTGGCCATGAATACGCGACGCTGGAGCACTTGCTGCTCGCGCTTGTCGATGACGAGGATGCCGGGTCGGTGATGCGGGCCTGCGAACTGGACATGGAGGAGCTGCGCGCCACGCTGACCGATTATGTCGACAACGAGCTGGGTGAGCTGGTGGTCGACGATGACGAGGATGCCAAGCCGACGGCCGGTTTCCAGCGGGTCATCCAGCGCGCCGTGATCCATGTGCAGAATGCCGGACGCGAGGAAGTCACCGGCGCGAACGTGCTGGTTGCCATGTTCGCCGAACGCGAGAGCCATGCCGCCTATTTCCTCGCCGAGCGGGACATGACGCGCTACGACGCGGTGAATTTCATCTCCCACGGTATCGCCAAGAAGGCCGGTTCCAACGAGGCGCGCGACATCCGCGGCGCTTCGGAAGGCGAGGGCGAAGGCCCTGCTGCGGCCAAGGGCGAGAATGACGCGCTTTCGACCTATTGCATCAATCTCAACGAGAAGGCCCGCCAGGGCGATGTGGATCCGTTGATCGGGCGTGAATCCGAAGTGGAACGCTGCGTCCAGGTGCTGTGCCGTCGCCGGAAGAACAATCCCCTCCTGGTCGGCGACCCCGGCGTGGGCAAGACGGCGATTGCCGAGGGGCTTGCGCGCAAGATCATTGAAGGCGATGTGCCGGACGTCCTTGAAGAGGCGACAATCTATTCGCTCGACATGGGTACGCTGCTGGCCGGAACGCGCTATCGCGGCGATTTCGAGGAACGCGTGAAGCAGGTCGTCAAGGAACTTGAAGGCCTCGACAACGCCGTCCTGTTCATCGACGAAATCCACACCGTGATCGGTGCGGGCGCCACGTCTGGCGGCGCAATGGACGCCTCGAACCTGCTGAAGCCGGCGTTGCAGTCGGGATCGCTGCGCTGCATGGGATCGACGACCTACAAGGAATACCGCCAGCATTTCGAAAAGGACCGGGCGCTGGCACGCCGGTTCCAGAAGGTCGACGTGGTCGAGCCGTCGGTGGCCGACACGATCAAGATACTGCAAGGCCTCAAGACCTATTTCGAGGACTTCCACGACGTGAAGTTCACGAATGAAGCGCTGAAGACCGCTGTGGAATTGTCGGCGCGCTATATCGGCGACCGCAAATTGCCGGACAAGGCGATCGACGTGATCGACGAGGCCGGTGCGCGCATGCGCCTGGTGCCTGTCTCGAAGCGGAAAAAGACGATCAACGTCAAGGAGATCGAGGAAGTCGTTTCGAAGATTGCGCGCATTCCGGCCAAGACGGTGACGCAGGATGACGCCATCGCGCTGAAGTCGCTCGACAACGATCTCAAGCGGGTCGTGTTCGGCCAGGACCAGGCGATCGAAAAACTGTCCGCCGCGATCAAGCTGGCCCGCGCCGGGCTTCGTGAACCCGAAAAGCCGATCGGCAACTATCTCTTCTCCGGCCCGACAGGCGTCGGCAAGACCGAGGTGGCGCGCCAGCTGGCGTCGATTCTCGGGGTAGAACTCGTCCGCTTCGACATGTCGGAATACATGGAGCGCCACACCGTCAGCCGCCTGCTGGGCGCGCCTCCGGGCTATGTCGGGTACGATCAGGGCGGGCTTCTGACCGATGCCATCGACCAGCATCCGCATTGCGTGCTGTTGCTCGACGAGATCGAGAAGGCACACCCGGACCTGTTCAACGTCCTGCTCCAGGTCATGGATCACGGCACGCTGACGGATGCGAATGGCCGCAAGGTCGATTTCCGCAATGTCGTGCTCATCATGACCACGAACGCCGGGGCCTCGGACGCCGCCAAGGAAGCCATCGGCTTCGGGCGCGGCCGCCGCGAGGGCGAAGACCAGGCCGCGATCGAAAAACTGTTCACGCCGGAATTCCGCAACCGTCTCGATGCGATCATCCCGTTCTCGGCGCTGCCGCAGGCCATTGTCGGCCGGGTTGTCGAGAAATTCGTGTTGCAGCTGGAGGCCCAGCTGACCGACCGGAATGTGACGTTCGAGCTGAGCGAAGCTGCGACCGAGTGGCTGGCTTCGCGAGGCTATGACGAAAAGTTCGGTGCGCGGCCGCTCAGCCGGGTGATCCAGGAGCACATCAAGAAGCCGCTCGCCGAGGAAATCCTCTTCGGGCAGCTGAAGGATGGCGGGCTGGTGAAGGTCGATGTCGATCCGGCCGATTCGGGACGCCTCGACTTCGACATCACGCCGGGCGACCGGATCAAGCCGAAGAAGTCGGGCGGTACGTCGAAGAAGTCGAAAGAACCGGTCCGCTAGACCCCGTCAGGGCGTGGCGAGGGGCGATGATCGCGCCTCGCCCTTCGTGCCGGCGCGGCGATATTCGCGCGGCGTGAGACCGGTTTCCTCGCGGAAGGACCGATTGAACGGTCCCAGCGATGCGAAACCGCTTTCAAGGGCTATGTCGAGAATTGACCGGTTCGAGAACGCCGGATCGCGCAGGATCGCCTTGGCGTGTCTGATCCGGTAGCGGTTGATGAAGCGATTGAAATTGCTTGCACCCAGCGCCGTCGTGACAGCCCGCGAGACCTTGTAGTCGCGTTCGTGAAGGCGTCGCGCCAGTTCGGCGACCTTCAAATCCGGATCGAGATAAGCCCCGGCTTCGACAAGCCCGATGACACGCTGTCCGAGCGCGCGGTCTTCGGCGCTGGGTTCGGCCGATCGCGCTTGAGCGGCCGCCAAGGGATGGCGGATCCGGTGGCGCAGGATCACGCTCATCGAGGCGATGATCGCAATGGCACATGCCGACTGAATGGCCGCAGTCACGCCCGGCGAGATCAGCGTCAGGCGACCGTGATCAAACAGGACCAGGCAGAAGCCGACACCGGTCCCGAAGGTCGACAGAAAGAGCAGCCGCATCTTGCGCTCTGCGGCGGGCAGTCGCGTCGACCAGCCAATCAGACCTTCGCGGAAGGCGAGCGCCAGCGCGAGCGAGGTGAAGAAGGCCTGCATTCCATCGAGCCGGTCCGACGTCGTGGCAACGAAGCCATCACCCAGCACCCGTCCGGCCCCGGTAACGAGGGCAGCCTGGTCGAAAATGGTCGGGATGAAGACACCGGCGACGATGACGAGCGCAAGCCAGCCCATTGCAGCCGCCGGGCGGAAGAGCGCGCGCGATACCAGCCAGAACACTGAACAGGTAGCGCAGCTCGCGACCGCCAGTAACGGGCGTACCGGACCCAGAGCACCGTCAAAGACGTCGATCAGCATGACCGACACGAATCCGGTGCAGAAAATGGCCCACAGGACGAAGAGCGGCTCGGTCATCCGTCTTGCGATAATCGCAATGATCCAGGCCGCAGCAATGGCCGCTGCGGCCAGTTTCACGGTCATCGCCAATTCCAGCACGCCTGCCTCCTCGCGAACCCGGTTCATCCGGATGCGCCATCATGCCTCCTCACCGAGGGAAGTGGCAAACCTGCGGACAAATTTCTCGCCGTTTTCCAAATCGGCGAGAAATGTCGCCTGTTGAGACGCGAAACATCGCTTGGACCGCCGGCAAGAGCGCCGGCACGCCGAGCGAAAGGAACTGTCATGGCGATTCAACAAGAGGCGGCTTTGAAGCCCGCCCGCATTTCTCCCCACGCCATCTTGAAGACCAGCGGCATTGCCTGGTTCCTCGTTGCCGTCGTCGGGCAATGGCTGTTTGCCTATTATGTCCTGGCCGCTTACGGCCCGCCGACCGCCCAGGGGCGGTGGGAAGATTGGGACAATGTCGGCCTCATACAGGGCTTCACACTCGACGACCTGATCGGGAATTTGGCCTTTATCACGCACGTCCTGCTGGCAGCCGTGGTGTCGATCGGCGGAACGCTTCAGCTGACGCCGCCCCTGCGCAAACGCTTCCCGGCGCTGCACCGCTGGACGGGGCGGACCTACATGCTGGTCGCCGTTTTCCTCGCCGTGGGTGGCATCTGGATGATCTGGGTGCGTGATACCCGGCTGACTGAAGTCGGCGGCTGGGGGACAACGGTCAATGGCATCCTGATCCTGATCGTGGCCGCCATCGCGTTCAATTTCGCCCGCAAGCGCCAGATCGACACGCACCGGCGGTGGGCCATGCGGCTGTTCGTGCTGGTCAACGGGGTATGGTTCACCCGGCTGGGCTATATGGCGTGGTCAATCCTGACCGGCGGTGCGGGGGTCAGCCGGTCCATGAACGGTCCCTTCGATTATTTCATCGCCTTCGGCAGCTANCTGGTGCCGCTCGCGGTGCTCGAGCTTTATCTCGTCGCGTCAGACCGAGGGTCAGGCGCGCTGAAGCTGGGCGTTGCGGCGTTGACCCTTGCGGCGGCGGGCGTGACCGCGATCGGCGTGTTTGGCGCGTGGGGGTATATGTGGAGCCCGCATGTCTGACGGAAAGGGCAGGCCGCGTCAGACCGTGATTCCGTCGCCGGGCGCGTAGATTTCGGCGAGGTAGCGCCTGACATCGGGTTTTTCCGGCCAGGCGAGGATATGGCGGACATAGGCATCGCGCTCGGCGGCGAGGATCTGCAAATCCCACACGCAGATCGATTCATGCTCGTTCGCCGGGCGCCAGCCTTCGCCATTGTCCACGAAGACCCGGATGGGCAGTTCGTTCTCCCGGTCCCACCAGGCAAGAATGACGTAATTCTCGCCGCGCCCCTGGTGACGGATCACGATCCCGGTGCCGGGCCGACTTTCGGCAACCGCCGGTGAGGGCAGGGCGTCCATCGCCATCGCTTCCCCGGCGGCAAAGCCCGCATCATCCATCGCGGACCCGTCCCACGACAGGGAGTAGCGTTTCAGCTTCCAGTCCGAATTCTCGTCGAGCCCGTCATAGGCGACGGTGCGGGCGGCGTAGCGGTGGTGAACCCTGAATTGTCCCATCAGTCGGCGAGCGCTCCTGCAATCCTTGCGGCCTGTTCCTTCAACTCGTCCATATCGGCCTGTGTTCCGCCATGCCGTCCGAGCGGTTTGTCATCCCATCGCGGGATGATGTGGAAGTGGATGTGGAAGACGGTCTGCCCTGCCGGCGCGCCGTTGAACTGGGTGATCACGATGCCATCGGGATCGAGCGCCTTGCGGACGGCGGCGGCGACCTTCTTCACCCGGGTCATGGCGGCCTGAAGCGCATCGTCCCCGATCTCGAGGATGTTGCGGGCAGGGGCTTTGGGAACAACCAGAGTGTGACCCGGCGATTGCGGGAAAATGTCCATGAAGGCGATCACGGCGTCGTCCTCGTACACCTTCACGCAGGGCATTTCGCCCTTGAGGATTTTGGCGAAGATATTGGCGTCGTCATATTGGCCATCAAGGCTCATGCCCGCGCTCCATTCCGGTTGCCGAGGTCAGAGTATCGCCCTCAAGCCCGCGATCAACCGGTCGAGATGGGTGCGGATTGTCTCGCGAGATAATTTGGCCTGCCCGTCTCGAGCGATTGGTTGGGCTGATTGCAATCCGGGTGCATGCCTCGCTTCGGTCGGGGTGATGGGATCCGGGCGTGGCGGTCGATAGCGATACCCGCACGCTTCGCAGATTCGGCTGCACATCAGTCGTGGCGGAACGACCAGTACCCAGATTGTCCAGACGAACGACAGGGCCAGAAGCGCGCCAAGCGCCAAAGCACCACCGCGTGTTTTCAGCTTTCGGGTTGGTCCTGCGCAGACCGGACCGGGAACAAGTGGACCTTGGCGTTGGTCGAGCGCGACGATTTCGCGCGCGGCCTCGAAATCTGAATCATGAACGAGGACGCGGGCTCCGGAAAACCCGAGAACTAAAAACGGGAAATAGGTGTGGAATTGATGATCCGGCAGAAAGGCCGGAATGCCAGCCGCATCGAGCGCACTCGCCAGCACAAGCGCTTCCGACGGGTCGAGGAATTCGGCTGCCAAGACGAGGTTCATGGTGTCAGTGTAGGACATGCCCGCAGCGGGCCAATCCCGTTTCCCCGAAAGGGCCTAGCACTTGATGGCCGATATATACCCTTGTTCGGCATAAGACAGAATGCGCTGGTCGCGCGTGACCACGCTCATGGCCTGCTCGCGGGCGGTGGCGATGATCATGCGATCTGCGGGGTCGTTTGGCGGCGTTCCGGGCAGGCGGGTTGATGCCATCAAAATTTTCGCGGACAGCACGCTGATGTCGAGACCCGGTAAATTCTCGGCACGCTCAAACCATGTCTCGACTGGCATTGTGAGTGTGATCCGGCCTTTGGCCTCCAGCGTTGCGACCTCCCACGCCGTGATTGCAGACACGTTCAGTGAGCCGTCGGAGGCCGCCTTCTCAACCGCGTCGAGCGCGGCGGATTCCATTTCATCGCCATTGAGCAGCCAGATCAGCGCGTAGGTGTCGAGCAGCAGCGACGCGGTCACGAGCGCTGACCGTGAGCTGCGTCCCAAGATTCCCCGACCGGAGCCATCAGTGCCTCATCGGAATCAATCCGGATATGACCTTTTAATACTCCAAATAGTTTTCCGGGAGGGGTGGCCGCGGCGGTAAGCGCTTTTCGCTCGCCGACCACCGCCTTTCGAAAGACGAGCCGTTCACCTGCCATGTCGACTTGGGCCGTCCGGTAACCTGCGTTCAGCCATGCGTGTGTGATGACGCTGTTGCTGGGGTTGTTACTCCACCAGGGCCGATGCTTACGAGCGGACGGCGGCAAGTGAGCCCCGATCAATTGCTCGATCTGAGCAAACGTCATCGGGACCGAGTCGTATTTTTGACGGCGCAGGAAATTCTGAAGCGGCTCGTATTTCATCTCTGCCTCCAATCGTTGAAGGTAGGGTTACTCAAAGAACTATTATAGTCAATAGTAACTATTTCGCCTTTTTGAACGGGCTTTCCGCGTCCTGCATGGCAATATCGATCGTGACCGCCTCGCGCTCGCGGTCCAGATACTCTCCGACAGCCTCGCGAAACCCTTCATCGGCAATGAAATGGGCGGAGTGAACGGCACGGGGGCGATAGCCGCGCGCCAGCTTGTGTTCACCTTGCGCGCCCGCCTCGACACGGCCGAGCCCGCGGGTGATCGCGGCGTCAACAGCCTGATGGTAACACAGCTCGAAATGGAGGTGCGGGTGGTCGGTCAGCCGTCCCCAGTAACGCCCATAGAGCGCGTCCGAGCCGATAAAGTTGAGCGCCGCAGCAATATAGCGCCCGTCCTTTTTCGCCATCACCATCAGGATGTCACTTCCCATACGGCGATGGACCAGATCGAAGAAGTCGCGATTGAGATAGGGCTGGCCCCATTTGCGGCTGCCGGTATCCTGGTAGCAGGCGAAGAAGACATCCCAGTGTTCGGGAGTGAGCGCGTCGCCGGTCAGTTGCACGATGTCGATGCCGTCCTGCGCCTCGCGTCGTTCCTTTTTGAGCGCCTTGCGCTTGCGCGACGACAGGTCTGACAGGAAGTCGTCATAGGTGGCGTAGCCACGATTTTCCCAGATGAATTGCCGATCGACGCGCGCAAGCAGGCCCAGACCGGCCAGCGTCTCGCGGTCATCCCCAGCCGGGAAATTCACATGCCAGGATGACACCCCCCATTGCCCGGTCAGGCTGATCGCCGCCTCGGCGAGCGCTCTGCGGATTGCCGGGTCCGGGGAGAACAGGCGCCGCCCCGTCACGGGGGTGAAGGGTACGGCGCTGAGAAGTTTCGGGTAATACCGTCCGCCCGCGCGTTCATAGGCTTCAGCCCAGCCGTGATCGAAGACGTATTCCCCCATCGAGTGGGTCTTGGCATAGAGCGGCAGGGCGCCGAGCAGCTGGCCGGCATCATCCTCGGCGAGGATGTGACGCGGCATCCATCCCGTGTCCCCGCCGACGCAGCCGGAGGCTTCCAGCGCTTCGAGAAACTCCCAGCTCAGGAATGGATCGCGTTCGACCCCCGGCGGGCTGGCGAGCGCATTCCATGCCTCGCGGTCGACGCCGGCAAGGCCCGGCACGGTTTTGAGCGTCAGCGATGTCACACGCCTGATCTAGGTCGTGCGGATGGCTGCGGGAAGGGGGAGGCGCTGCGCCATCGTAAAGCCGCACTCTCGTTTCTCTATCATCGGTCGAACCTGTCTGTCTTGGAGTTCGCAATGCTGAACGTGTGCGCAATCGGGTTGGCCAGTTTGATCGCTTCGGCCGCGTTCGCGCAGGACACGCTGATTGCGTTCCCGGCCGACCTGATCTTTCGCGAAATCACACCGGAACTGATCGCGCAATACGGGTTGCGGGAAGGCGAATTTTGCGATCGCGAAAACCCTTATTCAGATTGCGAATATCTCAGCGATGACGGGCTTTACGTGCTCGCCTTTGAGGGCTTGGTGGTCAAGGTGGGGGTAAGGGGCGAGGTGTGCCACTACCGGCTGGACACCGTGCCTCTGTGCGGCGAAGGCGCAGACGTCGTCAATGCCATCGGCGAGCGCTGGTCAGGGGTCGAGGCCCGATATTTCGAAGCTGAAAACGCGGAGACCGGCTATTTTTTCAGCAGCCAATCCATTTCGGGTCATGCTGCCGAGGAATTCGAGCTTTGCGCGTTCGTACTGATCGTAACCGATAGCCAAGTCGCAGGATTTGAGCTGGCTTGTCACGTCACGTGACGCGCCGCGATCACGTCACCTCGATGACCGCATCCACTTCCACGGCTGCGCCGAGCGGCAGGGCCGGGCAGGACACGGCAGACCGGGCGTGGCGGCCGAGGTCGCCGAAGGCGTCGACCATCAGATCCGAGCAGCCATTGATGACCTTCGGAATGTCGAAAAAGTCCGGTGCAGCGCAAACGAAGCCGCCAAGCTTCACGACCCGCGCAACCTTGGATAGATCACCGCCGCACGCGGATTTGAACTGCGCCAGCAGGTTGATCGCGCACAAGCGTGCTGCGGCTTGACCGGCCTCAATGTCCATATCGTCGCCGAGTCGGCCTTTCACCAGGCCGTTCGGGCCCATCGAGATCTGGCCGGAGACATATACGCTGTTTCCCGACCGGGCCCAGGGCACATAATTGGCGACGGGTGCGACCGGCGCGGGCAGTGTGATGCCGAGGTCGGCGAGGCGGCGTTCGATGTCTGACATGGGATGGTCTCCGCAAGATGGATCGCTCCTTGAATAGGCGGTCGTGGTCCCGGCACGCAACCGGCTTGACTTGACGTGCGCGTCATCCGGCACACTGCCGCGCAGTCCCGCCGGAGCCTGTCATGACCGACCCCATCCAGATCGAAAGCCGGACGATCGAGGCGCTGGATGGCTATCCGCTGTCGGCCTTGAGCATGTCGCCGGTACGTCCCCGGGCCTCGGTACTGATCTCGTCGGGAACCGGTTTTCCGAAAGAATTCTACAAGCGCATTGCCGAGGCAGGCGCGAAGCGGGGTTTTGCCTGCCTGCTCTATGACTATCGAGGGATTGCAGGGTCGAAGCCCGCCTCCTTGCGTGGATTCAAGGCCGCGACCACGATGTGGGGACGCAGGGACATGCCCGCCGCAATCGACGCCGCCGCGGCGCTGGCGCCGGGCAAGCCGCTGTTCACGCTCGGGCACAGCGTTGGCGGACACCTGATCGGGTTTTGCCCGAACTCCGACCGAGCGACGGCCCACGCCTTCGTCAATGTCGGGTCGGGGTATTGGGGGCATCACAAGGCGCATTACCAACCCCAGGCGCTGTTCTTCTGGCTCGTCTACGGACCGGCCTGCCTGGCAACGCTTGGCTATATTCCGGCAGGGGGATTGTGGGGCGGGACGGCTCTGCCCAAGGGCGTGTTCACGCAGTGGCGGCGCTGGTGTTTTCAAGAAGGGTATTACGGCGCGGAACTGGATCGACTGCACCCCAACTGGTTCTCACGCGTTCGCGAGCCGATCCGGTCGTGGGGCGTCAGCGATGACCCCATCGCCACGCGGCGCGCCACGGAAGTGATCCTGGCGCTCTATTCAGCCGCGCCGACGCAAATCGAATGGATGACGCCGGGGGTGATCTGGGTCATGCCGCGATCGGCCACCAGGGCCTGTTCACGCGCAAGGGTGAGGCGTTCTGGGCCCGCCCCTTCGACTGGTTTGAAGGGTATCTGCCAGGTTCCACGGCGCGCCGGTCTTGAAGCTGTGCCAGCGGGGTTCCATCATGGGGGCCGGTAGAGGCCGGGGGGCAGACCAATGCGCATCATCATCGCAGCCGTGACAGCAGTCATCATGTCAGGTGCCGCTGCGGGGCAGAACGTCAGCTGTGAATTCAACCCCGACCACTTTACCGCGCAAGATTACGCCACCTTCAATGCCGGCCCGAATGGATGGCAGGCGTTGGCGCTGATGGACTGCTATGGCGCAGCGGCCGATGCGATATCGGTCTGGCATCGCACCCACGCGGCCTCGTTGACTGGCGAGCAGCTTCGGACATTGACCTGGAATGCCGGGCTGATGCGGGGCGCGGATGGCGACTACGCGTCGGCGGCCTTCCTGTTCCAGCAGACCTTCCCGCCTGCAGGCGAAGACGCGCCGCAACACTATTACACGTATGGCGTGATCGCGTTCCTCGAGCGGGACCGCGAAGGGCTGATGCGCATTCGCAACGCCATGGCCAGCATGCCTTCGCCTGCCGACCTTTCCGAAGGCACCAGCTGGCCGCCGCACATGGCGTCTGTGCAGGCCCTGGTCGACTGTTTTGACAGTCCCTTTGCCTATGCCATTGCCGGGGCATGCGGCGAGGGCATCGAAGACTAATCCGTCCTGCGCCGGGACAGGGACCGTCCCTTGACCACCGCCGCGCCTCCAAACCTGGCCCGCGCCGCATCCATCGCGCGCTCGGCGGCCGCGCGCTTCGTTGCGCCCGGGTCCAGAAGGTCTGCAGCATCGCCTGCCGGGGCGGTCAAGTCAGACAAGCCGATCCCGATCAGGCGATAGCGGGTTTCCCCGGTCTCGCGGGCGAGCAGGTCGCGGCCCACCCGAAACAGCGTGTCCGCCAGCTGGGTGGGAGCGCCGAGTGTCCGCCGGCGCGTGACCGACTTGAAGCGGTCGGTCTTCAGCTTCAGCGTCACCACATGGCCGGACATGGCCTTGGCCTTCGCCGCGTCAGCGACTTTGACGCACAGCATCCAGAGATGTTTTTCGAGCGCCTCGGGATCGGCGATATCGGTGTTGAACGTCGTTTCGGACGAGATGGACTTGCGCTCACGGTCCGGGCGGACAAGGCGCGAATCGTCGCCGCGCGCCAGACGCGACAGGTGCAATCCGGACTCGCCATAGCGCGCAGCCATGGTCCGGTCGCCGGTCCGGCGCACCTGCGACAACGTCTTCAGCCCGTCACGCTCGAGGCGTGCGGAAAAGACTGGCCCGACCCCATAAACGCTGCCGACCGGGCGGGATGCCAGGAAGTCGAGGGTTTCAGCCTGGCCGATCACCGCAAACCCGTCCGGCTTGTCGAGGTCAGAGGCCGTCTTGGCGAGAAACTTGTTGTGCGACAGGCCGACCGAAACGGTGATGCCGACCTCGTCGCGGATCCGTCTTTGCATCCGAAGCAGGCTGAGCGCCGGCGGCGCTCCATGCAGCCGCATCGTACCGGTGAGATCGAGAAAGGCCTCGTCAATCGACAGGGGTTCCACCATCGGCGTCAGGTCGCGCATCATCTCGTGTATGCGGCGTCCCTCCGCCGCATAGACGCTTCCGCGCGGCCGGATCACCACGGCGTCGGGGCACAGTTTCAGTGCCTTGAACATCGGCATGGCCGATTTCACGCCATAGAGGCGCGCCACGTAGCAGGCGGTGGAGACGACGCCGCGCTGGCCGCCGCCGATGATGACGGGCTTATCCTCAAGCGACGGGTCGTCGCGCTTTTCGATTGCTGCATAGAAGGCATCGCAATCGATGTGGGCGATGGACAGCGTATTCAGTTCGGGGTGCCGCAGAATCCGGTGTCCACCGCATGCCGGGCAGGCCCTATGCGCGGTTTCGGGCAGGGGCGACAGGCAGGCGCGGCAATAGCCCGGTTCCGTCGTCATGGCGCGGGCCAGAGCCAGGCCGCACCGCGTACGCCTGACGAATCCCCGTGCTGGTGACGTTCGACCCGGGATGTCACCCGGTCGCAAAACACGTGACCTGTCAGGGCGGATTGAACGGCGCCGGGCAGGCCCGGCGTGTTGGACACCCCGCCGCCGAGCACGATCACTTCCGGATCCACGACATTGATGACATGCGCCAGCGCCCGAGCGAGCCGGCCGGCATAACGGGCGAGTTCCTCCTGGTCGGCGAGAATCTCCCTTGGCGGCAAGGTGTCTGCCGTGCGGCGGTGGTATTCGGCCGCGATCCCTGGCCCGGACAGCCAGGTCTCGATGCAGCCCGACTTGCCACACCAGCAATCGGGCGGCGGAATCTCGGCGGGATCGGGCCAGGGCAGGGGGTTATGCCCCCATTCGCCGGCAATGCCCTGGGCGCCGCCCAGCAGGCGCTGGTCCAGAACCAGTCCGCCCCCGACACCGGTACCTAGGATGACGCCGAAGACACTGGAGGCTCCAGCCCCGGCCCCGTCGATGGCTTCGGACAATGCAAAGCAATTGGCGTCATTCGCGAGCCGCACCTCGGATCCGAGCGCCTCACTCAGATCGCTGCGCAGCGGTCGTCCATTGAGCCAGGTCGAGTTGGCGCCGCGAATCAGTCCGGTCACCGGGTTCTCCGAGCCGGGATGGCCGACGCCAATTTTCACGCCGGAACCCGAATCGGACGCCAAGCCGGTGACGATATCGCGCACCGCGTTCACCATATCGGGGTAGGAGCCGGGCGTCGCAATCCGCTTGCGGGATTGGATATTCCCTTCCGAATCCATCGCAATGGCTTCGATTTTCGTGCCGCCAATGTCGATCCCGATCCGGATCATGCTTTTGCCACCGTGGAGGTTATGCTTAACATCAACGTTCTTATCTTGTTCCGAAAAAGGAGAAAAGCAGGGCGCCGACTCATCCTTTGTTTAGGAAAATCGGGTTTTATGTCCGCGGGGTGTCATAAGGCGCAAAACAAGCGCGCCACCATCGCGAAGGACGGTTCAGCGTCATGCTTCAAGTCATGTCGAAGAAGGTTCTCATAGTCGAGGACAACGAGCTGAACATGAAGCTGTTTCATGATCTGCTCGAAGCCCATGGCTACGATGTGCTGGGCACGCGCAACGGGCTCAAGGCGCTTGAGCTTGCGCGCGAACACCGTCCCGACCTCATCCTGATGGATATCCAGCTGCCGGAAGTTTCGGGGTTGGAAGTCACCAAGTGGATCAAGGACGATGAAGAATTGTCGGCCATTCCCGTCATCGCCGTCACGGCCTTTGCCATGAAAGGCGATGAGGAGCGCATCCGCGCCGGCGGATGTGAGGCCTACATGTCGAAGCCGATCACGGTCACGACCTTCATCGAAACCGTTCAGAAATTCCTGGCGTAGAGGGCAGGGGGATGAGCGCTCGAATCCTTGTAGTCGACGATCAGGAGCCGAATGTTCGGCTGCTCGAGGCGAAGCTCAAGGCCGAGTATTTCGAAGTCATCACCGCGACCAGCGGACAGCAGGCGATTGACGCCGCGCGCAGCGGTCAGCCTGATGTTATCCTGCTCGACGTAATGATGCCGGAAATGGACGGCTTCGAGGCCTGCCGCCGATTGAAGGCGGACGCCGCGACCCGCCATATCCCTGTCGTCATGGTGACCGCGCTCGATCAGCGCGAAGACCGGGTGCAGGGCCTGGAATGCGGCGCCGACGATTTCCTGACAAAGCCGGTCGATGACGTCACGCTGTTCGCGCGCGTCCGCTCGCTGCTGCGTCTGAAAGTGGTGCTGGACGAATTGCGCGTCCGCGAACTGAACGCCCCGGCCGACTTCCTCATGCCCGAGGCCGATGCCGAACAAGGCCATTGGGTGCTGGTTGTCGCCGGCGATGCGCGCGCGGGAGAGCATTTGCGCTCGAAACTGCCTGCGACCGTCCAGTCGAAGGTCGTGACCGATCCGGCGCTGGCTTCGCGCGTGGCGTCGAGCGGTATCGACATGATGCTGATCGACCTGACGACAAGTCAGTTTGACGGTCTGCGCCTGTGCGCGCGGGTCCGGTCTGAAGCAGCGACACGGCATGTGCCGATCGTTGCGGTGGTCAGCCCCGACGAGATAGAGCGCAGCGTGCGCGCCCTCGACCTCGGTGTGAATGATATCATCCATCGCCCTGTGGATTCAGGTGAATTGAGCGCGCGGGTCGCGACACAGCTGCGCCGGAAGGGTTATGCTGACCGCTTGCGCACACGTCTGGACGAGAGCCTGGAAATGGCGATCACCGATCCGCTGACCGGGCTGCACAACCGCCGATATTTCGCGTCGCGCATGCAGCAGATGGTGGAGGGCAGTGCCAGTGGTAAAGCGCCCGCCGCGGTCCTGATTGCCGACCTCGACCATTTCAAGCGCATCAACGACACCTATGGTCATGCGGGCGGGGACATGATCCTGACCCAGTTCGCCGACCGGCTGCGCGGCGGCTTGCGCGCAATGGACATCGCAGCGCGCTATGGCGGCGAGGAATTCGTGATCGCGATGCCGGAAACGGACCTGGAACAGGCGATGGTGGCCGCCGAACGGCTTCGACTCGCTGTCGCAAAAGACGCATTCCGCCTGCCCGACGGCGAAGTCGCGAAAACCGTCACTGTGTCGATCGGAGTGGCCGAAGCCATGCTCGGCGAAACGGCCGAAGGCGCCCTGAGACGGGCGGACGAAGCGCTATACCGTGCAAAGGCCGCAGGCCGGAATCGCATCAAGCCCGCCCGGCGCGAGAGCCAGGCGGCCTGAACAGGCGATTGCAAGCGGCGCGGTTGATACCGCGCCAGACCTTACTTGATCTTGGCTTCCTTGAACTCGACGTGCTTGCGCGCGACCGGGTCGTACTTCTTCAGAACGAGCTTGTCGGTCATCGTGCGGGCGTTTTTCTTCGTCACGTAGAAATAGCCCGTACCGGCGGTCGAGTTGAGGCGGATCTTGATGGTTGTCGGTTTGGCCATGACGAAGTCACCCGAAATAAGCTGTGTGCGCGGGGCAACAGCCACCCGGCGCGGAGCGGCGGAACATACTCACGGGCACGGGGTTGTCAACCGGTCCGGCGCTGCCAGCCCCGCACCACAAGCACAGCCAGAAACAGTGACGCCAGGGCAGACAGAACGATCAGCAATCCCTGCGGATCAACGATGTCCATTGCCACGCCCCCGATGGGCGGGGCGACCAACGATCCCACGCCATAGGCCATGACGAAGGCCGCATTGGCTGCGGCAATGGCGCCGCCGGTGAAACGCTCGCCCACCAGCGCGAGGCCAAGCGTGTAAAGCGTCGTCGCGGCGCCGACATAGACGAACATAACGCCATACAGCGCGAAGGCATTCGAACCGGCCAGCCACACAAAGGCAGGGCCGATCAAGCAAACGAGCGTGATGATCCGCACAACCGGGAGTTTCCCGACCGTATCCGCCAGCCGTCCGATGGGAATCTGGAGGAGAATCCCGCCGATCGCACCGCACACCATGATGATACCGATGGCGGCTTCCGCCAGCCCGATCCGGACGCCATAGACCGGCATCAGCGCGAAAAAGATGGTTTCGGTCGCCCCGAACAGCAGGCCGGCACCGATCGCCGAAGGGGCGATCAACGCTGCGCGCAGCATCGCCTTGACGCTGGCGTCGTCGGATGAAGGCGGTTCGATTTCAGGTCCCCTGAGACCCATCACGGGAAGCGTGCCGACCGCAAACAGCGTCATCCCGGCGAGCCAGGGTCCCCATCCCTGCGACCCGAGAACCGATAGCAATAGCCCGCCAAGCGCGAAACCGCCGGCCAGCGCGGTCGCATACATGCCCAATATCGTGGCGCGGCGTTCCGGCGTGGCGATCTGGTTGATCCAGACCTCGGACGACACAAAGACCACGGTGATGGCGATGCCCATGACAAAGCGAAGGACAAACCAGGCGGTTGGGTCTGGAAAGACCCGAAACAGTGGAAGGCTGATCGCAGCGACGAGAAGGCTGACCGCGATCAGGGGCCGCCCCGGCAGCCGTTCCAGCAACCGGGCGACGAAGGGGGTCGCCACGATGGTCGACAGTGCAGCGGCGGCGCCATTGAGCCCGACCAGGGCGCCCGAACCGGTCATCATCTCCAGATTGATCCCGATCACCGGCATCAACAGCGTGTAACCGCAGCCTGAAAGGGTGGCGCACACGATTGCTGCCGCAAGCGAGCGGTTGCGGGCAAACTCCGGAGAAAGAAGCAGTCGGGCGATCATGGCCGCGCTATAGCGGGCGAAATCGGGCTTGTCGCCTCTAGAGCGGCTCGATGCGAACCTTTTTCGCAAGCTCCCGGATGTGGCGGGGCCCGGCGTGGCGGCTGCCCAGCTGGCGCTCGAGCTCTGCGAGCACGAAACGCGTCACCTGGGGCAGGGGCAGATCGCCCGTCCTGTCGAACGGCACCCAGAGAATGTCTTCGAGTTCGGGATCGGTGATGTCGACCCGTTCCTCGCTGAGTGCCGAGGCGTCGGTCTGGAAGAACCAGGCATCAAAGCGCCGCACGCGTCCGGGCGGGGTAATCGCGCGGGCAATCAGGCGCAAGGGAGACAGGTCCGGCGCGAGGCCGTGTTGACGAAAGGGCGTCCAGGCCGCGTGACGGCTGCGCATTTCGGCCGGCGAGGCGACGAGGTAGCCGGTTTCCTCGGCGGTCTCGCGCACGGCCGCCGCCGCGACGGCCCGGGCACGGCGCTCGGGCAGGGTGCGGGTCATCTGGGTCAGGACGGGCCGCGACAGATCGCTCGCGACCGGCGCATAGGCGTCGGCGCGGTCTGCACGGCCACCGGGAAAGACATAGCGGTCCGGCATGAATGCGTGCCTGGCGGAGCGCCGGCCCATCAGGATTTCAATGCTGCTTCCCGCCGGGCGGGTGACGATCAGCGAACCGGCCAGTTTCGGTCGCAGGGGCGGGTTCACTTGCGCTTGCCCTTCTTGCCGCGCTTCGGGCCTTTCTTGCCCGCGCTGCGTCCTGCGCCGCCGCCGCGCCCGCGCGGCGGCCCCGAGCGCCCCCGGCCACCGCGTCCGCGATGACGGGGCGGTTTGCCCTCTTCGGGCGGGGTGACCATTTCCAGCAGCAAGCCTCCCGTGACGGGCGCGGCTTCCGCGATGCGCACCTTCACCGGCATTCCAAGGCGGAAGGTGTCACCCGACCGCTCGCCGACAAGGGCGTGTGCGGCCTCGTCGTGGTGAAACCGTTCGTAACCCAGCTGGCTGATCGGGACGAGGCCATCAGCGCCGGTTTCGTCCAGCCGGACAAATGTACCAAAGCGCGTGACGCCGGTGATCCGGCCTGCGAACTCGCCGCCCACATGTTCGGACAGGTAGAGCGCGACATACCGGTCAACCGCATCGCGCTCGGCGGCCATCGCGCGGCGTTCCGCGGCGGTGATGTCTTCTGCAATGGCTTCGAGCTGGCTGGCTTCAGCGTCGGTCTGCCCGTCCTTGCCCAGATTGCCGGCGCGGATCAGCGCGCGGTGCACCGTCAGGTCCGCATAGCGGCGGATCGGAGAGGTGAAGTGCGCGTAGCGGCGCAGGTTGAGCCCGAAATGCCCCAGATTGCCGGTCGAGTAGACGGCCTGCATCTGGGTCCGCAGCACCACCTCGTTGACAGTGGCCTGATTGTCGGTGCCCTGCACCTGATCGAGCAACCGGTTGAAGCGTTCGGTGCGCGGCGTTTCACCCTTGGCCCATTTGAGACCAATCGTGTCCAGATAGTCCGAGAGCGCCTGAACCTTTTCCGCGCTTGGCGCATCGTGAACGCGGTAAATCAGGGTCAGCCGGGCTTTCTCCAGCGTTTCTGCCGCGCAGACATTCGCCTGGATCATGCATTCCTCGATCAGGCGGTGAGCATCGAAGCGGTCCCGCGTCTCGATCGAGAGAATGCGCCCGTCCTCGCCGACGCGGACCTTGCGCTCGGGCGAGTCGATGTGCAGTGGCTGGCGGGCGTCGCGCGCCCTGGAAAGTGCGCCATAGGCGGCCCAGAGCGGTTTCAGGACCGGTTCGAGCAGCGGACCGGTCTTGTCGTCGGGGTTGCCGTCGATCGCGGCCTGGGCCTGCGTATAGCTGAGCTTGGCCGCCGAGCGCATCCAGCCGCGGACAAAGCGGTGTCCGCGCTTGTTGCCGAACTTGTCGAACACCATGCGGACGGCGAGGCAGGGCCGGTCCTCGTTTTCACGCAGCGAGCACAGATCGTTCGACAGGCGCTCTGGCAGCATCGGAACCACCCGGTCGGGCAGATAGACCGAATTGCCGCGCTTCAGAGCGCCGCGGTCGAGCGGGGAATCGGGCGTCACATAGGCTGCCACGTCGGCGATTGCGACGATGACGATCCAGCCGCCCTTGTTGTCGGCATCGTCATCGGGAGCGGCCCAGACCGCGTCGTCGTGGTCCTTGGCGTCGTCGGGATCGATGGTGATCAGCGGGATGGACCGCAAATCCTCTCGATTGGCGCGTGTGGCAGGTTTGACCTGTTCGACTTGCCGGAATTCTTCTTCACCGAATTCGGTCGGGATGCCGTGCGCATGCAGCGCAATGATGCTGCCCGCGCCCGGGGCGTTGGCACTGCCGATCACCTCGATGATGTTGGCCGGCTTGGGGCCGCCGCGCCGGTCGGCCTTGGCCATCCGGCACAGGACAAGGTCACCGTCCCGGGCCTTTTCTGCCTCGCCGCGCATGGGGACGAGCTCGTGGCGCGATTTGCGGTCGACGGGCTGCAGGCGCGGGCGTCCGCCGTCCTTGTGAAGGACGCACAAGATCGTGTGCGCGCTTTGCCCCAGCTGCCGGATCAGGCGCGCTTCCCAGCCGCCTTCGCCATCCTCCTCCAGGCGCACAAGGGCGCGATCGCCGATACCCAGTGCCGGACCGCCCTTGTCACCCTTGCCTTCGCCGGGGGCGAGACGGATGCGTGCCTGCGGCGCCCCGGGCTTTGTCAGCCGGGCAAGCAATTCACCGTCTGGATCGCGATCGTGGATCTCGACCACCGCTACGTCGGGGAGTGTATCGGACAATGCCCAGCCCTTTCGGCCTTCGCGGTGGATGGCGCGCTCATTCTCGAGCATCCGCAATGCGGTTTTCAGAAACGGCTTCTGGTCGGCTGTCAGGTTGAGGGCGCGCGCGATCTCGCGCTTGGAAAAGCGGCCCTGACCGAGGCGAATGGCTTCCAGCAGCGTCTCTCGGCTGAACCCGGTTTCCTTCGGATCGAAGTCTGTGGCCAATCCGGTCCTCTATTCCTTTGCCTTCGCAGCGGCCTTCTTTTTTGCCGCAGGTTTCTTCTTGGCCGCGGGCTCCTTCTTCGATGCAGCCGCCGGCTTCTTCGCAGCCTTGCGGGTCGATTTCTTGCCGCCCTTGGCTTCGCGTTCCTTGATGAGCTCGATGCCCTTTTCAAGCGTCACATCGCCCGGCTCCAGTCCCTTGGGAAGGGTGGCGTTGACCTTTTTCCACTTCACATAGGGACCGTAACGGCCCTTCATGACGCGAATGGGCTCGCCGTCGTGTTCGCCCAGATCCTTGAGCGGTTCGGCCGCCGCGCCGCGTCCGCCGCCTGCCTTCTTTTCAGCGATCAGGGTCACGGCGCGATTGATGCCGATATCGAAAACCTCTTCAATATCAGAAACATTCGCGTAAGTTCTTCCATGTCGCACGAAGGGGCCGTAGCGGCCGAGACCGGCTTCGATCATCTCGCCATCTTCGGGGTGCGGGCCGACTTCACGCGGCAGGGACAGGAGCCGCAGCGCGCGTTCGAGATTGATCGTGTCCTTGGCCCAGCCCTTCGGCAGCGACGAGCGTTTCGGCTTCTCGTCTCCAGGGACAGCGACCTCGAGATAAGGACCGAAGCGGCCATCCTTGAGGTAGATGGTCTCGCCGCTCGCCGGGTCTTCACCGAGCGCGCCATCGCCTTCGGCGGCAGGGGCCTCATCGGTGGCGCCCAAGGGACGGGTGAACTTGCAGTCAGGATAGTTCGAACAGCCAACAAAGGCACCGAACTTGCCGAGCCGGATCGACAGCGTGCCCTCCTTGCAGGCCGGGCATTCGCGCGGATTCGAGCCGTCCTCGCGTTCCGGGTAGATGTGCGGGGCGAGGGCGGTGTTCAGCGCTTCGAGCACTTCGCCGATCCGCAGGTCGCCAATCTCGTTCACGGACGCGGAAAACTGGGTCCAGAAATCGCGAAGCAATTGCTTCCAGTCGAGATCGCCTGACGAGACCTTGTCGAGCTGGTCTTCGAGATCCGCCGTGAAATCGTATTCGACATAGCGCGAGAAAAAGTTCTCGAGGAAGGCGGTGACGACACGGCCCTTGTCCTCGGGGATGAAGCGGTTCTTCTCCATCCGGACGTAGTCGCGGTCGCGCAATACGGTGAGAACCGACGCATAGGTCGAAGGCCGGCCAATGCCGAGTTCTTCCATCTTCTTGACCAGCGAGGCTTCCGAATATCGCGGAGGCGGCTGGGTGAAGTGCTGGTCCGAGTAGGTTTTTTTCACATCGGCCGGTGCGCCGACTTCGACCTTCGGCAGACGGGATTCGCCTTCGTCTTCCTCGTCGTCACGGCCTTCGGCGTAGAGCGTCAGATAGCCGTCGAACAGCAGCACCGATCCGGTTGCGCGCAGAGCGAGATCGCCGCCCGCCGCTTCCAGTTCGATCGTCGTGCGCTCAAAGCGGGCGCTCTCCATCTGGCTGGCGACAGCGCGTTTCCAGATCAAGTCGTAAAGCTTGGCTTCGTCGCCATCGAGATGGAGGTTTTTCGGCAGACGCGAGAAGCTGGTCGGGCGGATGGCTTCGTGGGCCTCCTGCGCGTTCTTCTGCTTCGATTTGTACATGCGCGGGCTGGACGGCAGGTAGAGCGCGCCGTGCTCGTTGCTGATCACGTGGCGCGCTTCGCTGACGGCTTCGCCCACCATGGTGATGCCATCGGTACGCATATAGGTGATGAGGCCTACGGTCTCGCCGCCGATATTGATGCCCTCATAGAGCTTCTGCGCGGTACGCATCGTGCGCTGGGCGTTGAAACCCAGCTTGCGCGACGCTTCCTGTTGCAGCGTGGACGTGGTGAAGGGCGGAGCCGGATTGCGCTTTGTGGGCTTGGCCTCGACCGCGCCGACCTTGAAGTCGGCCGCTTCGATGGCGGCCACGGCCGCTTTCGCCATGTCCTTGCCGCCAATCGACATCTTGTCGATCTTGTTGCCGTCGAAACGGGTCAGGCGGGCGCGGAAGGGATCCGACTTCCCGGACGTCACATCGGTTTCGACCGACCAGTATTCCTCCGGGCGGAATTTCTCGATTTCCAGTTCCCGGTCGCACACCAGGCGCAGGGAAACCGACTGGACGCGGCCTGCTGACCGCGCGCCGGGTAGCTTGCGCCACAGCACCGGCGACAGCGTGAACCCGACGAGATAGTCGAGTGCGCGCCGGGCGAGGTAGGCTTCGACCAATTCCATGTCGATGGCGCGCGGATGGCGCATGGCCTCGGCAATCGCGGTCTTGGTGATGGCGTTGAATGCCACGCGCTCGACCGCGACGCCCTTGAGCGCCTTGCGCTTGGTCAGGGCCTCGAGCAGGTGCCAGGAGATGGCTTCACCTTCCCGGTCCGGGTCAGTTGCGAGCACGAGCTTGTCTGCGCCCTTCACGGCATCGGCGATCGCCTTGATACGCTTGGCAGAGGCCGGTTCGACCTCCCAGCTCATCGCGAAATCCTCGTCGGGGCGGACGGAGCCGTCCTTGGGCGGCAGGTCGCGCACATGGCCGAAGCTGGCAAAGACCTCGTAGTCCTTGCCCAGATACTTGTTGATGGTCTTGGCCTTGGCCGGGGATTCGACGACGACGACGTTCATTCTGATTCCGTGCTGGGAGGCGGGAACTGCCAGTCCGGCAGCGGCGCGGGAACGTGGGGGAGGGTCAGGCAGGTGTCAACGGGTCGATCCGGCTTGCAATCTTTAATCCCGTGGTGCAGAAATGCGCCTACAGGTAGAGCGCAGGATGGAAGATGCAACCCTCAGGAGAATCGCCGCTGACGATGGAGGATGCCGCAGACTACTCGGCTGCGCTTCTGGAGAATCTGGCTGACATCACGAAGCAGGCGGGTCTCGTCCAGTCCGCTGAACTGATTCAACTCGCGATTGACATGATCCGCATGGAATCCACGACGCCGGCCGCCAAACGTCAGTTTGCGCGCACCTGACCGCCGGGTGCGACTTCGGCGCGGCCGGCCAGTTCGAGTTCGACAATCGCGGCCATCACCAGCTGAACCGGGCAACCTGCCGCACGCGACAATTCATCGACACTGACCGGCGACGGGGAAAGCAGGTCGGCGATTCTTTCGCGCACAGCGTCAATGTCGTTGTCTGGCGGCAGGTCGACCGCGAGCGGCGGTGACCAGAAATCGGGTTCTTCCTCGGCCGCAGTGCGTTTCAACTGCCCCAGAATATCCAGGACGTCGTCCGCCGTTTCGATCAGTGCCGCGCCGTCGCGGATGAGGCGGTTTGTACCCTTGGCCCGAGGGTCGAGCGGAGATCCGGGTGTCGCCATGACTTCGCGGCCCTGCTCGGCGGCCAACCGGGCCGTTATCAGGCTGCCTGACCTCAGCGCGGCTTCGACCACCACCGTCCCGAGCGAAAGACCGGAGATGATCCGGTTGCGACGCGGGAAGTCTCGCGCCGTCGGCGACATGCCAAAGGGCGATTCCGTCACCAGGCAGCCGCGCCGCGCGATCTCGGCCTGAAGCTCGCCATGTTCGGGCGGATAGACGTGATTGATGCCCCCGGCCAGCACGGCAACTGTGCCGGTTGCCAGTGAACCGGTGTGTGCCGCACCGTCGATCCCGCGCGCCAGGCCGGAAACCACGGTGACGCCATGCGCTCCAAGTCCTTGCGCCAACTCCCGCGCCATCTTCATGCCGATCGCAGAGGCGTTGCGTGACCCCACGATGGCGCAGGCCATACGGTCAAAGGTCAGCGGACCCATCAGCGTCAGGACTGGCGGCGGCGGATCGAGTTCGCGAAGCAGGCGGGGGTAGTCCGGATCAGCGGCAGTCACGATCCGTGCACCGAAATCCTGTGTGGCACGTATTTCCGCTTCGACCTGGTCGCGCGTCGGGATTCGCGGTGCCTGGCGCCGCCCGGCCTTCCTGGCGAGATCCGGCAATGCGTCGATGGCGGCATCGGCATCACCAAATCGCTCGATCAGCTTGAAGAAGGTGACAGGGCCAACGCCTTCAGTCCGGGCAAGCCGGACCCATGACGTGCGTTCGGCGCTCACGCTTTCGCGCCGCCGATCCTCGGCTCGGTTCCGGCGATCAATCGCTCGATATTGGCGCGGTGCCGCCAGTAGATGATGACGGCCAGAAAGATGCACAGCAGTGCGACATCACTGCGCCCGAACGCATAGGCGATCACCGGTGCGATGGCGGCGGCAACGAGGGCGCTGAGCGAGGATATCCGCATGAGGAGGGCCATGCCGATCCAGGTGAGGGCCGCGAGCACGCCCACCGGCCAGGCGACCGCCAGAATCGTGCCGTAGAAGGTTGCCACGCCCTTGCCCCCCTTGAAGCCCAGCCAGACGGGGAAGCAATGACCGAAGAATGCCGCGCCGCCCGCGACGAGCCCGGCCTCGGTGCCGATCAGCGCGGTGAAGATCAGTGCGGCGATACCGGCCTTGCCGGCGTCGAGGACGAGCGTGGCGAGCGCAAGGTCCTTGCGTCCTGTGCGCAGCACATTGGTTGCGCCGATATTGCCCGAACCGATGGCGCGGATGTCGCCCAGGCCTGCGAGCTTCGTGATGACCAATCCGAACGGGATCGACCCGAGCAGATAGCCCCCGCCGGCGGCGAGACCCATTGCAGCCAGTGTCCAGATCGACATTCCGTTCGCCCTCTAGTTGTCCCCGGTATGGATCATTGCGCCAGCGACGAAAGTCTTCAAGACCCGGCCTTGAAAACGCCGGCCCTCGAGCGCGGCATTGCGGCGCGCCGAAACGCCATCGCCAGCCCGGTAAACCCACGGTGCATCGCCATCGATCAGCACGAGGTCGGCCGGCGCGCCTTCTTCCAGACGGCCCTGGGGCAAGCCCAGAAGGTCGGCGGGACCGGAGGTGAGGACGCGCAGCGCGTCGATCAGTTCGAGCTGACCGTCATGGACCAGCGACAACAGGCCCGCGAGCAGGGTTTCAACACCGATCGAACCTGCGGCCGCTTCGGGCCAGGGCTCGGATTTCGATTCCAACGAATGCGGGCGATGGTCGGAGACGACGGCATCGATCAGACCTTCCGCAATGGCGCGGACAAGGGCGGCGCGATCGTCTTCGAAGCGGAGCGGCGGGGAGAGACGCATGTTGGCGTCAAACGCACCCGCATCGACTTCATTCAGCAAGAGATTGTTGATCGAGGCGGTTGCGCCGACTTCCAGTCCCTTGCGCTTGGCATGGGACAACGCCCCCAGGCCCTCGCCGGTCGAAATCCGGTCAATCAGCACGCGGCCACCCGTCAATTCACCGAGGGCCGCAAAGCGTTCGATGGCCATGCGTTCGGCGACCGCCGGTTCGCCCGGCAATCCCTGGCGCGCGGCCCATTCGCCTTCAGTTGCGACCGCGCCGGCGGATAGCGCCGGTTCAGACGGGCGCAGGGCCACCCACATCTCGAAGTGGCTGGCATAGGCGAGGAGGCTGCGCAAAAGACGGGTATCGGCGATTGGCATGTCACCGTTGGAAACGAACAGCGCCCCGGCATCGTGCATCAGGCCGATCTCGGCCAACGCCTCTCCTGCAAGTCCACGCGTTGCGCCACCTGCGACTGGCATCCGCACCCGCATCGGGCGAGTCTCATGACCAAGGCTGCGTACGATTTCAGGTGTATCGAATGGTGACGTGGCATGCGGTGCCAGGACCAGTGTTCCGATGCCGCCTGCTGCGGCGGCTGCCGACAGGCTGGAGATGGTTTCACCGCCGGGCGTGAAGGGCGGCTCGTTTCCGGCGCGCAGATCAATCAGGGCCGGGGCGAGAATGGCGCCCTGTGCGTCGATGACGTCTGTGTCTTCCAGATTGATGCCGCGGACCGAGGGGCCGGCCTCGGCGATGTGGTGATCCTCGACCAGCACGCCGCCAGCCTCGTCCATTCCGGTGGCCGGATCGACGAGACGCGCATTGACGATGGCGAAACGGGTGCTCATCGGCCGCGCTCCGTATTGCGGCGGGATTGCTCGCCGAGCATTTCAAGAACGGCCATGCGAACGGCCACGCCCGCCTCGACCTGATCGCGGACCATGCTGATCTCCTCGTCATCCGCGAGACTGCCGTCGATCTCGACACCGCGATTCATCGGACCGGGATGCAGGACCAGAGCCCCGGGCAGGGCGGCTTCCATGCGGCGATGCGTCAGGCCGTAAAAGCGGAAGTATTCGCGCTCGGAGGGGATATAGCCCGCAGTCATGCGTTCCTTTTGCAGGCGCAGTGCCATCACGGCGTCGCAGCCATCGAGCGCGTCATCGAGGTCATGGAAAACCTCAACGCCCCAACGATCCGCATCAGCGGGCAGCAAGGTCGGCGGTGCGCACAGGCGGATCTGCGCGCCCAGGATCGACAGCAGCAGCACATTCGATCGTGCGACCCGCGAATGCAGGATATCGCCGACGATCAGGATGCGGCGGCCTCCGACATCGCCCAGGCGTTCAATCAGTGCGAAGGCATCCAGCAGGGCCTGTGTCGGGTGTTCGCGGGTGCCATCCCCGGCGTTGACCACGGACAGTCCGGTTTCGCGGGCGAGGAAGTCGGGCGCGCCCGACGCCTTGTGGCGAACCACCAGCAGATCGGGGTTCATGGCCGCCAGCGTGCGGGCCGTATCGGCCAGTGTTTCGCCCTTGGCGGTCGAAGAGGCCGACACCGAGAAATTCACCACGTCCGCGCCAAGGCGCTTTCCGGCGAGTTCGAAGCTTGCCTGGGTCCGCGTCGAGTTCTCGAAGAAGAGATTGATCTGGGTCAGACCCTTGAGCGCATCGTGCTTCTTGTCGGGCGTCTTGTTGACCTGATGCCAATGCCCGGCACGCTCCAACAGCATCTGAACATCGAGCGGATTGAGGTCCGCGATCGACAACAGCGATCTGTGGGGGAAGTCGTAATGAAAGTCCGCGCGGCCCATGGACGCCCTCTCGCGATTTTTGGCGGTATACGGCGCGTGCGGGACTCGGGCAAGATGCGCGGGCGAAGTGGACTGTGGAGAGCGTTGATGATCCGGATACGCGCGATGCGCGACGAAGACGCCGAACAGGTCCTCGCCATCTATCGCGAAGGCATCGCCACCGGGCATGCCACGTTTGAAACCGACACGCCCGACTGGGACAAATTCAGTGCGTCACGCCTCGAAAAGCCGCGCCTCGTCTCGCTCGATTCCCGGGACCAGGTCACCGGCTGGGCGGTGATGAGCGCGGTGTCCTCGCGTTGCGTCTATGGCGGTGTGGGCGAGAGCACCGTCTATGTCGCCGAGGCGGCACGCGGGCAGGGCGTCGGCCATGCCCTGCTGAACGCCTTCCTGCTGGCCGCCGAGCAGGCCGGTTTCTGGTCGGTTCAGGCCGGGATATTTCCGGAGAATACCGGCTCGATCCGGCTTCATGAATCCTGCGGTTATCGCCCGGTCGGCACCTTCATCCGGCAAGGAAAAATGCGTCATGGCCCCATGGAAGGGCAGTGGCGGGACGTGCACTACATGCAATGGCGCAGCACACGAACGGGAGTGGATTGATGATTGCGGCACTACTGGCCCTGACACTGCAGGCGTCCTGTCCGATCGAACTCGTCGTGCTCGGTGTCGGGCAGGATGGCGGCGCACCGCAGCTTGGGCGTAATGACGATCCGGCCTGGGACGACGCTTCGCTGGCGATGCGGGCCGTGTCGCTGGGCGTGGTGCATCACGAGACCGGCGAGCGCTTCCTTTTCGAAGCCACGCCCGACATGCGCGCGCAGCTGCGTGATCTGGACGCCGTGGCGGGCACCACCGGACCGCGTGCGCCAGACGGCATCTTCCTGACGCATGCGCATATCGGGCACTACACGGGGCTGATCTTCCTCGGCCATGAATCGATGGGCGCGCAGGGCGCGCGGGTCTATGCGCTGGAACGGATGGCGGAGTTTTTACGGACCAATGGCCCGTGGAGCCAGCTGGTCGAGTACGGAAATATCGATCTCGTCACCATCCCGGAGGAAGACGCCTTCGGAATCGCGCCGCGATTGATGGTGCAGGCCTTTACCGTGCCACACCGGCAGGAATTTTCCGAGGTGGCGGGCTACCGCATCATGGGGCCGCAGCGCAGCGTGCTGTTCATCCCCGATATCGACAGCTGGGAGGAGTACGACCCGGAGGGCGGGCAGATCGAGCAGATGATCGCCAGCGTCGACCGCGCCTATTTCGATGCCACCTTCTTTGACGATGGCGAGATCCCCGGCCGCGACATGAGCGGCTTCCCGCATCCCTTCATTCGGCATTCCATGGCGCGATTTGCGCATCTGCCGGACGAAGAACGTGCGAAGATCCGCTTTATCCACTTCAACCACACCAATCCGGTGCGGTTCCCGGACAGCCCGGAGCGCGCCATCGTCGAGGCGGCGGGCTATGGCGTGGCGGAGCGAGGCGAACGCTTCTGCCTGTCGGGACCGTCGCTGCGGTAGCCGTGAATGCAGGGCATACACCGAATTCGCTCGCAAAACCGGCAGGCGATACCTAGCTCTAGCGCACAACCAGAAACCGGGAGTTTCACAATGTCGCAGACCACATCCAGCGTCGCACTCGCGCAGATCGGCCAGTATTACCGCGCAATGGGCGGGGTGCTCGCCAAGGGCGCTGAACACGCCAAGGAACGCGGCATCGACGAGCAGGTCTATCTGAACTGGCGGCTCGCGCCGGACATGTTCCCGCTGACGCGGCAGGTCCAGATCGCGACCGATTTCGGTGTGCGCGGCCTGTCACGGCTGGCGGGTGTTGATCCGGTCAGCCTGCCGGATACCGAAACCACCTTTATGGAGCTTCAGGCGCGGCTGAAGAAGGCGACCGAGATTGTCGCGGGCCTCGACGGCGCAGCCATCGATGCCAATCCCGAAGGCGAAGTCACCTTTCCGGCGGGCCGGGACAAGACAATGACGCTGCCGCGCGGCGTCTATGCGCTCAATGCCGTGATTCCGAATATCGGCTTCCACGCGTCGATGACCTACGCCATCCTGCGCAATCTCGGCGTTCCGCTGGGCAAGCGCGACTTCATGGGGCTGTGATCACCGAGACTCGGCAAGAACGACGAGATTTCCGTCGGGATCGCGGAGCCGGATGAGGTGAACGGTATCTGCGCGCTCGACGGGACCTGGCTCAAGCCCTGCACGGGCTAACCTTTCGTGCTCGGCGTCGATGCCTTCGACGATGAGTGTCAGGGTGGCATGACCGGCATCCCCTGGGTTCTCGTACAGCTGAAATCCCGCGTTGTCGGCATGATGCCACTCGGCCAGCCCATCCATTGGACAGGCGTCCGGTTCGCGGCCGAACAGACGTTCGAACCACTCGGTGCTTTTGCTCCACTCGGTGCAGCTGAGATGGGCGTAGATCTTCTTCAGGGGCATAACGGCCTCTCGCGTGGCTACGAGATCAACCGGTCAATCGTGCGTCAGGTTCCTCAACCCACCAGCTGGGCGATCCAGATCGCCGCGGGCAGGGTGAAGAAGCTGAGCAGGGTCGTGGCGGTGACGTCGCCGGCGGTGAGCTGGCGGTTGCCCCCTAGCTGTTGCGCGAGGACATAGGCCGAGGCGGCCCCCGGCGAGGCTCCGACCATCACCACGATGGCGAGTGTCTCGCCGCGCACGCCAAAACTCCACGCCAGCAGGCCGAACACGACCGGCGCGAGGATGAGCTTCAGGAAAACGGTCAGGGTGAGCAAGCCGCGGCTCGCCCCCAGCGCCTTGAAGTCGAGGCCCGCACCAACAGCGAGCAAGATCAGCGGAAGCGCTGCGCGGCCCATCAGCTCGACGACCTCCGCAATCGTACCCGCCTGGAACAGGCCGAGCAGGTTGGCGACGCCGCCCGCGAGGCAGCCGAGGATCAGCGGGTTGGTGACGATGCGCCATAACACCGTACGCACGTCCGGCTTGCGGCCGTTCGCGCCCCAGATGGTCAGAACGGTCACGACCTGGATGTTCACGATGGGGATGGTGACCACCATTATGAGCGAGATCAGCACTTCGCCCTCGACCCCGTAGGCGAGCGCGGCCAGAGCGAGGATCACCAGCCCGTTCCAGCGGCAGGCGCCCTGGAACACGCTGGTGAAGGATGGGCCGTCTGTGTTGATGACCGGCTTCAGCGCCAGCACGACAACGCCCATCACCACGAAGCCGAGCGCCGCCGCTGCGACGGCCGGGCCAACGGTAATGGCCGAAAAGTCGGCTTTCGAGATCACCGAGAACAGAAGGGCGGGCGACAGTCCGACATAGGTCAGGCGTGAAATGCCCGGCCAGGCGCTTTCCGGCACCAAAGCCGTGCGCCGCAGCACCCAGCCCAGACCGATGACCGCAAAGATCGGCAGAAGCGCGCCGAGGATGAGTGTCATGCCGGCCTCACCGGTGAGCCGCCCGGTTGCGCAATGCGCTTTCAAGGATCACCGCTGCAGCGTGCGCGTCGATCACCCGCTCGCGTTGTTCACGGCGCATGCCCGTCGCGATCAGGCGTTCCTCGGCCTCCTGCGACGACAGTCGTTCGTCTTCGTAGGCGACCGGTATGTCTCGCAGGCGCAGAAGATTGGTCCCGAGCGACCGTGACGACTGGGCGCGCGGACCGTGGCTGCCATCCATGTTCACGGGCAGGCCGATAACCAGGCCGGTACAACGAAATTCGTCATAGAGTTCAAATACCCGCGCCGCATCGGCAGTGAATTTGGTCCGGTGGATGGTCTCGACGGGCGTGACGACGCCGGAGGCCGATGCGACCGCAACCCCGATCGTCTTCGATCCGGGGTCAAGCGCGAGCAGCGCGCCGTCGGGCAGGGCGGGAAGCATCACAACCGGCATGTTTCCCGCCTGCGCCCATGCGGCTTTGGCGTCAAGTCATCTTGCGCCGCACAATCCCGGTTGATACTCACGCGGGTCACGTTTTACGGGAATTCGCGCCATGTCCGTCACGACCGAAGATGTCCGCCGCATTGCCACGCTCGCGCGTATCGCCGAGCCGACCGAGCGGCTTGAGGCCCTGACCCAGGAATTGAACGGCATTCTCGACTGGATCGAGCAACTCGACGAAGTCGATACGGACGGTGTCGAACCGATGACCACGCCGGTGAAATTCGCGCTGCCGCAGCGCGCGGACAAGGTCACTGACGGCGGTATCCGCGACGACGTCCTCGCCAATGCGCCGCGATCCGAAGAAGGCTTCTTCGTGGTGCCGAAGTCTGTCGAGTGATGACGTCCACGGTCACCATAACGGCTGAAGATCCGCGCAGTGCGGACGGGGCGCGCCTGATCGGCGCGCTCGATGCGCACCTGTCCGCGCTCTATGAGCCGCAATTCAACTACTTTCTCGATCTCGACCAGCTGGCGCAGCCGAACATCACCTTCCTGGTGGCGCGCAATGCGGCCGGTGAAGCGCTGGGCTGCGTTGCCGTGCGCGCTTATGCCGATTTTGCCGAGATCAAGCGCATGTATGTCGATGAGGCGGCGCGAGGGCAGGGGATCGCCAAGGCGCTCCTGAATGCGGCGCACGAAACCGCGATGGCCAAGGGATTCGACCTGATCCGGCTCGAAACCGGCGACCGCCAGACGGCGGCTATCAGGCTTTACGAACAGGCGGGTTACCGCCCTTGCGGTGCCTATGGCGACTACCAGCCCGACAGCCCGCACAACCATTTCTTCGAAATCCGGCTTTCGCCGGCCGCGACGGTGTAATTCATGTCCGACCTGCTTTCCCTCTCCCTTGCCGATGTCACCGCCAAGCTGAAATCGCGCGACGTGTCCGCCACCGAGCTGGCCGAAACCGCGCTGAACGCAGCCGAAGCTTCGCAGCCGAAGCTGAATGCGTTCTGCGCGTTCGACCGCGACCTGACCATGAAGATGGCCAAGGCCAGCGATGACAGGCTGGCAAAGGGCGAAGGCGGCCTGATCGAGGGCGCACCGGTCGCGATCAAGGATCTGTTCGCGGTGAAGGGCGTCGAGACGTCCGCGTCATCAAACATCCTGAAGGGCTTCAAGCCGCGCTACGAATCCACGGTCACCGAGAACATGTGGAAGGCGGGCGGGGTTTTCCTGGCGAAAACGGCGATGGACGAATTCGCCATGGGCTCGTCCAACAAGACGGCCTGTACCGGGCATGTGGTCAGCCCCTGGAAGGCCAAGGGGTCTGATAAAGGCCTGACCCCGGGCGGATCGTCAGGTGGATCGGCCGCGGCTGTGTCTGCTGACCTTTGCTTCGGGGCGACCGGCACCGATACAGGCGGCTCTATCCGTCAGCCCGCAGCTTTCACCGGCACAGTCGGTGCCAAGGGCACATATGGCCGCTGTTCGCGCTGGGGCGCGGTGGCGTTCGCCTCGTCGCTCGACCATCCGGGACCCATTGCCAAGACGGTGAAGGACAGCGCCATCCTGATGCAGGCGATGGCGGGCCACGACACGAAGGATTCGACCTCGCTGCCCCTGGATGTGCCCGATTTCGTGGCCGCGTGCGGGCGTAGCGTGAAGGGGCTCAAGATCGGCGTGGCGAAGGAATACCGCGTTGACGGAATGCCTGCCGAGATCGACGCGCTGTGGGAGCAGGGGATCAACTGGCTGAAGGCCGCCGGGTGCGAGATTGTCGATGTTTCGCTGCCGCACACCAAATACGCGCTGCCGACCTATTACATCATCAATCCGGCGGAAGCCTCGTCCAACCTGGCGCGCTATGACGGCATGCGGTTCGGCCAGCGGGTCGAAGGCAAGGATTTGACGGACACCTACGAGAAGACCCGCGCCGAAGGCTTTGGCGCCGAGGTTCAGCGGCGCATTCTGATGGGCACCTATGTGCTGTCCGCGGGCTATTACGATGCTTATTATTTGAAGGCGCTAAAGGTGCGCCGGCGCATCCTCGAAGACTTCGAGAATGCGTTCGAAAAGGTCGATGCGATCCTGACACCGTCAACGCCGAGCGCGGCTTTTGCTCTCGACGCCGAGTTCACCGATCCGATCCAGATGTATCTGAACGACGTTTTCACGGTGACCGCCAATATCGCCGGTATTCCCGCAATGTCCGTTCCGGCGGGGCTGGATTCGTCCGGCTTGCCGCTGGGGCTGCAGGTCATCACCAAGGCGCTCGACGAAGAGACGATGTTTGCCGTCGGCGCGGCGCTCGAGGATTCGGCCGGTTTCACCGCCAAGCCGACCAAGTGGTGGTGATCCGATGCGGAAGCTGATGCTCTGGATCGGCGGGCTGGTGGTCATCTGCGTCGTGCTGGTGGCGATCTTCTACGCCGTGATGATTGCCGCCGCGATTGCGCTCGCCGGGATCGTCCTGCTGGCCGTCATGGAAACCTATGCCCGTTTCCGCATCTGGCGGAGCCGTGAGCGATGAAGGACCCGGCCGTTCTCAAATATGCCGGCCCGGCGATCCTGACCGGTGGGGCGCTGGCGCTGGTGGGGGCCGCGCTGGTGTCCGATGTCGTGACGGTCGAGAACGAACTCGCCATCGGGATCGTGGCGCTGTGCCTCGGTTTCGGCCTCGTCATCTTCGGCGTGGTAACCCAGACCCTCTGGCGCGCCGTTTCGGCTGCGGCCAACCCTGACAATGACCTTCCTTCCGAGGACACGAAATGAGCAGCCATAGCTACGTTCTGCCCGGCGCGACCGGGGATTGGGAAATCGTCCTGGGACTGGAAGTCCACGCCCAGGTCGCTTCGGAATCCAAGCTCTTCTCGGGGGCTGCCACGGCCTATGGCGCCGCGCCGAATACGCAGGTTTCGCTCGTCGATGCGGCGATGCCGGGCATGCTGCCGGTGATCAATTCCTTCTGCGTCGAGCAGGCCGTTCGCACCGGTCTGGGCCTCAACGCGCAGATCAACCGCTATTCGCGCTTTGACCGGAAGAATTACTTCTACCCCGATCTGCCGCAGGGCTATCAGATCAGCCAGTTCCAGTACCCGATCGTGGGCGAGGGCGAGATCGAATGCGAGCGCGATGACGGTTCGATCTTCACCGTGCGGATTGAACGCCTGCATCTCGAGCAGGATGCCGGCAAGTCGATCCACGATCTCGATCCGAGTTCGACCTATGTCGACCTCAACCGGTCCGGCGTGGCGCTGATGGAGATCGTGTCGAAGCCCGATATCCGGACGCCGTCGGACGCTGCTGCCTATGTGAAGACGCTGCGGACAATCGTGCGCTATCTCGGGACGTGCGGCGGCGACATGGACAAGGGCCAGATGCGCGCCGACGTGAATGTCTCGGTGTGCCGTCCCGGCGACTACGAGAAATTCCGCGAAAATGACGATTTCAAGCATCTCGGCACGCGCTGCGAGATCAAGAATGTCAACTCGATGCGCTTCATCTCGCAGGCGATCGAATACGAGGCACGCCGACAGATCGACATCATCGAGGATGGAGGCGTCATCCATCAGGAAACCCGCCTGTTCGACGCAGGCAAGGGGGTTACCCGGTCGATGCGGTCCAAGGAAGAGGCGCACGATTACCGCTACTTCCCCGATCCCGATTTGCTGCCGCTGGAACTCGAGGAAGACTGGGTCGCGAAAATCAAGGCGAACCTGCCCGAACTTCCCGCCGACAAGCGCAAGCGCTTCGTCGAGGAGATGGGCCTGACCGAATATGACGCCAGCGTTCTGGCATCGGACAAGGACCGCGCCGACTATTTCGAGACCGCTGCGGCGGGCCACGAGGCCAAGCTGACGGCGAACTGGGTCAATAACGAGCTGTTCGGCCGGCTCAACAAGGAAGGCCTCGACATCACCGAGAGTCCGGTCAGCGCCACGCAGATCGGCGAGCTGGTCGGCCTGATCGAGAGCGACGTGATCTCGGGCAAGATTGCCAAGGACGTGTTTGAAATCCTGTGGGATGAGGGCGGGTCACCGGCAAAGATCGTCGAGGATCGCGGCCTGAAACAGGTTACCGACACAGGGGCCATCGAGGCGGTGGTGGATCAGTTGATCGCCGATAATCCCGATCAGGCTGCCCAGGTGAAGGAAAAGCCCAAGACGATGGGCTGGTTTGTCGGTCAGGTGATGAAAGCCATGCAGGGCAAGGCGAATCCGAAGGCCGTGAACGACATCCTGAGAAAGAAGCTGGGTCTCTGACCGGAACTTCCAGCCACCTCCTTTCGTTATTGCAGTGCGGCACGGGCCGGGCAGTTGCCCCCATTCTTCCGCGCCGCATCTGCTGAACGCAGCGAAAGGAGCGCACAATGGAACAGCACATCGAAAAGACCGAGGCCCGCCAGGGCGAGCGCCGTCGCTGGCAGGAGCATGTCCTTTATCTGTCGACCTTCGCCGCTGCCGTCATGCTGGGCGGGGCCGCGTTGATCTGGGTCATGGCCACGAGCGCGTAAGCCGCCGTCAGATCAGGCGGATTTCCCGCAATCTCTGCATCAGGTAGTCCTGCGCCGTGATCGGCTCAGGGTATCGATCCGGATTGTCTGGCGAGACGCAGCTTTCGAGCGTCTCGATCAGGTAATCCGGGCGAAAGTGCAGGAAGAACGGCATTGAATAGCGCGCATAGCGCTGGCGTTCCGGTGACGGATTGACCACGCGGTGACTGGTCGACGGCAGGACGTTGTTGGTCAGCCGCTGCAGCATGTCGCCGATATTCACCACCAGACAGCCTTCCGGCGGATTGATGTCGAGCCACTGGCCCGACCGGTCCTTGACCTGCAAGCCTGCTTCCTCGGCGCCGAGGAGCAGCGTGATGGTGTTGATGTCTTCATGTGCTGCCGCGCGGATCGAGCCTTCCGGGGCCGGTTTGGTCTGCGGGGGATAGTGAAGCAGGCGCAGGATGGAATTGCCGTCCCGCACCGGATCCTCGAAAAATCCGTCTTCAAGACCAAGATCGCGCGCGATGGCCGAAAGCAGGTCGCCGCCGAGTGCGTCGAGCGCGTTGAAGAGCGCATAGACGTCTTCCCAGTGGGCAATCTCGGTCGGATTGACATTGGCGGGCATGAAGGGCGCATAAGCGTGCCCTTCGGGCAATTCGCGCCCAACGTGCCAGAATTCCTTCAGATCGATGGCTTCGGCCCCCTTGGCGGCTTCGCGGCCGAACGGCGTGTAGCCGCGCTGGCCGCCGCCACCGGGGATGAAATAATGCTGCTTCACACTGTCGGGCAGGGCGAAGAACGCCTTCGCGCGCTCATGCGCCCGCGTGATGACCGACGGGTCAAGACCATGATCGGCGACCACGGCAAACCCGTAGCGCCGGAAGCTGGCGCCGAGTTCATGTGCGAAAGCGGACGGGTCACGCGCTTTCAGGGCGAATGATACCGGAGTGATGGCGGACTGGGTCATGAATACGGCCTCGGCTTTCCGGGCGGTTTAATACCCGCGTGGCCGCCTTGCGCAAATCCCGGACACAGAAACGCCGGCGCAGGGATCTGCGCCGGCGTTGTGCAATTCAATCGAAGCCAGGCCTTATTCAGGCGTGGTTTCCTCGACCGGATCGGAATCGTCGTCAGTGGCTTCCTGGAGCTCCTGGCCGACGTCTTCGATCGCTTCGCCCGTTTCATGGGCAGCGTCTTCGATGGCTTCTCCGGCTTCGTGAGCCATGTTTTCCATCTCTTCACCCGCCTCATGGGCGTCGTTCTGGGCTTCTTCCTGTTCCGCCGGCGAACAAGCCGAGACGGACAGGGCCAGAGCCAGAGCCGAAGTGGTGCCAAGCAAAATTCTCATCATGAAGCAGTCTCCCTCCAAAAGGATGATCAGCGCGCCCTTCGATACGAACAGCGACCGCCGAGTCCGGTGCAGAAGGATATTTTCCCTTTTTGCGGCAGGAATCGCAAGGGACATGACATTTCGGAAAGGTATTGTTGCACCGCGCGAACCATGCGCTTGCCTTGAACATCTCCCGGCAGGTGCCGATATCGCGTTCATCGAAACCGCGCGAGGATGCCCCAATGGCGCAGACATCACCCATCGAACTCTATTACTGGCCGACCCCCAATGGCTGGAAAGTCTCCATCGCGCTCGAGGAGATGGGGCTCGATTACGTGATGAAGCCGGTCAATATCGGGGCCGGGGAACAGTTCGAGCCGGAATTCGCCAGGATCAGCCCGAACAACCGGATGCCTGCCATCATCGATCCAGTCGGACCCGATGGCGAACCTATCGCGATTTTCGAGTCCGGTGCGATCCTCCAATACCTGGCGCGAAAGTCCGGCCGGTTTTACGGAGACAATGCGCGAGAGCAGGCCGAGATCGAGCAATGGCTATTCTGGCAGATGGGCGGCCTGGGTCCGATGGCTGGGCAGGCACACCATTTCCGCGGCTATGCGCCGAAGATCGAACCCGATGCCAGCAAGCTGGAATACGGGCGCGACCGTTATACCAATGAGGTGAACCGTCTCTACGGTGTGCTGGAACGCGCGCTGGCGGACGGGCGGGATTTTGTCGCTGGAGCCTATTCGATCGCGGACATGGCGATCTGGCCGTGGATATTGCCGACAGCGCAGGGGCAGGACCTGGACGAATTCCCGAAGCTGAACGCCTATGTCGACCGCGTCTATGCGCGCCCGGCCGTCAAGGCCGGCCGCTCGCTTGGCAAGGAGTTGCGCTCCAATCTGGGCGCCGACGACAAGAAGGCGGAAGAGGCCCGGAAAATTCTCTTCGGACAGAGGGCAAGCCAATGAGCAACGATGACCGAGATGCGAAAGCCCTGATCGATGAACGCATTGCGTCGCTCGGGGATTGGCGCGGCGAAACGCTGGCCACAGTGCGCCGGCTGATCCATGAAGCCGTGCCCGGGATCGAGGAGCATTGGAAGTGGCGCGGTGTACCGGTGTGGGAGCACAACGGCATTCTGACGACGGGTGAGTCCTACAAGGGCAAGGTGAAGCTGACCTTCCAGAAGGGCGCGTCGCTGTCCGACCCGGAAGGACTGTTCAATGCCAGCCTTGAAGGCAATGCGCGCCGGGCCATCGACATTCGTGAAGGCGATGAAATCAATGCGGACGCCTTCAAAGCCCTGATCCTCGCGGCGGCGAAATTGAATGCGGCGAAGAAGACGCGCTGAAATTTCACGTCTGATTCACCGGGCTTAACCGATCTCAACAGAGTCTAACCGATTTAAACCATTAAGGCGCGATAACCCTTATTTTCCTTTACCTTATGGCAACACCCACAGGTCAATTCTTCGCTTGTCCGCCGGAAGCGGGCATTGGGTGGAACATACCTGCCGAGAGACCAGAGCCAAAAAGGCAAGGCCCGGCGGGACAGATGGATGGGGAAGCCAAAATGGCCTTCACTGACGTTGAAACGGCACAGGCGCACAGCGCCATCGAGACCGACGCTTCGGGCGACGATCTCTGCAAGCTCGGTCTCCTGTACTCAACCGGACAGGGCGGAACGATCGATTTCATCGAAGCGCACAAGTGGTTCAACCTGGCTGCGCTGATGGGTTCGGAACCGGCCAAGCACTATCGCCGCGAAATCTCCGACGAAATGTCGACCTTTGAAATCGCCGACGCCCAGCGCGCCGCGCGCGAGTGGCTCGCCACGCGTCACTAGGCCGTCCCTGCGCGGTCAGCGATTGTTGATCGCGTTTGCGATGGCGTAGGAGAATGCCTGGTCGAGCGGCAATATGCCGTAGACATATTGCTCGACCCACAGCGTCACCTCGGACACCGTCGTGCGCGGAACAAAGACGATGTCATGCCGCGACAGCGGGATGGGATCGCCTGAAGCGTTGCCGCGCAGCGTGTCACGCAGATTGACGACGCGCATCATGACGCCGCCATTGCGGGCACGGCGCAGAATCACGATCTCGCCGCGCGCGGCATCGTCCTGAAAGCCGCCCGCCAGCATCACCGCTTCGAGCGCGCCGATGCGTGACGGCATTTCGTACATGCCCGGGCTGTTGACCTGGCCGCCGACAAGGATGTTCTGCGGCCCGTATCCATCCACATTCACTTCGACAATCGGATCGCGCAGCATGGCTGTATAGGCATCTGCAACCGCCGACGCTGCTTCGGCGTCCGTGCGGCCGGCCACCATGACCGGACCGGCCAGGGGCAGGTTGACCCGGCCATCGGGTCCGATGGTGACCGTGCGGTTCAGTTCCGGCGCGGTGTGGACCGTGACCTCGATGGCGTCGCCCGGCGCCAGCCGGAAGCCGGGATCCTCGTCACGCCAGTCCTGATACGCGACCGCGTTCCAGCTCGACGTCTGGGAATAGTGATCCGGCTGCGATGTGCCGCACGAAGCGAGCACGACACAGGCCAGAATGAGCGTGGATCGGATCATTTTGTGAGAACTCCCGGAATTCCTTGTTCAAAGCTGACGTTCGACCGGTTCGGATAAGAAAAAATTAAACCGCCTCACCGCTCTATCGTCCCATGTCGCGCGCCGATTCTCCTGACGGGGGGATACATGCAACGCCGCATCCAAAGCCGGATGACAGGCGGGGTGAGTTGGACCTCTACGATTTGATTGAACTCGCCTGGGCACAGCGCGTTGTGATCATCCTCGTCTTTGCCGTCCTGTTTGCTGTCGGGGCCGGGGCCGCAATCATGCTGATCAAACCCAGCTACGAAGCGCAGGCGCGCCTGCTGTTGATCCTCGACGACGCTGACCCTTCGCCGGGGACGGCCGGTGCCGGCGGTGCGTTCGTGCTCGACCAGGTGCTGCAGTCCGAATCCGAAATTCTCAATTCCGATGCGGTTCGCCGACTGGCCATTCGCGAGGTCGGCGCAGATGCCCTGCTACCGGAAGGCGGGACGGAGGCCGACGCGCTGAAGATGCTGCGTGACGGGTTTTCCGTCACACGCGCCCCAAATGCCTCCATCCTGGTGCCGACCTTCGAACACGGAAATCCCGAGATCGCTGCCCTGGCCGTCAACGCCATGGTCGATGCCTATACCGGGTATCGCCGCGAGTTGCTGATCGGCAGCGGGAGCGAAGCCGCCGCCCGCCAGCAAACGGCGGTGATCGCGCTCAATGCGGCCCAGGAGAATCTCGACACCTTTCTCGATGAGCACGCCCTGACCGATTATACGTCCGATTACGAAGCCGCTGTGGCGCGCGTTCAGACCTTGCGCACCAATCTCGATCAGGCCGAAACCGACCGCGCGGCGGCGATGGCCGGGATCGCGGCGATGACCGAACGGCTGAACAACGTGCCGGTGTCGATCGAGGAATATGTCGAGAACGGAGCCGGCAACCAGCTGCTGGAGTTGCAGATCGAGCGGCAGGCCCGCTTGTCGCGCTATCAGGCTGACGCCCCGCCGGTGCAGGCCATCGACCGCGAGATTGCTGCGGTGCAGACCTATATCGATAGCGGGGCCGCCGAAGGGCTGGGCCAGCGGCGTGTCGGTGCGAATCCGGTTCGACAGTCTCTCGAATCCGAATTGCTGACCCTGCAATCACAGGCTGCCTCGCATCAGCGGCGCATTTCGACGCTGACGCAGCAAATTGCCGAAGGCCAGACCGAAGTGTCGCGCCTGCGCGCGCTTTCCCCGCAATTCCGCGAGCTGTCGCAGGAAGTCACCGCCAATGAAGAGGCCCTGTCCCGACTCGCAACACAGTTCGTTGAAGCGCAGACACGCCGTGCTGCGTCCCTCGGGGCTGCCGACACGGTCCGCGTGATCGAATACGCGAGTGCGCCGACCGAGGGATCGTCGCTGAAGAAGGTCGCGGTCGTCGCAGCCTTCCTGTTTGCAGGCAGTGTCGCAGTCCTGATGGGGCTTCTTTGGGGATATTGGGTGCGCCACCTCCATGCGCCGGCATCGCCGGGACAGCGCGGGTTTCGCGTTGTCGGCGGGGGCGCGCCTGCGAAAGGCCGCGCATCGTCCTCGAATACCGGCGGCTTGCCGGTGCTCGCCCGAGTCTCGGATCGTGGTTCGTTCGCAGGACGTTAACGGACTCGGCGCAGATTCAGGCGTGAAAGGAGCTGGCCTACCGTGCCCTATATCGATCTCACGGCTGAACTGATCGAACTCGTCGAGCGCCTTGAACCCATTGCGCGTTCCGGCGGACGAGGCCGTGCGATCATGATCATGGGGGCGGGACGCCAGACAGGCGCATCGACCGTTGCGCGCGAATTCGCGCGAATCGCAGCAGCGAGATCCCGGCGCGGCGTGTGGTTGTTCGACCTGGATCTGGGTTCCAACCCGCAAAAGCGAGCCCTCGTCGAACGGCCACAAAAGGCTTTCGATGCCGGTTTCGGCCGAAACCCCTTCTGGCGGGTCGAACCGGAGGTGGCGCGGGCGCGGCTGGTCGCACGCGAGGCAGCCCAGCGGCTCTATGTCACCGAGTTTCAGCGCGCCCCAGGTGAAGTTCAACGTCTCAGCCTGCGGGCTGCGCCCGATTACTGGAATGCGGTGCGCCAATCGATCGATCTCGCAGTCGTGGATGCGCCGGGAAACAACCGCGCTGTCCTGGCGTTGGTCGCAGACATGGACGGGGTCATTCTCGTCAGTGATGAGCGGCGCCCGAACACCGACGCGATCAATGCGCGCCGTGAGGCCATCGAGGCGCGCGGCGGCGTTGTGGCCGGGCTGATCCTCAACCGTGCTCCGGACAAGGGGCAGTGGGCGGCATGAGCCTGGTTGCCGGCACAATCGGCCGGCTGAGGAGCGCTCCGAGGATCGCAGTGCTCGAGCCGATTGAGGCCGGTGCCACCGTCCTCGTCTTCCTCCTGATGTCGCAAGCCCTGTTGGGGCAGCTGGTCGAAAGCGAGCCGGGGTCGGACGGGCCGGCGATTCTCAGGATCATGTGGCTGCCCGTATATGCGCTCGGGCTTGTCTGGCTGCTGGCGCGGCCGATGCCGGCGCTGCGGTCGATATCGCGCGCGCCCCTGATGCTGGTCCTGGCGATTTTGTGCATGGTTTCGGCGACGTGGTCGCTTGATCCCGGCCTGTCCATGCGGCGCGGCTTCGCCGTGGTGATGACGGTCCTGTTCGGATTTGCCATCGCGTCGCGGTGGGACTGGAAGCAGTTGATCACGCTAGTGGCGATCACCAATCTGATCCTCGCCGTCGGCAGTGTCCTTGCGATCCTGGCTGTCCCGTCCTTCGGCATTCAGCAGGAAATCCATGTCGGCGCCTGGCGCGGCCTGTGGAGTGAAAAGAACACGCTCGGCGCGATGATGTCCTACGGCATGTCGGCCAGCCTGGGCGCTGCAGCCGTCATGCCGCGCCGCAAGCTGTTCTGGCTCGGGGTCACTGCCCTGCAATTCGGTCTCGTGATCATGTCGACATCGAAGACCGGCCTGCTCGCGGCGTTGCTGGTTGCAGGAGGCGCAATCGGAATTGCGCTCGTGCGCCGCGGTTTCGGGTTTGCCGCGCTGATGATTTTTGCGCTGATCCTGGGGGGAAGCCTCGCCACCATCATCCTGACGATGGCGCCCGTCGAGTTCCTGGAAATGCTGGGGCGCGATGCCACCCTGACGGGCCGGACCGATATCTGGGAGGTGCTGATCGGGCAGGTCATGGACCGCCCCTGGACCGGCTATGGCTATGGTGCTTTCTGGACGGTCGAGAATGGTCCGGTCTTCTGGGTCCGGCAGGCAACCGCCTGGCCTGTGCCCACCGCCCACAATGGCTATCTGGAGGTCGCGCTCGGCATCGGTTTGCCAGGGCTGGTTCTGTTGATGCTGGTCTATCTGGGCACGGTCGGCCGCGCAGTCGGGCGATTGTTCCGCGGGCGGGAGGTCTATTTTCTCCTGACCTTCTTCGCCGTTGTGACGACGGTCAGCATATCCGAAAGCAATCTGCTCAACCGCAACAGCCTGATGTGGGTCCTGTTTGTCGCGAGCGCCGCGAAACTGGCCGTGAAGGACGACCGCGTCTAGGCAGACAGCCGCGCGACCGCGTCACGCACGGTCAGCACATCGGCGCCCGAAGCCGCGACAGCGTCGAGAACCTGTTTGAACTCCTGCGGTGTGCAGCCCCATTCGGTGGGGCGTTCCTGGATGTCGTGGGCGTAAAGGATCAACCAGCCAGGACTGGCCACGGCGTCTTCGATCCAGCCGAGCACCTTCGCGATTCCGGTATCACCGCCATCGAGGCCGACCGCTTTCAGCAAGGCGAGGTCATCGCCGGTGCGGTTCACGCCGGGGCGGACACCGCGCAGGGTGTCGAACCGTGACATCAGTGCCGTCTTGGCCTGTGGCGACGCCTCGCCAAACGGGTAGGCGAAATTCGTGAAGGCGCGTGTCAGACCGGCGCTACGCGCCGCGTCAGCATTTTGGTCGATCTGCGTCAAAAGCTCGGGCAGTGGCATTCTTGCGGAATCGGTGTGCGACAGCGTGTGGCAGGCAATTTCATGTCCGGCAGCGTCAAGCGACGTCAGGTCTCCGGCAGACATCATCGCGCCGTGATGGGTGGTCGAATCGATGAAGTCACACGACGCATACCAGGTGCCGCGCCAGCCCCGCTCCTCGATCATGCTGCGCCCGGTCAGTGCGGCAGAGCGCGGAAAGTCGTCGAAGGTGATCGAAACCAGTGGCTTGCCGAGTTCGAATTGCATCGGCTTGCGGGCACGAAGGCGCGCATTCATCCGAACCAGCTTTCCGGTGAGTCCTCCGGACGGGATATAGGGGGTTGCTGTCATCGCGGCATCGCCTCTGCTGCCCAGCTGGCGCGCCAGAGTTTGAGCGCGAGCGTGCGTATCCGCATCGGCGTACCTTCACTGCGGGCAAGGCTGCGCCACAACCCGCGCAGCGCGGACTGACCCGGCAGGGCGCCTAGCGAGCGGGCAACACGGGCGCCGGGAAGGCCGGCAAGTTCGGGGTGTTTTGAAAGCAGGCGCGCATAATTCGCTGCGGCCTCGCGGTAGCGGTCCAGCAATTGCTCCACCGATTGCCATCCGTGATGGCCGGCGGGATTGTCGATATGGTGCAACCGGCCAACCCGGGCCGCGCGAACCGCCCAGTCAACATCTTCCCAGCCCCAGCCCTTGAAGCTGTCGTCGAATGGCAGCGACGGCATCAGATCGCTGCGCACCAGAAGATTGCTCGTGCAAAAGGCCGACGCGCCGCGCTGCTGACGGGAGGCTGCGCCGCCGGTGTTCGAGGCTTCAGCGATTGCGGCATGAACCCGCTCCGCTGCGGATGCGGGTGCGTCGGCGCTGAATCCGCCAAAGGCCGCATCGAACGCGCCGTCATCTATGGCGATGAGCCAGCGCTGCAGGAAACCGTCCGGAACCGTCATGTCGGCATCGAGAAACAGCAGCCACTCGCCCGTTGCTGCCGCGGCCAGCGAGTTGCGCGCCGCTGCACGTCCTTCGTTGGCAGCCTTGGAAATCAACCAGGCGCGTACCGACAGACCTGACAGCGTCGCTTCGACCTTGCGCGTCAGGCCGGCGTCCGCGCTTCCGTCGTCGCACAGGACGATCTCGACCGGAGACGATGCGGCGACGGCCTGACCATCCAGCGCAAGAACAAGCGCAGCGGGGTCATCCCTGTAAAACGGGATAAGGACAGACAGGACAGGCCGCGAATGTTGCGGGGTGCGCGATGAAGCGGTCATGACGGGATACCGGCAGGTGCAAACCGGGCGCGTGCCTCGCCGACCCAGCCCCGGCAACCGCCCGCGTTGAGCGCAAGGGCCAGAGCCGCGAAAACGGCGATACCGGCGCCCATCGATAAGAGCAGATCAGCCAGGGAATTCCCGACATCGGGCAGGGCAAGTACCGCTGCGGCCATGCCGGCGGTCGCCAGTGCGGTCTTGCCCCAATCCAGCCAGGGCAGGGGCAGGGCAAAGATGCGCCGTCCGATCCAGGCGCAAGCCAGGAGGCTGGCTGCATAAGCGATCACCGTGGCGGCTGCAGCACCGGCAATCCCGAAAATCGGAAGCAGAACGGCATTGAGCGCGAGATTGAACAGGGCAGCTCCACCCATGATGGCGGCCATTGCCCGGGTCCGGCGCCCGAGGATGAAGGACTCGTGGAAGTAGTAGGTCATCACGCCCTTCATCAGACCTGCCAGCGCAATCCAGGGCAGGATGAGCACCGCGCCGGGGCGGAAGGCTTCACCGACCATCACGCCGGCGAGCGGTTCAGCGACCAGCGCCAGACCGGCGGCGGCCGGAAAGCCGATCAGCGCCATGATACGCGCGGTTCGGGCGGCAACCTTGCGGGCGGCCTCGGGGCCACCGCGTTCCAGTGCAGCCACCATCAGCGGTGTGGCGGCTGCGCCCATCCAGACGAAAATGATGTCGAGCGAGCGGTCTGCCAATCCGTATCCGGCGGCATAGACGCCAACTGCGGCCTGACCCAGAAAGCCTGCGATCAGGAAACGGTCTCCGGCTGACAGGAGTTGTTCGAACACCAGCGAGATCGAGATCGGCAATCCGTAAGCGAAATAGAGCGCGAGACGGCGCGCATTCGACTTGCCGCCCGACGCACGCTTTCGTTGCCCCGGCAGGTCAAAGACCAGCGCGATAGCTGCCCCGAGTGCCATGCCGGCAATCGGTCCAGCAGCACCCAGCGGTGTCGCCATCAGCAAGGCGATGCCCAGGGCGAAGCCGAGCAACAGGTTCAAGGTGCCGATGGCCGAGAAGGCCGCAACCGCTCCTGCCGCACGGCGGGTCTCCTGACCGATCTGAAGCAGGGACTGAATGCTGAGCGCAGCAAGCGCGAAGCCGAATGTGGTCTTGAGGTCTGCCGGGATTGGCAGAACGAGCAGCAATCCCGCGCCGATGATGACCACCGCCGCGACGAGCAGGAAGAAAGTTCGGTAGGCGGTCGCAAGATGGGCGGGCAGGGCGCTGCGTGCCGCTGCGCGCGCGTGGAAGCGCGCCACTGCCGCGTCGAGCCAGGTGAACAGCGCCATCGAGACCAAGTGCATCGCCGTGATCGCAAGCGCATATTGACCGTACATCTCCGGGGACATGAGACGCGTCAGAACTGCGACGCCGCCGAATCCGACGAGCGCCTGTGCAGCCTGCACCGGCAAATATCCCAAAAGGTGACGACCCAGCATTCCGGACGGCTTTCCCTTGGCGCGATCCATTGAACGCCGAGGCTAGCCGCCACCGCCTAAAATGACGTGAACGCGGGTGGAAACGAAACCGCAATGGGTTTCTGCCAGTCTGGGGCTCAGGCAGGGGACAGGGCAGGCGCTATTCAATGATCCAGACCGAACTCAAACGTCCAAGCGAGTTGAACGAAGCCGAGCGGGGCGCGTGGAACGAGATCGTTGACCGCATGCCGGGGTTCGAGAGCCCCTATTTCCGACTGGAATTTGCCGAATCCTGCGAAGAAGCACGCAGTGACACGCGCATCCTGATCGCGCGGGAGCGCACCGGAATTCTCGGCTTCCTTCCCATGCAGATTGGCAAAATCGGCTATGCGCGCCCGCTCAGCGGTCCGCTGTCAGACGTACATGGCGTCATATCCGGCGAGATGGACAAGGTGTGCTTGCCGGACTGGTTGAAGTCGGCCGGGATCCCGCTGTTCGAATACCACTCCGCGCTGGCTTTGCAGACGTGCTGGCATGAGAGCGAACGCATGCGCGACGGCTCGGCCGTCGTCGATTGTTCTGAAGGCTATGACGCGTTCGAAGACGCCCGGAAAACTGCCGAACCCAAGGCATTCAAGAATATCAGGGCGCGACGCCGGAAACTGGAGGCGGAAGAGGGTGGTTTCGAGTTCCGGCATGGCGAGAACACCGACGAAGCGCTGGCGGCCATGTTGTCGTGGAAGCGGGCGCAGTATCGCACGACAGGCGTGTTCGACGTGTTTTCCGTCGGCTGGACGAACCGCCTGGTCGAGGCCATCCGGCGCCGGACGAGCGATCATTTTCACCCGGTCCTGTCGACGCTCCGGATCAATGACACGATCGTGGCTGCGCATTTCGGAATGGCGAGCCAGAGCCGGGTCCAATACTGGTTCCCGTCCTTCGATCCTGCGTTCAATCACGTCAGTCCGGGCCTTTTGCTTCTGCTCGAGACCATCCGTCATGCCGCGGAGACCGGGAAGCAGACTGTCGAGCTCGGGCCGGGGGATTATGATTTCAAGCGCCACCTGGCGAGCCACCAGGTCCCCCTTGCGGGCGGGTGCGTGGTGACCCAGTCTTATGTCTCAGCCCTGCGGTCTGCGTCTCAGGCGTTTGCACGTTTTACCGAAAAAGCGCCGATCGGGAAGGTCGCGAGCCTGCCGCGCCGGGCGCTCGTCAAAGCCGACAAGCTGTCCTCTTTTTATGCCGTTTGACCGATGATCCCGAGCCGCCGCGACATACTGGCTGGAGGAACCGGGCTGGTGCTGAGTGCGGGGTGTGCGGGTGCCGCCGACCGGCAAACGAAGCTCGACCTCTGGGACAATGCAACGGGTCCGCACCTGCGTGGAGCCGTATTTTCGCAGCGGCGGGTCATTCCTTCGCTTGATGGCGGATTCCTGGGGCCGGGACCGATAGGTTCGCCCATTTCAGATGGGGCTCTGCGGTCACTGGCGGCGGCAGGCGCCAATTTCGCGATGCTGTCACACGCCGGGATTTTCACAGAGGAACCACCTTACGAACTCGACGAGCCGGTTGCCGATTATCTCGATGACCTGGTGACACGCTGCGAAGCCGCGGGTCTTTTTACCGTCATCGGGTTTCGAAGCGGGCCGGGGCGATCCGAATTTTCGATCCAGCGCGACTCGGCCGGCGACTGGTTCCCCGCCGAGCTGGTCAATGAACGCCTCTGGCGCGAGGCCGAGGCGCATGACGGCTGGGCCGAGATGTGGCGGGAAACGGCACGACGCTATGCCCACCGGCCCGGAGTGGCCGGTTTCCTTTTGATGGTCGAACCGAACGCCAACCAAGCGGCATTTCCGCCCGATGGTGAAATCTGGGAAGCGGACACGCTGCAAGCGCGGACCGCCGGAACGCACGGCGACTGGCCTGCGCTGGCGGCACGGCTGGCGCGCACAATCCGCTCGGTGAATGCCGACATCCCGATCCTGATGAGCCCTGATGGCTATGCCAATGCGCGCTTTGCGGGGCAGCTCGACCTTGATGTCGTGCCGGGAACCGTGTTGGCGATCCACGACTACCATCCGCGCGCCTTCACACACGCCTGGGGCCCGATGTCGGCCGCGTCCTTCAGTCCCGCCGATGCCATCGTGACGCCGCCCGACTATCCGCGCTGGATGCTGGGTGAATATGGCGTGCGGCGATGGGCGATTGGTGCCGAGGCCTATGTGCAGCAGCGTCTGGCCGGGCTGGAGCAGGCCGGGGCCAACTCATCCTATTTCCGGTGGGACAGTGGCTGGCGCACCTATGAAGCGTCGGAAAATGGCTGGAACCCGGTCTATGGCCGGGATCCCGATGCCGATACACCTGCCGCTGACACGCCGATTGTCGATGCATTGTCCCGGGCCTGGTCCCGCAATGCGGTGCGGCCCTAGCGGATATTGATCTTGTCGCCGAGCAAGGCCGGCAGGGTGCGCAACATGATCCAGAGATCAAACCAAAGGCTGGCCCGGGCGATATAGGCCACATCCAGCTGCACGCGCTCGCGGGCTGCCTCCGGCGTGTGCAAGGGACCGCGCGACCCGTTGACCTGCGCCCAGCCGGTCAGGCCGGGCTTTGCCCGGTGACGGTGGGCATATTCCGCCACGAGATTGGAAGTGAGCGTCGCTCCGGTCTTCATGCCGGGTGCGTGCGGGCGCGGACCCACAAGCGACATCTCCCCCTTCAGCACGTTCCACAACTGGGGCAATTCATCGAGGCTGGTGGCGCGCAGAATGCGGCCGATACGGGTGACGCGCGGATCGTCGCGTTCGACCTGCCGGACGCCGGATTTTTCACCTTCGACGCTGTGACGCATCGAGCGGAATTTCAGGACACCGATCGGCCGGCCATTGAAGCCTTCGCGTGTTTGACGAAACAGCACCGGGCCGGGCGAATCCAGGCGCACGAGAAGAGCGATGACCGCCATGACCGGCAGGGCCGCCACGAACATCAACGTGCCGATCACAAGGTCTTCGAGGCGCTTGATGATCAGCCAGTCGGGATTGGCCGGGCTTCCCGAAAGCTGGGCCGCCGGCGCATCGGCGACCGATTCCAGACTGACGTCCTCACCCGGATCGTTTTCAAAATCGAGCAGGAGCGCGATCGGCTGGGGCAAACGCTTCAAAGTGCGCAGCAGGTCGCGGACGCGGGCTACAGCGTCAGGCCGGACGGTGATCAGGATGCGGTCGACATCGTGCAGCTTTGCCCAGTTGGCGAGATCTGCCGTTGTTCCGAGATAGGGAATGCCCGACAACCGCGAAGGGCTGCGTGCCATACGGTCATCGAACACGCCCAGTACATTGACGGCTCGCGTCCGGCGATTGGCTTCAATCATCCGGCGCGCCGTTGGCGTTGCCCCGACAACCACGAGGTTGGCGGCAAGGCGGCCGGCCTTCGCCCACCGGCAGATTGCGAACGCGTAGATGATCTGAAGCGCCAGGAAGCAGGCCGCACCGACTGCCATCTGCAGGGCGGCCGGAGACATGAGGGCCGGGTCGAACACGCGCACATAGACCAGCGTTGCCACCCCGGCGAGGCCCATCGCGATGACACCGCGGGCGATCCGGTCCCACGGAGGCGTCGTGGGCGAAATCGTGTAGAGCGCGTTGGCGTGCAGGGCCGTGATGGCGAATATCGAAAAGAGCGTAACGGGCCAGACCGATCGCGGATCAAAGGACAATGCCGCGAACACCAGGCAGACCGCTGCGCTGATGTCGATCAATTGGTAGACACGGGACAGGGTTGCCCTGTCGATACGATGAGCGGGGGCCGCCGTGCGTTCGCGAAGTCCCGCCAGGACCGCCGCGCTCATCGGACGCGATTCCGCCCGGAACTGATCGGACAGGTCATTGGCCGGGGCGTTTCGTCCAGCCTCTGATTTGCGCTTGCTCATCTTGCCCACCGGTCTCATTCGAGCGGCAAGATTGTCAGAGCAACGCAAATATCCCGTTGCGAAACGTGGTTTTCGGGCGGTTAACGCTACTCGGCTGCGCCAGCGACGGCATGGACATAGGCCTTGCGCACGTCGAACTCACCGTCTGATTGTCCGGTGTCGAACTGCTTGGCAGCGGTTTCGTCGTCCTTGCCCAGTTGGTCAGGATCGAGATCGGCGAAATGCATGACGCCCATGTCCTCGTAGCACTTGCGGACCTTCGGCCCCCAAAGGCCGATATCCTTGACGATCGGGACAATGCGCTGGAACAGCATCATGCGGTAAAGCTTGCTGATTTCCGAGTTTTCGGCCCACTCGACGCATTCCTGTTCGGGCATGTCGAGCGCCCGATAGACCTCGCGTGCGTCGGTCATCCGGCCGCGCATCAGCCAGCAGGCCTCGACCAGGAATTCCTCGCGCTCGGCGCGTTCGGCCTCGGTGAGCTGGGGGTAGTATTCGCGCAAGGTCAGGCGGCCGAAGGCGACATGGCGGGCCTCGTCTTCCATGACATAGGCATTGACCATGCGCGCCAGCGGGTTCTGCGCAATGTCGCGAATGGTGCCGAACGCGGCAAGGGCCAATCCTTCGATCACCACCTGCATGGCGAGATAGGTCATGTCCCAGCGCGAGTCGCGCATCGCCTGGTTGACCAGCTCCTGCAACGGGCTGGTCATCGGGTAGGCGACGCCGAATTTCTCGAGCAGCTTCTTGTAAGCCTCGACGTGGCGGGCCTCGTCCATGACCTGCGTGGCCGCATAGAATTTCGAATCGAGATCAGGGACCTGCGTCACGATCTTCGAGGCACAGAGCAGGGCGGCCTGCTCGCCTTGCAGGAATTGCGAGATATTCCAGGCTTGGGCATGGGTCGTCAGCTCGATCCGGTCCTTTTCGGACATCCGGTTCCAGATCGGCGAGCCATAGAGGCCGCCGGCTTCCGGCGGCAATTCCATCGGGTTCTCGGGGTCGAGTTCGAGCGACCAGTCGATGCGGTTGACCGCATCCCACTGCATGTCCTTACCCTTTTGATACAGATGCATCAGGGTGTCGCGGCCTTCGCCGAACTCCCAGTCGAAGACGGCATCATATTCCTGGGGAACGCTCCAGGACGGGTCGATATCAGGCAGCGGATAAAGGTCGCGCAAGCTCATCGGTCTCTCCCTTCGATGCGTCGGCGTTTCATTCGCAAAAAGTGAACGCCGTTCACTATCGCAGACTGATCGAAAATGCCGGGACGCGCAAGGGGCGGCGAAGCCTACTCGGCCGGCAATCCCGATGGCTCCTGCCGGGCTTCGTCTGCGGGCGTGCCATCCTCACCGGCGGATTGTTCGGCGAGCCACAACTTCTTGATCTTTCGTGATGTCAGGCGGCTACCGTCCGGTGACCAGCCCGGCGGTGCGAAGATGTAACCGAGCGCGTCCTTCGGATTTCTGGCGGACGAGACGTCTTTCGCGATGCCCCACCATTCGTGAACTGAGATCCGCAGCGGGTTCCAGGTGCCGAGATTGCGCACGATGCCGTAGCGGCAGCGCTCCTCGTCCAGCTCCGGCTGAAAGGTGCCGAACATCTTGTCCCAGATGATGAAGACGCCCGCATAGTTGCGGTCGAGATAGCGCGGATTGGTGGCGTGGTGAACGCGGTGGTGCGACGGCGTGTTCATCACCCCTTCAAACCAGCGCGGCATCCGGGTGATCGCCTCGGTGTGGATCCAGAACTGGTAGATCAGGTTCAGTGATCCCACGAAGGCGATCATCACAGGCGGAAAGCCCAAAAGGACCAGCCAAGAGCCGAGCCACATGAATTTGAACGTGAAGGTGCTGAACCAGGGCTGCCGAAGGGCGGTGGTCAGATTGTAGTGCTGGGACGAGTGGTGGACGACATGGTCGGCCCAGAACCAGCGCACGGTATGGGCCCATCGGTGCGACCAGTAATAGGTGAAATCGTCGAGCAGGAAGGCCGCAATCCAGGCCCACCAGACATAGCCGATGTCGAAGAGAGCGAACCGCTCAATGAAGGTCAGCCACGCCGCGGTTATTCCCGCAAACGCAACGCCGGCAACCGTGTTGCCCAGCCCCATGGCGAGGCTGGCGGCGCTGTCACGCGGTTCAAAGCGCGCCTTGCCGGTCGTGCGCGCGTAGACCATCTCGGCAATGATAAAGGCGACGAAAAAGGGGATGGCGATATAGATCGGTTCGATCAATTCGATGTCCATCAGACCGGATCCCCGTTCAACCGCGCGGCCCATTCGCGGGCCAACTCTTCGTCGCCCAGTGTGATGCGGGCGGCAGGAAAGGTGAAGTCCCTGAAGCGAACGACAATGGCGCTACCGTCCTCGATCCGGGTGCTGGCGACATGTCCCGGCTCGATCAGGCGCGACACATGGCCGGCGCCGCGCGCAGACAGGTAGCCGATGGACGGACCGTCTCTGGACTTTACCAGGGCGGACAATCCGTCAGACGACAGGGTTCGGACGTCTCCGGGTTCAAAGGTCAAAAGATCCTGCCGCAATATGCGCGCAGCCTCGTCTGCGGACTCGATACGCGACGGCGTCCAGCCGCCGATCCAGACATTGAAGGCGACGATTGCGGACACCGCGATGATTGACCCGACCAGGATGTAGAGTGTCGCCAAGGCGCGCCTCCAACGAAAGAGAGCGGAGGCTTGCGCCTCCGCTCCCGATCTTACCCGATATATGCGTGTGACTAGCGGCGCAGGCGCAGCGTCACACCATAGGTGCGCGGATCGCCCGGATAGCCGTTCAGGCTGCCCGGCTGACCAACGGAGCTGAATTCACCGACGAGGTATTCCTCGTCCGCGAGGTTGCGGCCCCAGAACTGCAGGCCCCAGCTTTCGTCTTCGGCACCGAAGCCGAACGACGCGTTGAACAGGGCAAAGCCTTCCTGGACCTTGCGCGGGTCGAGGTCGCCACCGAGGTTGCGGCCGCTGGTGTAGAAGACTTCACCGCGGACGAAACCGCCCCAGTCATTGCCCAGCGGGAAGAACCAGGTCGCCGTAGAGGTGGCGGTGGTCTTCGCGGCACCGGCCAGACGGCGGCCGGTGAGGTCCTGGGTGCCGGCAATCAGGCACTGGCTGGACTGGTTGAGATCGTCGCAAGGCGCGTTGGTGTAGCGCTCATACTCGGCGTCGAGCAGGTAGGTGACACCACCGGTCCACATGAAGGACTCGTTGGGACGCCACATCGACTCGATCTCGATGCCGCGGACAACCACTTCACCGGCGTTGTCGAGCACGAAGGCCGTGCCGTTGAAGTTGTTCGACTGGAAATCCTCGAGGTTCTGGCTGAAGGCCGCGAAGTCGAGGCGCATCGTGTTGTCGAGGAGCGTGGTTTTCACGCCGATCTCGATATTGGTCGAGATTTCCGGATCAAACTGCAGGGCGTTCGCGATGGCTGCCGTGGAGGAGACGTTGAAGCCGCCTGCCTTGTAGCCCGTCGAGTAGCTCGCATAGACGTTGAGGTTATCGGTCACGTCATAGGACAGGATGATGTTGCCGGACGTGTTGTCTTCCGAACGGGCCGAAGCATAGTCCGGAGCGGGCGGCGAGAACTGCAGCGCGGTCAGGCCGAGCAGCGGGTTTACAGCCGGATTGGTTGAACCCGCAGTCGCGATCGCCTGGGCCTGGGCGGCAGCAGCCGGGTTCGCGGCGATGTTCGCCGGGGTCGGCGGCAGGCCGGTCAGCTGGAAGAACGCCGCGGCAAAGATCTGCTGGAAGCCGATCTGGACGAAGTTCAACGCCGAGAACGGGTCGTTCACGTTGAGATCGGCATCAACCGTCTTGTCTTCTTCGGTGTAGCGCAGACCCGCCGTGACCGTGAACCGGTCCGTAACGTGCCAGTCTGCCTGACCGAAGACCGACCAGCTTTGTGTGGTCAGGTCATAATCTTCCTGGCGACCCTGGCCCGCGGCCAGGAACAAGCCGGCAGGTGCGCCGAGACCGGTTTCCAGAGCGGTGATGGCGCCGCCCGAAACGAGGTCAGCGAACGGACGCAGGTCATTCCCGTAGCGGGTGATGTCCTGGTGCGTCATGTCCTGGTCGAAGAAATACAGGCCTGCGAGCCAGTCGACGGTGTTGTCGCCGGTCGAGGTCAGGCGGAATTCCTGCGTAAAGGTGCCGTACTGGGTGTCCAGCGCCCGGGTGCGGGACAGGTCCACATCCGTGAAGTCGGCGTCGATCTCGTTGTCATCGCGGAAATAGCGATACGCCGTGATCGAGGTCAGCTGGAAGCCGTCAAAGTCGATATCGACCTGACCGGACAGACCGCGCGTGTCGATCTGGGTGTTGACCGGGGAATTGGTCGCGACCTGACGACGGAAGGGATCATCCGGCAGGACCGTGCCGCCAAGGATGGCAAGCGCACCGGCGTTCTGCGGCAGGTGGAAGGAGAAGGGTGCTGCGCAGCAATTCTCGTCAACGACGCCATAGTCGCCGATCAGGCGAACCGAGACGTTTTCGCCGAGATCCGCCGCGAACTGGGCGCGCATGCTCCAGCGGTCACGGTTGTTCAACGTTCCGCCGGTCGAGACGTTGTCGATGAAACCGTCACGCGTGTTGCGGTTGATGTCGAAACGAACCGCCGCATTCCCGTCCATGACGGGGCCGGTGACGGTGCCGCGGAAGATGCGGCCATTGTAGTTCGACACCGTGACTTCGCCGACAGCACCGAATTCATATTCGGGCGCCTGGGTGATGAAGTGCACCACACCGGCCGGGGAGTTCTTGCCGAACAGGGTGGACTGCGGACCACGCAGGACTTCGACGCGCTCCAGCGACAGGAAGTCGTTGATCGCGGCGCCCTGGCGCGAGCGGTAAACGTTGTCGACGAAAACGGCGACGGACGGCTCGAGGCCGACATTGTCAGCCGACGTACCCAGGCCGCGAATGGCGAATTCGGTCACACCCGAACGTGAGAACTGCGCGACGCGCAGGGACGGAACGAGTTGCTGGAGATCGCGCACGTCGCGGATCTGGCCGAGCGTCAGTTGTTCCTCGGCGACTGCGGAGACCGCAATCGGGGTTTCCTGCAGTGTTTGCTCGCGGCGCTGTGCGGTCACCGTGATGGTATCAACCTGCGCGGCAGCGATGTCCGAAAGGACGAGGCTGGCGCCGAGCGCCGTGGATGCCATTGCGATGGCACGAATAGAAGACTTCATGTCACTCCCCCTGATGCACTCGGGATCCCGTCCGGTGCTTGGTTTATGGGTGCATAACACCATTCTTTGCGGCTGGTGTCAGTAGCGTATGCGCAACAGGCGGCAACGGAATAACCGTTGCACTTTGCCAGCGTTCGTCGTGACACTGGGAGGTCAACAAGTCGTAACCAGAACGGGGGAGAGCATGCTGTTACGAATCCTGGGGGGGCTGATCCTGACCGGCGTGGTCGCTGTAACGGCCGGTGCAGCCTGGTTTTTCCGGCCCTGGTCAGACTATTCGCCTGCGGAAATCCAGCGCCTGTCCGACCCGGAGCGATTCCCGGAAACCTTCCAGACGATGGATGCGATTTTCCCGTACCGAACCATCGAAGCGACAGATCCCGAACCCTTTGAAGGGGCGTCCGCGCCGTTGAATCCCGTCTATGTCTGGGGCGAAGAAGAACGCACGCTCGACCAGTATCTCGACGAGTCACGCTCGCTGGCGCTGGTGGTTCTGCATGATGGAGAGATCGTGCACGAGCAGTATCTGCGCGACGCCAATGCCGGGACCCGGCTGACGTCGTGGTCAGTGGCCAAGAGCTTTGTTGCGACGATGATCGCCATGGCTCTGGAGGAAGGCCTGATCGAGTCCCTCGACCAGCTTGCCGAGGAATTTGCGCCGCAATATGCCGGTTCCGACCTGGGGCAGACGAGCCTGCGACACCTGTTGATGATGTCCGCCGGGGTGGATTTCAACGAGGATTACTCGGGACCGGACTCCGACATACGTCCGCTGTTCTTCAACACCTTCATCATGGGGCGCAGCGTCGACGACCAGCTGATACGGATTGCTCGCGACCGCGATCCGGGGACGGACCTGCACTACACCAGCCCGAACACGCACGTGCTGGCAGCAGTGCTGCGCGGAATCTATGGCGAGAATCTCGCCACCATCACGCAGCAACAGATATGGACGCCGCTGCACATGGCGACTGACGCCTACTGGTCGCAGAATGTCGCAGGAGATCGCGCCGAGGCCATCGGATATTGCTGCCTGAATGCGACTGCACGAGACTATGCGCGCCTGGGCCAGTTCTACCTTCAGGACGGGGTGTGGGACGGGCAACGCCTGCTGCCTGAAGGCTGGGTGGAGATGGCGACCACGCCCAATGCCGCATTCCAGGTACCGAATGAAACCATTCCGCTTCGCGGCTACGGGCTGCACTGGTGGATGCCCGAAAATTTCGACCAGGAGTATTTCGCCGCAGGGGTCTACGGCCAGTATATCTGGGTGGATGAGCGCCGCGGTGTGGTGATTGCCCGACTTGCCGGGGATGCAGACTGGGGTGCCCGCACGGGCGAGACACTCACCGTCATGCGCGCCATCGCCGAGGCTGTCGCTCCGCTCGCGGAGTCCGGCGATGAGTAACGCGACGGAATTCGATTACATCATCGTTGGGGCGGGGTCGGCGGGCTGTGTCGTCGCGGAAAGCCTGTCGCGTGACCGCGACGTGTCGATTTGCGTTCTTGAGGCCGGCAAGCCCGACACATCGCCTGCAATCCGCACTGCGATGCTGCTGGCCAAGGTCGTTTCAGGCGGGCCGTACAACTGGGCCTACGAGACCGAGCCCCAGAAGAACCTGAATGACCGGCGCCTGTTCTGGCCGCGTGGCAAGACGCTCGGCGGTTCGTCGTCGATCAACGCGATGCACTATATGCGCGGTGCCGCCGAGAACTTCGATGAATGGGGGGAGATGGGCGCAGAGGGGTGGTCTTGGCGTGACGCGCTGGAGCGCTTCAAGGCCATGGAGTGTCAGCAGCGCGGCGCCGATGCCTATCACGGCGTGGATGGTCCGCTTCACGTCCAGGACATACCCCGGCTCAATCCCCTGACCGAGGCATTTTTCGAAGCCGGCGACCAGTTGCAATACCCGCGAAATCCCGACTTCAACGGCGACAAGCAATACGGTTTCGGGCCTTACCAGATGACGATGAAGGGGCCGCGCCGCTGGAGTGCTGCGGACGCGTTCCTTCGACCGGCCATGGCTCGCGGCAACGTCACGGTCATCACCGAAGCGCTGGTTCACCGGGTCATACTGGAGAACGGCCGTGCGACAGGCGTCTCGGCTGAAATTGCCGGCGACACCACAACATTGACCGCGCGCAAGGAAGTGATCCTGTCGGGCGGCGCAATCAACTCGCCGCAATTGCTGCAGCTATCGGGCATTGGTGACCCTGACTGGCTGAAGGCGGCGGGCGTGGCGCCTGAAGTCGATCTGCCGGGCGTCGGCCGCAACTTGCAGGACCACCTCGATATCGCAGCGCTGATGCGGACGAAGTCATCGGTCGCCCTGGGGTATAGCTGGCCGCGAATGGGCAAGAATATGGGAGACGTCCTGCGCTGGCTGACGCGGGGCGATGGCGATTTCACGGTCAATCCCGTTCAGGGCGGCGCGTTCCTGTCGTCCTCTCTCGCGGGCGAGCTGCCGGACCTTCAGCTGGTCTTCATCCCGTCCTTGTCGAAGGATCACGGGCGCGAGACCGTGTGGGGCCACGGTGTCACGCTTCACGTCTGCCACCTCTACCCGGAAAGCCGGGGTGAAATCCGCATCAAGAGCGCCGACCCCACGCAATATCCGGCCATAGATCCCAACTATCTCGACAAGGAAGGGGATCTGACCGCCCTTATCGACGGTCTGGAAATCACGCGCCGTATTCTTGCAGCACCGGCTTTCGACGGCGAGCGTGTCGAAGAATGGCTGCCGGGTCCGGATGCCACGACACGAGATGACCTTGAAACCGACATACGCGCCCGCGCCGAGACGCTTTACCATCCCACATCGACCTGCGTGATGGGCAAGGGCGAACTGGCGGTGGTCGATCCGGAATGCCGGGTCTACGGTGTGAAGAACCTGCGGGTCGTCGATGCCTCGGTCATGCCACGCCTGGTTGGCGGAAACACCAACGCGCCGACTATGATGATTGCCGACAAGGCTGCGGAGATGATCCGCGCCTCGGCCTGAAGGAGCCTGTGACATGAGCGAGAATGAAGCCCGGCAGATCGAGCGCCTGAAGTCTCTGCTCTCGAGCCAGCGCGAAGCCTTCCAGGTCGAACGCCATCGGCCGATCGACCAGCGCAAGGCTGACATCGACAAGATTGCGGACCTGACGAAGAACCATGCGGCGGACATCATCGCCGCCATTTCAGCCGATTACGGCGTCCGGTCCTGCGCCGAAACCCAGATCGCGGAGATCGGGTTCGTCATCAGTGCGGCCAAGCACGCGAAATCCCATGTCGCGAAATGGGCCAAGCCAAAGTCGGCGTCAGTCCCCATGACACTGGCCCCCGGCAAGGCCTATGTGCGCCGGGAACCCAAGGGCGTCGCCGGCATCGTGGCGCCGTGGAATTATCCCTATCAGCTGGCAATCGCGCCCCTGATCGCGGCGCTCTCGGCCGGGTGCCGGGCGATTATCAAGCCGTCCGAACTGACCCCTCAGACCGCTGAGCTGATAAAGCGCATACTGGCTGAAGCCTTCGACGAAACCCAGGTGGCTGTCGTGACCGGCGGGCCGAAGGTCGGCGAAGCGTTCAGCGCACAGAAATTCGACCATCTCTTTTATACAGGGTCGACCCATGTCGGGCGTCTGGTGGCGATGGCGGCGGCGGAGAATCTCGTACCGGTCACGCTGGAACTCGGCGGAAAGTCGCCTGCAATCCTGACCGAAGATTACGATCCGCAAGACGCCGCTTCACCGCTCGCCTGGGGCAAGTTTTTCAATGCGGGCCAGACGTGTATCGCGCCGGACTATGTGCTGGCGCCGCGCGGTCAGATCGATGCGACTGCAGACGCAGTGCTGGGAAAGGTCCGCGAATTCTACGCCGATTTCGCAACGGATGCGGACTACACCGCCATCATTTCGGACAAGCACCACGCGCGCCTGACGTCGATGATCGAAGAGGCGCGCGCTGCGGGAACCCGCATTCTGCAACCCGAGGGAAGCGACGGCGGCAATGCCAGAAAGCTGGCGCCGACCGTGGTGGTCGACCCGCCGCTCGATTCCGCCCTGATGAAGGAAGAAATCTTCGGCCCGGTACTGCCGATCCTTCCCTACGATACGATTGATGACGCGATCCGCTTCGTGAACGACCGCGATCATCCGCTCGCGCTCTATGTCTATGCCAGGGACAAGGACGCTGCGCGCAGCGTGCTGGAGCGGACGATTTCGGGCGGGGCAAGCGTGAACGCGTCGATGCTTCACATGTCGGTGGAGGGCATGCCGTTCGGAGGTGTCGGCGCTTCGGGGCAGGGCGCGTATCACGGTGAACACGGGTTTTTGACCTTCACGCATGAGCGGGCGGTATTCGAAGCGCCGAAGTGGCACCCGTCGCGCCTGATCGCGCCGCCCTATGGAAAAATGTTCGACTTCATTTCCAAGCTGCAATCGAAATAGCCATGACCGGACCTTTGACGGGAAAACGCATCCTCGTGACGGGCGCGTCGCGCGGCGCAGGGCGCGCCATCGCCGCAGCCTGTGCGGCGCAAGGCGGCCAGGTGGTCGTCCACTACAATCAGCAGCGGGATTCGGCCGAGGCACTGGCTGATGAACTGGGCGAGTTTGCGCTGGGTGTGATCGGCCACGATCTGGGAAAGGCGGACGCCGGGGCCCATTTGTGGCAGGAAGCAGAAGCGCAGTTCGGCCCTCTGGACGCACTCGTGAACAATGCGGGGATCTACCGCGCCACGCCGCTCAATGACGATGCGCAATGGGGGGCAGGCTGGAGCGAGCAACTGGCCGTCAATCTGCGTGCGCCGTGCGACCTGATGCGCGCCGCGATCAATACCTTTCGCGCGCGGGGTGGGGGATCAATCGTGAACATTGCGTCGCGTGCAGCCTATCGCGGAGATGGTCCCGACCATGCCGGTTATGCCGCGGTCAAGGCCGGGCTGGTTGCAGCGGCCAAGACGCTGGCGCGCGCACATTCCGGTGAGGGGATACTGATCTACACGCTGACGCCCGGCTGGATTGAAACCGACATGGCTCCCTCGCGGGTGGAGGCGCGTCGCGCGGCGGTCGCGGAAATCCCACTTGGCGCTGTTGCGCAGCCCGAGGAAATCGGAGCGGTGACGGCCTTCCTTTTGACGGGGGCATGCCCTTCGGCGACCGGTACGGTGATGGACATCAATGGTGCATCCTACGTCCGTTAAGCCTCGTTGCAGGGTGTGCTGGTCAATGCAGCCGGTCCTGCTAAGGTCGATGTGAACGCTGTTCACATATGGGGGAATCGGATGCGTTGGGTCATGCGCGGGCTTGTTGGCCTGATCGGGTTGGTCGTCATCCTAGGGGTTCTCGGTGGCGGTTACGTGCTGTGGGCGTTCTGGGGCACTTCACCGAAAACCGATGGCCGAACGCGCGTCGCCGGAATATCGAGCGAAGTCAGCATCGTGCGCGATGAATTCGGTGTGCCGCATATTTTCGGTGAAACCGATGCGGACGTGTTTTTCGGCCTGGGCTATGCCCATGCGCAAGACCGCTTCTTCCAGATGGACATGATGCGCCGGTATGTGCAGGGCCGTCTGTCGGAGATCGCCGGTGAACGCGCCATTCGCGTTGATGCCCGCAACCGCATCCGGGGATATCCGATGATCGCGGCGGCGTCCGTCGCCAACATGGACGCTGAAACGCTCGCTGCGGTCGAAGCCTATACGGCGGGTGTGAACGCCCGTCTGCGCGAAGGAACGCCTTCGCCCGAATACCGGATCCTGTTCGTCGAAGCCGAAGCCTGGCGGCTGGTCGATACTGCCTCCGTCGTCGTCTACATGGCGGACTCGCTTGCGGCGGGTGAGGACAGCGAGATCGCCCGCCGGCGTCTCGACGAGATCCTGATGCCTGACCAGCTGGCAGAATTCCTGCCGGAGTACCCGGACTGGGCGCCGACCATGTTGCAGGCCGAGGATGTGCCTCAGCAGTTCAACGACNCCCCGCCGCGCCCGGAGGGCCGCCCGGAAAACGAAGTCCAGCCGGACGTGGACGAGGGTTCGAATGCCTGGGTGCTGTCAGGAGAACACACGACGAGCGGTGCGCCGCTTTTGGCCAATGATCCGCACCTGTCGCTGTCGGCACCTGGCATCTGGTATTTCGCCCACCTGGCACTGTCGGAGGGGCATGTCGTTGGCGCGACCGTCGCCGGGGCGCCACTCGTTGTGCTGGGCCGAAATGATGTTTCTGCATGGGGCTTCACCAATACCGGCTTTGACGTGATCGATCTGCAAACGTTCGACCGGGACACGCTCGAGATCGAACCCAGGACTGAAACGATCACGGTGCGCGGACGCGAGCCCGTCCAGTTGACGATCCGGCAAAGCCCGATCGGTCCGGTGCTTGATCCCGACTATTTCGCCGTCGAGGCTTTCGGCGATGTTGACGTGGTCCTGCAGTCGACCGCGCTCAACGCAAATAATGATGTGGCCGGAGTGTCTTACCGGATCATGATGAGTCGCAACTGGGATGAATTCGTGGCTGCCGGTGAAGGCTATACGGCGCCGATGCAGAACATGCATTACGCCCATGTCGACGGCACGATCGGTTATACGACAGCCGGCCTGGTACCTATCCGCGACACGGACGGGCAATGGTCGGGATACATTCCCTACGATGATCTTCCGCGTGTTGAAAATCCACGCTCCGGCCGGATCACAAGCGGCAATAATCGCATTACACCAGATACTTACGGATATGACACGCCCGGCGAGTATGCGATCTTCCGGGCGATCAGGATCAACGACCAGCTCGATCTCGCGGACCGGCACGACACGGACAGCTTCCAGGTGCTGCAGATGGATGTGACATCCGAGCAGGCTGTCCGCCTTGTGCCCGTAATCGCGGCTTCCAATCCCCGGACCGAAGCGGGGCAACGCGCCCGCGACATGCTCGCCGACTGGGACGGCTCCATGCCGGTCTATTCCAACGAAGCGCTGGTCTACGCGCTCTGGTACCGGGCGCTGGCGGAAGCGCTCTATGGGGACGAGCTGGGTGAGGATTTCCCGCGCTTCATCGGACGCCGCGAAGGGTTTATCGACAATGTCCTGGTCGGCGGCGAAACGCGCTGGTGCGACAATGTCACGACCAGCGAGACGGAGAGCTGCGCTGATACGGTTGGAGCAGCACTGGACCAGGCGATGGAAACCGGGATGGCGCGCTTCGGTCCTGACATCGCCAACTGGTCCTGGGGCAGCGCGCATGCTGCCGTGTTCGACCACCCGCTCTTCACCGGTCAGCCTCTTCTCGATGGCCTGTTCACCGTGCGTCAGCCGGTCGGCGGGGACGGGTCGACCGTCAATGTCGCGGTCTATTCCCTGCGCGGTGACAGCTTTGATGTGTTCCACGGGCCTTCGCTGCGCGCGATCTATGACCTGTCCGATCTGGACGCGTCCCGCTTCATGCATGCGCCGGGGCAGTCCGGGCACCCGTGGTCGGACCACTACCGGGATCTGGCTCCGATGTGGGCTGCGGGCGAAAGCTTTGAAATGCGGACTGACTGGACTGCGGACAATCCGCCGGAGAATTCCGAAACGCTGGTGCTTCGACCGCGCGACTGAGCACGCAGGACATTTCGGACGCACGAATTGGTGAGGGGAATTCGACGATGCCATTCACGCTGAACCGCCGGCATGTCTTGCTGGGCTCGACCGGTCTCGCGGTGGTCACCGCCGCTTGCGGAACCAACAACCGCCCGATGCCGCCGGCCCCGACCGGACCGTTTCGTCACGGCGTTGCATCGGGTGCTCCCGATGCGGGGTCGGTCGTACTGTGGACCGCCGTGACCGAAGATGGCGGCGGCGAAATCCTGTTCCAGGTCGCCCAGGACGACGCGTTCCAGCACATTGTCTGGGAAGGCCGTGAGACCAGGCAATACATCCGGGAAAACCCGCTCTCGACCTACAAGATGCTGGCTGAGGGACTTCAGCCCGACACCCGCTATTTCTACCGGATGGTGCACAATGGCGTGGTCTCGCCGACCGGGCGGACCCGCACGCTGCCTTCAGGTCCGGTCGAGCGCTTCAATATCGCGGTCTGCTCGTGCTCGAACTATCCGGCCGGGTTTTTCAACGCCTACCGTGAAGTCGCCGATACGCCCGACCTCGATCTGGTGCTGCACCTGGGCGATTATCTCTACGAATACGGGATGGGAGGCTATGCCACGGGCGATGCCGAAAAGCTGGGCCGTGTACCGGTGCCCGCCCATGAATGCCTCACACAGGCCGACTATGCGGCGCGTCACGCGCTCTACAAATCCGATCCCGACCTTCAGGCCGCTCATGCTGCGGCGCCCTGGTTCATCACTTGGGACGACCACGAGGTTGCCAACGATACTTGGGCGACGGGCGCGGAAAACCACAATGACGACGAGGGGGAGTGGTCAGACCGCCGGTCGGGCGCGCTGCGCGCCTTCCACGACTGGAATCCGACACGCGAGCCGGAAGACCTGATCGGTGGCATGTCGACCATCGAAGTCGGCAACCTGGCCACCATCGCGCTGACCGAGAGCCGGCATACCCACCGCACCGAACAACTGACCTTCGACAGCTTTCCGATCCCGGCGGATTCCGAGGATACGCCCGAGAACCGCGCCCTGGTTGCGCAGTGGCTGCGCGATGTGGTCGGTGATCCGTCACGCGAGATGCTGGGTGCGGACCAGATCGCCGGGATTGGCGACGCGTTCCGCGCGTCCCGTGCCGCCGGCAAGCCCTGGCAGGTCCTGGGCGGGCAGGTTCTGCTCGGCCGGATCACCATGCCGAACTACATGGAGGTGCTGCCCGGATGGCTGAAATGGTATGTGCGCAACAATGACGACCTGGCCTGGGACTACATCCAGCGGTCGAGGTTCGACTCGCCTTTCAGCTTCGACAGCTGGGATGGCTACCCGGCCGAGCGCGAACGGCTCTACGAGACCGTGCTTGATGCGTCCGGCGGTATGATTGCCCTGGCGGGCGATACCCACAATTTCTGGACCTGCGACCTGAGGACTGGCGATGGACGCCGCGCCGGTTTCGAATTCGGGGCAACGTCCGTGACCAGCCCGTCACCCTTCGAGGGCGTGCCGGCGCCGGGTGTGCATTTCGGGCGGATCACGGAAGCGGCCAATGCCGAGATACTGCACCACGAACCCTATGCGAAGGGTTTCATGCGCCTGACGATGACGCCTGAAGCCTTCGAATCAGAATTCGTGTCGGTCTCGACCATCAAGCGGCGCGGCTACACAGCGGCGACCGAGAGCAGGTGGCGGGTGACGCGCGGCGATGACGGTCTGGAGCTTGACGCCGTCTAGCGTCCGGCGCGGACCAGCCGACCCGGCCGCGCATCCGTGATCTCGTCATCGAGCACGACCGGCACACCGGAAACGATCGTGGCCCGGTAGCCCGTGGCGCGTTGCAGCAGGCGCTGACCACCGGCAGGCAGGTCCTTGACCATATAGGGCGGCAGCACGTTCAGACGGTCGTGGTCGATGATGTTGATGTCGGCCTTCTGGCCGACCTTGATCCGGCCGCGGTCCTTCAGACCCAGATAATCGGTGATGTCCGATGTCAGCATCTGGACGGCGCGGGGCAGGGCGACCCGCTCGCCGCGCTGACGGTCGCGCGTCCAGTAGCTCATCAAATAGGTTGGCGTGGACGCATCGCAGATGGTCCCGACATGTGCGCCACCATCGCCCAGACCCTGCAAGGCCTGGGGATGGGTCATCATGGTGTGAACGGCGCCGTAGTCGCCGTTCGTATAGTTGTAGATAGGGAAGTAGATCAGCTCCTGACCATCGCGTTCCAGCACCGTGTCGTAAAGCTTTTCCATCAACGGGATGCCCTCACGCTCGGCCTGCGCCGCCAGCGATTGCTCGGGCGGCTGTTCGTAGTCGGGCTGATCGCCGAGGCGGAACAGCTTGGTTGCGACAAAGTCGATGTGCTCCATCAGCAGATCGGCGAGCGGCGGGACGGACGAACCCGGACCTGACAGCTTGTCGGTCTTCTCCGAGAGAATTTTCGCCTTGAACTCCGGTGTCTTCATGATCGCGACGCGCTCCTCGAACGGGAGGTGTGCGATTTTCTTGTAGCTGGGATAGCCCATGAAGAAGTGGAAGGTGCATTGTAGGCCGAGGAAAACGCCGATACCGCGCGGAGCGACCTGCACGCGCATGTCGACTCCGTCGCGCTTCATCTCCTCGGCTTTCGACAGGATGCGCGTCCACTGATCGGGTGCAAAATCACGCTGCATCAGTGACATCGAGAACGGACGTCCGCCCGCTGCCTTCGCGTATGCTTCAAGCACATCCCATTCGGCTTCGAAGCGGTCGCCTTCGCGTTCGAGGTCAAAGTCGCTGACCGCCTGCACCACGCCGTAATCAAGCCCCTGGAAGGCCGTGGCGATACCGGCAAGTTCGCGTGAGGTGGCTTCAGACGAAGGCGTGAAGTCTCCATCTGCGGTCTTGTGAACGTCGCTGCGCCCGGTCGAGAAGCCGATGGCTCCCGCTTCCATCGCTGCGCGAACCAGATCCCGCATTTTCGCGATATCGTCATCGGTCGCGTCTTCATCGGCAATCGCCCGGTCGCCCATGACATAAACCCGCAACGGGTCATGGCCGATGTGAACGGCGATATCGATCGTGCGCTTCCGCGATTCGAGGGCATCCATGTAGTCGGGGAAGCTGTTCCAGTTCCACGTCAGACCCTCGGCCAGCGCGGTGCCGGGTATGTCCTCGACCCCTTCCATCAGCTTGATCAGGCGATCATGGTCTGCGTCGTGGACAGGGGCGAATCCAACGCCGCAATTGCCCATCACCGTGGTCGTGACACCGTGGCAGACGGATGGCTCGAGCCGATCATCCCACGTCGCCTGTCCGTCGTAGTGGCTGTGCAGATCGATGAAGCCGGGCGTGACGATGCATCCGGTGGCATCGATGGTTCGGGCGGCGTCGCCGAGTTGCGACCCGATCTCCGCGATCTTTCCGCCGGACACGGCAATGTCGGCACGGACAGGAACATTCCCGTCTCCGTCAAACACGAGGCCGCCGGTGATTTTCAGATCAAAGCTCATGAGGGTTCACTCCCTGATACCGGTTTTCGTCCATTCCAGACCCGGAACGCACCTGCCAGCGAGAGGCCGGACACCAGGTGCCAGATCGCCCAGACGGCCGTCACGGAGGCTGCGCCGCCGAGACCGTCGAACTGGGCGAGAAGGATGACCAGACCGAGACCGGAATTTTGAATACCAATCTCGAAGGTAAGGGCGCGGCGCGAGGCCGGATCGATGCCAAGTAGACGACCTGAAGCGGCGCCAATGCTGAAGGCGGTGGCGTTGTGGAGGATGGCGATCGGAATGATGACCAGACCGATGGCGGCCAGCATCCCCCAGTTCGCTTGCAGGCCCACAACGATCAAAACGAGAATGATCGCGACTGCGAGCCACTGGAATACCGGTTGAATCCGGTCAGCCAGCGCCGGGAGCCGGGCCCTGACCAGCATTCCGGCGGCCAGCGGCAGACCCAGCATGATCGCCACCTGGATCAGAAAGGGCAGCGTATCGACATCGATCTCGCGGATCAGGGCGGCTGTCGGTGGATAAAGGCTCGCCCAGAACAGGATGGACAGCGGTGTCACCAGGAACGCCATTGCGCTCGAGGCCGCGGTGAGGGCCACCGAATAGGCGACATTGCCGCGCGCAAGCATCACGAACAGGTTCGAGACATTTCCGCCGGGGCAACAGGCCACTACGATCATGCCAAGCGCGATGGACGGCGTGGGCGCGATCAGGGCCGCAAGGGCAAGCGAGGCGAGGGGGAGGGCGAGGACCTGCGTGATCACACCGCCCAGGAACATTTTTGGATGGGTTTTCAGGAAGGTGAAATCCGACACCCGCAGCGTCAGGGCTACAGCGAACATCATGATGGCGAGCGCCAGCGCGAGCGCGATCTCGCTGCCCTGTCCGAGCGACACGTTGGTCGAATCGATCAGCGCTGGGTCCGTCATCACTCCCCGTCTCCGCGCCGCAGTCCGGCGTCAAATGCAAGGGTGACGGACAACCGACTCCTTGCTTAGAGTGAACACAGTTCACCACGCCATCGAGCGGGAACAAAGGGGGAGTTGGTATGAAAGCGCATGTCGTCGCCATGTTGGCGGGAATCGGTCTGGCGGTCGCTGCCTGTGGAGGGGAACCCGAAGGCCGCGACGTGTCTGGCGCGGATGCGGATTACCAGACCACGCTGATGGAACAGCTTCTGGATGCCCAGCCCGGCGATGTGATCGAGATCCCGGCCGGCGTGTTCAGTTTCGAGCGATCCCTGTCGCTCACCGTCGATGGCGTCACCATTCGAGGCGCCGGAATGGACGAAACCATCCTGTCCTTCGCCAACCAGACATCCGGCGCGGAAGGATTGCTGGTCACGGCCAGCGACTTCACGATCGAGGACCTGGCCATCGAGGACACGAATGGCGATGCGCTGAAAATCAATGAGGGCGACAACATCGTCATCCGGCGCGTGCGGACCGAATGGACGAACGGGCCCGACACCGACAATGGCGCCTATGGCATCTACCCGGTTCAAACGACCAATGTGCTGATCGACGGTGTCGTCGCGATTGGCGCATCGGATGCCGGCATTTATGTCGGCCAGTCGCGCAATGTCATCGTGCGCAACAGCCGCGCCGAGCGCAATGTTGCCGGGATCGAGGTTGAAAACACGGTTGCGGCGGACGTCTACGACAATGTCGCGACAGAGAATACGGGCGGAATCCTGGTCTTCAACATGCCCAACCTGCCCCAGCCCGGGCGGCAGACCCGAGTGTTCAACAACCAGGTGTTTGACAACAATACGCGCAATTTCGGTCATCCCGGCACACCGGTCGCGAGCGTTCCGGCAGGGTCCGGGATCGTCATCAATTCCAATGATGACGTTGAAATTTTCGGAAATGACATCCGCGATCACCGCACCGCCAACATCATCATCTCCAGCGTGTTCTCGACCGGCTATTCGGACCTCGGCACGCGAGAGGATTTCGATCCCTATCCCGAAGGCATCCACGTTCACGGCAACACGCTGGGTGAGGGCGGAAACAATCCCGACGGAATGGAGTTGCAGGCCCTTCGCGTTGCGATGTTCGGTCTGAACGGACGCATCCCGGACGTGTTGTGGGACGGGTTCATCGACGACGCGAAGATGGTCGAGGGCGAAATGCCGGCCGCCTTGCGGATCTGCATCGACAATGGCGATGCGGAAATGCTGAACGCGGACGGTCCGAACGGCTTTGGCAGCCCGCGCATGGCCGAAAATTATCGCTGTCAGCTTGAGCCCCTGCCGGAGGTCGTGCTGCCCTGATGAGGAAGTTTTCCTGGCTGGCGGTCCTGGGCCTGGCTTTGATTATTTCCTGCCAGCAGAACGAGACCACGGTTGCGCCGACATTTCACGCTGACAGCAACCCGCCCGTCCTGAGCGAGTGGGGGATGCTGGCGATGACCGGCGGCGCGCTTGTGCCGGGTGACCGGGTCGAGCCCTATGATCTCAACTCGCCGCTGTTTTCCGATCATGCGGGCAAGTTCCGGACGGTCTGGATGCCGGAGGGGGCAAGCGCACGGTATGATGCCGGGGACGTGTTCGACTTTCCTGTCGGCACGGTCATCACCAAGACGTTCTACTTCCCCATTGGAGAGCACGGCCAGCTGGAACGCGGCGACCAGACGGGATCCCCTGCTGTTCTAAACCTGGACCGGGTGCAGTTGATCGAGACGCGCATACTGGTGCGCCGGGACGCGGGGTGGGATGCGCTGCCCTATGTCTGGAATGACGACCAGACCGAGGCCGTGCTGATGCGGACCGGGGACGCCCAGCACTTCACGCTGGTCGATGACGGACATGCCATCGAGGTCGATTATCTCGTTCCGAATGTGAACCAGTGCCGGGGCTGTCACGTCACGAACAACACGACGCGGGAGATGCGCCCCATCGGCCTGGCTGCGCGCCATCTCAACCGGGAATTCGACTACACGGATGGACGGGAGAACCAGCTGGAGCGTCTGATCGCAGCGGGCTATTTGACCGGCGCCCCGGCCCCCGATGCTGCGCCGCGCACGCCGGACTGGACCGACACGTCACTGCCGATCGATGCGCGGGCGCGCGCCTGGCTCGACATCAATTGCGCGCATTGCCACAACCCCGCTGGACCGGCCGACACATCGGGACTGTTCCTCGATCCCGAAACGCCGATGGGGCCGAATTTCGGTCTGTGCAAAATGCCCATCGCGGCCGGGCCGGGGTCCGGCGGGCGCCGCTTCGACATTGTGCCCGGCCAGCCTGACGAGAGCATCCTGATCTACCGGCTCGAGTCGCTCAGGCCCGATGTGATGATGCCCGAACTGGGGCGCTCCGTTGTGCACGAGGAAAGCACTGCGCTCATCCGGGACTGGGTTTCGTCGCTGGATGGGGATTGCGGCTGAGACGGCATTTCATCCGGTCTCGGAGGCTGTTAGTTTTATAGCGGGACGCGAATGACAATCCCGAATTTCGCGCCACAGGGGAGAATGACAAATGCTTTTGACCACGCTTTTCGCTGCGGCATCGCTTCAGGCAGCCGGCATGGATCCGCTGATGCACAATGACCTGCACGTCAGCGCGCCGTCGGGCGAGTACACCATTTCGTTTCACGAGGACGGAAGCTACACGACCGATGTCGGCATTTCAGGGACCTGGGAAGTTGTCGACGGGGAGATCTGCACGACACGCGCGACGGGTGAGCACGCCTGTCAGCCGGACGTGGCCCAGGACCTTAGTGCGGGTGATAGCTGGACCGGCGTGAATGCGGCTGGCGAGACGGTCACGTTCACGCTCGTCGCGCGAGACGGGCACTAGGCGCGCCGACGACGGATCAAGGGCCGCTGTCCGGGCGGCCCTTTTTCACGACGCGCCACCTTCGCGGTAGAATTCGCCCTGCTGGTCGAAGAGTTTGCGATAGCGTCCTTCGGCGGCGAATAGCTCGTCATGTGTGCCGGTCTCGACGATCCGGCCCTTGTCAAGCATCACGATCCGGTCGCAATGCTGCAAGTTCGACAACCGGTGACTGATCAGGATCAACGTCCGGTGTTCGCGGCGCGCGAGCTCAAGAAATTCGCCCTCGGCCTCGGGGTCCAGCGCAGCCGTGGGTTCGTCGAGAATCAGGATGTCGGCGTGCGAGCGCAGCATCGCGCGGGCGAGGGCGAGCCTTTGCCACTGGCCGCCGGACAATTCGCGGCCATCAAGAAACCTCTTGGTCAGTCGTGTGTTCAGACCCTCGGGCAGTTCGGCGATCAGCGGGCCGGCCAAGCCTTTTTCAGCCGCCGCCTGAAGGAGGCCGGGATCCTGAACACGCAGTCCTTCGCCCATGGAGATATTCTCTCCGGCGGTCATCTTGTACCGCTGGAAGGGCTGAAAGAGCGTTGCCGTGCGCGCGGCCAGGGTCGGCCAGTCCCAGTCAGCCAGGGGCGTGCCATCGAGCGTTATCCGGCCCGAGGTCGGCGTGTAGAGCCCCATCAGAAGTCGAACGAGCGTGGTCTTGCCAGATCCGTTTGCACCGACCAGTCCGAGCTGTGTGCCGGGCGGAATGTCCATCGTCAGTCCCTGGATCGCCGGCCGGGTGCTGCCGGGATAGGAGAAGGACACTTCCGAAAGCTGGAAGCCGGTTCCAGGTGTCACCCCGAGGGTTTTGCTGCCCGTGCGCTCGGCCTCGTCGATTGCCAAGAGGTCGTAGAGATTGGAGATGTAGAGCAGGTCCTCATACCCGCCGCCGATTGCCGTCAGCAGGGTCGACAGCGTGTTCTGGCCCTGGCGCAGGACCGTCACCAGCATGGTCATCTGGCCGAGCGTGATGGCGCCCGCAATGGTCACCCAGACAATCCAGACCTTGCCGCCGAGAAAGATCGCCGAACTGAGGATGCCGAGCGCGACTGCCCACGCAGCCCGCCGCGCCTGCAAGCTGCGATCATGCCCGAACAGCCAGCCAAACAGGCTTTCATAGCGAGACAGGATTTGCGGACTGGAATCCGCGTGAATCCGTTCAGGCGCCGCAGTTTCGGTGGTCATCAGCGTTTCGAGGTAGGAGCGTTCGCGCATTTCCGGAGTGCGCCCGGTGTGGAAGCGGAACATGTGACCCGAAAAGTTCACTTCGCTGATGAACAGCGGCAATCCGCCCGCAATGACGACCAGCACGGCGAGCGGGGAGAAGGTCCACAGGACAATCGCGAAGCTGATCAGCGTGATCGCGTTCTGCGCAGTCTCGAAGATGCGGTTGACGAGGCCGTACGGTCGTGCGGACGCGTATTGCTTGGCGAGCAGGATTTGCTGCTGAACAGTGGCATTTTCAAGCTGGGACAAGTCCATCCGCAGCGTCTTGTCATAGATGAGATGGCTGACGGCATAGCCCAGACGCGCCTGAAGCATGCTTTTCAGGAAGGTCAGTGTGCGTTTGACCGCGAGCATCGAGGCCAGGACGCCAGCTTCTGCTGCGACCCAGATCAGGGCCGTGTCGCGATCCGTGACTGCGCCGCTTTCGATGGCAGCCAGGACCGAGTCGATGACGAGCTTAGCCAGCCAGGCCGCGGCAGCCGGGAGCAGGGCGAGCACGACGGTCAGCAATCCGATGGCGAGCGTCAGCCAGCGGTCATGCTTCCAGACCAGGCCGAAGGCACGCAGCCCGTAGCCGAGCCCGGCGCGCAGCGTCGGGATCTCGACATCGTCAAACGGGTTTTCGGCCGCGCGGGCCATCGTGTCTCAATCTCTGCCGGTTCGTGATTCAGGCAACTGCTGCGGCGGCTTCGGCGCGGGCCTCCTCGACCTTCTGACTCATCACGGCGCCCTTGTGCGGGAAGGGCTGGGACGGCAGGGGGCGGTCAAGGAAGGGGGCCAGCTTTTCAAAGCCTTCGCCACCGACAACGTTGATGATCAGCAAGTCATCCGGGCGATCCTTGAAGTATTTCTTCACCGCCGCGATGTGCTGGTCATAGACCCAGGAAAAGCGCTCCGGCACGAAATTGTAGCAACCGAAGACTGCCGATCTCAGGAATTGGCGCATCAGGAGATGGGTCTCCTCATCCGGGTCGTCGGTCGACGCGAAGGCAGGCCGGTTGAACCAGTGGTTCTGGCACGAGCGCAACCAGCTGTCCTTGTCGCGGACGGTCAGGATGAATTTCGACCCCGGATACTGCTTGTCGAACTGCTGGTAGAAGGGAACGGTCGTGATGTCGGTCAGGCCGTCATAATCCTTGAACAAGGACAGGTCGTACTGCCCGTTCGCCAGCTCGGTGTAGGTGTCATCGTCGATGGGGTAGTGGCTGCAGTCCCAACCCAGGATTTGCAGCGCCGATGTCAGGCTGCGCGTTCCGGTCCGGCTGAGGCCGATGCCGAAAATCTTCGGCTTGTCCGGGTCTGACCCGAAGCCCAGCTTGTGTTCGTTGCGGGACACCCACTTGTCGAGTTCGGCCATCGTGAACTCCGGCTTTTCGGCAATTCCCAGGCGCTTCATTTCCGCTTCGGCGTGCTTGGGAAGGTCCTTGATGAAGTCGTGGACTTCTGCGGATGACGCGCCATGCGGCACCATCCGGCGGGCGAAGTCGATGGCATCGCGGGCGATCTTGAAATCGTCCGGCTCGCCATTGGGGTCGGGCCAGCGCTTCATCGCCATCGACAGGCGGCGATACTGCTCGTCGGTCCGGCTGCGCAGTTCGCGCAGCGCATATTTCTGGAAGACGTGGCGGTTGAACTGGAAGTGGTCGTGCAGGATCTCGAAATTGCGGAACTGCTTCGACAGCCGCAGAGGCTTCATCGCGAGATTACGCAGGCGGGATTCCGGGCGCAGAACGTATTTCAGATCATCCGCCGGAACGGGGGTTGCGGCCATCTGGCGAACGAGATCGATGCGGGTGATGTGAACGCCGCAATGGATCCGGCCCCGGAAACGGTCCGACACATAGGCATCGACATAGGCGGCATCGCACTGGTCGATGAATTCGCGCATGTCCTCAAGGATGAGGCAGTCAGCATCCAGATAGACGACATAGTCGCAATCGTGCTGGATCTGCAGCATCTGGTTCACGCATTCAGTGAAGGGACGCACATCGTCGAGAATGAAGACATTCTCCGGACGGATATGCTTCTTGGCGAGTTCCAGCGAGATGTCGCGAGTGCGCTCGTCTACTTGCCGGAATACCAGATCAACTTTGGCCATGCGTCCTATTCCCCCCACTTAAGGGCTGTATTGAAGCGTCCAGCGACCTGATCGAAAAGGGCCGCGTGCTCGGGTTTCAATTCTTGTTTCCAGCGTAAATCGAGGCTGATGCCGGCTGGGTGGTCCTTGTAGTAGTCGCGGGTCCGGTTCGGCAGCGACACGAAGCTGTCGCCGGCGGCCTGTTCGCGAGCTGCAAGGAATTGCGTGCCGTTATTGCCGCCAAGCGGGTGATGCGGCCGCGACGAGAAATCCAGCATCCCGGATTGGTACCCGACACCGGCCACTTCGCAGATGCGCCGGACGACCGGGTCGGGCGTGCTCGCAAATTCCTCGTAGTGGATGCGGATCTTCGGCCCCTCGAAGGCCTCGAACAGCGCCTCGCTGCGGTCCACCTGCGCCATCCAGTCGGTGATCTGCTGGTTCGGATCGCGTTCGGGATATTTGCGTAGCCGCGAGTTGATAACGGCGCGGCCGTCGCGAAGCAGGAGAACCAGGGCTGACCGGTCGCCGGACTGCCTGAGTTCGGCCGTACGCTCGTCGATCCATTCGGGGTTTTTCGTTGAATCCACGATGATCGATGCGCCGGTGTGTTCCGCGACCTGCCGGTAGAGCGGCCGGCTGCGGTCCCAATGGAATTTCGACCAGACGGGGCAGGGCTCGCCGCAAATCTTGCAGACGCGCTTCTTCAGCGGCTTCTTCTCGTCGTGGAGGTAGCGAATTTTCGCGCCTTCCCCGACATAGAAAGCGTCCGGCGCGGTGCCGAGCACCATGCCGAGCAGGGTCGAGCCCGAATGGCCCGCACCACAAATGGAAATGCCGGTAATCGTTTCGTTTTGCGCCATAGCGCTCGCCTGCACGGCCCAGCCGGTCCCACACCGCCGGGCGCCCCCCTCGCGCGCTCTCTTGGACGGTGTTTTTAGTGAAAACGCAAGAGGCTTCGGCTGAAAGGAGTCTCTATTTCAGTGACCTGTGAACCGGGCGGGCCGCTTTTCCAGGAAGGCGGTCACCCCCTCGGCGAAATCGCCCGTTCGTCCCGCCGTGCGTTGATCGATCCGTTCGCGATCCAGATGGGTCTCGAAGCCCGATTCAAGCGCCGACCAGGCAGCACGGCGCGTCAGGCCGAGCGCGCGCGTCGGACCGGCCGCCAAACGCTGTGCCAGGTCCAGCCCGACTGATTCGACGCTGTCGTCGGCGGCAATCCGGTTGATCAGCCCCCAGGCCAGCGCGGTCTCGGCGGGAATTTTCTCGGCCAGCAACATCGCTTCCATCGCGCGTGCCTTTCCCGCTGCGGCAGCCAGCAGGAAGGCTGCGCCCCCGTCCGGCACAAGGCCGATGCGGGAGAATGCCTGGAGGAAATAGGCGTTGCGCCCGGCAACGATCAGGTCACACGCCAGTGCCAGCGAACACCCGATGCCCGCCGCCGGACCGTTTACGGCTGCGACGATCGGGACTGGCAAATCCCGCATGGCGAGAAGCAGCGGATTATACCCGGTCTCCAGCGATGCGCCGAGATCCGGACCTTCGGAATCCGACGGGACCGGGTCGCCCGAGGCGAGGTCAGCGCCGGAGCAGAATGCGCGTTCGGTTCCGGTCAGAAGGATGCATCGCGAGGAAGACGCTGCGTCGTTCAGAGCGGCATGGAGTGCGCGCACGGTTTCCGCAGACAGGGCATTCATGCGTTCGGGCCGGTTGATCCGGACGATCGCCACGTCGCCCTTTGCCTCGGTCATTACGTGCGAACTTGTCATGCGCGTTCTCCCTCGTTCAGCGCCAAAGGCTAACGGCCAACCCGCAGCGTGTCTTGCGTCAGCGCTGAAGCGCAGTCAGAACCGGCTGCATGACCCACATACCCGACATCGACATCGCGATCATTGGCGCCGGACCGGCCGGACTTTATGCGGCCGAACACCTCTCGGCGGCGGGGTGCAAGGTCGCCATATTCGACAGGATGGCGACGCCTGGGCGCAAATTCCTGATGGCCGGGCGGGGCGGGCTGAACCTGACACACAGCGAAGCGCTGGACGAATTCCTGACGCGCTACCATCCCCAACACGAGGCATTGCTCGACGCGGTACGGGCCTGTCCGCCGGCCGAGATACGCCGCTGGTGCGAGGGATTGGGGCAGGAGACCTTTACCGGGTCATCGGGGCGCGTCTTCCCGCGGGCCATGAAGGCTTCACCGCTGTTGCGCGCCTGGCGTGCGCGCCTGGACGGGCAGGGCGTCCGCCTCTTTCCACGCCATGCATGGCAGGGCTGGGACGACGACCAGGCCGTCACATTCGAGACGCCGGACGGCATCGCAACCGCGAAACCCAGGGCGACCCTTCTCGCGCTTGGCGGCGCAAGCTGGCCGCGACTGGGATCGGATGGCGGGTGGACAGACCTCCTCGCCGGGGCAGGAGTGGAAGTGGTGCCGTTTGCGCCATCCAATTGCGGTTTCACGGTCGACTGGAGCGCGTATTTTGCGGACCGGTTTGCCGGATCCCCCCTGAAGCATGTTTCGGTTCGTCATGGCGATCTGTCGGTCACCGGTGATGCGATGATTTCCCGCTACGGGATTGAGGGCGGGGCCATTTACGCGCTGTCGTCGCAGTTGCGTGACGCGCTGGCGCAAGGCGACGTCCGGATCACGATCGACTTGCGGCCAGGTGCAGACCATTCGGCGCTGGCCGTGCGGCTGGAGAATACCAAGAAAGGCGAATCAATCGCCAACCGGCTTCGAAAGCGCGCGGGTCTGTCGCCGGTTTCGGCGAGCCTGCTGCGCGAAGCGTCGCCAAGCCTCCCGCGGGACCCCGCGGCTCTCGCCAGCCTCATCAAGGCGTGCCCCGTCACATTGACGGGGACGTCCGGTCTCGACCGGGCGATCTCGACGGCCGGAGGCATCGCCTTCGACGCGCTGGATGAGTCCTTCATGTTGAAGTGCCGGCCGGGTGTGTTTGCGTGCGGCGAGATGCTGGACTGGGAGGCGCCCACAGGAGGCTATCTGCTACAAGGGTGTTTCGCGACCGGGCTGGCGGCGGCCAAGGGGGCGCAAACCTGGCTCAGCCGTCAGTAAGCAGCCCGGGCTTGTGCGCCGCGATCTCGGACGGTGACAGGCCGCAAAGTTCGTGCGGGAAGACGAGCCAGTCAGACGTTTCGCGAACGTAGAAATCCGGTCGCCGGTTTGTCTGGTTGCGATCGGGTTTGAACCAGACCGTTGCGATGCGGATTTCGGCGGGTTCGTGACCCGAGCACCGTTCGATCAGCGCTTTTTCGAGCGCCACTGCGCTGCGGCCTGAATCAAAGACATCATCGACGATCAGGACACGGTCAGCCGCATCGAGCTGCTCGACGAAATAGCCGAGTCCGTGGATCCGGACTTCCGGGTCGGCGTCATCAATGCCGCGATAGGAAGAGGTGCGCACCGCGATATGATCGGTGTCGGCGTCCTTCCAGGCGAGATATTCCTGGACTGCGATGCCGGTCGGGGCGCCACCGCGCCAGACCCCGACGATGTGAGTCGGTTTGAATCCGCTCTCCAAAATCTGCTTCGCGAGCGCGAAGGAATCCTCGAGCAAGTCCTGAGCGGAGATGAATCGCTTTTGCGTGATCATGCGCTTGGTTATCGGGCGGTCGGGCCGATGGCGCAATCCATTCCGGGGGTCATGCCCGGACGGGCCTCAGGGACGAGGCGGCGGGCGGTGTGCGAGCCTTGTCAGCGTGCGCCAGTAGCTGTCGGGGAATATCCGTTCGACGAATGCGGCGATCTTCGCATCGCGGCCGATGAGAATTCGGCGCTTCCGTTTCTCGATGCCCCGAACAATCTTTTCGGCGGCGATGTCAGGCGGCATCGTCAGAAACCGGTTCATCGCACCGCGGTCTGCCTGCGGATCAGTGCGATCAGCAGGCAGTCTGGCCGCGTTCACGATGTCCGTCCGGACGCCGCCCGGGTGCACCGTCATTACCCGAACCGACGTGTCCGCCAATTCGTGCCGGAGCGAGTCGGAAAAGCCGCGAAGTGCGTACTTGCTGGCGCAGTAGGCCGTCTGACCGGCAGGGGCGATCAGGCCGAACAGGCTGGATATGTTGACGATCACGGCCTCTCGCGCTGCCTCGAGTTCGGGTAGGAACGCACGCGTCATCGAGATGGGCCCGGCCAGATTGATCGACAATAGCCAGTCGAAATCGGCTTCCGAGATTTCGAGAAAGTCTCCGCCCAAAGCCACACCCGCATTATTGACGAGGATGGTCGGGGCAGGGAGCGTCGGATCCGCAGCGAGCGCGGTGATGGCTGCGCGGTTCGACACGTCGAGCGTACGGTACGTGACCGTCGCAGCGCCTTTCAGACTTCCCGCCAGGTGCTCCAGCCGTCCGGAATCGATGTCCGTGAGAATCAGGGTCGCGCCACGCGCATGAAGCGCCGTGGCAAGGGCGCGGCCAATCCCGCTGCCTGCGCCGGTGATCAATGCGGTGTGGTCAGTCCAGTTCATCGCGTGTGCCCTCCGCCGGTCAAACTAGCGGTGAGCCGTAGTCAGGCAACGCAAAACGCCCGGCGCTTGCGCGCCGGGCGATTGCGGCCCCCCGGGAATGCTACGCGGGATCAGGCGTTAGTGTTCGCCCTGGATCACCAGCGTGACATTGCCCCGACCGGACTGGTTCACATTGGCGTTGTTGCCATTGCCGACCTGGATCACGCCGGACATGTTGTGGCTGCCCGACTGCGTGGTGACGGCGGTGTTGTTCGAGCCCATCTGATAGACGCCCGANTCGTTGCGGTATCCGCCCTGATAGGTGTCGGCGTAGTTGTTGTAGCCGTCCTGGCCAACCACTGCGCTGTTCTGACGACCATTCTGGTCCACGACCGCACCGTTGCGGACGCCGTTCTGGTAGGCGGTCGTACCGTTGCCCGTTCCGGCTTGGTAGACCGTGACCCACTGATGACGACCATTCTGGTCGACGATCATACGGTTGCGGTAGCCGGTCTGACGGCCGCCGACTTCGTTGGACACGCCGCGCTGATCGACACGGACCTGATTGCGCGACTGGGCTTCTGCGACGTCGAACGTGCCAAAGACCGTGACCATGGCTGCGGCGCCTGCGAGGAAAAGACGAATGCTCATAACTCTCTCCGTTTCGTTATGCCGGAAGCTTCACTGCGTCGCCGGCTGTGTTTGTGTTTAGTGGAGGCGGTGTGAGGCGATGCTGAGTGAGGAATTCATTTTCGCGTCATATTCAGCTGGCCAATCAAATATTTGAATATCCAAATAAAATCGCCCGGAGCGTTGCTCCGGGCGATGGGTGTTCCTGACGGGCTGGATCAGTCCCAGACACCGCGTTGCTGGTAGCCGTTCCGGGCACGCTGCGCGGCCAGTCGTCCGCCGAAGGGCAGGGCGACATTCTCGTAGCGATAGTCCGACTGGCGGCAGACGAGCTGACCCGAATTGTCGCGAACCTCAAAGTCGACGATCAACCGCGCGTCGTCACCGTAAACGCCATCCTGGATGGTGCTGAGCGTGCGGCGCGGTGCACCGGGCCGATTGTTGATCGGTGAGCCGGCATCGTTGACGTAGGTCGTCGACAGGTAGCTGCTAACGACGGTCGACGGATAACCGCTGTTCGAGAAGCGGCCCGACAGATTCAAGAGCACCTCGTTACCGGGCGTCGCTGACTGGACCAGGATCCGGTAGGTGCCTGAATAGCCGCGCGCGACGGTCGCGCTCAGCATCCCGCCCGTCGGTTCACCCTGGAAGATAATCGAGCAACGATCGCCTCCAAAGTCTCCGGAGTAGGATGCATCGGCGGTGGAAGCGCCGGAGACGGCGATCAGGGCCGTGGCCGCGAGCGCGGCCACCGAGGCGCTGGACAGGATTGCGGACACTTTCATCGCGAACCTCCCTTGTTTGGATCGGACGGGTTCGTGTGAAACCGCCAGATGGCAAAGCGATGGGAGGGTTATGACAAGGCTGCCGTGAGCCAGTGCTGAGCGCACCGTTCAGACTGCGTTCAAGTCGCTGCGCCTGCGGGGTGCCTGACTTGCATCGAAGCTGAGGAAGCGATGGCGGAGAGGATGGGATTCGAACCCACGATACGCGATTAACGTATACTCCCTTAGCAGGGGAGCGCCTTCAGCCACTCGGCCACCTCTCCGCAGAGGTGCGTTCCTTACCCAAGTCATACCCGAATGATCAAGCGATTGCTGCGGCTGGCTGCGAATCGGGCCGAGATTCGCGATGCAGCACAGTGAAATCTTTGTTTACGCCTCCCCGCTAGGGTCGCCGTGAAAGAAGCCCGAAAAGGGCGCTGGTGGGTGCTGACAATGAATTCCAACAACAAGCCGAAGAGCTTGCGTGCAAGTGTTTTGCGTATTGCGCTGGCTGCGATCGTATTCGGGTCGCTAGTCGGGTGCGGTGTCTTTCTATTTGCGCGCACGAATGGCGAAGTCTGGGCGATGACGGCGGCCGAACGTGTGCTGGCCGAACGTGCAGACCGGCAACGCCGCCTTTTCGATGAAGTCCGCATTGTACAGGAATCTGCAGACGCGGTCCTGATGCGCCGCTTCGAGGCGCTGGAAGGGATCGACGTCGACGCCGTTTTCGACGTCCTTTATCCGCTTCGCGAGGACGGCACGCGGCGCAGCGCTCCTGAATACTATGATGGCTACCGTACAGAGGGCGGAGCGTTCGTGTCGGGCATGGGGGCCTTCATCGCGAATCCGGACGACCTCGGCGAAGCCGACAAGCGCCTGTTGATCGCGGCCTTTCAGACCGTGCACGAATTTGGTGCCGGCATGAGCGGGATGGTCGAGAATTTCTATTTCATCACGCCGCGGAACGCGCTGGTCATGTATGCACCACTGCGCGAGGACCGGCTTGAATTCTACCGGGAGACGGCTCCGGCGGACTTCGATTTCCAGGGGCTGCAATTCTCGGTGATGATGCGCCCGGAGAACAATTCCGGTGGCACAATGGCCTGTACCGGTCTCGAAAGCGTCGTTTATGACGATGACGGTCCGGCGGTTTCCACAGCTTGCGGCACCCCCGTTCGCGCCCGGGACGAGCATCTCGGCGTGTTCGGCAATTCGATCTACCTGCACACCTGGCTGACACGCACGGTGATCGATGCGCCGGAAGGCACGGAAAACTTCATTATGACCGGCACCGGTGACGTGATTGCGCACCGGAGCCTGATGACGCTGGACGTGCTGTCTCCCGAAGCGATTGCTGTCGCGAACGATGAAGCCGGTTCCGCCTGGATCCATCAGCGCATTGCCCAGGATGGACGCCGCTCCGGCGTGTTCCTGGAAAACGGTCAGATCGTTTCCTTCGCACGGATCAATGCGCCGGGATGGTATTATGTGAATGTCCGGCCCGTGAGCGCGATCACCACGCGCGCAATGGGGATCGGGATGTGGGCTGCGGGCCTGGCCGCCCTGATGGTCATTCTTGGCGCGCTGGCTCTGGCGGCGGCCGGGCTGACCGTCCGCAATGCGCTGACCGGCACCGTGCGTCACATGACGTCGGACTTTGACCCGGACGGTGAACCCGTCATGCGCTAATGACGGTGATGCTGGCTGGTCAGGGGAGGCGGACGCCTGTATGAGGGCGCCGCCCTTACCCGACCGGAGCTTCGCGTCCCCATGTCCGTATCTGCAGACCGCTTGCGCAATATCGCCATCGTGGCGCACGTCGACCACGGCAAGACCACATTGGTCGATCAGCTGCTCAAGCTGTCCGGGACGCTCGGCGATCGGGCCGAAGTGTCTGAACGGATGATGGATTCCAACGACCTGGAAAAGGAACGCGGGATCACCATCCTGGCCAAGAACACGGCCGTTACCTGGAATGACTGGCGTATCAACATCATCGACACGCCCGGCCACGCCGACTTCGGCGGCGAGGTGGAGCGCGTGCTGTCGATGGCTGATTCCGTCCTGTTGCTGGTCGATGCCGTGGACGGCCCGATGCCGCAGACCGCATTCGTGACGCGCAAGGCGCTGGAACGCGGCCTGAACCCGATTGTGGTCGTCAACAAGGTCGACCGCCCCGGCGCACGTCCCGACTGGGTCGTCGACCAGACGTTCGACCTGTTTGATCGCCTTGGCGCGAATGATGAACAACTGGATTTCCCGGTCGTCTACGCGTCGGCCCTGCAAGGCTGGGCCAGCCTCGACAGCGAGGCGCGCGACGGCGACATGAATGCCCTGTTCCAGATGATCGTGGACCGGTGTCCGCCGCCGCCGGTGGATGTCGATGGACCACTTCAGCTCCAGGTCTCGGCGCTGGACTATTCGAGCTATACCGGCGTGATCGGCATCGGACGTATCCGCCGCGGCAAGCTGTCGCGCAACCAGACCGTCACGGTGATCGGCGCGGACGGCAAGACGCGCAAGGGCAAGGTGTTGCAGGTGTTCGGGTTCCATGGACTGGAACGCGTGGAAATGCCGTCGGCCAGCGCTGGTGACATCATCACCTTCACGGGCGTGGACCCGCTGAATATTTCCGACACGCTGTGCGATCCCGAAACCGTTGAAGCATTGCCTGCCCTGACGGTCGACGAACCCACCATCGCGATGACATTCCAGGTCAACGATTCCCCGTTCGCCGGCCGCGACGGAAAATTCGTGACGAGCCGGAACATCAAGGAACGCCTTGATCGCGAGCTGATCCACAACGTGGCGCTGCGCGTCGAGCAGCTGGACGATCCCGACAAGTTCCGCGTGTCGGGCCGCGGTGAACTTCACCTTTCGGTGCTGATCGAAACCATGCGCCGTGAAGGATTCGAGCTGGCCATTTCGCGTCCGCGCGTCGTGACCAAGGAAGTCGACGGGCAGATTCACGAGCCGTGGGAAACCCTCGTGGTCGATCTGCCGGAAGACAGCCAGGGCTCGATCATGGAAAAGCTCGGCGAACGGCGTGGCGAGCTGAAGAACATGGTCCCGGACGGGCAGGGCCGGGTACGTCTCGACTACGCGATCCCGACGCGCGGCTTGATCGGCTTGCGGTCGGAATTCCTGACGGCCACGTCCGGCGCCGGTCTGATGTATCACACCTTCGATCACTTCGCGCCGCGTTCGCCCGGTGAAATCGGCCAGCGCCATAACGGCGCGCTGATCTCAATGGTCGATGGCAAGGCGCTGGCTTACGCCCTGTGGAATCTGCAGGAGCGCGGCAAGCTGTTCATTGGACACGCGACCGATGTCTATGAAGGCATGGTGCTGGGCATCCACAGCCGGGACAACGACCTCGCCGTGAACCCGACCAAGGGCAAGCAGCTGACGAATATTCGCGCCGCGGGTGCGGACGAAGCTGTCGTGTTGACCACGCCGATCCGGGTGACGCTCGAATTTGCGCTGGAATTCATCAATGACGATGAGTTGGTCGAAGTGACACCGAAGTCGATCCGGATCCGCAAGCGCTGGCTGAAAGAGCACGAGCGCAAGAAGGCCAGCCGCGCCGCCGAGGCCTGATCAGGCCAGGTCTTCGACCACAATCCTGTGACCGTCGGGATCCCGGAAAGCGAAACACCGCTTTCCGGCCGCCGACCATCCCAAGCTGTCTTCCATGTCGATGGACTGGCTCAGCAGGCCATAAAGACCGGTGGCATTGTCCACACGCAGCGTGACGGTGGCTTCGCCGCGCGGATCGGACCCGTGCGCCTCTTGGCTGTAGAGGCGCAGATGCGCGTCATTCTTGGAAATCAATGCTTCGGCGGGAGCTGTCTCGGGCCAGATGTCGAGCGTGCGGAAACCCAGCCGTGTGGAGTAGAACTCGAGTGACCGTGACAGGTCGCTGACAGGCAGGCGCGGCGCGGCGGACTTGATCCCGGGTAAATCCGCCACGCCGCCAGCCCGTTACTCTTCGCCGCTTTCGGGCGTGTCCATGTCGTCGGCCATCTCTTCCGTGTCCGACATCATGGCATCGCGAAGGGCGCGGAATTCGTTGCCCTCATACCAGTTCGGCCAGATGTTCGAGTTCGCGATCTCGAGGCCGACATTGCCCATCAACTGAACATCGCGGGCGAGACCTTCAAAGTCCCAGTCATGCGAGAACTCGTCAGCAGTGCCGTGATAGGCCCGCTCGCGGTAGGCCGCGCCCACTTCCTCGCCGAAGGACGCGCCGTATTCGACATGGGTCACGCCGCCGTCCGCGTACAGCATCGGCACGCCGCGCTTGGCGAGCGAGATGTGGTCGGACCGGTAGAAATACCCCGCTTCCGGGGTCGGGTCGGGAACCACCACCCGGTCCTGCAGCGCGGCCACATCAGCCAGGACGTCTTCGATCTCGGAAGCGCCGTATCCCACGACCACAACGTCGCTCGTCGGTCCCATCGGCATCATGCCGTCCATGTTCACGCCGGCAACGATCTGGTTGAGGGGAACAAGCGGGTTCTCGCCAAAATAGGCCGAGCCGAGCAGGCCGGATTCCTCCAGCGTGACAGCGACGAAAAGTACGCTGCGCTGCGGCCGGTCATTCGCCATCATCTCGGCGATTTCCATGATGGCCGCCGTGCCGGTGCCGTTATCGACCGCACCGTTATAAATGCCGTCAGATCCGTCCGCGCCGTTCTCACCGCCCAGATGATCCCAGTGAGCCATGTAGAGCACGTATTCGTCGGGATGCTGCGTGCCGGTGACAACGCCCGCGACATTGCGGGACTCCAGCCGGTCGATCCGTGTGTCGAAGGCGGCATTCATCACGGCGCCGTCCATCGGAACGGGTTCGAAACCGGGCTGTGATGCTGCAGCCGTCAGGGCGTTGAAATCCAGCCCCGTGGCTTCAAACAGTGCGCGAGCCGTCTCCTCGGTGATCCAGCCTTCGACCGGTACGCGATCGTTCGCCGAATCCGTTTCAAGGTCGTATTGAGCGCCCTGCCAGGACGAGGACACGACATTCCATCCATAGCTCGCCGGAGCGGTCTGGTGAATGATGATGGCACCGTCCGCACCTTGCCGCATCGCCTCTTCGTACTTGTAGGTCCACCGACCGTAATAGGTCATGGCGTTGCCGTTGAAGAGGTCTTCATCGCGCGTCGCATAACCCGGGTCGTTGACCAGAATGACGGCCGTGCGCCCGGTCATGTCGAGGCCGGCATAGTCGTCCCAGCCATATTCCGGTGCGACGACGCCGTAGCCGACGAAGACCAGTTCAGAGCCGCTGACTTCCTGCCGACCGTTGAGGCGCTTGGTCCAGAAGACCACGTCATCTCCGGCCTCAAGGCCCATCGGTTCGCCATTCACGACGAGATCGAACTCGGCCGTTTCAGTGTCGAGCGTGGCTTCGACCAGCGGCACGCGCTGGAAGTAGGTGCCGGTGTCACCGGCGGGCTCGAGACCCATGCGCGCGAATTCATCGGCGATCCACTGGCTTGCAGCGCGTCCGCCCGGCGTGGACGGAGCGCGGCCGGCGAATTCGTCCGAGGCGAGCGTCTGAATGCGCCAGGCGAGGTCAGATCCGGTGATGCCGGTCGCCGTATCGCACGCGCCGGGCCGGGACGTGTCGGTGTTCGCGAGCGCCGCTTCGGTGAAAGGCATGGCCGGGTTTTCGCTGCCGAGCCCGGCATACATCGCCTCGCAGCTGCCATCGTCGGCCATCGCCGTGTCCTCGACGGCGTCGGCATTTGCGGTCTCGTCTGCAACGGGTTCAACGTCGCCGACCGGCTCCGAGCAGGCCGCGAGTGCGGCGCTCGTCATCAGTCCGGCGAGAAAAATATGGGTCTTCATCGTGCTGCCTCCCTGGCCACTCTGTGCGGCGGCCTTTCAAACTCCCAGGTCGTATTATCCTGCATTTCGCAAGGCGCAGTGCAACCAGAGCCATGACGGATCGGATTTTTGTTTGTCAAAGCCCGAGCATTTCCCCATGGTTCAAGGAAGGGTTGTATGCTGTTTGGGGGGAGTGGATGCCTCGTCTGTCTGTTTTTGCCGGTCTATTCGGGGCGGCAAGCCTTCTTGCTTTTGCTGGTTTTTCTCACGCGTCTGTTCCTCCCACGCTCGGCGACGACGAAATTTCGATTGTTCAGGGCGACGATGCGACCTTCGACCTTTTCGCGGACAATGGCGGTGGTGCCGACACCGCTCCTGCGGGCAGCAGACTGACGCCGCTTTACATTACGCTTCCATCGCTTTCCTCCACCGACCGGTTTCAAGTCGGAAATCAGTTTGCTTTCAGGTTTCCTTTCGTGGGGACTGCGCTTGGAACCGTCCCGGCCGGGGGAATGACCGGGTTGGTTTTCCCGGACGGTCGGCTGGAGTTGAGTTCCGTGCCGGACCGAGGCGCGCTGCCGGACGGGCAATCGGCTATATTTTCGGGCGAGTACACAGTTGGAAGCTTCACGACCCTGTCGCATTTTTCGCAAGATGACGGTTCCGTTTTCGATGTGACCGGATCGGGCGGGACGCACCGCAGAACATGGGATGCCAGACCCGTTGGAGACTTCGACGGAGACGGGTTCGACGACTGGGGTGTGATCATCGAGCGCGGCAGTTCGAGTACGCTCTATGTGATGAGAGGCGGCCAAAATCCCGCTTTCGACGACACGGTCGATTTCTCAAATCTCCCCGCAGGCCGGGCGATCGCCGTGGCATCGAGTCTTTGGATCCGTTTCGGCGCGATAGGCGACATCAACGGTGATGGTCGCACCGATCTGTTCGTCGTGAGCCCTGATTCCGGCGCGGTTCAACGCCACATCGCTTTTGGCGCCTCGGAAGCCGGCGCGATCGAGGTGCTTCAGGTCAGCGACGAAGACGATGCGTATCTGGAAACGACGGCCGCAGGGCGTGGTGACTTCAACGACGATGGCATTGACGATGCCGTATTCAGCGTCTTCCGCCGTGCCAACAATGCGACAAATCAGAACGTCGTTATCGTGTTCGGCCGGACGAGCGGTTTTCCCGCAACGCTCGACCTCACCGCTATTTCCTCCGGCGACGGTACGACGATCGCTCTCGGAGCCATCTACATCAACCGGGTGCAGCCGGCGTGGCTGAACGATATTGATGGTGATGGCATCAACGATCTGCTGATCTCCACGCATGAAGCGGCCGTTCAATCGGATCGTGCTCTGGTCATCGCCGCGGGGAGTGACGGCACGATACCCGACGAGATCGGCTTTTCGGATCTTGGCCAAACAACCGGCTACCGCATCAATGTGCCGACGGGATCAGAAGCCTACACGGCTCGAAATGCGGGCGATTTCAACGGGGGCGGACGATCCGACCTGCTGATCCTTAGAACCCGTTTCAGTGCGTCAAATCTGGAAATGGTGTTAGGCGAGAACCTCTTCGCAAGCAGCCGAACGGTCACGCTCGACAGTCTTCCGGCGAGCCAGTCGATGCCGATCTCTGCGGGAGGTGGCTCCTGGCTCGTTCAGGATGCCTGGTTCGGCGTCGGCCAACTCAACGGCGACGGTTTCACCGACCTGGTGCTCAATGCCAATGTGCAAATGAGCGGGATCTCCCTGCCAGCGGTTGCCGTTTTTTATGGTCGCGACCTGGCACCGCCAACGCTGGCGATTCGTGACATAGATGGCGACAACGGGCGGTTCTTCACTGCTCCGGTATCCGGACAGGGCTCACCGTGCGGCGCGCGTTTCGCAGGAATTGCGGGTGATCTCGACAACAATGGCCGCGACGATCTTTTCGCGCTTGAAACCGATTCAGGCGATGCGCGCGACCGCATATGTTTCAACACAGGACCTGAGGTTTTCGGCGCAGCCTTCAACGATGAAATCGCCAGTGCCACGGTGGAAATCGAAGTCATCGGCCGTAACGATCCTCCCTTTGCAGCCGATTTCGGTGGCAGGGCGGAGCCGCGAGACTGGATCTACTGGAATCTTTTCAATGTATCCTCGAGCCGGCGTACCTATGACCTCGATGCTGGCGACGCGATTTTCGTGTCGGCGATCGACGGGAATGCAAGCGTCGTCAATCGATGGCAGACGACGTCATGGGGCGGCCGGTACCGGCTGAGTGCAGTTGGCATTTTCGAGTTTGACCCGTCGCAGATCGGGCTGCACCTGGCGCCGGGAGAGTCACGCCGCCTGGAAATCGCTTACACGGTGACTGATACGGGCGGATTGTCGGCAACCGGCACGATTAGCGTGGATGCCGTCAACCCCTCGGAATCGCGAACGATTGCTGCGACTGATGAATTCGTCGTTGCACGGGACGGCAGCATTAACGGAAGTCTCTACGGCGACAACGGCCATGGACCCGACGTGTTCGACGATCGTGGCCCCTACACTCTTTATCGCTTCTGTCAGGTCAGTACGCCGGTCGGCCGCTGCTTCCCGATCGGGGGCGAGCAGACATCCTTGGGCGGAGCAACTTTCCGCGTCGAGAGCGACGGCCGCTTCACCTACTCGCCGCCTCCTTCGCCCGGAGACCGGGTCGAACAGTTCACGTATTCTTTCCGGAACAGTTCGAACATCGGGCGTTCTGGACATGTTTTCGTAGCCATCGACGGATTTTCGGACGAGCGGGTTTCTCTAGACGTAGTCATCGACGGTCCGGAAGGAACCGAGCTGCGCATCGATCCGCCTTTCGCATATTGCCGGGACAACTGCCGCTACAGCTATTTCCCGGGTACGCGGATCGAGATCTACCATTCCGGCGACGAGGCACGGGACGGACAACAGATTTCACTTCCCGACTGGGGTGGACCGTGCAGCGAGGCCACATCTGTGGTCTGCCAGTTCACCATTACCGAGGATACCGTCCTTCCAGTCGGGTTCACGACGAACAGACCTTTGCCCTCGAATGTCTTCGCGGCGATCCTGCCGGCGGCGCGGTCCATGGTTTTTGGCGCGTCACCCGTGACGGTGTTTGCCTCTGTGGCGAACAGTCAGCAGAATCCATTGGTCGATTGCCGGATCGAACCGCGGGCGGGTTTTCCCGTGACGCTGAACTATCAACGGACGGACACGAACAACACGGCTTACGGGCCGATCAATCAGGTGTTCGCCCTCGGCCCGGGAACGACGGTGAGTTTTGTCCTGGGCATGACAGCGACGCGACCATTCGACGGACGATTACTCTATCCGCGCATCTACTGTGCCAATGGCGAGGTCGCACCGTCTCCGGGCGTGAACTCGATCTTCCTGTCAGCTTCGACCACCCCGACGCCGGACATCCTGTCGATCTCGGCCACGCCTTCGGGCGATGGGGTGATCCGGGTACAGACCCCCGGCGGACGGCGCTTCATGAGTGCGGCAGCCGTGAATATCGGGGCCGGAGACAGCGCCCCCGATGGTGTGGACGGCGCCTCGGCCAATGAAGCGACCATCACGGTGACAGCCGACACGGGCGCCAGTGTTCTGCCGCTGGAGGTCACCGTCTGCGAAACCGGAACGGACGGGCGATGCCTGGAGCCTGCGGACGGTGAAGTCACCTCGCAGATCGGCGACAGCGCCAAGACCTTCGCGGTGTTTGTTCAGGCTTCTCCCGACGCGGGAATTGCATTCGACCCGGGTAATAGCCGGGTCTATTTGCGTTTCCGCGACTCAGCCGGTGTCGTGCGCAGCGTGACGAGCGCTGCGGTTGTTGCGCCGGCTCCCGCGAACGACTTCTCTGGCGCGGAAGGGTTCTGGAGTCTTGCCACGCTTGAGGAAAATGATGATGGCGTGCTGACGCATGCAAATGCCTATCTTCTCGCGCACGGCGACGGACGGGCCTTCCTGATCGAAGGTGAGACGGTCCGGGCGCTGCGCTGGCGATCAGCCGGACAGGGAAGCGTGGAATTCAGCGACACGTCCGGCGCGCAGCGTTTCTCAGGGCATGTTGTTGCCGGTCAGACGCTTCGGCTCCGCGCCGTCGATGGCGGCCGGATCGACGGCGTGCATTCGGGTTCCCGCCGTCCCGTCGCTGAGTTGAACGCAGGGCAATACGTGTTCCAGAGCCGTGACGGGGAACGGCGTGGTCAGCTCACCGTCTTGCCCGGAGGCGAGGTGCGGATCGTTGCAGCAGAATGCGCCGTTGCAGCCGCGCGCGACGGGGCGCTGATGGCGGCATTGGTCAGCGGTTGCGGCGCGCGAGAACGCGGAGAGCTCATCATCTTCGACCATGTCGACTTTGACACCGGCGTGGACGTTCGTTCGCTGGCGGTGATGACCGAAGCGGGCGGAATGGCCGGGCGGATCGGCGCGGTGCAGTAACCGCCCCGTATCAACCTGTCGGAGTTTGTGCCGTCACGAGCGCGCAAAGATCGCTCATCCGCCAGCCTTCCGCCGTGTTGACGAAGGTGCAGCGCAGATAGTCCTGACGGTGCGTGCCATACGGTTGAAAACCCGTTTCAGGCAGCACCGGTGCTGACGGCCGAACCGCGTCATAACGCTCGCGCGAATAGACTGCGATGGTGCGCTGTGTCTCCGGCGCGATCGAGGGCAGGTCCAGCACGCACAGAGGCGGCTGGGACAGCACACCCAGCATCGTGCCGCCGGTATAGCCTTGCGACCCCCACATATGGCCGTTGGCATAGGGATCTTCGGTGAGAAGGGCGGTGCGCGCGGTGCCCTGCGCGGTGTTGCGGATCAGCGTCTGGCGATCGCGCGAGACGATGGCGCGGAAGATCTCCATTTCCTGTGCGTTCGGGGCACGGCATTGCGGCTCGGTCGGACCGGTTTCGGTCGTGGCGCAACCCGCCAGGAAAATCAGGGTCGTGGCGGCAAGGGCGGGCATACGCATGGGAACAGGTCCTTCCTACAAGTGCCGGGCAGTATCGCGCGCTGGCGCGCGGCTGCAAGAGCGATCATCCGGATTTGCGATTGGCCACGAGGTCATCGACCACACCAGGCTCGGCCAGGGTCGAGGTATCTCCCAGATTGCCGAGTTCGCCTTCGGCAATCTTGCGCAGGATACGGCGCATGATCTTGCCTGAACGGGTCTTCGGCAGGGCCGGGGCGAACTGGATCGCGTCAGGGGAGGCAATCGGGCCGATCTCGCTGCGCACCTGCTGGCGCAGGGCCTGTTCGAGATCGGCGTCGGGCTCAACGCCCTGGTTGAGTGTGACGTAGCAATAGATGCCCTGACCCTTGATGTCGTGCGGGAAACCGACGACAGCGGCTTCGGCGACATCGGGATGTGCGACCAGCGCGCTTTCGACTTCCGCGGTCCCGAGGCGATGCCCCGAAACATTGATGACGTCATCGACGCGGCCGGTGATCCACCAATAGCCATCCTCGTCCCGGCGGGCGCCATCGCCCGTGAAGTAGAGACCCGGATAATTCGAGAAATAGGTCTCGTAGAAGCGCTTGTGATCGCCGTAGACGGTTCGCATCTGACCCGGCCATGACGACTTCAGGACCAGATTGCCGCTCGCGGCTCCCTTGATGAAGCGACCGTCGGCGTCAACCAGGTCCGGCTCGATGCCGAACATCGGCATTGCGGCCGAGCCCGGCTTGAGATCGGTTGCGCCGGGCAGGGGCGTAATCAGCGCGCCGCCGGTTTCGGTCTGCCACCATGTGTCGACCACCGGGCAGCGCCGGTCGCCGACCACCTCCCAATACCAATTCCAGGCAGCGGGATTGATCGGTTCGCCGACCGTGCCCAACAGGCGCAGTGACTTTCGCGAATGCTTTTTGACATGCGCGTCGCCGAGGCGTTCGAGCGCCCGGATGGCCGTCGGGGCGGTGTAGAATATCTCGACCTTGTGCTTGTCGATGACCTGCCAGAAGCGGTCAGGGCCGGGATAGGTCGGGATGCCCTCGAACATCAGCGTCGTCGCGCCATTCGCAAGCGGACCATAGACGATGTAGGTGTGGCCCGTGACCCAGCCGACATCAGCCGTGCACCAGTAAATTTCGCCCGGGCGATAGTCGAAGACGTATTCATGCGTCATCGAGGCCCAGACCATGTATCCACCGGTCGTGTGCAATACGCCCTTGGGCTTTCCGGTCGATCCCGATGTGTAAAGAATGAAGAGCGGGTCTTCCGCGCGCATCGGTTCAGGCGGGCAGTGAAGGGGAAGTCCCTTCGAAATCTCGTCATACCAGTGATCGCGTCCGTCGGTCATCGCGACGTCCGCATCGGTGCGGCGAACCACCAGAACGCCGGCGACGCCGCGTACCTTTTCCAGCGCCGCATCGACATTCGCCTTCAAGGGAATCGTCTTGCCACCGCGCACGCCTTCATTGGCCGTGATAACCCAGCCTGACTGGCAGTCTTCGATGCGACCGGCGATGGAGTCGGGCGAAAATCCGCCGAAGACCACCGAATGGACGGCCCCGATCCGCGCGCAGGCCAACATGGCGTAGGCGGCCTCGACGATCATCGGCATGTAGATGGTGACGCGGTCGCCCTTCATTACGCCCATCTTGATCAGGACATTCGAAAAGCGACGAACGTCGTCGTAGAGTTCGCCATAGGTGACGCGCTTGTCGTCCTCGGGGCTATCGCCCTCCCAGATCAGAGCAACGTCGTTCTCTTTCTCTGGCAAGTGCCGGTCGACGCAGTTGTAGCAGGCGTTCAGCACACCATCGTTGAACCAGCGAATGTGCAGGTCGTCCCTCGACCAGGACACGTCACTGATTTCGGTCGGACGCTTGATCCAGTCGATCCGGTCGAGTTCCTCGTTCCAGAAAGCCTCAGGATCATCGACGGACTGACGGTATTTGCGGTCATAGGTCTGCGCATCAATCCGGGCGCGCTTCGACCAGGCCGAGGATACGGGAATGCGTTCGGGGGAGGTGTCTTGGGTCACGAAGGCCAGTCCTTTTCAGGTCGAGCCGAGGCTAGCCCTCGCCGCCGGGCGCGGCAAACCTCAGATCGTATCAAGAGGAATCTTCAGGAAGCGCCGGCCTTCCCCGTCGGCAGGCGGCAGATGCCCGGCGCGGATATTGACCTGAACCGAGGGCAGCAACAGGCGCGGCGCATTCAGTGTGGCATCGCGCTCGGTGCGCATCGCCACGAAGTCGGATTCGCTGATCCCGTCGCGGATATGGATGTTTGACCGGCGTTGTTCGCCGACCGTGGTCTGCCAGACGAAGCCGTCGCGATCAGGTGACTCGTAGTCGTGGCACAGGAACATCCGGGTTTCGCCGGGCAGATCGTAGAGTTTCCGGATCGACTGGTAGAGCGTTGCCGCGTCTCCGCCGGGAAAGTCGCATCGGGCCGATCCGAAATCCGGCATGAAGAGCGTGTCGCCCACGAACAGTGCGTCGCCGATCAGATAGCTCATGCATGCGGGCGTATGACCCGGCGTCCAGATGGCGCGCGCCTCCATGTTCCCGATCCGGAAACGCTCATCGTCATCAAACAACCGGTCGAACTGGGAGCCGTCACAGGGAAAGTCAGGTTCGAACCCGAATAACGGGGCGAAAATCCGCTGCACCTGGGGGACGTGTTCGCCAATCGACAGCGTGCCACCCAGTTCGGCCTTGATGAGCTGCGCACCCGAGAGGTGATCGGCGTGGATGTGGGTCTCGAGTATCCAGTCCAAAGTCAGGTCGAGCGCACGTATTCGCTCAATCACCCGGTCGGTCGCGTCGCGGCCGGTACGGCCCGAATGAGGGCAATAGTCCATGACCGGGTCAACCAGCGCGGCGCGGCGGGTTTCGCGGTCCCAGACGAGATGCGAGACCGTGTATGTGTCGTTGTGGAAAAAGCTTTCCACTTCGGGCGCATGCATTTGAGTTCCGACTCCCGTCTGACCGATTGCGAGAGTTGCACACACGGCCAACCGTGCGAAAGATGGGGAATGCAGACTCGCTTGAGGGGATATACATGAACGGGCTCGAAGATCTGACTCCGCAGCAAGTGGCCGAGGGGCTGAAGGCCGGGACGATGATCCTGATCGACGTGCGTGAGCCACGTGAATACGCGGTCGAACGCATCCACGGCACTCTCAATCACCCGCTATCCACTCTCGAACCGGCCGTCATGCCGGTCGACGGTTCTCGCCGGGTGGTGCTCAGCTGTGCCGGCGGGCGACGGTCGGCCGTTGCGGCGATCCATTGCCAGGATGCCGGGGTGAATGTCGATGCGCACCTGGCCGGCGGGCTGGGGGCGTGGAAGGCGGCGGGCCTGCCGTTCACGGCGATTGATCCCGATACCGGCGAGATCATTTCCGACGGTAAGTAGTGTTAAATCAATTGGTTGAGTGTGTTCTGCACATGAACTGAGTCAAGCTGCTTGTTTTAGCGTATTAAAACGATATATCTCCGCTCCGAAACAGGGAGCGGACCGATGTCGCCAGCCAAAACCAATGATCCCAGAACGCGCCGCATTGAAGATCGCGATGCGCTCAATGCCGCGTTTCTCCAGCTGAAATCGCGCGATGAAGTCGAGCGCTTCATCAAGGATCTGTGCACGCCAGGCGAGATCGAAGCGTTGGCCGAGCGCTGGCGCGTCGTGCGGCTGCTGGATGCGGGCGGAAAGACCTACAGGCAGATCGCCGAAGAGACGGGGGCGTCCACCGCCACGGTCACACGCGTCGCGCGCTTCCTGATGCAGGAAAACAATGAGGGCTACCGCCTCGTGCTCGACCGCCTGAAAGGCGCAAAATCATGAGCGACACCCGGCTCAAACTGGCTGTCCAGAAATCGGGGCGTCTTGCAGATGGCGGCATCAGGCTGCTGGAACGGGCCGGCTTGCGGTTTGCCTATGGGCGGGATGCGTTGCACCGCCGGGCCGAAAACATGCCGGTCGATTTGATGCTGGTGCGTGATGATGACATCCCCAGCTTCGTCGCGGGCGGGGCCTGTGACTACGGAATCGTCGGGGAGAATGTCCTGTCCGAGATGCAGGCACGTTCGCCGCGATACGGGGAAATCGAGACCGTTCTGAAGCTCGGATATGCGCGATGCACGCTGAAACTCGCGGCGCCAAAGAATGGCGAGATCCGCGATGCCCGCGATCTTGAAGGACGATCTGTTGCAACGTCCTACCCCGGCCTAACGCGGGACTGGCTCGCGGACCGCGGGATTTCGGCGGAGGTCGTCGAGATGCGCGGCTCCGTGGAGGTCGCGCCGCGCATGAAGATCGCCGATGCGATCTGCGATCTCGTCTCTTCAGGTGCGACGCTGGAAGCCAATGGGCTCGAGGCGTTCGAGACCGTGCTCGAAAGCGAAGCCGTCCTGATCCGCCGCAGGGACGGCCGTAATGGCGCGGTCGAAGCGACCGCGAAACTCCTGATCCAGCGCGCCGAAGGCGTGATTGCCTCGGCGCAAACGAAATACATCCTGCTGAATGCGCCTACCGACCGGTTGGCCGATATCAAGTCGCTCCTGCCGGGTTCGGACGCGCCGACCATTGCCCAAATCGCAGGACGTGAGGATGTGGTTGCCGTCCACGCCGTATGCCGTGAACAGGTTTTCTGGGAAACGCTGGAAAGCCTCAAATCGGCCGGTGCGCGATCGATCCTGGTCCTTCCCATCGAAAAGATGATGGCATGACCTGGCTGCGACCTGTTCTCTGGGAGAAGCTTTCGCCCGGCGACCGTGGCGCGCTCTGCGCACCCGCCGCCTCGTTCGCCGAAGCAGATGCCGCGGCCATCGAAATCGTGGAGGGTGTCCGCCGGGGCGGCGAGGCGGCGCTGAAATCCTATGCGCGCCAGTTTGACGGCTATCGCGGGGACCAGTTCCGCGTGCCGCGCGCAGCCCTTCAGCGCGCCTGCAAATCGCTTGATCCGCAGGACCGGCAGGCCATCGACCAGGCCATTGATGCCGTGCGCCGCTTCCACCTCGAGCAAGGATATCGCGACTACGCGGTCGAGACCTGGCCGGGCGTTACCGCGCAGCGCAAGACCGTGCCGGTCCACACCGCCGGTCTTTACGTGCCCGCCGGAAGCGCGCCACTGGTTTCAACGCTGATCATGCTCGCCGTGCCGGCGCAGATTGCAGGCGTTGAAAACATTGCCGTGGTGGTGCCGCCGCAACCGGACGGGACGGTCAACGCAGCCGTTCTCGCAGCAGCCGAGTTGCTCGGGCTTGAGCAAGTCTTCGCCGTGGGCGGGGCGCACGCGATTGCTGCGCTCGCATTCGGCACAGGAGAATTGCCGCGGGCCGACAAGATATTCGGGCCGGGCAATGCCTGGGTGGCGGCTGCAAAGACCCATGTGTCCCGCCTGCCGGGTGGGCCCGGTATCGATCTGCCTGCTGGACCCAGTGAAGTCATGGTCGTGGCCGACGCCGAAGCTGATCCCGAATTGGTTGCTTCAGACCTGCTGGCCCAGGCCGAACATGACCCCTTGGCCCGGGTCGTCCTTGCCCTGACTGATGCTGCGTTGGCCGCGCCAATCCGCAAGGCCGTCGACCGTCAAATGGCCGACCTGCCGCGACAGGCGATTGCCCGGAAGGCCATGGACGCAGCGGTCTGCCTTGTCGCCCCAGACGGGGAGAGCCTTGCCGAGCTGGTTGACGCCTTCGCGCCGGAACACCTGATCGTACAGACGGTGGATGCCGAGGAATTCGCCCAACGCGTCCGGAATGCGGGGTCAATCTTCGTGGGGCCCTGGACCCCTGAATCGGCGGGGGATTATGCCGCCGGGCCCAATCACACGCTTCCCACGGGGCGGGCGGCGCGTTGGTGCGGCGGTGTAACGGTCGAGTCGTTCCAGAAGACCATCACGGTGCTGACCTCCAGTGCGCAGGGCGCCCTCCACATCGCCCCTTGCGTCGAGCGGCTTGCCGCGCTGGAGGGTCTGGAAGGGCACGCGATGGCGATGCGCCTTCGCCGTGAAAAGGCGGAGGCGGCGCGATGAGTGTCACCCTGCGTCTTGATCACAAGCGCCGGATCGAGCGCGACCTGGCCGATCAACTGCGAACCCGCTTGTCTGCGCGTTTCGACGTGCCAGAAGAAGCGATCCTGTTGTCTCCTACATCGGGGGCGTTGCGTCTCGTTGATCTCGATGACCGCGATGTCAGACCGGTCGGTCCGGATTCGTCGCCGGTTTGCGCGCTGGTGGGTCAAAGCTTCACCGAACAGCAACGCGCGCTGGAGCGTGCGCTGAGCGAGACGAGCCTGCGTGCCGCGCTGGATGCGCTGACACCCGCAGGGGAGGCAGCGCTTGTCCATGACCGCAACCGCAGCCGGGCCGCGCTGAAGGCTGCCGCGTCCGCGTTCGCCGCGTGGCCGGAGGTTCAAACGGCCGAAGCCAATGGCTCGACGCTCACACTGACACCGCACGATGCCGACGCCCTGTGCCGACGCCTGGCTGCGATGGGCATCGCGGCGGCCGGATCGTCCGACGGAGACGTTTGCCTTTTCGTCGGCCGCGCAGGAGAGGCTGAAGCGCTTGCCAAGCGTCTAGGGACGCCGACGGGGAGACGCGCCTCCGCGCGGCGAACCACCAAGGAGACCGATATCGCGGTCAGCGTCGATCTGGATCAGGATGGACCTGTGTGCGTTTCGACCGGCATCGAGTTTTTCGATCACATGCTTGACCAGGTCGCACGACATGGCGGGTTCGCGCTGGATGTGACAGCGACAGGTGATCTCGGTGTCGATGCTCACCACACCATCGAGGATGTGTGCCTCGCAATCGGCGAAGCGCTTCGCACTGCTCTCAACGACAAGCGCGGAATCGCGCGTTTCGGCTTCGAACTTCCGATGGACGAAACACGAGCCGGGGTGTGGATCGACCTGTCGGGACGTCCGTTCGCGAGATTCGAGGGGACTATCCCCGGCGAGCGCGTCGCCGGTTTTCCCGTCGAAATGACCGCTCACGCCTTTCGTTCCTTTGCAGAAGCCATGAAGGCGTCAATCCACGTCAAGGTGGACGGCGAGAACGCCCACCACATGATCGAAGCCTGCTTCAAATCCTTCGGCCGTGCACTACGCCAGGCCATCCGGGTTGAGGGTGGAGCGATCCCGTCGACCAAGGGTGCGCTCTAGGTCATGACGATTGCGATCATCGATACCGGCTGCTCGAACCTGTTCTCGGTTCAGGCGGCGCTCGACCGGATCGGGGCGGCGCACCTGACGGCCCGTACCCCGGGGGAAGCGTCAAACGCCGAACGGCTGATCCTGCCCGGTGTCGGTGCCGCCGGACCGGCCATGACTTGGCTGCGGGGGTCGCGATGGGTCGAGGCGCTGACCCATGAAACGCGGCCATTGCTCGGGATTTGCCTCGGGATGCAGCTTTTGCACGAGCGTTCGGACGAGGGCGGCGTGGACACGCTAGGCCTGATACCGGGCAGGGTGCGGCGTTTGCCGCGTCCCGATGGCGGCGTCTGGCCGAACATGGGCTGGTGCCGGATTTCGACCCGGCGCTCATCACCGCTGATGACCGGAATTGGTGAGGGGGCCTATGCCTATTTCGTTCACGGCTTCGCCGCACAGGCCGGTGAAGACACGATTGCCGTGTCGGAGGCCGGGATCGAATTCAGCGCCATCGTCCAGAAAGGCTCGATCTTCGGCTGCCAGTTCCATCCCGAAAGGTCAGCAGAAACCGGTTCGCGTATTCTTCGTAATTTCATTGAGTTGAGCGATGCATCTTTATCCAGCAATTGACCTTCTTGACGGGCAGGTTGTCCGTTTGACTCACGGCGCGTTCGACGCCGTGACGGCCTACGGCAATGACCCGGCCGCCCAGGCCCGGCGCTGGCGAGAAGAAGGGGCGGACTGGCTTCACGTCATCGACCTGTCCGGCGCCCGCGATGGTGTCCGGCGGCAGGAGGGCGCCTTGCGCGCACTGTGCGAGACGGGTCTGAACGTGCAGGCTGGCGGCGGTGTCCGTACCGCCGACGACATCGCGGCGATGCTGGATTCGGGGGTCAGCCGCGTCATCGTCGGAAGCGTCGCGATCACGCAACCCAAACTGTTCTCGACCTGGCTACAGCAATTCGGCGGCGACCGTTTGGTGGCGGCGCTCGATGTCTGCATCGAGTCGGGAGTGGCCGTACCCGTTATCAAGGGATGGGTGGAATCTTCCCTGACCACGCTCGATCAGCTCCTGGTCGGCTATCAGGGCAGCAGCCTGCGGCACGTCCTGATCACCGATGTGGGCCGGGACGGAGCACTCGCCGGACCTGCGACCGAGTTTTACGCGAGCCTGACGGCCAGATGGCCCGAACTGGCGATCCAGGCGTCGGGCGGTGTAGCTGCCCTGCCGGATCTGAAGGCGTTGAGCACCGCTGGCGTAGACGGCGTGATCGTCGGCAAGGCGCTCTACGAGAAACGCTTCTCACTCCGGGAGGCGATCACATGCCTGCACGCCGCATAATTCCGTGTCTCGATGTGAAGAATGGCCGGGTCGTGAAGGGCGTCAGATTCCGCAATCACGCAGACGTCGGCGGGATCGAGGACCTGGCTGCGCGCTATGCCGCCGACGGGGCCGATGAACTGGTGTTCTACGACATATCGGCGAGCCCGGAAGGGCGGGCCGTGGAACCCGGCTGGGTGTCGCGGGTCGCGCGGCTGATCGACATACCCTTCTGTGTCGCAGGCGGTATTCGCAGCGTCGAGGATGCGCGCGCCCGACTGTTGGCCGGCGCGGACAAGATCTCGGTCAACACGCCGGCGCTCGCTGACCCCTCCCTTATTGACCGGCTCGCCGGTGAGTTCGGATCGCAATGCGTCGTGGTCGGCGTGGACAGCCGAACGGTCGATGGCGAATGGCGCGCCCACCAGTACACGGGCGACCCCGAACAAACCGCCACTCTGGGGCGCCTCACGACCGATTGGGTGCGCGAGATCGTGGATCGCGGAGCCGGGGAAGTAGTGCTCAACTGCATGGACAGTGACGGGGTGCGCGACGGCTATGACATTGAGCAGCTTTGCGACGTTCGCGAAGTTTGCCCCGCTCCACTGATCGCATCAGGCGGGGCGGGAACGCCCCAGCATTTCCGCGACGCTTTCGTGAAGGCCAGGGTCGATGGCGCGCTGGCCGCCAGTGTGTTTCACCGCGGCGTGATCGCCATTCGCGAACTCAAGCGCTTTCTGATTTCTCAGGATATCGAGATAAGACCATGATTGATTTGGAGGGTATCGACTTCAAGAAAGCGGGTGGACTGGTTCCGGCTGTCGTTCAGCACGCGCGGACGCGCCAGGTTCTCATGGTCGGTTATATGGATGCGAGGGCCGCTGCTGCCACGCGCGAGTCCGGATGGGTTACCTTCTTCAGCCGCTCGCGGAACGCGCTCTGGATCAAGGGCGAGACGAGCGGGAACCGCCTTCGCCTGGTTTCCATGCGGGCCGATTGTGACCGCGATGCCTTGCTGGTAGAGGCCGAGCCTTCCGGCCCGACCTGTCATCGCGGGACGACGGGATGTTTCGATGATGGCGATGCGCCCGGGGTGGGCTTCATACCCCTGCTCGCCGATATCATTGCGTCGCGTCGCGGGGCTGACCCGGAGACGAGTTATGTTGCGCGCCTGCTGTCAGGCGATCCGAGAAAAGCGGCCCAGAAAGTGGGCGAGGAAGGCGTTGAAGTGGCACTGGCCGCGGCGGTCCAGGACGACGCGGCGCTGACCGAAGAAGCCGCCGACCTGATCTTCCATCTGCTGGTTGCACTGGAAGCGCGCGGGGTGGCTTTCGGCGATGTCGTGGAAACGCTGCGTCAGCGTCACGCCAGTAGCCTGGCCATCACGGAGCGGTAGCGTTCGGCGACACCGTCCCGGCTGACATGCCGGCCACCGGAGACGCACAGCCGCCCTGCGGACCAGACCTGCAAAACGCATGAGCGGTCACCGGGAAAGATCCAGCTGTCGAGGATGTCATCGCCGGTCTTTCCGTAGACCGTGGGGTGATCGCGATCGAGCGCGATCAGATCGGCCCAATGTCCACTGGCAATTGCACCGCTGTCCCGGCCCAGAGCCTGCGCGCCGCCAGCGAGGGTGGCGTCGTACAGGGTGCGGCCTGTCGACCCGTTCGGCGGAGCGGCAATATTTCGCGTCCGCCGCGTCAGACGCTGTGCCCATTCCATCAGGCGCAGCTCTTGTGCGGCGTCCGTACCAATATGGCTGTCCGTTCCGATGCCGAGGGCGCCGCCCGCTTGGGTGAAGGCTGCGAACTGAAAGATGCCGTCACCGAGATCGGCTTCGGTTGTCGGGCACAACCCCGCAACCGAGCCCGTGCGTGCGAGCCGGACCGCCTCGTCCTGGGTCATGTGGGTGGCGTGGATGTGGCACCAGCGCGCATCGACCTCGACATGGTCGAGCAGCCATTCGACCGGGCGTTGGCCGCTCCAGGCGAGGCAGGCGTCGACTTCTTTGGTCTGCTCGGCGATGTGAATATGGATCGGACCGCCCGGATCATTCGCCAGGACGGCATGCAGATCCGATGTAGTGACCGCGCGCAGCGAATGCGGCGCGATGCCCAGGTGATCGTCGGCGCGTGTCAGGTATTTCGGCATCGAATCGAGAATGCGCGCGAAGCTGTCAGGATCATTCAGGAAACGCCGCTGTCCATCGCCGGGCCGGGCGCCGCCAAAATCCCCCTGCGCATAATAGACCGGCAGGTGAGTCAGTCCGATTCCGACCGCGTGGGCCGCCGCCGTGATGCGCTCGCCCGTCTCGGCCAGATTGGCATAGCGGCTCCCGTCCGGTGCGTTGTGGACATAGTGAAATTCGGCCACGGACGCGAAGCCGGATTCCATCAGTTCGACATAGAGCATCGCGGCGACAGCCTCGATTTCCTCCGGGCCCAACCGTTGCAGGAAGACGAACATCACTTCGCGCCAGCTCCAGAAATCATCCTGGCCGGGGCCACGGCGCTCGGTCAGCCCGGCGAGGGCGCGCTGGAAGGCGTGGCTGTGAACGTTTGCGAGGGCGGGGATCAGGATGGCGACCGATTCTGCGCCAGGGTCCCGCACGACGCCGTGCGTCACGGACTCGATGCGTCCGTCGGCTCCGACCGTCACCTCGACGTCGGATTTCCAGCCTTCCGGCAACAGGGCGGTTTCAGCGTGAAGCTTGCGCATGCCTTCCTTCCTCTGACACAGAGGTAGCCGGGATTCGATCCGGAAGGGAGAGGGTGTGCACAACGACCGGCTGTTCGTGAACGGACGACTCGCCACGATGGTGGCGGGCAGCGCTCCCTATGGCGTGATCGATCCGGGTTATGTCGCGGTGAGGGACGGACGCATCAGCGATGTCGGACCCATGGCAAACCTGCCGAGCGACGCCGATATCGAGCGCATTGACCTGGAAGGCCGGTGGGTGACGCCGGCCCTGGTCGATTGTCATACCCATCTTCTCTTTGCCGGTGACCGGTCTGACGAGTACGAGCAAAAGCTCGCAGGCGTGCCTTACGAGACCATCGCCAAGGCCGGGGGCGGTATCCCCAGAACGGTGGACGCAGTGCGTGCCGCGAGTGCGGCAGACCTTGCCGCCGCAGCGATGAAACGCCTTGATGTGTTCGCGATAGAAGGGGCCGGAACCCTCGAAATAAAAACGGGTTATGGCCTTAACATCGAGTCAGAAATTAACTTGATGAAGGCGGCGCGGAGCCTTGGATTGATCTCCGGAATGCGCATCGAGGTCACCCTGCTGGCGGCCCATGCCGTGCCACCGGAATACCGGGGACAGGCCGACGCCTATATCGACGAGATCTGCATCCCCCTGATCGAAAAGGCCGCACGCCGCGGGCTGGCCGATGCGGTGGATGCCTATTGCGAGGGCATCGCCTTCACGCCGGATCAGACACGCCGGGTGTTCGAGGCAGCACGCAAGGCCGGACTGAAGATCAAGCTTCACGCCGACCAGTTTTCTGACACCGGCGGTGCGGCCTTGGCCGCTGAATTCGGGGCGCTGAGCGCCGATCACCTCGAATATACCGATCAGGCGGGAATCGCGGCCATGGCCGAAGCCGGTACGGTCGCGGTTCTGCTGCCGGGGGCGTTCTACGCGCTTGGAGAAACGACGAAGCCTCCGGTCGAAGCACTGCGTAAAGCAGGTGTTCCGATGGCCGTCGCTACCGATGCCAATCCGGGAACCAGCCCGCTCTTGTCCCTTCTGATTGCCGCCAATATGAGCTGTCACCTGTTCGGGCTGACGGTCGAGGAGGCATTGGCGGGCATAACGCGCGAAGGCGCGCGCGCCCTTGGCCTGCTGGACGAGATCGGCACGATCGAAGCGGGCAAAAGCTGCGATCTGGCCGTGTGGGATATTGAGCGACCCGCCGAGCTGGTGCAGTGGATCGGAGCGCGGCCACTGCACGGCCGCATCCTGGCAGGAGAATGGGCATGAGTGCGGTCACCATCCGTCCCGGTTCGATGACGCTCGCCGACTGGCGAGCGATCTGGGATGGCGCAGCCATTTCGGTCAGTGACGAAGCACGTCCGGCGGTGGATCGCGGCGCGCAGGCCGTCAGTGAGTTGTTGGCGTCCGGACGCGCGGTCTACGGGATCAATACGGGGTTCGGGAAACTCGCTCAGACACGCATCGCCGCGAGCGAACTGGAAGAATTGCAAAAGCGCCTCGTTCTGTCCCACGCATGCGGTGTCGGCGCGCCGTTGCCGCGCCGCGTGGTGCGCTTGATGATGGCGCTCAAGATCGCGTCACTCGGGCAGGGTGTCTCCGGGATCCGGTGGACCACGATCAAAGCGATTGAATCCTTGCTGAAGGCGGGCGTGGATCCGGTCATCCCGTCCCAGGGGTCGGTCGGTGCGTCGGGCGACCTCGCGCCACTGTCGCACCTCGCGGCGGTCATGATGGGCGTCGGCGAGGCGGAATTCGGCGATGAACGCCTGCCTGCCGCAGAGGCACTTGAACGCGCCGGTCTCGAGCCGATTGTCCTCGGTCCGAAAGAAGGGCTGGCGCTGCTCAATGGCACTCAGTTTTCGACTGCCTGCGCGCTGGTAGGCGTGTTCGAAGCCGAAACCGCGTTCAAGACGGCGCTCGTCTCCGGCGCGCTGAGCGTCGAGGCCGCCAAGGGGTCCACAGCCCCGTTTGATGCGCGCATCCACGCCGTTCGCGGTCACAAGGGCCAGATCGACGCGGCTGCTGCCTATCGCGAACTTCTGGACGGTAGTGACATCGTCAGCAGTCACGTTGGCTGTGAGAAGGTGCAGGACCCTTATTGCCTGCGCTGTCAGCCCCAGGTCATGGGAGCCGCGCTGAACGTGTTGCGCCAGGCCGCGGATACGCTTGAAGTCGAGGCCAATGCGGTCACTGACAACCCGCTGATCTTTGCGGAAGGCCCGGACGCCATCTCGGGCGGAAATTTCCACGCCGAGCCGGTTGCCTTCGCCGCCGACATGATCGCGATGGCGGTTTGCGAGATCGGGTCGATCAGCGAACGGCGCCTGGCACTGTTGATGGACCCTGTCCTGTCGGGCCTGCCGGCCTTCCTGACGCCGGCACCCGGGCTCAATTCGGGTTTCATGATCCCGCAGGTCACGGCCGCCGCGCTGGTGTCGGAGAACAAGCAGCGCGCCATGCCTGCGAGCGTCGATTCCATTCCGACGTCAGCCAATCAGGAAGACCATGTCTCGATGGCGGCGCACGGCGCACGGCGCCTGCTCGACATGACGGCCAATCTGCACAGCGTCATCGGCATCGAATTGCTGGCGGCCGTGCAGGGGATGGATTTCCACGATGGGTTGACCTCGTCGTCACCGCTCGAAGCGGCTCGCAAGACTGTTCGGGCGGCGGTGGCGAAGCTGGAAGATGATCGCTATCTCGCGCCTGACCTGGAGGCCGCGACACGGCTGGTCTCCACCGGTGCCGTCCTGATCGGGGCCGGTGAGTTGCCGGGGCTGGAGACGGCGTGATGTCTGACGTCTTTACCCTCCGGCGCGGCCAGGAGCCGCTGGTCATTTCCATTCCGCACTCCGGGCTCGACGTGCCCGAGGATATTGCTGCGCGCTTTGCTCCAGCCGCTGAAGGCCTGCCGGACACGGACTGGTTCGTTGATCGGCTCTACGCCTTCGCCGAGAGCCTGGATGCGACAATCATCTGCGCGAAGTATTCGCGCTATGTGATTGACCTCAATCGTGATCCGGGTGGCGGCAGCCTATATCCCGGGCAGGCCACAACAGGTCTGGTGCCCGTTCAACGATTTGATGGAACGCCGCTTTATCAGGACGGAAAAGAACCGGATGAGGCCGAGATCGAAGCGCGCCGTGCGCGCTATTTTGATCCGTACCACCGGGCCATCGCCGAGGAGCTGGGGCGGGTCCGCACGCTGCACGGCTATGGCGTTCTTTACGACGCTCATTCCATTGCTTCGGTGGTGCCGCGCCTGTTTGAAGGCGAACTGCCCGTGCTGAACCTCGGAACCAATCGCGGGCAGACTTGCGCGCCGGAGATTGAGCGCGCCGCCATGAAGGCGATGCTGGCGCAAGATGAATTCGAGGCGATCTCGAATGGCCGCTTCAAGGGCGGCTGGATCACCCGCAGCTTCGGGCGGCCGCACACCAATGTTCATGCACTCCAGATGGAGCTGGCGCAGCGCGCCTACATGGATGAGGCATCGGTGACCTATGACGAGACGAAGGCAGCCCTGTTGCAACCCGTCCTCAAATCCATTCTTGAGGCGGCAATGAATGCCGCCGAACGGCTTCACTGGGAGGTGGCGAAATGAGCGGCACTCGTCTCGACAACGCGCGCGTTATCCGCGCCAAGCACGGCTCTGAACTGGACGCGAAGTCCTGGCTGACCGAAGCACCGCTGCGCATGCTGATGAACAATCTAGACCCCGAAGTGGCCGAGAAGCCCGAAGAGCTGGTCGTCTATGGCGGTATCGGCCGGGCTGCGCGGGATTGGGAAAGCTATGACCGAATCGTCTCGACGCTGAAGCGGCTCGAAACCGACGAGACGCTGCTGGTCCAGTCGGGCAAGCCGGTCGGCGTCTTCCGCACCCATGCCGATGCGCCGCGGGTTCTGATCGCGAATTCAAATCTCGTTCCGGCCTTTGCCAACTGGGAGCATTTTCGCGAGCTCGATAAGAAGGGCCTGATGATGTACGGCCAGATGACGGCCGGTTCCTGGATCTATATCGGCAGCCAGGGCATCGTTCAGGGCACGTACGAAACCTTCGTCGAGGCCGGACGCCAGCATTATGGCGGCGACCTGAAAGGCAAATGGATACTGACCGGCGGGCTTGGCGGCATGGGCGGGGCGCAACCGCTCGCCGGTGTGATGGCCGGGGCCTGCGTCCTGGCTGTTGAATGCCGACCGTCACGCATCGAGATGCGGCTGAAGACCCGCTATCTCGATCACCGCGCGGACACGATCGACGAAGCGTTGAAGCTGATCGAGGACGCGACCAGTCAGGGCCGGGCGATCAGCGTCGGCCTGCTCGGCAATGCGGCGGAGGTCTTCCCGGAACTGGTGAAGCGCGGCGTGAAGCCGGACATGGTCACCGACCAGACGTCTGCGCACGATCCGGTCAACGGCTATCTGCCCGCGGGCTGGACGCTGGAAGACTGGGATGCCGCCAAGGATAGCGATCCCGAGCGGGTGACGGCGGCGGCGAAAGCCTCGATGGCCGAGCAGGTCAAGGCGATGCTGGCCTTCCACGAGCGCGGCGTTCCGACATTCGATTACGGCAACAATATCCGTCAGATGGCGAAGGAAGTTGGCGTGTCGAATGCGTTCGATTTCCCCGGCTTTGTGCCCGCCTATATCCGCCCGCTCTTCTGCAAGGGCATCGGTCCGTTCCGGTGGGCGGCGCTGTCGGGTGATCCCGAAGACATCTACAAGACTGACGCCAAGGTGAAGGAGATCATCCCCGATGATCCGCATCTTCACCGCTGGCTCGACATGGCGCGCGAACGTATCGAGTTTCAGGGCCTGCCGGCGCGGATCTGCTGGGTCGGGCTCGGCCTGCGGCACAAGCTCGGCCTCGCCTTCAATGAAATGGTCGCCTCGGGCGAGCTTTCGGCGCCGGTCGTGATCGGCCGTGACCACCTTGATTCCGGTTCTGTGGCGTCACCGAACCGCGAGACCGAGGCGATGATGGACGGGTCGGACGCGGTCGCGGACTGGCCGCTTCTGAATGCGCTCCTCAACACCGCGTCGGGCGCGACCTGGGTGTCGCTGCATCACGGCGGAGGGGTCGGCATGGGCTGGTCGATCCATTCGGGGCAGGTCATCTGCTGCGACGGCACGCCGGAAGCGGCCCAGCGCGTCGAGCGCGTGTTGTGGAACGATCCGGGGACGGGCGTGATGCGCCATGCCGATGCGGGCTATGACATCGCCAAGGATTGCGCCCGCGAGCAGGGGCTGGATCTGCCGTCAATCGACTGAAGCGTCACCCCGGCGAAAGCCGGGGTCCAGTTTCAGGGATGGTCTGGATTCCCGCCTGCGCGGGAATGACGGGGACTAGCCATACCCCTTCATGATTTTGGCGAGTTTGTCCGAGCCGGGGCAGAGCTTGTCATGGGCCATCTGGTTCAGGGCTTCGGCGGGCAGGCGGTTCATGTCACCCATGTCGGGCCGCGTCTCGTCGATATAGAGCAGGCCCGTCAGCACCTCTGACCCTTCACGCGTGCGCAGCAGGTTGAAGGCCTGGTCGCGGTCACGCGGATCGTAGTCACGGCCGAGCTTCCTGAGCGTGACATTGCCGCCGTGGTGCATCGGCACGGTAATCGACCCGCCGTCCTGGTATTCCGCCGTGATTTCGGACTCTTCGGGCACGAAGTCGGCGTGAATGACCGGATGATAGTATTCGTAGGTGTGGGCGTAGCTCTTGGTCGAGCCCTTGTGGTCGTTGAAGGTCACACAGGGGCTGACGATGTCGATCAGGGCAAAGCCCTTGTGCGCCAGCGCCGCCTTCATCAGCGGGACGAGCTGCTTCTTGTCGCCGGAAAAGCCGCGCGCCACGAAGGTCGCACCGAGCGAGAGCGCGAGCAGCACCGGGTCGATCGGCGGCTGTTCGTTGATCTCACCGTATTTGGCCTTGGTGCCGATGTCGGCGGAGGCGGAGAACTGGCCCTTGGTCAGGCCGTAAACGCCATTGTTCTCGATGCAGTAGAGCATGTTGAGATTGCGGCGGATGGCGTGGGCGAACTGGCCGATGCCTATGGAGAGCGAGTCTCCGTCGCCCGACACGCCGATATAGTAGAGGTCCGGATTGACCGCCGCCGCGCCGGTCGCCACCGACGGCATCCGGCCATGGACCGAGTTGATGCCCGAGGACTGGCCCAGGAAATAGGCGGTTGTTTTCGACGAACAGCCGATGCCGGAAATCTTTGCCGCGCGGTGCGGTTCGAGATTCATCTCGTGGAAGGCCTGGACGAAGGCGGCTGTGACGCTGTCATGGCCGCAGCCGGCACACAGGGTCGACATCACGCCTTCATAATCACGGACGGTCAGACCGAGCTGATTGCGGCGCAGGTGCTTGTCGATACGGGGTTTGACGATCGAGGTCATGGCGTCAGCCCTTGCTGGCGAGGTGGTCGCGGACCCGATCGATGATCAGGTGCGGATTGGCCGGCATGCCGGCGTAATCGAGGATGGAGACGAGCTGGGCCTTGCGGGCGGTCGTTTCGTTGACGAGCAGGGTGCGCAGCTGGGCGTCGCGGTTCTGTTCCACCACGAAGACGGTGTCGTGTTCCTCGATGAAGCGCTCGATGTCCGGGTGGAAGGGGAAGGCGCGAACGCGCAGATAGTCCAAGTCGACCCCGTCTGCGGCTTTCAGGTGGGCAATGGCTTCCTTGGCCGCGCCGTCACAACTGCCGACCGTCAGGATGGCGATCTTCGTCGGGGCAGACGCGGGTTGAAGCTCGGGTCCGGGGACCTGCGTCGCGGCGTTCTTCCATTTCTGCAAGATCCGGTCGAGCACGTCCTGATAGGCCGCGCTGTCCTCGGTATAGGCCCCGTATTTCGTGTGGCCTGAGCCGCGCGTGAAATAGGCCCCCTTGGGGTGTTCGCCCGGAATGGTGCGATAGGGGATGCCGTCGCCGTCGACGTCGAGATAGCGGTAGAATTTCTCGATCTTCTCGAGTTCTGCGGCGTGCAGCACCTTGCCCCGATCCGGGCGGCGGCTGTCATCCCATTCCAGCTTCGGCGTCATCCAGTCATTCATGCCGATATCGAGATCGGACAGGACGAAAATCGGGGTCTGGAAGCGCTCGGCGAGGTCAAAGGATTCAACCGCGAAATCGAAACATTCCTTGGGGTTGGCCGGGAAGAGCACGATATGCTTGGTATCGCCGTGGCTGGCGTAGGCGGCCAGCATGATGTCGCCCTGCTGGGTGCGGGTCGGCATACCGGTGGACGGACCCACACGCTGCACATCGAAAATCACGGCCGGGACTTCGGAATAATAGGCAAAGCCGATGAATTCACTCATCAGCGAGATGCCGGGGCCGGACGTCGGCGTGAAGGATCGCGCACCATTCCACGATGCGCCGATCACCATGCCGATGGCGGAAAGCTCGTCTTCTGCCTGGATGATGCAGTAATTGTTCCGGCCGGTATTAGGATCGACGCGCAGCTGTTCGCAGAACGTCTTGAACCCGTCCATCAGCGAGGTCGACGGGGTGATGGGATACCAGGCCCCGAAGGTCGCGCCAGCGTAGACACAGCCCAGGGCGGCGGCGGTGTTGCCGTCAATCATGATGCAGTCGGACGTCTTGTCGAGCGCCTGCAGCTTGAAGGCGAGGGGCTGGGTGAAATGCTCCTTCGCGTAGTCGAAGCCCATTTCCAGCGCCTGCATGTTCGGCGGGATCAGCTTGGGCTTGGCGCCGAACATTTCCTCGACGAGCGAACGGATCACGCCCATGTCGATGCCGATCAGCGCTGCAACGACGCCGACATAGGCCATGTTCTTCATCAAGACGCGGGTGCGCGCATTCGCGAAATTCTCGTTGCACATCCGTGCCAGCGGAACGCCCAGAACCGTGATGTCATCGCGCGCCATCAGGGAAGGGCGCGGCCATGTGCTGTCGTAGATCAGGACACCGCCGGGCGAGACCGAGGCGAGGTCCTTCGCATAGCTCTCGAGATTCATCGCGACCATGACGTCGAGATCGCCCGAGCGTCCGCTCCAGCCATCGCCGGTCACACGGACTTCGTACCAGGTCGGCAGCCCCTGGATGTTGGACGGGAACAGATTCTTCCCGACAACCGGGATTCCCATGCGGAAAATGGCCTTCATCAGCAGGCCATTGGCACTCGCAGAGCCCGTGCCGTTCACATTGGCGATCTTGATGACGAAGTCGTTGAGGCGGGTTTCGGCGCGTGTGCCGGTGACGGCATTCATTCGGCAGCTCTCCGGCGGGCGCGTTCAGCGGTCTCGTCGTCCGCGTGCGGCAGGAAAATTTCAGAAGTGGCCATGTCCCACGCCGCAGTCGGGCAGCGTTCGGCACACAGACCGCAATGCAGGCAGAGGTCTTCGTCCTTGACCATCACGCGACCGGTGTTCGGCAAGTCCTCGGACACAAACAGCGCCTGGTCGAGATTGACCGACGGGGCTTCGAGCCGGGTGCGCAGATCGGCCTCTTCGCCGTTCCGGGTGATGGTCAGGCAATTGACCGGACAGATGTCGATACAGGCATCGCACTCAGTGCAGGCGGGCGCGGAAAAGACAGTCTGGACGTCGCAGTTCAGGCAACGCTCGACCTCGACAGCGGTCTGTTCGGGGTCAAACCCCAGTTCGACCTCGGTATCGAGATCCTTGAAGCGCTTCGCCAGCTCGACATGCGTCATCTGCCGCCGCTGCGACGGATCATAACCGTTGGAATAGCTCCACTCGTTATGTCCCATCTTCGCGGTCTCGAGATTGAGCCCGCGCGGCAGGCGTTCGGACACGTCGAGACCCTGGCAATGCTTGTCGATCGAGATCGCCGCCTGATGACCGTGCTCCACGGCCCAGATGATGTTCTTCGGACCAAAGGCGCTGTCGCCGCCGAAGAAGACGCCGGGGCGCGTGCTTTCGAACGTGGTTTCGTTGACGACGGGCACATCCCACTTGTCGAACTCGATCCCGAGATCGCGCTCGATCCACGGAAAGGCGTTCTCCTGACCGATGGCCAGGATGACGTCGTCACACGGGATGGTGGTTTCGCCCGTCACGCGCTGATCGGTGATCCGTCCGCGCTCGTCGGTGATGTATTCCATCACCTCGAACGTCATGCCCGTCAGCTTGCCATTCTCGACGACGAAGGCCTTGGGTGAGTGATTGACGATGATCTCGACGTTTTCCTCTTCGGCATCCTCAAGCTCCCACGGGGACGCCTTGAAAAATTCACGCGGCTTGCGGGCCATCACCTTCACGCTGTCGGCGCCAAGGCGCAGCGAGGTGCGGCAGCAATCCATGGCGGTGTTTCCGACGCCGATAATCAGGACACGTCTGCCGATCGACTTGATGTGATCGAACGCGACCGATTCCAGCCAGGAAATACCGATATGGATGTTGGCATCGGCTTCCGTGCGGCCGGGCAGGTTCAGTTCCTTGCCCTTGGGAGCGCCTGAACCCACGAAGATGGCGTCATAGCCTTCGTCCAGCAGCGATTTGAACGAGTCGATCCGGTGTCCGGTTTTCAGCGTCACACCCATGTCCAGGATGTAGCCGATTTCCTCGTCCAGAACGCGCTCGGGGAGGCGGAAGGACGGGATGTTCGAAATCATCAGGCCGCCGGGTTTCTCCAGCGCCTCGAACACCGTGCAATCATAACCGAGTGGTGCGAGGTCATTAGCGACCGTCAGCGAGGCAGGACCTGCACCGACAAGGGCGACCCGCTTTCCGTTGCCGGGAGACTTGCCGGGCAGGCGGGCGGATACGTCGTCCTTGTGGTCGGCCGCCACACGTTTCAACCGGCAGATCGCAACAGGCTCGTCCTCGACGCGACCGCGCCGGCAGGCCGGTTCGCACGGACGGTCGCAGACGCGGCCCAGGATTCCCGGGAACACATTCGACCGGCGATTCACCAGGTAGGCTTCGCTGAACTGCCCTTGTGCGATCAGCCGGATATACTCAGGCACCGGCGTATGCGCCGGGCAGGCCCACTGGCAATCAACCACTTTGTGGAAATAGTCTGGATCGGCCGTATTGGTCGGCTTCATGCAAATTCCCCGGTACGCGCACCGCGCGTCGTCTCTTTTCCCCGAACTCGGAACAGCATAGGACGGGGTCAGGGGGTTTTCGCAAGCCTTTCCTTCGGATTGCGGCCACTCTGTCCGTAAATGCGAATGAGTAACAAATAGCCGAGGACGACATGAGCGACGCATTCTACGATCACCTGCGCAATACCCTGACCGAGATCGAGGCAGAGGGCCTCTACAAGCGCGAGCGCGTCATCGCCTCGGAGCAGTATTCGGAAATCGACGTCGTGCATGGCGATCACACCCATCACGTCATCAATTTTTGCGCGAACAACTATCTGGGATTGGCGAACCGCCCCGAGCTTGTCAGCGCGGCCAAGGATGCGCTCGACACTTATGGCTATGGCGTCGCATCGGTGCGCTTCATTTGCGGCACCCAGACCGTCCACCGCGAACTGGAAAAGGCGATTGCCGAATTCACGGGGCAGGAGGATGCGATCCTCTATGCGGCAGCGTTTGACGCCAATGGCGGCGCTTTCGAGCCGCTTCTGGACGCCGAAGATGCGATCATTTCAGACGCGCTGAACCATGCCTCGATCATTGACGGGGTACGCCTGTGCAAGGCCAAGCGATTCCGTTACGCCAATTCGGACATGGACGATCTGGAAACGCAGCTGAAGGCCGCCGACGCGGCCGGTGCGCGACACAAGCTGATCGTCACGGACGGCGTGTTCTCGATGGACGGCTATATCGCGAACCTGAAGGGAATCTGCGATCTCGCCGACAAATACGACGCGATGGTGATGGTCGATGACTGCCACGCGCACGGTTTCATGGGCGCGAAAGGACGCGGCACGCCGGAACATTGCGGCGTGATGGGCCGGGTCGACATCATCACCGGCACGCTCGGCAAGGCACTCGGCGGGGCGATGGGCGGGTTCACGGCGGCGAAGCAGGAAGTCGTCGATCTGCTGCGCCAGCGTTCGCGGCCCTATCTTTTCTCCAATTCGCTTGCGCCGGCGATCGCAGGTGCTTCGCTGAAAGCGCTCGAAATGGTGCGTGACGGCGATGATTTGCGCGCGCGCCTGTTTGAAAACGCCAAGCGGTTCCGCGCGGGGATGGCGGCGGCGGGCTTTGATCTGTTGCCGGGCGAGCATCCGATCATCCCGGTCATGCTGGGCGATGCAAAACTTGCGCAGGACATGGCGTCGGAGCTGATGAAGGAAGGCGTCTATGTCATCGGCTTCTTCTATCCGGTCGTGCCCAAGGGCAAGGCACGGATCCGTACCCAGATGAGCGCCGCGCACACTCCCGAACAGATCGACCGCGCCATCGAGGCTTTCACGAAGGTGGGCAAGAAGCTGGGGGTTGTTTCCTGAGACCGTCGAGCGCTTTTTCCTCCCCCGCCTGCGGGGGAGGTGGTCCGAGTTTTTCTCGGACCGGAGGGGGGAATTCCCCCCTCAGTCTCGCGCTCTGCGCTCGACAGCTCCCCCGTAAACAGGGGAGCAAACAACCATGAAACCCTCAAACCTCGCCTTCCTCTCCGCTTTCGGTTTCACCGCCGCGGTGATCGTCTTCGTCGTCCTGTTTGGACAGACGATGCCGCAGACAGCCGAAGGCATGGCGGAGGGGTTCGAGACGCCCATCCTGGCGCTCGAGTTTGCCAATACACGCGATGACTTGGCGTTCGTCAGAGCGGAAGACGCAGACGCGTTGCGGGCCGCCTTTATGGCCGGGCAGGCACTCGATGTCTGGTTTCCGCTGGCCTATGGCGGGTTGATGATCGCGGTACTGGCGGGGCTGGCGCTGCGTGGCCGTTCAATCGCCTGGATCGGCGTTCTGGCTGCTGCGATCGCGATCCCGGCGGACTGGTGGGAGAATGCGGTGATCCATCGGATCCTGATCGATCCCGAGGGCGCGCCGGCGGATTTGCCCGCGCTCGCCGCCTCGACCTTCACCAAATGGTTCGCCATTTCAGGCGCGGCAGCGATGTTTGCGATCGCGACATTCCGGCAGGGATGGTGGCTGCTGGCGCTCCTGGCGCTACCCTGTGCCATCGCGTGGCCGGTTGTGGCGCTGACGGGCGCGCCGGGCGGACTGGCCGAGCTGGGCTCGCTGGCAACCACGATTTTCTTCCTTGCACTCCCGATCACGGCGGTCTGGGCGCTCTACCGATCCCGAAAAATCGCCTGAGGAGGGATTCCCGCCCTCGCAATGCATCTGTTTTTCGCCCCATTGGCATCCTAGGGTTAACGCCAAGGACAGGAGGGCGACATGACTGACGCTGCTATCACGATGGGTAATGCAGGACGTGACTCGACCAGGGCACGACCGCAGGACGAATTGCTTCCCTTTCTCAACAACTTCCACGACATCTTCACGACCATCGGTGTGGTCTTGCTCGGGTTCGGTATGGCGGTGGGCGCCGCACAACTGGTCGAATCGACCGGTGCCGATCTGGAAACTTTCAGCGGGCAGGCCTTTGCCTTCGGACTGCTCGCGGGAATCGCGGTGGTCTTCTGGTTGCTCTCCACGGTTCTGGTCGGGCGACAGCGGCGGATCCTTCCGGGAATCGTGATGTCGCTCGGCTTCGTTGGCGCCATGACCGGCGTGCTGGTCTGGCTCTATGTCCGTTTCCTGATGGACGGGGCCGGGCTTTCTGAAGCGTCCATTGAGGCACGGTTCGACGCGATGGACGAACCTGACACGTTCAACCGCGAAACCGTCGGCGAGATTGCAGGCGCTTTGCCGCTCGCGCTGCGAATTCTGCCCGTTGTGGGGGCACTCGCCTTTTTGATCCCCGTTGCGTTCTATTATTTCAGCTTCCGGCTGCCTTTCGCCGGCGGTCTGATGGGGGTCGCCCTGACGGTGCTTGCCGGAGCGGTCCTGTTGTCGGTCGATCCCTATATTTTTGCGGTTTATCTGCCGACGGTGAATGTGGCGCTTGGCGGCGCTTTGCTACTGGCCGGGATCGTTTTTGACGCGCGTGACCCGGGGCGTGACACGCGGCTTTCGGGCACCGCTTTCTGGCTCCATTTCTTCGCGGCTCCGATCCTGCTGAGTGCGGTTCTGAACCTCACGCAGGTCGGCTGGACACTGAGCGAAGGCGATTTCCAGAACTTCGCTGACAACAATTTGTTCGCGGCGATGTCGTCGGGCAGTGATGCGGCGACCGGACTGGCGATCACCGCGCTGATCGTGATCGGTGTGTTCGCCCTGGTCTCGCTGTTGATCAACCGGCGGGCGCTGATCGTGTCGGGATTGCTGACGGCGGGTGTTTCGATTGGCGTCATCGTCAATTCGGCGGGGCTGGGTGCCGGGGCAGTGATTGCCGTGACGCTGCTGACACTCGGCGGGATTGTGGTGCTGCTTGGGGCCGCCTGGAATCCTGTGCGTGGCCTGTTGCTCGCTCCGTTTCCGTCGGAGGGGCCGCTGGCGCGGATTTTCCCGCCTGCGAATGCCAATGAAGGCTGATCACCTGACGGACGGATTGTAACGGGGGCGGGGGGTGCGCTAGATCACCCCTCGCAAACCCACAAGAAGGCCGTCCCCCATGAAAGCCCTCGCCAAGCTGAAGCCTGAAACCGGAATCTGGATGATCGACGATGCGCCGATGCCCGAGATCGGGCCGGATGACGTCCTCATCAAGGTCGGCAAGACCGCGATCTGCGGCACTGACATCCACATCTATAATTGGGATGACTGGTCCGCAGCGAATGTGCCGACGCCGATGGTTGTGGGCCACGAGTATTCCGGTGTGGTCGAAGCCGTCGGCAGCGACGTGACCCGCGTAAAGGTGGGCCAGCGGGTATCCGGCGAGGGGCATATCGTTGGCCAGAAGTCGCGCGCCGCACGCGCCGGCAAGTTTCACCTCGACCCCGAGACCAAGGGTATCGGGGTCAACATCACCGGTGCCTTCGCCGAGTATGTGAAAATCCCGGCCTTCAATGTCGTGCCGCTGCCCGACGACGTACCGGACGAGATCGGCGCCATACTCGATCCGCTCGGCAATGCGGTTCACACCGCGCTGCAATTCGACCTCGTCGGCGAAGATGTTCTGGTGACCGGCGCAGGCCCCATCGGTATCATGGCAGCGGCTGTGGCCCGCCATGTCGGTGCGCGCCACGTCGTCCTGACGGACATTAACCCGGACCGTCTGAAACTCGCCGAAGGCGTCGTGCGCAATCTACGCACCGTCAACACGGCAGACGAAGACCTGAAGGTCGTGATGGCCGAGCTGAAAATGACCGAAGGCTTCGATGTTGGCCTTGAAATGTCCGGCGCGGCGCCGGCGTTCAACCAGATGCTCGACAGCCTCGTCATGGGCGGAAAGGTCGCCATGCTCGGCCTGCCGTCCAAGCCGATCCCGGTCGATTTCGGCAAGCTTGTGCTCAAGGCCGTGACGCTGAAGGGCGTCTATGGCCGCGAAATGTTCGAGACCTGGTACAAGATGCTGGCGATGCTGCAGTCCGGCCTCGACGTGTCGGGCATCATTACCCACCGCCTGCCGGCGAATGACTTCCAGGAAGGCTTCGACGCCATGCGCTCGGGGAAATCCGGCAAGGTGGTTCTGGATTGGACCTGATACTTGCGCAGCTTCAACTTTTCGGCGGAGTCCTTCTCGCGCTTGTTGTACTTTTTCCGGTGTTCCTACTTTTAGGGGCGGGTTGGTATCTCGGCTCGCGAGCAATAGGGAATGATGCGCTTACGCTCTGGACCGGCGCGGTCGCGCTGATCCCGATTGTATTCGCGGGTGTTGCAGTCTGGAAAATATTTGCGGCCGAAATCTCTTTCAGTTGGCTGATTGCGGCGCTGACGGCCGCGCCGGTTATCCTGCTTTTTCTCGCGAATGTGACGATCAATTGGTCACTCTATCTGGGCAATGGCACGAGGACTGGTTCGATTTTTAAGACCAGCATTTCGATCTGGATATCCGTCCTCTCGATTGCGTATCTGTTCGTCGCGAGTCAGTTGCTTCAATCCGAGTTCGGAATTTCGATATGACCATTCCCTCCCGCCCCCTCGACTTCACCGAAAAGCCCGAAGCGGAGATGCGCGCCGAGGCGCGTGCCTTCTACGAGGATCTGAACCGGCGGCGGACGGTGCGGGATTTTTCCGGCCGGGACGTGCCGCGCGAGATCATCGAGGACGCGATCCGCGCCGCCGGGACCGCGCCGTCAGGGGCCAATCACCAGCCCTGGCATTTTTCGGTCATTGGCAAGGGCGCGGTGCGCGCCCGGCTGCGCGAGAAGGCCGAGGCCGAAGAGCGCGCCTTTTACACCGAGAAGGCCAGCGCGGAATGGCTGGAAGCGCTCGCTCCGCTCGGGACAGATGACCACAAGCCTTATCTGGAAACCGCGCCCTGGTTGATCGCGGTCTTCGCGCAGCGCCGCGGCGGCGTGACGCTCGGCGAGAACAAGAAGAACTATTATGTCAGCGAGAGCGTCGGTATCGCCTGCGGCTTCCTGCTGGCGGCGCTGCACCGGGCGGGTCTGGTCACACTGACCCACACGCCGAACCCGATGGGCTTCCTGTCCGAAATTTGCGGACGTCCCGACAACGAGAAGCCCTACATGCTGATTGTCGCAGGCTATCCCGCCGAGGGCGCGACCGTTCCCGAGCACGCACTGATCAAGAAGCCGCTGTCCGACATTTGCGACTTCATTGAGTAGGGCGGTGCCGCGCGAAATCGTCATCGAGCGCGATTACGCGATGGAGGCCGATGCGCATTTCGCCTGCGTCGTCCGTTTCGATGAACTGGCCGAGGCGATGGCCGGGCAGGTTCGCTATGAGGGGATGCCAGAAGGCGAAGCCGTGAAAGGTCAGAGCATCGATCTGAGGCTCTTTCTCTATGGCTGGCTGCCGATGGGCCGGTGGCACATTGATGTAATCGACCGGGACGATGCCGAGCGGCTGCTGGAGAGCCGCGAACATGGCGGTGTCGCAAAACGCCATGACCACGTTTTGACGGTGACGCCGCTACCTGGAGGCGGCTGCCGGCACCGCGACCATCTGATCGTCGACGCCGGGCTGATGACGGCTTTCTACGCCCGTTCGGCGCGGCGCATGTACGAAAAGCGGCACGATCTGCGTCAGGCGTTGCGCGCCGGGCAAACGGCCTAGTTCTGCACCTGAACGCGGTGAACGATCGCCGTGGTCGACCAGATCAGCGTGATCAGCCAGCCGATGATGGTCCAGCCGAAGATTAAATTGGTCAGGAAGATCGCAAAGCCGTTGTGGTGGCCTCGCGCCAGCGCGATGACCGTCGGCAGAAAGTACATCAGGGCCGGGACGATCAGCAGTTCCATGGCGTTTGCTCCTTATCGAAATTCGATAAAGAAATAGCGCGCGGCGGGCGCAGACGCAATGGGCTGCGAGGGGGATTGGAAGTGCTGGCGTCCCGGTGAATAGGTCAGCCCCTCGCCCTTCGAGGCCCGCATCGCGGGCGCCTCAGGACGAGGGAAATCGCTCTCGTCACGGTTTCAAACGCCCGGATCGTCGGGGAAGCGGTAATCCTTGTAGATTTCCCGCAGCTTCGTTTTCAGGATCTTGCCCGTCGCGCCGATCGGCATTTCGTCAATGAAGACGATTCCGTTCGGCAACCACCATTTCGGCACTTTCGGCTCAAGATAGTCGAGAATGGATTGCGGATTGGCTTCCTTGCCCGGCATCAGCTGCACGACCAGAAGCGGGCGCTCCTGCCACTTGGTGTGGGGCATGCCGACCGCGGCCGCGATGGCGATATCCGGGTGGCCCATCGCGACGTTTTCAAGATCAATCGAACTGATCCATTCGCCGCCGGACTTGATGACGTCCTTTGACCGGTCGGTGATGGTCATGAAGCCGTCGCTGTCGAGATTGGCGACGTCGCCGGTCATGAACCAGCCGTCGTCGGTAAAGCTGTCACGGCCTGCGCCGCGATAGTAGCCGGACGCGATCCAGGGGCCGCGGACATGGACATGGCCCGAAGACTGGCCGTCCCACGGCAATTCCTTGCCGGCATCATCGACAATGCGCATGTCGACGCCATAGACGAGGCGGCCCTGCTTCAGCTTGACCTTGATCTCTTCCTCGCGGTCGATCCCGTCATGCTTGGGCAAGGGCGTGTTGACAGTGCCGAGCGGGCTCATCTCCGTCATGCCCCAACCTTGCTGCATGCGGACGCCGAATTCGTCTTCGTAGGCGCGCAGCAGCGCTTCCGGCAGGGCAGAGCCGCCGATCAGGACGCGGTCGACGCTGTCGATCCGCTTGTTGTTCTCACGCAAGTATTGCAGCAGGCCCAGCCAGACAGTCGGCACACCGGCCACGTAGTTGACCTGTTCGGCCTCGATGAGCTCGTGCAGGCTGGGACCATCCAGTTGCGCGCCGGGCATCACCAGTTTCGCGCCGGTCATCGGTGTGGCGTAGGGGATGCCCCAGGCGTTGACGTGGAACATCGGCACCACGGGCAGCGCGATTCCGCGCGCGCCGACGCCAATTACGTCCGATGCACATGTCGCCATGGCATGCAGGACGGTGGAGCGATGGGAATAGAGCACGCCCTTGGGGTCGCCGGTCGTCCCCGAGGTGTAGCAAAGCCCGGCTGCAGCATTCTCGTCGAACTCAGGCCAGTCGAAATCGGCCTTGTGCGCGCCGATCAGGTCTTCATAGGCGTCGCACTTCGTCTTGCATTTCGCCGTCAGGTCCGACCCGCCCAGGATCACCCAATGCTTGACGCTCTTGGTGTGCTTGGAGATGGCGTCGATCAATGGCGCGAACTGGACATCGAAGAAGACCGCCTTCGACTGGGCGTGGTCGAGCATCCAGGCGATCTGTTCCGGGGCGAGGCGCGGGTTGACGGTGTGAACCACGGCGCCGACGCCTGAAATGCCGTAATAGAGTTCGAAATGACGGTGCGAATTCCAGGCAATCGTGGATACACGGTCTGCCGGCTTGATCTTGTAGGTCTTGGTCAGTGCATTCGCCAGCTGACCCGTCCGGCGCCACGCATCGCCATATCCGTAACGATGGATCTGACCGGATTCCGGCAACCGCGTCACGATCTCGCGCTCACCGTGGCAGCGCGCGCCGTGCCGCAAAATGCCCGAGATCATCAAGGGCATGTCCATCATTTCGCCACGCATCATCATGAATTTCCTCCCCATGGACGCTTTGAATTTGGTCCGTTAAACGCCATGAAACGCGGGATAAACCTGCGGCGCAATCCCTGAACGGCCAAGTCGGGCGATGCCTGACAGTCGAAACGGGTGACAGAGGAATCGGAAAGTGAAGCAAATGCCTGAATATGCGGATATTCTCGATGCCTCGCGCCGCCTTGCCGGTGAGGTGGTCCATACCCCGCTTTTGGAAAGCGATGTGCTGAATGCGCGTGCAGGCTGCCGGGTGCTGGTGAAGCCGGAGTGCTTGCAGCGTACCGGTTCCTTCAAATTCCGCGGCGCGTTCAATCGGCTGTCCCTGATTCCCGAGGCCGACCGTCCGCGCGGCGTCGTCGCCTTCTCGTCCGGAAATCACGCCCAGGGTGTCGCTTGCGCGGCCCAGTTGCTGGGGATGCCGGCGATCATCGTGATGCCGTCGGATGCGCCGCGTGTGAAGGCGGACGGCGTACGCCGTTTCGGTGCCGGGATTGTCTCCTACGACCGCGAAACCGATGACCGGGAAGCCATCGCAGCGCGCTATGTCGACGAGAAGGGGATGACGCTCGTCCCGTCCTACGACGACCCCTTCATCATTGCCGGGCAGGGAAGTTGTGGCCTCGAGATCGCACGCGACCTCGAGAACCTGGACATCACGCCTGACGCCCTGATCTGCTGCACCGGTGGAGGCGGTCTGATTGCCGGGATCGGCATTGCCATGCGGCACCATTTTCCCGCAATCGAACTCTGGGCCGCCGAGCCCGACGGTTTTGACGATCACGCACGATCACTTGCCGCCGGGGAGCGCATGAATAATGTCCGTCTGGGCGGGTCCGCGCAGGACGCCCTGCTGACCCCGTCGCCGGGCAAGCTCACCTTCCCGATCAATCAGCGCAACCTGACCGGTGCGGTGCAAACGACGGATGCGGAGGCCTATGACGCCATGGCGTTCGCCTGGGCCCATCTGAAACTGGTCGCGGAGCCGGGCGGCGCTACGGCGCTTGGCGCGCTTCTGGCCGGGAAGATCGACCTGAAGGACCGCACGACGATCTGTGTCGTGACGGGCGGCAATGTGGATCCGGACATCTACCGAAGTGCACTCGACCGGCTTTAGCGATCACCCGTTCGGCGATCCCCGGTTCAGGTCATCCATGATGCGAAGCGGGACCGGTGATCCGTCGCCGAGGCGATAGCGATAGACCTGCGTATTCTCCAGAACGCGCTGCACATAGTTGCGGGTTTCGGAGAAGGGGATCATTTCGATCCAGTCGATCGGGTCGATCCCCGCCGCGCGCGGATCGCCGTAATTCTCGATCCAGGCCCGTGACCGATGGCCGCCCGCATTATATCCGGCGAGCGAGAGAATGTAGGAGCCATCGAACTCGTCGATCACTTCCTCGAGGTGCCACAGACCGAGCCGCATATTGTAGTCGGCATCATAGCTGAGCCATTCGAAATGATAGGGCATGCCGACATCGCGGGCGGTGGCACGCGCGGTGGCGGGCATCATCTGCATCATGCCGCGCGCGCCCGCCCCGGAGATGGCGGTGGGATCAAACTCGGTTTCCTGGCGGATCACGCCATGAACCAGGGCGGCCTCCGGATGGGAGAACGTCACGTCCGGCAGCGGGACAACCGGGAAAGCCTCTTCGGTCAGGACGTGCCAGCGGTAGCCTGCGGCCTTGGCGGCCCGGACCGCTTCGCGCGCATTCAGGTATTCCCGGGCCAGGCGCGAGAGAAGGACGGATTCCTCCGGATTCTCCAGTTCATCGTCGAGATGAAAAATGAAGACCCGGAAATAATAGTCGTAATCGAGTTCCCCAAGCAGCCGAAGCGCCCGCACGACAGGGCGCGATTCAAACGCCAGGCGCGACTCCTCGGACGGTTCGATCGGGGCGGGCAGGGACAAGGCCGCGTTCTCGCCGTCCAGCGCGACAATCGCGAGCTGGCCGTAATAGGTCGTCTGGTGTTCTGCCGCGAGCCGGTAATAGGACGCTGCGAGCGTTTCGTCGCCCAAGGCTGCCGCTGCGCGGCCCTGCCAGTAACGGCCCCGCGACACGGAGACCGGATAGGACACGCCTTCGGCCAGCCGCGTGAAGTGCTGTAGTGCATCCGAGGGACGGTTCAGGAAACGCAGGGCGAACCAGCCGGCAAGGAATTCGGCGTCGGCAAAGTCCGCGCCTTCGCTGAGACCGCTGTTTGATGCGAGCTGATAGGCGGTCTGGTACCGGCGATCCCGGATCAGGTTGAGGATGGCCAGACGGCGTTCCAGCCAGATGGATTCCAGAGCGTCGTGATTGGGGTATTCAGCCGGGATGTCGACCAGCATTTCCAGCGCGCCGTCATCGAGACCGGCCCGGCGGCGCCAACGGGCGCGCTCGTAACGCAGTCCGGTGTGATTGGCGAGGTTTGCCGGAACGGCGGCAACCGCACCATTGACGTCGCCTGAACGACTGGCGAGCCGGATGCGGGCTTCGGCCAGTCGCCGCCAACCGGTATCGAGAACCGGGAACAGGGCGCTGGCTGCGGTACGCTGGTCCTGCCAGATCAGCATGTCGACCCGGGCCTGATGGTCTTCGGCGCGCAGGCGGCTGCGATGCGCGGTGAGGATTTCGGCCTGGCGGTAGAGCCGGAAAATGTGATTGCGCCAGGCGTCGCGGATCATCTCCGTGCCGCGCGCCTCGTCGCCATTGGCCAGCAGCGCTTCGCCGAGCGCAATCTTTCCTTCGCCGGATTCCGGCGTGCGGCTGGAGAACCAGCCCGAAATGAACGCAGCGGACAAGCCGGACGTGGCAATCTTGAATTCGGCTTCCCGGCGGATGAAGTCGTATTGCGGCCAGCCGGCCAACTCGTCGAGCGCCAGATCAAGTTCCATGAAGGTGGCGCGGTCGTCGGACGTCGCGATCCGCCACAACAGGATGTTGCGGGCTGTGGAATCGGACAGGCGTCCGCGAATGTCGCGGACCCGGTCCCACTCGCCATCCGATGCTGCGCGCAGCCCGGAACGGAACAGCGTGAAGTCATGGTCGTCGAGATAGGCGGAATGGTTGGGAACAGCCGGTTTCAGCCGCGGGGCCGGAGTACCGGATTGGGCGTCAGCGAACGGCGCGAGCGCAACCGTAAGCAGCCCGATGAAAGCAATCACGCGGATCAGCATGGTATCGGAACGTTCTTTGCGCGCTGAAGGTTGCTCATCATGGCGCTGGATTGCAGCGTCTGTCCACAGGGATGCTGCCCCCTTGGCGGACTTCATGCACATGGATAAGGTCCGCGACCTTCTTTCCGAGACCGAGGTCTGAAACATGTTCCGGGGTTCCCTGACAGCACTGGTGACACCGTTCAAGAATGGTGCCGTTGATCGCGGCGCTTTCGAGGCGCTGGTCGAACGCCAGATCGCGGCCGGCACACATGGGCTGGTGCCCATGGGGACGACCGGCGAATCTCCCACCCTGACCAAGGACGAGCATTTCGGCGTCGTGGCCCATTGCATCGAGATCGCGGACGGACGGGTGCCGGTGATCGCCGGGACCGGATCGAATTCGACGGACGTGGCGATCGCCAATCAGCGGCATGCCAAGGAGCTAGGCGCCCAGGCAGGGCTTGTGGTCACACCCTATTACAACAAGCCCTCCCAGGATGGCCTGTTCGCGCATTACAAGGCCATCAACGACGCCGTGGACCTGCCGATCATTGTCTACAACATTCCCGGCCGGTCGGTCGTTGATATCTCCAATACCACGATGGCGCGCATCGCCGGTCTTTCGCACGTGATCGGGGTCAAGGATGCCACGGCAGACCTGACCCGCGTCAGCGCGCTGCGCCACTTGATCGGCCCGGACTTCGTCCAGTTGTCGGGCGAGGACGGAACGGCGCTGGCCTATAATGCGGCTGGCGGGGCCGGGTGTATCTCCGTGACCGCGAATGTGGCGCCGGAATTGTGCGCGCAGCTTCAGGACGCGACCCGAGACGGGCGGTTCAATGATGCACTGGCCATCCAGGACAAGCTGTGGCCGCTTCATCGGGCGCTGTTCCTGGCCCCCAATCCGGGACCGGCCAAGTATGCCTTGTCGTTGCTGGGGCTGTGCCGGGACGAGCTTCGCCTGCCTCTCGTCGGTCCCGATGACTCGGTGAGAACCGAGGTGCGTGCCGCGATGAAACATGCAGGACTCATGTGATGTCGAAGCCGGACAGAGACGCCATTGCCGTCAATCGCCGCGCGCGTTTTGACTACGAGATCGAGGAGACGTTCGAGGCCGGGCTTCAATTGACTGGCAGCGAGGTGAAATCCCTGCGCGACGGTCGGGCGAATATCGCTGAATCCTATGTCGGCCCGGACCGGGACGAGATCTTCCTGATCAATGCCGATATTCCGCCCTACAGCCACGGAAACCAGTTCAATCATGAGCCCCGCCGCCGCAGGAAACTTTTGCTTAAGCGAGGCGAGATCAACAAGCTTGCCGGGGCAGTCGCCCGGGACGGCCGGACGATCATTCCGCTGCGCCTCTATTTCAACGGGCGCGGGCTGGTGAAGCTCCAGATCGGTCTCGCCAAGGGCAAGAAGACGATCGACAAACGCGAGACGATCAAGCGCCGCGACTGGGACCGCAACAAGCAGCGCCTGATGAAGACGTTCGGCTAGCGTCCCAGGTAAGCTCGGATGGCGCCGAACACGTCGTCAAACATCTCTTCGGTCAGGCGGCGCGTATTCGTGTTGTAGCGCGAGCAATGATAGCTGTTGAACAGGCGCAGCGGCCCGTTTGGCCCGTCGAGGTCGAATTCGGCGGCGTGGGCGAACTTGGCCGCGCTCATCTTGTAACCCAGAGTTTTGAGCGTGTTGTCGTGTGCGATCTTGCCGAGTGCGAGCACGGCTTTCAGCCGGGGCAGGGCAGCGAAGCGTGACGCCAGATAAGGGCGGCACTGATTGGCTTCGTGGGTTTCAGGCTTGTTCTGCGGCGGAACACAGCGCACCGCATTGGTGATCATCACGCCATTGAGCGTCACGCCGTCACCGGCATGACCCGCATACTCGCCGCTGGAAAATCCGTGCTTTGCCAGGGTCGCGTAGAGCAGATCGCCCGCGTAGTCCCCGGTAAAAGGCCGACCTGTCTGGTTTGCCCCCTTTAGCCCCGGGGCGAGCCCGACGATCAGGAAGCGCGCATCCCGATCACCAAAGGAGGGAACCGGGGCGTTGAAGAAGGCCGGATAGGTCCGCTCATTGGCCTCGCGGAACGCCACGAGGCGGGGGCAAAGCGGGCAATCCAGCGGCGCTTCGGGCGGGACCGCCGTCATTCGCTGTCGCGCGGTTCGCGGGCTTCCCTGCCGATCAGTTTCTCGAGATCGGCCACGTCAATGAAGGCGTCGGCCTGGCGGCGAAGGTCGTCCGAGATCATCGACGGCTGGGACTTCATCGACGAAACGACGGACACGCGCGTACCGCGCCGCTGACAGGCTTCAACCGCGGCGCGGAAATCTCCGTCGCCGGTGAACAGGACGATGTGGTCGAGCCAGGCCGATGCCTCGACAAGGTCGACCGCCATCTCCACGTCCATATTGCCCTTCACACGGCGTCGGCCGGTATCGTCGGTATATTCCTTGGCGGGCTTGGCAATGACGTTGAAGCCATTGTAGGCGAGCCAGTCGACGAGAGGGCGCAGCGGGGTGTAGTCCTCGGTCTCAAGCAGGGCCGTGTAATAGTTTGCCCGGATCAGGCGGCCGCGCTTTTTGAACTCCTCCAGCAGCTTGCGGTAATCGATATCGAAACCGAGCGCCTTGGAGGTGGAGTAAAGATTGGCACCGTCGACAAACAGTCCGATGCGGTCATTGGGATAAAATGTCATGTCGGATCGTCCTCAAATCGATAAATCTAACGTACCGGCGACCGCCCTGATTGCCCTGGGCGGAAACCTGCCGTGGAAAGACATAGCGCCGGACGCGCTCTTGCCCAAGGTGCTGGACGCACTCGAATGTGATGAAATCCGCGTGACGGCGCGATCGGGGCTGTGGCGAACACCGGCCTGGCCCGATCCGTCCGAGCCGCCTTATGTGAACGCGGTTGCGCGCGTAGAGACGACGCTGACGGCTGAAGACCTGCTCGCGCGACTGAATGCGCTGGAAAAGGTTTTCGGCCGGGAACGCGCCGAGCGGAACCGGTCCCGGACGCTTGATCTCGATATCATAGACTATGACGGCGTGGTCCAATCCACGAGCTCGCTCACCTTGCCGCACCCGCGTGCGACCCGGAGAGCCTTCGTGCTCTTGCCGCTCAAAGACGTGGCGCCGGAGTGGCGCGATCCCGTTTCCGGTGCCGGGTTGGCCGAGCTGATTGCCACCTTGCCCGCAGAGGACATCAAGGCGTGCGAGCGAATCCGCTGAATCAATCTTTGTGCAATGCGGCAGACCCCTTGCGGGGCAGGGCGATGGGGTCTAAACAGCGCGGTTCCAAGCCACCGGGCTGAAAAGCAAGGAGACCGCGCGCATGGCTCGCGTCACCGTCGAAGACTGCATCCAGAAAGTTCCGAACCGCTTCAAGCTGGTTCTGCTCGCCGCGCACCGCGCGCGCAACATCTCGGCAGGCGCCGGCCTGACGATTGACCGGGACAACGACAAGAACCCCGTTGTGGCCCTTCGCGAGATCGCCGACGACACCGTCGAACTCGACACGCTCGGTGAAAGCCTGGTGTCCGGTCTCCAGCGCGTCCTGCCCAGCGAGGACGACGAGAACGAAGCCGAAGAAGCCGCGCTGCAGATCGAAGCGAAGCCTGCCGTGGCCGAGCCCGATGAGGCCGAGATGCTGAAAGCGCTTCAGAGCGACCGTGACGGCGCTCCGGACACGCGCTTCTAACGGGCTTGAGCGCGGCCTCGACACGCCTCGCGACCCCGAAAATCGCTGACGCACCGAGCGCGGACGATCTGATCGCCCGCGTTCAACGCTATGATCCGCGCGCTGACGCGGATCTGATCCGGCGCGCCTACGACTTCTCCAAGGAAATGCACGCGCCGCAAAAGCGCTTTTCCGGCGAGCCGTATCACAACCATGTTGTCGGCGTGGCGATGAATCTCGCCGATCTGCGCATGGATACGGCGACGATCTGCACCGGCCTCCTGCACGACACCGTAGAGGACACGCCAGCGACGCTCGGCGACCTGCGCACGCAGTTTTCGCCCGAAATCGCGGCGCTCGTCGACGGCGTGACCAAGCTTGGCCAGATGGAGCTCAGCTCCAAGAAGACCAAGCAGGCGGAAAATCTGCAAAAGCTGGTTGTCGCGATTTCGTCCGACGTGCGCGTACTGATCGTGAAGCTGGCCGACCGGCTGCACAACATGCGCACGCTTTACCACGTGCCGAAGCCGGAAAAGCGCGAACGGATCTCCGCCGAGACGCTCGACATCTACGCGCCGCTGGCCCGGCGGATCGGGATCAACCGGATTTGCGTTGAACTGGAAGACCTGGCCTTCCAGCACATCAATCCGGCGGCATTTGAATCGATCACGAAGCGGCTCGCGGAACTGCGTGAAAAGCAGGGCAAGCAGGTCGGTGCCATGTCTGCCGCGATCATCGAACGTCTCGCCTTGTCGGGAATTGAGGCGCGGGTGTTCGGCCGCGAAAAGCGCGCCTATTCGATCTGGCGGAAGCTGGAGCGCAAGGGCGTCAGCTTTGACGAGATCGCCGACATTTATGCCTTCCGCGTGATCGTTGCGACACCGGACGACTGCTATCGTTCGCTTGGCGCGATCCACCAGACCTGGCGCAGCCTGCCGGAACGGTTTCGCGACTTCATCTCCACGCCCAAGCCGAACAATTATCGCTCGCTGCATACGACGGTCGTGGGCGCCGGCAATGTGCGTGTCGAATTGCAGATCCGGACCGAGGAAATGGAAGACGTCGCGGAGAGCGGCGTTGCGGCGCACTGGCGCTACAAGGGCCACAGCTATGGCTACGACCCCGCCGCAGCACGTGCTGCCGGCGGTGATCCGCTGGAGCGGCTGCGGCCCTTCGTCGAAATTCTTGAACAGGGCGGCGACCCGGAGGAATTCCTGGAGCACGCCAAGCTCGAGATGTTTGCCGACCAGGTCTATTGCTTTACCCCGAAGGGCGAACTGATCGCCCTGCCGATGGGGGCGACGCCGCTTGATTTCGCCTACGCCGTCCACACCGAGCTTGGCCACACCTGCGTCGGGGCAAAGGTGAATGGCCACGACCGCCCGCTGCGAACTCGGCTGAAGAATGGAGACGTTGTCACCATCCTGCGCGGTACGGTTCGCCAGCCGCCGCCCGGCTGGGCTGATCTGGTCGTTACAGGACGCGCCCGCGCAGCGATCCGCAGGCTGATCCGGACGTCAGAACGCGATGAATTCGAGCGGATCGGAAAGATTATTGCCGAGCACGCCTTCCGGCGGGACGGCAAGACCCTGCGCGAGGACTCGCTTGGCGAGGCACTCGAACGTCTGGAGCTGGCGAGCGTCGCCGATCTCTATGCGGGATTGGGGCGTGGCCGGGTTTCAGGCAATGACCTCCTGGAAGCTGCCTTCCCGGGCCGTACCGATGAGCGCGAGGAAACGACCTCCACCCGCGACCTGATCGAAGACGACAAGGCTCGTCTTTATGTGAAGGCGCGCGGGCTGACGCCGGGGGTTTCGCTGCATTTCGCCAATTGTTGTTCGCCGCTCCCCGGTGACCGGATTGTCGGAGTACTGAAGCCCGAGCAAGGCGTCGAGATTCACACCATCGATTGCGAGCGGTTGTCCGATTTTGATGCGAGCGATGAAGACCAGTGGATCGACCTGGGCTGGACGCCGGAAGCCGAACAGAACGCGGTGTCTCTCGGCCGTGTGCATGCCACGATGCACAACGAGCCGGGCGCGCTGGCCGAAGTGGCAAAGGCCGTGGGCGAAAACCGGGGCAATATCGCGAACCTGAAGACGCTGAAGCGCGCGACGGACTTTTTCGAGATGCAATTCGACATCGAAGTCTTCGATGCGCGGCACCTGTCGAATATCGTGTCGGCGTTGAAGATGTGCGAAACGGTCGTGGACGCCCAGCGAATCCGGGGCGAAAGCGAGACAGAGGACGACGCATGACCAAGGACGAGGTTCTGGACGAGTTCCGCGCGGCGGGCGCGCTGAAGGAAGGCCATTTCATCCTGTCATCGGGCCTGCGAAGCCCCGTCTTTCTGATGAAGGCGCTCGTGTTTGCTGATGCCAGCCGGACCGCCAAGCTGTGCAAGGCACTGGCCGACAAGGTGCGCGATGAGTTGGGCGAAGCCCCCACCATCGTGGTCTCGCCGGCTGTGGGCGGCATTGTTCCCGGATACGAGATGGGCCGGCAGATGAATCTGCCTGCCATCTATGTCGAGCGTGAGGACGGCGAATTCCGCTTGCGCCGCGGCTTTGAACTGGGCCCCGACGACAAGGTGCTGGTTGTCGAGGACATCGTCACGACGGGCCTGTCGTCGCGCGAATGCATCGATGCCATCAAGGCCACGGGCGCGACTGTGCTGGCCGAAGCCTGCCTCGTGGATCGTTCGGGCGGAGAAGCCGATGTCGGGGTCAAGCTGATCTCGCTGGCGGCTGTGAAGTTCCCGGCCTACGCCCCGGATTCCTTGCCGCCCGAACTGGAAGCCATTCCCGCGACCAAACCCGGAAGCCGGGGCCTGAAGAAATGACCAGACTGCGCCTCGGGGTAAATATCGACCACGTTGCGACGATCCGGAATGCCCGCGGCGGTGCCCATCCCGACCCGGTGCGCGCGGCACAAGCTGCTGCCGAGGCCGGCGCGGACGGGATCACGGCCCACCTGCGTGAAGACCGCCGGCATATTTCCGATGGCGATATCGACCGGCTCGCCGCTGAAATCAGCCTGCCGCTCAACCTTGAAATGGCCGCGACTGACGAGATGCTGGCCATTGCGCTGCGTCACCGGCCCCATGCCGTATGCATCGTGCCGGAGAAGCGCGAGGAGCGTACGACAGAAGGCGGGCTCGACGTGGCGGCGCAGCACCGGCACATCGCGCCCTTCGTCGAGCAACTGAGCGCGGCGGGGTGCCGTGTGTCGCTGTTCATCGAGCCCGACCCGGTGCAGATCGCCGTGGCCGAAGCGCTTGGTGCGGCCGTCGTCGAATTGCATACGGGCGCCTATGCCGAGGCGTGCGTGACCGGGGATGAAAATGCGGTCGAACACCATTTGCGCCGCTTGCGAGACAGTGCAGCGGAAGGCGCGCGGCGCGGCCTCGAAATCCACGCCGGACATGGTCTCAGCTATGACAGCGTGAAGCCTGTGGCGGCCATCGCTGAAATCATCGAGCTCAATATCGGCCACTTCCTCGTGGGAGAGGCGATCTTCTCGGGTCTCCATGCTGCCGTGACCCGGATGCGTGCCCTGATGGACGAAGCGCGCAGCGAGGCCGCGGCGTGATTGTCGGCATCGGGTCAGACCTGATGGATATCCGCCGGATCGAGCGGACGCTGGAACGCCACGGCGAACGCTTCACCAATCGCTGCTTCACCGAGGTCGAACGGGCCAAGTCCGACAAGCGCCGGATGCGTGCCGCCAGCTATGCCAAGCGCTACGCCGCCAAGGAAGCCGCCGCCAAGGCGCTCGGGACCGGCATTGCGCAGGGCGTGTCGTGGAAGGAAATCGGTGTCGTGAACCTGCCTGGCGGAAAACCGACGCTGGAGCTGAAGGGCAGGGCACTCGACTGGCTTGCCCGGCTGACACCTCCTGGTCATTCGCCCGTGGTGCACATCACCATCACCGACGATCATCCCTATGCGCAGGCTTTCGTCGTGATTGAAGCGCTGCCGCACGCCGCGTCATCATGAGCGATCTGGATGATGTCCAGGCCCGGTTGGGCCACGAGTTTTCCGATGAGGCCCTGCTGCAGCAGGCGATGACCCACACCAGTTTTCACGAGGGGCAACGGCGCGAAGACAGCTATGAGCGCCTTGAATTTCTCGGCGACCGTGTATTGGGCCTGTTGGCCGCTCAACGTCTCTATACCGAGATGACCGAAGCGACCGAAGGAGAGCTGGCGCCGCGTTTCAATGCGCTCGTCAGCCGGGATGCTTGCGCCGAGGTTGCGCGCCGCTTCGACCTGGGCGGCGCGATCCTGATGTCGCCGTCCGAGGACGCGGTCGGGGGGCGCAAGAAGGGCTCCATTCTCGGCAATGTCATGGAAGCGGTCATGGCCGCCGTCTATCTTGATGCCGGTCTCGAGGCGGCGCGCCGGGTCTTTGATCGCGGGTGGGGACCGGACATTGAAGAGATTGGCCGGCCCCCGAAAAACCCGAAGTCCGAGTTGCAGGAATGGGCGGCGCGCAAGAACGTCATTCCGCGCTATGATCTGACCGAACGCAGCGGACCGGACCACCGGCCGGTCTTTACAATCACGGTGACGCTCGACGGGTTCGAGCCCGCTATCGGCGAAGGTTCGTCAAAACAGGCCGCCGAACGCGCGGCGGCAGAAGTGTTCATAAAACGGGAGAATGTGCGTGGGCGCTGACAAGACTCGGGCGGGCTTTGCCGCCATCATCGGCGCGCCGAACGCCGGAAAATCGACGCTGGTGAACGCCCTGGTTGGCGAAAAGGTGTCGATCGTCACCCAGAAAGTCCAGACGACGCGCTTCCCGATCCGGGGAGTCGCGATTGCGGACAGCACCCAGATCGTTCTGGTTGATACGCCCGGCGTGTTCGCGCCGCGCCGCCGTCTGGACCGGGCCATGGTGCGCGCAGCCTGGACAGGCGCGCGCGATGCCGACGTGGTCGTCCACGTTGTCGATGCGGCCTCGCGTGCCGCCGTCGAAGACGGTGAGGGCAAGGCCGGACAACGCCGATCGGTCGAGGACGACGACCGTGTCATTGACGGCCTCAAGGAGTCCGGCAAGACCGCCATCCTGGCGCTGAACAAGGTCGACCTGATGCGGCGCGACCGCCTGCTCGCCATGTCGCAGGAATTGTTTGCGACCGGTGTCTATTCCGACGTTTTCATGGTCAGCGCGGAAAAGGGCTATGGCGTCGACGACCTGAAGGCGACGCTGGCATCGCGGATGCCGGACAGTCCGTACTTCTTCCCCGAAGACCAGTCCGCCGACGTGCCGCAGCGCGTCATGGCGGCAGAGATCACCCGCGAGAAGGTGTATCTGCGCCTGCACAAGGAATTGCCCTATGCCTCGATGGTCGAGACCGAGGGCTGGCAGGTGAAGCGTGACGGGTCGATCCGGATCGACCAGATCATCTATATCGAGCGCGACACGCAAAAACCCATCGTGCTGGGCAAGGGCGGGCAGACGATCAAGAAGATCGGGGAACTGGCCCGCGCTGACATGGAAGACCTGTTCGGCTGCCGGGTTCACCTCTTCCTCCAGGTCCAGGTGAAGCCGAACTGGTCCGAGCGCTCCGAGAATTACACATCCATCGGACTCGACTTCAATTCGTGAGGCGCTAAGCCGAAGCGATGGAGTGGTCGGGTGAAGGCATTGTTCTGGCAGTCCGGTCGCACGGGGAAACCAGTGCCATCGTTGACCTGCTGACCGAGCAGCATGGACGCCATGCCGGGCTGGTCCGGGGCGGGCGCTCGCGTGTGACGCGGCCCGTCCTGCAACCGGGCAACCGGGTTCATGCGACATGGCGCGCGCGTCTATCCGATCATCTCGGGAACTTCACAGTCGAGGCCGACCGGCTGATCGCCGGTGAGTTGATGGAAGACCGGATTGCGCTGTCGGGGCTGAACGCCGCCTGTTCGATGGCCTGTCTGGCCCTGCCCGAGCGCGAACCCCATGCAGCGGTCCACAATGTGTTCTCGATCCTGCTCGATGCGTTGAGCGATGTTGAGGTCTGGCCGGCGCTTTATGTGCGGTGGGAGTGGGGTCTGCTTTCGGACCTTGGTTACGGCATCGACCTGTCGCGCTGCGCCGTAACGGGCGCACGCGAGGGGCTCAGTCACGTCAGCCCGAAGTCAGGCCGGGCAGTCAGCCCAGAAGCCGCAGAGCCCTATCTCGACAAGCTGCTGACCTTGCCCGGGTTTCTGGCTGGACCAGGGCGCGATGTGGAGCCGGGCGACGTCGCAGCCGGACTGAAACTGACCGGGCACTTCCTTCAGCGGCGTGTGCTGTGGCCGCATGACCGGGACCTGCCGGAAGCGCGTCAGCGCATGATCGACCGGCTGGTTGAGGCGGGGCGTATCTAGCGCGGCGGAATTGTGGAAAGCGCCTGCGCGACAGCACCCATCGTTCGGGCAAACCGCTACACTTGAGAGCACTGCGAATCAGGGGGCCTGAGCGATGGGCGAGCTAGTCACGCCGGATGGCGGAGAGATTTTCGAAGAACCCTTCGATGAAGCGCTGTCCAAGCGTTATCTCGCCTATGCCCTCTCGACCATCACGCAGCGGGCATTGCCCGATGCCCGCGACGGATTGAAGCCCGTCCACCGGCGTATCCTGCACGCGATGCGCCTGCTGAAGCTCGACCCGGAAACCGCGTTCAAAAAGTCTGCCCGCGTCGTTGGCGACGTCATCGGCCGATTCCACCCGCATGGTGATCAGGCCGTCTATGACGCGATGGTCCGTCTGGCGCAGGATTTCGCCTCGCGTTATCCGCTGGTCGACGGGCAGGGCAATTTCGGCAATATCGACGGGGATAATGCCGCCGCCTACCGCTACACCGAAGCGCGCCTGACCGAGACAGCACGGCTGTTGCTCGAAGGCCTCGACGAAGACGCGGTCGATTTTCGTCCGACCTATAACGAGGAAGACAACGAGCCGATCGTTCTTCCCGCGGCATTCCCGAACCTGTTGGCCAATGGCTCGTCAGGTATTGCCGTCGGCATGGCGACCAATATTCCGCCGCACAACGCCTATGAGCTGTGCCGCGCCGCGCGCCAGCTGATCTCCAATCCGGACGCATCGGTGGCCCAGCTGTGCCGCTCGGTCAAAGGCCCGGATTTTCCCACCGGCGGCATCTGCGTTGAACCGGTCGAATCCATCAAGGAAGCCTATGAGACCGGCCGGGGCGGCTTCCGGGTGAGGGCACGTTGGGACAGCGAGGACCTCGGCCGCGGCATGTGGCAGATCGTCGTTACGGAAATCCCGTACCAGGTCCAGAAGGCCAAGCTGGTCGAGCGCATCGCGCACCTGCTTGAAGCCAAGAAACTGCCGCTGCTGGAGGATGTGCGCGACGAGAGCGCCGAGGATATCCGCCTCGTGCTCGAGCCGAAGAACCGAAATGTCGATCCCGCTGTCCTGATGGAGTCGCTGTTCAAGCTGACCGATCTGGAATCGCGTGTCTCGCTTAACCTCAACGTCCTGGACCCCCACGGCGCGCCCCGCGTGATGAGCCTGAAAGAGGTGCTGCGGGTCTGGCTCGACCACCGGCGCGATGTCGTGGTTCGCCGTGCCAGCAACCGCCTCGCCAAGGTCGAGGACCGGCTGGAAGTGCTGGCGGGCTACATCATCGTCTATGCCGATCTCGACGAGGTGATCCGTATCATCCGGTTCGAGGACGAGCCGAAAAAGGAGCTGATGAAGACCTTCAGCCTGTCGGAACGGCAGGCCGAGGCGATCTTGAACATGCGTCTTCGTTCGCTGCGCAAGCTGGAAGAAATCGCCATCCGCGAGGAAGAAGCGAAACTGACCGGCGAGCGCGAAACGTTGAAGACGCTGCTGGCCTCCGATTCCGCGCAGTGGGAGAAAGTCGATGGCGAGGTCGAGGCGGTCGAGATTGCCTATGGACCCAAGACGCCGCTCGGCCGCCGGCGCACCGAGTTTGCCGATGCGCTCGAGGTCGATCTCGATGCTGTGGCGGAAGCCTTCATCGTCAAGGAATCGATCACTGTCGTGGTTTCTGAAAAGGGCTGGATCCGGGCATTGAAGGGCCATTCCGTCGACCTGTCCGGCGTCACCTTCAAGGAAGGTGACCGGGGCATGTTCGCGCAGAAGTGCGAGACGACGGACAAGCTGATCCTGTTTGCCACGGATGGCCGGTTCTACACGCTGGACGCTTCGAAATTGCCGGGTGGGCGCGGACATGGCGAACCGCTTCGCCTGCACGCCGGACTGCCGGAAACGGCGGCCCCCGTGGCGTTGTTCAAACACGATCCGGAGCGCGTCCTGCTGGTCGCGTCGCGCGCCGCGCAAGGTTTCCGCGTGAAGGAAGGCGACGTCTTCGCGATGAAGAAGGCCGGCAAGCAGGTGCTTAATGTCGGCGAGGGCGAAGCGATTGTCTGCGTACCGGCACGAGGCGATACGGTCGCCGTGCTGGGGACCAACAAGAAGCTGCTGGTGTTCGCGCTCGAGGAAATCCCGGAAATGACGCGCGGCAAGGGCGTCCGGCTACTGGGTGGAAAAGGCGCGGAACTGGCGGACGTTACCGTGTTCGCGCAGGAAGACGGCCTCAGCTGGATTGACGGGGCCGGGCGGCGTCAAAGCCTGGCTGACTGGCAGAACTGGCTCGGCAAACGGGCGCAGGCGGGCCGCATGCAGCCGAAGGGTTTACCCAAGAACCAGAAATTTGCACCTCGCGACCCTGCCATCGTGGCGCGGGCTGCAGATTCGGCGTAAGACGAACATCAAAGATCCATCCTACCGGAGACCGACACCATGTTGATCGCCCTCGGCATTATCGCCGTCCTCGCCGTCATCCTCGTCCTGATTTACAATCGACTGGTTGCGCTTCGCCAGACGACCAACCAGGCATGGGGCGATATCGACGTCCAGCTGAAGCAGCGACAGGACCTGGTTCCCAACCTCGTCGAGACGGTGAAAGGCTATGCCTCTCACGAGCAGGAGACGCTGGAAAAGGTCGTGCAGGCCCGCAACCAGGCTGTTTCCGCCGGGTCGGTGAAGGAACAGGCACAGGCTGAAAACATGCTGTCGGGCGCCCTGCGCCAGCTGTTCGCGCTGTCGGAAGCCTATCCGGACCTGAAGGCCAATCAGAACTTCCTGAAGCTGCAGACCGAGCTGGCCGATCTCGAGAACAAGATTGCCGCCGCCCGCCGCTTCTTCAACAACGCGGTCAACGAATACAACACCGCCATCGAGCAATTCCCGGCAGTCGTCCTGGCCAACCCGATGGGTTTCAAGCCGCGTGAGTTCTTTGAAGTGGCCGACCGCGCTGCTGTCGAGCACGCGCCCGCCGTAAAGTTCTAGGGAGTCGCCGATGCTCGGCGCTACCGGGCTCAGGACCCATATCTGGAACAACAATCTGAAGTCCGTGCTGTTGCTTGCGGGCTTCCCCTTTCTGCTGATGCTTCTCGCGCTTGCCGCGTCGCTCGTCTTCGTCGCCTTCACGGGTGACGGGGGCGGGGGGTATGGCGCGAAAAGCGGGGCTTATGGCGGCAGCGAGTTTGGCGCGGTGATGGCCAACTGGCCGCAAATGGCCCTGTGGTCGGTGATCATTGCCGGCATCTGGTTTGTCATTGCCTGGTTCTCGCACCAGGCCATGATCGACGCGGCGACCGGGGCGAAGAAGGTAACACGGGCCGAGCAACCCGAGCTTTACAACCTTCTGGAAAATCTCTGCATTTCGCGCGGCATCACCATGCCGGCGCTGCGCATCATCGAGACGCCGCAGATGAATGCCTATGCCAGCGGCCTGACCGAGAAACAGTATTCGATCACCGTCACGACGGGCCTGATGCAATCTCTCGATTCAGACGAGCTTGAAGCCGTGCTGGCGCACGAGCTGACGCATGTGATCAACCGGGATGTGCGCCTTCTGGTGATCTCCGTGATCTTCGTCGGAATTTTCTCGTTCGTGGCCCAGCTCGGCGTGCGCGCCATGTTTCACGGCGCAGTCGCCCGTTCGGGCCGGTCCCGCCGGGGCGGGGGTGGCAACGCGGCGGTCCTGATGATCGTGGCAGTCGGCGTCATCGCGCTGGCCTGGTTCCTCGCGATTGCGATCCGTTTTGCCCTGTCGCGAAAGCGGGAATTCATGGCTGATGCCGGAGCGGTGGAACTGACCAAGAATCCTGACGCGATGATCGGGGCGCTGGAGAAAATCTCGGGCCGGGCCGAGATGGAGAATGCGCCTTCGGAAATTCGCGAAATGATGATCGAGAACCCGAAATCGGGGTTTTCGGGCATCTTCATGACCCACCCGCCGATCGAGAAACGTATCGAGGCACTGGTGAAGTTCGCAGGCGGTCGCCGCAATCCAGGCTACAGCGCGGTTCCCACGGTCTAGCGCGCGACATCGGGCCGTTTTGCAACCCTGGCCGGGTGTCGGGAACCCTGCGCAGCCTGTAGGCTGGGCCGCAGGGGGATAACACGATGATCATCAAGAAACTCGCGGTCGCCATCATGGCGGCGACCGTGGCCGCATGTGCCACGCCGGCCTATCAAATCGAGAATCCGAGTTGCGGGCCGCAGGCGGCCTATCCGAAATTCGGCCGCGACGGACACCAGGACACGACCTATGTCGTCGCGATCCTGGCGGGCCGGAGCGCCTCGGATGCTGCGCAACTCGCCTTCTATAACCAGGCGGCGGATGACGTTTGGCTCAGGTTTTCCGCACCGCCTTTGACATTCTGGGGGTCTGTGACCGACCTGGGATACCGGCACCGGATCATCGGCGTACTCCATTCCCTTCATGGTGGTGACGTCGAAGCGGTCGCGCAGCGGCGCAGGGCGCTATCGTCCGCGATCCGCGATGCGTCGCGAGATGATCCCGACTATTTCTGGACGACAGGGCTGACGATCCATGCGCTCGGTGACAGCTTTGCGCACACACGTACTGACGGCTCGGCCTATGGCGAACTATACGGCCACGCCTTTGACGGACATGCGCCTGATACGATCGGTCTTCGGCCGGAGCTCTACATTTTGTACGTAGAAACGCTCTTTGACGCGTTGGCGCTGTCGCCAACGCAGGACCGGTCAGCGTTGAATGCCTATGTCGACGAGATCAGGACGTTAGGAGCGGCTGATCCCGACCGCTACACGCACGCCATCAGGTCCGCGCGTGCCGCGTTGGATCCCGGCCCCGTACTTGATTGCCGCGCCTTGGCCGGTCGGCTGACGATGGACGAGGTCAGTGCGCATCTGAGGTGGCTCGAAACGCGGTTCTAGGTCAGACCCGTTCGTACAACCGAACCGGCTTCCCGCTGAATTCGGTGTCCTGCCAGCGCTTATAGCCGGCGCTTTCCGCAACGCGGATGGACGCGGTGTTTGCAGGGTCGATGATCGCTGCGCACCGCGGTCGGTTCCGTGCCTGGTCGATCCACCCCTGGGCGCCGCGAACCATTTCGCTGGCGAAACCCTTCCCGTGGAAATCCGGCATCAGCGCATAGCCGAGCTCGGGAATACCGCGCAGCGACGGCGAAATGTCACGGTGGAAATCGGCGAACCCGCACTCGCCCACGAAGTCGCCGCTCGATTTCTCGAACACCGCCCAATAGCCGAAGCCGAGAACCGCCCACAGGCCGGGATAGCGCAACATGCGGAGCCAGGCGTCCCCGGGAGATGCGGCGATCGGACCGATGAAGCGTGCGGTCGTCGGGTGCGACCACAGGGCGAAGGAGTGGCCTGCGTCCTCGGCCGTGTGACCGCGCAGGATCAGGCGTTCGGTCTCGACGACCGGGATCGTGAAAGTGAACTCAGTCATAGAGCATGCCCGGCAAACCGGTCGCCAACCAGGGGATGAGCGCGACGATGGTGATGACGATGATCTGGATCACCACGAAGGGAATAGCGCCGCGGTAGATCGCACCGGTCGTCACCTCCGGCGGCGCGACGCCGCGCAGGTAGAAGAGCGCAAATCCGAAGGGCGGTGTGAGGAAGCTGGTCTGGAGATTCAGCGCCATCAGGACTCCCAGCCAGACCGGGTCGATGCCCATCATCAACAGGATCGGAGCCACGATCGGCACGACTACGAAGGTGATCTCGATGAAATCCAGGAAGAAGCCGAGCAGGAACATGATCGCCATCACCACGGCGAGTGCGCCCCATTTTCCTCCCGGTACGGCTTCAAGGGCCTGTTGAACGGTCGAGTCGCCGCCGAGTTCGCGGAAGATCAGGGAGAAAACCGATGCGCCGATGAGGATGACGAAGACCATCGCCGATATCTGCGCTGTCGATCGCATTACGCCGTCGAGCACGCCGGTGCGGTGGAGCCGCCAAAGCGCTACGGCCGCGCCCGCCAGGATCACGGCCACCAAGATGAACGCCCCTGTCAGGGCGACCTGGTCGCCGGCAGACACCTCGGCGCGCCCGAGACGCAAATCGACGAAGCCGGTCATGATGATCAGGGTCAAAAGCGCGATGGCTCCTGCGGCGCACGCCCAGCGTCCTGCGACAGGATTGCCATTGCCGCCGGCATTGCGGAACGCCGCCAGAAACGTGGCGCCGACTGCGCCGACTGCCGCAGCTTCGGTCGGAGTGGCGAGCCCGGTCAGAATTGATCCCAGCACCGAGACAATCAGCGCCAGTGGCGGCAAAAGGGCGTGAAGAATCTGGCCCCAGTTTGCACCGCCTTCGACCGGTGGCGCGGCAGGCGCTGCGGAGGGGCGGACGATTGCCACGACGACCTGGTAGCCAACATAGACCGTCACCAGCACCAGGCCCGGAATGAGGGCCCCGGCAAAGAGGTCTCCGACCGAGACGATGTCGGGTGAGAATATGCCCTGCGCGCGCTGCGCCTCCTGGTAAGCGTTCGAGAGCTGATCTCCGAGCAGCACGAGCACGATGGACGGCGGTATAATCTGCCCCAGCGTGCCAGCGGCTGCGATGGATCCCGCAGCGAGCGAGGGCGCATAGCCGCGCTTCAACATCGTCGGCAGAGACAGCAATCCCATCGTCACGACGGTCGCGCCCACAATGCCGGTGGAGGCTGCGAGCAAGGCGCCGACGACGACGACCGAAATTCCAAGCCCACCGCGCATGGTGCCGAACAGGCGGCCCATCGAATCGAGCAATTCCTCGGCGACTTTCGATTTCTCCAGCATCACGCCCATGAAGACGAACAACGGAACCGCTACGAGGATCTGCTTGTCCATCTCCATCATGCTTCCGTAGATGCGCTGCGGAAACGCCCGGAGATGGATCGGATCAAAGGCTCCGAGCAACATGCCGATCAAGGCAAAGGCGAGGGCGACGCCGGCCAGGGTAAAGGCGACCGGAAAGCCGCGCAGCAGCGCCGCGAAAGCGACGATGAACATCGCGAATGGCAGGAGTTCGATCACCAGCTGCACCGGGCTAGGCCTCCGGCTCGGCGAGGCCAGGGCGCGCGGGTTCGGCCTGTCCGGCTATGGCAAGAGCGGCACGCGCCGCCATCGCGGCGCCCTGAAAGATCATCATCACGGCAAAGACAGGGATCGCCGTCTTCAACAGGAAGACGAAGGCGAGGCCGTCGCTTTCGCGGGATCGCTCGAGGATGCGCCAGGTCGCGTTCACGTACGGCCCCGAAATGGCGAGGATCAGCCAGCACATCGGGATCAATGCGAGATACACACCGGCCAGATCGGTCCAGGCTTTCCCGCGCCGCGACAGCTTGGCGTAGATGATGTCAACGCGGACATGGCCATCGGCCAGAAGGGTCGCGGCCGATGACAGCAGAAAAAGCAGCGCGTGCATGTAGATCACGCTTTCCTGCAGGGGCGTCGAGGCGATGCCAAACACGTAGCGCTGAACGACCACCGTTGCGGTGACGATGACAAGCCCCAGTGCAAACCAGCGAACGGCGTCGCCAGTCGCCGTGTTGACGCTGTCGATTACTCGGATGGCAGTCCGCAGCAGCGTTGCCACCGGCGAAGGCAGTCTGGAAAACCGGCCCCAGATCGCCGCGATCAAGGGGACGACCAGAAAAGGTGAGGCGACAAGGCCAACCCAGCCCAGCACAGTTCCCGCCTTTCGCCCGAAATTGTAGAGATTTTCCTGGGCAAACGCCTGGACAGCTCCGCCCGTCACCGCATCGATCACGGACAGCGCTGTACCTGTCGCGATGGCAACGAGCAGGAGGACATCGCCCGCGCGCATGGGCTATCGTCCGAGGACGCGTTCGCGTTGCATGAAGTAGGGCGTCTCGGAGATCCGGCCCCATTCACGACCGCGCCGCCGGCCCTCGATATAGCTGTCATAGATGCGGCGCCCCATCGCGTCATGATTCCCGACGTCGGAAACCACCTGTTCAGCGATGGTGCCGATCCGGGTCCACATGTCGTCCGAGAAGCTGCGCAGTTCGACACCATGCTGGTTGACGAGCACGTCGAGCGCCACGGCATTCTGATGCGCGAACTCGGCAATCGACTGGTTGTTCGCTGCGCGGCAAGCCGCCTTGATGATCGCCTGATGGTCGGAATCGAGACTGTCCCAAACGCCGCGATTGATCCCGAGGCCGAGCGACGATCCGGGTTCATGAAAGCCGGGGCCGTAGTAGTAGGGGGCCTCGCGGTAGAAACCGAAGGCCAGGTCATTCCACGGACCGACCCATTCGGTCGCGTCGATCGTTCCAGATTGCAGGGCGGGATAGATTTCGCTGCCGGACAGCGCCACTGCAGCCCCACCCAGTTCGCGCAGGACATTGCCGCCGAGGCCCGGGATGCGCATTCGCAGACCGCGGAAATCCTCCAGCGTATTGATTTCGCGCTTGAACCAGCCGCCCATCTGGTGGCCCGAATTGCCGGCCTGGAAGGTGATCAGTCCGAACTGGCCTGCCAGCTCGTTCCACAATTCCTGCCCGCCGCCGAATTCGCACCAGGCCATGATCTCCTGCGCCGACATGCCAAACGGCACGCCGGTAAAGAAGTTGAAGCCGGGATGCTTGCCCTGCCAGTAGTATTCGGCGGCATGATACATGTCGGCGACGCCGGTCGAGACCGCATCGAAAACCTCGAACGCCCCAACAATCTCGCCCGCTCCGTGAACGCGGATTTCCAGGCTTCCGCCCGACATTTCATTGGCGAACTGCGCAACGCGGCTGGCTGCTGTTCCCAGGCCCGGGAAGTTTGACGGCCATGTCGTGACCATGCGCAAGCGGCGCGTCGCGCGGCGATTGACCGCCGGTGCGGCGGGACCCGACGTTTCGCTGTCCTGACCCCCGCAGGCGGTAGCGACGGTGGCGGCGGCGACAGACGCCCCGCTCAGGAATGTGCGGCGATCCATTAGTCCTCCCCTTCGTCCGCACCGGGTTCGAGCCCGGTGTCGTCGAACATTGTTTCCAGCGACTGCCAGCCGACGCTTGTCAGAACCTCCAGCGGGCGGAAGCGCGACTTGTAGTCCATTTTCCGGCTGCCCGGCACCCAATAGCCGAGATAGACGTTGGAAAATCCGCCCGCAGCGGACCAGCGCACGGCATCGAGGACCATGAAGGTGCCCGGGCTGCGTCCGGTGTCGTCGGGTTCAAAGAAACTGTAGAGCAGTGACGGACCGTCGCGCAGGCGGTCGACGAGTGCAGCCGCACGCAGTTGGCCTGCGTCGTCGCGATATTCGACGATATCGGTCCGCTGCGCGCCGTCCTCGACCATCAGCACAAACTCGCCATAGCTCATGCCCGCCATGTCGCCGTCGCCGTGGCGCGAGTCGAGATAGCGGGTGAGCAGGGCGTATTGCTCTGCTGTCGCCTCGGCGGGCTTTTCCTCGCGGGTCAAATGGTCGTTGCGTTTCAGGACGCGGCGGAAGCTGCGTGTCCAGTCAAAGTCGCGCACCGGAATGCGTGCGGAATGGCAGGCATCGCACATTTCACACGCCGGCCGGTAAAGGACGCCCTGCGAGCGCCTGAACCCGGCGTGGGTCAGCGCATCATTCAGGCCGGGACCGTCCGACGGGTCGAGGCGGGTGAAGAGTTTTCTTTCCTGTTTGCCCTTCAGATAGGGGCAAGGCCCCGACGCCGTCAGGTAAAAGGGTATCTGGCGCGTGGAAAATGGATGCGTCACGGCCCCCCGTGCCTCCCATACGAATCCGCCTTCAGGGGTGTCAGGCTANCCCGCCTCCGTCAAACCCGAAACGGATCGCTACATAGACCGTGAATACCAGCCACATGATGAGGACGAGCGGCAAGCCCGCACGGATGTAGTCGGAAAACTTGTAATGCCCCGGGCTCATGACCAGAAGGTTGGTCTGATAGCCGATCGGCGTCGCGAAGGATGTGTTCGCGGCGAAGATCACGGTCAGGGCGAACAGCACCGGATCGGCTCCGAGCTGATTGGCCGCTCCGACTGCAATCGGCGTGAACAGGATGGCAGTGGCGTTGTTCGACAGGATGTTGGTCAGCAGCGCGACGAGAATGAACAGGGCCGAGAGCAGCGCGACAATGCCGAACGGGGCGAACACGCCGACCACGACCATCGCGAGGAAATCGGCCGCTCCCGTTGCCTGAAGCGCAGTTCCCAGCGCAAAGGCCGATCCGACCAGCAGATAGACGCGATTGTCGATCGCGCGGGCGGCCTGACGGACATTCAGACAGCCGGCCGCAATGACGCCGACCGCGCCCAAAACCGATGCGTGGACAATGGGCAGGAGATTGGTGGCGGCCGCCACCACGACAGCTGCGAAAATGAGCAATGAGGCGTTTGCGCGGCGCGGGTCGGGCAGGTCGGTCGTTGCCCAAGCCATGAGCAGCAGGTCGCGGTCATGTCGCAGGCGCCGCATCGCGTCGGCCGTGCCGAACAGCAGCAGCACATCGCCGGCTTCCAGCCGGATCTCGCCCATGCGCTTGCGGATCATGCGGGAGCGCCGCTGTACGCCGAGCACGACGGTGTTGGTCTGGTGCCGGAAACCGACTTGTTCGACCAACCGGCCAATCAGGCGTGAGCCGGGCGGGACGACCGATTCAGACAGGGCCAGGCGCTCTCCGGGGCTGGGCTCGTCGCCCGGCCCGCCGGTTTGAAGCATGCCGCGCAGGAATTCGGCGCGCGTCGACAACAGGTCCGACAAGGTCTTGCGGGTCGCGGCGACGATTACGAGGTCACCTGACTGCAGGATGATGTTGTCGAAGGGCGGCAGGTAGGCGTGCTCGCCACGCTGGACCATGCGCACCGTCATGTTCGGCAGGTCCGGGAACATGCCCGCGACCGGCGTCTGGCCGACGAGGGGGTGATCACGCGTCACTTCGATCTGGGCGATGAATTGCTTGCCGTCGCCGCCCGCAATCTCGGTTTCCATCGTCGCGCGCTCTGGCAGCAGACGGGGCAGGACGAAGGCGATATAGGCCAGCCCAGCGATGACCAGGAAGATGCCCGGAAACGTCGGTTCGAAGAAGTCCAGGCCTTCACCCGTGAGGGTGCGCAGGGAGTCCGACACCAGCAGATTGGTCGATGAACCGATCAGGGTCAGCATGCCGCCCAGGATGCAGACATAGCTGAGCGGGATCATGATCTTCGACGGGCTTGAGCCCATCCGCCCGGCAATCGCGACCAGTATCGGGATGAACATCACGACGACGGGCGTGTTGTTGATGAAGGCCGACACGATCAGCATGAAAGCGAAGATCGCAATCAGCGTCAGGAAAGGGCGCTTGTCGTAGCTGCTGAGCAAGAGCTGCGTCGGCCGCTCCATGGCACCGGTCTGGAAGATGCCCTGTCCCACGACGAGCAAGGCCATGATCGTGACGAGTGCCGGATTGGCGAATCCTGCAAGCAGGGCGCCTGGGCCCGGATTGCCGTCGGCGAGCGGAAATATCTGGAAGAAAACCAGCGCGACTGCCACGACGGACGCCGAGACCAGCTCGATGGAAAAGCGTTCCCAGCAGTAAAAGACGATGGCAAGCAAAGCGCCCGCCAATACCGCCCACATCTGCCATTCGCCCGTGAGGCCGGGTTCAATCATGCCTGAAGAATACCGGATTCGCGGCGGGGTGCGTTCATGAACGGAAGGCTAGCAGCGAAACGGACGAGCGCGAAGCGCGAATTCGTCCGATTTCAGAGGCCGCCTGCGGGCAGGACCGGTGCTTCACGCAGCAGAACAATCGACAGGCGCCGGTTGCCCGCCAGATAGGGATCGTCCGGATAAAGCGGCTCGGTGCCTGCGCGGCCCTGGACCTCTGCGATGCGATCTTCACCCAGTCCGGAGGATTGCAAGACCCGGCGGGCCGCGTTGGCGCGGTCAGCCGACAAGTCCCAATTCGTGTAGTCGGCAGCGGGCGAAGGCCCGGAGTCGGTGTGCCCGGAGATCGAAAGCCGGTTCGGCATGCGCTGTGCGATCGACGCGATCGCGCGCAGCAGCACGATGGCGCGCTCATTCGGCTCGGCAGAGCCGGGGCGGAACATCGAGCGGCCTTCCTGGTCCACGAGCTGGATGCGCANGCCCTCAGGCGTCTGGTCNATCTGGATGTGACGCGACAGCTCGGCGATTTCCGGCATGTCCTGCATCGCCTGACGCAGCGACATTTCCGCGGATTCAAACTCGGCCTGCTCGCGCCGTGACATGGCACTGGCGAGGGCGTCGTTGCTGGCCTGCGGCGCGTTAGAGGCTTCCGGCGATTGCTGCTCCTGGGTGTCATTGTCGCGGACGGCATCAGGAGACAGGCGCTCGATCACCGAGGACGAGCCACGACCCTGCACGCCATCATCGCCCAGCGCGGTGCCGGCGAGGATGCCGCCGGAGCCGGACGTCGACGGGCTGACACTGGCGGGTGCAAAATAGTCGGCGATACCCTGCCGCTGTTCAGGCGTTGTGGTATTGATCAGCCACATGAGGAGGAAGAAGGCCATCATGGCCGTCACGAAGTCAGCATAGGCGACTTTCCATGCGCCGCCGTGGTGGCCGTGTCCGCCGCCCTTCTTGACTTTTTTGATGATGATCGGTTGATCGCCGGCCATGCGGAGCCACCTTTTCCACCCTGATGGAAGGCTTGTAACCCGCACAGCGTTAAGGTCCGGTTTCTCCCGGCGATTCGGAGCAGTGAGTGATTGATTCCACAGAGCAACGCGCACTTCTGAGCCGGTATCCGACCGGGGTTGCCGTCGTCTGCACCCGGACCGCGTCGCAGAATCTGGCGATTACGGTCAATTCCTTCGCGTCGGTTTCACTCGATCCACCGCTCGTCCTTTGGTCGATCGGCAAGGCATCGGATCGCTACGAGGTTTTCCGGTCGGCTCAGGTCTTCACGGTCAATATTCTCGCGGCAGGACAGGAAGCCATCGCCCAGCGCTATGCATTCCAGGGTGTCATCGACCCGTCCGATCTTGAACCGGGCACGCACGGTGGCCCTCGAATCGCAGGGTCAGCCGGTGCGCTCGAATGCCGCCAATTTGCCCTTCATCCCGGCGGCGATCACGACATTCTGGTTGGCGAAATTACCTCCCTTCACGAAGGCAAGGGCGTGGGTTCGCTGACCTTTTACAACAGTGGATATGGCCGGATTGGATAGGGGCGTCGTCATGGCGAAATGCGCATTCCTCGGGCTGGGCGTCATGGGTTTCCCGATGGCGGGGCATCTGGCGGCCAACGGGCATTCGGTCACGGTGTGGAACCGCTCGCCGGGCAAGTCGGATCGCTGGACGCAGGAACATCCGGGCCGGGCCGCAGCCCGGATCGAAGACGCGGTGGTGGATTGCGACTTCGTCTTCCTGTGCCTGGGTGATGACCCTGATGTGCGGGCGGTTGCTGATCCCGCACTGAAGGCGATGAAGAGCGGCAGCATCCTCGTTGACCACACGACGGCATCGGCAGAGCTCGCGCGAGCGCTGCACGCGGCAGCCAAGGAGCGGGGTATCGGCTTTGTCGATGCACCGGTTTCGGGCGGGCAGGCCGGAGCCGAGGGCGGTCAATTGACCATCATGTGCGGCGGCGACGTGAGCGATTTCGAAGCGGCGCGCCCGGTGATGGAAAGCTATGCGAAGGCTTCGACGCTGATCGGCGATGCGGGCTCGGGACAGCTGTGCAAGATGGTCAACCAGATCTGCATTGCCGGAGTGGTGCAGGGTCTTGCCGAGGGCATTCACTTTGCCAAGCAGTCGGGTCTGGACGTGTCGAACGTCATGGGGGCGATTTCGAAGGGTGCCGCGCAGTCCTGGCAGATGGAAAATCGCTGGCAGACCATGGATGCGGGCGAATTCGAATTCGGCTTTGCTATCGACTGGATGCGTAAGGATCTTCGTATTGCACTTGAGGAGGCCCGCCGCAATGGTGCGCGCTTGCCAGTCGCGGCCCTGGTCGATCAGTTCTACGCTGACGTCCAGGCCATGGGTGGCAACCGGTGGGATACGTCCAGCCTGCTTGCCCGGCTGCAGGACAAAGATCACTGATATCGGCCAGGAGACGCTGACATGCGCATGATCGAAGTCAGCTTTCCCGACGGCGTGGATACCAAACCGCTCTTGAGCGCCTGCATGAAGGCCGAGCCGATCGACTACCGGCTTGAGCCCGCGGATGATCGCGGCCGCCGGCTATTGCGGCTGGTATTTCGCACTGGCGACGGGCAGGGCGCCATTGATGCCATTCAGGGCATCCTGGCGAACGAGGACAACTGGCGGCTAGTCGTGCTGCCGGTCGAGGCGGCCCTGCCGCTGCCGGCTGAAGAGGAAACCGACGAAGACGCAAAGAAGCATTCGAAGACCCTGGCCCTGCGCGAGGAGTTGTTCGAGGACATTGCGCGCGGTGCCAATCTGAACCGGGATTTCCTGCTGCTGACGGTCCTGTCGGCCGTGGTGGCCGCGCTCGGTCTCAATGCCAACAACGTGGCGGCGGTCATCGGCGCGATGGTGATCGCGCCGCTGCTCGGACCGATCCTGGCCTTTGCCTTCGGGTCGGCGCTCGGCGATCTTGACCTGATGTTGCGGTCATCGCGGACCGCGCTTGCCGGATTGGTGACCGGTCTGGTCGTGGCGATGGCGATCGGCGCGTTGACGAGCGCCAATCTGGGCAGCGACGAGCTGATCTCGCGGACCTTCGTCGGCGTGGACTCCGTCGCCCTGGCGCTTGCCGCCGGAGCGGCAGCGGCCTTGTCGATTTCGACCGGTATTTCCAGCGCCCTCGTGGGGGTCATGGTGGCCGTGGCCTTGCTGCCGCCTTCAGCAGCGGTCGGCCTGTTCATCGGTGACGGAGAATGGTCGATGGCGCTGCGCGCAACGCTGCTTCTCGCCATCAACGTGACGAGCGTATTGCTGGCAGCGCTGTTCGTCTTCCGTGTGAAGGGGGTTCGGCCCCGGACATGGCTTGAGCGCCGCTCTGCCAAGCGATCCGTCTTCGTGAACTATGCCGTCTGGGTCGTCTGCATCGCCGTCCTGACCGCCATTGCCTGGCGGATCGCCCCGGTGGACGTGCTGCCCTGAAACGCGAAAGGCTCCGCCCGGAAAAGTCCGGACGGAGCCCTTCTGTGTTTTGACGCGGGTAGGACTATTTCGAGTCCATGCCCGGGATCAGGCGTTCGGCGGTTGCCATCACGATGACCATGATCGACGCGGCGGCGAGCACGACGCCGTAATTGGTGAAGATGGCGGTCAGATATTCGCCAATGGCGGGGATCGGACCGAGCGCACCGGCACCTCCGGCGATCAGGAAGATCGCTGCGAGGATCAGGGCCCTGCGATGGTCGCCCTTGACGAAGAAGCCGCTGACGAGGCCCAGAATGACCAGGATCAACGCCGAATACTCAAACGCGACAAATGCGAGAATGATCGCCGCAATGGCTGCGACAGCCCAGATGATTTTATCGAGTGACATAATTCCCCTCCCGTTGCTGAAGCTGGTATGACCCTCCGGTCGCTCCAGTTGCGTTCCAAGGCTTAAAGTGAGTCTGTTTCAGTCAACAAGAACGATAATTTGAACTGGTCCGGAACACCTTCCAAAAATATCGCAGTGCAGCAAATACAATGACGCTCGAAACCTTCTTTCTTTTCCTCGATTTTGCCGGGATTGCGCTGTTTGCTTTTTCGGGCGGGATGCTCGCCGCGCGAAAGGAACTGGACCCGTTCGGGGCGGCCATCCTGGGCGCCGTTACAGGCATGGGCGGCGGCACGTTGCGGGACGTGTTGCTGGGGGAAACGCCGGTCTACTGGGTCGAAGCGCCGGTCTATCTCTGGGTCGCGCTCGGCGGCGCTCTGGCTGGCTATTATTCATCGGGCTGGGCACAAGCGGTAGCGACACGCCGCGTCGTGCTGGTCTGGGCCGATGCCGTCGGCATGGCGGCCTTCTGTGTGCTGGGCGCGCAGGCCGGTCTGGCGGCGGGTGCGCATTGGACGATTGCCCTGTTGACCGGCGTGATGAGTGCGGCCTTCGGCGGTCTCCTGCGCGACATCATCGTCAATGATGTGCCGCTGCTGCTGAAGGAAGATGTCTATGCGCTCGCGGCGCTGGCCGGGGCGGCGGCCTATGTCGGCGCGCTGGCGCTCGGGGTCGATACCGGATACGCGGCGGTCGGCGGCGCGGTGTTCGCCTTTGTGCTCCGCGGTTGCGCCATCCAGTTCAAGTGGTCGCTGCCGCCGATTGGTAAGGTCTAGCGCTGCCTACTCCCTTTCCCCCGGGGGGAGAGGGGAAACTGTCATCCGTTCAAGAGCCGCGCAGCCCGCGGTGCGAAATAGGTGACGATGCCGCTGGCGCCCGCGCGGCGGAAGGACAGCAGGGTTTCGAGCATTACGCGGTCGCCGTCGATCCAGCCATTGGCTGCGGCGGCCTCGATCATCGCGTATTCGCCCGAGACCTGGAAGACAAAGACCGGCACCGCGAACGTGTCGGACACCGATTTGACGATATCGAGATAGGGCAGGCCAGGCTTGACCATCACCATGTCGGCGCCCTCGGAGAGATCGAGTTCGACCTCGCGCAGCGCCTCGGAGATGTTGCCCGGGTCCATCTGGTAGGTCTTCTTGTCACCCGTCAGGACGCTCGCCGAGCCGATGGCTTCCCGGTAGGGGCCGTAAAAGCCAGACGCGTATTTGGCGGCGTAGGACAGGATCAACGTGTCGGTGTGCCCGTCGCCCTCGAGTGCGTCGCGGATGGCGCCGATCCGCCCGTCCATCATGTCGGACGGGGCGATGACATCGCAGCCGGCGCGCGCCTGGACCAGCGCCTGTTCAACGAGGCGTTCCACGGTCTCGTCATTCAGGATATTTCCTTCCTTCACGACGCCGTCATGGCCGTGGCTGGTGAAGGGGTCGAGTGCGACATCGCAAATGATGCCGATGTCCGGCACAGCGTCCTTGATCGCCTTGATCGCAGTCGGGACAAGTCCATCAGGGTTCAGCGCTTCGCTGCCGTGCTCGTCCTTTTTCGCCGGGTCGATATGCGGGAAGAGGGCGAGGGCGGGAATGCCGAGATCGCGGGCGACCTTGGCTTCCTTCACAAGTTCGGCGACGGACAGGCGTTCGACACCGGGCATGGCACCAACCGGATCGCGGTCCTTGCCGGAATCGGTGACGACCACCGACCAGACGAGATCGTCCGGTGTGACATGACGCTCGCGCACCAGTCGCCGCGTCCAGTCCGACTGTCGCAGGCGCCGCATACGGGTTGCCGGAAATCCGCCCATCATCCATGTCCCTCTCGAACTTGCCCGGACGCGAGCGCCGCGCTAGGCCTTCGCCGCCCTTCCTAGCCCAACGGAGACGCGCTTTGAACTTCGCGCTGACAGAAGACCAGAGCCTGATTCAGGACGCCGCCCGCAAATTCGCCGAAGACCGGATGACTCCGAACGCGGCGGAATGGGACGAAAACAAGCATTTCCCCGAAGATGTGTTGCGCGAAGCGGCTGCGATGGGGTTTGCCGGTATCTATGTCGGCGAGGCGCACGGCGGCTCGGGCATGACGCGGCTCGACGCGGCGCTGATCTTCGAACAGCTGGCGCGCGGCTGCACGTCCACGGCGGCCTACATCTCCATCCACAACATGTGCGCCTGGATGATCGACACCTGGGGCAATGACGAACAGCGCTCGAAATTCCTGCCTCCGCTGATGTCGATGGAGCATTTTGCGAGCTATTGCCTGACCGAGCCGGGGGCCGGGTCCGACGCCGGATCGCTGCGCACCAAGGCGGTGCGCGACGGCGAGGATTATGTCCTGAATGGCTCGAAAGCGTTCATTTCCGGCGGCGGGCGCAGCGACATCTATGTCGTGATGGCGCGCACGGGCGGCGAGGGTCCGTCTGGCATCTCCACCTTCGTGGTCGAGGCCGGGTCCAAAGGGCTCAGCTTCGGCGCGAACGAGAAAAAGATGGGCTGGAACTCACAGCCGACGGCGGTCGTGAATTTCGAGGATTGCCGCATCCCCGCCGCGAACCGTCTGGGCGAGGAAGGCATTGGCTTCAAGATCGCGATGAAGGGCCTCAATGGCGGCCGGGTGAATATCGGCGCCTGCTCGCTCGGCGGAGCCAGTTTCGCGTTCGACACCGCCAATGAATATGTGAAGTCGCGCACCCAGTTCGGCAAGCCGATTGCCGGGTTTCAGGTGACGCAGTTCAAGCTGGCTGACATGGCGACGGATATCGAGGCGGCGCGGCTAATGCTCTACCGCGCTGCGGCGTCGATCGACGCGGATGATCCCTCGGCACCGAAATATTGCGCGATGGCGAAACGCTTTGCCACGGATGCGTGTTTTGATGTGACGAACCAGGCGCTGCAGCTGCATGGCGGCTACGGTTATCTGAAGGACTATCCGATCGAGCGGATATTGCGCGATTTGCGGGTCCACCAGATCCTCGAGGGCACCAACGAGATCATGCGCGTGATCATCTCCAAGGACGTGATGAAGTAAGGGTATCGAGAAATGACCGACGAAATCATCACCCGCATAACCGGCCAGGTCGGGCGGATCACGCTCAACCGTCCCAAGGCGCTGAATGCGCTGAATACCGACATGGTCCATGCCATGACGAAGGCGCTGCTCGCATGGAAAGATGATGACCGCGTGAAGGCGGTTGTTGTCGATGGCAAGGGCGAGAAAGGCTTCTGCGCCGGCGGCGATATCCGCATGCTGCACGACAGCGGCAAGGCGGGCACGGATGAGGCTTGGCGCTTCTGGCATGACGAGTACCAGCTGAACACGCTGATCAAGCGCTATCCGAAGCCCTATGTCGCGCTGATCGACGGCATCACGATGGGCGGCGGTGTCGGCATTTCGGTACATGGTTCGCACCGGGTGGCCGGTGATCGCACCATGCTGGCCATGCCGGAGACCGGGATCGGCTTTTTCCCCGATGTTGGCGGTACCTATTTTCTGCCGCGCCTTGAAGGCGAACTCGGCATGTGGATGGGGCTGACAGGGGCGCGCCTCAAAGCTGCGGACTCCATCGCAGCCGGGATCGCGACGCATTACGTCCCGTCGGACAAGCATGATGATCTGGTTGGTGCGCTCGAAAGCGCTGATCTGGACGATGATGGCGAGGCGCTGGAAGACATTCTCGACGCCCATGCCGGTGATCCGGGGCATTCGCAGTTGGCCCACACGCGCGGCCTGATCGACCGGGCCTTTGCGGGTGACGACGTCGCCGAAATGCTGAATCGCATGGAGGAGGCAAAGGACCCGTGGTCCGCTGACCAGGTCAAGATCCTGCACAAGAAATCGCCAACCGCGATGGTCGTGACAGCGATGGCGATCCGGAAGGGCGCCGACATGGAGTTCGAGGACGTGATGCGTCAGGAACTTCGTATTTCGGTGCGCTGCCTGACGGGCAAGGATTTCTACGAGGGCGTGCGCGCGGTCATCATCGACAAGGACAATGATCCCAAATGGCGCCCGGCGACACTTGGCGGTGTCGGCGAGCTGCGTATCGAACGCTATTTCGAACCCCTGCCAGCAGAGCAGGAACTGACGTTTCTGGAGGATTAAGTCATGAGCCGCATCGCATTCATCGGCCTCGGGAATATGGGTTCGGGCATGGCGGTAAACCTCGCCAAGGCCGGGCATGATGTTCAGGCCTTCGACCTGTCCGCCGAGGCGGTGAAGCGCGCCGAAGCTGCGGGCGCCAAAGGGGCTGCCAGCGCGGCGAAAGCCGTCGAGGGCGCCGATGCCGTCGTGACCATGCTGCCGGCGGGCAAGCATGTCCGTGCGGTCTATGAGAACGAGATCTTCCCGGCGGCCCGGCCCGGCACGCTGATGATGGACTGCTCGACCATCGACGTCGCGACGGCCCGATCGGTGGGCGAGGCGGCTGCGGCCAAGGGCTTCGACTTTGTTGATGCGCCGGTCTCGGGCGGTGTCGCGGCAGCCGAAGGCGGCACGCTGACCTTCATGGTGGGTGGTCCTGAAGCGGCCTTCAAGCGCGCCGAGGCATTCCTGTCGCAGATGGGCAAGGCGGTGATCCATTCCGGCGACGCCGGGACCGGACAGGCCGCGAAGATCTGCAACAACATGCTGCTGGCCATCCACATGATCGGCACGTGCGAAGCCTTCGCGCTGGCCGACAAGCTTGGCCTGGAGCGGCAGAAATTCTTCGACATCGCGTCGAAGGCGTCTGGCCAGAACTGGTCGCTCACCAGCTATTGCCCGGTGCCCGGGCCGCTGCCGACATCGGCGGCGAACCGCGACTACACGCCGGGTTTTGCGACTGCGATGATGCTGAAGGACCTGAAGCTGGCAATGGACGCTGCGGCGACCGCGGGAGCTTCGACACCGCTCGGCGCGCAGGCCGAGGCGCTTTACGCGATGTTCGACGGGCTGGGCGGCCGCGAAAAGGACTTTTCCGGCATCTTCCAGATGATCGATGGCAGCTGGAAACCCGCCTGAGCACCTGTTTAAGCGGTTTCTTTACCCACACATGCCATTCTGCCCGCAACCAAGAAGAATACTGGGTTGAATGGAGTGCGGGAAATGGCAATCGCCGAAGTCCTGTCCAGCGACGCCGAAGTGCGTCCGGATTATCTGGAATTGCTGCAGCGCGTTGAGCGTCTGCACCGCCATCTGCTTGACGTGGTCAAGGACGAACTTGACCGCGACGGGCTGTGCGACCTGACGAGTGTGCAGGCGCTGCTCTTGTTCAATATCGGCGATTCCGTTCTGACCGCAGGTGAGTTGCGAACGCGCGGCCACTATCTGGGCTCGAACGTGTCCTACAATCTGAAGAAGCTCGTGGACCTTGGTTATATCGACCAGTCCCGGTCCGAAGATGACCGCCGCACCGTCCGTATCAAGTTGACTGAACAGGGCCATGCCGTCCGCAGCCTGCTTCAGGGACTGTTTGCGCGGCAGTCCGCTGCACTCGGCCCGTCGGGCGGTCTCGACGCCGACCAGGTCGACACGATCAATGGTTCGCTCGGGCGACTTGAGCGTTTCTGGTCCGATCACATCCGCTTCCGGCTGTAGTTTCCGCGTCCTGCGTCCTTCTGTCCGTCTCGCCATGAGGCCTTTGCCGTGATTTAAGAACGGCAATGGAATCGTGACGGCTTGTCCGTTCAACGGGACGAATGACGATGGATTACACCGCCGCCTTCACCAGCGCTGTCGCACGGGTACGTGCCGAGGGCCGTTACCGGGTCTTCGCCAACCTGTTGCGCCGCAAGGGCGAGTTTCCCCGCGCACGCTGGCGGACGCCGGACGGTGACATGCGCGACGTCACGGTATGGTGCTCCAACGATTATCTCGGCATGGGGCAAAGCGCCTGCGTGACCGAGTCCATGAAAAAGGCCATCGACGAAGTCGGGGCCGGGGCGGGCGGTACCCGCAATATTTCGGGCACAACCAACTACCACGTCGAGCTTGAACGCTCGCTCGCTGACCTGCACGGCAAGGAAGCGGCCCTGCTGTTCACGTCGGGATATATCTCGAACGAGGCGACCATCGCGACGCTCGGCAAGGTTCTGCCGGGCCTGATCATTTACTCCGATGCGCTCAACCACGCATCGATGATCGAGGGCGCGCGCGCCTCGCGCTGCGAGAAGCATATCTGGCGGCACAATGACGTGGCGCATCTCGAAGAATTGCTGAAAGCCGCTCCCAAGGATGCGCCCAAGCTGATCGCGTTTGAATCCGTCTATTCGATGGATGGCGATATCGGCCCCATCGAGGCGGTTTGCGATCTGGCCGAGAAGTACGGCGCGATGACCTATCTCGACGAGGTGCACGCGGTCGGTCTCTATGGCCTGCGCGGTGGCGGCATTTCCGAACGGGAAGGCCTCGCCGATCGGCTCGACATCATCGAGGGGACTCTCGGCAAGGCGTTTGGCGTTATGGGCGGCTATATCGCGGCCGATGCCGTGATCGTCGACGCGATCCGTTCATGGGCGCCCGGTTTCATCTTCACGACGTCGCTCGCTCCGGCGCTGGCGGCAGGTGCGCGCGCAAGCGTCGAATATCTGAAATCCGCACATGCCCTTCGCGAAAGCCACCAGGAACGCGCTGCGACATTGAAGCGGAAACTGGCGGATGCCGGCTTGCCGGTGATGGACACACCGACCCATATCGTGCCGGTCAAGGTGGGCGATCCAGTGTTGTGCAAGCGTCTGACCGACGCGCTGCTCGACGAACACGGGATCTATGTCCAGCCGATCAATTACCCGACCGTTCCACGGGGCACCGAACGCTTGCGCTTCACGCCGTCCCCGCTGCACACTGATGCCATGATGGACGAACTTGTCGAGGCGCTGCGCGCGGTCTACCGCCGGTATGCGAACGCAAGGGTCGCATGAGCGGCGCGTCCGGCGATGACGGCGGGCGCGAATATCTGATCGAGTTCATTGAAATCGGTCAGGCGGTGCGGGTCGCCGCGATTGATACCGAAACCGGTGAGGAAGTGGTCATCCAGGCGCCCAAGACAGCGTCGCTGGAAGACATGAAGCGGCTGGCGGTCGCGAAGCTCAATCGAAAACTCGGCTTTACGCCTGATCGGGCCGACAAAAAGAAACGGCCGGGCGAAACGCCCGGCCGCGGTATCATCGTCTGAACGACGCTGACTACTTCTTCTTTGCTGCCTTGCCGCCACGGCCGAGGCCGATCTGCTTGGCAAACTGCGAGCGGCGCTTGGAATAGTTCGGCGCCACCATCGGGTAATCGGCGGGAAGACCCCACTTGCGGCGGTAGTCTTCCGGCGACATGTCGTATTGCGAGCGCAGGTAGCGCTTCAGCATTTTCAGCTTCTTGCCGTCTTCCAGGCAGATGATGTGGTCGTCGGTGACGGACTTGGACACCGGAACGGCGGGCTTCTGCTTGACTTCCGGTTTGCTTCCGCTGCCGGTGATGTCATTCATCGTGGAATGGACACTGCGGATCAGGTCGGGAAGCGACTCGGACGGGATCGAATTGTTCGCAACAAAAGAGGCCACGATATCGGTCGTCATGCGCAGCAGTTCTTCGTTGTCGACCACCGGGGAGGTTTCTTCGGTCATTTGTTCACCTTGTCTACGAACCAGAATCGAAAAGACTAAGAATAAGTCTGAGAGCGTCCTAGTCCTCGGCAATCAAGCTTTCAAGGTAGTATTTCACCAATTCAAAAAAATGAAACCTGTGCGTGAAGGGCGCTGAAATCTCCCGTCTGCGGTCGGATGCGTTGCCACAGGCCCGATGCACCCGTATCTAGGGGGTCAGGCAAGGGAGACCTCATCATGTCGGGTTCGGGCGCGCACACGCATCACTTCTTCACGCAGTCACTCGCCGAGCGCGACCCTGATCTGGCACAGGCGATCCGGCAGGAAGTCCGGCGTCAGCAGGACCAGATCGAGTTGATCGCGTCCGAGAACATTGTCTCGCGTGCCGTGCTTGAAGCGCAGGGCTCTCCTTTGACCAACAAGTATGCGGAAGGATATCCGGGCAAGCGCTACTATGGCGGTTGCGAATTCGTCGATATTGCCGAGGAACTCGCGCGCGACCGGGCCAAGGAGTTGTTCGGCGCGGCCTATGTCAATGTGCAGCCGAGCTCGGGCAGCCAGGCCAATCAGGGCGTCTTCCTGGCCCTGCTTCAACCCGGCGACAAGATTCTGGGCATGAGCCTCGATGCCGGTGGCCACCTGACCCACGGCGCCAAGCCGAACATCTCGGGCAAGTGGTTTGAAGCCCATGCCTATGGTGTGCGCCAGGACAACGCCCTGATCGATTACGACAAGCTGCGCGAACAGGCGCGCGAGGTTCAGCCCAAGATGATCATCGCGGGCGGTTCTGCCTATCCGCGCGAGATCGACTTCGAAGTTTTCCGGTCGATTGCGGACGAGGTCGGTGCCTATCTCATGGTCGACATGGCGCATTTCGCAGGGCTCGTGGCCGGCGGCGTCTATCCGAACCCGATCCCGCACGCCGATGTGGTTACCACGACCACGCACAAGACACTGCGCGGTCCGCGCGGTGGCATGATCCTGTCTCGCGATGCGGATCTGGGGAAGAAGTTTAACTCCGCGATTTTCCCGGGTCTCCAGGGCGGTCCCCTGATGCACGTAATCGCGGGTAAGGCGGTAGCCTTCGGCGAGGCGCTGAAGCCTGAATTCAAGGATTACGCGAAAGCGGTGATCGCTAACTGCAAGGCGATGGCCGATGTCGTTCAGGACGCAGGCTATGCCGTGGTCTCGGGCGGAACAGACAGCCACCTGGCGCTGATCGATTTGCGCCCGAAATCGCTGACCGGGGATATCGGCGAGAAGGCGCTCGAACGTGCCGGAATGACCTGCAACAAGAATGGTGTTCCCTTCGATCCGGAAAAGCCGACTGTCACGTCGGGGCTGCGCGTGGGTTCGCCGGCTGGAACGACACGCGGCTTCGGCGAAGATGAGTTCCGCCAGATCGGCGGCTGGATGGCCGAGGTGCTCGATGCGCTGGCGTCAAACCGTGCCGGCGACGCGGCGGTTGAAAAACGCGTCCGCGAAGCGGTCAGCGAGCTGTGCCAGCGTTTCCCCATCTATCCCGAACTCGCCTGAGGAGACGCCGTTGCGCTGCCCATTCTGTTCGCATGACGATACGCAGGTGAAGGATTCCCGCCCGGCGGAGGATGGCTCGGCCATTCGCCGCCGCCGGCAATGCCCGTCCTGTGCAGCGCGCTTCACGACGTTCGAGCGGGTTCAATTGAGAGAGCTGACGGTTGTGAAGAAGGGCGGCCGCAGGACGCCGTTCGACCGCAACAAGCTGGAACGCTCGGTGCAGTTGGCAGCACAGAAGCGCAATATCGACCCCGAACGGATTGAGCAGATGGTGTCGGGCATCGTCCGGCGCCTGGAGAGCAGCGGCGATCCGGATGTGACCTCGGACAAGATCGGCGAGCTGGTCATGGACGCGCTGAAGAATCTCGATTCCGTGGCCTATGTCCGTTATGCGTCCGTGTATCGCGACTTCAGGGAAGTCGGTGATTTCAGCCAGTTCATTTCCGGCGAAAAGCTCGGACCGAAGGGCCGCAAGGCGGCGGACCAGGCTCCGAACGAGGAATGACGCTGCCGCGCGTCACGCTGAAACTTGCAACATCTCTCGATGGCCGCATTGCGCTCGCCAATGGCGCGTCACAATGGATAACCGGGCCTGAGGCGCGCGCGGAAGTGCATAGGCTGCGGGCCGCACATGATGCCGTCTTGACCGGTATCGGAACCGTACTGGCCGACGACCCGCTATTGTCGGCCCGGATCGAAGATGAAGCGCCAGACCAGCCGCACCGCGTCGTTCTGGACACGCATCTGAAGATCGGCGCGGACGCGAAGATCCTCAATGATGCGGACGGCGGACCGGTAAGTGTCTTCTGCGGCGGCAGTGTTCCGGTCCACATGCGCGCGGCGATCGAAGCGAAGGGCGCGCAGGTCATCGCCCTGAACCGCTTCGATGGACCTTCGATCAGCTTCAAATCCGTGATCGAGCGGCTTGGCGAAACAGGAAGCCGGTCCGTGATGATCGAAGCGGGCGCCCGCCTGGCAGGTGCGGCGATACGGTCGGGACTGGTGGACGTGATCGAATGGTTCCGCGCGCCCATGATGCTCGGCGGGGATGCGCGGCCGGTCTTTGACAGTTTCGGCCTTGAGCGCCTCGACGAAGCGCCCATCTTCACACGGGTCGCCATCGACGAATGCGGCAAGGATTTGTGGGAACGCTACGAGAAAGCGGACGGGTGAATGTTCACGGGTTTGGTCAGCGCGGTTGGCGAGATCGTTTCGGTCGAAGCGGGCGGTGTTCACCGCTTTGCTGTGCGCAGCGCTTATGTCCCGCGCTCGATCGAGATCGGCGCATCGATCGCCCACGCAGGCGCCTGCCTCACCGTGACTTCGCTCAGGCCTGAAGACGAGGGGACCATCCACACGGTGGACGTCTCGCCTGAAACGCTGGACCGGACCACGCTCGGGGACTGGAAGCCGGGCTCGCGGGTCAACCTCGAACGCTCGCTGAAAATCGGCGACGAACTCGGTGGGCACCTGGTGACCGGCCACGTCGATGGAGTAGGAACGGTCACACGGATCGAGCCGGCAGGCGAATGGACGCGCATCGAAATCCGCCTTCCTGACGCGCTGGCGAGATTTGTCGCGGAGAAGGGCTCGATCACGGTTGATGGCGTTTCTCTGACAGTCAACGGCGCCTCTCGTGATGCCTTCACGGTGATGATCATTCCCCATACCGCAGCCGTCACGACGCTCGGTGCGCTGAAACCGGGTGACAGCGTCAATCTGGAAGTCGACCTGATGGCGCGCTATGCCGCGCGCCTCGCACAATTTGAAAAGGCCGCGATGTGAGCCACAGTTCCGACACGCCACTCTCGCCGATCAAGGACATCATCGAGGACGCCCGCAATGGGCGGATGTTCATCCTCGTCGACGCCGATGATCGCGAAAACGAAGGCGATCTGGTGATCCCGGCGCAATTCGCGACACCGGACGCGGTCAACTTCATGGCCAAGCACGGGCGCGGGCTGATCTGCCTGTCGATGACAAAAGAAAGGTCGGATGTCCTGGGCCTGAAATTCATGGCGTCGGACAACCGTTCGCGCCACCAGACGGCCTTCACGGTGTCAATCGAGGCCCGGGACGGGATTACGACCGGCATATCGGCGCATGATCGTGCCCGAACCATTGCGGTCGCGACCGACCCGTCGAAATCGGCTGATGACATCGTATCGCCGGGACATGTCTTTCCGCTGGTGGCGCGCGACGGCGGCGTTCTGGTCCGCGCCGGTCATACCGAGGCGGCGGTCGATGTGTCGCGAATGGCCGGGCTCGGGCCGGCGGGTGTGATCTGCGAGATCATGAATGAGGACGGGACGATGGCGCGGATGCCCGATCTCGTCGCTTTCGCCCAGTTGCATGGGCTGAAAATCGGAACGATTGCAGATCTGATTGCCTATCGCCGCCAGCATGACCGCTTTGTCGAGCGGCGGCTCGAAACGCGGTTCACCAGCCAGTGGGGTGGCGAATTCAACCTCGTCGTCTATCGCAACACGATCGACCGGGCAGAGCATGTCGCGCTGGTTAAGGGCCGTCCATCGAGCGATGCGCCGACGCTGGTGCGCATGCACAAGGTCAGCTTCGCCGATGACGTGATCGGGGCCGACGGCGATCGATCCGGGCTGGTCGAACGGGGTATCCGCGCGCTCAGCGACCATGACGGCCCGGCTGTGATGGTGTGTATTCGCGAAACCAATCCGAATGCGATCATCGAGCGTCTTGGCGCTGCGCCGCAGGATGCGCCGCACCAGCGTGAAGAGCGCCGCTTGCGTGAATACGGGATCGGTGCGCAGATCCTGCTCGATCTTGGCGTACGTGACATGATCCTCCTGACCACTGCGCCGCAGACGATTGTCGGCCTTGACGGTTACGGCCTGACGGTCAAGGACGTGCGCGACATTCGCAGCGAGGCCCCATGAGATCCCGGATCCTGATCATCACCGCCACCTTCTACAAGGATGTGGCCGACGCCCTGACCGAGGGTGCAACTGCGGCGCTCGAGGACTGCGACATCGACACGGTCGAAGTGCCCGGTGCGTTGGAAATTCCCGGTGCGATCACCATCGCGGCGTCGTCGGGCGCCGGGTATGACGGATATGTCGCCCTGGGCTGCGTCATTCGCGGCGAGACCACACATTACGATTATGTGTGCGGCGAGTCCGCGCGCGGCCTGATGGACCTGTCGCTGATGGGTATTCCTGTCGGGAACGGCATCCTGACGGTCGAAACCCGCGAACAGGCACTGGAGCGTGCCATCAAGCGCAACAAGGGTGCAGCGGCGGCAAATGCCGTGATGACGCTGATCGCCATCCGCGACCGGTTCGAGGCGGCCAATGACTGAGTCCGACAGCGACAAGCGCGCCCGCCTGCGCGCGGCTTCCCGCCTCGCGGCGGTGCAGGCGCTCTACCAGATGGATTTGTCGGGGCGTGGCGCGAAAGCGGTTGCCGAGGAGTTCCTTGAAGTTCGCTTCCGGGAAGAGGGGGCCGAGCGTCCCATCGTCGAGGCGGACGAGGCCCTGTTCAGCGACATCCTCTCGGGCGTGGTGTCCTCGCAGGCCGACATCGACAAGGCTGTTTCGCAGGCCCTGGCGAGTGGCTGGACCTTGAAGCGGATCGACTCGACGGTTCGCGCCATCCTGCGCGCAGGCGCCTATGAATTGATGCGCCGCACCGATGTTCCGGCCAAGGTCATCATCGACCAGTATGTCGATGTGGCCAAAGCCTTCTTCGAAGGGCCGGAGCCGGGCTTCATCAATGCGGCCCTCGATACCTGCGCTCGTGCCGTGCGCAGCGACGAGATGAAGGCCAGGTAGTTGAGCGAGTTCGATTTCATCCGGGACCAGCTCAGCGCGCTCAGCCATGGCTACCCCGGTGCTTTGAACCTGACTGACGACGCGGCCCTCCTGTCTTGCGGGCCAGGCGAAGAACTGGTCCTGACACAGGATACGCTCGTTTGCGGCGTCCATTTCCTCGAAAACGACCCCGCCGACCTCGTAGCCAAGAAAGCGTTGCGGGTGAACCTCTCGGACCTCGCGGCGATGGGCGCGGACCCGGTCGCCGTCATGTCCAGCATTGCGTGGCCCGAAGTTGGCGGCGACGCGCTGCGAGAGGCGTGGGTTCGCGGGATGGCGGAAGACCTCGACCATTTCGCATTGCCGCTGATCGGCGGCGATACGACGGTCACGCCCGGTCCCTGGACGCTGACGGTTACTGCGATTGGCAAGCTGCCAACCGGGTCGGTGCTGATGCGGTCCGGCGCGCAGGCCGGTGACATGGTCTGTGTCACCGGGACGATCGGCGATGCCGGCCTGGGTCTGAAACAATTGCGCGGCGAGCTGTCGTTGTCGGAAGCCGCCGCCGGCCATGTCACGCTGCGCTATCAATGCCCGGAACCACGTCTGGTCCTGGGGGCAAAACTGCGCGGAATTGCCCACGCTGCCATTGATGTGTCGGACGGGCTGGCCGCCGACGCGGCGCATATCGCACAGACCAGCGGTGTCGGTCTGGCACTGAACCTGGCGGACATGCCGCGCAGCGACGCGAGCGCTGAATGGCTGGCGGGGCAGGGCGATCTCGACACTGCGCTGGCGGCACTGGCGAGCGCGGGCGATGACTATGAATTGCTGGTTTGCCTTCCTGCAGCGGCGTTCGATGCGGCGTACATGGCCGCCCTCCAGTCTGGCACATCATTGACGCCGATTGGCGAGGTCACGGACGGTTCTGGCGTAACCCTCCTGGGGATGACCGGACAGACCGTGACAATCGACACGCCGGGCTTCACCCATTTTTGACCCCTTCATGCCTATCCTGACGAAGGATGGAGGCGGTTCATGCGTATTTCAGCACTGATCCTTGCAGGACTAATGGCGACGAGCCTGTCGGCACCCGCTCTGGCGGGCGGCGGCGGTGGTGGTGGCGGCGGTGGCAGCGGCAGCGGTTCCACGGCTGGAAACCGCATTCAGGCCGGCTTCACGATTAATCCCGACGGAACGATTGATACCGGCTCGGGAGATTCAGGGCATGGCGCCCCCGCCGATGACGGTCATGGCGCGCCCGCAGATGACGGCCACGGAGCGCCTGCTGGAGATCACGGCGAAGTCATCGCCGATGACAATCCGCGCATGGTGTCCCTGCCGACCCTGGTCGTTCCGCTGGTCCGCGACAATCGGCTGACCGGCTATGGCTTCGTCACGGTCCGCTTCGTGGTCGCGAGCGGCCATGATGTGTGGGATATCCGCGAGCATGCGCATTTCGCGCTGGACGCCCTGCTGCGTGCCAGCCATCGCACTCCGGTCTCTACCGATGACGGCAGCACCATTGACCGCGCACGCGCGGAAACCGTCTGGCGGGCCGCCATTGCCGAGCAATTCGGTGAGGGCGTCGTCGATACGATCAGCTTCGAAGTTCCTGATATTCGCCGCATCGGGCGGTAGAATTTCCCGCAACTGACATTCCCTGACGGGGCTGCCACGCCTTTTGTTGCGCGGCCCATGGCCATCGGCCATATTCCGGCCTTCTTTGGGAGGGGGTGCGCTGATTCACATGTCAGCGCATGATCGGGGAGCGGTTCTCCCTCCTATCCATGCAGGTTGATCGGGGAGCGAAGCTCAAACCATGGACATGACACTTCTTCTGGTGATTGCAGCCGGCGTGCTCGCGGTGCTTTACGGCATCTGGCAAAGCCGTTCGATCCTGTCGGCGAGTGCCGGCAACGACAAGATGAAAGAGATCGCCGCAGCGATCCAGGAAGGCGCAAACGCCTATCTGAAGCGGCAATACATGACGATCGGGATCGTCGGTATCGTGATCTTCGTCATCCTCATCCCGCTTCTGGGCTTCCTCGTTGCCATTGGCTTTGCCATCGGTGCGATCCTGTCCGGTGCGGCGGGCTTTATCGGCATGCTGATCTCGGTTCGCGCAAATGTGCGCACCACCGAAGCGGCTTCGAAGTCGCTGGCGGGCGGTCTGTCGATGGCATTCCGCTCGGGCGCCGTCACGGGCATGCTCGTGGCCGGTCTCGCCCTGCTGGGTGTCGCGGTTTACTATTACCTGCTGACCGAAGTCTTCGTGCTCGATAATCCGCGCACGGTGATCGACGCGCTCGTGGCGCTCGGCTTTGGTGCTTCGCTGATTTCCATCTTCGCCCGTCTCGGCGGCGGCATCTTCACCAAGGGTGCGGACGTTGGCGGCGACATGGTCGGCAAGGTGGAAGCAGGCATCCCGGAGGATGATCCGCGTAACCCCGCGACCATCGCGGACAATGTCGGCGACAATGTCGGCGACTGCGCGGGCATGGCGGCCGACCTGTTCGAGACCTATGCGGTGACCATCGTCGCGACGATGGTGCTGGCCTCGATCTTCTTCACCGGAGCCCAGGCTGCGGCGATGATGATCCTGCCGCTGACGATTGGCGGGGTGTGTATTGTCACCTCGATCATCGGCACCTTCTTCGTGAAGCTTGGCAAGTCGAACAACATCATGAACGCCCTCTACAAGGGGTTCGTGGTCTCGGCGGTGCTCTCGCTGTTCGCAATCGGCGGCCTGATCTACCAGACGGTCGGTTTCGACACCGTCTTCACCACCAATTCCGGGCTTGAAATCACCGGGATGCAATTGTTCCTGTGCGGCTTCATCGGCCTCGTGGTGACGGGCCTGATCATCTGGATCACCGAATACTATACGGGCGTGTCCGCGCGTCCGGTCCGTTCGGTCGCGCAGGCGTCGGTCTCGGGTCACGGCACCAATGTCATCCAGGGCCTGGCCGTGTCGCTTGAAGCGACCGCGCTGCCGGCGCTGGTCATCATCGCAGGCATCATCACGACCTATATCCTGGCAGGCCTGTTCGGCATCGCCATCGCGGTCACAACGATGCTGGCGCTGGCGGGCATGGTCGTGGCACTCGATGCCTTCGGTCCGGTCACCGACAATGCCGGTGGCATTGCCGAAATGGCCGGTCTGCCTGAAGACGTGCGCAAGACCACTGACGCGCTGGACGCGGTCGGCAACACGACCAAGGCCGTGACCAAGGGCTATGCCATCGGTTCGGCGGGTCTTGGCGCGCTGGTGCTGTTTGCGGCCTATACCGCAGATATCCAGCACTTCATCGAAACGGCCAATGGCGAGGGTTTCTTTGCCGGTCTCGTCTATGGCGGAACGGAAGTGGCGGCGAATGTCGTGAACTTCTCGCTGTCCAACCCGTACGTGGTGGTCGGCCTCCTGTTCGGCGGCCTTCTGCCCTTCCTGTTCGGCGGCATGTCGATGATGGCGGTGGGCCGTGCAGCGCAGTCTGTCGTGGTCGAAGTGCGCCGTCAGTTCCGCGAAAAGCCGGGCATCATGGCGGGCACCGAAAAGCCGGATTATGGCCGGGCGGTCGACCTGCTGACCAAGTCCGCCATCCGCGAAATGATCGTGCCGTCCATGCTTCCGGTGTTGTCGCCGATCGTCCTGTTCTTCGTGATCATGTTGATCGCGGGCCCGGGACCGGCCCTGTCAGCCGTCGGAGCGATGTTGCTCGGCGTGATTGTCACCGGCCTGTTTGTCGCCATTTCGATGACTTCGGGTGGCGGTGCCTGGGATAACGCCAAGAAGGCGATTGAAGACGGCTTCACGGACTCGGACGGTGTTGTCCACCAGAAGGGATCCGAAGCGCACAAGGCGGCGGTCACCGGTGACACGGTTGGCGATCCTTACAAGGACACGGCCGGTCCGGCAGTGAACCCGATGATCAAGATCACGAACATCGTGGCCCTGCTGATGCTGGCTGTGATCGCCCACATGGCGTGAGCCGGGCAACAGCATGAATCAGAAAAGCCCCGGCCCTTGCGCCGGGGCTTTTTTGTTGCCGGAACACGCGGCGCAGCGCAGCGTTGATATGCGCAGATACACGACCGGGAGACTGGACATGACCGACACAACCACGAAGCCGACCGCCAGGCTCTACCGCATGGTGATGCCCAAGCATGTCTGCCCCTATGGGCTGAAGTCCAAGGCGCTGCTCGAGCGCCGTGGTTTTCGCGTCGAGGATCACCCTCTTAAGACCCGGACCGAGACCGATGCCTTCAAGGCCGAGCACGGGGTCGACACCACACCTCAGACCTTCATCGAAGGCGAACGGATTGGCGGATACGACGCCTTGCGCGAGTATTTCGGCATCGCTCCCGACCCCGACAAGAAGACCTATACGCCGGTGCTGATGCTCTTCGCCATGGCGGCGGCGATGGCGATTGCGATCAGCTGGCTGCGCTTCGGCACGGTGGAGCCTAGCCGGTGGCTGGTGAACTTCATCGCGGTGTCGATGTGCCTGCTCGCGGTTCAGAAGCTGCGCGACATCGAAAGCTTCTCGACGATGTTTCTCAACTACGACCTGCTGGCGCGCCGTTGGGTCGGTTATGGATATGTCTACCCGTTCGCGGAAGGGCTCGCCGGGGTCCTCATGCTGGCTGGCGCGCTGTCATTCGTTTCCGGACCCATCGCGGCCATCATCGGCGGGATCGGGGCGGTATCGGTGATCAAGGCGGTTTACATAGACGGCCGGGATCTGAAATGCGCCTGCATGGGCGGTGACACGAAAGTACCGCTTGGATTCATCTCGCTGACCGAAAACATAATGATGCTGGGTATGGGTCTTTATGTGATCGGCAATCTCCTGCGCTGACCCACGAAAAAAGCCCCGGCCTGAGGGCCGGGGCTGATCGTGTTGTCGTGGCTGCGTGACCTTACTGGTCGCGGCGCGGTCCACCTGCGCCACCGGGCAGGTTTTCCTCGCCGGTGAAGGAACCCGCCGGCAGACGGCCGATATTGCCAAGCACCTGTTCCAGGAAGGTCAGTTCGCGGCCGCGGGTCGGCGTCTCGCGGCGCACCAAGTTCACCCGGCGGCCGTCTTCCAGCCCGTATTCCTCGACTGCGACCACCGTTCCGGTCTCGTCGAACTCGACAGCCATGATGCGGCGCTCACGCGTCTGCGGCAGCTGATAGGCCAGCGTCTCGCGCGTCGCGGAGATATAATACCAGGTATCGGTTTCGAACACGCCGCGCGTCGAGGGATTGCCCAGGCGATTGACCAGTGTGGTCTGGTTGTCTTCGCCGGGCGTGATGACGGGCGTTTCACCGTTCACATAGGCATAGCCATGATTGCGGAGTGTCGGCGTGCAGGCGGTGATGCCAATCGCGCACAGGGCAATCACGGCAGCGAAACGGGTCTTGGTCATGTACTACTGTCCTGTCGTTCGAACGCACGGTGTGTCCACGCGTTGACCTAGCGGAGCGCGACCTTAGCTTCAAGCGAGACGATTTGGGAGAGGGGCTGCGCATGTTCGGCTCGCTTAAACGCCGCAAGCAACAAAGACTGCGTGCCGAGGCATTGTATGACGCGTGTGTCGTTCAGGCGCGTTCGCCGGAATTCTATGCAGGAATGGGTGTCCCGGACACGATTGACGGCCGGTTCGAGCTGATCGCGCTGCATGTCGGCTTGCTGATCCGCCGCCTCAACCGGGAAGGCGAAACCGGCAAGGCTGTCGCGCAGGACGTGTTCGACGCGATGTTCCGTGATTTCGATTCGGGCTTGCGGGAAATGGCGATCGGGGATGCCAGCATCGGCAAGAACATCAAGGCGATGGCGTCGGCTTTCTATGGGCGGGTCAAGGCCTATGACGACGCGCTGGCGGAGCAGGATGCTGCAGCGCTCGGCGATGCCCTGAAACGTAATGTATTTGCGACCGGAGAGGGTGACGGGTCTCCCGAGGCTCTGGCCGCCTACATCGTGGCAGCGCAGGATGCGCTCGACCGGCAGGACGGCGATGCCGTGATGTTCACGCAAAGCCCGGAATTCCCGCCGGTTGCTGTGAGTGCGGGCGCTTGAATCCGCGACTTCTTCGGCTAAGGTCCGGCCACTCCGGACGCAGAGGACACGCGTCATTGATAACAGCCGGACCTTCCCGATGAGTCAGCCCGAAACCGTATCCGTGGATGCCATGGGCGGCGATCATGGACCCAGGATCATCATCGAGGGAATCGATGTTGTCCTGAAGCGCAGACCGAATATTTCACCGCGCTTTCTGGTCCATGGAGACGAAGCTGTCCTGGCGCCGCTGGTTGCTGCCGCGTCCGAGCGGGCACGCGCCGCCATCGAGATCCGACACACCGACAGCGAAGTCCGGATGACCGACAAGCCCAGCGAGGCGGTTCGCCGCGCGCGCGGTTCATCGATGTGGAATGCCATGCTGTCGGTGAAAGAGGGCGAGGCCAATGTGGCCGTGTCCTGCGGCAATACCGGAGCCCTGATGGCAATCTCCAAGGTTGTCCTGCGGATGAAGAAGGGCATTCACCGTCCAGCGATCGCGGCCAGCTGGCCGACCGTTCGCGGGCATACGGTGGTGCTGGACGTCGGTGCGAATGTCGAGTGTGGCGCTTCGCAGCTCGTCGAGTTCGCGATCATGGGCGAAGCCTTTCACCGGGCCGTGCATGGCTCGACCGCGCCGACTGTGGGCTTGCTCAATGTCGGCCAGGAAGAGCTGAAGGGTAACGATACCGTGCGCGAGGCTGACCGCCTGGTGCGCGCGGCGCACCTCGACCTGAATTATGAGGGCTTTGTGGAAGGCGACGACATTTCACTGGGTCGCACCGATGTGGTTGTCACCGATGGATTCAGCGGAAATATCGCCCTGAAGACGGCCGAAGGCACGGCCAAGCTGGTCGCAGCGTGGATGCGTGAATCCTTTACCAGCTCGACGCTGGCGAAGCTCGGCGCAGCCTACATGAACGCGGTCGGTGCCCTGGATTTGCTGCGCGACCGGATGGACCCGCGAAAGATCAATGCCGGCGTGCTGCTCGGTCTCAACGGCATGGTCGTCAAAAGCCACGGCAGCGCCGACGAGGAAGGGTTCGCGACGGCGCTGGCGACCGCGCTCGACCTCGGTCCGTCCTCCTTCCTGACGGAAATCGAGAAGAATTTGACGTGCCTTGCGAGCGCAGACACCAGCGAAATGGAGGCAGAGCCTCAATCGTGACGAACCGAGTCACCCGAATTTCCGGAAGCGGGAGCTATCTTCCCGACCGGATCCTGACCAATGACGAATTGGCTGCACAGATCGATACCAGCGATGCCTGGATCCGGGAGCGAACCGGGATTGCGCAGCGGCACATCGCCGCTGAAGGGCAGACGACCTCGGACCTTGGGGTCGAGGCGGCACGGCGCGCGCTCGACGATGCTGGCCTGACCATCGCAGACATCGACCTGATCGTGGTGGCGACCACCACGCCGGATTTCGTTTTCCCGTCGACAGCGACCGTCATCCAGGCCCGTCTGGGTATGGATCACGGCGCCGCGTTCGACGTTCAGGCGGTCTGTTCGGGTTTCGTCTATGCCCTTTCGGTGACCGACGCGCTCCTGAAGACCGGTCAGCACAAACGCGCGCTCCTGATCGGTGCGGAAACCATGTCGCGAATCCTGAACTGGGAGGACCGCTCGACCTGCGTGCTGTTCGGCGACGGGGCAGGGGCGTGGGTGCTGTCAGCGGAGGAGGCCTCTCCTGAGGCGGCCGACCGCCAGCCGGGAGTGATCGGCAGCTATCTGCGCAGCGATGGCCGGCTGAAGGAATTGCTTCATACGACCGGCGGCCCGTCATCAACGCGGAGTTCGGGGTATCTGGTGATGCAAGGCAATGCCGTGTTCCGGCATGCCGTCGTCAACATTTCCGAAGCGATGACCACCTTGATGCGGCAGCACGGCCTGACCGGCGAGGATGTCGACTGGTTTGTGCCGCATCAGGCCAATCAACGGATACTCGAGGCCGTTGCCAAACGATTAGGCATTGCATCGGGAAAAGTTATCTCCACAGTGGCAAATCATGGGAATACTTCCGCCGCGTCGGTTCCGCTTGCGTTTGATGTTGCAGTGCAAGATGGACGGATCAAGCGTGGTGACCTGTGCCTGTTGGAGGCACTCGGAGGTGGTCTGACATGGGGTTCAGCCCTTGTAAGATATTGAGCTCGGACGCATCTTGCGTTGACGTAGACGTACACACAGGATTAGCCTGTCTTCTTCTGCTGGGGGAACATCATGGCGGGTAAAACCCTAACGAGAGCCGATCTAGCCGAAGCCGTCCACCGGGACGTCGGACTGACACGTCAAGAATCGGCGGACATGGTCCAGTCCGTTTTCCAGGCTCTGTCCGATACTCTGGCTGGCGGTGACTCGGTCAAATTGTCGTCGTTCGGGTCTTTCCAGCTGCGCGACAAGACCGGCCGTGTCGGCCGCAATCCCAAGACAGGCGAGGAAGTTCCGATCGATCCGCGGCGTGTGCTGGTGTTCAAGCCATCACAGGTCTTGAAGGACCAGATCGACAAGGCGCTGTCGAAGAAAAGCTGAGGCGTAGATGACGGACAAAGGTCCGGACGCCTACCGCACGATCAGCGAGGCGGCCGAAGAACTCGATTTGCCGGCGCACGTCCTGCGGTTCTGGGAAGGCAAATTCCCCCAACTGAGACCTGTGAAACGCGCCGGCGGGCGGCGCTTCTACCGTCCTGGCGACATTGCCCTGCTGCGCGGGGTGAAATCGCTTCTCTATGTCGACGGCTACACGATCAAGGGCGTGCAGAAATTCCTGCGCGAGAACGGCGCGGCCGCCGCGACCGCGCGCGGGGAGGAGGGGCAGCAGCGCCCCGTGCCCAAGCCGATTGCCGAACAGTATGTGCAGCGCCGCGTAACGTCCGCGGCCAATCAGGAACGGGCGCCCGACATGCTTGCCCGCCTCGAGTCCGCCAAGGCAAAACTCGACGCGGCAATTGCTGCCAGCCGGGCCGCAGAATAACAGGCGTCAAGCACGGTTGCGGGGTTCGCAACTCGCCCCTATAAGCGGCTTCCCCAACGGTGCCCCGCGCGCCGTAAATGTCGGAGCGTAGCGCAGCCCGGTAGCGCACTTGTCTGGGGGACAAGGGGTCGTGGGTTCGAATCCCGCCGCTCCGACCATTTTTTTCATGCAATGATTGCATTGGCTTGAAGTGAAATCCTAGATACCCTCGAGGCTGACAGTCTCGGAGGGCCACAAGATATGCGTTCGATCCTGAGTACGGCTGCGGTCTCGGCTGTTTTATTCTCGGCATCCGTCAGTGCGCAGTCTCCGGCATGGGAGCTCGCCGATCAGCCGGATTCAGACATCCCCCTCACGGTGCTTCCGATTGGCGACGCTCCGCTGAGCGTCCCGGTTCCGATAGGGCTCTCGGTATCTGACGGAACCTTTGCGCTCGATGCCGGCGACGTTGTGACCCTTCCATTGCCTGACGGGTCTGCCCCGGAGGCCCGTGTGGTCTCGCGGCAGATGACGGCCTTGGGCGGGGTCCAGCTCACGCTCTCCTTGCTCGACCGCCCCGGCTCCGGCGCTGTATTGTATCGCGGACCCGATTCAGTCCTGGCATCGGTCTGGACGGCTGCGGGTGAGTACCGTGTTGAACCGGATCAATCAGGCCAACTGGCGATTTTCGCCGCCCCTGCAATCCGCCACCACGAAATGGCCCAGCGCGGCCAGCGGCATTCGCTGGCGGATCGTTCGCGAGCGGAAAGCGATGCCCCGGCGGATGCCTGGCTTGATGTCGTTTTTGCGTATGATGACGACTATCGTTCGGTCACCCGGCACAACGTGCTCGACTATTTCGATATCGACATCGGCGTTCTGAACGAAACCTTTGCGGCCAGCGACGTGACGCTGCAGGCCCGGATTCTCGACATCGACCCCCTGGCCACCGGGAACAGCGTCTCGAGCGCAGACCTGTTGACGTCCATCATCAACAGGACCGGCGAATTCGCGCAGATCGATGCCAGGATTGCGGCCATTGGCGGCGATATCTATTCGGTACGCCGCCGTCAGAATACGGTTCGCGATGGTGCCACGAGCTGCGAATTCCCGTCACTTGATGACCCGACGGCTGACTATCAGGGCCGTTTCAACGTCGGTGTCTGCCGGTATTCGAGCTTCGTCCACAATATCGGTCACAATCTGGGCCTCATGCACGGGGTTTCGATCGATGGTGCCGATCACCCCGGCGGTCTGCCGGTGCGTTGGGCGCGTGGTTACCGCAACGAGGTAAGCAGCGAGGACGGCGTCCCGTTCAATTCGGTGATGACCGGTGCTGCGCCTCTCAGCTACCAGTTCTCCGATAGCGCGATGCGCTGCGCGGAACGCGACAGTTTTTGCGGCATTCCGGTGGGAAGCGAAGGTGAGGCGAACGCTGCGCTCTCGCTTCGAACCTACGCGATCGGACCCGCGACCCAGGGGCGGGCCAATTTGCGATTGCGCACGGCCATACTTCCGACATCGCGGTCCGTTGCGGGCGGGGAAGCTGCAACTGCGTTCATGACGGTTCTCAATCCGACGGGCGTCACCGGCACCAATTGCCGCATTCGTCACCACGAGGCCGAGGCGGGGAATGCCAGTTTTGCGTTCACCGAGACAGACCCCGCGACGAATTCGGTGACGGGTGAAACCAATGCCGCGTTCGACCTGCCGCCGGCGTCTGCCCGATCCTTCGTGATTGCGTACACGCCGGATTCGTCAGGCCACTTCATCACACCGCTCGCGTCCTGCGACAATCTACCGATCAACGACGTTACGGTCGGTCTCAATACGCTCAGGACAGCACGGGAGTTTGGCGGCAACGGCCAGCTTGTTGCCTTGGCGGCAACGATCGGCAGCACGGGCTATGTGTCCGTTCCTGAGGGGCGACGTGGCGTTTTCTCTGTCGCAACAATCAATCTGGGATCGGCAGCCAACCTGACAGTGCAGGCTGTGTCGCTCGATCCCGNCCTTCCAGCATCCGGCGAGGTCTGCCAGACGGATGCATCAGGCGTATGCATGGCGACACCGAGTTCGTCCCTCGTTGTTGATATCGGCCCGGGTGAAACACCGACTTTCGGTGTCTTCGTGCGGACGCAATATCCGACACCCTTCGCGCCGCGCCGCCGGTTCGAATTCCAGATGCTGTCGCGCGGCGCTGTGGCGGCCTCGACCTCGGTCGCAATTCGCGACGAGGCCGGGTTGCAGGCGCCGAACGTCGAGGGAGCGATCCTTGATGTGACGGGCCTCGATCGTGTGTCGGGAACGGTCGCGAGCACGACCACGGGTTATGCGGACCGGTTCGAGATTGTTGACGCCCCGCAGAGCGGATCGATCGAGTTCGATGCGGTGACCGGCGCCTATGCCTACACCGCACCCTTGGAGCCCGGTTCTGACCGCTTCACCTGGCGTGCCGGAAACGCCGCCGCATGGTCCGAGACGGCGCAGGTCGACGTCACCGTTAACGCCCTGCCGGTCCCGGTCGTCGAGAGTTTCAGCGACGTCGATGATGCGGGATTCAACTTCGTCTATGACCTCGACCGTGTCTCGCAGGGCCGCATATCGCGTTTCAACCTCGTGACCGCGCCTGCCGGCGTAACCTATACCTTTGACCGTGTGTCGGGACGTATTGAAGCCGAATGGCCCGACACCCCCGGTGCGCACGTCTTCACCTTCGAGGCGGAAAATGAACGTGGCCGATCCGATCAGGCCACGGTTTCCATTCAAACTGAGGCGTTCACACCCTGCATTGATTATGACCACTCGGGCACGCGGATCGGCCGCCGGATTGAATCGTTCGAGACGAATGGTGCCAACGAACCATCCGTGGCAGAGGCCGAATTGCTGGTCAGGCACTTGTGTTATGCAACGGTGGATGCCGGGAGCAACCGGGTCGAAGGATTCAACGCCAACAGCTTTCAGCCGGATAGTACCTGGATCGATATTTTCGTGGCTTCAGCCGCTGGCCAAACCCCGTATTCAATTCAGGTGTACCGCCGGGTCGGAAACCGCACTTTCGTCAATGCCGGAGATTTCTGTTTTTCGAGCATCGGCCGTTCTCTGGTCCAATGTTCGTCGAGGGATGCCATTGCGCCCTAGTTTCGATGGGCTTTGGCAATCCGTCCCGAAGCGAGCATCAACCCCAGCGCCGCGAAGGTGAAGAACCAGATTCCAGGCTGTTCGCCAATGCTCGATAGTCCGCCCTGGCCGATCGTGAAGACGAAGAGGGCGGCGATCAGCACGTCCATCATCGTCCATTTTCCGAGCATCTCGATCCAGTAAACCGCAGTGCGCGAAACCAGCCGTGACGGTGCAATGTGCAGCCAGGTCAGCGCGAGCAGCTTTGCGACCGGAAACACCATCGAGAAAATGATGACGGTCGAGGCGAGAAGGTAGTTGTCGGTGCGCAAGAGCTCGCGCGCGACATCAAAGAGCGAGTAGGCATCCGAGAAGAAGATCAGGCGCCGGGTCTCGAGCATCGGCAGGTAGATGCCGAGCGGCAGGAGGATGGCCGAGAGCAGGAGGCCGGCGCGTGCGAGCGCGCCGCCTGCGCCGTGCGGATCCCGCACCGGGGTCGCCGAGCCGGTCTCACCGTTCGCCAGAATCACCCTGTCCATGCGTGAAGTTCACGCGCTGAACGCGGCAAGACCAAGGCCAAATTTCCCCTGACGGGAGAAAATCAGAACCCCGTGGCCGTCGCGACGCGATCAGCATTGAACCGGTCGTCGCCGAGGAATTCACCGGCCGCTCGGGCGCGCTTGAAGAAGAATCCGATCTCGTGTTCGTCCGTCATGCCGATACCGCCGTGCATCTGGACAGCTTCGCCGGTCACGGCTCGCGACACTTCGGTGGCCTTGGCCTTCGCGGCCGCGACCCACAATGCCGCCTGTGACGGCGATTCATCGAGTGTGCGCAGGGCCTTCATCACCAGGGAACGCACCAGTTCGATTTCACCGAGCATATGCGCCGCCCGGTGCTGAAGCCCCTGAAAGCTGCCGATCGGCTGGCCGAACTGGGTTCGGTCCTTCAGATAGGAGAGAGTGCGCTCGAACGCTTCCTCGGCCGTCCCGAGCTGTTCAGCAGCAAGGCAGGCGCGTCCGACGTCGAGGACATGATCGAGCGTCGCCTGGCCGTCGGCTCCGCCGGACAACAAGGCATCTCCATCCAGCTTCACATCCTTGAATTCGAGATCGGCGGGCGCATGGCTGTCGACCGTGCGGCGCATGGTTTTCGTCAGGCCGTCAGCTTTCGGGTCGACGAGGAAAAAGCCCAGCGAGTCGTCGTCTAGACGCGCCGCTACGATCAGCTTGTCAGCACCATTGCCGCACGCAACGAAACGCTTTGATCCGTTGAGGCGGAAGCCGTTTCCGTCCTTGGTGGCGCGGGTGTTGATGGTCGCAGGGTCGTGCCGCGCCTTCTCATCGAACGCAAAGGCGTAAATGGCATCTCCGGCGGCGATTTTCGGAAGGTGCTCGGCTTTCTGGGCGTCGGACCCGGCGAGCCGAAGGAGGGTCGCCGAGAGGATTGCCGAGGGGATGAAGGGTGTTGCGGCCAGGGTGCGGCCCATTTCCTGAAGCAGGACGCCTGCCGCTGCGAAGCCCATGTCCACACCGCCGTGATCCTCGCCGATCACAACGCCATTCCACCCCATCTCCCCCATTTCGCGCCATACCGCGTGTCGGAAACCGTCCTTGCAGCCTTCATCGCGAAGGCGGCGCAATTCCAAGACCGGGGATTTCGCTGCCAGGAAATCCTTCGCGGAGTCCCGCAGCATTTGCTCTTCTTCAGTGAGAACGAAGCTCATATTCATGTCCGTATCTTGATGCCGATCAGGCGCCCGGAAGACCGAGAACGCGCTTGGCGAGAATGTTCAGCTGAATTTCCGAGGTGCCGCCCTCGATCGAGTTGGCGCGCGAGCGAAGCCAGTCGCGGGCCGGGCCCCCATCAGACGGATCCTCCCCCTCCCAGAGCAAACCGTCAGCGCCCATGGCCGAAAGGTTCAATTCGTGCCGGCGCTTGTTCAGCTCGGTGCCGATGTATTTCAGCATCGAGGCGCGGGCTCCGACGCCCTGTCCGGCATCGCTTTCGTCCTTGACCCGGCGCATGGTCGCCTCGAAAGCGAGCGCGTCGATGGTCAGGCGCGCAACGTCGGCGCGCAGCATCGGATCGGCGATGCGGCCCTTGGCGTCCACCTCGCCGGAATTGTGGGCCGCGACGACAGGATTGAGCCCACCCGCCATTCCTCCCGCGCCCACGATGTTCGTGCGCTCGTGCGAGAGCAGGTATTTGGCGATGTCCCAGCCTTTGCCCGCCGTACCGATCAGGTTTTCCTTCGGTACTTTCACCTCGTCGAAGAAGGTCTCGCAGAACGGTGACTTGCCGGAGATCAGCTTGATGGGCCGGGTCGAAACCCCGTCCGACGCCATGTCGATCAGCAGGAAGGAAATGCCTTCATGCTTGGGTTTGTCGGGCTCGGTGCGAACGAGGGCAAAAATCCAGTCGGCCTGATCGGCGTAGCTGGTCCAGACCTTCTGGCCCGTCACTTCGTAATGGTCGCCCTTGTCGACCCCCTTGGTGCGCAAGGAGGCAAGGTCCGAGCCTGCGCCAGGTTCGGAATAGCCCTGGCACCAACGAATCTCGCCGCGCGTGATCTGGGGCAGGTAATGGGTTTTTTGTTCCTCGGTGCCGTATTTCAAAAGAGCCGGCCCGAGCATCCAGATTCCGAAGGAGGTCAGGGGATCGCGTGCGTTGATCGCCTTCATCTCCTCCTTGAGAATCTGCGCTTCGTCACTGGACAGGCCACCGCCGCCATAGGCCTTGGGCCATTGCGGCGCCGTCCATCCCTTTTCGGCCATCCGGTCCAGCCACAGCTTCTGGTCCTGACCTGAGAACTCGAAATTGCGTCCCCCCCAGCAGACGTCTTTCTCATCCTTGATCGGCTCGCGCATCGAAGCCGGACAATTGGCCTCCAGCCAGTCGCGCGCCTCTTTGCGGAATGATTCCAGATCGCTCATATCTCTCCCCGAACAAACCCGTTGTTCGAAACCTTAGCGCAATGAGGCCGCATGGCGAGAGGGGATATCGGTTGCGGCGTTTGCGCGCGGCCATCTTGCTTTCACGCGTGCGTGGGGTAAGTCGGCCTCACAGGCTCTCGGAGACGCGGAATGTCCAACGCCCCGGATACCAGTAAATCCGTATCGAACTGGCTGATTGTCGTCGCGATCATGGTCATCGCAATGATCCTGGTCGGGGGGGCGACCCGGCTGACCGATTCCGGGCTATCCATTACTGAATGGCGGCCAGTCACCGGTGCGATCCCGCCCCTGACCGAGACCGGCTGGCTGGAGGAGTTCGAGAAATACCGCTCGAGCTCAGAATACCAACTTCAGAACGCCGGCATGACGCTCGGGGAGTTTGAGTTCATCTATTGGTGGGAATGGGGGCATCGCTTCCTGGGGCGGGCCATCGGCCTGGTGTTCGCGATACCGCTGATCGTGTTCTGGGTCCGGGACATGATCCCGGCGGGCATGAAACCCAAGCTCGTCGGCTTGTTGGCCCTTGGCGGTCTTCAGGGCTTCGTCGGGTGGTGGATGGTCGCCAGCGGCCTGGTCGACCGGGTCGATGTGAGCCAATACCGGCTTGCCACGCATCTCGCGCTCGCCTTCGTGATCCTGGGTGTCACTGTCTGGCTCGCCCTGTCGGCGCGGTTCGGCAGCGCGCGCGGCGCGGCCGGCCGGCTGACCGCGCTGGCGCTTTTATTCTGGGCTGCCGTGATGCTCCAGATCGTGCTCGGTGCGTTTGTCGCGGGACTCGATGCCGGGCGAATCTACACGACCTGGCCGGGCATGGAGGGCCGCATCATCCCTGACGGCTACCTTGCGGGCCTGCCTTGGTATCAAGCGATTTTCGAGAGTCATGCCGCGGTCCAGATGCACCACCGGTGGGCGGGTTACCTCGTCGCAGTCTTTGCGTTCGTCGCCGCATTCGCCTTCTGGAAGTCCGGTGACCGGAAGCTGAAGGCAGCATCGCACGCCATCGCGTCGATGGTCGTGATCCAGATCGCGCTCGGGATCGCGACACTGGTCAACGCTGCGCCCCTGGCATTGTCGCTGGCCCACCAGTTCGGCGCAGTTGTGCTGTTCGTGACGGCCGGTTTTGCGGCCTGGAGCGCCCGGCGGGCGGCCTAGTCCTCAACCGTTTGCGTCGACGCCAGCGTCAGCGTGCGGGCGAAGCTTTCACGTGCGACGATCCGGATGCGCCCATCGTCGTCACCGACGATGGCCACCAATCCCGACTGATAGGACGTGCCGCCGAAGGAGGCGTCGGAGATCGCCAGCGCGCCAGGCTGTTCGGTTCCGGGCGTCGACATGCCCGTGATGATCCGCACATCAGCGATCATCGACAGCGTGTCGGCCGACAGAACCATCAGCGTGTCGGACTGACCATCGGACGCGATCACGACGCGGCGACCATTCATCGTGCCGGCAGCGACAGACACTGCGGCCGGCCCCCCGCGCACTTCGGCATTCCCACCGGCGGAAATCCGGGTCAGCCCCAGTGTCGGTCCGGTCACGAAGATATCGCGGTCAAGCGTGGCGCAGGCGCGTGCCGGCGCGGGCAGGGCAAAGCGTCCGGTTTGTTCGGCAGAAATCAGGTCCGCGCCGGTATCGCGTATGCGCCAGGTGGTCGCGACTGCATCTCGGCCCAGAACAACGATATCGAGATGGCCTGGGGCTTCATCCGCGAAGCATACGGCCGCGGCGCCACCCTCGGGCTCGATGGCCTCCAGCGGGGCTTCGATGGCCGTGGGTGCAGACCGGACCAGGACATAGCCGCGCACCGAACCGGTTGCAGGATCGACGCCGATGATCAGCGGCAGGCTTTCGCCGCGCAGCGCGAAATTCGGTGCCACCGCCAGGCTGTTGAGCCGGGGCCCGGTGACGCGCTGCAGCGCCTCGCCGTCAGCATTGAAGATGTCGAGCCCACCGTCAGCCGGTGCCGAGACAAGAAGGCCCGCCCAGGGTGTTGCGGCATCGGGAACGAATGCCACGGCAGCTGAGCCGCCATCGACCGCTTCGAGGGCCGCAGTCACGGTGATCTCGACGGCATTCTGATTGCCGGCGTCCTCGGACCCAGCGTCCTCGCCAGGCTGGCACGCCGTCAGGCCGAGCGCGGCTCCAGCGAGCGCTGCTGCCACGGCCCGCGAATGGCGAGCGTTCGCGAAGGGCTGGATTGCACGTTGAGAAAGAGAACCGATCCGTCGGGAGAAAAGCATGGGCCGCAAAACTCGCTATAGCTGGTGTCGTCGCTCTCTTCCGAATGAACGGCGAAAGCGTTTCGCGCAATGGTATAGACGCGTCCTTCCGGCGTCACGCCGCGAATGTACTGCTCGGAAGGCCCGTCCTCGGCGATGATCAGGTCACCCCAGGGGGCAATCGTCAGGTTGTCGCAATGATCCATGATCGTGGTGTCATCGCTTTCATGGAAAAGCTGGATGCGGCCGCCACTGCCATCATGGACATAGCGGAAAATCTGTCCGGAATGCAGCGATCCACCGTCGGTGCAGGTGAAATAGACTTCGTCCTCGCCGAACCAGGCGCCTTCACCGCGGGTAAAATGCGCTGCACCAATCGCGATGTGCCGCAGGGCCATGTCGCCGTCCGGATTGTCGGTGTCGACGATGTCGATCCATTCGGTGTCGAGCCATTCGCCGGGCGCAAAGGCGCGAGACGACCAGTTGCGCGTGTCAAAGCCGGGACGACCGCGAATGGCGAGGGCTTGCAGGCGCCCGCCGCGCCAAAGCTCGCCGGGTTGATCCGGCAGGAAGCGGTAGAACAGGGCATCGTCATAGGCATCTTCGGTCAGGTAGACGATGCCGCGAACCGGATCGATGGCGGCGGCCTCGTGCCGGAAACGTCCCAGCCCGCGCAGCGGCACGGCTTCGACCAATTCGTTGGCCGATGACGGCACTTCGAAGACATAGCCGTGATCGCGGCGCATGCGTTCGCCTGCGCGCTCGGTGGTCTCCTCGCAGGTCAGCCAGCTTCCCCACGGGGTCGGTCCGCCCGCGCAATTGTTATGTGTTCCGCCCAGCGACAGAAACTGGCGTTCGATTGCCAGCGTGTCGGGGTTGAGCACCAGGGTCGTGGTGCCACCGTGCAGGGGCGTCCCGTCCGGAGCGCGATCATAGAGGCGGCTGGCGGCGATCCGCTCCAGACGCTCATTGTCCGGTCCGAAGGGAGAGCGGTCCTGTTGACCGGGGTGGAGTTCGTGGTTGCGGATCAGGGCGATGCGGCCGTCTTCGCGCTCGAAGCAGGCCATTCCATCGAAGTCTCCAGGCGTGATCAGGCCATCGCTCATTTCCTCGCCCTCGGTCGAGATGACCTGGTAGGAAAAGCCGCGCGGAAGATCGAGCAGGTGGCCGGGATCCCGGTAGAGCGGGCCATAGCCTTCCAGTTCGCCGCCGACATCACGAAGCCGGCGCGGCCCGCAACCGGCGAGGGCGGCCAGGCCGGCAAACGCCGTCGTCGTGGCAGCGGCGTTGCGCAGGAAGTGGCGGCGGGAGAGGGGCATCGGTGAAACTCCGGAAATCCGTAGGCCGGAACTAGTCGAATATCGGTCAAATTGGGAGCCCGTCACGGAAAATTCGCGTATACGGTAATAAAATACCGCATCGCTAAACCCCTGTCGCTGCGTTTGTTTTCCGCACCATGTTGACGGAAGTGAAAACAGCGTCTAGATGGCGCGCTCCCGTAGCGAGGGGTTGCCCCTCCAACGCACAAGAGACTCGTCATGAAGACCTATTCCGCCAAGCCCGCGGACGTGGTGAACAACTGGATCGTTGTCGACGCGCAAGACGCTGTCGTCGGCCGTCTGGCTGCTTTCGTTGCCACGCGCCTGCGCGGCAAGCACCGCCCCGATTACACGCCGCACGTCGATCTCGGCGATCACGTTGTGATCATCAATGCCGACAAGATCCGTTTCACCGGCCGCAAGATGGGCGACAAGCGCTACTACCGCCACACCGGTCACCCGGGCGGCATCAAGGAAACCTCGCCGGAGAAGATCCTGCGTGGCAAGCACCCCGAACGGGTGGTCGAGCTCGCCGTGAAGCGCATGCTGCCGAAAGACAGCCCGCTCGCGCGCGGTCAGTTCTCCAAGCTCCGTGTCTATGCCGGCACGGAACACCCCCATGAGGCACAGAAGCCGGAAGCGATCGACTTCAAGTCCCTCAACACCAAGAATACGCGGAGCTGATCATGGCTGAGCAAACACGTTCCCTCGAGGATCTGAAGGACGCCCTGAAGCAGTCCGACGCTCCGGTCGCCGAACTGGTCGCCGAAGAAGCACTTCCCGAGCCGAAGATCGACGAACTGGGCCGCGCCTACGCCACCGGCAAGCGCAAGAACGCCATCGCCCGTGTGTGGATCAAGCGCGGCAATGGCAAGTTCACGATCAATGGCCGCGACGAGGAAATCTACTTCGCGCGTCCGGTGCTGCGGATGATGATCCGCCAGCCGTTCGAGACCGCCGAGCGTATCGACGAGTTCGACGTGATCTGCACGGTCACCGGTGGCGGCCTGTCGGGCCAGGCCGGTGCGGTGCGTCACGGCATCTCCAAGGCTCTGACCTATTTCGAGCCGGAACTGCGCAAGGCACTCAAGGCCCGCGGCTTCCTGACCCGCGACAGCCGCGTGGTCGAGCGGAAGAAGTACGGCCGGGCCAAGGCTCGCCGCAGCTTCCAGTTCTCGAAGCGCTAATCAAAACTCTGGCTTTGCCGGAAATGGAACGGGCGGTCCGATGGGCCGCCCGTTTTTGATTTGTCTAACTCCGTACCTTCACGTATTCACCGGNCGCGTCGCAGATCGGCTTGTGTTTCTTGCTGCCGGGTTGGCGGGCGGCAACGTCTTCGCCCGACCGCGTATAGAGCCAGTCGCGCCAGTGCATCCACCACGAGCCGGGGTGTTCCTCGGCACCGGCCTGCCAGTCCTCGACGGTGGCGGGCAGGTCTGTGTTGATCCAGTGCTGGTATTTGTTGGCGTCAGGGTGATTGATCACCCCTGCAATGTGACCCGATCCGGCCATCATGAATTCGACCGGTCCGCTGAACTGCTTCGCGCCGCGATAGACGGACGGGAAGGGCGCGATGTGGTCGTCGCGGCTGGCCTGCATGAAGATCGGTGTCTTGACGCTGGACAGGTCGAGCCTGTGTCCGCCGATCTCGACCTCGCCCTTTGCGAGCCGGTTGTTGCGGTACATCGTGTCGAGATACCAGAGATGCAGCGCCTTCGGCATCCGCGTCTGGTCAGCATTCCAGAACAACAGGTCGAAGGCTTGCGGCTGTCGGCCGAGCAGATAGTTCGAGACCACGAAGGACCAGACGAGGTCGTTGGACCTGAGAAGGTTGAAGGTGTCGGACATGGTGCGTCCGTCGAGCACGCCGCCTTGCGCATCCATGAGCCGTTCGATCTCGGCGATCCATTCGTCATCGACGAAGAGGAGAAGATCGCCGGCAAGTTCGAAATCGGTCTGGGCCGCAAAGAAGGTCGCCGAGGCAATCTTGTCGGCTTCGCCGCGCGCTTCGAGCAGGGCCAGCGCCGAAGCGAGCATGGTGCCGCCGATGCAATAGCCGACGGTGTGAACGCTGGTTTCGCCGGTGATCTCGGTGACCACGTCGATGGCTTCAAACAGGCCCTCCTGGATGTAGTCGCCGAACGTCTTGTCCTTCAACTCTGCGTCGGGGTTGACCCACGAGATAAGGAAAACGGTGAAGCCCTGCTGCGTCAGCCAGCGGACCATCGAATTTTTCTCGCGCAGGTCGAGGATGTAGAATTTGTTGATCCAGGGAGGCGCAAACAGGATCGGACGTTGCTTCACGGTGTCGGTCGTCGGCGCGTACTGGATCAGCTCCATCACCGGGTTGCGGTACACGACCTTTCCGGGCGTGGTAGCGAGGTCCTCGCCGATGCGGAAGCCTTCCAGATCGGTCTGACTGAGCGCCAGACGACCGCCGCCGCGTTCCAGATCGGCCATAAGGTTGGCGAGGCCCTTGGTCAGGTTTTCGCCCTTTGACTGGACGGTTTCACGCAGCACGTCAGGATTGGTCAGAGCGAAATTGGTCGGGGCCATCGCGTCGACCATCTGCTTGGTCAGGAATTCGACCTTGCGCTTGGTCTTTTCGTCGACGCCTTCGACACCCTGGACGAGCCCCATCAGGAAGTTCTGGTTCAACAGATAGGATTGCTTGATCGCGTCGAAGACGGGATGGCTGGACCAGTCGGCGCTGCGCCAGCGCTTGTCGGACGGGTCCGGCTTGACGACGTCCTCGGCTTCGCCGGTCACCATCTTGCGGGTCGTGGACGACCACAGGTCCAGATATCCGCGCATCAGCCCGGCCTGCGCCTGCATCAGCTTGTTCGGGTCGGTCGCGATGTGGGACCAGACCGCGTTGAACTCGTCAGAATTGTCGAACGTGTCGGCGCGCGGCATGGACACGTCGCCCGAGAGCGCCTGGCGCATCACGTCGCTCATCAGTTTCTGGCTTTTGAGCGAAGCCTGCATCAGGTTTCGCGACACGTGGTCGAGCGTTTCGAGATCGGCCTGCGTCAACGGTTCCCAATTGGCGTTCGGTTCGGCTGAGGCACGTGTGGCCTCAGGCGGATCGCCCGCCGCCTGCTTTGACGATCGGGGTGATTTCGCTTCGGTCGCCTTCGTCGGACGCTCGGCCTGCTTGCGAGGCGTCGGCTTTTTCGTGCCGGACTTGCGGCTACGCGGCTTGGACGAAGTCTTCGATGGTGTGCGGGCCATTGGTGAAGGTGTCCCTGTGATTCCTGAACGCATGCAGCGGGTGACAGCGCGGGGTGTGAGCGTATAGATAGCGTCGCGCGCGTCCAGCGCGGGAGAGGCCGTATGACTCGAATTCTGCTGCTCACCACCGCTGTCATCCTGGCAGGTTGCAACACACCGGACCTGCCGGACGGGCCGGACGGTTCGCCGCAATGGTATGACGAGCAGCTCGATTCCGCCTCCCGCACCACGACGCCGCCTGAAACGATTCCCAACCGACCGCTGAATGCCGCCGATGATGCGCGGCGCGCGTCTTCGACCGAAACGGTCCTTGAACGCCGCGATGCGCTGAACGCTGAAGAACGGGCGCAGCCGGTGAACCCCGAATCTGAGCAATATGCTGATCAGGAACGCGTGCGCACCACGCCGCCTGAACGCGACGACTGACACCCCTTGTTTCCTGCCGGAGATCCCTGCCTGATGAGCGACGCTACCGACCTTCAGAATCTCGCCTTTGCTGCTGCCCGCGCCGCCGAGGATGCCGCCATTGCCGCATCCGTCTGGATCGGACGCAGTGACAAGGAAGCCGCAGACCAGGCGGCGGTCGACGCCCTGCGCACCGGCCTGAACGCGATGCCCATGCGCGGCCGGATCGTGATCGGCGAGGGCGAGCGTGACGAAGCGCCGATGCTGTTCATCGGCGAGGAAGTGGGAACCGGATCGGGCCCGGAGATCGACATTGCGCTCGATCCGCTGGAAGGCACGTCGCTGACCGCCAAGGGCATGGCGAATGCGTTGGCGGTCCTTGCGCTCAGTCCGCGCGGCGGCCTGTTGCATGCCCCCGACACCTATATGGACAAGATTGCGGTGGGTCCCGGCCTGCCGCGCGGCGTGGTGGATCTCGACAACAGTGTCGAGGACAATATCCGCTCGCTTGCGAAGGCGAAGGGCTGCGAGGTCGGCGACATCACGGCGTGTGTTCTGGAGCGCGAACGTCACCAGAAAATCATGGACGCGCTGCGCAGCCTGGGCTGCCGCGTCATCCTGATCCCGGACGGCGACGTCGCGGGCGTGATCGCGACCACGGACCCCGATACCGGTATCGATATCTATATCGGGCAGGGCGGAGCGCCCGAAGGCGTTCTTGCGGCCTCGGCGCTTCGCTGCGTCGGCGGTCAGATGCAAACCCGGCTGTTCTTCCGCAATGACGATGAACGCGCGCGTGCCGCAAAGACCGGCGTGAAGGATCTCAACCGCAAATACTCGCTGAACGAGCTGGCGTCGAAGGACTGCATGTTTATCGCCACCGGCGTCACAGACGGCACGCTGCTGGACGGTGTCCACAAGACCGGTGAGTTCATCGAAACCGAAACGCTGATCATGCAAAGCGCCGACAAGTCGGTTCGCCGACTGTTTTCGCGCCGTCCCAAGGGCGCATGACGGCGCAGGAATCTCCCGAAACTGACGCCTTCCTGGGCGTCGAGAAATCGTTGAGCGGACAGGCGTGGCGGCTACGGTCCGCTGCGGACGCAGATGTGCGCGAGATTTCCCGGCAGGCCGGGGTCAGCGATTTGGTCGCCCGAGTGCTGTCGGCGCGCGGTATCCCGCCTGCCGACGCTGCGCGGCATCTTGATCCGCGGCTACGCGACTATTTCCCTGACCCGTCCAGCTTTGCCGACATGGACAAGGCAGCCGCGACGATCTGGGACACTGTCGAGGCCGGGCAATCGATCTCGGTCTTCGCGGACTATGACGTCGATGGGGGCACGTCGGCGGCGCAGCTGATCCGCTGGTTCCGGCAGATCGGCGTTGAAGCGGGGGTTTATGTCCCGGACCGCATTGACGAAGGCTATGGACCTTCGCGCGATGCTTTCGAGACCCTGCAAAAGCGCGGTGCCGAGCTGGTGATCACGGTCGATTGCGGAGCGACGGCAGGCGAGGCGCTCGACGCGGCACATGAGATCGGGCTCGGCGTCATCGTGGTTGACCACCACCTCATGGGCGCTGACCTCCCGATCGCGCACGCCGTCGTCAATCCAAACCGGCATGATTGCCAGTCCGGTCAGGGCCATCTGGCGGCTGCCGGCGTGGTGTTCGTTCTGCTGGCGGCGCTGAACCGGGAAGGGCGCAAGCGCGCGGCGTTCAGCGACGACCGGCCTGAGCCCGATATCATCGCGCTGTCCGACCTGTCGGCGCTTGGCACGGTGTGCGATGTGGTCGCGCTGTCCGGCTTCAACCGGGCTGTCGTGACGCAGGGCCTGAAGGTGATGGCCGGGTGGGCCAATCCGGGGCTGCGCGCGCTGGCCGAGGTGTCGGGCGTCAAGAATGCGCCGGGCGTCTATCACGCCGGATTCCTGCTTGGACCGCGCATCAATGCCGGCGGGCGCGTCGGCCGGTCCGACCTGGGCGCACGCCTGCTGTCGACCGACGATCCCGCAGAAGCGTACGAGATCGCGCTGGAACTCGATCGTCTCAATACCGAGCGTAAGGCGATCGAGGCCGAGGTGATCGAACTGGCAACGGCCCAGATCGAACGCAGCGGACACAATTCCGGGCCGGTGCTGGTGGCCGACGGGCCAGGCTGGCATCCCGGCGTGATCGGAATTGCTGCCGGACGCATCAAGGACCGGTTCAACCGGCCGGCCATCATAATCGGTGTCGACAAGGGCATCGGCAAAGGCTCGGGGCGGTCTGTCCCGGGGGTGGATCTGGGCCGCGCGATTTCCGATGCGAAATCGGAAGGATTGCTGATTGCCGGTGGGGGTCATCCGATGGCGGCCGGCCTGACGATAGACGAGGCGCGGATCGGTGACTTCACACAATTTCTAAATGAGCGCCTTGCCGCAGATTATGACAGGGCCGCCGAATCCCGGGCCCTGAAACTGGACGGGCTGTTGTCACCGGCCGGGGCGACACAGGCCTTTGCCGAAGAATTGCTGAAAGCAGGCCCGTTCGGACAGGGATATTCCGAACCCCGATTCGCCATCGGCCCGGTGCGGGTGGCCTACGCGGAACGGGTCGGGGGGACGCATGTCCGGTTCTCGCTGTCAGGTGAGGGCGGTGCCCGCGTCTCCGGGATTGCCTTTCGCGCTGCAGACGAGGCCCTGGGCCAGGCCTTGCTCGCAGGGGATGGAAATCTCTGGTATGCGGCGGGCCGTGTGAAGCTGGATGAGTGGCGCGGGCGCAAGCGCGTGGAATTCCATCTGGAGGACCTCGCTGCAGCGAAGTGAAAAAGCTTCAGACTGGGCGCTTGCATCCGAAAAAGCGGCGCTATATAGGTGCGCACCTCGCGTTTGTGGGCCCTTCGTCTATCGGTTAGGACGCTAGGTTTTCAACCTGGAAAGAGGGGTTCGACTCCCCTAGGGCCTACCACGCGGACTACCCTGCACAATCGAGACCGACGCTATGCGGGTTAACCTGACAGGCTCCGGAACGCCGTGCCCTAATCCAACCGCCTGCCGGCCCGGTTGATCCAGTAACGCAATGACGTCCGCGTATCGGCGTCCGAACTTTGTTGCGAAACTGGCTCCTGTTTCTCCAAGTCTTCCCGTTATTGGTTAAAACGTGTTAACGTATTCCCCTGTGAGTTGTGCGGGGGAGTTCAAGTTATGGCAGTCGATACGCTTGTTTGCGGTGAGAGCGCGGGTCCACAGCGTGTGTCCGGCCGGGTCAAATGGTTCGATCCGGCGCGCGGTTACGGTTTCCTGGAAACGGATGATGGCCTCGGCGATGTGCTGATCCACGCCACGCGGCTGCGAGCCGCAGGACACGCCTATGCCCCTGAGGGCGCGCAGATCGAATGTCTGGCTGTTGCCGGGCCCAAAGGCCGCCAGGCGCTTGAAGTGCTTGATGTGACCGGCGGTGTCGAGGCGGCACCGCGTCCGCGCCGTTTTCACCCCGGGGACGAGTTGGGCGAGCCGCTGGTGAATGCCACCGTCAAATGGTTCGACACCGGAAAGGGCTACGGCTTCCTGACCTGTGACGGTGTGGATGGCGATGTGTTCGTTCACGCTGTCACGCTGCACAGGGGCGGATTTGACGAAGTCCGGCCCGGTGACACCTTGCAGGCACGCTGCACCAATGGCCCGCGTGGTCTGCTGGCATCCGAAATCCGGCCTTCAGCCCGCACCTGATACGACCAGACGATTCTCCGGGCCTCACCGCCAAGCGCGATTGCACGCAGGCATGCGCCCCGCTAGCTTGCGCGTCATGCTGAAGCACGCTCTTACCGCCCTTGTCCTGTTGTCCAGCGCGCCCGCGCTGGCGCAGCTGCCCGACGCCCCTGAGGGCGATCCTGCAAATCCCGAAACCGTGATCGAGTTCGGCGATACCCAGCCGCTTACGATTCGCGCAGGTGAGGGCGATCATGACTTCGCGGTCCTGTTCGCAGACACCGATGCCGAACGTGCGCGCGGGCTGATGTTCCGGGAAGCGCTCGCGGACGATGCGGGGATGTTGTTCGACTTCGAAACCGTGCGCCCGGTCTCGATGTGGATGCGCAACACGCTGATCCCGCTGGACCTGCTGTTCATCTCCGAAGAGGGCGAAGTCACCAAGATTATCGTCAATGCACAGCCGATGTCGCTGCGTCCGCTGCCATCCGACTTCCCGGTGCGCGCGGTGCTCGAACTGCGTGGCGGATTGACCGGCGAATTGGGCATCATGCCGGGCGACCAGGTCGTCCACGCCATGTTCCCGCAAGCCGGCACCGACGAGGATGACGCGCCGGACGCGAACCTCGAAGAAGATGCAGTGAACGAGGAAATTCCCGCTGAGGAGCCGGCCGAAGACGGCGCCGCCGAAGAGTAAGCCGCTTGCGCCCGGGCGCTGCGTTTTCTAGGAAGCGGTCAGGTTCGGGGCGTGGCGCAGTCTGGTAGCGCATCTGCTTTGGGAGCAGAGGGTCGTTGGTTCGAATCCAGCCGCCCCGACCAACACGACAGAAGGGATGAGGGCATGTTCGCAACGATCTACAGACCTTCCCGCAATGCCATGCAGTCCGGTCACGCGAGCACGAGGCGGTGGGTGCTCGACTTCCCGCAAGGGGCCAAGCGTCATTCCGATCCGCTGATGGGCTGGACCAGTTCGACGGACACGACGGCCCAGTTGAAGCTGCGCTTTGACTCCAAGGAAGAAGCGGTCGCCTACGCCAAGAAGCACGGTATTCCGTTCCGGGTTACCGAGAAGCCGGACGTGCCGCGCCGGACGAAATCCTACGCCGCGAATTTCTCCGCCGACCGGCGCCAGCCCTGGTCGCACTAGTCCATTCCGGACTGTCGCGTATTGGCCCCGCCTTCAGGCAGGGCTAGACACGATCCGACGCCTCCGTAGCTCAACCGGATAGAGCACCCGCCTTCTAAGCGGACGGTTGCAGGTTCGAGTCCTGCCGGGGGCGCCAGTCAGACGGCAATTGCCGCAAAGCCCTTCTCGAGATCAGCGATCAGATCGTCCGGATCTTCCAGCCCGATGCCAAAGCGGACCAGAGCCCCGTCGTCTGGCGCGCCATGATCACGGCGCAACTGCGGACCGCAGTGAATGGCGAGGCTCTCATAGCCGCCCCACGAAAAACCAAGACCGAAGATCTGAAGCGCGTCGAGGAAGGCCTCGGTGCGCTGGCGGTTAAAGTCCCTCAGTGTCACGGCGAACAGGCCGCTGGCACCGCTAAAATCGCGCTGGAAAATTGCGTGATCCGGATGATCGGTGCGGGCCGGGTGGATGACGCTGGTGACCTCGGGGCGCTTTGACAGCCAGTCAGCGATTTTCAGGGCGCTTTCGGCAGACCGGGTCATGCGCACCGCGAGCGTCCGGAGACCGCGAAGCGCCATCCAGGCGTCGTCCGGCGAGACATGGCAGCCAAAAGTGCGCTCATAGTCTTTCAGCCGTTCGGCGGCATTACCCCGCGCGAGGGCAGCCCCGAGTAGAATGTCTGAATGGCCGCCGACATATTTGGTCAGCGCCTGGGCGGCAATGTCCGCCCCCAGGTCGAGCGGCTTCATCAGCCATCCAGCGGAATAGGTATCATCCGTGATCACGACGGCGCCGACCTTGCGGGCTTCGGCAGAGACGGCGGGAATGTCCTGCAACTCGAAAGTGAGCGAGCCGGGCGATTCCAGGAACACTGCCTGCACGCGCTCGTCCATGAGGCTGGCAATGCCCGATCCCAATCGCGGAGGGAAGAATTCGATCTCCACGCCGTAGCGCGGCAGAACTTCAGTCAAGAACTTGCGGGTCGGGCCATAGACGCAGTCGGCCGCCAGAACCCGGCCTCCATTTGACACCACGGCCAGAAGGGGCAGTGTCATCGCCGACAACCCCGAGGGGGTCAGGGCGCACCAGTCCGCCCCGGATATTTCGCACAATGCGTCACGCAGGGCCGATTGGGCTGACAAACCCATGCGTCCGTAGTGGGTCTTGCCGGGAGGCGCGTTGTAGAGTTCGTGGGCGGTGTCGGCGAGCACGGTCGAACCGCGTTCCACGGCTGGATTTACCAGGCCCGTTCCGCCATGAGGGCGTCCTATACGGGTCAGTCGGGTCTCCGGCTTCATTTCTGCCTCGTGTGTCTATAGTGTTGGTCCAGCCTTAGAAGGCTATTTGCCGTGACGCCAGTCTCACTCCTGTTTCCGCGCAAGCTGCGCCGTATCGTGTCCTTCATGACGGGCGCGCTCGCCGGACTTGCGGTTGATGCCCAGGAGGTCGCGAATTCCGGAGAGACGCTGCGCCAGATCGAATCGCGCGGCTATTTGCGGTGCGGCGTCGATGTCGGCCTCGCCGGATTTGCCGAACGTGACGCGGACGGTGACTGGCAGGGTTTCGACGTTGATCTGTGCCACGCCTATGCGGCGGCCATTCTGGGCGACGCAAACGCGGTTCATTTCGTGCCCCTGACGACGGCTCAGCGCTTCATCGCGCTTGAAGCGCACGACGTGGACATCCTGATCCGCAATACCAGCTGGACCTTCGCGCGCGATGTCGGGCTGGGCTTCGATTTTACGGGCATCGCCTACTATGACGGTCAGGGCTTCATGGTGCCGTCCGACCTGGGCGTGACGAGCAGCCGCGATCTGCGCGGCGCCCGGGTCTGTGTGCAGGCGAGCACGACGAGTGCGCTGAACCTGGCGGACTATTCCGCCACCCACAGCCTTGAACTGCGCGCGATGGAATATCCCACGGCCGCAGACGGGCTGAACGCCTACGCGGCGGGGGATTGCGACGTCTACACCAATGACCTGTCCTCTCTCGCGGGCCTGCGCGGCGATCTGCCCGATCCGCAGGCGCATATCCTTTTGCCAGATGTGATCTCGAAGGAGCCGCTCGGTCCCGTCATCCGGGAAGGTGACGCGGCCTTTGCCGATATCTCACGCTGGATCCTGCTGGCGCTGATCGCCGCCGAGGAATTGGGTGTCACATCCGAGAATGCGCGCGCGCAATCGCAGAACAATCCGAACCCGGAAGTGCGCCGCCTGCTGGGCAGCGAAGGCCAGTTCGGCTCGCGATTGGGACTGGATGACCGGTTCGCGCTGCGCGCGATCGAGGCGTCGGGCAATTACGGCCAGATATTCGACCGTAATTTGGGCGCGTCATCGCCTCTGCAACTGCGCCGCGGACTGAATGCTCAATGGACCGAAGGCGGCCTGCTTTACGCGCCGCCCTTCCGCTGAGACTTCGTCTCGATCGGGGTGTCGGTGCGTGAACCCCACTCGGCCCAGCTGCCATCATAGACTTTGGCCTTGATGCCTTCGCGTTCGAGGGCGAGCGCGAGCAGGCTGGCCGTCACGCCTGAACCGCAGGTCGTCATCACCGGCATGTCCGGGGCGATGTCCATCACCTGGCTGACCTTCATCTCCCGATTGAACAGACCGTTCTCGGTGACAAGCTCGGTATAGGGCATGCAGGTGGAACCCGGAATATGGCCACTTCGCATGCCGGCGCGAGGTTCGGGCATGCCGCCATCGAACCGGTCACGGGTGCGGGCATCGATCAGGATGGCGCTGCCGGCATCAAGCGCGGTGACAACGCCGTAGCGATTTGTAACGCGGTCGGGATCGGGCGTGGCGACGTACTGACCAGCCGCCAACGGCTTGGGCTTGGGAAGCGACTCGGCGACATCGCCTCCGGCTTCGATCCAGGCAGGCAGCCCGCCATCGAGCACCCGGACATTGTCATGCCCCATCGCCCGGAACATCCACCAGACGCGCGGCGCGCTGAATACGCCCATGCGGTCATAGATGATCAGTTCGCTGTCGTTCGCAATTCCGAGATTGTCCATGAAGCGGCCAAACGCGACGGGAAGCGGCAGCATGTGGGGCAGGGTGGAGGTGATGTCCTTCACCGTGTCGATGTCGAACGCGATGGCTTTCGGGATGAAGCCGTCAACCTTGACTTTCGGGCCGCCGGGATAGCGCCACGTTGCATCGAGAAAGATGGCCTCGCCGGACTGGTGACGCGCAATGGCGTCAGCGGCGGAAATGAGCGGTTCAGACATCAAGCCAATCCGGCACGGGCAATCCCTTTTCCTTCAGGAAGTCGGGATTATACAGCTTTGATTGATAGCGCGAACCATGATCGCACAGCACCGTCACGATTGTGTGGCCCGGCCCCATCTCGCGCGCCATGCGTATCGCGCCAGCGATGTTCACACCCGATGACCCGCCCAGGCACAAGCCTTCTTCCCGGATGAGGTTGAAGAGGATCGGCAAGGCTTCCTCATCGGGGATACGGAAGGCCGTATCCACTTCAACGCCTTCGAGATTTTTCGTGATGCGGCTTTGACCGATCCCTTCGGTAATCGAGTTACCGGACGAGCACAGTTCGCCTTCGGCGTAGTAGCCGTAAAGGGCCGCACCGCCCGGATCAGCCAGACCAATCTGGATATCGCGGTTGCGCTCCTTGAGGGCCATCGACACACCGCCCAGCGTTCCTCCCGACCCGACCGCGCAAATGAATCCGTCGAGCTTTCCGCCGGTCTGATCCCAGATCTCGGGCGCGGTCATTTCGGCGTGTGCATCGCGATTATCGGTGTTGTCGAACTGATTGGCCCAGATCGCGCCATTGGGCTCGGTCCGGTTCAACTCTTCAGCCAGTGTTCCCGAATACCGCGCATAGTGGTTGGGGTTCGCATAGGGGACGGCGTCGACCTCGATCAGTTCGGCGCCGAGAAGACGGATCGCATCCTTCTTCTCCTTTGACTGTGTGCGCGGAAAGACGATGACCGTGCGATAGCCCAAGGCACCGCCGACCAGGGCCAGGCCAATGCCGGTGTTGCCCGCCGTGCCTTCGACAATTGTGCCACCGGGCCCGAGCGCACCAGATGCCTCGGCCTTGCGGATAATCCCCAGCGCGGCGCGGTCCTTGACCGAGCCGCCGGGGTTCAGGAATTCGCATTTGCCCAGGATCGTGCAGCCGGTTTCTTCCGACGCGCGCTGCAATTTCAGGAGCGGCGTATTCCCGATCAGGTCGATGACGCTCTGCGCGGCCTCAGGCATGCCAGTCTCCTTCTTGATTGAAAAAGGAAATTAGGGACCGTGTCATGCCGCCGCAATGGACGGGCGCAAAATGATCCAAACGCGGGCGGGATGCGTAAACCGGATCAAAGCCCGGAGATCCCTGAATTGAGTGCCATCGCTGACGATTGCTGGTTTGCTGATTTCGCGTCGGGTTCGGGGCCCATGGCCGTCCGTGCCCTGATGTCAGCGCATGTCGAGATCAACGCTGAAGCGGCCGAGCGCGCGGCGCTCGTCAACGCGGTCGCTGCCGAAATCGCGTTGTCAGACATTGCGTCAACGTTCGGAAGCCCGGAGATCGCCGCTGTTGCGGATTCCTCTGCGGTTTCGACGGCGGATCCTGTCTACCCGGCCGCGCTCGCGCATCTGGGTTTTTCAAGTGCAGTGCGTCCCTGGCGCAGCCATCTGGGCGGCGTCAGCGCCCGCAAGGTCAAACGCTTGTGCGAGCCGGGTGTCGATGCACGCCTGTTCCGGTTTGAGCCCGGCGCCGCGATCCCGAAACATGACCACGCGGGCGATGAACTGACACTCGTCCTTAGCGGCGGATTTGCCGATGAGAACGGCATCTATCATCGCGGCGATGTGTCGACGGGACGTGCTGGCGAACCGCACCAGCCCATGGGGTTGCCCGGAGAGCCTTGCATCTGCTTTGCCGTATCGGTGGGCGGGTACCGCTTTCGTAATCCCCTGATGGCGCTCGCGGCGCGCTGGCTGAGCTAGGCCAAGCCAGCGGCCTGGCGGTCGAAACGACTTTTACCCAACCTGAAGGACACCGTGATGAGACATCTGACAGTTCTGCTTGCCCTCCCGCTCCTCTCGGTGCCGGCCGCAGCGGCTGACTACGCCCCGCAAGCTGACACGGTGATCGCCTTTGATGTGATCCGGGGTGACAGCCCGATGGGCACCCACACCATCCGCTTTGAGCGTGCTGGCGAACGCCTGACCGCGACGACCGAAGTTGATTTGCGGGTTCGTTTCGGGCCGGTGACTTTCTTTCGCTACACGCACGAGGCGCGCGAGGTCTGGGACGGTGATCGCCTGGTGTCCTTCACGTCTGAAACCCTGAAGGACGGGAACAATCTCGAAGTTCAGGCCGAGCGTTCCGGCGACTCGTTGTCGATCGATGGAATGACCTATGACGAACAGCCCGTATCGCTGACGCTGCCGGCGTCGTTGGCGCTGTCGAGCCATTGGCGCGGATATGATCCCTCCGCGACGGTGATCTTCAATACTGAATCCGGCCAGGAGATGGAGGTCGTGATCGATGATCTGGGTACCGAAACCATTACGGTGCGCGGCGAAGCCATTGAAGCCCATCACCTTCGCATGGCCGGGAGCCTGACGGTCGATCTCTGGTACGGCCCCGACGGGCAATGGGTGAAGTGCGAATTCGAGGCCCGCGGCGAGACCATCACCTACGTCTTGCGCGACGGCTAAGCCGTCATCGGACTTTAGAACGAAATAGGCGCGGCAGGATTGCCGCGCCTTTTTCATGCAAATTTGGCGTGGATCAGGGTTTGGCCAGCGCGTATTGCGCGACGTCGATGCGCCCGGTCCTGAAACCGGCCTCGCAATAGCTGAGGTAGAATTTCCACATTCTGCGGAAGCGCTCGTCGAAGCCCATAGGCTCAATGCTTCCCCATCTTGCCTCGAAACGCTTGTGCCATTCGGCAAGCGTGCGGGCGTAGTCGAGGGCGAAGGATTCCACCGTTTTCAAAGTCAGGTCTGCGCGGTCGAACTGCCCGTTCAGCTTTTCTTTCGACGGCAAGATCCCACCCGGGAAAATGTATCGCTGGATGAAATCGGCGCGCTTTGAATAGCCTTCAAAAATGTCGTCGCGGATCGAGATGATCTGGAGGCCCGCCTTTCCGCCCGGCTTCAGAACGTCGGACACCTTCGAGAAGAAGGAGGGCCAGTATTCCTGGCCGACAGCCTCGAACATCTCGATCGACGCCACGCGGTCATACTGGCCGGTCTCGTCGCGGTAGTCCTGCAACTTGATCTCGACCTTATCCGATAGCTGGAGTCGCTCCATTCGCGCAATCGCGTAATCACGCTGCGACGGTGACAAGGTGAGGCAGGTCACGCGTGCGCCAACATCTCGGGCAGCGTATTCGGCAAATCCGCCCCACCCGCAGCCAATTTCAAGGACGTGGTGGTCTCTTTCGAGGCCAATCATGTCGGCAAGCTGGCGGTACTTGTTGCGCTGCGCGTCGGCGAGCGACTGGCCGTCATTTTCATAACGAGCCGACGAATAGGTCATCGTCGGGTCAAGCCACTCCTCGTAGAAATCATTGCCGAGATCGTAGTGCGCCTCGATATTCTTCTTTGCTCCACGACGCGTGTTGGGACGCATGCGGTGATAGATCCAGTGGAAAAATCGCTGGACGGGCCCGCCTTTGCCGATACGCGGAACGTTATCGAGATTGGTTGAGAACAGGGCGAGCAGCGCGGTCAGGTCAGGCGTATCCCAGTCACCCGCCATATAGCCTTCTGCGAAGCCGATATCACCACCGGCAATGGCGCGGCCAATGCAGCGATAGTCCGTCAGGATCAGCTCGGCCTGCGGGCCTCGCTCGTCGCCCTCAAACAGGAGTGCCCGTCCGCCGGGCAGGACCACGCGCAATTCGCCGACCTTGATCTTGAGCAGCATGCGGAAGGCAAGGCGCGCCGTGGCCGGAACCTTTTTAAGGTTGGCCAGAACTTCGCGCGTGGCGCGCTCGGCACGTGCACTGGTGGCGGTCAATGAGACATCGGCCATGAGCTTATTTTACTCCGAGACTCGCCCGGCTTCAAACCGGGCAGGGGTGATTTCGCGGGAAGGCGGGGCTGGACGCGGCTGATAGCGTGCGCCCTTGACCCAGAGTCGCAGCGCCTCCCAGTGGATGGCCGCGATGGATTTGTGGGTCGAAAAGGGCTGGCGAAGGAAGAGTTTCCAGAGCGATGCATCGGTCGCGTCCTGACGCTTGACCGCCATGGACGCGGTAAAGTCCGCCTCGCCGGATACGGTCTTGCGGATCGATAGTGCGAAGCGCTCATCTTCGGGACGCAGCGAGAACGCGTATTGCCCTTCGACAGCGAAGAATGGCGAGACATGGAGATGTTTCGCGGCGTTGTGATGCAGGTCGCCGGGCGTATCGATCCGCACGGCGTAGGTGTGGGCATCCCCGAACGTGTTGTGCACTTCGTAAAGCATGCCGCGTACTTCGCCGGCGGCATCCCGGGCCAGCCATAACGAGATCGGATTGAACTGGTAGCCAAGCACACGCGGCTGACACATCAGCCGGACCGAACCGCCTTCTACGTCGACGCCGACGTCACTGAAACGCGCCTTCGCCCACTTGGACAGGCAGGAGCCATCCCGCGGCCCATGGTCGCGCGGATAAAAGCTGAACAGGTTGAACTTGCCGACGCTGAAATAGCGGGACTGCGCCGCGGCTTCATCCAGCCGGCCAATATCAATCCCGATATAAGCGATCTGATAGCTGAAACGGTGCGCGAAGGGTTTCAGCCGCGCGTGTGCCGTCCGGCCGGGCCAGAGTGCGAGGGCAGGAGAGGGCGTCATTCCGCTGCCACCCTGGCCGCGCGCTCGGCAGCGTCGGGAAGAAGTCCGCCCCACGGTCCGCCATCGACATCGCCTTCGGCGAAGTTCCAGGGGATGGTTCCTCCAAGCTTCAGGGCAACGCGCAATCCGCTGCGCAGCCCGTCTTCATGGAAACCGTATCCGAGCCAGGCCCCGGCAAACCAGGTTTGCCGGCGACCCTGGATGCGGTTGAACACGCGCTGCGCCGCCAGGCCGACCCCGGAAAACTGGGGGTGGTCATACTCATAGACACCGAATGTCAGGTCCGGATCGGGCAGCCGATCCGGGTTGAGGGTCACGAAGACAGGCTTGTCAGCCGAGAGTCCCTGTAACTTGTTCATGTCATAGGTGACGCATGCCGCAGCATTCGGTTCCCGCCGCACATAATTCCAGGCCGCATGCGCAGACTTCCGGTCGGGCATGAAGGAAGGGTCGCGGTGCAGGGCCACCTGATTGGCGCTGTAGGGGATGGTCCCGAGCAATTCGCGTTCGTCCGGATCGGCGTCCGGCATCATCGCGAGCGCCTGGTCGCTATGACAGGCCAGAATGACCTCATCGAAGACTTCGCTGATGCCGCCCTCGAGGACGATCACGACCTTCCCGTCGATCCGCCGGATCTCGCGCACCGGCGTGGACAGGCGGACACGATCACCCAGTTCCCTGGCGATCGCGTCGACATAGGTGCGGCTGCCGCCGGTGACTGTCCGCCACTGGGGACGCTTGATGTTCATCAGCCGGTGGTTCCGGAAGAAGCGGATCAGCGCCTCGGCGGGGTAATCGAGCATTCCCGTTTCGGTCGATGACCAGATCGCCGCGCCCATGGGGAGAAGATAGTGCTCGCGAAAGCCGTCGCTGAAATTGTGACGAGTCAGGAATTGACCGAGCGAAAGCCCGCGCAACTCGCCGGCATCCAGCGCGGCCGGAGCAAGATCGTTGAAGCGAAGAATATCGCGAAGCATCAGGAGGAAGGACGGGCGAGCCATGTTTCGTTTCTGTGCGAAGACGCCGCCGAGCCCGTTGGAACACCATTCCAGCCCCTGTTTCACCGCGAATCCAAAACTCATATCCGTCTGGTGGGTGGCGATGCCCAGATGCTCGAACAACGCAACAAGGTTGGGATAATTCAACGGATTGAAGACGATGAAGCCTGTGTCGACGGACAGAGGAGTCCCGTCGTAGTCGATGTCGACGGTCGCCGAATGGCCGCCCAGGCGGTCGCGTTTTTCAAACAGCGTGACATCGTGTGAATGGCGAAGCGCCCAGGCGGCTCCCAACCCGGAGATACCCGATCCGATCACTGCGACGCGTGCGCGCGGCTGCTTCAGGGAAACAATTTCGGTCATGCGGCTTCCTTCAGGCCTCTGAAGGCCGCTAGGGCGCGGTCACGCGCCTGTGAGTGTTCGATGATGGGTTCGGGATAGGACTTGCCGAGCGTGACATTCGCCCGTTCGAGGATGGCATCGGGTGCGGTCCAGGGCGCGTGAATATACTTGACCGGCAGTCCTGCAAGCTCGGGCACGAAGCGTTGTACATAACGGCCGTCAGGGTCGAATTTTTCGCCCTGCGTGATGGGGTTGAACACCCGAAAAAAGGGAGAAGCATCGGCGCCCGATCCGGCGACCCATTGCCACCCGGCGGAATTGTTCGCGAGGTCAGCGTCGACAAGCGTGTCCCAGAACCAGCGCTCGCCTTCGCGCCAATCGATCATCAGATGCTTGATGAGGAAGGAGGCCGTGATCATGCGAACACGGTTGTGCATCCAGCCGGTCTGCCAGAGCTGACGCATGCCTGCGTCAACGATCGGATACCCCGTCCGGCCTGATTTCCAGGCTTCAAGGTCCGCGCTTGTTCCCGACCAGGGGAAGGCGTCGAACTTGTCCTGATAGTTCTGCTCGGGAAAGCAGGGGAAGGCATAGAGTAGGTTATGGGCGAACTCTCGCCAGCCGATCTCGGACCGGAACTTGGCAGCGTTTCCATCGGCGACATCATGCGTTGCGGACCAGACCTGCCTTGGTGAAATTTCTCCCCAGTGCAGGTGCGGGGACAGTCTGCTGGTGTCGTCGCGGTCTGGCCGGTCTCGCCCACTGGCGTAGTGGGCGAGATCCTGTTCAACGAAATCAGACAAGCGCTCGCGTGCGCCGGCCTCGCCCGGTGTCCAGTGGTCGCAAAAGCCGTGGGCCCAATCAGGAGAGTCCGGCGTGAGCGCCCAATCGTCGAGCGAGTCGGAGGCGATGGACTTCCACGGCGTCAGTTTACGAGGCGCGGGAAGGGGATCTGATGCATCAATGTGCTCGCGGGCTTGGCGCCAGAAAGGCGTGAAAACTTTGTAGGGATCGCCGGCCTTGGTCTTCACCGTCCAGGGTTCGACCAGGAGTGCTCCATTGAAACTGGCTACCTCGACCCCGGATTCGATCAGCAATGCCTTGATCGCCGTGTCGCGTTTAACCGCGAAGGGTTCATAACAGCGATTCCAGAACACGGCAGAAGCGCCGGTTTCCTTGACCAGTGAGGTAATCACGCCCTGCGCGCGTCCCTTGCGCAGGACCAGATGCACGCCGCGCGCTTCAAGGTCGCCGGCCAGTGACGAAAGGGAGTGATGCAGCCACCAGCGCGAGGCGGCGCCCGTTGCCCATTCTCCCGCTGTCTCGTCATCGAGCACGAAAACCGGAATGACCGAACGTCCGGAATCGGCTGCCTGGCGCAGCGCCGGATTGTCGGCGAGCCTCAGATCCTGTCGAAACCAGACGATCACGGGGCCATTGGTGGAGGAGGCGGAGGGGGACAAGTGAGCAGCGGCCTTCTATTCTTCTTGTCTGAAATTACGTAAGAGGCCCGTAACTGGATCAGGACGAATGCGCCTGAAGGAGCCAAACACCGTGTCCCAACCCAATTCCGTCATCTCGATTGATCGTCTCGGACGCGAGCCGCTGAAGATCGGGAATGATCTGCCGCTGGTGATGATTGCCGGGCCATGCGCGCTCGAGAGCCGCGAGCATGCGCTCGATGTGTCCGGCCGTTTGCGGGAAATCTCGGACCGTCTCGGTATCGGACTGATCTACAAGACCTCCTTCGACAAGGCGAACCGCACGAGTCTCTCAAGCGCGCGCGGCATTGGTCTGGAAACGGCCTTGCCTATCTTCCGGGAAATCCGGGAGACAACCGGGCTGCCCGTCCTGACGGATGTTCACACCGCCGAGCAGTGCGCGATTGCCGCGCAAGCGGTCGATGTCCTTCAAATTCCGGCCTTTCTGTGCCGTCAGACCGATTTGCTGATCGCGGCGGCGGAAACCGGCAAGGCAGTGAACGTGAAAAAGGGGCAGTTCCTGGCGCCGTGGGACATGAAGAATGTTGTCGCCAAGCTGACCGGAGCCGGCAATCCCAACGTGATGGCGTGCGAACGCGGTGTCAGCTTCGGGTACAACACGCTGGTTTCCGACATGCGTGCCTTGCCGCAACTTCGCGACATCGGCTGCCCGGTGGTGTTCGACGCCACCCATTCCGTGCAGCAACCCGGCGGACAAGGCGGTACCAGTGGTGGCCAGCGCGAGTTCGTCCCCACGCTGGCGACGGCGGCCGTTTCCATCGGTGTGGCCGCGGTGTTCATGGAAACCCACCCCGATCCCGACAATGCCCCTTCTGACGGACCCAACATGGTGCCCCTCAATGAATTCGAGTCGCTGGTTGGACGGTTGATGGAATTTGACGCGCTCGCCAAGCGGCGCGGCTGATTGGCAGACGAAGGAACGCGGGATGGATATCGCTGAACTGTCGGATCTGCTCGACCGGATCAAGGGTCTGAAAGTCCTGTGTGTCGGCGATATCGTCCTGGACCAGTTCATCTATGGCGAGACGAACCGGGTTTCGCGCGAAGCCCCGGTGCCGATCCTGGAAGAAAAGCGTCGCGACACGATGCTGGGCGCGTCCGGCAATGTCGTGCGCAATCTGGTTTCCCTTGGGGCCAAGCCGATCCCGGTAAGCCTGATCGGCGATGACCGGGAAGGTGAAACGCTGCTGTCGCTCCTCGATGCCGATGGCGTGACCCGTGACCACCTCGTGGTCGAAACCGGGCGGCGTTCGGCCATGAAGACCCGTTTCGTATCGGCAGGGCACCAGATGCTGTGCGTTGACCGTGACCCGCTGGCGGGCCGTGACGGAGATACAGAAGCGCGTTTGATTGCCGCGATCGAGTCGGCGGCACCGGGGGCGGACGCCGCAATCCTGTCCGACTACGGACGCGGTCTCGTTTCCCGGGCTGTTTCGCAAACGCTGATCAAAGCCTGCCGGAAGGCCGGGATACCGGTGTGTGTCGATCCACGAGGCCGAGATTATTCGCGGTATGACGGCGCGACGGTGATCAAGCCCAATGCACTCGAACTGTCCGAGGAATGCGGCTCGACCGTCGCGTCGGATGATGAGGCTATTGCCGGCCTGAACGCGGTGATGTCCGGCCTGAAGGATACGGATGCGCTGATTGTCACGCGGTCTTCACTGGGGATGACGGCGCTGAACCGGGACGGGTCGAGCTTCCATGTCCGCTCCCGTCCGCGCCCGGTCTATGACGTCTCAGGGGCCGGTGACACGGCGATTTCCATGCTGGCGCTGGCGCTCGGGGCGAAAGCATCGCTGGAAACATCGATGCGCGCCGCAGACCTGGCTGCAGGTCTTGTTGTTACAAAAGTCGGGACCGCCACTGTCAGCGCTGACGAATTGCTGGCGGAAGCGCGGTTGCGTGAATCGGGAGAGGCCAGCGCCAAGCTGAAGACGCGTGCTGCGCTTTGCGACTCCGTGGCCCGCTGGAAAGCGGTGGGCCTGAAGGTCGGGTTCACGAATGGCTGCTTCGACATTCTGCATCCCGGGCATGTTTCGCTGCTGCGTCAGGCCCGGGCCGAATGCGACCGCCTCGTTGTGGGGCTGAATTCCGACGCGTCGGTCAAGCGCTTGAAAGGCGAGGGGCGTCCGGTCAATAACGAGATGTCGCGTGCCATCGTCATGGCCTCGCTCGAGAGCGTCGACCAGATTGTCTTTTTTGACGAGGACACGCCTGTTTCACTGATCGAGGCAATCAAGCCGGACGTTTATGTGAAGGGCGCGGACTACACCGTCGAGGCGCTCGCACCGCTCGGAGGGGATGCCGTTGTGCGACACGGCGGTCGCATCCATCTGGCGCGCCTTGAAGACGGGCATTCGACGACGGAAATCATCCGCCGCAGCCGCGCCGGCACCTAGCCGCCTTCGACCGGCCGAACCGGCGCATCATCCACTTCTTCAGGCGCATCGAAAGGTGGCGCATAAAGCCGTTCTTCGCTCAGCGTCGCGATGAGGCGTTCAGTCCGGTGTGCAGCATCGAAGCGCAGATCTTCATAGAACAGGTTGAAGGGCGGGATCCGGAAGGTCTCACCGAGGCGGTCGGGTCTGCGCAAGGAGGGCGAGCTGGGCTGTTCGGTCATCAGCACACCGTCGACACACTGGGCTCCGGTCTGACCGGTCAAAATGGGCGGCAGCGTGTCTTCCTCTATGCCTTCGGCCACGGCGCCTCCGCGATGCAGGCGTGCCGGCGCGAAGTCGGTCGACACGGCCCCGAGGATCGGGTTGACGCACAGCAGGCCGCGGCCAAGGGTCAAGGCCAACCGGCCATTGGGCGACCATGTCTGGCTGCGCTCGGTGATGATCCGGATCCGGTCGGCTTCTTCGGGACGCGCTGAATCGTAGGCCAGAACGCAGCGGATGGATTCGGGTGTTTGGCACGGGGGCAGGCTGGCGAGGCGTTCGGTGAACAGTTCAAGCGCAACCGGGGTTTCCATCAAATAGGCGGCGATCAGGCGGGACCGGAGATCATCGCTCGGTGCGACACGACGGGTCAGGACATGCAAGGCATGAATGCCGCCCTGACCGGCGCCAGCTATGACAAAGGGCCGGTCCTCTCCAATGCGCAACAGGAAGGCGTCGAAGGCGTTCAGGACATCCGCGGCCGCGAGCTCGCGGGCGAGGACGCTGTCCTCGCGATTGTTCATGAAGGTGTAGAGCGCGGCCTGGCGATAGCGGGGAGCGAATACGGGGCCAATCTCGCGGAAGGGTCCGGCATAATTGGGAATCTCGACGCCGGTGACGGCCTCGGCGGCGTCCGCGTCGTCAATGGGTGCGTTCCATTCGCTTCCGCCGGCGAATGTGGTCCCGTGGACGAAGAAAACAGCCGGTTCCTCGCCGGACGGAGCCGGGACCAAATGCCAGGCATCTGCGTCGGCGTAGTTCGGTTCAGCAGGCGGGGAATAGGTCTGGAAGGGCTCGCCCGGGTCGAGAAAGGACTGATAGATCTGGTGACGAGAAATCCATGCAGCGAGCGCAAACAGGATGGCGAACAGGACAATCGCGCCAAGGATCAGCCACCGTGCCAATCCGCTCAACCGCCGCTTCCGGAACATCGCCATTCATCCGTCTCCCTGTTGTTTCGCCAATGGCTTGGCGCATACTCGCGGCCATATTAGGGCCACACACCTACCGCGCTATCATCCTGCACGATAGATTGCCCCTCGTTTCGTGATCGGAGACCGAGTCGCCGTGTTTCGCTGGCTTCGCAACAGCTTTTTGACAGGTGTCGTCGTCGCCCTTCCGGTGACGGTGACCATCTGGCTCATCTATGTGTTCGTGACATTCGTCGACCGGTCCGTGAAGCCGCTCATTCCCGAACGCTACAACCCGGAAAGCTATTTGCCGTTCGCGCTGCCGGGGCTCGGCGTCGTGATCGCGGTGATCGCGCTGACACTGCTTGGCGCGCTGGCGGCGAATATTTTCGGCCGGACGCTGATCGACGTCGGTGAGCGCATTCTCAACACGGTCCCGCTGGTCCGGAACGTCTATGGCGCGGTCAAACAGATCGCGACGACGGTATTTTCCAACCGCCAGAATTCTTTCAAGGAAGTCGTGCTGGTCGAATTCCCGACGCAAGGGTCCTATGCGGTCGGCTTCGTGACGGCTCCGGCACGCGGTGAGGTGAAAAAGGGAGTTGGCGAGGACACGATCGGGATATTCGTACCGACAACCCCCAATCCGACTTCGGGTTTTCTGCTCTATACACCGCGTTCGCGCGTCACCCCGCTTTCGATGAGCGTGGAGGAAGCGGCCAAGCTGATTATTTCCTTTGGTCTCGTCAGTCCGGAAAAACTGGGCGTCACCGCCGACGAGACGGCAGAGATCATGGCGCGCGCCGCGGAGACGAAAATCCGCGACAAGGACACGCCGTCTAACCCGACCGAATAAGCCGGATGCCCTGTTCGCGTTCGAACAGGTAAAGCAGGATGCGAAGGGCGTCGGCTTTCGGCCCGGTGAAGTCCGGATCGGTTGTCACCGCCATCCTGGCCGCGTCGTGCGCCAGGTTGATCAGGTCCGCATGGGCGGCCAGATCGGCCAGCCGATAGTCAGGCAGTCCGCTTTGACGCAGACCCAGCGGATCGCCCATGCCGCGCAGCTTCCAGTCTTCCTCGGCAATCCGGAATCCGTCTTCGGTCTCGCGCATGGTTTCCAGCCGTGCTCGCGCCGTTTCGCCCAAGGGGCCACGGTACAGCAACAGGCAGGTCGACTTTCGCTCGCCGCGGCCGACCCGGCCGCGTAGCTGGTGCAATTGCGCCAGACCGAATCGTTCGGAATGTTCGATCACCATGATCGTGGCGTCAGGCGCATCNACGCCGACCTCGATCACAGTCGTGGCGACGAGAACCGCTGTCCTTCCCTCGCGAAAGGCGATGGCGGCGGCTTCCTTTTCCTTGGGCTTCATGCGTCCGTGGACAAGCCCGACGCGTTCCTCGCCGAACACGGCCGCAAGCTGTTTGTGCCGGTCTTCGGCGGCGGACAGGTCGCTGGTCTCGGATTCCTCGACCAGGGGGCAAACCCAATAGACGCGCTCTCCGCGTGCCAATGCCCGCCGCACACCCTCGATCACCTCCTCTAGGCGATCCATCGAGACCAGGCGTGTATCGATGGGGGTGCGGCCTGCGGGTTTTTCATCGAGCCGGGACACGTCCAGATCGCCATAGAGTGCGAGGGTCACGGTGCGGGGGATGGGCGTGGCGGTCATCACCAGCGTGTCCGGCCTCAGTCCCTTGGCCGAGAGGCGCATTCGATCCGACACGCCAAAACGATGCTGTTCGTCGATCACGGCGAGGCCGAGATCGGCCATTTCCACGCCTTCCTGGAACAGGGCGTGCGTGCCGCAGATGACGTCGATGTCTCCTGCTTTCAGACGCTCCAGGATATCCATCCTCGTCTTGCCCTTGTCGCGCCCGGTGAGCGCTTCGACCGTCAGGCCCGCCGGTTCCAGCAACGGTTTCAAAGTCTTGAGATGCTGCCTCGCCAGGATTTCGGTTGGTGCCATAATGGCGGTCTGGGCACCACTTTCCGCAGTTCGTGCCGCGGCCAGCGCCGCCACGAATGTCTTGCCGGCCCCTACATCGCCGTGAAGCAGCCGGGTCATCCGGTCGGGAGCGGCCATGTCCCGCTGGATTTCCTCGAAGGCCCGTGATTGCGCTCCGGTCGGCGGGAAGGGTGCGTTGTCGAGCACGGCTTGAACCTTGCGCCCGTCCCCCGGCAGCGCACGGCCCCGGCTGCGTTTCCGGTTGGCACGCGCCAACTGGAGAGTCAGTTGCCAGGCGAACAATTCATCGAAGGCGAGGCGTTGGCGCAGAGGGGTCTGCGGGTCGAGATCGACCTCACCTTCGGGCCTGTGAAGCGCCTCGACCGCCGTCTTCCAGCGGGGCCAGCCGCGACCGGCTGAAACCTGGTCTTCAATCCATTCAGGAAGTTCGGGCACGTCGCGCAGGGCGGCATCGATAGCCTTGCGCAACACCTTCGCGCTGAGGCCGGCGGTCATCGGGTAAACAGGTTCGATGGGCGGTGCGCTGGCAGCATCGTCGACTGTCATCACCAGGTCGGGGTGGGTGATCTGGTATTCGCCGCCGAACTTCTCCATTCGTCCCGAAACCACGCGAACTTCACCGGGCGGCAGTGATTTCTGCAGCCAATCTGTGCGTGGATGAAAGTAGACGAGGTGGAGAAAGCCACTCTCATCGGACATCCGCACCTTGTAGGGCCGGAAACCCTGACGAGGCGCGGGAATGTGTTCCTCGACCCGGGCCTCGATGGTCACGATGCTGCCCTCGGGGGCTTCGGTGATCCGGGTGCGAAGGCTTCTGTCGATGACGCTGACCGGTTTGTGGAACAGCAAATCCTTTACATGCGCGCCTGCCAGCCGCCGGATCAGTGCCGCCATGCGCGGACCAATGCCGGGCAGGGTGTCGGTCTCCTTGAAGAGCGGAAAGAGAATCTCGGGGCGCATGGCTGCACGATGGTCCAGACGCGCGCTTCACGCCAGCGCAGGAGCAGCCTATATCGCCACACCATGAGTGATGATCTGACAGAACAGCGCAAGAAGCTGATGTTCCGCGCCGAACATCGCGGATTCAAGGAAGCCGATATCGTGATCGGCCGATATGTCCGCTCGCGGATTGATGCGCTCGACGCCGATGGGCTTGAGGCGCTGGAACTCCTTCTAAGCGCGCCGGATCAGGAACTTTATGCCTGGATCATGCAGCGAGAGGCGGTGCCCGCCGAACGTGACGCCTCCCTGATTGCCGACATTCGCCGCTTCGTCGCCGACGGCGGAACCAGAACGCTGTGATGGACGATCTTCAACGCATTGCGTCGGCGCCCGGCGCGTTGAATGTCGGCGAAACACCTGAGGGTTATGATGCCCTGGTCTTCGCCGATGCGCTGCGTATGCGCGGCGGAGTGGGGCTGTTTGTCTGCCGGGACGGATCGCGCGCCGCCGATTTCGAATCGGCCTGCCGCTTCTTTGCGCCGGATATCGAAACGCTTGTCCTGCCAAGCTGGGATTGTCAGCCCTACGACCGGGTTTCGCCGGGCCCTCGGTTGTCCGCGTCCCGCGCATCTGTCCTGGCGCGGCTTGCGGCACGAAAGCCGGGTGACAGCGCCCCCCTGATCGTGATCACGACGGTCAATGGAGCGCTCCAGCGCGCTGCGCCGCGAAGCGTCATGTCGAGTGCGGGTTTCCGTGCGCGTCCTGGCGAAGTGGTCGAGCAGGAAACGCTGCGCAGCTATTTCTCCAGCAATGGCTATTCGCGTGTTTCGACAGTGATGGAGCCGGGCGACTTCGCCATTCGCGGGGGCGTCGTCGATGCGTTTCCGCCAGGCGCCGAGGAACCGGTCCGCCTGGACTTCTTCGGCGATTCCCTTGAATCGGTCCGGTCCTTCGATCCCGAAAGCCAGCGCAGCCTGAAGCAGCTGAAGGAAGCGGCGTTTAATCCGGTCAGCGAAGTCTTCCTGTCGGACGAGACGATTTCGCGCTTCCGTAGCGGATGGCTCAAAACCTTCGGGGCCGCCACGGCAGGCGACACGATATATCACTCGGTCAGTGAAGGCGTTCGCGCAGCGGGTGTCGAGCACTGGCTGCCACNGTTTCATGAAAAGCTCGAAACCGTCTTCGATTATGCGGGCCCTGATGCGTTGATCGGCCTCGATGCGCTGGCCGATGACGCGATGGACGAACGCTGGACCTTCATCGAGGACTATTATTCGGCCCGGAAGAATCAACCCGACGGTCCGAAGACCGGGATGCTGGCCAACACGGTCTACCGTCCATTGCCTCCCGATATGCTTTACGTGCCCCCCAAAGAGCTGCGTGAGCGGCTCTCGGAGCGCGACTACCGGGTATTCGGCGCCTTTGCCGATCCCGGCGCGCATTCGGTCAATCTTGGCGCCCGGCAGGGCCGAATTTTTACCGCTGAACGTACGGCAGGCAGCAATGTCTTCGACGCGGCAAAGGACCACATCTCCAGCCTTCGCCAGTTCGGCAATCGCGTCGTCCTGGCGAGCTGGACTGAAGGCGCGTCTGATCGACTGGGCAGTGTGCTCGGTGACCACGGCGTCACCGGGATTGTGCCGGTCAGTTCCTACGGTGAACTGGCCAAGCTGCCGAAAACCGGGATTGCCCGCGCGGTCTTTCCCCTGGAACGCGGATTTCAGGCTGATGGCCTCGCCGTCATCTCCGAACAGGACATTCTCGGTGACCGGCTCGCGCGCCCTCAAAAGCGGCGCAAGTCATCCGATGTCATCATGCAGGCCGGGTCATTGTCGGTCGGGGACCTGGTCGTGCACGTCGATCATGGGCTCGGGCGTTATCTCGGGCTGAAGACGCTGACAGTCGGTGATGCGCCGCACGATTGTCTGGAACTCGAGTATTCAGGCGGGTCCAAGCTTTTCCTTCCGGTCGAGAATATCGAACTCCTGTCGCGGTATGGCGCCGAGACCGAGGGCATACAGCTTGACCGGCTCGGCGGGGCGGCGTGGCAGGCGCGCAAGGCTAAAGCGAAGAAGCGCCTGCGCGACATGGCGGACCAGTTGATCCGGATTGCCGCGGAACGCCATTCTAGAAAGGTCGAGCCGATTGATCCGCCAAGCGGCACCTATGACGAGTTTGCAGCCAGCTTCCCGTTCGCCGAGACGGACGATCAGCTGAACGCGATCTCGGACGTTTTCGAAGATCTCATCAAAGGGCGTCCGATGGACCGCCTGATCTGCGGCGATGTGGGATTCGGGAAGACCGAAGTCGCTCTACGGGCTGCCTTTGTCGTCGCGATGAGCGGACGGCAGGTTGCCGTCGTCGCACCGACAACCTTGCTCGCACGGCAGCATTTCAAGTCGTTCGAGGACCGCTTCCGGGGATGGCCGGTGAAGGTGCGCCGGCTGTCACGGCTGGNGCCTNCCAAGGAAGCGGCAGCCACTCGCGAGGAACTGGACNCCGGTCAGGCCGACATCGTGATCGGGACCCACGCCGTCCTGTCCAAGTCCGTCAACTTCAAGGATCTGGGTCTGCTCATCGTGGACGAGGAGCAGCATTTCGGGGTGAAGCACAAGGAGCGCATGAAAGAGATGCGCTCGGCAGTCCACGTGCTGACGCTGACCGCTACGCCGATCCCGCGCACGCTGCAATTGGCGCTGACCGGTATCCGGGACCTGTCGATCATCGCGACGCCGCCCGTCGACCGACTGGCGGTTCGCACCTATATCGCGCCCTTCGATCCTGTGACCATCCGGGAAGCCCTGCTGCGTGAAAAATATCGGGGCGGGCAGGCCTATTTCGTCGTGCCCCGCATATCCGATCTGGACCAGGTGTCGGAATATTTGCGCGAGCACGTGCCGGAAGTAAACTTCGTCACGGCGCACGGGCAGATGGCACCGCAGAATCTCGAAGACATCATGACGGCCTTCTATGAAGGGCGGTATGACGTGCTGCTGTCGACGACGATCGTGGAATCCGGACTGGATATTCCCACCGCCAACACGCTGATCATCCATCGCGCTGACCGGTTCGGCCTATCGCAGCTCTATCAGCTGCGCGGGCGTGTCGGTCGGTCAAAGGTGCGGGCGTTCGCCTATTTCACGACTCCGTCCAACCAGACGATCACCGGCGGCGCGCTGAAGCGGCTCGAAGTCCTGCAGTCGCTGGATTCCCTTGGGGCGGGGTTCACGCTGGCGTCGCACGACCTCGATCTGCGCGGTGGCGGCAATCTCCTGGGCGAGGAGCAGTCCGGTCATATTCGCGATGTCGGGGTCGAGCTCTACCAGTCCATGCTGGAAGAGGCGGTGGCCTCCATTCGCGGCGAGGAAGACGTGTCGGACGGAGAATGGTCCCCGGCGATCAATGCGGGCGCTTCGGTCCTGATCCCTGATTATTATGTGACGGATCTGGACGTCCGGCTGGGGCTCTATCGCCGGCTGTCGGATCTCGACACGCGCGAGGAGCGCGAGGCATTTGCCGCAGAGCTGATCGACCGTTTCGGCCCCTTGCCGGACGAGGTGAACCAGTTGCTGAAAATCATGGCCATCAAGACGCTGTGCAAGGTCGCGGGCGTCGCGAAGGTGGATGCCGGCCCGAAGGGTGCGGTCGTCAGCTTCCGCAATGACGCCTTCGCCGATCCGGCGGGTCTGGTGCAGTTGATGGCGAAAAGCCCTGATGAATTCCGCGTCCGCCCTGACCAGAAACTGGTGCTGGTCGGAGACTGGCCGACGCCGGATGCGCGGTTGAAGGGCCTGGAGCGCGGATTGTCCCGGCTGGCGGACCTGGCGCGGCGCGTCGCCGCCTAGACGGCTTTCGTGCGCGGCAGTCCGATCTGGCGCTGCGTGCGCTCGATCAGGGTTTCGGCGGTCTCGGCCCCGCGGGCCTCGGCCGTGCCGGTCTGCACGGTCAGACGGAAGGCCTTCAGCGGATCATCCCCTTCGAACGCGGTGCATTCCGCAATCGCGCGGATGCGTTCAGCCACACTGTCAGCACCGTCGACATGGGTGGACGGCAAGATGGCGGCGAACACGTCAGGCGACATGGCGACCGGGCAATCCTCGGCGCGCAGGAGATGGCGCAGCATCGAGGCGAACTGGATGCGCGCCGACCGGACGGCGGCATCAGACTGAGCCTCTGCGGGGGCGGACAGGCGCATCACGACAAGGCCGGTCGGGCGGTGGGCCTTCGTTCCGGCGTTCACCAAGTCCTGCAAGTGAGCGATCCCGAACCGCGCCCTGAACAGTCCGGTTTCCGCGTCGAGCGTCTTTGCCGCGCGACAGGCATCGAGACGCGCCCGCGCAACGCGGCGACGCTGGCGTTCGCTCGCTAGGCGCAGGACGCGCTCGCGAATCTCCATTTCATCGGCATCCCAGGGCAGGATATCGGACACGCCGCGCGCGAAGGCTTCATCAGCGTCGTCGTGGCGGCTGCCGCGCGACAGCAGCAAGACGGGTGTGTGGTAAAGCCGGGCATTGCGCCGCATGGCCGAGGAGATCGTGAACGCCATTTCCTGCCGCGTCGTGGCGTTCAGGACGACAGCGTCAAAGGCCCGTTCGTGCAGGTAATCGAAGGCCGAGTAGCTGGAGAAGGCGGCGACGACATCCGCATCAGCGCCCGCCAGGGCGTGACGCAAATCGAGGAAACGGGACGAAGCCTCGCCGACGAATAGAACCGTCGGCTTGCCCTTTTCGTCACTGATCTCGAACTGGTCGTGGCCGAACACCTCGGCGGCTGCCCGGCGGCGGCGGACGATGTCCTCCATCACGCGCAGTCGCACCAAGGCGCGCAGGCGCGAGGCAATCTGGGTAGTGGCGGCCGGTGGCCGCAGCCAGGCATCGACACCTTCCGGAACACTGTCGCCGTCGGAAATGGCCAGACGCGGGATATTGCGCGCTTCGGATTCGCGCAGTGTCGAAACGGCTGCAGCGAGCGCTTCGTGATCGTCAGAAACGATCAGGACTGCGTCGCAAGCCGGGTCGACCAACGCTTCGCGGGACCCGTTCCAGTTCTGGGTGCGCACGTCGAGCCGCGACAGTCCGGCCAACGGGCCGGAATCGTCCGTGGTGTTGAGCACCAGAATGTCGAGAACTCGCGCCAATCCATCCCCCTGGAAACGCGACGGCCTGGACACAGTGTCACAATACTGTCGCCGCGCAAACACCGGTTTGGCCAGACACCTACCCCAGAAGATGAATAAAACCGTTCATCCAGCGTTCAACGCAGGTTTGGCACTTTCTCCTTGAGACCGGCGGAATTTCGTCCCTCGCACCTCCGCCGCCTCATCGGCGTCTCGCCGATCCCAAAACAGAAGCGCCGACCGCCCCCAACGGTCGGCGCTTCGCTTTTCGGCGGACACGGAATGCGCTAAGCGCAGGTGATGCATCCGGTTCGTCAGGTTTTTCGTCAAATTCGCCGCGTCTCGGTCCTCGTCTCGCAGGTGCCGGTCGTCGGCGTCGTCGTGCGCGCGATCCGGCGCACCATGGCGCGCGAAGTGATGCTGTTCGCGGGTGGAGTGTCCTTCTTCACCCTGCTGGCCCTGTTTCCCGCCGTGGCGGCTGCGGCCTCGATCTATGGCCTCGTGTTTTCGATCGGGGATGCACAGGACCAGATTTCGCGCCTCGCCGGGGTGCTGCCGCCGAGCGCTCGCAGCTTCGCCATCAACCAGGTGGCGGGTCTGGCCGAGGCGTCCAGCACGACCCTGTCGATTCAGGGTCTCGTCGCGCTGCTGATCTCGTTTTTCGCCGCGTCGCGCGGGGCCAAGGCCCTGATCGCGGGTCTGAATCAGATCGCAAAGGTCGGCGATCTGCGCAGCATCGTGAAATTCAATCTGCTCGCCATCGCTGCGGTCATGGCAGGAGGCACATTGCTCGCCTTTGCCAATCTCATCGTGTTGACCATCCCGGTTTTCCTGCGGCCGATCCTGCAATGGCTGGGGCTGCGCGGACTCGACACCGGCTATCTGTTCAATGAGTGGACCGCCGTCGCCGTCACCATGATCGCCGCCCTGATCCTGCTCTACCGCTACACGATGCGGCGGGCCGGGGAGGTCAGCTGGAATGCATCGATCTTGGCAGCGCTCACCGCGACGCTGATCTGGATGGTGATTTCGGCGGGCTTTTCGTTCTACGTGCAGGGGATCGTCCACCCGAACGCCTATGGTTCGCTCGGCGCGCTTATCGTGTTCCTGCTGTGGATTTACTGGGCATCCTATGCCGTGTTTTTCGGCGGCGCGCTGGCGATCGAGATCGATCTCAAACGCGAACACGGCTGATCGGAGCCTCTGGTTTTTGCACTGCGACACGATATAACGCGGTGCAGCACTTCCGAACCGGTTCCGGAGCTGAAGAGGGTATTCATGGACAAGACATTTCCCAATGCGGCCGCGGCGCTCGACGGGCTGTTGTTCGACGGCATGACGATCATGGCGGGCGGTTTCGGCCTGTGCGGGATCCCCGAGAATGCGATCGAAGCGATCCTGCACTCGGGCGTGAAGGATCTGACGATCATCTCGAACAATTGCGGGGTCGACGGCTTCGGGCTCGGCAAGCTGCTCGACGCGAAACGCATCAAGAAAATGCTGTCGTCCTATGTCGGCGAGAACAAGGAATTCGAGCGTCAATTCCTGTCCGGGGAACTGGAACTGGAATTCAACCCGCAAGGCACGCTGGCCGAGCGCATTCGCGCCGGCGGGGCGGGTATTCCGGCCTTCTATGTGAAGACCGGTGTCGGGACGCTCGTGGCCGAAGGCAAGGAAGAGCGCGAATTCAATGGCGAGCGCTACATCATGGAAACCGGCCTGACGGCAGACCTGTCCATCGTGAAGGCGTGGAAGGCCGATCCGCAAGGTAATCTGATCTACCGGAAAACAGCCCGGAATTTCAATCCGATGATGGCAACGGCCGGCAAGGTCACCGTCGCCGAGGTCGAGGAAATCGTCGATCTCGGTTCGATGGATCCTGACCAGATCCACACGCCGGGTATTTTCGTCCAGCGTCTCGTGAAGGGCTCGTTTGAGAAGCGCATCGAGCAGCGCACCGTGCGTCAGAAGGAGAGTGCGTAATGGCCTGGACCCGCGAAGACATGGCGCGCCGCGCCGCGCAGGAACTGGAAGACGGATTCTACGTCAATCTGGGAATCGGCATTCCGACACTCGTGGCGAATTACATCCCCGAGTCTGTCGACGTCACACTGCAATCGGAGAACGGCATGCTCGGTATGGGCCCGTTCCCGTTTGAAGGCGAAGAGGACGCCGATCTGATCAATGCTGGCAAGCAGACCATCACCGAGTTGCGCCGCACGAGCTATTTTTCCTCTGCCGACAGCTTTGGAATGATCCGCGGCGGACATATCGACCTGTCGATCCTCGGCGCGATGGAAGTGTCCGAAAAGGGCGACATCGCGAACTGGATGATCCCCGGCAAGATGGTGAAAGGGATGGGCGGCGCGATGGACCTCGTTGCCGGTGTGAAGCGTGTCGTCGTCGTGATGGACCACACGTCGAAGGCCGGTGATCCCAAGCTGCTGAAGGAATGCTCGTTGCCGCTGACCGGCACCGGCGTTGTCGATCTGATCATCACCACGATGGGCGTGTTCGAAGTCACGCCGGACGGGCTGGTCCTGACCGAATTGGCACCCGACGTCTCGCTCGACGATATCAAGGCATCGACCGAGGCGGCGTATACGGTGTCGGAAAAGCTGGCAGCCTGACGCCTCTCTCATTGGAACATTGAAGGCCGTACCGGGACAATCGGTGCGGCCTTTTTTTTTCATGGCCGCCTGTCGCACGGGCGTGAGCAGCGTGAAACAAAAGTAATCCGTCTGTATGGGCGCGGCGAGGTCCGGAGCTTCACCAAGAAGGTGAGGGAGACTCCAGATCATGTTTTTGACCCGCTTCGCGCTCAAGAATCCTGTCGCAATCCTGATCGCGGTTCTGCTGATCGGTGTGGTGGGAACGCTGGCTTTCACGAAACTGCCGCTTCAGCTTTTCCCTGACACGAGCCGGCCGCAGCTGTTCGTGATGACCGGCTGGCGCAGCGCTTCGCCGCAGGAAATGGAATCGGAAATCGTCGAGCCGATGGAACAGGCCCTGACCGGTCTGACCGGGCTTGAGGAGTTACGGGTCAACATCAATCCGGGCTTTTCCTTCATTGCCCTGACATTCGCCAACGGCACCGATATGGATCAGGCCCTGATCGAAGTAGTCGGGCGGATGAACCAGCTGCCTCCGATGCCTCTCGATGCGTTTGGCCCCAATATTGTCAATGGCGCCGCGGGCGGCGGCGGCGACATGCTGATCTACTATTTCATCCAGTTGCTGCCCGATAACCCCAACGATGTGGACGACTACGCGGATTTCGCCAGCAATGTCGTGGTGCCGCGCCTGTCTGCGGTGCCCGGCGTCGCCAATGCGCAGATCAATTGGGGCCTGAGAAACCGGGAATTCCAGATCATTCTCGACCCCTACCAGGCGGCCGCGCTTGGCGTGACCATCCCGCAGATCGCTGCCGTGCTGAATGGAAATCGGGACATTTCCGGTGGCAATGCTACGGTTGGCCGCCGGTCGTTCACACTGAACTACGAGGGCGAATACGACCCGCGCGAATTACGTGAACTGGTGATCGACTGGCGTGAAGGCCGGCCCGTGCGCCTCGGCGATGTGGCGACGGTCGGCATCGGCCTCGGTGAGCGCCAGGGCTTTGCCTTCCAGAATGGCAACCCGGCCATCGGTATCGCGGTCAGCCGGCAGAACGGCGCCAACGTGCTGGCAACGCTGAATGCCGTGAAGGCCGAGATTGCCCGCCTCAACGAGGGACCGGCAGCCGAGCTGGGGCTGACGCTTCAGCCATCCTTTGACTCATCGGTGTTTATCAATCGCGCGATCAACCTTCTGCGCACCAACCTCCTGTTCGGCGTGTTGATGGCGATCGGCGGGCTGTGGTTGTTTCTGCGGCGTGCGCGTGCCACCGCGATCATCGCACTGGCGATTCCCATCTGCATCCTGGCGACGCTGATCGTCCTGTTTGTCCTCGGACGATCACTCAACGTGATTTCCCTGGCGGGGCTAGCCTTCGCAACGGGCATGGTGCTCGATGCTGCAATCGTCGTGATGGAGAATATCGTTCGCCGGCGTGAAGCCGGGGAAGACACGATGACCGCGTCCGAGAAGGGCGCCGGCCAGGTCTGGGGTGCGCTTTTCGCCTCGACCACCACGACGGTGGCCATTTTCCTGCCGATCATCTTCCTCGACGACGCCGAAGGGCAGCTCTTCGCAGACCTTGCCATCACCATTGCGGTCGGCGTCGGCCTGTCCATGATCGTAGCCGTGACCATCCTCCCGGTGGCCGCAGCCAAGTGGGTGCGTTCCGGCGGGCGGGATGCAAAGCAGCCCATTTTGATGCGGTTCGCAGATTTCATCATGACGGCCAGCGACCGACCCGTCCGGCGTTATGGGTTGATCGGCGGGTTGGTGGCACTGCCCCTCGCGCTGAGCTGGGTGATGCTGCCCAACCTCGACTATCTGCCGCCGGTGAAGCGCGATGCAATCGACGCCTTCTTTATCCTGCCGGCCGGCGCCGATGTAGAATGGGTGCGCGAAGAAGTCGTCGGACCGGTCATGGAGCGGCTCGAACCCTACATGTCGGGCGAGCGCGAACCCGCGCTTCGCAATTACTACATCGGCGGGCAGGGCGGGCAATTCGCAACGCTCGGCGTCCGGCCCCGGAACATTGAAGACGTCCGCGAGCTCGAACGCATCGTGCGTGACGAGATCGTGCAGGGCATTCCCGATGTTCAGGCCTTCGCGGCCCGGGGCGACTTGTTCGGTAATTTCGGCGGCGGCGGCAATGTGCAGGTCAATCTGCAATCGGCCGAGGAAGGGCCGCTCGCGGTTGCCGCTCAGGAGGGAATGCGCCTGCTGCGTGAGCGCTTCCCGACCTCGAACATCAACGCCAACCCTTCGCCGCAAGCGACACAGCCCAGCTACGCCATCATTCCCAATGACCGCCGGATCCAGGAGGTGAACTGGACGCGGGCAGGCGTGGCCAGCGTGGTGTCGACGATGGGGGACGGTCTGTTCGTCGGCGAATATTTCGACGGCGATCGTCGCCTGAACATGATCCTTCGCTCGGATGGATGGCGCTCGGCGCAAGAGCTGGAAGGCATGCCGGTCACGACGCCGTCAGGCGTGGTGCTGCCGCTCGGCGACCTGGTTGATATCGAGGAAACGCTGACACCGTCCGGTCTTCAGCGGCTCGATGGGCGGCGGACGATCTCGTTCTTCATGTCGCAGCCTGAAGACATGACGCTTCAGGAAGTCCTGGCCGTCATCCAGACCGAGATCGAACCTCAGCTGCGTGCGGCCCTGCCGGCGGATGGATCAATCTCCTATGGCGGAGCGGCGGACAGCCTGAACCGCGCCATCGCGACTATGACGCAGAACTTCCTGTTTGCGCTGTTCATACTGTTCCTGATCCTGGCGGGGCTGTTCCGGTCCATCCGTGATGCCGGCCTTGTGCTGGTGACGATCCCGCTCGCAACGGTCGGCGGCGTCGCGGTCCTGCGCATCCTCGACACGATCCTGCAGAATACCGCTCAGATCCGTCAGCCACTCGACCTTCTGACGATGATGGGCTTCATCATCCTTCTCGGACTGGTCATCAACAACGCCATCCTGCTGGTCGACCAGACACGGCAGGGCGAGCGCGAAGGCCTGCCGCGCCGTGAAGCCGTGGATACGGCGCTGCGGATGCGTATGCGGCCGATCTTCATGTCGACGTTGACCAGCATTCTGGGCATGACGCCGCTGCTGATTTTCCCTGGTGCGGGCAGCGAGATCTATCGCGGACTGGCCGCTGCCATCGTGGGCGGCATGGCGGTCTCGATGGTGTTCACACTCTTCCTTCTGCCGAGCCTGTTGCGGATCGGTGAAACCCGGACAGCTCCGGCTGCCCTTCATCCGCAGCTGGCGGAATAGGAGCCTTTCATGAAACGACTTCTTGTTCCGCTTTTCGCCGCGCTGGCCATCGCCACCGGAGGGTTTCAGCAAGCCGGTGGCCCGCCGCCTGCCGCCGTCCGCGTGGCCAGCAGCGAGATGCGCGACCTGGCTCGCCTGATTGAATCGCCCGCCGGCGTGTACAGCCGCAATGACGCACAGATCGCCTCCGAGGCGTCGGGCCGTGTTGTCGAAGTGGCGGAACCCGGTGACTGGGTCGAGGCCGGCGACCCGGTGGCCCGCCTGGATGACCGAATGGCGCGCCTGTCGCTGGACGAGGCCCGGTCTCGACTGGCCCGAACGTCGGAAAATGCGGCTTACCAGGAAGGCGAACTGACCCGCTGGACGCAATTGGCGCAGAATGGCACCGCGCCGCAAAACCGTCTGCGCGAAGTCCAGCTGGCCCGCAACCTGGCCGTGGCCGAGGAGACCGAAGCGCGCCGTGCAGTCGACCGGGCGCGGCTCGATCTCGACCGGACACGTGTTCTGGCGCCTTTCAGCGGACGCGTGACCGAACGCTTGATTGAAGCCGGTGAGTACGCCAATCCCGGATCCCAGATCGTGCGGCTGGTCGACACCGCGTTGATCGAGGCGAGGGCGCAGGTGCCAGTGTCCATCGCTCCGCACCTTGCGGCCGGACAATTGGTTCGCGTCTCGGATGCAGACCATTCGGTTGAAGCCCCCATCCGGGCGCTGATCCCGGTCGGTGACGCGGTTACCCGGACGTTCGAAGTGCGGATAGACCTCTCGGATTCGCCGTGGATTGTCGGATCGGCGGTCCGCGCGGCCTTCCCGACCGAAGAGGCGACCCGGACGGTTGCCGTTCCGCAGGACGCGCTTGTCCTGCGCAATGAGGGCAGCTTTGTCTGGGTGGTGTCCGAGGACAACACGGCCCGACGCGTTCTGGTGCGCACCGGTGCGCAGGATGGCGAATGGGTCGGCGTAGATGGCGACATCGCGGCAGGGGAGCGAGTGGTGGTCCGCGGCGCGGAAAACCTGCGGGAAGGTCAGCCGCTCAACATCCTCGACGATCCGGGCGCGACGGCATCCAATGCCACCGAGACAGGGGCGAGCAATGCGGGCTGATCAGCACATCGGAACATTGACCGCGAGACCGCCGGTCGAGGTTTCCTTGTACTTGTCGGACATGTCCTTGGCGACATCCGCCATGGTGCGGATGACCTGATCGAGAGACACCTTGTGCTCGCCATCGCCCTTAAGCGCGAGACGCGCCGCGTCGATCGCCTTGATCGCGCCGATGGCGTTGCGCTCGATACACGGGATTTGAACCAACCCGCCCACGGGATCGCAGGTCAGGCCCAGATTGTGCTCCATGCCGATCTCCGCGGCATTCTCGATCTGGCGATTGGTGCCACCCAATGCGGCGGCGAGACCGCCAGCGGCCATGGAACAGGCGACGCCGACTTCTCCCTGACAGCCCGCTTCCGCTCCGGAGATCGAGGCATTTTTCTTGTAGAGCGCACCGATGGCGGCTGCGGTCAGAAAGAAACGCATCAGCGCGTCGGGATCGTCATCGCGGCGGTGGTGCCGGTCGAAATACCGGACGACTGCAGGGATGATGCCGGCTGCACCATTGGTGGGAGCGGTCACGACGCGCCCGCCTGCCGCATTCTCCTCGTTGACGGCCATCGCCCAGAGATTGATCCAGTCCATCGCGGTCAGGGGATCGATTTCGGCCTTTTCGGGATTGTCGATCAGATCTTTGTGGATGGCGGGCGCGCGGCGGCGGACGTTGAGCCCGCCGGGCAGAATCCCGGTCTCGCGCAAGCCCCGGTCGATACATTCCTCCATCGCGCGCCAGACATTGTTCACGCCCGCACGGATCTCGGCTTCGTCGCGGAATGCGGCTTCGTTTGCCATCATCAGGGCGGGGATGGTGAGGCCGTAGCGGTCGCATTGCGCCAGCAATTCATCGCCGGTGTTGAACGGAAAGGGCTCGCCTTCATGGTCGCCGGAAACAGCGGAATTGCGGCCGGCCTCGGCTTCGTCAATGACGAATCCGCCCCCGATCGAGTACCAGATTTCCTCGCGCAGGACCGTGCCGTCTGCGTCCAGAGCCCGGAATTTCATGCCGTTGGAATGAAACGGCAGACGCGTTTCGCCCTTCATCCGCACATCGACTTGCGGGTCCAAGGAAATATCTTTCTGCCCCAACAGCTTGATGCGCTTGTTCTCACGCGCGGCTTTAAGGCGATTTTCGGCATCGTCCGGGTCCAGCGTGTCGGGTTTGGCACCCTCGAGCCCGAGGATAACGGCCTTGTCTGTCCCGTGACCTGCGCCGGTCAGGGCGAGCGAACCGTAGAGTTCCACCTGGACGGTATCGACGTTCTGGACGCCGTGCTCGGCGTCGACACGTTCCATGAAGACGCGCCCGGCCACCATCGGCCCCACGGTGTGCGAACTCGATGGGCCGATACCGATTTTGAAGAGGTCAAAGACGCCGAAATGCATCTCAGGCGTCGCCGAGGCCGTGGTCACGCGTGAACGCGTTGAAACACAGGATTGTCTGCGTGTCCTTGATCCCCGGTATGATCTGAACTTTCTGGTTCACGAAGCGGCCGATATCCGCATCGGCGTCCACCGAGAAATGCGCGAGCAGGTCGAACGACCCGGAAATCGAATGAACCTGACGCGCTTCCTCGACCTGATCGACGAGCGCAGCGGCGACGTCATAGGTCCGGCCCAACTCGCATTTGATGAAGACGAAAAACTGCCGCATCTCGTGGCTCCCTTAGAGTTTCGCGCACCCTAGTGTGCGCCGCCGGTCGCGACCAGATCAGCGTGCGGTTTCCCGCAGCCGGAAGCGCTGGATCTTGCCGGTCTGTGTCTTGGGCAGGGTGTCGGTGTACACAATCCGCCGCGGATATTTGTAAGGGGCAATCGTGCGTTTCACGAATGCCTGCAGGTCGGCCGTCATGCTGTCATTGCCAGTGTGGCCGTCCTTCAGGACGATATGCGCGGTCACCACCATGCCGCGTTCGTCGCAAGGTGTGCCGACCACGGCGCATTCCATCACGGCATCGTGCATCAACAGGGCCTGTTCAACCTCGGGTCCGGCGATGTTGTACCCGGACGAGACGATCAGGTCGTCATTGCGCGCGACATACCAGAAATACCCGTCCTCATCGCGGCGATAGAGGTCACCCGTGATGTTCCAGCCATTCTGGACATAGCTTTTCTGGCGCTCGTCCGAGAGGTAAAGGCAGCCCGTCGGTCCGCGCACCGCCAGCCGGCCGATTTCTCCGTCCGCGACCGGCTCGCCATCGTCTCCGATCACCCGCGCTTCGTATCCCGGCACCGGCTTGCCCGTCGCGCCGGGGCGAATTTTCGATCCAGCGGCAGAGATGAAGATATGGATCATCTCGGTCGCGCCGATCCCGTCGATCAGGGAAATGCCGGTTGCCACCTTCCATGATTGCCAGGTGGCAGCGGGCAGGTGTTCGCCGGCCGATACGCCGCCCTTCAGCGAGGTCAGGTTGAACTTCTCCTTCAATCCCAGCATGGCGCGGTAACCGGTCGGAGCGGTGAAGGTGTGGGTGACCCTGAAACGCTCGATCGTCTCGCACAGAGCTTCAAAGCCCGGCTTTGAAGGCAGGGCAACCGCCGCGCCGAAGCGCGCCGGGAACACAACGAAAGCGCCCAATCCGAAGGTGAAGGCAAAGGGTGGTGTTCCGGCGTAGATGTCACCGGGGCGGGGGCTGAGCATGTGCCTGGCAAAGGTGTCGGCCATCGCCAGGATGCTGCGGTGGAAATGCGCACAGGCCTTGGGCTCGCCGGTCGTGCCCGAGGTGAAGGCGATCAGCGCGATGTCGTCGGCGGCGGTGTCACAGTTCGCGAAACTGTCTGGTTTGCGGGCACACAGGGCGTCGAGTTTACGGCCCTGGCCCCATTCGACGACCGTGGTCAGCGGCGTTTCGGAACGGGCGACCGCGTGGACCGGTTCAGCCAGCCGGGCGTCGCACAGGCAAAGCGCAATTTGCCCCTTGGTCACCACTTTTGTCAGTTCGGCTTCACGCAGCAACGGCATTGTCGCGACGACGATGCCGCCCGCTTTCAAAATGGCGTACCAGGCGATGACCATGTCGGCGCTGTTGGGACCGTGCAGCAGGACACGGTTGCCCGGCACCAGCCCCAGATCATCCACCAGCGCGTTCGCCATGCGGTTCGCGGCAGCCAGCAACTCGCAATAGGTGAGCGTCTTTTCTTCGGAATAGACGGCAACCCGGTCGCCATGACCGTTTTCAACGGCGCGATCCAGCAGTTCCACGGCGGCATTCAGGCGGTCGGGATATTGGACATCAGGCGTAGTGAAGATCAGGCTGGGCCAGTCGGATTCCTCAGGCAGCGCCTCACGCGCAGTGCCGTCGACATAGCCCGAGGGCTGCATCGGCATGGCATTCCTCCCCATGGCTTGGCGGCGCTTCTTGTGATGTGCTGAGGCCGTCCAGATTCGTGTCTGCCAGATTCTCGATTGATAGCACGGGATTATCCCAATGACCGAAGCCTTCCTTCTTGACGGCATACGAACGCCCATCGGGCGCTATGGCGGCGCGCTGTCGGGCGTGCGTCCGGACGATCTGGCGGCGCATGTGATCAAGGCGCTGATGGACCGGCATCCGGATCGCGACCCGGACTTGATCGACGAGGTGATCCTCGGCTGCGCCAACCAGGCGGGCGAAGACAACCGCAATGTCGCGCGCATGGCGCTGCTAATCGCGGGCCTGCCGCAAAGCGTGCCGGGTGTGACGGTGAACCGGCTCTGCGCCTCGGGCCTTGAAGCCGTTGCGCAGGCGGCGCGGGCGGTGAAGGCGGGCGAGGCGAGCCAGGTGATCGCCGGCGGCGTTGAAAGCATGTCGCGCGCGCCCTTCGTGATGGGCAAGGCGGAAAGCGCCTTCGACCGGCGCGCGGAGATGTTCGACACGACGATTGGCTGGCGTTTCGTCAATCCGAAACTCGAAGCGATTTACGGCACGGATGCGATGGGCGAGACGGCGGAAAATCTTGCCAAAGAGCATGGCATTTTGCACGAGGACCAGGACGCGTTTGCGCTGCGATCCCAGCAGCTTGCCGGGGCCTCTGAATCCAGACTGGCCGAGCAGATCGTGGCTGTGCCCGTGCCGCAAAGGCGCGGCGAGCCGGTGTCGGTCACCAAGGACGAACATCCGCGCCCGGATGTGTCGCCCGAAGATCTCGCGAAACTCAAGCCCGCCTTCCGCAAGGACGGTAGCGTGACGGCGGGCAATGCCTCTGGCGTCAATGACGGCGCGGCGGCGCTATTGATCGGTGACGGAACGGCGGGTGAACCGCTAGCGCGGATTGTGTCCTACGCCACGGCTGGTGTCGCGCCGCGCACGATGGGGATCGGCCCGGTCCCGGCGAGTGAGAAGGCGCTAAGGCTGGCGGGGCTAACGCTCGACCAGGTCGATGTGATCGAACTCAACGAGGCCTTTTGCGCGCAGGTGCTTGCCTGCACACGCAGTTGGGGCATCGCGGACGACGATCCCCGTCTCAACGCCTGGGGTGGGGCCATCGCGCTCGGCCATCCGCTCGGCATGAGTGGCGCGCGGCTGGCACTGACGGCGGCGCACCGGCTGAAAGCGGAGAACGGACGTTACGCACTCGTCACGCTCTGCGTTGGCGTCGGGCAGGGCGCGGCGATGGTGCTGGAGCGGGTTTGATTGAAGTTTGATTTTATAGTTATCTCAAGGGACGATCAATCTCTCCGCACACAAATTGATCGTAAAGTAATACCAGATTTTGTATTTTATCAACTTCACTTAGCCACCCACTCTTTACACGCGTGTGCTTTATTCCAATTTGATGGGCATGGTCGCCGCGATGCTCACCCAATCCATTAAAGGCTTGGCTAAGGGTATGGTCAAAATCTTCAATTCTAAGACCCAATGGGCCGAATATCGCTCTCTGGTTGGACGTTTTAATCCCGTGGTTCTCACTTGTTACCGAAGTGAATGCTGTCTTTGCTGCATAGATCGCATCGGTCACAGAAGATTTAAATGAGCGAGGCCCACTGAGGTGATGCATCTGGGGGCCGTTGGGCATTTTTTGACTGAGCACGAGTGACCATAGTGGGTTTGATATAAATCCACATCGTTCAAATTTATCTACGGAATCCTTTACTACATACGCGGCTAGATCTTCAATGTATACTTCGCAGGCGGCGTGAATAGTCATTACAAATGAACTTAAGTATATCGACTGGGTCTCGTTCGGTAGCGAACGATCAGGCAGTTCCTTGATGAGCACCTTCGATGCACTCAAGTTATATTCTAGTCTATGGAGGCAAGGGCTAGTTTGAATCATCTTTCAGATTCGGCATTTTGAGTGGAACACCAAATTCTTCCTGAATGTGATCAAACCAAATTTGGAAACGCTTTCGCGTTGCGTCGGTCGTTTTAGTTGTAGTTTCTACTGAACGAATAAACTCGGTGTTCTCGCAGACCTTCTTGTATGACGCTATAAAACGTTCTGGTTTAGCGAGGGAGGCCTCCCGCACTTCTTCAGACGTTAGAGATTCGGCGAGCACGTCGAAAATCGCTCTGTTGAAACGGCTTTCGAACTGATTTTCCTTAGGCAGGTATTTGCGAGCAAACTTTTTCCCGTCGAAGATCGATAGGCCAGCGCGAATAGATTCTTCAAAAACGAAAAAGCTGTCTTTGTACCCATCGGGTCCAATTTTGTTCATTAAATTGCAATGATCATCAAGAAACGTTTTGAGGTTTCCTGCGTATTCAATGCGCCTATTGTGGAATGCAAAAAATCGAATCGCGATCTCTACGTCCTTCATACGTTTATCTGGATATTTTAATCCAAGTAATTGTTGTAGCTCTTGCAGCTGACTCGTCTTTGCAATCACATATTTAATATACCCACCTCGAATAAGGGACATCCTTAATTCCATTGGGGAAAGTCGAACGGAACCAGAATTTAATCTGTGAAAAATTTCGTACAAAACATCCTCACGACGCCACCCTCTTATTACTGCGGTTCTAATAAATGACTGTTGAATTTGTCGAGCTATATCAGGGTGGCGTAATTGGACCTCTTCCCACGATAATCCGTTGAGCTGCCCGAGATGGGTTAACCCGCTTAGTTTGAATGGCTCGCCTTCTGAATAGGCCCCATAAATAAACTCTTTAATCGTTAGAAGCCTTTGCTTTCCATCAAGGACTATGTATTGACGCGGGTTGCTGCTGTCTTCAGCGAGTAATATTTGTGGAATTGGTACTCCAAGCGCCAGTGACTCTATAAATTTTGATTTAGCTGTTTTGCTCCATACGCTTCGGCGTTGAAACTCGGGGTCCAAGTTTATCATGCGATCGATTGAATCGATTAATGTCAGTACGCTCCAATCGCCCGGGATAACATAAAGGTCGGCAAAGTCCTCGAGAGATAACGAAAAATCGCTCCCCCCTTCGTCAGATTCATCGACTTCGGTGAATTCGTTAATCATGGCATGGCTCTACTGGATTCGACTGTTCAAACGTATCTTAACGTTGCCGGGCGCGTCTATTTCTAATCGGTACTAGCGAAATTTAACCCGGCAGGACCGCCGTGGTTTCGATCTCGATCTTGGCGCGCCGCTCGATCAAGCCGGCGACGATGACGAAGGCCATGACCGGATAGTTGCGGCCCATCAACTCCTTCCAGATCACGCCGATTTCCTTGCCCGCTGCAAGGTACTCGTCGCGGTCGGTGATGTAGCCGGTCATGCGCACCACGTGTTCGGGGCCGGCGCCGGCCTCTTTCAGTACGGCGAGCGTGTTCTTCAGGACCTGGCGAAATTGCTCGGCCAGGTCGTTCGACACGATGGTCTCGGTCTCGTCCCAGCCGATCTGTCCAGCGACGAAGACCTGCTTACCTGTCGCGGCGATGCCGTTTGAATATCCCTTGGGGCGCGGCCAGCCGGACGGTTGAAGAATATCCATCAGCTTTCTCCCAGAACCTGCCGCGCAATCACGATTTTCTGGACTTCTGATGCGCCCTCATAGATACGCAGAGCGCGGATTTCCCGGTAGAGCGCTTCGGGCACCGACCCGACCGTGACGCCGAGTCCGCCGAAGATTTGCACCGTCTTGTCGATCGTGGCTTGAGCGGTTTCGGTCGCGTGCAATTTCGCCATTGCGGCTTCGCGCGTGACGCGCGGCGCTCCGCCATCCTTGGCCCAGGCGGCGCGGTAGATGAGGAGGGCGGAGGCATCGATGTCGAGCGCCATCTCGGCAATCTGGGCTTGAACGATCTGCAAATCCGCAAGCGTGCCGCCGAACAGGCTTCGCGTGTTGGCGCGGTGCCTCGCTTCATCCATTGCGCGGCGCGCAAAGCCGAGGGCTGCGGCTGCCACCGTGGACCGAAAGACGTCGAGCGTTGCCATGGCGTATTTGAAACCGCTGCCGGCCTGGCCGATCAGCGCGCTCTGCGGCACGCGGCAGGTTTCAAACTTCAGCGTCGCGAGCGGATGGGGCGCGATGGTCTCGATCCGTGCTTCGACCGTCAGGCCGGGCGTGTCCGCAGGAACGATGAAAGCCGAAATGCCGCGCGCGCCTTCCGCTTCGCCGGTGCGGGCAAAGACGGTGTAAAAACCGGCAATTCCGCCATTCGAGATGAAGGTCTTGCGGCCATCGAGGACAAAGCTGTCGTCGTCGCGCTTCGCGGTCATCGCCAGGTGAGCGATATCCGACCCGGCGTCCGGTTCGGTCAGCGCGAATGCGGCAGCGCATTCCCCTGAAGCCACGCGCGGCAGCCAGGCCGATTTCAGCGCCTCGTTGCCGAACAGTGAGAGGGTGCCGGAGCCCAGCCCCTGCATCGCGAACACAAAGTCCGCGAGACCGGAGCGATAGGCGAGGCTTTCCCGAACGAGGCAGAGCGAACGAACGTCGAGCGTTTCGCTGGCACCGCCATAGGCTGAAGGTACGGCATGGGCCGCGAGTCCGGCCTTGCCCAATGCGCCAAGGATATCGCGGCATTCTTCATCGATGTCGCCATGATGGACGAAGCCGTCCTCGGCAAACTTGCCCGCCGCCCAGTGGTTCACTTCCTTCGCGAGCGCGCGGTGGCGGTCTTCGAAGAAGGGCCAGCCCAGATAGCTTTGGTCAGCCATCGTCAATTGCCCTCGAAGACCGGCTTTTCCTTCTTCACGAAGGCCCGGAAGGCGCGGCGGAAATCCTCGGTCTGCATGCAGATGGCCTGTGCCTGCGCTTCGGCCTCGATGGCCTGGTGCAGCCCCATATCCCATTCGAGATTGAGCTGGTTCTTGGTCATGGCATTGGCGAAATTCGGTCCCGCCGCGATGCGCACGGCAAGATCGTTCGCAGTTTCCATGAGATCGCTGGACGCGACGATTCGGTTCCAGAACCCCCAGCTTGCCCCTTCCTCGGCGCTCATCGAGCGTCCCAGGAAGAGGAGTTCACTGGCGCGACCCTGGCCGATGATGCGGGGCAGGATCGCGCAAGCGCCCATGTCGCAGCCGGCCAGCCCGACCCGGTTGAACAGGAAGGCCGTCTTGGTGTCCGGCGTGGCAACGCGGAGGTCGGACGCCATGGCGAGGATGGCACCCGCACCAACACAGACCCCGTCGGCTGCCGTGACCACAGGCTGCGGACAGTCGCGAATGGCTTTCACCAGATCGCCCGTCATGCGTGTGAACTGGAGGAGGCCTGGCATGTCCATCTCGGTCAGCGGGCCGATGATCTCGTGAACGTCCCCGCCGGAGCAGAAATTTCCGCCTTCACCGGTCAGGATCACCGCCTTGACTGTGGGCACATGGACCAGGGCGCGGAAGGTGTCGCGCAACTCGGCGTAGGACTTGAAGGTCAGCGGATTCTTCCGCTCGGGGCGATTGAGCGTCACCGTGGCGACGCCATCGGCGAAGTCCCAGCGGAAATGCTGCGGTGTGAGGGTCTCGGGGGTCATGGAATGTCCCTTACGGCGCGCCACCATCGAGTGAAATGGCCTGTCCGTTCACGGTGAAGCTGTTGGGATGGCAAAGCCAGGCGACAGTTTCGGCAACTTCCTCGACCTGGATCAGACGGCGCTGCGGATTCATGTCCGCCAGTTCGGCAACTGCCTCTTCGCGCGACCGGCCGGTGTTGGACATGATCGTTTTGATCGCGTTCTCCGCCATCGCGGTTTCGACATAGGCCGGGCACACGGCGTTGACCGTGACCTTGGTCTGGCCCCACTCGACAGCCAGCGCCTTGGTCATGCCGACGACGGCATGTTTCGATGCGCAATAATGCGAAATATAGGGCCCGCCACGCAGGCCGGCGACGCTCGCGATATTGATCACGCGGCCATAATCGCCGCCCATCAGGTCCTTCACGACAGCCTTGGTGCAGTGGAAGACACCGTCGACATTGACGTTCTGGATCCGGCGAAATTCGTCGTAATCAAGCTTGTGGAAGGGGCGGCCAGACGCGATCCCGGCATTGTTGACGAGGATGTCGATCTTGCCGCCTTCACGCGCCGTGTCGAACGCCTGGGCGACCATTGCGGGATCGGTCACGTCGCACTGAACCGCGATGGCGCCGTCGATGTCTCTGGCGGCTTCCTGCAAGCGCTCCAGGTTGCGTCCCATGAGGACGGTGGTCGCACCATCGGCGGTCAGGCGTTTCGCAACGGCGAGGCCGATGCCCGTTCCGCCGCCGGTAATGACAGCCTTGCGGCCCTTCAGTGCGCTCATACCTTGAGCTCCCCCATTTCTGCAGCACGTTCGAGATTGCGCGCCAATTGCTGAAAACCTGCCTTGTACTGTAGCGGCACTTTCGCGCCGCGATACTTCAGTTCCGCCGCCGCACGCAGGGTCCAGTTGGGATCCGCGAGATGCGGGCGGGCCAGCGCAACCAGATCGGCACGTCCGGCAGCCAGAATGGAATTGACGTGGTCGGGTTCGTAGATGTTCCCGACAGCCATCGTCGCACAGCCCAATGTGTTGCGAACCTGGTCCGAGAAAGGTGTCTGGAACATTCGCCCGTAAACCGGGCGCGCGGCGGGTGTGGTCTGACCGGCGGAAACGTCGATCAGGTCGGCGCCTGCGGCCTTGAAGGCTTCGGCGATCTTCACGGTCTCGTCCGGCGTCACTCCGTCTTCACCGACCCAGTCGGTCGCGGAGAGACGCACCGACATCGGCTTGTCGGCCGGCCATACGGCGCGCATGGCGCTGAAAACTTCCAGCGGGAAGCGTAGCCGGTTTTCGAGGCTGCCGCCGAACGCATCCGTGCGCTTGTTCGATACCGGCGTGATGAAGGACGACAGCAGATAGCCGTGTGCGCAGTGCAGTTCGACCATGTCGAAGCCACAGGTCAGGGCGCGTTTCGTCGCAGCAACGAAATCGTCGCGAACCTGGTCCATGTCGGCGCGGGTCATTTCCCGGGGCAGGGGATGCGATAAATCCCAGGGCTCGGGCGAGGGGGCGAGTGTCTGCCAGCCGCCGCTCGGCAAGGGCTGGTTGTCGCCCTCCCAGGATTTTTTGGTCGAACCCTTTCGTCCGGCATGGGCGAGCTGAATTGCAAGCTTGGCATCTGTGCTGGCGTGGATGAAATCGACGATCCGTGTCCAGGCTGCGGCCTGATCGTCATTCCAGAGTCCCGCGCATCCGGGCGAAATCCGGCCTTCCGGGCTGACATCGGTCATCTCGGTATAGACGAGGCCGGCTCCCCCCAGCGCGCGTGCGCCCAGATGAACCAGGTGGAAATCGTTCGGCACCCCGTCCACGGCCGAGTACATGCACATGGGCGAGACGACGACGCGGTTCTTCAATTCCATGTCGCGCAGCCGGAAGGGCGCAAACATGGGCGGGCGTTCGTCAGCGCCGCTTTGGCTTGCGAACCAGCTTTCCAGGCGTCGCAGCCATTCAGGATCGCGCAGGCGAAGATTTTCGTGACTGACGCGCTGCGAGCGGGTGAGCAGGGCATAAGCAAACTGGACGGGATCGAATCCGGTATAGCGATCCAGGTTTTCGAACCACTCGGTCGAATTGCGCGCCGCGCTTTGCAGCTTGAGGACCTCGACCTTGCGGGTTTCCTGATACTCGTGGAGGGCCTCGGCCAAGGGCTGTCCGGACTGCGTAAGCGCGTCGGCCAGCATGATGGCGTCCTCGATCGCCAGCTTGGTGCCCGACCCGATCGAAAAATGGGCGGTGTGGGCCGCATCGCCCAGCAGGATGATGTTGTCCTTGATCCAGGTCTCGCACAGCACGCGGCGGAAATTCAGCCACGCGCCGCCGCGCAAGTGCCGGGCATTGCTCATCAGGTCGTGACCGTCCAACCAGTCCGCGAACAGCGCCTCGCAGGCGCGGCAGGTCTCGTCCTGGTCCATCTCTCCGAAGCCGAGCCCCTGCCAGGTGGCTTCGGAACATTCCACGATGAAGGTCGAAAGGTTGTCATCGAACCGGTAGGCGTGCGCCCAGACCCAGCCGTGCGGCGTCTCGACGAACGCGAAGGTGAAGGCGTCGAAGACCTTCCTGGTCCCGAGCCAGACAAACTTGTTGGCGCGAACATCGATGTCCGGCCGGAAGGTTTCGGCGTGGGCTTCGCGAATGCGCGAATTGATGCCGTCGCTGGCCACGATCATGTCATAGCCGCGCACCGCTTCGAGTGCCGGGTCGATCTCGGTCCGGAAATGCAGTCCGACACCAAGTTCGCGTGCCCGGTCCTGCAACACGTTCAAGAGCCGCATACGCCCGATACCGGAAAACCCGTGCCCTCCCGAACGTTCGGACGTACCGCGGAAAAACACCTCGATATCGTCCCAGTGGGCCAGGCTGTCCGCGATGATCTCGGCGCTCGCCGGATCGTTGGCCCGCAGATTCTCCATTGTCTGGTCGGAGAAAACCACGCCCCAGCCAAAGGTGTCGTCGGGCGCGTTGCGTTCGAAGACATCAATCTCGCAGGACGGGTCGCGCAACTTCATCGAGATCGCGAAATAGAGTCCGGCCGGCCCGGCACCGATACAGGCGATCTTCATGCGGCTTTCATCCTCCCCGGGACCGATTCCGGTGTCATGTTCGAGACTAGCGGGATGCCGGGCTCAGGTCACGGCGGCACGTCGGGCGAAGGCGGGATCGTCCCATGCCCGCTCAACCATCACCGCGCGGATGGTCTCAACGGCCTGCCAGACATCGTCATAGCTGTTGTAGAGCGGTGCAAAGCCGAAGCGCAGGATGTCGGGTGCCCGGAAGTCACCGATCACGCCGCGCGCAATGATGGCCTGCATGATCGCGTAGCCGTGCTCGTGCGAGAATGAAACCTGGCTGCCGCGTTCTTCGGCGTCCTCGGGGCAGGCTGGCGTGAATCCGAACTCTCCGCACCGCTCGTCCATAAGGCGCAAGAACAGATCGCCCAGCGCAGACGATTTGCGGCGCAGGGCCGGCATCTCTGCCTGCAACATCACATCGAGCCCGGCCTCGAGCGCGGCCGTCCCCAAAATCCCGGGTGTTCCGCACTGAAAACGATCGATACCGGCGGCTGGGCGATAGGCATCATCGAACTCGAAGGGCGCTGCGTGGCCAAGCCAACCGGACAGGATGGGGAAGACTTTCTCCTGATGCCGTGTCGCCGCGAAGAGAAAGGCCGGGGCGCCGGGCCCACCGTTCAGATACTTGTATCCGCAGCCGACAGCGAAATCAGCGTTGGCCCCGTTGAGGTTCACAGGCACGGCTCCGGCGCTGTGCGAAAGATCCCAGATCACCGGCACGCCCTTGTCATGCGCGTGTTTCGTGATTGCCGCCATGTCGCGCATCCGGCCCGTCTTGTAGTGCACATGGGTCAGAAGAAGCGCCGCAGTGTCCTCGTCCAGTGCCGCGACAACGTCCTCGCCATCGACAAGGCGGGTTTCGATCCGGCCGCCGGACAGCATGGAAAGGCCCTGCATCATGTAAACGTCGGTCGGGAAGTTTCCGCGTTCGGACAGCAAAACCTTGCGGTCACCCGAAAGCTGAAGACATGCATTCAGTGCCTTGAATACATTTATGGATGTCGAATCGACAGTAACGACCTCATCGGCCGCGGCACCGATCAGGCGCGCGATTTTCGCGCCGACGCGCCGCGGCGCATTGATCCAGTCTGCCGTATTCCATGACCGGATGAGGTCGCGGCCCCATTCCTCGCGGATCACCGTAGCGAGGCGGTCTGGCGTGGACTTGGGGAGGCAGCCCAGCGAGTTGCCATCCAGATAGACCAGGCCCGGCGGGAGTTCGAACTGATTGCGAAATCCCTTCAGGGGGTCGTCCGCGTCCAGTTTGGCAATGTCCTCGCGCGTGCATAGGCTCACGTCAGGCTCCTCAGGATGGCGCGCATCGGAGCGGCATCGGCTCCGGCGATTTTCAGGGGCAGGGCGATCAATTCGTATTCACCGGGCGGAACGTCATCGAGCACCAAACCTTCAAGGATCCGCATGTCGGCGCGGCGTACGGCGTGATGGGCGTCGAGGGACTTGGAGGTTTCCGGGTCCATCGAGGCGGCATCGGTCCCGACAAGGCGGACGCCTGCAGCAGCAAGTAATTCGATCGTTTCGGCGGCAATCGCGGTGAAACCTGAATCCCAGACTTCGTGCGGGAAGGCGTCATAGGTCCGGAACAGGATCCGGCTTTGTCCTTCGATCAGGCCTGGGTCGAAATCCCGTTTGCGGACCGAGCCGCGGGCATGGCGCACATCGATCACCCGGCACCGGCCCAGATAGGGCGTCAGATCGAGTGTTCCCATCGCTTCGCCGTTGGCGTCGTAGTGCAGGGGAGCGTCGCCGTGGGCACCGGAATGGGTCGACAGGGTCAAGCGGGAAACATTGACCGGGCAGTCGCCTTCAAGTGCCCATGTGCGATCCAGCCGGAACGGGGTGTCGCCCGGCCAGACCGGCAGGCCGGGACGCAGTTCCTGCGAGATATCCCAGATGCGCCGTGTATCCGTCAAAGCGAGGTCCGGACCGTCCAGAGTTCCGGGAAGAAGCGCAGGTCAAGCGCCTTCACGAGATAGCCCACACCGCTGGATCCGCCGGTGCCGCGGCGGAATCCGATAATCCGTTCCACGGTTTTCATGTGCGAGAACCGCCATGTCTGGAACCTGTATTCCAGGTCGACCAGCTTCTCGGCGAGTTCGTAGAGCGCCCAGTATTTGTCGGTGTTCTGATAGACCGTCTTCCAGGCGTCTTCGACTGCCTGGGACGCTTCATAGGGCCGGGACCAGTCCCGGTCAGTCGCACTGGCGGGAATGTCGAAACCGGCATGGGCAAGCAGTTTCAGGGCCTCGTCATAGATGCTGGGCTCGTTGAGCGCCGCGAGCACCTCGTCATAGACAGGCGTATCTTCATGTACGCGGGCGAGATCGGCATTCTTGTTGCCCATCTTGTATTCCAGCATGCGGTATTGCGCGGACTGGAAGCCGGACGACTGGCCGAGCTTGTCCCGGAACCGCAGGTAATCGGCCGGGGTCATCGTGGCGAGGATCGACCAGGACTGGGTCAGCTGTTCCTGGATCCGGGCGATACGGGCGATCATCTTGAATGCCGGGCCGGTATTGCCTGACCGGATGCACGCGATCGCACCATCCAGCTCGTGCAGGCAGAGTTTCAGCCATAGCTCACCGGCCTGATGGATGACGATGAACATGAGTTCGTCGTGCTCGTCCGTGATGGGGGACTGCGCCGACAAAACCTGGTCGAGGCCCAGATACCGGCCATAGGACAAGCCGCCTTCGGGCTTCCAGTGGATGTCCTCACCGCTGAGGTCGACGGAGGTGTGGATCTTGTCAGGCATGGGAGCTCCAGACGGGCGGGGTCATGTCACGGGTCTAGACCCGCCGCAGGGCCTGCGGCAAGCCTCGCAAACGCGTACGAAAAAGGGCGGCCCGTTTCCGGACCGCCCTGATTTCGACCCGTCGGACGGGATTACCAGCCGCAGGAGCGGTCGGCATTGGCCTCTTCAAGATGACTCATCAAAGGCTGGAAGTAGGCGATGATGGCCGAGCCATCCATTTCGCGCGTGCCGGTGAAGGCTTCCAGCGCATCCGGCCACGGCTGGGACGCACCCATTTCCATCATCTCGTTGAAGCGGGCACCGACTTCCTCGTTGCCGTACACGGTGCAACGATGAAGCGGGCCTTCCCAACCGGCCATTTCGCAAGCGGCCTGCTGGAACTGGAATTGCAGGATGTAGCTCAGGAAATAGCGCAGATACGGGACGTTGTTGGCGATGTGGTATTTGGCGCCCGGGTCAAAGGCGTCGGCGGGACGTTCCACCGGCGGATAGATGCCCTGGTACTGGTTGCGAAGATCCCACCAGGCGCTGTTGTACTGCTCGGGCGTGATCTCGCCGCGGAAGACGCGCCAGCGCCACTGATCCATCATCACCGCGAAGGGCAGGAAGGCGATCTTGTCGAGCGCCAGATCCATCAGAAGACCCAGGTCGCCTTCGGCGCCCGGCACGTCGGCTTCGTCCAGCAAATCGATCTGCACCAGGTATTCCGGGGTCACTGACAGGGCCACAAAGTCACCGATGGCCTCGTGGAAACCGTCATGGGCGCCATTCTGGAACAGGGTGTCCTGATCCTGGTATGCGCGCTGATAATAGTTGTGCCCCAGTTCGTGGTGCACCGTGCGGAAGTCCTCCGCATTCACGTTCGTGCACATCTTGATCCGGATGTCGTCGCGTGAATCGATGTCCCAGGCCGACGCGTGACACACGACATCGCGGTCCTGCGGGCGGGTGATCAGCGAACGCTCCCAGAAGGTTTCCGGCAGCGGGTCGAGTCCCAGCGACGTGTAGAAGCGTTCGCCGGTCTCGACCATCTGACGCGCGTCATAGCCGTTGTCGACCAGAAGTGCGGTCAGATCGTATCCCGGCTCGGCATCGCCCACGGAGACGATGTCACGCAGCGGTCCCCAACCCTGGGCCCACATGTTACCGAGCAGGTCGGCGCGGATCGGGCCGGTCTCGGCCTGGACCTCGTCGCCATATTCCTCGTTGAGCTCGGCCCGGACGTAGCAATGAAGCTGTTCGTACAGCGGCTCGACCTGCCCCCACAGGCGCTCGACTTCGGCTTCCATCTCGTCGGCCGGCATGTCGTAGTTTGACAGCCACATCTCCGCGAGGTCGGAGAACCCAAGCTCACGGGCGCCTTCATTGGCCAGTTCGACCATGGCGGCATAGTCCTGGCTCATCTGGGCCGGATTGATCGCGGCGCGCCAGTCATTCCAGATGTTGGACAGGAATTCGGGATTGCGCTCGGTGCCCATCAGAACTTCGAGCTGGTCGAGCGTGACCTCTTCACCGTCTATGTCGATGGAACCGGTCGAGTAGGCCGAGCTCATGCGCGTGGTCAGTTCAGCCATCTGTGCGGCGGCGCCCGGACGGGACGGGGCAGGCAAGGTGATGCCGGCGGTCAGATTCGTCATCTTGCGGCGGAGGTCTTGGGGAAGATCCATTCCGGCGAAAGGCGCGGTGCCGTTCGCCATGCGAACCGCCATTTCCGTGCCCTCGGCGCCCACGCGCTCGACGAGACGCTCGGTATCGAAGGTAATGAAGTTGGAATAGATCCAGTAAATCCGGCTCGCATATTCGTTGTAGTCGGCGAGTTCGGCTTCGGTCGCTTCGAGGAAGGTCCGGGCGTCCTCAACCGTCGGATTGAGTTGGCCTTCCGTCATCGGCATGGATTCAGGCTGGACCGTCGTGTCCGCCGGCGTGGTGCCGGCCTCAGGTTCCGGCGGTGTTTGAGCGTGGGCTGTTGCCAGGGACGCCGTTCCGATCAGGGCGGCGACCGCGGCACTGTTGAGCCAGTTTTTCATAGAATTCCTCCCGTGTGCGCCAGTTATTCGTCAGGGACGGCGCGGATGGCGCTCACCATAGTCCGTGCCATTGCGAAGTGAAGGGCGGGGAACCGGTGCGGTTCGTTCACGTTTCCTTGCGGCGCAATGGGCGCGGCGGAAACAGGCGCACTCGGCATGTCGGATTTTCTCAGCTGGTTTGCGATGGCATCGGGAATCGCCGCCGCCATCATGATTTCCATCGACGCGGGACGAAAGGTCACCGGATGGGGATTCGTGGTTTTCACATTCTCATCGATCAGCTGGATTACGGTTGGCATTCTGGACGGAGAACTGCCCCTGGGGCTGCAAAACGTGGTGCTGACCGGCGTCAACCTGTTCGGAATTTACCGCTGGCTGATCCGCAAGAAAAAGCCCGCCTCGTGAGGGGCGGGCCTTCTGCTACCAGCGCTGGTTAAACACGAAGCCGACGAAATGGTCCTGTTCGCGCCACTCATTCATGCCGGCGTTGAAAGACCGTTCCTGGCGCACATAGCTGACGCTGACAAAGCGTTCGGGCGTCAGTCGCCATGCAACACCGCCATAACCGTCTGCGACATCAAGCGAATTGGACATGTTGACGACCGGGCGCTGGAAACCATCAAGGCTTGGCGCGACAAACACCGTGCGCCGGTCGAGACCGGCCACAATCGCCATCGATGGGAATTGGACGGACTCGTTGTTCAGTTCCACGGCAAAGCCGAGCGAACTGGACTGACCCGTCCCGTCATTCGGGCGGTGAAAGCGCGAGAAGGTCGAAAACCGAACCGGCGACTCTGATTGGTCGTCATTGGGCGTGAAATCACTGAAGGCAAAGGCGGGCTGGTCCGCACAGACCGTCGAGCCATTCGACGCCAGCCGGTAATCGGCCCGGTCAAAATCGCGCGAGGTTCCAAGGCTGGAAATTTCAGAGACGACGCCCGTCAGCCCGCGCGTCTGAATCTCCGCGCACGGCTGTCCCAATCCCAGGGAAACGGACTGCTGAAGTGCGAGAAGCGTGGTGAGAACTGCGCCCATGATGATGCCCCTACAATTCTGGTGCGATCCAATCGGTGATCGCCAACCTCACCTGATCAACGCGTGATCTGCGCCGGCGTTCCCGATCAGGGCGAAAAAACGGCACAACGAAAAAAGGGCCGCCTGGCGGCGACCCTTTGCATTTCGTGTTCGTCTCGCGATCAGGCGAAGAACAACGCCTGACCGATTGCCGCCTTCACTGCGTCGGGCATGAAGGGCTTGGTGATCAGATAGGTCGGTTCGGGGCGCTCACCGGTCAAAAGACGCTCCGGGAAGGCCGTAATGAAGATGACCGGGCAGGTATGTGATTTCAGAATCTCGTGAACCGCATCAATGCCGGACGAATTGTCGGCAAGCTGGATGTCAGCGAGCACCAGGCCCGGCTTGGCCGGGATGGCGCGTTCAAGCGCTTCGGTCTTCGTACGCGCTTGCCCGGCGATGTCGTGTCCCAGGCTCTCGACGATCCGGCGAAGGTCGGCGGCGATGATCGGCTCGTCTTCGATGATGAAAACATTCGTCTTCAGCACCGCGTCGATTTCCTCGCGTGCTTTCGCGTTCAGGGATTCGATCTCGCCGGCATCGACGCCGAGGATCTGACCGGCTTCGTCGGCGGAAAAGTTTTCCATCGAGGTGAGCAGCAGGGCCTGGCGGCTGATGGGGGGCAGGCGGCGGAGACGATCTTCGGGACCGCTGCCATTGCCTTCATCATTGGCGGCATCGAGACGTGCGCCTGCCGAGTTCCACACGATGTGGAACAGGCGATAGAGCGCGACGCGCGGGGCCAGGCTTGTGTCAAGAACACTGCGATCAGCGACGGCTGTCTCAAGCGCGGCGCGCACATGTGCATCGCCGCTATTTTGCGAGCCAGTCAATGCGCGGGCATAGCGCCGCAGGAAGGGAAGGTGCGGCCCAAGCTCGTTCACAAAACTCATTCGGTTGACCCCGTTCTAAAACTTCAATCCGGTAGGTTAAAACCCTCACGCAGGGATATGGTTCCGAGCCGTACAGATTTTTTTCATTCGAGCGTGGAACTCTTTTGCCTTACGTTGGTTTAGGCCCATGAAGCAAGTGTTCGCGCATCAGGCTGTTCCAGTCGTTTGCGCCCAATTGGATGCAGGAATGACCAAGAAAGCCCAATCTTCTCAACCCGATAATTCAGGCAAAGCGCACAATGGCCAGAATCAATCCGGCCATGATGCAATCGGGAGGCGGCTGCGCGAATTTTACGACGATGTCGTGAACGAACCCGTTCCGGACGATTTCATGGACTTGTTGTCCAAGCTGGATCGATCCGAAGGGGAGGACGGCGATGACGCCCGATAAAACGAGCGCTGCCGACGCCCTGACGTTTCGCCAGGACCTCGCAGGGCTCATTCCCCATCTGCGTGCTTTTGCACGAAGCCTTTGCAACAACGCCGCAGAAGCCGATGACCTGGCTCAGGAAGCGCTGGTCAAGGCCTGGCAGGCGCGCGAACGGTTCGAACCCGGCACAAATCTGAAAGCCTGGGTCTTCATGATCCTGCGCAACCACTTCTATTCGGAACGCCGCAAGGCCTGGCGCAAGAACGAGACCAGCGACGACGGCCTGGAGTCGATGTCGACCATGCCGGCGGGTCAGGACTCGATCCTCGAACTCGCCGACCTGCGCCATGCCTTGTCGTCGCTTCCGCCGGAGCAACGTGAAGCGTTGATCCTCGTCGGGGCCGGTGGCTTCGCCTATGAGGAAGTCGCCGAGATTTGCGAATGTGCCGTCGGCACCATCAAGAGCCGAGTGAACCGCGCACGCGCCGCACTCGCGAAGCTGATGGACGAACGCCCGACGACGCCGCGGGCCAAAGGCGACGCCCTTCGTGCTGCCGAAGAGATCATCGCAGAAGCCCATGCGCTGGCAGGGGACCGTGGCTGAGATAACGGCTTCGCGTTTCCGGCCTGGGTTACGCGCGAGGCTTCTTGTTCTCGTCGCATTGGCGTTGTCGCCGATCTTCGTGCTGGCCGGTATTCAGGCCTGGATTGATGGGCGCACGCAGCAGGAAGCGCTGAAGCGTGAACTCACCGCTTCTGCGCGACTGCTTGCGCACGACCAGGAAGTCCTGCTGCGCGGGACCGAGGAATTGATGATGACCATCTCGGCCATGCCGGACGTGGTCGGTCTGACGCCCGCTTGCAATGACACTCTCGCGCGAGTCTCCCAACGAAACCGGGCCTATACCAATTTCGCGATCGTGAACCTTGAAGGTGCAACGGTCTGCTCGGGTGTTCCGGTTGCGGATGACCAGAATTTCAGTGACACGGACTGGTTCCAGTCCGTGCTTGAGCAGGAATCCTTTGTCATCGGCCGGTTCCGGATTGGCCCGGCCAGCGGCGAACCGGTCCTTGCCACGGCGCTGCCCTTCTATCGAAACAGCGTACTCGACGGCATCATGATCACGGGCATCCGGGTTTCGGTTATCGATCAGCTCGGTATCCGGCCCGACGAATCCGATGGCCGGATCGCGGGGATTGTCGACCGCGCCGGGAATGTCATCACTGAACGCACCCAGCTTCATGTCGACAGCATCATGCCCGCCTATCTTGCGCGCGCTGACGAAGGCGAGATCGTCGTCTTTGAACGCGCGAATTCCCAAGGCGAAGTACGAACGCTGGCCCTGGCGACATTGATCGAGGGCAATGTCTATGTGTTGCTTTCCGCGCCCAAGCCTTCGCTGCTGTCCTGGCGCGCGCTCGACGTTTCAAGTACATTCCTTCTGCCAACGCTGATGTGGCTCCTGGCCCTGATTGCGATCTGGATTGCCACGGACCACCTGATCCTGCGTTGGCTCAGCTATCTTGGCCGCATCGCCCGGCTTTACGGTCTCGGACGCTACGAGATCGTCCCCGTGCGTGCCGAAAGCGCGCCAAAGGAAATTCGCGACCTGGCCGACAGCTTCCAGTGGATGGCGTCGCGTATCGCCGAACGAGACGAAGAGCTGACCGATGCGCTTGAGTACAAGCAAACGCTGATCCGCGAAGTTCACCACCGGGTGAAAAACAATCTTCAGATCGTCACCAGCCTGCTCAGCCTGCAGCTGGGCAATGTGGCCGATCCCAATGCGGTTCGGTCCCTGAAGGAAGCGCAGGCGCGGATCAATGCGCTCGCCATGGTTCATCGCAACCTCTACGAGGCTGAAGACCTTCGCTACATCCGCATCGCGCCATTCCTCAGCGAGTTGTGTCGTCTGACCCATGACGCCGGACCGGGCGATGGCGGAAATATCAAGCTGATATTTGAATCCAAGCTGGGCGACCGCGTGATCAACACGGATGAGGCGGTGCCGCTGTCCATGTTCGTCACGGAAGCCATGACGAACGCCTACAAGCATGCCTTTACCGGCGCGTCGACCGAAAACGAGATCCGTATCACGCTGACCGAGTTTGACCGGGACGGCACGTTGTGGGTTGAAGCCAGCGTCTCTGATAACGGTGTAGGCCTGTCAGAGGACGAAAAGCGTCACGGCGTCGGCTCGTCGCTGTTCGAAGCGTTCGCGATCCAGCTCGAAGGCGAATTCGAAGTGACAGGCGAATCCGGCAAGGGCGTGCAGGTCTCGGTTCGCTTTCCGCTCGAGCATCCGGACCTGGATTTAGAAAATTTTCCCGTCGAGTGAAACTTCCTTGCCCGACATGGCGTTTCACCAAGGTGTAAACGCCACCAGAAAGGCAAATGGAATGACCAAAGCACTCACCATCTTTCTTCTGACGCTGTTCACTCTGACCGCCACCGCCTGCAATACGATTCATGGTGCCGGCGAGGATGTTGAAGAAGCCGGCGAAGCGGTCCAAGACGCCGCGGATTGATCCGGTATTCATCGCACAACGAGAAAGGCCCCGCTCGATCGAGCGGGGCCTTTTTCTGATGCGTTGCCGCTTGTGACGGCACGCTAAACCCTGGGGGTGCCGCCGCGCACGAGGCGGACCTCGCGAGAGACGACGAACACGATCACGAAGATCACGAACAGGGTTTGCGCGATGCTGCCGAAGGCAGATGCGATACCGCCAGATCCGAAGACCGCCGCCACGAGTGCGAGGATTGATCCGGTATTCATCGTACAATGAGAAAGGCCCCGCTCGATCGAGCGGGGCCTTTTTCTGATGCGTTGCCGCTGGTCGCGGCTCGCTAAACTCTGGGAGTGCCGCCGCGTACGAGGCGGACCACGAGAGAGACGACGAACAGGATCAGGAAGATCACGAACAGGATTTGCGCGATGCTGCCGAAGGCAGATGCGATACCGCCAAATCCGAAGACCGCCGCCACGAGGGCGAGGATCAGGAAAAGAAGAGCCCAGCTCAGCATGATTTATCTCCTTGAAGTGCTGATGATGTGAAGGGTTCAGATGGTGAGGGCAGATGCCAGCTCGATCGTGCGCTGGTCCGAATTCCAGCGCGCGCCGTCGGCGGGCAGGACGAGGCGCGAACGCTGTGTGCCGAACAAGCCGGAGGTGCGGACGGTTACGAGACCCGCGATCCGGCCTGTGGAGTCGGTCTCGACAGCAACAACGCGGCCGTAGGTCTCTCCTGACGGGTCGACGACCTGCGAGCCGCTGAGCACGCCTTCGCCAACGCGTTCGATCGGAATTCCGGCGCCATTTTGGGCCATGCGCGCATCCTCGACGGACCACGTACGCAACCGTTCAATATTGGCGTCGGCGATCAGGACGTTCATGTCCGGGTCGTAAGCGAAGCGGTCGATCGATTGAACCAGGGTAAAGGGCTGCGCGGTCCAGCCGGCGCGCCAGCGAATTTCAAGTGCCTCGACTTCACCGGCGGTGTTCAAATGAACCCGTTCGATGTTTCCGACCGCACGGCCATCCACTTCGGTGATGCGCGCCTCAAAGTAGGTGTTTCCATCGAGTTCGCGGGCCGATTCCAGCCGGTTTTCATCGGTCGAAGTCAGCATGGGCGCCGATGCCCCAAACAGGGTTGCAGCAACGATAGCAGTGGTGGCTCGGGTCAGGCGTTTCATCTCACGACTCCAAAGTTCGAGTTCGTGATTTCAACGTCCGTGGCACGTGGAAGTTCCACCGGTTTTGCTGGTTTCTTGTTTCGATCAGGGCAATTTCGAGGCACCGGAACCGGGAAGGGCAGCGGCGTGTTCTCCAAGCAGCGTTCTAGAGACGCGATCGAGAAAGGAGAGCGTCATGCTCGAACTTATGCTGCTGTTTATCGTCGTAGCGCTTGTGGCCGGGTATTTCGGCTTCTTTGCGCTTTCAGGTACTGCCGCGTTGATCGCCCAGGTCCTGTTTTTCCTCGCAATCCTACTCATCATCTTCCGCGGTGTCGGAGACGCGTTACGCGGTCGCCCGCCGATTTGACCGAGCTGAAGTCAGAAAAAATCAGCGCGCGCACCAGCCCGGTGCGCGCGTTTTTCTTTAGTGCCTTGATTTATGGACTGTATTTCGCACAGAAAATTTCTTCGAGATTCAAGGAACCAAGTCTGCCTGGAGGCGTTTTCCTATTGTCCGGCTGATAGAGCACCTGTCCCCCCGTTGGATCCCTCCGTCCTTGCTCTATCAGCCGGATCTTATCCCAAAAGAATTAGAAAGCGGGCCGCCCCAATCGGCCCGTTTTCTTTTGTGCCTGCCGGCTAGTGAATGGTGGACCGGCCGCGCAAAGGAAGGTCGCCATTCAGCCGCGCGAGTGCCCGGTTGGCCCATGCCTCAAGTGTTCGCGCCGGAACGCTGGCCGCTCTGCCGGCCAGGGAAGGGTCCAGTTCGTCGACGACGAGCAGGCAAACCGCGAGCCGCTCCTCATAGGGAAGAGACCAGAATGCCGGCAGGAGCGGGGGTCTTGTCCCGGGCACCGAGCGTAACACGGCCAGTGTCTTCATGGCGCGCGCCTCACGCTCAAAACCGGCGATGACCGCCGGGTAGAGGGATCTTGCCACGTCGAAAAAGTCGCTACTGACCGTCGATTCTTTCGGGAGTGTGCGCAACGTATCCAGCAGGCACAGGTCCGCCCGCTCGGGATCGGCCATCATCAGTCGCCCGAACCGGCGGAGCCGGGGGATCAGTTGGGATAAACTGCGCGTGATCACGAGACCTCGTTCCTTGCAAACGAGTCATCGTGAAGCGGATCGCCACGTCACGCGATAACGTATGATATGGTTGCTATGCCGTGGTCTCGCGATCTCCGACATTGACACAACCGGTCATGTCGAGAGGGCGGGCATCGAGATGCAGGTATTGATCGTCATAACCAGCGATCGATGCCAGCGAGTCCCAGTCGAGCACCCGCAGATGGCCATTGGCTGAAACCAGGCCCATCCGGCGCATCGAGGAAATCGTCCGCGAAACGTGGACGGGGGAGAGGCCCACGGCGTCGGCGATCAGCTGGCGGCTGAGGGGCAGGGACACCGACTCGTCCGCGTCGGCGCTCTCGGAGAGAATAAGACGACGGCGCAGCTCAATGAGCAGGTGCGAGATACGCTCGATCGCATTGCGGCGTCCGACGCGCACAATATGTTCGCGCAGGATCCCCTCTTCCTGGACGGTTGACCACCACAGGGCCGAAGCAAGGGCAGGGTGCTCGGAAACGAGAGCCAGAAATTCCTGGGTCGGGATCGAACGCACTTCACACAGGGTGATCGTTTCGATCGCATGATCGGACCGGGAGTCGATCATAGCCTGCAGATCGAAGATATCGCCCGGCATCAGGAAGTTGAGGATCTGCCGGCGGCCATCCTCCAGGATGCGCTTGCGGATGGCCCATCCCTTCTGGATGACGTGGACGCGCTTCAGGACCTCACCTTCGTTGATGATGGATTTGCCGCGCGGCATCTGGCGCAGAACGTGGCGCACGGACGACATGGCCGCGCGGGTCGGTCCCGGCAGGGTCACGTAGTTCTGCAAACGTGCAAGAAAAGCATCCATGTCCATAACTCCCTCTTCGCAAGGTCAACGTCTGGCCACGGAGCAGGGTTCCCCGACCCACGCAAAATAATCCCGAGGGAACGAATTCGGTGTGCATTGCGTTTCGGCAGTCAACTAGGAGGCTGTCATGAACAATCGCAATTCAGGTATCCGCGGAATTCACCTCGCCTTTGCCGGACTGGCAATCGCTGTCTTGGTCCTGGCTGTGCTGCTCTGGAACGAAAGCCGGACAGAACGGTTCGAATTCTCGTTCGGTGGTCAATCAATCGAAGTCGAAGCCGAAGGATAGAGCGCCAACAAAGCGCCGCCTTCCTCCCAACCGACAGGTGTACCATGAGGCATTACCGGCTTATTTCATCCCCGGAATCCATCGCCAGCGCGAAGATGAGACTCTACCTTCGCTGGCGGAACATTCCTGTGCGCGAAACGACCGCGAACCGTCTTGTGCTCAAGAGCGAAGTCGTCCCGCGTTTGAAGCGCGTCGATATTCCGGTGCTCATAACGCCGTCGAACGAGACCATTCAGGACTCGCGCGAAATGATCGACTTCCTGGAGCGTCGGGAACCGGGCGACCGGTTGGTTCCGGAGGCTCCGAAGGAGAAGTTCGCGTCGCGCCTGATCGAATTGTTCGCAGACGACTGGCTCGCGCCGGTCACATCCTACGCGATCTGGACCGGTGAGGACTCGCGCGCCGCGGTGTCGCTTGCTGGCATGCTTTATCCTGAACACGGCGAAAAAGAACTGGCTCGCGTGGCGCGGATGCTGGACGCACAGGTTCGCGCCAAGCTTGGCCGCCAGGGTCTGATCGAAAAAACCTGGACAACGCAGGCGACGCGTCTGACCGAATTCGTCGCGTTGCTCGACAAGCACCTCAGCTGTCATCCCTACCTGCTGGGCGCAAAGCCCAGCGTCGCGGATTGTGCGGTTGCGGCCGGCTTGATCGCGCTCTGGTCTGAATCGCGCTTCGGCGCCGAACTCTCGGCGAAAGTGCCTGCGGTGACCGCCTGGGTTCACCATATCAATGGCGGCGGAACAGGCGTGTTGCGTCCGATGGCGAAATCCGACACCGACACGCTTCCCGGACTACTTCGCTTCATGGCCGAGCAAGTCCTGCCGCACGCCTTGGGCGCGACCGAAGCCGCAGCGGACTGGGCGGACTCGCATCCGGGCCGGATCAACCTTCCGCGCTCGATCGGCAGTTCGTCGGGTAAACGCGACCCCATGGGCGTGTCGCGTGACTTCACCCCGTCGACAGCCTGGTTGTTGCAAAGGGTACTCGAAACCCTGGACGTCGAGGGCGCAAAGCGGAGCGCGGCGTTCAATGCGCTCCTGCGCGATAGCGGCTGCGAGATGCTGACCCGATACAGCCCGCGCCGGGAACTGCGTCATGAACATCACCGGTTCCGCGTCAACATCGATACGAAGTCTATGGAGAACCCGGTCAATATTCACGAACTCGCCGAACCGCTGCTGCGGGCCCGCAAGGCTTCGGTCGAGACACGCGACCTGGAACGGCTCGTGCTGAGCTAGCCGACCGCGAATGTGACCCTAAAAAGGAGATGGCGCCCAATCGGCGCCATTTTTCTTATGTGACTGAATAATATGTGTAAAATAAGCTGATAAGTTCTGTCTTTTCTTGGAACTTCAGTGCCGCGGCCCGCGTTCTTCTCGGGAATGCCAGACGCATTCTGGATGGAGATCCTTATGACTGATGGAGACACTCTTATGAAGAGCTTCCTGATCGCCACGACGATGTTTGCCGCTGCTGCTGCTCCGGCCTTTGCCGACGAGCCGCCGGTGGTTGAAGAAGAAATCGGTATCGAGGCCGAGACCGAGGTCAATACCGACACCGACATGGATGGAGACGACCTGTCTCAGGACATGCAACAGGCTTGGGACGATGCCGACCTGGACCGTGACCCGTTCACCGATGACCACGCCTGGATCGAGACGAATGTCTACGGTTCGGAAGGCGAGATCCTGGGTGAGGTCGAGCGCGTCCGTCTGACCGCTGAAGGCGATGTCGACGCGATCGTCGTCGAGACCGGCGGTGTCCTCGAGATCGGTGGCCGCGAAGTCCTGATCGAAGTTGGCGAATACGAGCTGACTTCCGTCGAGGACGAGAACCGTCTGGTTCTTACGGTCAACGCTGCGGGCTTTGCTGCTCTGCCGGACTTCAACGAGGATGCTGCCTCGGAGTATCCGCTCAGCGATGACGACTTCAATGACGATGAATCCGATCTGACCGACGGCCCGGACATGGATGACATGGACGTGCTTGAAGACGACGAGATCGCCGATCCTTCGCGTTAATTCGTCCGACGCAAACCAGTGACTTTGGAAACGGCGCGGTTCTCCGCGCCGTTTCTTTTTTGTCACGGCTTTGACCGGAAGCTGAATTATTTTCTGCGGGGAGGGAACACACCGCCCAAGCAGACGTTTTGCGGGTACCTGCAATACTAGGAGAATTCTGATGCGACGTTTTATGGTTCTGGCCAGCCTGGCCCCGGCCCTCGCGCTCACCGCTTGCGCTGGATACGAAAACACCACGCGTGATGCAGTCGTTGGTGGCGCGCTCGGCGCTGCTGCCGGTGCTGTGATCGGTAATAATACGGGTTCCGGCGATGCCGCGACCGGCGCTGCCATCGGTGCCGTGGTCGGCGCAGCTGGCGGTGCGGCGGTTGGCTGTCAGCGGGACAATGTCTGCCCGTGGAGCCAGAACAACGACCGCCACTCGGAGCTCTACTACGACTCCCGTGCGAACCGGTACTACTACACCAACCGGGGTGACGGTTGCACCTATTGGCGGAACGGCGAGTTCCGCGGCTGCTAAGGCTGAAATTCGCCACAAACACACCAAACATACGCCCTGCTGGTCTTCTACCGGCAGGGCGTGCCCATGAAGGGGGAATTCACATGAAAAAACACCTGATGACGGCTGCGGCCATCGGTCTGGCACTTTCGGTGCCGGCATGGTCTGCGGCGAGTGCGGACGAGGGCTGGTATGGCAGCCTGTCCGTTGGTTATGGCGGCCCGGATGATGCCGACGTCAACCTGGCCGGTACGGCCGACCGCGAGATCCAGGGCGAAGCCAATTGGCGCGAAGCGCTGGCCTTCGGCTATGCCTACAACAATGGCTGGCGTTGGGAGATCGAAGGATCGCACCGTTACAACGACACCGGCGCGATTGGTGCGTTCGAAGACTCGACCAGCGACTTCCAGATCTGGTCGGCGATGTTCAATGCCTATTACGATTTCAATCGTGATGGCTGGATCCAGCCCTATCTCGGTGCGGGTGCCGGTTACGGTCAGGTGAGCGGTTCGCTCGCTGGCTGGACCACGGGTTCCCGTCCGGTTCCGAACACTGGTGCAGCGGACCCGCGCTTCATCGTGTCGCGCGATTCAGACAACACCTTCGTGTGGAACCTGATCGCGGGCGTTGGTTGGGCCATGGGCGACAACTGGATGTTCGACACCCAGTATCGCTATTTCTCGACCGGTGAACTCGGTTTCGACCAGAACACCGATGTCAGCTCGCTCGGCGGTCACGAAGTGTGGCTTGGCCTGCGGTACATCTTTGCTGCACCGCCGCCGCCTCCGCCGCCTCCGCCGGCAACGCGCACCCCTCCGCCGCCTCCGCCGCCCCCGCCGCCGCCTCCGCCGCCCGCTCCCGAGCCGGCATGTGAAGACGTTGGCTTCGTGGTCTACTTCGAGTGGGATCGTTCGAACCTCACCGATCAGGCCCGTGCGGTCATCAACCAGGCGATCGATCAGGCTCGTTCGTGCGGTGTTGCTTCGGTCCAGATCGACGGTCACGCTGACCGTTCTGGCGCCGCAGCCTACAACGTCGGTCTCTCCGAGCGCCGCGCCCGCGCGGTCCGCGACGAGATGGTCCGTCTCGGCGTGCCGGCTTCCGGCATCGCTCTGCAGGCCTTCGGTGAAAGCCGCCCGGCCGTGCAGACGCCGGACGGNGTCCGTGAGCCGCTCAACCGTCGCGCCGAGGTCCTCATCGACCTGCGCTAACCGGTTGTTCGCGTAAAGCGACTCAAGAGAACGGCCCGGGAGCAATCCCGGGCCGTTTTTCTTTGTGCATCGTCATGGAGAGTGTCAGGAGGGGCGGCACGCCGAGACGAACGCCCCGAAGATCGCGCGCATGTCGCGACGGTGGATCAGAAGTTCGGGATGGAACTGAACGCCGAGCACGAAATGGGCGGCATCGGATTCGATGGCCTGGACGCCGCCGTGACTTTCACAGGCCGTCACGTGCAAGTCCTCGCCGGGTTGATTGACGGCCTGACGGTGCAGGGAGTTCACGCGCAGCCGGTTCGATCCGGTGATGGTCGCCAGGCGCGAATTGTCGTTCACGTCGATGTCCTTGCGGAACAGGGCGTAGCCGATCGGGCTCGTTGGGTAGGTTTCCAGGACTTCGGGATCAATCGCCTGGAGCAGATCGCCGCCGCGCGAGACGTTCAGCAACTGGCAGCCCCGGCAAATCGCCAGGATGGGCATGTCCATGTCCCACGCCTGCCGCGCCCACGCCATTTCAAGCGCGTCGCGAGCGTCATCGTATTTCCGTGCAGGGTCATGTTCGCCCTCGTACAGGTGAGGGTTCAGATCCAGACCGCCACTCAGCAGCAGCCCATCGATCTCGCCGGGCGCACGCGGTTGATCGGCGGTGACCTTCACAGGGATCCCGCCGGCGATACGCACGGATAGAGACAGGGCGAGATGGACCAACCAGTCCTTGCCCGCCGGCTTTGTGATGCCGATGCGTGGTTTGTCCGGTCTTCGTGCTTGCAAGGGGTCCAGTCCCGGTTCAGCCGCTCTTGAGTTCAGGCGGAAGCTTGCCGTGCCGGATCAGTGAACTGGCCACGAACAGGGCTCCCACGGCAGCACGCGGATCTTCGGGCGGAATGAAATCCACGGCCGAGTCCTCGCCCTGCTTGTGGGCATCCATAACCGACTTGACGAGATGCGCCAAAGCCGGAGCGTCAAAGATGCTTTTCACCAGGCCGGTGAAGCGTTCAACTGTGCTGCCCTCGGTCTCGTCACCGTGAGCAAGCGCGTCCCAGGCTTCCTGTAGATGCTGCGCGTAGTCTTCATGGGCAGCCGCGTCCTGCGCCGCAGCGAGGAACCAGAAAAATGGAACCTTCGACTTGCGTCCGACCGTGGCTTCACGCGGTTGGTCACACTCACCAAAGGCGGCGAGCTGGTACCAGAGCCAGGGGTATTCAACACCGCTGGCGATCGAGTGAAACAGACCCGCCCAGAAGCGGGCATTGACCTCAATCAGGCACGGTTCTTCTGCCTCGTCGCCGGTCCAGCGGTAATCGATTTCGCAAACGCCATTCCAGTTGAGTTCCTTGAGCAGCTTGCGCGCGCCTTCCAGAAACGGCGAATCGTCGACCGTCTCTCGAAGAACGCCGGCGCCCGTGCCCTTGGGGTAGGACTGAAGGTTCCGGTACACCATGTGCGCGACGACCTCGCCGTTGTCGCACAGGGCACAGAAGCAGAAGTCCTCGCCTTCGACATATTCCTGGACCACGGGCATGGGGGTGTCGCTCGGACACGCGTCGAGACAGGCATGCAGCGCTTCCGCTGTGTCGTGAATCTCGATACCCTTTCCTCCGACACCTTCGGGAGGCTTGGTCAGTGCGGGCAGCGGGAAGTTTTCAAGACAGGTCTTGTAATTTTCATCGCATTCCAACGCCTTGGCGTGGGGCGCGCGAACTCCGGCGCGCTCCGCAAGATCGATCAACCGGCTTTTGGGCTCGACCTGGTCGATGCTGCTGATGGCCGGCGCGGCGACGGTGATCAGGCCCTCAAACTTGTCGGCATTTCGCGCGATCAGCTTGGTTTCACGGAAGACGGGCATCAGCACATATGGCCGGTTGTCCTCGGGCTTGTGCTCGCGAACGGCTTCTAGCAAGTCCTCGATGAAACCATCGGGGTCTTGATCGAAGTCGCGGTGCATGAAATAGGCGTCGCAATAGCGGGAATTCTGCAGGACCGTCATGTCGATCGAGTCGCACCCGACGATTTCGGTTCCGCGGTCACTCAACAACTGAGCGGCTGCGAGGCTCATCAGGCTGCGGCCATAGGTGAGGATAACGCGGCCTTGCGGCTCGCCGGTATTTTCGTCGCTCATGGCGGCGTGGTCCTTTGTTTAGACGGGCGCGCGCACGACAACCGCGCGCGCAGGAAAGGGAGACGTGGAGCGCAGGATCGCTGCGATCCGGGCCGGGCAAATACGTTCAAGCGCGCAGAATACGCGGTCGAGCGGCCGGGTGCGCTCGCGAAGACGGCGCATGATGGCCGCGACCTTCGGGCTGACCGAGATCAGAACCACGAGACCAAACGCCATCATGATGGCGCCAAAGGGAAGGGGGGTGACCGCGACCAGAAGGCCCAGAGCGGTCATCACGCCGCCGGCGGCCAGTGCGAAAAGGCGCACGACTTCCCGGGCGAGATGAGTATTCCAGAAAGGGTATTTGGTCTGCGTTTCCATGATCTCAAAACGTCTGAGACCGGCCACAGGTTCCTGATTCGGGACAATCACGATCCTGGATGCGACAAAAAAGACACCCCGCCGGAGCGGGGTGTCCAGATTGTCGTTTCAATGTCCCGGATGCCTAGAGCATTTTGCGGATGGTCGAGATGACCAGGCCCGGATTCTTGGCGGCGATGGCCCCGAGCCCCAGCATGACAGTCATGCTTTCGAACGGGCGCCGCCTAACAGCGGACTCGACCACCGCCAGCAGGCTTCCACCTTCGGAACGGTGCGTTTCGGCCGGTACGGCCGGTTTGCCTGCCGACAGCACCACGATGGCGGCGATCGACGACACGGTCAGGTAGACAGCTGCCACGATGCCGCTGGCCGCGCTGGCACCCCACAGGGTGTCCAGCCACGTCCACAGCGCGTGTGTTCCGAAGACAATCGCCAGGATCGGTCCGATCAGGGCTATGGTGATCAAAAGTCCCCTCATCACCTGGCTCCTAGCGACGGAGCATCAGCGCTCCGAGGAAACCAACCCCGAGCGCGACGCCGCATGCGGCAAACGGATTCTCGCGAATCATTTCCCGAGTGCGGTCTTCGGTTTGCCCGACTTGTTTCGACGCGGTCTTGGCGAGCTTGCGCGTCGCCTTGACGCCTTCGTCCACTTCATGCTCGGCCAGCTTGCCGAGGTCACGGACGAGCTTGTTCACGTCACCCCGCAACTCGGCGAGGTCTTTTTGAATGTCAGCCATTGAAGGGTCCTCATTCTTTTTTGCTGCGGCGGGTTTGCGAGCCATGATGGTCTCTCCCGATAAAGTGTGTGGAACGGGTCGCGATTAGCGCTGCGGGTCGTTGTCCGCGGCGTCATCGATGTCTTCGCCGGCTTCCTCGAACGTATCGGAATCTTCGCCCGTGGTTTCCTCGATAGCGTCATCGATGTCTTCGCCGGCATTTTCGGCGGGACCATCGTTGCACGCGGTCAGAACGGCAGCGGCCAGGATGCTGGCGGCAAAGGATGCGTATTTCATGGGTCAGTCTCCTGAGTCAGTTCGAAAGTTTTGGTCGGATCGGGTGGTCTACGGCGTGCGGCCACGAAGGGCGTGACCCACGGCCACGAGCACGGCGAGAACGATGAAGATGAAGAAGAGGATCTTGGCGATCCCGGCGGCACCGGCTGCAATGCCACCAAAACCCAGAACGGCGGCAACCAATGCAACTACAAGAAAAATCAAAGCCCAGCGGAGCATGACGGTCCTCCTGTTCCGCGATCGGGATGATCACGGTCTCGTGGAGGTTGAACGTGTGCTTGTGGGAAAAGTTCCTGCCCATCACGGAAAACGCGGGAACGAAAATTTCCCCGCGCACGTTAGCTGTTTGTCCGCTCCTACCGTCCGGTCGGAGTCATATTTCACTATGAGAGGCGACGGCTTTGTCCGAGGCTAACGCGATTGCGGAAGATACCGACTGCCCGGATGAGACAAGCCGGGCCAGGCTCGAGACCATCGCGATCATCGTCAATTCACGAAGCGGATCTCTCGTTGGATCGGATCCGACCGAGGCCATAGAATCGCTCAGGAAGTCATGCCGGATCAAGCTCGCCGGCGTGTTCGAAGCGGCAGACGACTTCGATGCCGCGTGCGACGCGGCCATGTCGTCGGGAGCAGATGTGATCGCCATCGCGGGCGGTGATGGCACAGCGCGGTCCGTGCTCGCGAAACTGACCGAACTGGGCTGCGAGGCGGCATTGCTGCCTCTTCCGCTCGGCACGGCCAATATTCTTCCCCATCGCCTTTATGGTGACCGGAGCGCGGAAGAGATCCTTTCAGAGGTCGGTACCTACGAGCATCACCGGATCGATGCCGGACGCTTCAATGGCGAATTGTTCCTGGTCGCGGCGGCCGTCGGATTTCCGGCGGTACTGGGCCGTGCGCGTGAAGCAGTGCGACCCGGTTCGCGCCGCGATGCCTTGCGGGCTGCGCTTTCGCGCGCCCGCCTCGCAATCAAGCAGATGTTCATTCCGCGTATCCGGTTCAAGATTCGCAGCGGCACTGGAGCACCCCGCTTCCGCGCGAGCGGTGCCTTCATCGCGATCAATGACTCGCTGGCCGGCTTTGGCGGGATTGAAGCGCCGGATACGGAACGCGCCGTTCTGCAATGCATCGCCTTCCGCCTGAAGACGATGTGGGACATGTTCGGTCTCGGCATGGACGCGATGACGCAGGGGCTCAGCCGTTCACGGCGCGCAAAGGTCATGGAAGGCCGAAGCATCGTCATGACGTCGAGACGTGCGCTCGCCGTCATGCTGGACGGGGAGCCCGCCTTCGCCCACCATCACGCCCGTATTCGCGTTGCCCCCGAAGCCGTACTGGTACTCAAACCTCCTCAATGAAACGTCTTCTCCATATTGCGGACTTGCATTTCGGCCGCGAACACAAGCCCCTCGTGGATGCATTCATCGATTACTGTGTGGATCATCCGCCGGACCTGATCGTTGCGACCGGTGATTTCACCCAGGGCGCAAGGCGACGTGAGTTTGCCGCGGCTCGGCATTTCTTTGACGCGCTTCCCGCGCCGGTGGTTGGCGCACCCGGAAATCACGACGTTCCGTCCCGCGCCCTGGATCACCGCTTTTTCACGCCCTGGCGGCGTTTCGAGCGGGCACTCGGGGGCAGGGTCGTGCCGCGACTGGAAACCGGTCCGCTGGTGATCGAGACACTGCATACGGCGCGGCGCGCCCAGATGCGCCTCGACTGGTCGCTCGGCCGGGTGTCGCGGGGGGCGGCGGCCAGTCTGGCCAGTCAGCTCGACCAGTCAGAACAGCCCACCAAGCTCGTGGCCTGCCATCACCCGCTGATGGCTCCGGGCGGCCTGTCCGGGCGCGCGAATACCAAGCGCGGCGCCGACGCCGCCGAGATCCTCGCGTCAGCGAGCGACCTGGTGCTGACGGGGCATCTGCATCGCACTTTCGCATTGCCGGTCGTTGGCGACACGCACGTCTGCTGGTTCGTCGGGGCATCGACTACGTTTTCGGAGCGCACACGGGTGGAGCCGGCCGGCTTCAATGAAATTCATCTGTCGGACGACATGCTGACACTCGTCCATCACGAGAGCGTCGACGCCAATCGCTTTGTACCGGCACGCGCATTCAAACTGCCGCGCCGGCCCGGAACCGAACCGGCCGCGCCTGTTGCGGTGGACCCGGAAGCTGTCGAACCGGGCTAGTGGTTGCGCAGTGCCTTGATCAACTCGTCTTTCGACATTTCGGATCGCCCTTCGATCCCGATGTCCTGGGCGCGGTCGTAGAGCTCGGATTTCGACCAGTCCTCATAGGGTGACGCCTTGCCGCCCTTTTTCGACGGGTTGTCCCCGGCCGCCTTTGCATTGGCGATCCGGGCGGCTTTCTCCTTGCTCATTCCGTCCTCGCGCAGGTCTTCATAGAGCTTGTCGTCCTTGATCGACGATCCATGATCCTTGGTCATTTCCATTGCCTCACTTGATCTGCGCCCTTGCGGGCCGTTCAGTGACGGAATGAACAAGCAGGGCGGGGGTTCCCAATGATTGACGACGACAAACCTGATGCGGTCGACGTATTCTGGTCCTTTCGCTCTCCCTATTCGTGGCTGGCGACGAAGCGCTTGCGGACGATGGCGGAGACCGGCGGGGTCACGATCCGTCCGCGCCCGGTTTTCCCGATCGCGGTCCGGCAGCCTGATTTTTTCAGGACTGTTCGCCCGCAATGGGTGCCCTACCTGCTGACCGACATCATTCGGCTGGCCGAGTTTCACGGGTTGAAGATCGGGATGNTCAATCCGGATCCCGTCGTCATGGACATGGAGACGGGCGTCGTGTCGCCCGACCAACCCCATATCGGACGCCTGACGCGCCTGGGCGTCCTTGCAAGCGAGGAGGGGCCTCTGCGCGGCTGGGCCTTCCTGGATGCGGTATCGACCTGCATCTGGTCCGGACAGGCCTGGACACAGGGCGACGTGCTCGCAGAAGCCGTTGCCGCAGAGAGTTTTGATCTTGCCGATCTGGACGCACGTCAGCGCGAAGAGTCCGCGCGGCTGGAGGCGATAATCTCGCACAATGAGGCCGAACACGCCCGTCACCACTGGGGCGTTCCGCTGATGGTTTGGCGCGGCGAGCCGTTTTACGGACAAGATCGCATCGAGCTCCTGAAATGGCGTCTGGCCCGAGACCTTGAACAGGACCGCACCTAGCTCGGTAGCGGGTAGAGCGGCGCTACCTAATCAAGGCTTGCGAAGGTCCGGCCGGTCTGTCGGCGGAACAGAAATGGTGGCGGTGGTGTCAGACAAAAGCGAACCGGTCTGTGTTGAGAGCGGAATGGCCTTCTCAGCGACAGCGGGAACCGGACATACTTCATTACCGCGAGGCGAATGATCTCAGGCGACGTCTTGAAGTACCGAAACGGATTAGTGCTCATGTGCTCAGCTGGAGGGCCATCCGGCTGATGCTGCCTTTCCTCTGGCACTGCCGCCGGGCCTTGTTTAGCCATGATGATCCGCTTCGTGTGTTTCCCCGCTTTCGCGCCGGCGCGACAGATAGATTTTTTCGAAGACAAAAATCACGAATATACCGGATGCCGAGATCACAATGATGGCCGGGTCACTCATCGCCTTCATCACCAGAAAAGCGCCCAGCGCAACAAGATCAAAAAGAATGGCGCAAATCAAAACCACCGGATTGGCGCCCACATCTTCCCTCAGGCGGCGCAGCACACCCCAGTGAATAATCACGTCCATGATGAGATAAAAAATCGCCCCCATGGAGGCAATGCGGCCAAGGTCAAAGAAGACGGCCAGCAGACCCGCCGCGACAACCGTGTAGACGAGCGTATGAGTCTGAATATTGCCGGGCATGCCAAAATGCTTGTGCGGGACAAGTCTCATGTCTGTCAGCATGGCGATCATGCGTGACACCGCGAAAATACTTGCAATCACTCCGGACGCCGTCGCGACGATGGCAATGATGACCGTGAACCAGACACCGGCTTCGCCAAATGCCGGACGGGCGGCTTCGGCCAGCGAATAGTCGCGCGCTTGTGCGATTTCACTAATCGAGAGTGTTGACCCAACCGCGAAGGCGACCAGCATGTAGACGACGAGACAGATCGCCAGGGAAATCATGATCGCCCGACCCACATTCCGGTTGGGGTTTTTCACTTCGTCGCCGCTGTTGGTGATCGTGGTGAAGCCTTTGAAGGCCAGAATGGCCAATGCCACCCCGGCAAGAAAGCCGGTAATCGACGTTTCCCCGGCATCGCCTGCCGTGGCCGGTTGGAAGCTGAACCCGGCGGCCCACAAAACCAAAGTCCCGAACACCAGAATGCCGCCAATCTTGGCAATCGCGGCTACTTTGGAGAGGCCACTGATGATCTGATTGCCCGCAATGTTGACGAGAAAGGCAAAGACGATGAGCCCCAGTGCCAGGATTGGGATCAGCACTTCGCTTTGTCCCACATCGAACAGCCGCAACCCATAAGTGGCAAAGGTTCGCGCCACCAGGCTTTCATTGATGATCATCGAGAAGGCCATCAGCAGCGCAGCGCCACCGGTTATCGTTGCCGGGCCATAGGCCTTGTTCAGGATCATCGCGATCCCGCCCGCCGAAGGATATTTGTTTGATACCTTGATATAGGTATAGGCGCTGAAACCGCTGATCACGGCGGCCAACAAGAAGGCCAACGGAAATAGCGGGCCGGACAACTCCGCGACCTGACCCGTTAATGCAAAAATACCCGCTCCGATCATCACGCCAGTGCCCATGGCGACGGCTCCGGCGAGGGTCAGACTGCCTGCTTTGTAGCTGGTCTTCATTTCTTTGCCTCTGGTGGAAATTTTGCGATAAGTGACAAGGCGCGAAAGAGCGGAATGGCCCCAGTTGGCGTAGGTATTATGTGTGTGTTCTCAATGCGTAACCCGGCTCCAACGATCAGTTCTGGCAGAATTCCGTCGGCATTGGGCTGGGTATCCGCGACACCGTCCAGCATTTGGACCATCCTGCGAAACAGGGTCCGCGTCGGCGGACTTTTCTGAATCCCGCTATCAGCGATGTGGTCTCTCCGTGACCTGCGGCCCTGTCATCCTCGTTTATTTCGCGAGTCTGAGCCTTTCATAGGGCACGGGTTGATGTCTGGCGAGCGTGCCGGGAGCGGAACTCTCGGCCACTTCCCGGATCCACGCGGAAATCCCCGCAAGCTGGACCGAGCAAGAACGCCGGTTCGGAGCTTGAGCTGCTCTTTGGGTTCTACCATTCCGGAGACGAATTCTAGGCACCTGAAAATTCAAAAGTTCCCTGTAAATTCCCTGTAAACGGGCGCTAAGCGATCCGGCCAACTCCGCGAACGGAGACGGCTTGGTATTTCCGGGCGATGTGGGACCGGTTGCTGGGTCTCTGCGGACGCAGCGCGTTGCCAACCGCCAGAAACACGGCTGAATTTCCCGGTTATGGGAAAGTCTCTGATTTTCTCGAATTACGTGGCGGAGGGGGAGGGATTCGAACCCCCGGAACCTTTCGGCTCAACGGTTTTCAAGACCGCCGCAATCGACCACTCTGCCACCCCTCCGATTGGCTTCCCATAACGGGGAGAGGGCGGGGCGCGCAACCAGAATGATCGGCGCTCTGGTGCATCGGCTTACACTGCGATAACCATTTCGCGGGAGACTGGGGCCGGCTTTGCATACACATGGCGAGGGTCCATGCGGGTAACGATTAAGCAAACACAATGGCTTGCGGCGATTTTTGCGTGCGCATTGACGGCTGCATGCGCCAGCACGCCCGAGTCCCGGATAACGACGACCCAGCGCACTACTGCGGTTGCGCGGCACACACCGCCGGCGGCAACCCCCAGCCCGCGACGGCCTGCAGGGCGGATCGAGCCGCGCGTGGGCAACCCCTACCAGATTGCAGGCCGGACCTATGTGCCGGCGCATGATGATTCCTATGATCGCACCGGTATCGCGTCCTGGTACGGCCCCGGATTCCACGGGCGCCTGACCGCCAGCGGTGAGGTTTTTGACGAAAACCTGATGACGGCAGCGCACACGACCTTGCCCATTCCAAGCCTGGTTGAAGTGACCAATGTCGAGAATGGCCGCACAATCGTGGTGCGATTGAACGATCGCGGTCCGTTTGTTGATGACCGGATCATCGACCTCAGCCGGGCGGCAGCCCACGAGCTTGGCTTTTTGGGCTCCGGTCTCGCCAATGTCCGGGTGCGCTATATCGGTCCCGTTGATGGTCCGGGCGTGTCAGCCCCGCCGGTGATCTTCACAGCCAGCAATCCATCCGACGATCCGATCGCCGCGCAGGTCCTGGCCGACATGCAGGCAAGTGATGCCGCAACTTCGCGCCGGGTGACCATCCAGGCCGGTTCCTTCACCGACCGGAGTAATGCGCAAAGCCTCCAGGCGCGTCTTGCGAGCCGGGGCGAGGCCTGGATCGAGGAAGCGCGTGTCAACGGGCAGGCCGTGTTCCGTGTCCTGTTGGGGCAATGGGACGACCGCGCCGAGGCCGAACAGATCCGCACGACGCTGCACACGGACGGCATCTTTGATGCCCGTGTAGTCTCCTTGCGCTGATCGCGGGGTTTACGCCGCAACACTGACACGATTGTATCGTGCATTATCCCGTCGTTCCAATCAGGGGAGTCGCTGGCCCGTGCGTTCCATTCTGTCCGTATTTCTGATCCTGCTTCTGTCGCCGCTCGCCGGCGCGCAGAGTTTCGAAACCGAAGCCAGCCACGCCGTCATTTACGACGTCGAGTCCGATACGGTCCTGTGGTCGCACAATGGCGACGAACCGATGCCGCCGGCATCAATGAGCAAGCTGATGACCATCCTGATGGCGTTCGAAGCCATTGATGAAGGGCGGCTGTCGTTGGACGATGAATTGCCGGTATCGGAAGAGGCCTGGCGGCGCGGCGGTGCGGCGTCGGGTTCTTCGACGATGTTCCTGGACCTGAACAGCCGGGCGCGTGTCGACGATCTTCTGCGCGGTATCATTGTCCAGTCCGGGAATGACGCCTGCATCGTGATCGCCGAGGCATTGGGCGGAACCGAAGAGAATTTCGCCGCAATGATGACCGAGCGTGCCCGCGAGCTTGGGCTCGACAGCGCGAGTTTTGCCAACTCGACGGGTTGGCCGCATCCCGACCAGCGGATCAGTGCGCTCGATCTGGCGCGCCTTTCGGCGATCATGATCCGGGATCATCCGGAATTGTACGAAATCTTCGACGAGCGTGAATTCACCTACAACGGCATCCGCCAGTACAACCGCAATCCGTTGATGGGCACGTTTGACGGCGCAGACGGGCTGAAGACCGGTCACACCGAGGAGAGCGGCTACGGCCTTGTCGGGTCCGCTGTCCGCGACGGGCAGCGCCGCATCATTGTCTTCAACGGAATGGACTCCAACCGCGCCCGCGCCAATGAAGCCGAGCGCATGATGCGGGCGGCGTTCGCTGAATTTGCGACCTTCGACCTGTTCGACGCCGGGGACACCGTCGGCGAGGCCGAGGTGTTCATGGGCCGGTCCGGCACTGTCTCGCTTGTTGCTCCGTCGGATATCACGGTGGGACTGTCGCGCGTTGCCCGCCGCAACATGACCGTGTCGGTCGTTTATGATGGCCCCTTGAGCGCCCCGATCTCCGAGGGAGATGTGGTCGCGCACCTGGTGGTCGAGGCACCGGGCCAGGAGACCCGTCGTTATGATCTGCACGCTGCCAATGATGTTCCCCGCAAAGGCATGTTCGGCCGCGCCATCGATGCGCTGGTCCACATGATCCGCGGTTGAGCCGGTGGCGGGACATTTCATCACGCTGGAAGGCGGCGAGGGTGCTGGAAAGACCACACTGATCGACGGCATTGCCCGGGCGCTGGAAGCGCAAGGTCAAAAGGTGATCAAGACGCGCGAGCCCGGCGGAACCCCGGGGGCCGAGGCGATCCGTGACCTCCTGGTCAACGGACCGGTCGACCGTTGGTCCCCGACCGCCGAGGCGCTGCTGTTCTATGCCGCCCGGGTCGATCACGTGGACCGCGTGATCCGGCCGAATGTCGCAGCCGGCAACTGGGTGCTGTGTGACCGGTTCGCCGATTCCACGCGCGCCTATCAGGGCGCCGCCGGCGGGATTTCGGCAGACCGGCTCGACGCGCTGCACCGCATGGCACTGGAACGATTTGAGCCCGATCTGACGCTGGTGATCGATATCGATCCGATGGAAGGGCTGGAGCGTGCCTGGGCACGCGGCGAGGCCGAAACGCGGTTTGAAGCCAAGGGCCAGACATTCCACGAGCGCCTGCGCCAGGGCTTTCTCGACATTGCCCACGACAATCCAGGCCGCTGCGCCGTGATTGATGGCGGCCAGGCGGCCGGCGACGTTCTGTCAGCCGCCCTTGATGTGTTTCGCGACCGGTTCGGCGCCCCATGAGCGAGACCGACTATCCCGATGAACCCGATCGGCGCGCCGGATGTCCACATCCGCGCGAACGCTACGACCTGACGGGGCATCAGGACGCCGAAGCCGAACTGACAGCCGCAATCAACGCGGATCGCCTGCATCATGGCTGGCTGATCACCGGGCCGTCAGGTGTCGGCAAGGCGACGCTCGCCTACCGGGCTGCCCGCCGGATCCTCGGGGCCGCACCGCACGGGGACGGGCTGGGCGCCAATGCCGCCGACCCGGTCAGCCGGCGCGTGGAAGCGATGTCGCATCCCGGACTTCTCGTGATCCGTCGTCCGTGGGACGAGAAGGGCAAGAAATGGCGTTCGGTCATCACGGTCGATGCGCTGCGCAAGGTGCCTGAATTCTTTTCGCTCAGTGCCGGTGCTGACGGATGGCGCGTCGCGATTGTCGACAGTGTCGACGAGATGAACCCCAACGCTGCCAATGCGCTGTTGAAGTCCCTCGAGGAGCCGCCGAAAAAGACGGTGCTCTTTCTGCTCGCGCACACGCCCGGCAAGTTGCTGCCCACGATCCGGTCGCGTTGCCGCCGCCTGACGCTGCGCGCGCCGGGCGAAGCGGCCACGGCCGAATGGCTGTCGCGGCAATCGGGCATCAATCGCCCGGAGGACTGGGCAAAGCGATCAAAAGGTTTGCCGGGCGAAGCGCTGGCGCTGGCGCGCTCGCCTGCGAAGGATATTCCGGAATCGGTAGAAACGCTGCTGCGCGGGCTTCCACGGCTCGATCCCGCCCAGTCGCGCGCGCTGGCCAATCGGATGACCGGCAAGGACAAGGACGCGATCCGGGCAGCCTTCAACGACAGCATCCTGACCTGGACCATGGAGCGGGCACGGTCAGCGGGACGCGACGGCCGCGATCCCGAACCGTGGACGAGCGCCTGGCGCGACGTTCGCGCGCTTGTCGGCGCAGGCGAGGGGCTTTATCTCGACCCCAAGCAGGTGGCGCTCAGCGCCATTCACCGTATCCAGGACGCAGCGAAGGCCGATACGCCCCCCGATGCTCGTTGATAGCCACGTCAATCTTCACGGCGAGAGCTTCGCCGACGATCTCGACCAGGTGATCGCCCGAGCCCGTGAGGCCGGTGTCGTTCGGATGATCACGATTTGCTGCGAACTCAAGGATTTTCCTGCCGTTTCAGCAATTGCCGAACGCTATGACGACATCTGGTGCACGATCGGTGCGCATCCGCATCATGCCAAGGACCGCCCCGACATCACCGCCGATGAGCTGATCGAACTGGCGCAGCATCCGCGTGTGGTGGGGATTGGCGAGACCGGGCTGGATTTCCATTACGGTTACAGCCCCGAAGCCGATCAGGTCGCCAGCTTCCGAGCGCACATCGAGGCGGCGCGCCGGAGCGATCTGCCGCTCGTCATCCATACGCGTGAAGCCGATGCGATGATGGGTGATATCCTGGAAGAGGAGATGGGGAAGGGGGCGATTCGCCCGCTCCTGCATTGCTACACCAGCGGACCGGAGCTTGCCCGTCGCGGCGCCAAGCTCGGCGCATATTTCGCTGCCAGCGGGATCATCACATTCAAGAAGGCGGACGATGTGCGCGCGGTCTTTCGTGAAATCGCTCCGGACGACCGGATCATCATCGAGACCGATTGCCCGTATCTCGCGCCGGTGCCGCACCGGGGCAAGCGCAACGAACCTTCATTTCTCCCGGCGGTTGCCGATGGTCTTGCTGCGATCAAGGACTGGTCGCGCGAGGAGTGCGAGACCCGCACAACCGAGGCGTTTTTCAACCTGTTTGACCGCGTTACGCGGCCATGAAACAGGGAGCCATCCGTCGGGCGACGATCCTGGGCAGTGGTTCATCAGGCGGAGTTCCGCGCCTGAACGGCGATTGGGGCGCGTGCGACCCGTCAAATCCGAAAAATGCCCGACTTCGCTGCAGCTTGCTCGTGGAAGCGGCCGAAACAATTGAGCAATTCGACTCCGGCGAAACGACCAATATTCTTGTCGACACGTCGCCGGACCTTCGTGCGCAAATGTTGGTGACGCGTACGACACGGCTCGACGCAGTGCTGTACACGCACGACCATGCCGACCAGACCCACGGGATCGACGACTTGCGGCCCTTTGTCTACACGGCGCGCAAGCGCATGCCGGTCTGGATGAGCGATGCCACGCGCCAGTCGCTGATGCGGCGCTTTTACTATGCCTTCGAAGGCATGGGGCCGCACTACCATTCCATTCTCGAAGCGCTTGCGCTGCCGTCATGGGGCGAGACGTTCAAGATTGACGGTCCCGGTGGCAGTGTTGGCGTGCAGGCGTTCGAACTTGAACACGGCAAGATCATGTCGACCGGTTTCCGGTTCGGACCGATTGCATATTCGCCTGACGTCAATGTCGTGCCGGACGCAGCATTTGATGTACTGCGCGGCATCGATACGTGGATTGTCGATGCATTGCGTGACGCGCCGCATCCGACCCATGCGAGCGTCACCGACGCACTGGGTTGGCTGGAGCGTTCCAAAGCGCGCCAGGGTGTGCTGACCAACCTTCATATCGATCTCGACTATGCGAAACTCGCCGCCAAGCTTCCCGAAGGGGTGCAGCCGGCCTATGACGGCCTGAGCGTGTTGTACAATGGCTCGTCCTGCCTGATATCGCCTCGCTCGTATGTCTCATAATATTCATTATGCGCCTTATTGATCCATGACCTTCAAGACATCTGACGATCCCCTTTTGGACCTGCTCGCCGTCATGGCGCGCCTGCGTGATCCGGAGACCGGATGCCCGTGGGATGTCGAACAGACATTCGAGACCATCGCGCCCTACACGATCGAGGAAGCCTACGAGGTCGAAGACGCGATCCGCCGCGGCAATCCCGAGGAGATCAAGGACGAGTTGGGCGACTTGCTGCTGCAGGTCGTGTTTCACGCCCGCATGGCCGAGGAAGCCGGCCTGTTCGACTTCTCGGATGTCGCAGCCTCGATCCGCGACAAGATGGTGCGCCGCCACCCGCATGTCTTCGGTGACCAGACCTACCGCGACAGCTCCGAACAGACGCAGGCCTGGGAAGAGCTGAAAGCGGCAGAGCGCCGCGACACCAAGGACGTGCATGGTGTCCTTGATGACGTGCCCTCAGGCCTCCCTGCCCTCAAACGCGCCCAGAAGTTACAAAAGCGCGCTGCGAGCGTGGGTTTCGACTGGCCTGATGCTGCAAGGGTTTGGGACAAGGTGGAGGAGGAACTGGACGAAGTGCGCGAAGCCGCGGCGTCCGGCAATCGGGAAAAAGTGCAGGAAGAAATCGGTGATCTTCTTTTTGTTATCGTCAATTACGCCAGAAAATTGAAGCTGGACGCCGAAACGTCTGCCCGCGACGCGAATGCGAAATTCGAGCGCCGGTTCCGTCACATCGAGGCGCGGTTGACCCAGTCCGGACGAGATCCGCGAGACGCGACGCTGGACGAGATGGAAGCGCTCTGGGTAGAGGCGAAAACCCTCGAACGCTGACCTAGTCCGGCTGACCATGTTCGGGAAATGCCACGGCGAACCGGCCGGCATCCTCGGGCGTCACCCGCACCGTCATCGTGACGATGCCCGTCTTGTTGTCGGTGGTTTCTTTCAGAACGGCACCATGCTGGTGAAGCCAGGCATGGGCCTTCCCTTCGCCGGGCTGGAGCGTCACCGTCAGGACCCGGGCGCGTTCCAGCAACGCCCGTTCGATCGCGCCCATGAAGCGATCCATGCCCTCCCCGGTCAATGCAGACATGGAGATTGTCTCGAACACGCCCTCGCCGCGTGACGGAGGCGGATTGTCGCTCTCCTCGTCCCACAGATCGATCTTGTTGAAGACCTCGATCACCATCTGGTCGTGATCAACGCCCGCCTCCAGCTCGTCGAGGATGGATTCGACTTCCTGCCGGTGCAGGTCGAAATCGGCAGCGGACACGTCCATCACGTGGATCAGGACGTCCGCATCCCTCACCTCTTCGAGCGTGGCGCGGAAGGCGGCGATCAGCTCGGTCGGCAGATCGATGATGAAACCCACGGTGTCCGACATCAATGTCTTGATACCGTTGGGGGTTTCAAAGGCTCGGATCGTGGTGTCGAGGGTCGCGAACGGCATGTCCTTGGCGAGCACCCGCGCGCCGGTCACCCGGTTGAACAGGGTCGATTTCCCGGCATTGGTGTAGCCCACAAGCGCGACGACCGGGAATGGCACGTCCTGGCGCTGCTTGCGGTGAAGTGACCGGGTGCGGCGCACATCATCAAGTTCCCGGCGCAGGCGGGCCATCCTGTCGGCGAGCAAGCGCCGGTCGGTTTCAATCTGTGTTTCACCGGGACCGGCCAAGAAGCCGCCGCCGCCCCGCTGGCGTTCAAGGTGTGTCCAGGTGCGGACAAGGCGCGAGCGTTCATAGGCGAGGCGCACCAGTTCAACCTGCAATCGGCCTTCCTTGGTGCGGGCGCGGCGCCCGAAAATCTCGAGGATAAGGCCCGTCCGGTCGACGACCTTGACCTGCCAGGCCTTTTCCAGATTGCGCTGTTGTACAGGAGACAGTTTCGTATCGACCACGCAGACGACCGCGTCTTTCTCGACGAGCGTTTCGCGGATCAGTTCGGCCTTGCCCGATCCGAAGAACCGGCCGGAATCAATACTGCGCAGCGGTGTGATCTCGCCGCCGGCCAGTTCAAGATCCAGGGCTTCTGCCAGGCCGCAGGCTTCTTCAAGGCGCGCGTCTACGTCATAGTCCCGGCCCCTGACCTGGGGGTGGACGACATAGACCCGGTCAGCCGGTGTTTCGGTTTCGATCAAGCAGCACTGTCCTGATCATCGGCATCATCCTGTTCAGCCTCGAACAGCGAGACGGGTTGGGACGGCATGATCGTCGAGATGGCGTGCTTGTAGACGAGTTGCGACTGGCCATCGCGGCGCAGCAGCAGGCAGAAATTGTCAAACCACGTGACGATGCCCTGAAGCTTCACCCCATTCACCAGAAAGATGGTCAGCGGCGTTTTGGTCTTCCGAACGGCGTTCAGAAAGACGTCCTGCAGGTTTTGTCTTTTTTCTTGGGACATGCCTTCTCTCCCCCGCGACTCGGGCGGCTATCGCTCCTGTCGGTTAACCTATACGCCGCTTCGCCGGGCGCGCAACCAGCGGACCGGCCTGTCTTTTGTGCGGCACAGCAGAATTTTGATGCGCTGCAGCAAGATAGCTCCACCTCAAGGCGAGGGCCACCGGGCCGACTTCGCCATCCGCAACCGGTTGTCCGTCAATCCTGATCACCGGCGTGACATGGGCTGATGCAGACGTAATGAAGGCTTCGCGGGCATCAAGCGCTTCGTCGCGGGTGAATGCGCGTTCTTCAAAGGTGATGCGGTCGCCCTGTGCGGCGGCAATCACGGCCTGCCGCGTGATGCCGTTCAGGATGGACTGGCTGGCGGCGCGCGTGACCAGCGTGTTTTCCTTGGTCAGGATCCAGGCGTTCGATGACGAACCCTCGGTCACGGTGCCGTCGGGATCGATCAACCAGGCTTCAGCCGCCCCGGCCTCTTTGGCTGCTTGCTTGGCGAGCGCGTTCGGGAGCAGGGACACCGTCTTGATGTCTCGCCGGCCCCACCGAATGTCCGGGATCGTGATGACGCTGACGCCCTTCTCTGCCTTCTCATTTGCCGCCCGGGTGTTGGTGCGCTTCACCGTAACGATGACTGTCGGACCCACATGTTCGCCCGGAAAACAATGATCGCGCGGCGCGCAGCCGCGTGAGACCTGGAGGTAGAGTAATCCGTCACGCACCCGGTTTCGCCGGACGGTTTCGTAAAGCACCGCCATGAGGGCAGCGTCGGTCATGGGTTTGCGGATTCGCAATTCGCCGAGCGAGCGCCCCAGGCGTTTGAGATGCCCCTCGGTATCGAGCAGGCCCCCCGCCCGTATCGCCCAGACCTCGTAGACGGCGTCGGCGAACTGGTTGCCCCGGTCCTCGATGTGGATCGCGGCATCGGAGTGCGGCAAGAAGGCACCATTGACGTAGGCGATACGAGACATATTCCCCTAATCCCGTTTGATCAGTGACAACAGGGCCGCTGCGCCGGCCAGCACTTCCAGGCGGCCCAGAACCATCACGACGATGAACAGTATCTGGTTGGGTGTATTGAACACGGCCCAGCTCTGACCGCCTTCGGCGCGGTCGAACAAAGGCCCGGCATTGGCGATCGCGGCCATCGATGCGCTCCAGCCCTGCTCGAACCCGTCGCCGAGCGCCGAACCGATCAAGGTGGAGATCGTCACGGTTGCGACAAAAGCGAGAACGGTCGTCCAGAGCGCGGTGAAGCCACCGCTGCGCGCGTCCTTGTTGCGGTAGCGCATGTTGAGGACGCTCGACGGGTGCGCCATGCGGCCCAGATCGGTGAAGATCTGCCGCCACAGCAGGACAAAACGGGAGATCTTGATGCCGCCCGTGGTCGATGCGGCCGAGCCTCCGACCAGCGCAACAAACAGGGCAGCGATCGGCAGGAAGCCGGAGGCCGCGCTGGCGGTGAATCCCGATGTCGTGATTGCGAAGACCGCCTCGGCAAGCGTCGTGAAGGGATTGGCCGCTTCCATGGATACCATCGACACGCCCCACAACGCGGCCAGGAGAGCAAGGAATCCCACGAGTTCCGGGTCGGGACGCCAGCTTCGCTTGCGGGGCGCTGTCCAGACGAGCGCGATATTGATGGCTCCGATCAGGCAGGCTGCCATCAACACGGGAACCACGAAGGCTGGATAATGCGCGGTAATCGGGCCGCCAACAGGCGCGTAGCCTCCGGTGGATAGGGCCGACAGGCTCAGACACGCCGCGTCAAACGCCGGGGTCCCCGCCATCATCAGGATGACGAAGAACACCACCGCCAGTCCGCCGTAGATCAACAGTATGCGGCGCGCGACAATGTGAAGGTGCGAAAACACATTCTCCTGGTCGACGGTCAGTAGAATGGTCTTGCGCAATTGCTGGGCGCCGCGGTCCAAGACAGCGAGCAGTCCCGCCGTCAGGACCAGCGTTGCGTAGCCGCCCGCAAAACTCATCACGCAGCGCCACAGCACGATCTCGCGGCCCGCCTCAGCGGGCTGCAGCAGGATGGCCCCTGTCGTCGTCAGGGCAGAATACGCTTCAAACAGGGCGTCGAACGGCCCGAAATCGGGGTTCAAAAGGGCGAAGGCCGGAGCCGCGAAGGCGGGCGACAACGCCCAGGCGATGGCAACGAAAGCCGACACGTCCGAAATTTGCGTACGGCCGCGCGACCGGCCTGTCGCGAGCGTGATCAGCCCGCCGATCAAAAGCGGAGCCAGTGCGGTCGACGCGTATGCAATGGCCCCCAGGGGGAGCGAAAATGCCAGGGCCAGCAGGCTGGCACCGAGCATGAAACCGCCGAATACAATCCAGATCAGCCCCAAGGGGCGCAGGAAGGAGAGATTGGTCACGCCGCCGCCATCAGAAATATTCCAGGCTGACCCGGAAGAGTTGCTCGACCTTAGCGACGAGCGCGGTCTCGGCGAACAGCAGGACTCGGTCGTTTTCGCGAATGGTTTCGCCATCACCCGGCATCAGGACCTTGTCACCGCGCACCACGGCGCCAAGCGTGACGCCGTCCGGCAGGTCCATGGCATCAATCGCCTTGCCGACCAGGGGCGACGTGTTCAGGGCAACCCCTTCCAGCGCTTCGGCCTTGCCGCCGCCAAGCGACTGGAGTCCGGTGATCCGGCCGCGCCGGATGTGCTGGAGGATTGTCGAAACGGTCGTCGAACGCGGGTCGATGAACGCATCGATCTCGAGCGGTTCGCGCAAATCGGCGAAGGCCTGTTCGTTGACAAGACAGATCGTCCGCGCGGCCCCTTCCCGTTTGGCCATCACGGCACTCATCAGGTTGACCTTATCGTCATTGGTCACGCACACGACGAGTTCGGCCCGGTCAGCGGCCGCTTCGCGCAGCAGGCTGGGTGACAAGCCGTCACCGTGGAGAACGACCGTGCGGCGCAGCTGGTCGGCGGCGGCTTCGGCCTTTTTCTTGTCCGCCTCGATCAGACGCACTTTCAGGCCACCAAGGCGCTCCAGGGACCGGGCGACGTAAACCCCGATATTGCCGGCGCCGACGATGACAACGCGGCGAACCTTTTCACTGGTACGACCAAAAATATCGAGCACGCGGTCGAGCCGGGCCGGTTCGATCACCAGATAGGCTTCATCGCCCGCGAGAAGCGGGTCGGAATGTTCGGGAATGAACAGTTTTCCGTCACGGTCGATCCCGACGAGCGTCAGGCGCAAATCCGGGAAGAGTTCGCGCAACTGGTCGGGCGAGGACCCGGCGACCGGCGAATTCTCGTCCACCTGCAGACCCAGGAGCTGGATTCTGCCCCCTGCGAACAAGGCCGTCGTGAAGGCACCGGGCGTTTCCACGCGTTGAAGGATGGCCCGGCCCACTTCGAGTTCCGGCGAGATCACGACATCGATCGGCAGGTGTCCGGTGGTGAACAGATCGCGCCAGGCAGGCTCCAGATAGCTTTGTGCGCGTACGCGCGCGATCCGGGTTGGCGTTCCGAAGAGCGAATGCGCGACCTGACAGGCAATCATGTTGGTTTCGTCGGAATAGGTCACCGCCACCAGCAATTCGGCATCCGCGGCCCCGGCGCGTTCAAGCGCTTCGGGGTGTGACCCGTGCCCCACGACGCCGCGCACGTCGAGGTCAGTGGTGATCTTGTTGATCAGTTCGGCGGACCAGTCCACGACCGTGACCGCATTGCCTTCGCGAGACAATGCACGGGCGATCCCGTATCCGACGCGGCCTGCGCCGCAGACGACAGCTTTCATCGAAAGTCTCTCCCGCGGTCCCTAGTCGACCATATCGTCAAGATCGGCGCGTGCCGACGCCGGTGTGACACCGAGCGATTTGAGTTTCCTGTGCAAGGCCGAGCGCTCCATGCCGATGAAGGTAGCCGTGCGCGAGATGTTTCCACCGAAGCGGCTGATCTGGGCCTTGAGATATTCTCGCTCGAAATTCTCGCGCGCTTCCCGCAGCGGCAGGGCGATCATCCGCTCGGCATCGAACCCGGCATCGGACGTTTCGCGGCCCGCTACCTCGGAGGGGAGCGAGTCCAGCGTGATCGGTTGCTCGCCTTCACCCGAGGCCAGGATCAGCAGCCGTTCCACATTGTTGCGAAGCTGACGCACATTACCGGGCCAGTCGTGCGCCTGGAGTGCGGCCATTGCGTCCTCGCCGATCCGGCGCCGTTGCAGTCCGGACAGCGACGTGATCCGGTCGATGAAGTGATCGACCAGGGAAGGAATGTCCTCCCGCCGGTCGGCCAAGGCCGGGATCGTGACGGGCACGACGGCGAGGCGATGGTAGAGGTCTTCGCGGAAGCGCCCCTGCCCGATCAAGTCTCGCAGGTCCTTGGACGAGGACGTGACAACGCGAACATTCACTTGCACATCGGTGGATCCGCCAACCCGGTGAAAGCGCTGATCGATCAGCATCCTCAGCAGCTTGTTCTGTGTCGCGGACGGCATGTCGCCGATCTCGTCCAGAAAAAGCGTTCCGCCATGTGCGCGCTCCAGAAGACCGACGCGCGACAGACTGCCGTCGGCGGCTTCGGAGCCAAACAACTCCTCTTCGACCTTGTCCGGCACCATTCCGGCCGCGTTGACTGCGATGAAGCCCGCTTCCGATCGCGGAGAGCGGGCATGGATCAGCCGTGCGACCAGTTCCTTGCCGCAACCCGCCGGACCGGAGATCAGCACCCGGCTGTTGGTCGGGGCGACCCGGTCGATGAGATGGCGCAGCTGGACGATCAGCGGCGATTTGCCGACCAGTTCCGATTCAAGGTCCACCTTCGTCCGCAGCTCGGCGTTCTCGCGCCGCAGCTTCGATACTTCGAGCGCGCGCTCGACCGTGACAAGGAGCTTGTCGCTCTTGAACGGCTTTTCAAGGAAGTCGTAGGCCCCCTTGCGGATCGCGGCGACGGCCGTCTCGATCGTCCCGTGACCGGAGATCACGATGACGGGCAGGTCAGGATCGATCTTCCGGATCACTTCCAGAAGCTCGATGCCGTCGAGGCGGCTGCCCTGGAGCCAGACGTCAAGGATGATCAGTGAGGGCTTTCGCGCCTTGATGGCGTCGAGCGTGCCATCGGCGTCGGCGGCCTCGCGGGCCTGATAACCCTCGTCTTCGAGCAGGCCGGAGATGAGGTCGCGAATGTCGTCCTCGTCGTCGACAATGAGAATGTCTTTAGCCATGGGCGCTTACGCTCCAATTTCCGTAGCGGCGGACGCCGGAACGTCCTCGGGGGTGAGCGGGAAGAACAGGCGGACGATCGCCCCTGCCCCGTCGTCCGGCACATCCAGTTCCAGTCGGCCGTGATGGTCCTCCATCACGCGCTTGACGATAGCAAGACCCAGGCCGGTCCCTTTCTCGCGGGTCGTCATATAGGGCTCGGTGAGCCGTTCGCGGTCCGGCGTCGGCCAACCCAGACCATTGTCGGTCACTTCGATCACGGCGAAGCCGTCGTCTTGCCCGAGTGTCACCGTGATGCGTCCGGGACGCGACTTGCCGCCATCGCGGTCGCACCGTGCCGACACGCTCTCTGCGGCGTTCTTCAGAATGTTCGCCAGCGCCTGGACCGCAAGACGCTCATCGCAAAGCGCGCTGACCGGTTCTCGCGGCACTTCGAATTCGACTTTCAGATCGGGGCTGGCGACACGCTGGGCGAAGGCTGCTGACTGAACCATTGACCCCATGTCCGCGGGTTCGACGCGCGGGGTCGGCATGCGAGCGAAGGACGAGAATTCGTCGACCATCCGCCCGATGTCGCTGACCTGCCTTACGATCGTGTCGGTGCAGCGATCGAATGTCTCGACGTCGTGTTCCTCGACGTGCTTGCGGTATTTCCGGCGCAGGCGTTCAGCCGAGAGTTGGATGGGTGTGAGCGGGTTCTTGATCTCGTGAGCGATCCGGCGGGCGACGTCGCGCCAGGCGGCATTACGCTGTGCCGCGACCAGCCGGGATACGTCGTCAAAGGTCAGGACCAGACCGGCATCCGATGTGACGGCCGCGCGAACACTGAGGCTGAGGACGCTGTCGTCCGACATGGCGAGCTCGGCTTGGAGTTCGGCGACATCGCCCGGACGGCGGCGAGCGGCCTCCACGGCGGCTTCAAGGGCCGGGGCGACTTCCCGGATCGGACTTCCGACCAGTTCGCTTTCCTCGCGCTCCAGAAGGGCACAGGCGGACCGGTTGACCAGCGTGATGCAGTTTTCCTCGTCGAGGCCAATCACGCCCGCTGTCACTCCGGCCAGAACGGCTTCGGTAAAGGCCCGCCGCCGCTCGGACTGGGCATGCGCGGCGACCAGTTCACGGCGCTGTCCGCGCAGCTGCCGGGTCATGCGGTTGAACGCAAGACCGAGCGTCGCGATCTCGTCGTCCTCGCGTTTGACCTCGACGCGTGCGTCGAGGTCCCCCTTGCGCACACGCTCCGCCGCGCCGACGAGATTGGAGACGGGCCGGACAATCCGCGTTGCAGCACCGAGCGCGAGCGATATTGCGCCCAACACAATCAGGACGGCGGTCTGGAGATAGACCAGGACGTAGATCGGGCCGAGCTGGGCTTCGCGCTGGCCGGCATTGCGCAGTTCGACGACCGCATTCTCGGCGCGTTGCAGGACGTTGAGATCGAGATTGAGGAATACGTAGAGATAGGCGTCGTCATAGGCAGGCAGGCGCATCAGCGCGCGCATCGCCCCGTCTTCATCACTTGCCTGTTCAGGTGTCGAGACACCGATATCGCCGTCACGGGCAAGTTCGAACAAGCGCCTCGAAGGCGGGATGAAAATCGGGCTTTCGGCGGTCTCCGCACGCGCCAGGACAGTCCCCTGCCCGTCCACGATGTAGGATGACAGGAAACCCCGGCCTGCATTCTGGACCCGGAGATATTGAACATACTGGATCCGCGCCGTCGAAAAGGCGTCCACCGGCCCTTCCTGGCTGAGGTCGAGCGCCATCAGACGCATCTGCTCGGACGCCTCATTGGCTTCACGTTCCACCACTTCACGCGCTGCGGACGCGGCGCCTTCCACGATGGCACTGACGCGTTCACCAAACCAGTATTCGACCCCGCGGGTCAGAACGCCGCCCAGGAAGACGGCCACCAGAATCGTCGGGATGGCCGCCGCAATCGTGAACATGGCCACGAAACGCAAGTGAAGGCGTGGAGCGGGTTCGCCAAACCTTCGTCCGGTCAGCCGCCGGGCAACACGGGTCGCGACCACGATGGCCAGCACCGCGATCAGGCCGATATTGGCGTAAAGCAGGACACGCAGCGGGGAATTGCCGCCCGAACCCGCTTCATTGCCGACCACCAGCTCAAAGGCCGCAGCGGCGACAATCAGGATTGCAATGAAAAATCCGATGCCCATCACACCGGAGAACAGGCTGAGCCCGGTGAAGGTGCGGCGCGCCGGGCGCACGGATGAGGCGGTTTGCGCTGTCACTCGCGGACCTTAGACCTGCGTGTTGCCCTCAATCAACAGTGTCGTGTCGTTTACGCAACAAGCGTCTCAGGCGGCCCATTCTGCACAGGTGTGATCCGCGCAGCGATCCAGCGCGGCATGGGCCGCTTCAGGCGTGTCCGCACGGCACAGGTCCGATCGCAGTTCGACTTGCTCAGCTTCCGGCATTTCGGCGTCGACGAACGAGGCATAGTGCTTGCGCATCATCCGGATCCCGATCCGGGTTCCGTAGAGGGTCAACGATTCGTCGGTCTGGTCGTGCAGCGCATCGATCTTGTCGGCGAGTGCGATAACGAGCTTGTCTCCGCGCAGTTCGGCAGCAATCTGACCGGGAAGCCAGGGCAGACCCTGAGCCGCACGTCCAACCATCACCATGTCCGCCCCGGACTGGCCGAGGGCTTCGCGCGCCTGGCGAGTCGTTCCGATGTCTCCGTTGACGACGAGCGGAATGGAGACAGCCTGCCGCACCGCGTGGACTGCGGCCCAGTCGGCCTGGTCCTTGTAGAATTGCTGGCGCGTGCGGCCGTGTACCGTGACCATGCGGACCCCGGCTGCTTCGGCACGCTGCGCGAGTTCGGGTGCATTGAGGCTGTCATGGTCCCAGCCCAGGCGCATCTTCAATGTCACCGGTATGTCGACAGCACCTACAGTCGCTTCGACCAGGGTCATGGCGTGATCGAGGTCGCGCATCAGCGCAGACCCGGAAAGCCCTTTTGTGACCTGGCGCGCGGGGCAACCCATATTGATGTCGATGATGTCAGCGCCTGCCTCGGCAGCGAGTTCAGCGCCCACCGACATCCACTTGGCTTCGCGACCGGCCAGCTGGACAATGTGAGGTCCACCACCGGTATCGTCGCGGGCCATGCGGCGAACCACATCCTTGCGGCCCTGCGCCAGGGTTTCGCTGGCAACCATCTCGGAAAAGACCAGTCCGGCACCAAAGCGCCACGCCTGACGCCGGAACGGCAGATCGGTCACGCCCGACATGGGCGCGAGTAGCACCGGCGCACGCACCGTGTGATGTCCGATTGTCACCGTCATGGGCTGGACTCTGAGCCATCCTTGTCTGAAATCGGCGCGGACCCTATCGGAGCCGCCCCGGAGCTGCAACGCCGCCATGCCAACCACCGCCGCCATCATTGTCGCCGCCGGGAAGGGAATTCGGGCTGGAGGCGGTGTGCCCAAGCAGTACCGGCCAATCGCCGGGCAACCTGTCCTGCGACACACCATTTTCCGGTTCGTTCGACATCCGGGCATCGGGCAAGTGATCGTTGTCATCGCGGACGAAGACAGGGATCGTGCGAAAACCGCCCTGGCGGGTCTGGACGTGATGTTCGTGACCGGCGGGGCGACGCGAACCGCCTCGGTCAGGGCCGGGCTCGATGCGGTGCCGGATGGAGTCGACTTGGTCCTCATCCATGACGGCGCACGTCCTTTCGTGCCCGCTGCCCTTATTGATGCGGTTCTGGAAGGGCTGCAGATCGCCGATGGCGCCCTGCCCGTCCTGCCCGTCGCGGATGCCTTGTGGTCGGGATCGGGTGATCACGTGGCCAAGCCGGTATCCCGTGACGGGATCTTTCGCGCGCAGACACCGCAAGGTTTCCGGCTGTCCGCAATCCGCGCGGCCTATGCCGCGCTCGCCCCCCCGGACACAGAGTTGGCCGATGATGTCGCGGTGGCCCGCGCAGCCGGGATCGATGTGCGGCTGGTGCCGGGCGATGAGGAGAATTTCAAATTGACCCAAGCCGAGGATTTTGAGCGCGCCGAGCGGATGGCGAACCGGGGCGAGAGCGTTACCGGCAGCGGCTTTGATGTTCATCGCCTCGAACCGGCCGATCACATGATGCTGTGCGGGGTGCGGATCGAGGAGGGGCTGGGACTGTCCGGACATTCCGACGCTGATGCCGGGCTGCATGCGATCACCGACGCCCTCCTTGGCGCGATCGCTGCGGGCGATATCGGCCAGCATTTCCCGCCATCTGATCCGCAATGGAAGGGCGCGTCGTCTGACCGGTTTCTGGAACATGCCGTCATGCTGGCCAGGGACGCGGGAGCGACACTGGTCCATGTTGACGTGACGCTGATCTGCGAACGCCCGAAGATCGGACGATACCGGGATGCGATGCGCAATCGCCTGGGTGACATCCTTCAACTGCCGCTTGATCGGGTCAGCGTAAAGGCGACGACCACGGAAGGTCTCGGATTTACCGGTCGCGGAGAGGGTCTCGCCGCACAAGCGCTGGTCACGGTGCGCCGATGAGCGCCTTACCCCCTGCCCTCGTTCAACTCGCCGACGAGATACGCATCGCCGCTACTGGCAGCGGTGTGATGATCGCTGTGGCTGAGAGTTGCACCGGAGGGCTGATCGCAAGCTGCCTGACTGAGAATCCGGGCGGGTCGATCTGTTTTGACCGGGGCTTTGTCACCTATTCCTATGCATCCAAGGAAGACATGCTCGGTGTTGATCATGACCTGCTTCACGCCGAAGGCGCCGTGTCCCAGGCCGTTGCCGAGGCGATGGCACGCGGCGCGCTCGAACGATCGGCCGCGTCGATCACCGTATCGGTCACGGGTGTCGCTGGCCCGGGGCAGTCCGAGAGCAAACCTGAAGGCCTGGTCTGGTTCGGCGTGGCGACACGCAGCGGTGTCAAAACCGTGAAACGGGAGTTCGGTGCGATTGGCCGGGCAAATGTCCGGCTGGAAACGGTACGGTTCGCGCTTGAGCTACTTCGCGACGCGCTGCGTGACGATATCGTCTGACCCGTCATACTCAGCCGCACCGACGGTCTCATACCGGCGGTCCGCCTCTGCGCAAAAGGCGTCGATCAGGAAGTGAACTGCCTTTTCCTTGTTGGCCGACAGCAGCATCTGGAGCAACGGGTTCGAGAATTCGAACTCGATCTCGAAGGACAACAGCGTCGAACCGTCATCGAGTTCCTCGAACCGCCAACCGTTGCGCAGCGTGTTGAAAGGACCTTCGATCAGGTCGACCTCGACGGTTCGTGCGGTCGGGTCCGAGGTGACCGCTGTCGTGAATTTTTCCGAGACGAAACGATACCTCGCGACGGCCTCGGCCACGAGCCGTGTGACATCCCCGAAATTCTCTTCGTCTTTCACGCGCAGCGCGCTCAGATATTTGATGAATTTCGGATAGCGGCGAACGTCTGAAACCAGTTCGAACACGTCCTCGGGCCGGTGCCGGACGCGCATCCGCTCTGTCATCGAGGTGCTCACGCCCGCGCCAGCTCCGCCTCGCGCGCTGCGCGAAGCCGCTTGAAGTCGTCGCCGGCGTGATAGCTCGACCGGGTCAGCGGCGTCGCTGACACCATCAGGAAGCCCTTGGCGCGGGCGATGGTCTCGTAGGCCCGGAATTCCTCAGGCGTCACGAACCGGTCGACGGCGGCGTGTTTGCGGGTCGGCTGCAGATACTGGCCGATGGTCAGGAAATCGATGCCGGCGGACCGCATGTCGTCCATGACCTGCATCACCTCTTCCTTGGTCTCGCCCAGGCCAACCATGATGCCGGACTTGGTGAACTGGGACGGGTCGCGTTCCTTCACCTTCTCGAGCAGGCGCAGCGAATGGTAGTAGCGCGCGCCAGGCCGGATCGACAGGTAGAGCCGCGGAACGGTTTCAAGGTTGTGGTTGAACACGTCGGCCCGGGCGTCGATCACCTGTTCGAGCGCGCCGGCCTTGCGCAGGAAGTCCGGTGTCAGGATCTCGATGGTTGTGTGGGGTGACGCCGACCGGATGGCGTTGATCACGTCCTCGAAATGCTGGGCGCCCCCATCATCAAGATCGTCGCGGTCCACCGACGTGATGACCACGTGCTCGAGCCCCATCTTCACGACCGCGTCGCCGACCCGGCGCGCTTCATCGTGGTCTACGGGTGCCGGCATGCCGGTCTTCACATTGCAGAAGCTGCAGGCCCGCGTGCAGGTGTCCCCCAGGATCATGAAAGTGGCGTGTTTCTGGGCCCAGCATTCACCGATATTCGGGCAGCCGGCCTCTTCGCAGACCGTGACCAGACCGTTGTCCTTCACCACCTTGCGGGTCTCGGAAAAGACTTCGCCCACGGGCGCGCGAACGCGAATCCAGTCGGGTTTGCGCTGAATCGGCGCGTCGGGACGCTTCTGCTTTTCCGGGTGCCGCGCAGCGCGAGCCTTCGCGGCTTCGGAGAGATTATCGATCAGGGTCGCCATATCGGTGCGGAAGATGGCGCTGTTGGCCGGTCACATCAAGCCGGGTTGACGGCTCGGCCCGAATTGCTCGTCCGCTGCGGGTGAAACCCTTTCGGGTCGGTCGAGCGCGAGCATCGGGATCAACGCGGTGAAATCGACAACTCGGCGGTCCTTTTTATAAGCAACAACAATCGGGTACGCGAAATATCGGGGAATCTGAATCAGGATTCCCAACAGCGTTTCGGGCGGGGCTCTGCGTCAGTTGCGCAAGAGCGCTTTGCGCTGACGCAGAGCCTGGGCCCCTGCCCCTCGGTTGCCGTGTCGATCAAACGGCTGGTGACTCGATTGCAGCGGGTTGCCGGTCGCGTCCACCGCCAAGGGCGAACAACCAGGCGCCCAGCCCGATCCAGGTCAGGACAAACCAGCCGACCAATCCGATCGGCGGAACCACCCAAAGCGCAGCGGCTGCGATGAGAACGCCAAGCGTGGTCAGGATCCGCATGCCAAATCGCAATTGACCATCACGGCGGCGATTGAACACCAGGTCGCCGATTGCCGCCGCACCGAAGGGGTAGGACAGCGACAGGATCATGAACACGGCCAGGATCCAGAACGGCACCAGGAGCACGCCCACAATTGTCAACGCCAGTAGGATAATCCCGACGGCCAGGATGATCGGCCAAAAGGCCCACGTCACGAAACCGATGAGCGGTGACACCACCGGGCGCTGACGAAATTCAGTGACCATGCGGGCCACGCCATTGGGCATGAGCGCGGCTGCGAGCAGGAAGAACAGGAAGTAGAATCCAACGAAGAAGGCGCCGATGACCGGACCGGCCGGGACGAAGTCGAAATCGAGATCGAGTCCTTCAAATCCGTCGAAGTCGAATTCATCGACATAGGATTCACGCGTGAAGTCGATACCGCCGGTGACAATCGCCCCCTCACCCACATCGGGTTCATTGGGGCCGCGATGGATGATCTGACCGGTGATGACCGCGCCGGGGGTCACGCGCACATAGCGTGCGTAAGTTTCAAGATCCCCGTCGATCCGGCCCTCGATGGTGATCTCATCGGCCGTCATGTCGGCGGAGCCGGCAATGCTGCCACGCAGGATGATCTGTTCGCCGACCGCTTCGACATCGTTGCCGGCAGTGAATTCCGTGTCGAGTTCGACAACACCGGCTGCGGCGTGAAGCGACCCTCCGATGGGCCCATTCACATGGACAAACCCACCGGCGAGATCGGCGTCGCCATTGACTGCGGCATCGACGTCGAGTTCGCCGCCGGCAATCTTCAGATCGCCGCCGACCGTACCCGACATGCGCACCGAACCGCCGCCGAGATGAACATCTTCGCCGACGGCGGCATCGATATTGATGTCACCGCCAACGGCTCGCAGACTGCCACCAATACGACCGGTGATGTCGATATCGCCTGCAAAGACGCGCAGGTCGTCATCACGATCAACATTCATGTTGATGTCGCCGCCAATCACTTGGGCGGAAACAGGGGACACCAGGGCGACAGCCAGCCCGGCAGCCAGAATGATTTGCTTCATGAGCATCGAAAACTCCCTTCGCCCCCCGGCGGTTGGGAAGTGATGAACGGGTGGGTGATCAACGGGCGCGGTTATCGTCTAGAATGTCGTCGCAATCGCGTCCGTCACGTGCTTCGTATCGCATAGACCCGATCGAGGCACCGTCGGCGATATTCGGTTCGAAATCCGCCCAGACACGCAATTCCCCGAAGATCCGGGCATTGCGCAAAACGCTGACGCGGCGGGCACAGATATCGGCGCCCTCATTGAGCGTACCGGTGATCTCGACCAGGCCGTTGGTGCTGCCCGAGCGGTTGCCATCCTGATCAAAGGATGCGTGCCAGCTGCGGCGCCCCTCACGCGGGTCCGCTTCGATAACGGTGAAACCGTCGACCGTGCCACGGACCTGAACGAAGGCGGCGGCAGCATCAAGTGTTCCGCCGATGCGGCCATTCATCTCGATCTGGCCAGCGGCCATTTCGGCGTTGCGACGGATCACCGTGTCGTTGGCGATGGTCAGTTCACCGGACGCAACTTCGAGATCGTTGCCGATCTCGGCGTCGATGGTGACATCACCGCCCGCCAGTTCCAGGTCGTGCCCGACATCGGCGTGCCAATCGATGGCGCCGCCGGCGATTGAGGCGTCCTCGCCGATTCGTCCGCGGACATCGAGATTTCCGCCGGCAACCGACAGGTCACGGCCGATATCAAGATCGAGTTCGATGTTGCCGCCAACGAGGCTGACATCACCGCCGACCCGTCCGCCGAGGTCCATATTGCCGCCAATCAGCGACAGGCTGTCATCCTGGTCGAGCGTGCGATTCATATCGCCGCCAATTGCCATCGCGTGATGGTCACCGGCAGAAGCGGAAGCATTCATGCAGCCTGTGGTGCCTGCTATACAGAGCACGACAGCGCCCAGAGAAAGGGTCTTCATCTAACCGTCTCCAGTCGTGAGCCACCTTGGTGACCCGACGCTCCCCAGCGTTGAATCAGGTGATACCATATCGAATTTCGATATGAAAGCGATTTTTCGTTTTTCGATAAATCTTGTGCAGTGAATCTGACTTCTGCATCTGCGCTTCCTTCCGGCTTCGCCCTTGCCTACCCTGTGGCCAACAAAGGTCCGGAAAACAGGACCAGCACGGGAGGCTTTCATGACCGATGGTACCGCACCGGCAATTGCGCCGGACGCAGCGATGGCGACTGCGATCTCCGATGACGATGGCGCCACCAACCTGTCCCGGGTCTCCGGCGCCCCATTCGCACGCAGCCAGTACAACCGCTCCGTCTTCTCGGCCCTGCTGAAGGCCCGCGCCAAGGTCGGAGGGTCGAAGGTCTGCATCATCGATGCCGATGGCCGCGAGCTGACCTACGACCAACTGGTCCAGGGCGCGTTCGCCCTGGGGAACGCGCTGAAGACCGGAACGAAGAAGGGCGAGAAGGTCGCCATTCTCCTGCCGACCGGCGCCGGTGCCGCCATCGCGTTCTTCGCCCTGCAAGCCTATGGCCGTATTCCGGCGATGCTGAACTTCACGGCAGGGCCGCGTGCGCTGAAGGCAGCCTGCCGCGCGGCGCAAGCCACGACTGTCATCACGGCGCGCAAATTTATCGAGCTCGGAAACCTCGAGCCGTTGGCCGCGTCACTCGGCGAGGATTTGAAGCTCGTTTACCTCGAAGATGTCCGTGACGGTCTCGGCTGGCAGGACAAGGCGATGGCGCTGGCTGGAACAGTCGCGCCGATGATCGTCGCGGCCCGCCCCGATCCCGATGATACCGCCGTTGTGCTGTTCACGTCTGGAACCGAAGGCGATCCCAAGGGCGTGGCGCTGAGCCATATCAACCTCGTGTCAAACGTCGAACAGGCAGCCGCCCATGTCGACATTTTTGAGACCGATATCTGTTTCAACCCTCTGCCCACCTTCCATTGCTTCGGTCTGACGGGCGGATTGCTTCTGCCGCTGATCGTCGGGATTCCTGCAGTTCTGCATCCGACGCCCTTGCAGGCCAAGACGATTGCCAAGCGCGTCGGGGAAACGCGATCCACGGTATTGTTCGCAACCGACACCTTCCTGAACCAGTACGCGCGCAACGCCGACAAGGACGATCTGAAGTCCTTGCGATTTGCCGTGTGCGGCGCTGAACGGGTGAAGGACGAAACCCGGGCCCTGGTCCGCAAGATGTTCGCGCTGGATATCCTGGAAGGCTATGGCGCGACCGAGGCTTCGCCGGTCATCGCGGTCAACCAGCCGGGCCGAAACCGGTCGGGAACGGTCGGCACGCTACTGCCCGGTATGGAAGCCAAGCTTGAGCCTGTCGAAGGCATTGAGAATGCCGGACGCATGTGGGTGCGCGGCCCGAATGTGATGCAGGGATATATCTATACGTCCGAGCCGGGCGTGATCGTCAAACCCGATGAAGGGTGGCACGATACAGGCGATGTGTGCTCGATCGACGAGGACGGATTCATTGCCATCCGGGGCCGGATGAAGCGTTTCGCCAAGATTGGCGGAGAGATGGTGTCGCTGGCGGTGGTTGAAAATTGCGCCACGTCGATCTGGCCTGACGACCTGCATGCGGCAGTCACCCTGCCCGATCCGCGCAAGGGCGAGCAGATCATCCTGCTCACCGCGAATGCCAGCGCGGACCGGTCAGAGTTCGTGGCGTTTACCCGCAATCACGGCGTCGCCGAATTGTCGATCCCGAAGAAGATCGTCGCGGTGGACGAAATCCCTGTCCTCGGGACCGGCAAGATCGATTACGTCGCGGTCGAGAAAATGGCGAAGGCTGCGATCTCCTAGCGGCAGCTTTCACCGTCACGCTCGACAAAACGGATATTCGAGCTGTCAAAGCCCGCCGGATATTCAGGCATCTCGTCAGCCGTGACCGTCAACGTGCCGGTTACTTCCGCGCCGCTTTCGAAGATCACTTCGTGCGCGCAAACCGAACCGCCCTGCTGGATCTGACCGGCAATGGTGATTTCACTGCGGTCACGGCGATTGAACATGCCGCGGCGGCGTTCGGCGCTGATCTCGATCGGACCCACGGCAACACCGTCAAACTCGGCATCACCGACCTCGGCCATCAACCGGCCTTCGACGCGACCGGAAAAATGGAGCGCTCCAGCGGCGATATCGACGTCGCCGGCGAAGACGGAATCGCGGTCGACCCCGAGTGCTCCGGCATTGATTTCGACGTGATCACCGAAGGAGGCTTCAATATCGACAGCCCCGCCGTTGAATTCAGCCGGTCCGGAGACAGCGCCTTCGAAGTCGATGGCGCCGCCGTCTGCGGACAGTCGGCCCCCGACGCGGGCGCGCGCATCGATCGCAGCCCCGGACAGGACCAGATTGCCGCCGAAGGATCCATCGACATCGATGGCAGCGGCGGAAAATTCGCCATTGCCTTCAACATCGCCGGACCAGTCGACAACGATGCCGGACATGTCGACAGAACGGGATTGTGCGAGAGCGGATTCGCCGATCAGCGCCGTGGCAGCTGCGGCGGTCAACAACATGAATTTCATTTCCAAGCTCCTCCTGGACGTCAAAAAAGGAGCCCCTTCCGGAGATCCATCGTCCCTATCGGGATGCGTTTGGCAAGTGATTTGGATGCGCCGTCAGATGTGAATCACGCGGCCGTAAGCGTCCAGTACGGATTCGTGCATGGCTTCCGACACGGTCGGGTGCGGGAAAACAGTGTGCATCAACTCGGCTTCGGTCGTTTCCAGCGTCCGTCCGACAACATAGCCCTGGATCATCTCGGTCACTTCGGGACCGATCATGTGGGCCCCCAGGAGTTCGCCGGTCTTGGCGTCGAATACCGTCTTGATCAGGCCCTGGTCGTCGCCCATCGCAATCGCCTTGCCATTGCCGACGAGCGGGAAGCGACCGACCTTCACATCGTGCCCGGCTTCCTTGGCCTTGGCTTCGGTCAGGCCGACACTGGCGATCTGGGGGTGGCAATAGGTGCAGCCGGGAATGTTTGACTTGTCGAAGGCGTGCGGCTTTTGCCCCGCAATCGCCTCGACGCAGATGATGCCTTCGTGGCTGGCCTTGTGCGCCAGCCAGGGCGCGCCGGCGACATCGCCGATCGCGTAGAGCCCCTTCACATTCGTCTTGCCATAGCCGTCATTGACGACATGGCCGCGGTCCATTTTTACGCCGAGCGTGTCGAGGCCCATACCATCCGTATTGGCGACGATACCGATGGCCAGAATGACCCGTTCGGCTTCGATGACTTCGGTTTTTCCGGCCTTGGTCTTGACCGAGACCTTCACCGACTTGGCGCCCTTGTCCAGCTTCTCGACGTGCGCACCGGTCAGGAATGTCATGCCCTGCTTCTTCATCGCCTTCTCGGCGAATTTCGAGATTTCCTCGTCCTCGACCGGCACGATGCGGTCCATCATCTCGACGACGGTGACGTCGGCCCCGAAGGTGCGATAGACGCTGGCAAATTCGATGCCGATCGCTCCCGACCCGATGACCAGAACCGATTTCGGCATGGCGTCCGGCACCATCGCCTCGCGGTAGGTCCAGACCAGCTTGCCATCGGGCTCAAGGCCCGCCTGCGGCACGGTGCGGGCGCGCGCGCCGGTTGCCAGGATGACGTGCTTGGCGGCATAGGCCGTGTCCTTGCCGTCCTTGCCTTTCACGATCACTTTCGGGGCGTCACCGCCCTTTTCGAGGCGCGCTGTGCCTTCGATGACGGTGATCTTGTTCTTCTTCATCAACATGCCGACACCGCCCGACAGGCGACCTGCGACCTTGCGTGAACGATCAACCACCTTGGCCATGTCGAAGCCGATCTTCTCGGCGCTGAGGCCGAAGTCTGCGGCATGCTGCATCAGGTGATAAACCTCGGCCGAGCGCAGGAGTGCCTTGGTCGGGATGCATCCCCAGTTCAGGCAGATGCCGCCCAGTTTGTCGCGCTCCACGACTGCGGTCTTCAGACCGAGCTGGGACGCGCGGATGGCAGCCACATAGCCGCCGGGTCCGCCGCCGATCACGATCACGTCGAATTGGTCCGCCATGGCGCGCATCCTCTGTGTGAAACATCGCTTCGGTGGTGATGGACGGGGCAGGCGGCAAAATCAACTACAGCGCCGCAGGGGTGCCATTCGCGATTGCAAGCTTGGGCCGGGGCGGCAATCGCGCCATGCTGTGCCAGAGGATTGAGGGAGAGACAAATGATCGACGCGCTGCGCACCCCCGAAGAGCGCTTCATGGGCCTGCCGGACTGGGACTACGAACCGCACTATCTCGACGATCTGCCGGGCTATGAGGGGCTGCGCGTCCACTATGTCGATGAAGGCCCGAAGGATGGACCTGTTTTCCTCTGCCTGCACGGGGAACCCAGCTGGGCCTATCTCTACCGCAAGATGATCCCGGTCTTTCTGAAAGCCGGTGGCCGGGTGATCGCGCCGGACTTCCCCGGCTTTGGCCGTTCGGACAAACCGGTGAAAGACGCGGACTATACATTCGATTTCCACCGCGATTTTCTCAAAGCCTTCTTTGAGAGGATGGATGTTCGCGATGTCTGCCTCGTCTGTCAGGACTGGGGCGGATTGCTCGGTCTGACCCTGCCGATGGACTATGCTGACCGCTTCACCCGCCTGATCGTGATGAATACCGGCATCGGTGTAGGCATGAACCCCGGCCCCGGCTTCCTCGCCTGGCGCGACTATGTGGCGACCAATCCGGAATTCAATGTCGGCGATCTGATGAAGCGTGCGACACCGATCCTCAACGACGCGGAAGTCGCAGCCTATCAGGCCCCCTTCCCCGACCCGTCCTACATGGCCGGCGTCCGGCGTTTTCCGGCGCTCGTTCCAATCGATCCGTCGATGGACGGTGTCGAGACCGGCATGGCGGCGGTGAAGTTCTGGAACGAGGACTGGACCGGCGACAGCTTCATGGCCATCGGCATGCAGGACCCGGTGCTGGGGCCGCCGGCGATGAAGATGCTGCGCAAGATGATCAAGAACTGTCCGGAGCCGATGGAGATCGCTGATGGCGGCCACTTCGTGCAGGAATGGGGTGAGCCGATCGCCGAAGCGGCGTGCAAAAGGTTCGGATTGCTCTGATCCCCCTCACCCGGCCCTTCGGGCCACCCTCTCCCTCGAGGGAGAGGGATAGAAACGCCGAACCTGATTCCCTCTCCCTGCAGGGAGAGGGTTAGGGTGAGGGGTCTTCAAATATCTTCGACCACAGCGGTCAGGTCGCCGCCCGCATCACCGGTGTTCACCACGCCCGCCCGTTCCAGCAGCAGCATGTGAACCGGTCCCTCCTCGACCACGGGTCGATGGCGAACGCCTTTCGGGATCACGGTCATTTCGCCGGGGCCGAGTATGGCCGGATCGGCGTTTTCGATCTCGATCCGCAGGCGCCCCTGCGTGACAAGGAACAGCTCGTCCTCATTCTCATGGTGGTGCCAGACGAATTCGCCCTCGGCCTTGGCCAGCTTCACCTCATAGTCGTCGAGACGCGCAATACGCTTCGGCGACCAGGTCTCGGTGAATGTCGCGTGCTTCTCGGCGAGGTTCAGGACGGGCGGCGTTTTCATCGGGTAAGGTTAGCATTCACTGCGTTCCGAGGCACTTTCTCTTCCTTCTCCCCCTGAGGGAGAAGGTGCCCGAAGGGCGGATGAGGGGTTTTTAATGACCACCCCTCATCCCGGCCCTCTCCCCCGAGGGGAGAGGGAGAAGATCAGTTTTCTGATGCAGCTTTTTCTGAGATCACATCAGCAGCGTCATCGGGTCCTCGATGAAGCCCTTGAAGGCCGCGATCCAGCGCGCGCCGGTCGCGCCGTCAACAACGCGGTGATCGCAGGTCAGCGTCACCGTCATGACGGTTGCCTTGGCGAGCGCCCCGTCGGTGATGACCGGGCGTTCCTCGCCCGCGCCGACCGACAGGATCATCCCCTGCGGCGGATTGAGGATCGAGGCGAAGGACTTGATCCCGAACATCCCCAGATTGGACAGGCTGAACGTGCCGCCCTGGAATTCCTCGGGCTTCAGCTTGCGGTCACGGGCGCGCCCGGCCAGGTCCTTCATCTCCTTCGAGATCTGGACCAGGCCCTTGGCGTCCGCGTCGCGGATGATCGGCGTTATAAGCCCGCCCTCGATCGCCACGGCGACCGACACGTCGGCATGCTTGTGGCGGGCGATGCGGCCGTCCTCTATCCAGCTAGAATTGGCTTCCGGCACCTGCTTCAGGGCCACGCCGGCAGCCTTGATCAGGATGTCGTTGACGGAAACCTTCACACCGTCCGGCGCCTTGTCATTGATCTGCTTTCGGAACGCCAGCAGCGCGTCGAGGCGGCAATCCACGTTCAGCGGGAAGTGCGGCACATCGCGGAAGGAATCCGTTAGGCGCTTGGCGGAAATCTTCGTGATATTGTCCGCCTTCTCGATCTCGTAGCGGTCGCGCGCAATCCCGGCCTTGGCGAGTGGATCGTCAGCATCGACGGTCGCGGACTGAGCCGCTTCCTGCGGAGCTGATTGAGTGGCGGCGGCCTTCCCGGCACCCTGTCCTGCACCTTCAACGTCGCGCTTCACGATGCGCCCATTGGGGCCGGAGCCCTTCACGCGCGACAGGTCGATCCCGGCCTGCTCGGCCATGCGCTTTGCGAGCGGCGAGGCCTTGATGCGGTTGCCGGAGTTATTTGTGGACGACTTCCCTCCGGCCGCTTCGCGCTCATTTGCCGCCTCAACGGGCGAGGAAGCGGGTTCGGCATCCTTTTTTCCGGCCCCGCTGGCGGGTGCGGAGTCGGCGTCCTTGGACGTCGACTGCGGCGGGGACGCCGCTTCGGGTTTGTGACCTTCGAGCGCGCCCTTGTCCTCGCCCTCTTCCAGAAGAAGCGCGATGACGGCATTGACCTTCACGCCCTCGCTGCCTTCCTCGACGAGGATTTTCCCGACAGTGCCTTCGTCGACCGCCTCGACTTCCATCGTCGCCTTGTCGGTCTCGATCTCGGCGATCAGGTCGCCGGACGCGACGGTGTCGCCTTGCTTGACCAGCCATTTCGACAGTGTGCCCTCCTCCATCGTCGGAGACAGGGCGGGCATGAGGACTTCAATCGGCATGGCGGCGTCCTTCGGAAGCGTCGTCTTCCTCGCCGAGCAGATGGCTCCAGCGATGGAAGAAGGTGAGATAGACAAGAGCGAGATAGGTGGCGGCGGAGCCGAGCCACATGACGGTGCGGACTTTCGCATTGAGACCGGAACGCGCGCTGTCGAGCGCGGTCTGTCCGGCGGGCGTCAGGCCGGGATCGGCCTCCCATTGCGCCAGGGTCTCAACGAGGCCGCGCTGGAACACGCCGGCGCCGTAGTTGAACTGCATCAGGAAGAAGAAAATCAGCGTGAAAAAGAGGAAGGAGACGGCCTTCAGCGCCCAGTGGGCGCGGATCAGGAAGGCATAAAGCCCGACGACATAGGCCGACACCACGGTGAAATAGACGGATATCCCGGCCAGCAGGACATTCATGAATTCCACGAGATTGGTGACGACTTCGCCTTCGGTCATGCCTGCCCCCCGGCCTCCTGCCCCATTGCAGCTTCCCAGTTCGCGCCGTCGAAATCCGCGATGCGCCCCGACAATCCCTGATCGGCGTCAAAGCAGCGCAAATTCACCGACCAGGCGTCGGGATGCGAGCGCGGCCGGTAGAAGCTCTTCACCCCGCACGCCTTGCAGAAGAGGTGTTTTGCCGTGCCGGTGTTGAATCGGTATTCGGTCAGGTCGTCCTGGCCGCTCTGAAGGTGAAAGTCCGCCTCCGGCACGATGACGTGGATGAATCCGGTCATGGCACAGATCGAGCAATTGCACGACAGGCCGACGACCTGATCGGGCAGGTTGGCGGTGAAGCGCACCGCGCCGCAATGACAGCCTCCGTGGCGGGGTTTGGTTTCCACCGTCACCCCCTACTCCACGTAGCAGACTTGCTTGACCGCCTTCACGACATCTGCGGCGCCCGGCAATGACAGCGCCTCGAGATTACCCGCATAGGGCAGCGGCACGTCCTTCTGGAAGACGCGCACGGGCGGCGCATCGAGATAATCGAACGCCTCGGCCACGACGCGCGCGGCGATTTCCGCGCCGACGCCGTGCTGGCCCCAGCCCTCCTCAGCGCAGACGATGCGGTTCGTCTTCTTCACGCTCTCGATGATCGTGTCGGTGTCGAGCGGACGCAGGGTGCGCAGGTCGATCACTTCCGCGTCGATGCCCTGCTCGGCCAGTTCCTCGGCGGCTTTGAGCGCAAAGCCGACCATGCGCGAATGCGCGGTGATGGTGACGTCACTGCCGGTGCGGCGGATCTTCGCCTTGCCGATCGGCAGGACCCAGTCCTCCATGTCCGGCACGTCGAACGTCTCGCCATACATCAGCTCGTGTTCGAGGAAGACGATGGGGTTCGGGTCCCGGATCGCGGCCTTCATCAGGCCCTTGGCATCGGCGGCGTCATAGGGCGCGATGACTTTCAGACCCGGCACCTGCGCATACCAGGCCGAATAGTCCTGGCTGTGCTGCGCACCGACGCGGCTGGCCGCGCCGTTCGGGCCGCGGAACACCATCGGACAGCCCATTTGGCCACCAGACATGTAGAGCGTCTTGGCCGCGGAATTGATGATGTGGTCGATCGCCTGCATGGCGAAATTGAAGGTCATGAATTCGACGATGGGTTTGAGCCCGCCGAAGGCCGCCCCGACGCCCAGACCCGCAAAGCCATGCTCGGTGATCGGCGTGTCGACGACGCGCTTCGACCCGAATTCCTGCAGCAGGTTGCGGGTGACCTTGTAGGCGCCCTGGTATTCGGCGACTTCCTCGCCCATCACGAAGACGGTCTCGTCGCGGCGCATCTCCTCGGCCATCGCGTCGCGCAGCGCGTCGCGCACGGTCGTGGGGACCATGTCGGTGCCTTCGGGGATTTCGGGATCGCTGCCCCCACCGGCGACTGCGCGGCTACCTTGGACGGGCGCGGAAACGGGTTCGGCGCTCTCTTTTCCTCCACCGCTTGCGGGGGACGTGCTGGCTTCGTCAGACGACGAGGCAGGCGCGGATTCCCCCTCCGGTTCGTAATTCTCAACGTCGCCCGCGCCTTCACCCTCTTCGAGCAGCAGGGCGATCGGCGCGTTGACCTTCACGCCTTCCGTGCCTTCCGCGACGAGCAGCTTGCCGACCTTGCCCTCCTCGACGGCCTCGACCTCCATCGTGGCCTTGTCGGTCTCGATCTCGGCGATGACGTCACCGGAGGAGACGGTGTCGCCTTCTTTCACGAGCCACTTGGCCAGCGTGCCTTCTTCCATGGTGGGCGACAGGGCGGGCATCAGAACCTGGATCGGCATCAGGCGGTTTCCTTCTTGAAGGCGAGCGCGTGGTCGCGCATCCGCCCTGCGAATTCGGCAAGCGTGTTGAGCGGGCGGATCAGGACTTCAATCCGGCTCATCCGGCCATCGGAGTCGAGCGAAATCTTGTCGATCCCGACCAGACCCTTGCCGCCGACCGTGCCGGTGAATTCCAGGATGATCTCTTCGCCATCGACCCATTGCTGGCGATAGGAAAAGCCGTCGACCAGATTGATCACGCCCTGAAGGATGTGGATCAGATAGGCCTTGTCGGCGGTCGGATTCCACACCACCGGCGAATGCAGTTCGCATCCGTCCGCGATGATCGAGTCCATCAGCGAGGCGTCGCGCTTTTCGACCGCCTCATGCCACTGCGCCAGGAATTCGTCAGGGGTCATGACTCAGCTCTCCACCAGAACGTCGGTCCAGAGCTCGCTCGGATCAGGCTCGGGGCTCTCCTTGGCGAAGTCGGCCGACGCCGCGACGATCGCCTTGATCTCCTTGTCGAGCTTTTTCAGATCGTCTTCGGTCGCGTGCTTGCCGGCGAGAATACGTTCCTTCGCGCCCTCGATCGGGTCGTGATGCGACCGGATATCGTCGACTTCCTCGCGCGTGCGGTATTTCGCCGGGTCGGACATGGAGTGGCCGCGATAGCGGTAGGTCTTCATCTCCAGGATGAAGGGGCCGTTGCCGTCGATGGCGTGCTTGCGCGCCTTCGCTGCGGCTTCGCGCACCGCGATGACGTCCATGCCGTCAACCTGCTCGCCGGGAATGCCAAACGAAGCACCCCGCTTGTAGAGCTCGGTTTCCGAGCTGGCGCGCTTCACGCTGGTGCCCATGGCGTACTGGTTGTTCTCGATGATGTAGAGGACCGGCAGATTCCAGAGCTTCGCCATGTTGAAGCTCTCATAGACCTGGCCCTGGTTGGCCGCGCCGTCCCCGAAAAAGGTCGCGCAGACCTTGCTATTGTTCTTGTAGAGGTTCGAGAAGCCCAACCCTGTGCCGATCGACACCTGTGCGCCAACAATGCCGTGCCCGCCGAAGAATTGTTTCTCGCGGCTGAACATGTGCATCGAGCCGCCCTTGCCCTTGGAATAGCCCCCTTCCCGGCCAGTCAGCTCGGCCATGACGCCGTTCGGGTCCATCCCGCAGGCGAGCATGTGGCCGTGGTCACGGTAGCCGGTGATGACCTGGTCGCCCTCTTCGAGCGCCGCCTGGACACCAACAACCACGGCTTCCTGGCCGATATAGAGGTGACAGAAACCCGCAATCAGACCCATGCCGTAAAGCTGGCCGGACTTTTCCTCGAACCGCCGGATCAGCAGCATGTCGCGGTAATAGGCCAGCAGCTGGTCCTTCGTGACCTTTGCCTTCGGGCCGACAGCCGGCTTGGAGGCGGTGGTCGCGGTACGGCCGGATGTCTTGGCCGGGGTCTTCTTGGTCGCCATTTATTCACACGCGAAGTATTTCCTTCGCGCTCCCTTGCACAGGCTTCGGCCCTTACCAGACCTCGCACTGCAACAGCAAGAGAGCACGCGGTTTTGCGTGCGCAGTAAGTTCAGCGATTCAGAACAGATCAGCGCTCGGCAGGCGCTTCGGTGCGGACGATGAAGTCGCGCGGATGGGCGACATTCAAGATGGTCCGGGCGCGTTCCTCAACATAGTCGAGATCCAGGCTATCCGAACGGAGACGAAGCGCGGTCGCTTCAAGCTGCTCGCGCTGGGCGATTGTGGAGGCGAGTTCAGTCTCGGTTTCGGCGATGCGGTTCTTGACGACGATCCAGTTCAAGATGCCCTGTTCGCCATTCATCGCGTGATAGCCGAAATAGGTAATCAGCCCCGCGAAGAGGACCGTCGGCACCAGTCGCTTGATGAAATCCATCATCTCGTCACCCCATCCAGCCGTGCCTGTTTCTCAGGTCTTCGGCTCCATGACGGGGATTAGAAACGATCAGCGTGAATCAAGGGTTACCGGAGCGAACGCCGGGCGTCATTCCCGCGAAGGCGGGAATCCAGGCGAACGCCGACACTGGACCCCCGCCTTCGCGGGGGTGACGGATGAGAGATCAGACCGCCAAGCCTTCGCGGCCAGCATAGCGCGCCTGGTCGCCCAGTTCGGCTTCGATGCGCAGAAGCTGATTGTACTTGGCGGTCCGATCAGAGCGCGCCAGCGAGCCGGTCTTGATCTGTCCGCAGTTGGTGGCGACGGCGAGGTCTGCGATGGTCGCATCCTCGGTCTCGCCCGAACGGTGGCTCATCACCGCGCCATAGCCCGAGCGCAGCGCCAGGTCGACGGCTTCGAGCGTCTCGGTCAGCGTGCCGATCTGGTTGACCTTGATCAGAATGGCGTTCGCAGCGGCTTCCTCGATCCCGCGCGCCAATCGCTTGGGGTTGGTGACGAACAGATCGTCGCCGACCAGCTGACAGGTATCGCCGACGGTCTCGGTCAGCGTCGCCCAGCCGGCCCAGTCGTCCTCGGCCATGCCGTCCTCGATCGACAGGATCGGATAGTTTCCGGCCAGCTTGCCGAGATAGGCCGCGAAGCCGTCGGCGTCGTAGGACTGGCCCGCACCGACGCATTCATACTTGCCATTCTTGAAGAACTCGGTCGACGCGACATCCAGCGCGAGCGCAACGTCCTCGCCCGGCTTGTAACCGGCGGCCTCGATCGACTTCATGATGACGTCGAGCGCTTCTTCCGGGCTTTTCAGATTCGGAGCGAAACCGCCCTCGTCGCCGACATTGGTGTTGTGGCCTGCCTTCTTCAACGCGCTCTTCAGGGCGTGGAAGATTTCCGCGCCGCAGCGCAGGGCTTCAGTGAAGCTGCCCGCGCCGATGGGCATGACCATGAATTCCTGGAAATCGATCGGATTGTCGGCGTGCGCACCGCCATTGATGATGTTCATCATCGGGGTCGGCAGGACCCGGGCATTGATGCCGCCGATATAGCGATAGAGCGGCAGGCCGCGCGCCTGGGCGGCAGCCTTGGCGGTCGCCATCGAGACACCGAGCAAGGCGTTGGCGCCGAGCCGGGATTTGTTGTCGGTGCCGTCGAGCGCGATCAGCGTGTCATCGAGGTGGCGCTGGTCCTCGGCCTCATGGCCGGCGATGGCGTCGAAGATTTCGCCTTCAATGGACGCAACAGCCTCGAGAACGCCCTTGCCGCCATAACGCTTGCCGCCATCGCGTTTCTCGACCGCCTCGTGGGCGCCGGTCGACGCGCCGGACGGCACGGCCGCACGGCCCATCGAGCCATCATCAAGCACGACATCGACCTCGACGGTCGGGTTCCCCCGGCTGTCGAGAATTTCACGAGCAAGAATGTCTACGATGGCGGTCATGGGGCGCGCTCCCGCTTGGGGTTGGAAATTGCGCGCCCGTCATAACCAAGAGTCGCGCGGGCGCAAGCCCGCACGTACCGGAAGGATCAGTCGTCCTTCGGGGTCAGAACCTGCTTGCCGCGATACATGCCCGACTTCAGGTCGATGTGGTGCGGACGGCGCAGCTCGCCGGAATCCTTGTCCTCGATATAGGTCGGCGTATCGAGCTTGTCGTGAGCACGGCGCATGCCACGCTTGGACGGAGTGGTTTTTCTTTTCGGGACCGCCATGGGTCTCTCCCGTCAATTGGTCTAGAATCCTTGGAGCGGTTCGCAAGCGAGCCGCAGAGCCGCGCCGTATAACTGCTCCCCTGTCCGCGCGCAACCGCACTTTCCGTGTCCGGCGTGACGAAAGCAGCATTTGGGTGTATGATCGTCGCTGCGATCCCGCCGGGGACCACACGACATCAAGATCTCAATGTTCGTTTGAAACCGGTCGCGCTGGATCACCGGCGGTGATCGTCAATCCTGAAAACCCGACTAGACCAGCCGGCTCTGCTCAACTGCGGCCGCCACAAAACTTGCGAACAGCGGGTGCGGGGCGAACGGTCTCGACTTGTATTCCGGGTGGAATTGCACGCCGATGAACCAGGGATGGTCCTCGATCTCGACAATCTCCGGCAACACGCCGTCGGGGGACAGTCCCGAGAATTTCAGCCCCGCGGCCTCAAGCAGTTCACGGTAGCCGATATTGACCTCATAGCGGTGCCGGTGGCGTTCGATGATATCGCTGCTGCCATAGATCTCGCGCACACGGCTGCCTTCGGTCAGGATGGCCGGATAGGCGCCCAAGCGCATCGTGCCCCCCAGGTCGGAAGCCTCGGAACGGGTCTCGACCCGGTTGCCGCGCACCCACTCGGTCATCAGGCCGATGATGGGGTCAGCCGGCTGGCCGAACTCGCTCGATCCCGCGCCTTCAATACCGGCGAGATTGCGCGCCGACTCGATCACCGCCATCTGCATGCCGAAGCAGATCCCGAAATAAGGAACCTTGCGTTCACGCGCGAAGCGGACAGCCGCAATCTTGCCCTCGGCACCGCGTTCGCCGAAGCCGCCCGGCACCAGGATGGCGTGAACGTCTTCGAGCGCGCTGGTTTCGCCTTCCGTTTCAAACTGGCTGGAATCCAGCCACTTGATCTTCACCTTCACATTGTTGGCGATGCCGCCGTGATGCAGGGCCTCGATCAGGGATTTGTAGGCGTCCAGGAGGCTCGTGTACTTGCCGACCACGCCGATGGTCACTTCGCCGTCGGGTTCGTTGACCGCGCGCGAAATGTCGTTCCAGCGCGTCAGGTCGGGTTCCGGGGCATCGTCGATGCGGAACCGCTTCAGCACTTCGGTGTCGAGACCGCGCGCGTGGTATTCCAGCGGCACGTCATAGAGCGACGACGCATCCCGGCCTTCGATCACCGCAGATTCGGGCACGTTACAGAACAGGGCAATCTTTCGGCGATCACTGGCTGCAATCGGGATCTCGCAGCGGCACAGCAGGATGTCCGGCTGGATTCCGATCGACAGTAATTCCTTGACCGAGTGCTGGGTCGGCTTGGTCTTCATCTCGCCGGCCGCCTTGATGTAGGGCAGCAAGGTGACATGGAGGAAAAGCGCGTTGTCCCGGCCCAGTTCCTGGCCCAGCTGACGGAGCGATTCGAAGAAAGGCAGGCCTTCGATGTCGCCCACCGTTCCGCCGACTTCGCACAGGACAAAATCGACATCCCCGGCGTCGGACAAGACGAATTGCTTGATCTGNTCGGTGACGTGGGGAATCACCTGCACGGTCGCGCCCAGATAATCGCCGCGACGTTCGCGGTCGATGATGTTCTGGTAGATCCGGCCGGTCGTGATGTTGTCGGACTGCAGCGCCGGAACGCCTGTGAAGCGCTCGTAATGACCCAGGTCCAGATCGGTTTCCGCCCCGTCATCAGTCACATACACCTCACCATGCTGGTAAGGCGACATCGTTCCGGGGTCGACGTTCAGATACGGGTCAAGCTTGCGCAGGCGGACCTTGTATCCGCGTGCCTGAAGCAATGCTCCGAGGGCGGCTGAAGCGAGGCCTTTTCCAAGTGAGGAGACCACGCCGCCGGTGATGAAAATATATCGCGGCATGGGAAGCCTGATTAGCGCAGATTCTCGGGCGCAGGAAGCGCCTGAATGCGGAAGCCGGTGTTAAAAGACGCTAGTCGTCCGTCGGAACAGCCGGTTCGTCCGGCGTTTCTTCAACCGCAGCAGGGACCGGCAGCGCATTTGCGTCGATCTCGTCAAACACGCTCGAATTGTTGGTCTGCGAGCCAAGCATGATGGCCAGCGCGATCGGCATGATGAAAAACAGGACGCCCAGGACCATCGTAGTACGCGTCAGGACATTGGCGGCGCCACGTCCCGTCATCATCCCGCCCGGACCGCCGCCCATGCCAAGCGCGCCGCCTTCGGAGCGCTGCATCAGGACGACGATGACCAAAGCCAACGTCACGAGAAGGTAGATGACCAGAAGTACTGTCGTCATGGATTCGCCCGCCGTATGCTGAACGCGGACATCAGCCCGCGGCGGCGGTATTTAGCGTAGCACTCGCCAAAGCGCCACCACCGTGTGCGTCGCGTGACAGTAGACGCTTGCGCAGCGTGGCCACCGTCTTGTCGATTTCGTCCTGCGACCGCTCGATGGATTCGCCATTGGCGTAGGCGGCAAACGCCCCGACGGCCAGTTCCTTGGCGAGCTTGAAATTGCTCGTGCTGCGTTCGTCGGGCCGCTTGAAGGCGCGAACCTGTTCCAGGAGGGCCTCGGCAACCTGCATGGCCTCGATCCGCCCGCTGCTGTTCAGCGTCTCGGTCAATTCACGTGCCGTGCGGATGACATCTGACAGATCAGCCGTGGCGGACGACGCAGTCTGGGGATCGGCGTTCAGCTCCATGGCCACGACGATGCGCATCGCCAGCCGGCGGACGCGCTCGGATTCAACCGTCCGGCGCGCTTCCCCGATCCAGCTCTCGGCCTTGGCCAGGGCTTCCTCGTCGCCTTCGACAGTCGCGCGCAGCGTATTGGGCACCGCCACGACGGGCGCATCACTCGGGCGCTTGGAATCTTCGCGCCGGTCCGGTCCGATATAGTCGCTGGTCACGACAAACGGCTTGCGCACCTTGATGAGCGTACGGATACGTTCCTCGGCAAAGGCCGTCGAAAACGGCCGGATGATCACGTCATCAGCGCCGCTCGTTATGGCCCGGCGCAGATGGACCCCGTCGCGGATCCAGCTTGTCAGAATGATCGTCGCGAACGGGTTGGGATTGACCTGCCCGTGCCGGATCCTGCGGATCAACGGCAACACATCGACGCCCGGCGACGCGCATTCAGCAACAACCAGCGAAGGATTGGCTTCCTTCAAGCCGCGCTCGAATTCTTTCAGCGTGCTGTGGGAGTCGATATTCCGGAATCCGATTTCATGAAGCGCGTAACGGGTCGTCCGCAGATTCACATGGACCGGGTCGAACAGGCAGACCGTGGCCTTCGTGTAATCGATATCCGTCATGACCTGGCGGCCCCCGTAGCGCTTGCGCAATGCTTCAGCGTCGGAGAGTGCCGATTAATCCTTGATATCCGCTTACACGACTAGATCGAATTGTTACGAATGGCTGGCTTTCGCAATCGCCGCGAAACTCGATGGGTCAAGGCTCGCGCCGCCGACGAGTGCGCCATCAACATCATCCAGCGACAGGATCTGCTCGGCGATGCCGGGCTTCACTGATCCGCCATAGAGAATACGGACCGCATCTCCGTCCGGCCGTGATGCCCGAATGAAGGCGTGCATGGTTGCAATGTCGTCCGTGGACGCCGTGCGTCCGGTGCCGATGGCCCAGACGGGCTCGTAGGCGAGAACATAGTCCGTCGCGGACAGGGATTCGGGTACCGAACCGGCAATTTGCGCGCCGACCACGGCGTCCGCCTTGCCGGCTTCACGGTCTTCGAGGCTTTCACCAACACAAATGATCGGCACCAGGCCCCCGCGCCGGGCTGCCAATGCCTTGGCGCGCACCAGCGCATCGCTCTCGCCGTGATCGGCCCGGCGCTCTGAATGCCCGACGATGACAAAGGCGGCCCCGGCATCCCGCAGCATCTCGGCGCTGAGATCGCCCGTGTTCGCGCCGCTGGCCTCGGTATGGCAATCCTGACCTCCGACGAGATAGCCATGCTCGGCCGCGCGCATGGCGGCCACAGACAGCAGCGTCGCAGGCGGGCAAACCAGGATGTCACAATGACGCGTGCTCGCCCCAGCCCCTGCAAGCGCTGAGAAGAAGCCGAGCGCATCGCTCAACCCGTTCATCTTCCAGTTTCCGGCGATCAGCGGCGTTCGGTTCATGATGTTTGTCCGGTGCGGGATTGTGTCGGTGTCTGTGTTTGGCGGGCGCGGACAATGCAGGCGTGCTTGCCGCCTGTAAATGCCTTGGGTAGGGTCCGCGCGCTTCGTTCACACCGCAAAGTTTTCCCATGCTCAATTCGACTCGCTCGCTCGTTCGCAATCCGATTTTCATCATCCCTGTCCTGATCTTGCTGATCGGCGGGTTTGCAATTTTTGGTGTGAGCGACGTCTTCGTGCAGACCAGCAATTCGGTCGCTACCGTCGGGCCCGAGCGCGTCAGCGCTACGGAGTTCGCCGAGTCCTGGGAATACCGGCTGCGTCAGGCGCAACAAGAGCAGCCCACCCTCACCTCCGATCAGGCCATTGCGCAGGGGCTGGACGACGCGGTGATGAACCAGTTGATCATCCAGGCGCAGCTGCGGGCGGTGTCGAACGCGCTCGATCTGAGTGTGTCGGGACGCCAGGTGGCCGAGGAAATCGCGGGCTATGGCGCGTTTATCGACCCGGTGTCCGGCGGCTTTGATCAGGATGCCTATCGCAACTTCCTGGCTGAACAGCGCACGACAGAGCGCCGCTTTGAAGGCAGCGTCGAGCGCGAATTGCTGACCCGGCAGCTGATCACGGCCCTGTTTGCCGGTGTCGATGTGCCCGACACGTTTTCGCGTCTGATCCACGAATATTCCGGTGAGCAGCGCAGCATTCGCGGGCTGGTGATTCCGCCCGAGGCGGCGGGCGATCTCGATGCGCCGACGGATGCCCAGCTCCAGGCCGTGATCGACGAAACGGTCAGAGACGAAAATCCGAACAACGATTTCTTTTTCCAGAACCCGGAAATGCGGTCCTTTACACTGGTCCGTTTCCGGGTTGCGGATTTCACGCGAGACGTCGAAATCGCCGACGAGGATATCCGCGCGCAATACGACTACGAAGTCGAAGGCGGCGAACTTGGTGAGCCGGCCTTGCGCAGTTATGTGCAGATCCGCGTTGCCGATGAAGCGACCGCGCAGGACGCCGCAGCGCGCCTGTCGGCGGGCGAAGATCCCGCAGCCGTTGCAGAAGCCGTCGGGGGCGATGCGCCCTTCTCGGAAAGCGGGCGCCAAGCCTATCAAATCCCCGATGACGCCGTGTCCGATGCGCTGTTCGACATGGAAACCGGTGAAGCGCGCGCCGTTCGCGGCGGGTTCGGCTGGTTTGCGGTCGCGGTGACGGACATGCGTGAAGCCACCATTCCCACCTATGAGGAACGGGCTGCGGAGATCCGCGAACTGCTCGCCGCCGGTGAAGCGGAAAACGCGATGTATGACGCGATGGGCCTGTTCGAAGAGGCGCGNGCCGGTGGNGCGTCNATCGAGGAAGCCGCGTTGGCCGCCAATACCTTCTACGAAGTGTTTGAACCGATCACGCGCAATGCCCGCAATGCGATGGGCTATCCGGCCGGGACGCTGCTGCAGGATGACGATCAGGCCGCGCAGTATTTCTCGCTGTTCCTCGAAACCGAGGCGCAGCCGGAAATTCTCGAAACCGTGTTCGAGCAGATTGCCGGATATGACTCGGAACTCGAGCCCTATGGCGAGCGCGACTATTTTGCGATCCGTGTGAATGACGTGATCTCCGCACAGATGCAGCCTCTCGATGAAGTCCGCGATGACGCGGAAACTCTATGGCGCTTGCAGGCCGTCAACGAACGCCTGACCGAGATTGCCAATGCGGCCCTGGAACGGGCGCGCGGCGGTGAATCACTCGACGAGATTGCCGACGGCATTGCCGGCGCCCGCGTGGAAGCAGGAACTTTCTCGCGCAGCGACACCGCTGCTCCGTTCGGCCGCGAGGCTGTCGGCATGGCCTTCCAGATCGATCCTGGCAGCTTCGAACGCACACTCGCCGCGGATCGTCGCGCGCACGTCATCGTCACTTTGAACGAAGTGATCGCTGCCGAGGCGCCGACCGATGCTGAGCTGGCGGAACTCCAGGCCGCCCTGGAAGAACGCTATTCGGCTGATCTCGATGAAGCCTTCGTGTCCGCACTGCAGCAGCGCTACCCGCCGTCTGTGAATACGGCCCTGCGCGATCAGGTGCTGGGCGTCACGAGCGATCAGTGACCGACTACACTCCGGCGCGGCAAGCGTTCGAGGCGCAGTATAACGCCGGCCAGACGGTTCTCGTCAGCGCCCGGCGACTGGATGACTTGCTGACGCCTGTCGGGGCTTTCCTGGCCATAGCGAAAGACCGATCTGACGCCTTCCTTCTGGAATCCGTTGAAGGCGGGGCATGGCGCGGACGGTATTCGGCCATCGGGCTTGACCCTGATTTTCGCTGGACGCTGAAAGACGGACAAGCCTTCGTCCAGAACGAGAGAAGCGAAGCGGCCAGCGACGGGGATGACACGCTAGCGTCTCTTCGCCGTGCCCTGGCTGCGATGCAGTTTGATCTGCCGGACGATGCGCCACCGATTGCGGCCGGACTGTTCGGCTATCTGGGGTATGATCTGATCCGGGCTGTCGAGCGCCTTCCGGGCAACGCACCCGACCCGCTCGACTTGCCGGACGGGGTGCTGATCCGTCCTCGCGTGGTCGTCGTGTTCGACGCGCTCTACCAGCAGGTCACCGCCTACGCGCCTGTGCGCCCTCGCGACGGTGTGACGGCCGGGCAAGCCCATGATGACGCTCTGGAACGTCTCGACGCTGTTATGAGCGCGCTGAAGGCGGGTCATTCCAGTCCGTCGCCCTCCAATGCCCCTTCGTCATTCAGCGACGTCGCCGCTTCAATGCCGGCAGAGGCGTTTCACGACACCGTTGACCGGATCAAGGACCACATTCGCGCCGGTGACATTTTCCAGTGCGTGGCCAGTCAGCGCTTCAGTGTTGAATTTGAACAGACGCCGCTGGCCTTCTATCGGTCCTTGCGACGGTTGAACCCCTCGCCTTTCCTGTTCCTATTCCAGTTTGACGGCTTTGCCATTGCCGGTTCGAGCCCGGAAATCCTGGTTCGGCTGCGTGATGGAACGGTGACCGTGCGCCCGATTGCAGGAACGCGAAGACGCGGTGCAAATCCGGCCGAGGACGACGCGCTGGAAGCTGATCTGCTGGCGGATCCCAAGGAACGCGCCGAGCACCTGATGCTGCTGGACCTGGGGCGCAATGATGTCGGGCGCGTCGCAAGACCCGGCAGCGTACGCATCACCGACCGCGAAGTCGTCGAACGCTACAGCCATGTGATGCACATCGTCTCCAACGTCGAAGGCGATCTGGCCGACGGCGAGGACGCCGTGTCCGCGCTTCTGGCCGGCTTTCCTGCGGGAACCGTTTCGGGGGCACCGAAAGTCCGCGCGATGGAAATCCTCGACCTGCTCGAACCGCACAGGCGCGGCGTTTACGCCGGTGCCGTCGGGTATTTCAGCGCCAATGGCGACATGGACACGTGCATTGCCCTGCGCACCGGCGTGTTGAAGGACGGCAAACTCCACATTCAGGCTGGCGCCGGTGTCGTGCTCGATTCCGATCCGGAATCGGAACGCGAGGAAACCCGCAACAAGGCGCGTGCGCTAGTGCGAGCCGCCGAGGAAGCCTGGCGTTTCGTCTAGCGCCGCCGTGCGCACCGGCGAATGCGGGCGGATCACGTAGCTCAATGCCACAAATCGGAATCCTCGCGCCTGCGCTTCCGGTATCCAGCGCTCCAGGGCGTCCAGCGTCAGGAGGCGGGGATGTCCGATCGCGATAGCCGCGCCCCGGCTTTCGGCAAGCCGCTCGATCGCTGCGAATTGATCGCGCACAGCCGCCTCCGAATTCACGTGATCGATGAAGATATCTCGTGAATCGACTGTAATGCCGTGTGCTTCCGCGACCGCAGCGGCCACGCTGTCCGGCGAGGTGACCGAATCCAGGAAATAGAGATCCAGTTCAGATGCTGCGTCGAACACGATCCCCATCGCAGAGGAATCGGCTGTCATCGCACTGCCCATATGGTTGTTGAAGCCACGGGCACCCGGGATCCTCGCCCGTGCCGCCGTCAGTATCTCTCGCATCGTGGCCGCGTCCTGCCCGACCTCGAGCGCATCGGGCCCGGGGTCTTCACTGCCCTGTGGCTGCATCGGCAGATGGATCAGGGTTTCGTGCTGCAGCGCCCGCGCATCGGCATCAATCCCGGTCGCATCATCCGCGTAGGGCAGGATCGACACGGTGACCGGCGCCGGCAAGGCCAGCACACGCCCGGTCATGCGCGGGTCACCGCCCACATCGTCGATCACCAGGGCGATGACAGGCTGGTAAGCCGCGAACGGCGCTGCGGGTTCAAGGACGGTGGCAGGCGCCATCTGCGAGGCGAAAACCGTCCGGGTCGGAACCCCGGTGAAATCGGGCGCCGCCCTCTCCACCGGCAGCGAATCCGGCATGGCCGCCCGTCGCCCGGCGTCATGAGCCATTGCTCCGAGGGCAAACGCCATCGCCGCGATCAACCCGGCAAAGGCGGGCGCTGCGGAGTTCAATGTGGGGCGCGGCATCGGGCGGGGCGAATCTTTCTGGGACCATGTCGATTTGCTTCCGCGCGCCGTAAACACAGAGTTAACCTTGCCGAGCGGGAAGCTGTGCTGGACAAGACCCCTGCAAGCCTTACTTTCCGGCGATCCCGCCCACACCGGCCAGAGCGCGCGATGCTTCTGATCATCGACAATTACGACAGCTTCACCTTCAACCTCGTGCACTACTTCCAGGAGCTGGGGGCACAGACCCGTGTGGTCCGCAATGACGCGATGAGCGCAGCCGAAGCGATCAGCTCCGGCGCGGACGGGATCGTGATCTCTCCCGGACCGGGACGGCCAGCGGATGCCGGAATTTGTCCCGAGATCATTCGCAGCGCACCGGACACGCTCCCCGTTCTCGGGGTGTGTCTCGGCCACCAGGCGATCGGGGAAGCCTTCGGCGGCCGGATCATCCAGGCCAAGTCGATCATGCACGGCAAGACAAGCACGATCACGCATGACGGCAGCGGCGTGTTTGCAGGCTTGCCGACATCCTTCGACGTGACGCGCTATCACAGCCTGGCCGTCGATGAAGCAACGCTCGGTGATGCGGTCGTGGTCAATGCACGCACGGGGGACGGTGAAATCATGGGACTGCGGCACCGCAATCGGCCCCTTCATGGCGTACAATTCCACCCGGAATCGATTGCTTCGCAATTCGGTCATGACCTGTTGGCCAATTTCCTGACTGTATGCGGGCTGAAACCGAGGGCTGCCGCATGAGTGCGCTTTTGAACTGCATCCAGGCTTTCACGCATGGCGAGCGCCCGACCGCTGATGACATCGAAGGCGCATTCGGCGTCCTGATGGAGGGTGAGGCCGGTGACGCTGAAATCGGCGGCTTTCTGGTCGGCCTGGCCGCGTTGGGGGAACGCCCCGAAGATCTCGCAGCGGGGGCGCGCGCCCTGCGGGCTCGCATGACGCGCATCGAGGCACCCGATGGAGCCGTCGATACGTGCGGCACGGGCGGCGACGCGAAGGGCACATACAATATTTCCACCGCAGCAGCCCTTGTGGCGGCCGGAGCGGGGGCAACCGTTGCAAAGCACGGTAACCGGGCCGCCTCGTCCAAGTCCGGGTCGGCCGAAGTACTCGCTGAACTCGGGGTGGCGCTGGATGCCACTCCCGACCGGGTGAAACGGTCGCTGAACGAGGCGCGTGTAGGCTTTCTCTTCGCACCTGCGCACCATTCGGCGGTGCGCCACGTGGCCGGCGCCCGCAAGGCCTTGCGCGCGCGCACCGTCTTCAACCTCCTGGGGCCGCTCGCCAATCCGGCAGGGACAAAGCGGCAATTGCTCGGCGTCTTCGCGGAACGCTGGCTCGAGCCGGTGGGCGCGGCCTTGCGCGATCTCGGCGCGGAACGCGCCTGGGTCGTACGCGGCCGCGACGGCCTCGATGAATTGACCGTCACGGGGCCGTCGGATGTCGCGGAATTGCGCGGTGGTGAAATTCATCGCTTCACCGTCTCTCCCGAAGATGCCGGCCTGAAATCCCATTCGATTGACGCCATCATCGGCGGCACACCTGCAGAAAACGCCGCCGCGCTGAGCGATGTGCTCGACGGTGCGAAGAGCGCCTATCGAGACATCGTTCTTTTGAATGCCGCAGCGGCCCTTGTCGTTGCCGACAAGGCGGGCGACCTCAAGGAAGGCGCCGCGCTGGCCGCGCGGTCGATTGACGACGGCGCGGCGCGTCATGCGCTTGATACGATGGCCTGGATTTCACGGGGCGAAGCGTGAACGCGCTCCAGCGGATTGAAGCCTACAAGCGCGACGAGATTGCGCAGCGCAAGCAGGCGATCCCCCTGTCTGACCTGGACGCGCTGGCGCGCTCTGCCCTGCCCGTCCGTGGGTTTGCAAAAGCGTTGAAGTCACGCGCCGATGAAGCGGGTCTGGCCCTGATTGCCGAAGTGAAAAAAGCGAGCCCGTCGAAAGGCTTGATCCGGGAGGATTTCGATCCGCCGGCACTCGCCAGGGCCTACGAGGCGGCCGGAGCCGCCTGCCTGTCGGTTCTGACGGATTCACCCAGCTTCCAGGGGCATGAGGATTACCTGCGCGCCGCGCGCGCAGCGACCGCCCTGCCCGTCCTGCGCAAGGATTTCATGCTCGATCCCTGGCAGGTCACCGAATCCCGCGCGATGGGCGCAGACGCCATTCTTGTCATCCTCGCCAGTGTCGATGATGCGCTGGCCGGTGAGCTTGTCGCGGCAGCGCGCGATTGGGGGATGGATGCGCTGATCGAAACGCATGACCGCGACGAGCTTGAACGTGCCCTGCGTCTCGATTCCCCTCTGGTCGGGATCAACAACCGCAATCTCGCAACGTTCGAGACTTCGCTCGAAACCTTCGAGACGCTGGCAACCCTGATTCCCTCGGATCGAATCGCCATTGCCGAAAGCGGGATCGCGTCACGCGCAGACGCCGAACGCGTCCAACGCGCCGGTGCATCGGCCATTCTCGTCGGGGAAAGCCTTATGCGGCAGGCTGATGTGGAACGTGCCACCCAAGCGCTTCTGTCCTCATTCGCGTTTACTTGACGTTTACCCGGAACACTCATAGAACAAATCACAGGTTTACGATTTGTTCCGTTCGCCGGGAGACCCGCCATGTTGACGCGCAAGCAGCACGAACTCCTGCTCTTCATCCACCGCCGCCTGTCCGAAACGGGCGTGTCACCGTCATTCGACGAGATGAAGGACGCCCTCAAACTGGCCTCCAAGTCCGGTGTTCACCGCCTCATCACGGCGCTTGAGGAACGCGGCTTCATCCGGCGTCTTGCCCACCGCGCCCGGGCGCTTGAGGTGATCAAGTTGCCCGAGTCCGCAGGGGCCACTCCGCCATCACGTGATCTGGGTCCGAATGTTGTCCGGGCCGATTTCCATCGCGGGTCGGGCGATGACGCGCAAGGCGTCGACATCCCGGTTCTTGGCCGTATTGCCGCCGGTGTGCCGATCGAGGCGATCCAGCACGAGACGGACCGCATTCTCCTTCCCCCAACACTTGCGGGCGGTGCGGGCGATCATTTCGCGCTCGAAGTCAGTGGCGACTCCATGATCAATGCGGGCATTCTCGACGGGGATATCGTCATCATCGAGCGGGCCAACACGGCCCAGACAGGTGATATCGTGGTGGCGTTGGTCGACCGCGAGGAAGCGACCCTGAAGCGCCTTCGCAAGAAGGGCGGTTCAATTGCGCTCGAGGCCGCCAATCCGCAGTATGAAACGCGGATTTTCGGACCCGACCGGGTCGAGGTCCAGGGCAAGCTTGTCGGCCTGATCCGGCGTTACGACTAGCCGTCTGCCGGGTCGCCGCGCTGCGTCCAGACACGCTCACCGCGGACGGACTGGACCGAGACAGTGCGCAGGGTCCGGTCCTGGCCGAACCAGACCGACAGGGCGCCCCCGGAATCAAGCTGGTTCGCGTCGACAAGGTGCGCGTCGCACGATTCCCGGTCCCGGCTCCTGACGCGAAACCGCGTCACAACCAGGTCCGCCGACCGGCAATCCTCGGCCAGTCCTTCGGCAGTTTCAGGGAAAGCCACCCGCCATCCGTGAACCACGCCGGCGCATCCGATCGCATCGCAAGTGACGCCGGCATCGGGGCGCGCCTGACCGATCGCCCCGGATCGCTCAAGAAAGACGGTCGTGGCAAAGCGTGACCGGCGGCGATTGCTGACGCTCCAGTCGCCGCTGTCCCCGAACCGCGCGATCATCACGCCTCCGTCGGAAATGAGGGCGTGGGGTCGCTGTGCAGTGGCCCAGAACAGGAACGACAGGGCGATCAAGGCGCCGCCGAACAGTCGGGCTCCTCCGCGTCCCGCGACGAACAGGACGAAGCCCGCTGCGTAGACGGCAAGCGCCGAACCCGGCGCGGCGGCGGCCGGTGTCAAGGATCCCGGCATACCGTGCGCAAAGGCCGAGACCCACAGCACCCACTCGATCCCCTTCCCCATCACCCACAGCACCGGCCCCTCCAGTCCCAAAGGCATCAGCAGCAGGGCGATAGCGCCGGCGGGCATCACGAGCAGCGAGAAGACGGGCATCGCGGCCAGATTGGCGCCAAACCCGTAGGCGGCGAGGCGATGAAAATGGAAGGCCGCAAAACCTGCGGTCGCCAGTCCGGCAATCAGCGACGATCCCGCCAGCGCGGTCCAGAACCGGCCAAAGCGGGCAATCGGTCCCGCCGGAACGCTCGCAGGGCGGCGCGCCATGGAAAAGGCGGCGATCAGGGCCGTTGCCGCAGCGAATGACATCTGGAATCCCGGCGTGACGATGCTTTCAGGCTGGAACAGTAGAACGGCCAGTGCGGCCAGACCTACCAGGTGAAGCGAGGCCGCCCGCCTTCCCGACAGGACGCCGAGCAGAACCACTGCGGTCATCACGAACGCTCTTTGCGTGGGAATGGCGGCACCCGAAAGGACGAGATAGCCGGTGGCCGCAATCAGCGCGACGATTGCGGCGGGCTGGCGCGGGTCGATTGCGCGCGCCAGCGGCTCGATCCGCGCAAACAGGGCGGTGACGGCGAAGAAGACGCCGCCCGCCATCAGTGCCATGTGCAGACCGGAGATTGCGAGGATATGACCCAATCCTGCGGCGCGAAGCGCTTCTGCGTCATCTGGGTCGATGCCCGAGCGGTCACCGGTCAACAGGGCTGCGGCAACGCCGCCGCTGCGAGCCGGCATTTGTGCCCGGACACGCTCGGCAATCGACCAGCGCCACGCAGCAAAGCGCCGGCGACCGGCATCCATTGCGACTTCGGCTTCCGCCGGGCGTGAGACCGCGAATCCGCTGCCTCCGATTCCGGCATACCAGGATGCAAAACCGGAATCATAGCCGCCCGGTGCGGCGGGTCTTGGCGGCGGGCCCAGGACCGCGCGAAGCGTGATGGCATCCCCGGGACCGAATTCGCCGCGCGACGCCGTGACGCGGATACGCGGTGGTGGCGCATCGACCCCCTCGATGGTGGCGACCCTGATGACCAGACGCTCCCACGGGCCCGAACGCTGAACGTCTTCAATCCACCCGGTGACCGTTCGCGCACGGTCACGATCGGCAAGAATGGTGTGATCCAACGCATGGGTTCGCCATTCGGCGCGCGCATATCCGGCGATGGCGAAGGCGAGGACAAGCAATGCGAGCGGAAGCGCTGTCCGTGTGCGCGCCAGGACGAGTGCAGCAACGAACAGCACGCTTGCACAAGCCAGCATCGGAACTGCCAGCCTTACCGGTTCGACCGGCAGGGTGAGATAGACCATTGCCCCGGTTCCGAATGCGCAAGGCAAGGCGATGGCGAGCGGCAGGCCACCCCAGCCGATCCGCCGCAGGATGGCACGCAACCCGGTCCCGTTTATCCGGATCGGCCCCGACAAAAGGCCGGTCTGCAGCGGTGTATCCGTCACGCCCCGCACCCTATCCCCGTACACTTCCCCATGCTATCACAGCGAACGAACACCGCAGTGCAGCAATCTATTTCGCAGGTGCAATAGTTGCCGAAACCCGTCGTGACCCGCTTCGCCCCCTCGCCGACCGGCTTTCTGCACATCGGCGGCGCGCGCACAGCCCTGTTCAGCTGGCTCTTTGCGCGCGGAAATGGCGGGCAATTCCTGCTTCGGATCGAAGATACCGACCGGGCGCGGTCCACACAGGACGCCATTGACGCCATTCTCGACGGACTGACCTGGCTCGGTCTCGACTGGGATGGCGATGCGGTCTCGCAGTTTGCCCGGGCAGATCGTCACCGCGAGGCCGTGGATCAGCTGCTGGCCCGGGGACAGGCATTCAAATGTTTCTGCACGCCGGACGAAGTTGAAGCCTTGCGCGCCGAAGCGTTCGCTGAGGGCCGCGCCCTGCGCTCGCCCTGGCGCGATCGTGATCCGGGTGACGCCCCCGCAGGCGCACCCTTCACGGTTCGCTTCCGTGCCGGAGACGCCGACGTTGTCGTTCGCGACGCCGTCCAGGGCGAGGTAAAATGGGCCGCGAAGGAATTCGACGACCTGATCCTGCTGCGCACCGACGGCGTGCCCACCTACAACCTTGCGGTCGTGGTCGACGATCACGACATGGGGGTCACACACATCATTCGCGGTGACGATCACCTGACGAATGCCGCCCGGCAAAGCCAGATTTACGCCGCGCTTGACTGGGACCTGCCGGTTTTCGCTCATATCCCGCTGATCCATGGCCCTGACGGAAAGAAGTTGTCGAAACGTCACGGCGCACTTGGCGTCGAAGCCTATCGGGACATGGGTTATTTGCCTGAAGGGTTGCGTGCCTATCTTCTCCGACTGGGATGGGCACACGGTGACCAGGAGTATTTCACCAGCGACGAGGCCAAGGAGGCCTTCGACCTGCCGGGATTGAACAAGGCTCCGGCGCGTCTCGACTTCGACAAACTGGCGCATATCAACGGGCTGGCGATGCGCGATGCGGACGATGCAGGCCTGACCGCTTTGCTGATGGCGCGCCTTCAAGCTGGCGACAATCAGCCGGCGATTGACAGCGAAACGATGCGGTCGCGCCTCCTGCGCGCAATGCCGGTCCTGAAAACCCGTGCTTCGACCCTCGCGGAACTCGCGGACCAGGCGTATTTTCTTTACGCTGAGCGTCCGTTTCGAATCGAAGGCAAGCTCGCCAAGGCGCTTGATGACGAGGCCCGAAGCCGGCTTGCACGCCTCGCTGAAACGCTTGAGGCGCTGGACGAATGGACTGACGCCGCGTTGGGCGCGGCGCTGAAGGAATTCGCCGAATCCGAGGGGATCGGATTTGGCAAGGTCGGACAACCGCTGCGTGCGGCCCTTACGGGGGGCGCTCCGGCTCCCGACCTGTCTGCCGTGATGGCCTTCCTCGGTAAAGAGGAATCGCTGTCACGCATTGTGGAACAATGCCCGCCTGGAACGGCGGCCTGAAGGTGAGATTTCAAGAGGTATGACGATGGAAAGCAAAGCACAAAAGTCCGGCAAAGCCACCCTGTCGATTGACGGCAAATCCTATGATCTTCCGGTGTTGAAAGGCTCTGTGGGCCCTGACGTCGTGGACATCCGCACGCTTTACAAGGACGCCGGGATCTTCACCTACGATCCGGGCTTCACCTCGACGGCCAGCTGCGAGTCCCAGATCACCTATATCGACGGTGATGAAGGCGTGCTGCTCTATCGCGGCTATCCGATTGACGAACTGGCGGAAAATTCGACCTTCATCGAAGTCGCGCACCTGTTGCTGCACGGTGAATTGCCGAACGCGGCCGAACTCAAGGAGTTCGACCAGACAATCCGCTATCACACCATGCTGCACGACCAGTTCGACCAGTTCTTCCGCGGCTTCCGCCGCGATGCCCACCCGATGGCGGTGATGGTCGGAACGGTCGGCGCCCTGTCCGCTTTCTACCACGACTCAACCGACATCAATGACCCGCGTGCGCGTACGATCGCCAGCCACCGGATGATCGCCAAGATGCCGACGATTGCGGCACGGGCGTACAAGTATTCGGTCGGCCAGCCCTTCGTCAGCCCGCGCAACGATCTCGATTTCGCGTCGAACTTCCTGCGGATGTGCTTCGCGGTTCCGGCCGAGGACTATGTCGTGAACCCGGTTCTGGCCCGCGCCATGGACCGCATCTTCATCCTCCACGCCGACCACGAACAGAACGCATCCACATCGACGGTGCGTCTGGCCGGGTCTTCGGGTGCCAACCCGTTCGCGTGTATCGCGGCGGGTATCGCCTCGCTGTGGGGTCCGGCTCACGGCGGCGCGAACGAAGCCGCACTCAACATGCTGGAAGAAATTGGCGATGTCTCGAACATCCCGGAATTCATCAAGCGCGCCAAGGACAAGAATGACCCGTTCCGCCTGATGGGCTTTGGCCACCGGGTCTACAAGAATTACGATCCGCGCGCGAAGGTGATGCGGACCACCTGCCATGAAGTGCTGGACGAGCTGGGCGTTCACAACGACCCGCTGCTGAAGGTCGCACTGGAACTCGAGAAGATTGCGCTCGAGGATCCGTATTTCGTCGAAAAGAAGCTTTACCCGAATATCGACTTCTATTCGGGCATCACGCTGCGCGCGATGGGCTTCCCGACCTCGATGTTCACGGTGCTGTTCGCGCTGGCCCGCACGGTCGGCTGGATCGCGCAGTGGACCGAGATGCTGGAAGACCCGTCCCAGAAGATTGGCCGTCCGCGTCAGCTCTTCACGGGTTCGGACGAGCGGTCCTACACGCCGATTTCCAAGCGCTAATCGGGAAGCATACCGCAGATGACGGCGGCCGCCCGCTCGGCGGCTCGCCCGTCTCCGCGCATCGACCGGGTCGTTTCGATCAACGCCTTTGACGTCTCGGCGCGCCGCGCCGGGTCGTCGAGCCATTCCTGGCACGCACGCGCCAGCTTGCGGCCCGTGGTCTGGGTCTGGACACGCTCGGTCAGCAATTCGCGGCCCGCTGCAATGTTGACGAGCGAAACATATTTCGAGCGGAGCAGGAAAGCGCGCAAAAGCGCCCAGGTCGGCCAGGCGAGCCTATATCCCACCACGGCTGGCACACCCAGTGTCGCAAGTTCCGTGGTGACCGTCCCCGAACACGCCAGAGCGAGATTAGTCGCGGCGAATGCGTCGGCCTTTTCGGCCTCCCCGACGATGACGACCCCGGACATTCGAAGGTCATCGGCCAGTCTTTCACGGGCCGCCGCCTCGATCGGTTCAGCGAGTGGAACGACGACAGACAGGTCGGGATTGGCTTCGCGCAAGCGCCCCACGGCACGCGCAAAGGGTTCATAAATCCGGCGTAGTTCGGCGGGCCGACTGCCGAACAGTACGCTGAGGACATTCGCGTGTGCGGGGATGGCGTGGCGTGCACGGAATGCCGTACCGTCACCGCTCCATTCGCGTTCCAGCGCCGGATTCCCGACAAAGGTGGTTTCCAGGCCGTGCGCCTCGAACATGGGCGCATCGAAGCTGTGAATCGTCAGAAGGTGATCAACCGTCTTGGCCAATGTCGCGGCGCGTCCGGCTCGCGTTGCCCAAACCTGCGGCCCGACAAACTTGACCAGCGGCAAGTCCGGGATCTGGGCTCTCAACCTTTGCGCAACGCGCAGTGTGAACCCCCAGGAATCGATCAGAACGGCGATGTCGGGCTGAACTTCGTTTGCAAGCGCGGCCACCTCGTCGGCGCGACGCACGACGCGGGGATAGGCGGACACCGCTTCAAACAATCCCAGGACCGACAATTCGCTGATGTCGAAGGCAGAGTGCAGACCCTCAGCGGCCATCCCTGCCCCGCCGGTGCCGAAAAACTCCAGTTCGCGTTCGCAGCCTGACCGCATGGCGCGCATCAGGTCCGCGCCAAGCCGATCGCCTGACGATTCGGCGGCCACCAGGAGAATGCGGGCCGGACGGGTCATTCCGGGTCTGGCGTGATCGCGATGACGAACAGACCGGCCTCATCGGCTGCCTGCAGCGTGGCTTCACGGTCGACGATCAATGCCCCGCCGGTTTCCACCGCGATTCCGGACAGCCCTGCGGCTGCGGCACCTTCGATGGTTTTCAGTCCGACGACAGGAAGGTCGACGCGGCGCTCCTGAACCGGCTTCGGGGCCTTGGCCAGGACGCCGTGTCGGGCGAGCGGCGTTCCGCGGATCTCTTCGGGCAACGCGGCGACGCGGGCGAGCATCGCATCGGTGCCTTCCTGCGCCTCGACAGCGAGGACCAGGCCGCGGCAGACGACGGCCCCCTGCCCGACATCCAGCGTGCCGATAGCATGGGCGATCCGGACGGCCTTGCGTGCGTCGTCTAGGTCTTCAGGCTTTGGCTGCAAACGTCCCAGCACCCCCTCGCCGGGCGTGGCGGCCTGCATCACGTCGTCCGCGCCGACGACCTGAAACCCCTTGTCCTCAAAGGACTTCAGAAGCACCCGGAGCAAGGCATCATCGCCTTGCCGGGCCGCCTTCAGGAAGGCGGGAAGCAGCATGGCCGACGTCGCATCCAGACCGGTCAGCGCGCCCAGGTCCGGGCGCCGCACGATGCCGGCGAAGCACACGGCATCGCAGCCCGCCTGGGTCAACCGCTTCTGGGCCCGGCCGATCGAGGTGACGGGAAAGATGGCCGTTTCGAAGCCGTCGAAGGACGCATCGGCAAAGCCTTCAACCTGGAGCACGAAGGGATCACCGCCGGCCGACCGTTCCGCGTCCGCGACGCTCACCGGAAGGCGGCCGCCGCCCGCGATGACGCCGAGACGTGACCAGCGGCGCGCGTTCTCAGTCATCGGGATGGCAGAGCGATCGCCGGGAATCGCCACGAATGAAATCGATGATTTCCATCACCGGTTCGTTGTCAGCATAGAGATTCGCGACCTCGACCACCCGTTCGGCAAACACGCCCTCACCGTGAAACAGCGTGCGGTAGGCTGCGCGCATCCCGTGAATGGTTTCACGCGAAAAACCTCGGCGTTTCAGGCCAATCACGTTCAGCCCATCGAGACGCGCATGGGATCCGTGCGCCAGCGCGTAAGGAATGATGTCTTCGACCACCGCCGTAATGCCGCCGATAAAGGCGTGCCGCCCCACTCGGGTCTGCTGATGCACACCGCTGAGTCCACCGATCACGGCGAAGTCGCCCACGGTCGAATGGCCACCGAGCGTGGCGTTGTTTGCCATCGTGACCTTGTCACCGACGATGCAGTCGTGGGCAATGTGCACGCCGACCATGAAGAAGCCGTCGCTGCCGACACGGGTCTCGCCGCGGCCGACGCCCGTCCCCGCATGCATCGTGACGTGTTCGCGCAGAATGTTGCGGGGCCCGATGCGCAGATGGGTCTTCTCACCCTTGTACTTGAAGTCCTGCGGCGGACCGCCGAGGACAACATAGGGGTAGATCAGGCAGTCATCGCCGATCTCGGTATGCCCCAGGACAGTCGTGCTGCCGATCATCTTCACGCGGTTGCCAATCACCGCATCGCGGCCGACATGGCACCAGGGACCGATTTCGACGTCTTCGCCGATCTTTGCACCATCTTCGATGATGGCAGACGCATGGATGCGGGACGTCATTCGGCAGGGCCCCCCTTGGCCGCAAAATCGAACTCGATGACCAGTTCGTCGCCAACCATAGCCTTGCCGTGGAATTTGAATATCCCCCGGCGGGCAAACTTCACCTCGACCGGCATTCGCAAGGTGTCACCCGGCAAAACGGGGCGGCGAAACCGCACCTGTTCCATGCCCATGAAATAGATCGCCGTGCGGGCCGGGTCGGCGTCGAGCGAGGCCGACATCAACAGCGCACCGGTTTGGGCGACTGCCTCGACGATCAGCACACCCGGCATCACCGGATTCCCCGGGAAGTGGCCAGGAAAGAATGGTTCGTTGGCCGAGACATTCTTGATGCCGACGACGGATTCGCCCGGAACAAAGTTCTCGGCCCGATCAACGAGAAGGAAGGGATAGCGGTGCGGCAACCGGTGAAGAATTTCATTCGGGCCGATGGCAACGCCGGAATTGGTATGGCTCAATTTATTTTCCCGAGCGACGGGAGCGCCGCTTCACGCCCGACTGGCGACGCAGCCAGGCGACTTGCTTCAAGAATTCACGATGCGGAATGGCCGGGACACCGCCCCAGGTTTCTCCCGCCGGCACATCGGCGAGCACGTTCGAGCCCGAGGCCAGAACCGCGTCATCGCCGATCTTTGCGTGGTCGAGTACCGCGACCCGCCCGCCAAAGACAACATTATTCCCCAGGATCGTGCTGCCGGACACAGCGCCATACGCCGCCATGACACACCCGTCACCCAGCACGGCATTGTGCGCAATGTGGCAAAGATTATCGAGCTTGCAGTGATTGCCGATAATCGTCAGTCCGAACATTCCACGGTCAATGCCGCACACGGCTCCCAGGCGCAGCCCGTCACCGATGCGGACAGCGCCGAAATGGGGCATTTCCACCGGCGCGCCCTGCGTTTGCGCGATGCCGAACCCGGCCTCGCCGATGACGCTACCCGAATGCATGTCGAGATCGCTGCCGATATCCGCGCAGATGATGGTGCAATTGGCGCCAATCGTGGCGCGGGGTCCGATCGTGACCCCGCTGCCGATGACCGAACTGGCGCCGATTCGGCTGCCTGCACCGATCGTCACACCCGGACCGATCGCGACCCCCGGTCCGAAATGGCAGTCCTCGCCGATTTCCGCGCTCGGATCGATCCACTGCGACGATGTCGTGATCGGGCGCAGGCGAAAGAGCTGGCGCGCGGCCAGCCCAAAGGCGGGCCTCGGCCGGTCGGCGACAATGGCGGCGATGCCCGCTTCGCTGGCGGCCTGTTCGGCTTCCGGCGGGATGACGAAAACCGCACCCTCCGGAAGGGGCGGCAACGGCCCGGGCGGAAGGCGCTCAATATAGGTCAGCGCCCCGGACCGCGGCGCGGTCAGCGGTGCGACGGAGTCGACCGGCATGGAAAGGGGCGCGCCCGCTGCCGGACGCGCCCCTGCATGTTCGGCCAGCGACTGGAGCGAAACCGGACCCAGCTTCTCGAAGAAGCGCGGATCAAGCATCCCGCCAGCCACAGGCGATTACTGCTGAGCCGGCTGCTGCTCGCCCTGCGGCAGGCGCACGCGGTTCACAGCGGTCGTCGGCAAACGCTGGTTCAGACGCTCGATGGCGCTGTCCGAGATGTCGATCGACGGGTCGGCATAAACAACTGCGCTGCGGTCGATCAGGATCTGCGCGCCGCGCTCGGTCACGACTTCCTGGAGGATCGCCTGAAGGGCTTCGAGCACCGGGCGCATCGCCTGGCGCTGAGTGGCCTGGAGTTCCTGGGCCAGGCGCTGGCGCAGGGCTTCAGCCTGCTGTGCCTGGGTATTGAGCGCCTGGATGCGCTGCATCAGGTCCGGGCGTGCCTGAATGGCTTCCGGCGTCAGGGATGCAGTTTCGGCGTTCAGACGCTCGTTCTCTTCCTGGATCGGCGTGAGAAGGGCCTGGAGTTCCGCGTCCATTTCGGCGCGTATCGCCTGCATGCGCGTGCCGATGTGCTGGCCGACCTGGCTTTCGGCGACAATGCGTTCCTCATTCATGATGAGGACATTCGTCTGGGCCTGGGCCGGCGCAAAGGAGGCGGCCAGAACCGCGGCAACGGCCACGATCCAGATGGGGAGGTTTTTGACAGTCATGTGATCAGAATCCTGTTCGTGTGCTGAAGCGGAAGAATTCGGTACGGTCGTAGTCCTCGTTCACGATCGCTTCCGCGATATCGAAACGAATGGGACCGAAAGGTGAATCCCAGAAGACGCTGACGCCAGCCGACACGCGCGGTGACAGGTCGTCGACCGTGAAGGCCGCGCCCGTGACTTCCGCGATGCTGCTTTCGTCGTCCAGCAGGCCCACCGTACCGAAGTCGGTGAAGGCGCTGGCGCTGACGCCGTATTCTTCGGGCAAACCAAGCGGGAATGTGACTTCCAGCGTGCCGATCGCATAGAGACGGCCGCCGAGCGCGTCACCCGACTGCAATCTGCCCGACGTGGGGTCGCGCACCACGACACGGGGGCCGACGCCCGCCGTCTCGAAGCCGCGGAAGCTGCTGCCACCCTTGAAGAAGCGGTCATTGATTCGAATGTCATCGCCGCCCCATCCAAGAATGAAGCCGGACGAGAAGGTGAAGGACGCGACCACGTCATCCCAGATGCCGCGGTAGAACGCCCCGGTTGCTTCCGACCGGACATAGCGAACATCGCCGCCGAATCCGGCGAAAGATTGAGCAAATTCTGCTCTAAATCCGCGCGTCGGGTCGATCGGGTCATTCGTGCGGTCCCAACGCAGCGTGTAGCCCGCGACCGAGGTGATGCGCTCCCCGGCCTGTGCAATCAGGGCGGTGTTGGCGCCGGTGAACACCTGAACGTCGTCATTACGCAGGGTGTAGTTCAGGCCCAGTTCCGTGGTCCGCGTCACCGGGAAACCGGCGCGCAGGCTGAAACCGGTACTTTGGGTCTGGAAATTGGCTTCCCGTGCGAAGTCGGACCGCACCTGGAACAGGTCAAAGCCCGCCGCCATGTTGCGGCCGAGGAAACGAGGCTCGGTGAAGCGAATGTCGATCTGCTGGCGGCGCGACGATGCCGAGATCCGCAGGCGCAGGAATTGTCCGCGACCCCGCAGGTTTCGCTCGGAGATCGACAGGTCGATCAGGAAGGAGTCAGTCGACGAGAAACCGGCGCCGAAGGCCAGTTCACCTGTCGGCTGTTCGGAAACACCCACCTGCAACCGGGCCCGGTCGGGCGTGTCGCCCTGGACTTCGGAAATCTCGACTTCCTCGAAGAAGCCCAGACGGCGGATGCGATTGCGCGAACGGTCGATCAGGACACGGTTGAAGGCATCGCCTTCGACCAGTTCCATCTCGCGGCGGATCACGTAATCCAGCGTCCTCGTGTTCCCGACGATGTCGATCCGGTCGATATAGACGCGCGGACCTTCGTCGATGATGAATTCGACATTCACGGTCCGGTTTTCGCGGTCACGGTCGAGCCGCGGGCGAATCGTCACGAAGGCATAACCGGCCGAACCGGTGGCGAACGTCAGGGCGTCGACCGCCTCTTCAATCGCTTCGGCGCGATAGAGCTGTCCTTCCTCGAGCGGCAGGATTCCGCTGAGGAAATCTTCGGAAATATCGGGCAGTTCGCTGGCGACCGTGATCTCGCCGAACGTGTAAACGTCGCCCTCGTCGATCGTGAATGTGACGTAGAAATCTTCCTGGTCCGGCGTCAGCTCTGCGACGGCCGAGACAACGCGGAAGTCTGCATAGCCTTCGTTCTGATAGAACTGGCGCAGCAATTCACGGTCATATTCCAGGCGGTCGGGATCGTAGTTGTCGTTTGAGCTGAAGAAGCGCCACCAACGCGATTCCTCGGTGACGAGCGCGCCCCGCAGACGGCGGTCGCTGAAGCGTTCATTGCCGATGAAGTTGATGCGGCGAATGCCCGTCACCGGGCCTTCGGCAATCTCGAACACCAGGTCGACGCGGTTCTGCGGAAGTTCGACGATGCGCGGGGTCACCTGGGCGGCAAACCGGCCCGAGCGGCGGTAAACTTCGACAATACGCTGAACATCGGCCTGAATGCGGGCCCGCGTGAAGATCGCGCGCGGCTGGGCCTGGATTTCCTCGGTGATGCGGTCGTCATCGATCGCGTTATTCCCTTCCAGGATCACGCGGTTGATGATCGGGTTCTCGACGACATACACGACGACAATGCCGCCGCGGTCCTCAATACGGACGTCGGAGAACAATCCGGTGGCAAACAGGGTCTGGATCGACAGGTTGATCGATCGCGCGTCGGCGACCTGCCCGGTCTGGATCAGCAGATAGGAGATGACCGTATCGGCCTCGACCCGCTGGTTTCCTTCGACCAGGATCTGGCGAACCGGAACCGCCTGCTGGGCCGCAGGAGCCGTAACGGTCTGGGTTTCGGGAACAGATTGCTCCTGCGCCACTGCCGGGCCTGCCATGGGCAGGGCGAGCAAGAACGCGAAACTCACTTTACGAAGAAAACTCGATACCATGCGGTCCGCCGTCGGATTGGCGCGGATCAGAAGAACATTCCGCGCAAGTAATTCACATCATTCCAGGTCGCTACAAGCATCATACCGAGAACGAGCGCAAGCCCTACCCTGAAGCCAATAGCCTGCATTTTCGCACTCATGGGCCGCCGTGCGACGGCCTCGTATGCGTAATAGACCAGATGGCCGCCGTCGAGTATCGGGATCGGCAGCAAATTCACCAAACCCAGCCCGATGGACAAAATTCCTGCAAGCGCAATCAGGTTGATGGCGAGCGTACGCACGCTCTCGGATGCGGTTTCACCGTCTTCAAGGCTCGCATTGGCCATCTGGCCGGCCGCTGTGAAAATGCCAATCGGGCCATTGAGATGCTCGGGTGAAGCGCGGCCGGTAACGATCCGGCCGATGTAGTTGCCGGTCGCGGCAACCACGGTCCAGACCTGCGCCACGCCGGCGCCGACCGCTTCGATCGGCCCGTAGCGGACGAAGATTTCCTCATTGGTTCGCTCGAGGCCGATTTGCGGGATCCGGCGCGTACCACCGAAACGGTCTTCAACGGTGCGCATACGCGATGCGACCGACAGGTCGCGCTCCTGGCCGTCGCGCAGAATGCGCACTGTGACTTCTTCGCCCGGCCGGTAGAACAATTCGCCCGTGATCTCGCTGAAGAAGCGGATCGGCTCGTCATCGATGGATACGATCCGGTCACCGGCTTCAAACCCGGCTGCTTCTGCCGGCGAATCGGGCTGAACGCCGGCCACGACCGGCGCATGTCCGCTCGCGCCGAGCGTCATCGACAGGACGGTGAAGATCACAATCGCCAGGATGAAGTTCGCGATAGGCCCCGCCGCCGTGATGAAGGCGCGCTGCCAGATCGGCTTGAAATGGAAACAGCGGTCGGCGTCCGGGCCGACTTCTGCGCGAAGCTTGGCCAGCGCCTCCTGGTCGGGCGCGCTGGCCGCATTGGCGTCGCCGAGAAAACGGACATACCCGCCGAGCGGGAAAGCCGCGACGCGCCAGATCGTCCCCTTCCGGTCGCGCCGGGCAAACAGGGTCGGGCCGAATCCGAAGGAAAAGGCCTCGGCGTGAACCCCGCACATGCGGCCTGCGTAAAGGTGCCCCAGTTCGTGAATGACGATAACCAGTCCGATCACGAACAGGAAGGCCAACGCCGAGACGATTCCGAAGCTGAAAAATTCTGCCATGTCCGGTCCTATCCGCGCCGCGCCGCAAAGCGGTCGGCCATTTCACTGGCGAGCACGCGCGAGCGCGTATCTGTACCGATGGCTTCCTCGATACCGGAAAACTGTTTGGGAAGGGTTTCGGCCCTGTCGATCCGATCCAGAGACTCGGTAACAACCCCGATCATGTCAAGAAAGCCGATGCGATCCTTCAAAAAGGCCTCGACCGCGATTTCGTTGGCGGCATTGAGCGCTGCGGTCATGCCTTCGCCATGCAGCAGGGCCGATCGCGCCACGGCGAGCGACGGAAAGCGCACCTCGTCCGGCGCTTCAAAATCCAGCCTTCCAATCCGGGCAAGGTCCAGTCGCTCCGCCGGTGTGTCCATCCGGTCGGGCCAGGCCAGAGCCGAAGCGATCGGGATGCGCATGTCCGGCGAGCCCATCTGCGCCAGCACGCTGCCATCTGTGTACTCCACGAGGCCGTGAATGATGGATTGCGGGTGAACAACCACCTTCACCTGGTCGGGCCTCAGATCGAACAGCCGGCACGCCTCAATGACTTCCAGACCCTTGTTCATCAGGGTCGCTGAATCGATCGAGATCTTGTCGCCCATGCTCCAGACCGGGTGCGCCAGTGCGTCGGAGCGGCGTGCAGCGGCCATCTGTTCGCGCGTCCATGTCCGGAAGGGACCACCCGATGCAGTCAGCGTGACGGCTTCAACGGAAGCGCGGTGCTCGCTTCGCAGCGCCTGGAACAGGGCATTGTGCTCGGAATCGACGGGAAGGACCGTAGCGCCGACCGCGCGCGCCCGCGCCAGGAACAGATCGCCCGAACAGACCAGGCATTCCTTGTTGGCAAGCGCCACCACCCTGCCCGGCGCCAGCGCCGCCATCGTCGGGGCAAGACCCGCGGCGCCCACGATGGCGGCCATGACCCAGTCAGACTCACGCTCGGCGGCTTCGACGAGCGCCTCGGGACCGGCGGCAACCGCGATGCCGGAGCCGTCAAGCGCAGCCTTGAGCGCGCCATGCAGGTCCGGATCGGCGATCACCGCGATCTCGGGGCGATAGGTGCGCGCAAGCTGGGCGAGCGCGTCGACATTGGAGTGCGCCGTCAAGGCGACGACCTGATACGCGCCTTCCGGCGCGCGGCTGACCAGATCGAGCGTGGCCTGCCCGACCGAGCCGGTCGCACCGAGGACGGAAATCCGGCGCGGCGTCATGGCCAGATTTCTGGCATCAGCAGGCGCGCGGCGCCTGCTACCAACGCGGCCAGCATCAAGGCATCGACACGGTCGAGCACGCCGCCATGTCCGGGGATGATCTGGCCGGTGTCTTTCACACCGAAGCGCCGCTTGAACATCGACATCGCCAGGTCACCGCCAACCGAGGCGACTGCCAGCAGCCCGGCGAGGATTGCGAGCGGCAAGGGGTCGGCGCCGGTGGCGGCCGCGAAGCCGGCTCCTGCGCCAAAACCGGCCGCGACACCGGCGACGAAACCCGTCCAGGTCTTGTTGGGGCTGGCCTTGGGCCAGAGCTTCGGACCGCCCAGCCAGGTCCCGACCAGATAGGCCATGATGTCAGCCGCCCAGACGACCGAAAGCAGGAAGGCCACGGCGAGCAAACCGCCCGTCTCACCGCGCAGGATGACCAGCATGCTGGCCGACGCTGCGACATAGAGAATACCGAACGGACCGCGCCAACGGCGCTTGGCCGGGGCTTCGCCGGGGAAGGCAAGACCAATGGCACCTGCAACCGGCCAGGCCGCCGCCCAGAACAAATCGCCCTGCCCCGCGAACAGGATCGCGCCCGCCGCCGCGACCGATGCGATGGCATAGCTGCGCGTCGGGGCATCGGGCTCGGCCATCCGCAGCCATTCCCAGGCCATCGCCGCGGCAAAGGCCGCGACATAGGCGGTAAAAGCTTGCTCGCCCTGCCAGAGCAGAAAAATCGACAGCGGCCCCAGGATGAGGGCGGACAGGATGCGCGGAACCAGCGCCGGGTCACGGCGTCTGGGCGGACGCAGTGGTGAGGTCTCAGCTGCCATCGACGCCTCCGAAACGGCGGCGGCGGCGGCGAAATTCGCCAATCGCATTTTCCAGATGAGCGCGATCAAAATCCGGCCACAGCACATCGACGAAGACGAGCTCGGCGTAGGCGGTTTGCCAGGGCAGGAAGTTCGACAGGCGCTGCTCTCCGCTCGTCCGGATGACGAGGTCGGGATCGGGCAGGCCGTGCGAATCCAGATGCTCCGCGAATACGTCCTCGTCGATCGCGTCGGCGGACAGTTCGCCGCTCGCAACCTCGGCGGCAATTCGTCTCGCGGCGCGAACAATCTCGTCGCGGCCGCCGTAATTGAACGCGATGTTCAGCGAGAAGGCGGAGTTGTCTGCCGTGCGGCGCTCGGCGCGTTCAATGATCTCGATGATGTCATCGGACAGGCCTTCGCGCCGGCCCAGAATCCGGACCCGGACCCCATCTGCCGCGAGGCTTTCTAGATCCGCATCGACAAAGCGACGAAGAAGGCCGAAAAGCGCGTCCACCTCTTCGTGCGGGCGCCGCCAATTCTCGGTAGAAAATCCGTAGAGCGTCAGGCAGTTGACGCCCAGATCGCCACCAGCACGCACGACGGCGCGCACGGCCTCCACGCCCTGCTGATGACCAAAGACGCGCGGTCGTCCACGTGCCTTCGCCCACCGGCCATTGCCGTCCATGATGATGGCGATATGGCGGGGGCCATCCTCTGTCTGACCGGTTGGGGTCACGGGATTCCTCCCCGCCAGCGCAGGCCTAAACCTGCATGATCTCTTCTTGCTTGTGTTTCAGCGCCGAGTCGATGGCGGCGATGGTGTCGTCGGTCATCTTCTGGACGTCGGAGGACTCGGCCTTGTGCTCATCTTCCGAGATGAGACCGTCCTTCTCGGCTTTTTTCAGCTGCTCCATCGCATCGCGGCGCACATTGCGCACGGCGACGCGGGCATGTTCCGCATAGCCGCCTGCCGCCTTGGCAAGCTCGGCGCGGCGCTCTTCGTTCAGCGGCGGAATCGGCAGGCGCATCAGCGTGCCTTCCACGACGGGGTTGATGCCGAGCGAGGAATTGCGGATCGCCTTTTCCACGGCGGGGGCAAGGGACTTGTCCCACACCTGGATCGTGACCATGCGCGGTTCGGGAACCGACACCGTGCCCACCTGGCTGATCGGCGTCGGCGAGCCATAGGCGTCAACCCGGATCGGATCGAGCAATGCCGCACTGGCGCGACCCGTCCGCAAGCCCCCGAATTCCTTCTTCAGGGCATCCACGGCGCCATCCATGCGGCGCTTCAGGTCTTTCTTGTCGAAAACATCGCCGCTCATGGCGAACCTCCCCATTCCTTTGTCAGGCAGTTGGTGCCTTCGGCCCCTTGCCGATCACGGTAGCCCGGCCGGTTCCGGCCAGGACGCGCGCCAGTCCGCCCTTGTCATGAATATTGAAGACCACGATCGGGATGGCGTTTTCCCGCATCAGCGTCACCGCCGATGCGTCCATCACCTTGAGGTCCTTTGACAGCACTTCGAGGTAATCCAGTGTGTCATACCGCTCCGCGTCCGGGTTCTTACGCGGATCGTCGGTGTAGACGCCGTCAACCTGCGTGCCCTTGAACAAGGCGTCGCAGCCCATTTCCGCCGCGCGCAGGGCCGCCGCCGTATCCGTTGTGAAGAACGGGTTTCCGGTTCCCGCCGCGAAAATCACGACACGCTGCTTTTCCATGTGCCGCACCGCACGCCGGCGGATATAGGGCTCGCAGATCGTGGTCATCGGAATGGCGGACTGGACCCGAGTGGGCACGCCCACGCGTTCCAGGGCGGTTTGCATCGCCAGTGCATTCATCACCGTCGCGAGCATGCCCATATAGTCGGCTGCAGCGCGGTCCATGCCTTTCGCGGCTGCAGACAGCCCGCGAAAGATATTGCCCCCGCCGATCACCAGGCAGATCTCGACCCCGGACTCGACGGCTTGCGAAACCTCGAGCGCAACCCGCTCGGCGGTCTCAAGGTCAATGCCATATTGCTGGGAGCCCATCAGGGCTTCGCCCGAAATCTTCAACAGAACCCGCTTGTAGACGGGTTTCGGTGCGGCGGGCGCGGATGGCGAGCTGGAATCGGTCACGGGCTGAACACTAGACG
>NZMJ01000022.1 GCA_002692855.1 Maricaulis sp.
TAAAGACGTGAGAGCGCAGGCGGAGCTTGCTCTCAGCTTTCACGACATGCCGTCACTAAAAGATGCAGCAATCGCCAAGGGGCGTCGTTGCGCCAGCATTGTGGAGGCGCTTCAGGAGGAGCTAAGTGAATGCGGCATCAGAATGCAGCAATGCATAGATGCCGTTGATGACAGCATTGAGATGCACAGAAGGGAGGTTGCAGACGATGAAGCAGCGGAGGCGAACTAAGCGCGGACCTTGGTACATCTACACGAAATGGTACGACCCCGAGATGGGGCACATACCAATCTGGGGGGGTGGCTGCAGTGACCGCATGTGCGGCGCTGAGGATTGCTTCACATGTCACCCTGGTATGAACTGGCGTGACCGAGATGAAGAAGAAGAAGAAGAATAAAGAATCTTATTCAAGAATAAGAAAACTTACTTGGGGGTGCATGATGAAAGAGAAAACAATTATCAGAGACAAAGAGACGGGCAGCGTTCAATTTATCAGCAGTAAAGAGGACGTGCTCAAGGCGTTGCGCGAGTTTGATGACGCCGTAGGTATCGACCCTCACGGCGTCGGTTTCGAGAACCTGGCAAGTGGTTTCACGTTTGAGCCTATCTCGGACTACGTGGAGGCTAAGTTATGCCTAAGGCGGGGGCATGAGTACAATGTTTCCGTTCCGTTGAGTCATGTCGCCCTTATCTGCGGTGGAGTTCACTTTCACCTTCGCTTAAGCGATGTTCTCACGGATTATCACTGGCTGTACAGCAGCGAGGATGAACGAGGCCTTAGCTATCCAGACAAAGACACCTACGGACAATTGGAGGACGTTGTGCGTTCTGCCGTGCTGGAGCAGGTGCGTAAACATCTAGGCCTGTGCCTTGACCGGCAATACTGAGAGATAAGAAAACTTACTTGGGGGTGAAGATGATTATCCGGGTGCCTGACGAACTCAGGAAAGCAATCAAGACAGACAAGGAGCGCGAGGCCATCGAGGCAGCGTTCGGGCTGAAGCAATCATACTACGAGGCGCGGGGTTACTCCCGCGCAGCGGCAACTGAGCGGGCGTGGTGCTCGCTCGTTCAGGACTTACCAAATCGTTTCAACTGGAGCTAGGACAAAGGGGTGCAGAGAATGAGTGAGAAGGCAGAGGGCGTAATGGATGCGCTGATTCGATACGCAGAAGAGATCAAAGCAAAAGAGCAGACAGAGCAGAAGGAAGAACCGCAGCAAGGAGAACCACAGCCTAATGTGATGCAGACAGAGGGCGACGTGACTTGGAAACGAGAAGAGCTTTATCCGGGCTTTCGGGACTGGAACCAAAAGCTCATCGCCGTGGTCTTTCACAAGTTTTCAGGGAAGCTGTTCATCTTCTTCTCTGGTATCTTCATCATGACATACCTCACGGCGTTGTTCATGATGGCCATCGAGCGCGATAGCGTTTACCGAACGACAGGTGAAAGCGTTCGCTTTGAGTACGAGCGTCCACTCTTTAGCGTTCCAGGGTACGACATCATACTCAAGCGCAGAGAGTTTCATGACAAACGTAAGACCATAGCAGAGGTTGTGCGAGAGGAGCGCGAGCGCGAGCTAGAGCTTCAAGAGTTTGAACTCAAGAGAATGGAATACGAAAAGCAAAAGCTCCGGCTCAGCGAGTTGCCTGACGCTCCGGGCGCTGACATACTCGGCGAACTCGGGATGAGTGGACCGGGACACTAAGGGGATTATGATGCAGGATTTAATTGATGCGTTGCAGCAATGTGAGATTACCGATTCAGGTGAAGTCAGCCTATCGCGTTCCGTTGCTCTGACGATGCAGGATTTGTTCGAGGATGTGTGCGTTTCAAACGGATCCATCTGGATTTACGAGAAGGGGCTGTGGGGCAGGCTAGACCATCAGGATATGCTTAGCGTGCTTCATGCGCTGAACGGCAAGGCCTTCGCAAAAGGGGATTCGCTCAAGTCAGTGAGCCTCTCAAGTGGCAAGGTGAAGGGCATTTACGAGTCACTCTTGCTATGTCGCGAGTTGCGACGAGAGGGTTACTTCAATGACTTTGTGCCAGGCGTTGCATTTCTCGATGGCTTTCTTCGACTCAAAGACGGCAAGGTGTTTAAAGAGGCGCATAGCCCGGAGCACCGTTGCACCATGGGCGTCGAAGAGAATATTCCCGACGCGTTCGCAGAGCCGACCCTGTTTGTCGAGTTTCTTGAAGAGCTATTCAAGCCTGACGAAGACAAAGCCTCCAAGATTCAGTTCATCCAAGAGTGGGTGGGCGCTGCCCTTTGCGGGACAAGCACCAAGTATGCACGGGCGGCGTTGATGGTCGGCAAGGGCGGCAACGGTAAGAGCCTGCTCGCCTCTGCTATCTCGAACCTATTTCCGGACCACATGGTGGGGTCAAGCTCACCAGCCCGGTGGGATAAAGAGTACAACATTGCAGCGTTGCAAGACGTTCGTCTTAACGTTGTCTCTGAGCTACCAGAGCACGATACAGCCGCGAGTGCTGACTTGTATAAGGCTGTCCTAAGTGGTGATCTTGTATCGGCTCGTATGCCCTATGGCAGACCGTACAGCTACAAGCCCCGGACGGCGCATCTGTACTCTGCCAATAGCTTGCCAAGCTCTGCTAGCGGTGACCACTCTTACGGCTTCTATCGCCGGTGGGGTCTGCTTAGCCTTAACCGTTGCTTCATCAACTCACCATCGCGGCGTGACCCTCGCGAAATTCTGGAGACCCTCAAGAAAGAGCGGGGTGTTATCATTGCGTGGGCGCTGCAAGGTGCGGCTGCACTCGAAGCTCGTGGTGACTATATCATTCCCGGATCCACCCAGGAGCTTGAGAAGGAATGGCGTGCGGATACCGACAGCGTGCAAGACTTCATTCAATCATGCTGCAAGGTCGTTGAGTCTGAAGATGATTATGAGTTTCTAAAGTGCGTTTACGACTTCTTTAAAGAATGGGCTAACCTCGTGGGGCGTCGCCCCATGTCTAACCGAGCGCTCAAGAAGCGACTCGATTCAAACAATATTCCTACCATTCGCAGAGGTGGGCAGGTGAAGTGTGCTCTTAACATTCGCGACCGGAGCGACTGGAGCGATGTTCTTCACTGATTCCCTTGGTGTTGCCCTTGGGGGATGCGCGTCCCCCTTGGGCTTTTCGATATCTCACGTCCGTCCTTGTCGGAGCTTCTGAGGGGCGCTGCTTATCGAAAACTAAAACTTGCTTCGTCACTACCACGGTAAATTGTCAGACCCTTGTGATTGATTCATCTGGGGCTGCCCTTGTTGTTGGCTGTCCTTCTTTTCGTAAGGAGCCACGAAGATGCGACAATCAGGCTGTGCACCCTCTTTAGTGTTGTTGGGTAGCAAAACGAGACGAGCGTTACCAAGCTTCCCCGTCATGACCCCAGGCGTTTTGGTCGAGTACCAAAGCGCACCAATTTCAATTAGTGTGTTCTTTTCATTTGACATGTCTTGCACCTTTCGTTAATGTGTATACAGACCTTAACACGGAGATTACTATGCTTCAAGTAGACAAACAAGTTTGTGATATTCTGGACCGTGACAAGTCCATCGGTTCAACCCTCATTGGCCAGGTGATGAAGACATCGCTATACGGTGACCCGTGGGATGCCTTCCTGGTTCTCACCGGCAAGGCGGATGACCTGACTCCAACGTTACCGATGGAGTTTGGTGTGCTTGGTGAACCCGTCATGATTAAGAGATGTAACAACATCCTTCTCATTGACCCCGCTAAGTTCGGGCTAACCCATGAAGAAGTGAAAGAGTTCGGCCTTCACTTCGTGCCCTGCGACACTGCCAGCGCAGTCATCGAGGGTGTGCCCTGTCGAGCCACTCCTGATGCTGTGCTTGTAACCAGCAATGGTGAGCTGTTCATCGTTGATGGTGGCTGCGTCTTGCTTGAGTGCAAAGTGAGATTCTGGGCTGATAAAGATCTTTATGAGAATGGCGCACCAGCGAGTGACTACGACCAATGCCAGTGGCACATGACCCTCACAGACGGGGCTCGTTGCTTTGTCATTGCGTGGTTTGGCATTGCGCGAGACGTGGAGATATTCCGCGTCGACCGTGACGACAAGCGCATNCGTGAGTGTCTCGATGCNGCGTTNGACTTCTGGCACTTCAACGTCATGAAGANCAACCCGCCTATCGTCAATGGCTCTACCGGCTGCAAGCAATACCTTGCGCGTCAAGAAGAGCGAGAGGCCTCGCGGCGTGAGTTTCGGGATGATGAGTGGGGTCTAGCAACTGACATNGCTCAGGCTAAGGCTGAGATTGCCACCCTGAAGGAGCGCATCGACANNTGGGAGAACATGCTGCGTGAGAGCATGGGTGAGATGCAAGAGCTNTACGTTGAAGGTGGCAAGTCGAAGGTCACCTGCAAGAAGCCAAAGAACCGTGAAACCCGTACGCTTCGCGTAAACATGAAGGATTGAGACAATGACTGAGATGGTAAAAATGGACGCAGTAGAACAAGCTCTCGCGATGGGTAACATCGCTCAACTCGGACCCCAAGAGCGCATGGAGTTCCTTGCGCGGCTCAATGAATCAGTGGGNACCAATCCGCTGACGAGCCCCTTCCAGTTCCTGACCCTGCAGGGNCGGACGGTCATCTACGCCACCAAAGGCGCTACTGACCAGCTTCGGAAAATTCACCACGTCTCCATCGAGATTGTGGAGAAGGTCATCGAGGATGGCATGGTTATGGTNACNGCACGGGCCACGTCAGGTGAGCGTGTGGATGAGGATGTGTCGGTTGTCTTTGGCAACCCACGCAAAGACCCTAACCTGATTATGAAAGCAGTGACCAAGGCCAAGCGTCGTGTGACCCTGTCNATCTGNGGNCTNGGNCTNCTNGATGAGTCGGAGATTGAAACCATCCCCGGCGCTCANCGTGTGCCTGCCCCTGCCCCTCGTGCATTGCCAAAGCCCAAGGCTGACATTGGTAAGATGGTGGCAGCATTCGGGCAGCACGGTATCACCGAGGACCATCTCCTGACCTTCGTTGGTAAGGAGACAATGGAAGACATTGATGCCGATGACATCGCAAAGCTACGCCAGGTGTACGGGCGCATCGCTCAGGGCATGGATGCTTTTGAGGCGCTCGGNATCAGTGAGCACGGTGAAGTGGTCGAGGCTGANCCTGCTGGTGAGTTCATGATGGGGGATGACGATGACGACGATGCTTGATGCTGCGTTGCGTTATGCTCGGGCGGGGATTCCTGTGATCCCCGTCCACCACCAGTGGCACGGTGGCTGCTCCTGCGGTCGCTCTGACTGCAGCTCTCCTGCTAAGCACCCGATGGTGAAGCACGGTGTACGAGAGGCAACCACTGACCACCTGGTCATTAAAGCATGGTGGAAGCAATGGCCGCACGCCAATATCGGCCTGGAGACCACGAAGACCTGCGTGCTTGATGTGGACCTAGACAAAGGTGGCGACAGCTCTATCCGTTGGTTCGAGACCAAGTTCGGAAGACTGCCTAAGACCTGGACCGCTAAGACCGGCTCAGGAGGCCGTCACTTCTTCTTCANGCCNCCNAAGGGTGAGTTNNTGAAGAATGGCGTTCGGCTGCTCCAGAAGCCTGGTATCGACTTCAGGGGGCATCGTGGTTACGTGCTGGCGTCACCGAGTAAGAACATGAATGGAGCTTATGAGTGGATGCCTGGACTAGCACCTTGGGAGACCCCGCTGGCTAAGATGCCGGGTTGGATGCTTGATACCATCCGCAANGGNNTGAAGCTCAAGACCCGTAAGCGCAAGGATGTGCCTACTGGTGACGTGAGCATTGAGGCATTCGAGGCAATCCCTGACGGCTCTCGTAACGATGGGCTCGCCCGCATTTGTGGGGCCTTNATTAGGGCGGGNAAGGATGAAGCGACAAGTCTCACCTTNCTTCATTCTGCCAACATGATGCTTTGCAATCCTCCACTCGGATCAAAGCCAGGGGACGACCCTCGCGAAGTGGAGAGAATTCATGAGTCAGTGTGGCGTTGNGAGCGTAGGAATCATGGCTAACGGGAGGAGCGGAACTTGAGATTACGCTCCNCCCTAAACCAAAACACGAAGGTGCAGACTTCGCTAAGAAGGAGTGTACCAAAGTGTCGGATGATTACAAGCAGCGGATTATGGCGAGTCTGGATAAATTCTACACGAAGAATGACCCGACTTATAAACCAAAGCCCAAGAAGAAGAAGAANAAAGANCCCAATGCGGTACCAACCGAACATTGGGAGCAGGTGCAGGTTGTGAACTATTTGCGAAAGAACGGATTTACTTTCACAGCCGTGCCGAACGGTGGACTACGGGACAAGATAGCAGGTGCGCGTCTACGCTCAGAAGGCGTGCAGCCAGGGGTGCCTGACCTGCTTATCTTTGCCCCAATACAGGCCGCCATTGAAATGAAGAGAGTCAA
>NZMJ01000023.1 GCA_002692855.1 Maricaulis sp.
TAGAGAAGATATTAAAGTGAAAGTTTTTATTAAACATCATCCTTCATATGCAGGTAAATGGATTTATGAAGGATATGGAAGAGCATGGAAAAAACTTGGCTATGATGTAGAATATTTTGAACACTTAGCAAGCATAAAAGAAGGTGGAGATTATTATGTTATGACCACTGATTCTTCTATCAATGATCACTCATCACTTAATGTTTTAGAAAGGTCAACAAAAAGTTTTATTTTTGCACAACCAAACGAGTTTCCTAAACCCTGGGGAATGCATCCAAATTTTGTTTGCTCAATACAAGAAGGTCTTATAAAACAAATAAATAATATTGATAGTGCTGTCCTTTGGACATTTTTAGATTCAACAGAGTACCACAAAAATTGGAAAACAGTGCATACAGTTCCATTAGCATTTGACTCAATTGGATATGTCCCAGAAGAAAAACCATCTTTTAGTAAGTACGACGTTTGTTTTGTCGGCGGCTGGGCTAATAATGGTTTTAATGAGAAACAACAGATAATGAAAGACACATTTTCAAAATTTATGAACACTAAATTAAAGTGTGGTATTTTTATCAATAAGAACTTGTCTCATCAAGATGAGTGCAACTTGTTGTATAATTCAAAAGTTGCTTTGAACATTCATGATGCATACCAAAGAAAACTTGGTTTAGATACAAATGAAAGGACGTTTAAATCTTTAGGTTTGAATGGTTTATTAGTATCTGACTCTATTTCACAGTTAAACAATCTATTTCCTGAAGTGCCAACTTCATTAGATGCACAAGAAATAGTGAACTATATTATTGAATATGTGTCATATGATTATGAAAAACTACGAAACATTAAAGAAAAAAATAGATCCATGATTATGCAAAAACACACATATATTAAACGAGTTGAAGAATTATTAAAGCTATGAAACCAAAAGTCTCCATTATTATTCCCACTTATAATTCTGAAAAATGGGTAGAAGAGTGTGTTTTGAGTTGTTTACAACAGACATATAATAACATTGAAGTTATTGCAGTTGATAATGAGAGCAGCGACAGAACTGTTGATATACTAAAATCAATGCAAAAAAGACACCCAGAGCTTACCTTATCAAGTGCGAAAAACATTTATCCAAATTGTTGGGATGAGGCAAGAGCAGAGGGCTTTCGTTTAATGTCTGGTGACTATGTTGTAACCATTGGTTCTGATGATTATATTGATGCTAAATACATAGAAAATTGTATGAATATTGTATTGTCAGCACCAGACAAGATTAAGGTTTTACAAACTCCAATTCAAGGAGTAAAAGAAGAAAACAGTGTGAAAATTAAGGTGGGTTTAATATCGCATACATATTCTTCAAAACAAGAATTTAAACAGTTATGTCTTACAAAGTGTCCCGTAAATACTCCCTCGGTATTGTACAATACAGAGCTTTATCGATCTGGTTTACTTGACACTAAACCAGAAATTTATGGGGGTGCTGCGGATTACGATTTATACTGCCGACTTATTGATAATGGTGTTTTTATTTACTCCGTTCCAAAGTGGCTTGGATTTTATTATCGGTGGCATCCTGAACAAGCAACATGGAAAGTGCATAAAGAACAAAAAAACTATGATAAAATGATACAAGACTACTGGAGAGATAAATGGAAAATGTAGCGCTGTATAATCGTATCTTAGATATTGCTCACAAAAATAAGCTTTCACATTTAGGAAGTTACTTTTCATCTGTTGGCATCATTGATGAGGTGTATTCTACAATGAAAGAAGAAGATATTTTTATTTTGTCTTCTGGGCACTGTGCATTAGCCTTATATGTTGTATTAGAAAAATACAAAGGTATTGACGCCGAATACTTACTTAAACGCCACGGAGGACACCCTCATCGCGCTGAAGAAGACAGTTTGCATTGCTCAACAGGGTCATTAGGTATGGGAATCACAGCAGCAGTTGGCAGAGCAATTGCAAAACCAGATCGCATGGTACATTGTTTGATTAGCGATGGGGAGTGTGCTGAGGGCAGCGTATGGGAAAGTCTTAAGTTTATCTATGAGAACAATATTAAAAATATTTGTATTTATGTTAATGTAAATGGCTACTCTGCTTACGATACGGTTGATGTATCTTATCTTATGGCTCGACTTAAAGCTTTCCTTCCAGACATAACAATCTTCCATACTGATACAAATGTGTTTCCTTTTCTTAGAGGCTTAAATGCCCACTATCATATTATGAGCGAGAGCGATTATCACTTAGCTAAAGAGGTTTTAAATGAGAAAACAGTTTAGTGAAAGATTACATCAAGAAATGGCAAAAAACAAAGATCTATTTTTACTTACTGGTGATTTAGGTTATGGTTTATGGGATCGTATACGGATTGACTATCCAAATCGTTTTTATAATGTTGGTTCTTCCGAACAACTTATGATGGGAATGGCAGCAGGTTTAGCTATGGATGGTAAAATCCCAATTGTTTATTCTATCACTCCTTTTTTACTTTATCGTCCATTTGAAACAATCAGAAATTATGTTGATCACGAACAACTTCCTGTCAAGCTTATAGGGGGTGGTCGCGATAAGGACTATGGCTACCTTGGTTTTTCACACTGGGCTGAGGAAGATAAGCAGATAATGAAAGTGTTTAAAAATATCAAAACTATACATCCAAAAAACATAGAAATTATGAATAAAAATTTTAATTGGATTCTTGACAAAAAGACACCAGTATACATGAATTTAAAAAGATGAAAATATTATTTACCTCTAACAAGACTTATCGTGGAAGCCTCGACGGCGGCTGGTGGTATTTTTATTTACCACTTCAATCACTAGGTCATGACGTATATTTTTATGACACAGTAAAAGGTTGTGATAAAACATATACAGAAGTAATTGAATCTTTTAAGCCAGATCTTATCTTTTGTATCATGACTGGCGATGCGAATATAGCACCTAAAGAGCCATGGCAAGATATTTTAAAGGAAACTCAATCAGGTAGGACAAAAACATTTAATTGGTTCTGTGATGATACATGGAGATACGATAATTTTTCAAAAAAAGCATGTCACTATTTTAATGTGTGTTCAACCCCTGAAAGATTTAGAGTTGACGATTACCAAAAAGATGGTTATAATAATATAATCGTTGCTAATTGGCATGCTAACTCTGACTTCTATCAAATAAAGGACTTTAGTAGCAAGACAAATGAGATAGCGTTTATAGGTTATCCAACACCATCTAGAAAACAATTTTTTGATAAAACAAAAGTTCCTTTGAAGTTTTTAAACGGTATTTCACAAGAGGAACTTTTTACAGAACATTGCAACACAAAAATAGGTGTTAATTTATCGAAGAATGACAATGACCCTTTTAAGAAAACTCAAATGAAACAAAGAATATTTGAAATTCCCGCAGGTGGTGGACTGTTAATGACAGAATATCATAGCGGCATCGAGGAATACTACAAGGTTGATAATGAAATTATAACGTTTTCAACAATTGACGAGTTTGCACAAAAGGCAAATTACCTTTTAAAAAATCCTGCGGTATGTAAAAAAATATCCCAAAATGGATATAATAGATTTTTAAAAGAACATGAATCAAAAATTAGGCTGTCAAAGACTATAAAAAATATTTCACAAACATGAAAATTTTAATAACAGGTGGAAATGGCTTTCTTGCAAGAGAGTTAGCGTATTATTTTACGTCTAACTCTCATACTGTTATTACGACAAATCGTAGCTCGCTTGACCCTACAAATTACGAGAATATAAAAGCATTTTTCAAACATATAGAAGTGGACGCTCTTATACATACTGCCGTCAAAGGTGGAAAACGAGGATGTCAAGAAAGCATGCAAGACATGATTGACAATCTTGCAATGTTCCATAATCTTCAACGATTTTCTAACAAATATGGCTTAATGTTTAATTTCGGCTCAGGCGCTGAATTTAATAGGTTTAAAAACCTTAATATGGTAAAAGAGACCGAGATATTTAATTGCCTACCACCTGATTATTACGGATTATCTAAAAATCTAATTTCCAGAGAAATTGTACAAAATTGTGATAATACTTATAATCTTAGGCTTTTTGGTTGCTTTGGTGTCTGTGAGGATTCGCAAAGACTATTTAATACAACTCACAATAGATTTTTTAATAATAAAAAAGCCGTCTTACATCAAGACAAGTGGATGGACTATTTTTATGCTCAAGACGTTGCAAGAGTCATAGAGTATATTATAAAAAATCACTCAGAACAAAATATACCAAAAGATATCAATCTTTGCTATGAACAAAAATACAAACTTAGTGATTATATTAATAAAATAAAAAACTTGATGAATGTTGATCTTGGTGTTATAATACAAGACGATACATATGCATACTCTTATGATGGCGATGCACAAAGACTAAAGAACTTAAATATTGNTCTGCACGGACTAGATAAAGGATTACAAGAATGTCTGATAAAATGGAACAAATCTTAGAACTTGTCTCTCAGTATGTTAACGAACGAGAGGACAAGTGGGAGCCAGGTAGCGACTGGGTTAGTTATTCTGGACCACATTACGATAAAGAAGAATATCTTGCAGCTATTGAGGTTTTACTCAGCGGTTGGTTAATCTTTGGAGAAAACGCAAGAGAATTTGAAAAACAATTTCCCTCTCATTTGGGTATGAAGCATGGTTCATTAACTAACTCTGGTTCCTCTGCTAATCTCCTTGCCGTAACCGCACTTAAATCTAAAAATGGATACAATCTTCCACAGGGCTCAAAGATTATTACACCAGTTGTTTGTTTTCCAACAACGATCAACCCAATTATCCAGAGTGGATTTCAGCCTGTGTTTGTTGATGTGACGTTGCCTGATTTGAATCCCGATTTGGATCAGGTGGAAAGACTCCTTGATAGTGATCCTGAGATTCGTGGAATTATGTTTGCTCACGTTCTTGGCAATCCTCCTAATATGAATCGTTTGATGGCGCTTGTGAAAAAGCATGATCTTATTTTTGTCGAGGACGCTTGTGATGCACTTGGGTCTTTCTACGACGGTAAAAAGCTTGGCTCATTTGGTCATATCTCCACATGTTCTTTTTTCCCCGCCCATCATATGACGATGGGAGAGGGTGGATTTGTCGCAACCGATAGTGCCAAGATTCGAAAAGCTGTGGCTAGTATCCGTGATTGGGGGCGTGCTTGCTATTGCAATACCTTGAAGCCAGGTAATGTTACTGCCGGAACTGCCTGTGGTAATAGATTTAAAAACTGGCTCACAGGTATGCCTGAAGCAGTATATGATCATCGATATGTTTTTGATGAGATTGGTTATAATCTTAAACCTCTTGATTTGCAAGCAGCTATGGGTTTGCAACAATTAAAAAAACTACCAGATCTCGATGCTGCACGACGAAAGAATTTTACAATTTTACAAGATATTTTTAAACCTTATGAAAAATACCTTCATCTTCCACAAGCAACTGAACTCTCTGATCCTTGTTGGTTTGCTTATCTACTCACTGTGAAAGAGGATGCCCCATTTGATAGGGTAGATATTGTTGATTATTTGGAGAATGAAAAGATACAGACTCGTTCCTATTTCTCAGGTAACATTCTTGCTCATCCTGGCTATAGGCANCTTGCTGAACCTTACGGAGATCTAAACTCTATGTTTCCCGTCGCAGGATTAGTCACAACAAACTCTTTCTTTCTCGGCACATTTATTGGTCTGACTGAAGAAAAACTCGCATATATTAAAAAGGTTGTTGATTCTTTCTTTGGAGCGGTACAATGAACATTGTATACGTTACAGGCTGTCTTGGATTTATCGGCTCTTATATTACCCGAAAATGTCTTCAGAGAGGTTGGATGGTATACGGTATTGATAAGTGTACTTATGTTGCAAGCCGCTCTTTATTAAAAGAGTTTGAACAGTATGACAATTTCACGTTTTTAAAAAAGGACATTAAAGATTTAGAACATCTATATGATTGTGATTATGTTATTAATACTGCTGCTGAGTCACATGTTGGCAACAGCATTGTAGATAGCAAAGAGTTTATTAGTAGTAATATTGTGGGTGTACAAAACTTGTTAGATCTTATTCGCAATAAGCCTGAAAACTGCAATCGTAGACCAATTATGTTTCATTTTAGCACTGATGAGGTTTATGGAGATATTATTGAAGGTGAACATACAGAGGAACACTTATTACACCCCAGTAACCCATATTCAGCCGCTAAAGCCGCAGCAGACATGCTCGTGTTAGCTTGGGCAAGGACTTACAACTTAGAATATATTATTTTACGTCCAACAAACAACTATGGCATTGGACAATATCCAGAAAAACTGATTCCAATTTGTGTTAAAAATATGATGAGAGATCTTAAAATCAGGCTACACGATAATGGAACTCCTGTTCGTAATTGGCTTCATGCTGATGATACAGCCGAAGCAGTAATGGCAATTATTGATTCTGGCAACGTTAACGAAATTTATAATGTTGCTGGCGGATTTGAACAAACAAATGCTGAGACTGTTAGAAAAGTTGTATCTGCTTTTCATAATACAGATGATTGGAAGCAGTTTGTTGATTTTTCATATTTTCGCCAAGGACAAGACGTTCGCTATGCTTTAAATGACGATAAATTAAGATCCCTTGGCTGGGAACCAAAAAAGATATTTGATGAAGAAATTTCCTCAATTGTTGAATACTACAAAACAAACTTTATTTGGTAATTATGAAATTAAATCAGAAAGACGTTATAGAAAAACACACGGGTAAGCCAGCCGCCGTTTTTGGTCATGGTCCAAGTTTATCTACAGCCTTGCCGATCATAAAAAGTATGCAAGAACAACAAGATATGGTCTTGTTTGCATTAAATGATTGGTATAGATTATATGACATTGGACAGAAAAGTCCAGATTATTGGGTTTTCGCAAGCAGCGTTGACACAATCCACNCTCATCAAACACCAATTTTACAGCATAATTCAACAATCTTATTTTCCGACACGGTGGATTCAGTATCATATGATGAGTTAGATAAGTTTGAAAATTTAAATTATTTACCATACGATCAAAGACACTTCAAGGGACATAGTTGTACACAAATTTGGCATAACTTTTATCAACACTATTTTAAAAAACAAAATAATAATTTTACCGAATATGGTAACAACGATGTTATGTGGGAACCAGAACATCCTGATCGAGGAAATGCTCCGGCAATTCGGTGGTTTAATCCAAACCTCATCACACCGCACAGTTATAATATTTGTTGCAAGAGAATCAAAAGCACAAAAGCTCTAAATAAGGATTTGATGACTTTTATAAATTGTGGCAAAACAAAATTTAAACATCAAATAACTAACTGGGAGCCTGGTGAAAATTCTAGATTGACTATACAGGAAGAATTACAAAGAAAAACCAATTACCACGAACACTACAGTCCAGGTGATACTGTTATTTTACATGCAATCTCATTTGCTGTTATAATGGGATGCAATCCAATTTATGTTGCAGGCATGGANTTGGATTACTCTGTTGGCTATGTTAATAACAATCCATCGCCATCAGATGACGGCTGGCAAAAACAACAAAGAAATTTAATTAACGATATCAGAATNATAAACGAATCTGCAAAAAATATTAACGTCGATATTATTAACATTAAGGCAGATCCATGGTATGGACAATTTGAGTCTTTTTACGATATTAACAAAAACAAATAAATTAACAAACTTTAAAAATTTGTGTTATACTTTATGTGTAACAAAATAAAGGAAATTAAATGAATACATTTATTATTGCAGAGATTGGTATTAATCATAACGGTGATATCAAAATCGCAAAGAAACTTATTGATGGAGCGGTTGAAGCTGGCTGTGATATGGTTAAGTTTCAAAAAAGAACCTTGGACCTTGTTTATACACAAGAGGAACTTAATAAGCCCCGTGAAAGCCCTTGGGGTACAACCAATAGACAACAAAAAGAGGGTCTAGAGTTTGGTGAAACAGAATATGATGAAATTGATCGGTATTGCAAACAAAAGAATATTGAATGGACAGCATCTGCATGGGATGTACCAAGTCAACTGTTTTTAAGAAAATATGATTTAAATTATCATAAAGTTGCTTCTCCGATGTTAACATATACCGATTTATTGCAAACAATTGCAGAAGAAGGTAAGCACACTTTTATTTCAACAGGCATGAGCACCATGGAACAAATAACAAATGCAGTTGAAATTTTTAAAAAAGCCAACTGTTCTTATGAATTGATGCATTGTAACAGCACATATCCAATGAAACTTGAAGACGCAAATTTGCGAGTTATTGAAACGCTTCGCAATGAATATGGATGTAATGTTGGATATAGCGGACACGAATCAGGAATTATTGTTAGTTGCGCTGCTGTTGCTCTGGGTGCAACATCAGTTGAAAGACATATCACTTTAGACAGGGCTATGTATGGCTCCGATCAAGCAGCTTCGCTAGAATTAACGGGACTTAATCGTCTTACAGCATATATTAGGGATATTGAATTATCATTAGGGTCCGCAGAAAAGAAAATACACCCATCTGAAGTACCAGCGATGTTGAAACTAAGGAAACATTAATGTCGGGCTTGACTGCGTTAATTCCAGCAAGAGGCGGCAGCAAAGGAGTACCAAGAAAAAACATAAGAGACTTGGCTGGCTATCCTTTGATCGCATACTCTATATTTGCGTGTAAAAAAAGTAAATTAATTAATCGTGTTGTAGTATCTACAGACGACGAAGAGATTGCTAAAGTATCTGTATTGTTTGGCGCCGAAGTTCCTTTTATTAGACCAAGTGAATTCTCACAAGATGGATCAAAAGATATCGATGTCATAAAACATTTTTATTCTGTTGAGGGAGAGCAGGATTTGGCTTTTGTCAGACCCACAACACCGCTTAGAGAATCGCAGGTTATGGACAAAATAATTTTAGAATATCAGCAAAGAAAAAATGATATAACCGGATTGCGCTCCGCTCATGAATTATCTGAATCTCCTTATAAGTATTTTAAAATTGAAAATGGCTTATTTACAGGATTTTTTGATGATTTTAATGGCATTAAAAATTATGCAAATTTACCCAGACAAGTATTTCCAGTTGCGTATCATCCTAATGGATATTTGGATATTGTAAAAAAAGAAACTGTGTTATCCGGTAGCGATTTTGGAGATAAGGTATTACCCGCAATTACAAGATATGTCACTGAAGTAGACGACGAATATCATTTTGATATGTTAGAGTCTGAAATTCAGCTTAATGGAAGCGAACTTCTCAAGGGGCTAAAAAATGATTAAAACTAAAAATAGATGCATCAAAGATGACTTTATGTTGTCTTCAAGCGAATTAACTGTTAATAAACAAAACAATGAACCAAAATCGCTTGGCAGTCAAGTGCATGTTATATGGGACAGAGCAAAAGACTTTAATGTTTATGATAGAGATGGGAATAAATGGATAGATATGACCGCTGGCATATTTACAGCCAACGCCGGTCATGCAAATGAAAATATCAAAAAAGCAATAAAAGCACAAGTAGACTCCGATTTGTTGTTTGCATATCAGTATGAAACAGAAATTAGAGATCGCTTTGTTAGAAAATTGCTAGAAATATCACCAGATTATTTTAATAAAGCAGTAATTTTAAATACTGGGTCGGAAGCTACCGATGCAATGTATCGTATATTAAAATCTTGGGCTAAGGAAAATAAAAGAAAGTATATTATTTGTTTTAATGGCAGCTACCATGGTCGTGTTTTGGGCTCTGCTCTAATGTGCGGCTCAAAAGAAAACACTATGTGGTCTGGAATAAATGATGATGATATATTGTTTATTGATTTCCCATATAATGAAGACGATGTTTTTGATCCCAGTTTGTTGCCACCAAAAGAGATGATAGCAGCCTTCTTGCTTGAAACATATCAGGGCTGGGGTGCGTGCATGTATCCTGCTAACTACATTAAAAAATTATATGACTTTGCAAAAGAAAGTGGAGCGTTGGTATGTTTTGATGAAATACAATCTGGGTTTTACAGAATGGGTGAGCTTTATGGTTATACCACATACAGCGACAATATACAGCCTGATATGATAAGTTTAGGTAAGGGTCTATCCTCATGTTTACCAATATCAGCGGTTTTAGGTCGTGCAGATATAATTGACTTAGATCCCACAACTAACCTGAGTGGAACTCATGCCGGTAATGCAATATGTTGTGCAGCCGGATTAGCAAATTTAGAGTTCTTAACAGATATGGAATTTCAACAGGGTTTTCAAAAGAGAGTTGCTTATTTTGAGAAAAGATGTGAAAAACTACTTGATTTACAGTTGGTCTCAAAGGTTAACTACAAAGGAATGGTAGCTGGTATAATTATGGAATCTACTGATGTAGCTAACAAGGTTGTAGAGTCTTGTTTACTAAATGGAGTTCTGCCTGTTTGTACATTTAGGGAATCAATAAAGCTTGGACCACCCTTAACAATAAGTATCGATGCTATTCAAGAGGCGTTTGATGTAATAGAACAAGCAATCAGTGGAGTTGTTTAATGCAAAATAAAGAAACTATTTTAGACAAATCAAAATATTTGGATTATACATATTCAGAAGCCCTGGCGCCTAAAACTGATTATCCTAGTATGCTGGCGTCCTGGGCTTTACAAAATGTATTTCAAACCACTGGCACTATTGTTGATTTTGGCTGCGGAAGGGGAGATTTTTTGACAGCTTTTCAACAGTTGGGGTTTGACTCATATGGACTGGATGCGTCTCCAAATATAAAAGAACTTGAGAATTTTACTGTCAAGCAAGTTAATTTTGAAAACGATGCTTATCCATATTTTACACAAAAATTTGATTTTGCCTTCAGTAAATCAGTTGTTGAACACTTACATAAGCCGGACTTATATTTATCCGCCATACACGATAGTCTGAAAGAAGGGGGTAAGGCTCTTATTATGACGCCAAGTTGGGAATATAATTATTGGGGTCCATTTTATATAGATCACACCCATGTAACGCCGTTTACTGCTAAATCTTTAAAATCTGCATTGGAGATGGCTGGGTTTAAGAATGTTACTGTAAAATACTTTTATCAATTGCCAATATTGTGGAAATATCCGTTTTTGAAGATCTTTGCAAAATTAATCGCCAAATTGCCAATTCCATATGCACCATATAACGATGTTCTGTGGGACGTTTCTAACAAATTCAATAAAACAGTTAGATTTTCAAAAGAAGTGATGTTAATGGCTTCTGCGGAGAAGTGAATGGCACTAATAAGACATGTAGGTGTTGTTATAACAGATATAGATAAGTCTTTAGATTTCTATGTTAATACGTTAGGATTTAGAGTATCAAAAAGAGCAAATGAATCTGGTAAATGCATAGATAATTTTTTAAACTTAGAGCATACTGAGGTCACAACAATTAAAATGTCTGATGATAATGGAAATATATTGGAGTTATTACATTTTAGCTCACATCCAGATAAATCTGATAATAATAAAGTTAGGCTTTTAAACGAAATAGGTTGTTCTCACTTTGCTTTAACAGTCGATAATTTAGATGAATTATATTTGTCCCTAAACAGTAAAGATATTAAATTTAATTATCCACCGCAAGTTTCTGATGATGGAAAAGTAAAAGTAGCCTTTTGTAGAGATCCAGATGGAACTTTTATAGAAATGGTTGAGGAGTTATGATATGAATCTTGGAATAATGCAGGGTAGGCTTTCAGAACCTGTTGATGGACATATGCAAGAGTTTCCTACAAACTGGCAGAACGAGTTTAAATTACTTCAAGACTGTGGTTTAAATCACATTGAATGGTTGATAACAAAGGGCTCTGCAACTACAAATCCGGCTTTTGATAGTAATATTTGTCTTAAACAATACCCAATTAGTTCTTTTTGCGCCGATACTCTGGTAGATACAAGAATAGTCGATAAAAACTATCTTAATCAGAATCTTCGCCCGATATGTGAATCGGCAATCAGAAACAATGTTAAAATAATTACAATACCACTTTTAGAGGATAGTAGTGTTGAAGAGTCAAAAATTAGGAATAAATTTAAAGACTTGATTGTAGAGTATGGCAAGCAGTACCCAACTTTAATGTTTTCTTTTGAATGCGAACTGTCAATCGAAGCTCTTCAGGAAATAATACAATTATCTGATAATTTTTATGTTACATATGACACGGGTAATATAACTTCTTATGGTATTGATCACACTGAATATATTGCTCAATTTTATCACAGGATTAATAATGTTCACTTGAAAGATAGAACATATACAGCAAAAACAGTTGAACCCTCTACTGGTGACACAAATTTTTCTTTAATTTTTAAAAATTTATCTTCACTTGGGTATAATGGTGTATACACTATGCAAACAGCTAGAGGTAAAGTTGGTGATGAATTCAACACAGCCTTATCGCACAAAAAAATCTTAAAGGAAATATACGATGCAAAATAATATTTTTGACTTAACTGGCAAAGTTGCCATGATTACGGGCGCAGGTGGGCTCTTGGGTCCAAAGCATGCCGAGGCAATCTTGGACTTCGGTGGTAAAGTTATTATGACTGATCACCACTTAGATAGAGTTGAAGAAAAAGCCCGATTGTTAAATGAAAAATATGGTGAAGGTTCCGCCGTTGCTTACCACATGGATGTGA
>NZMJ01000024.1 GCA_002692855.1 Maricaulis sp.
ACTAATCCAACAAAATCAGGAAAAGTATTAGATACTCTCGCTTTAATTGTAAGAGACCCTAAATATATTCAAACAACTTATGGTAAGTATTTAGATAACAGGGGTATTTTACAAGGTAAAGACATTAAAATTAAAGATGACGGAAGCCGAGAAGTAAAAGATAATAAAAATAAAGATTTAAACGTTAGAGAAATAATTTCTAGAATTGATAGATTATTAAAATTACAATTTACTGTTGAAGGAAGCGAGGAGAAAGTCGATTTTTATACCGTTTTAAGAAGACTTCATGTTAAGAGTCATGGCCGTGAACCTAGAAATCTAGTAAATAAACCACAAGTTAGAAGAGAAAGAATAAATATGTTATTAGTAACACAAGGAAAAAATGCACTTATTGAAACACAATATAACAAATCAATTAAAACTCTTCAAGGATTACAAAGAAAATTAGACAATGTTTCTGCTAAAAGGAGAGTTTTTGAAGATGCTATTGAAGAACTAAACGAAGTTTTACAAAATGCTGATAAAGTTATAGAAAATAAATTAAATAGACTAATTAATTCTCTTAANACNATTNTTTCAAGTGGTCGAGTAGANCCTGATAAACTAAGGGAAAAGACTAAAGAAANTAGAGAACTCAAAGAAAATAAAGAGAGATACCTTGAAGAAGCAAAGAGAGAAATTCAAGAAGACATAGAAATTGAAACAAAGAAACTAGAAAAGGTNATTTTTGATATTGAGGCTGCTGAAAGAGTTAGACCCATTACAAAGGACTTTAAAAAGTTAGTTGCTTTGTTTCAAGATAAAGACCCCATTGCTGTAATAAAAGATTTAATTGTGGAGGGAACAAGTATTTTAGTGTATCTCGATTTAAAGGCTAGAATTATGCAGAGAGTGGCTAATAATGCAGAAGGAGATGTAGAAGAGGGATTACAAGCCTATTTGCAAGACAATCCTGATGTTACTCTTAGAATAGAATCAGATGGATTACAGATTGATGGATTACCAACGGTTGATGCTGAAGCATTGAGAAGAATTGATGAAATTTCAGAAACTTTTGCAGAAAAACAAGAAGAATTAGAAAACATTGTAAATCAACTGAATAATTTAATTGAAGGAGGGAATCGAGAATGACATGGGATTATTACGGAACAGGAGAAAATTTTGTTCTAAAGAATGAAAGGCAAAAACCAAAGGAGATTTTGGATTCATTGGATGCTAAAGGAAGAAAGAAACTAAAGAAAACTCTTCAAGCGGCAGAACCGACTGAATTTTTTGGTCAAGACTTTACTAAATTAGGAGAACTTATTGAGACACTTAGGGAATTAGATTTAACTAAATCAGACAAGAAGTTAAACAAGAAAATGAAGTCAATGGATGAAAGGAATATTGATATAGTGGCTACTGCTACGAAACTTCGTAAAGAGTATGAATTACTCTATCGGCAATTAAGAGATTTAGTTTATCCATCAGGTAAAAAGGAGGAAAAGAGATGACAGAAGAAAAAAGTATTAATGAAGATGTCTTNGAGATTATTAAGGCATTAACCGCAAAAGTAGAAGCATTAGAAAAAACAATTTANGCAAANGANAGTTTATTGATGAANGCAGGNCTTGTAGTAACNAACAGNCCAACACCTGCTATGAATAATGTAATTGGTGGTATTGATAATACTACNCCTGATGTTTCAAGTATGGACTGGTCTGATATTCATAAAATGGTTTCAAAGATGGAGTGATTTAAATGCCTGAGAGAGTAACAAGAGAAGAAAGAAGAATTAGTCTTTTAATTGAGAAGGCGAGAGATGCTAAAGAAATACTTTATCAATCTCTAATGGATAACAATAGAAATCCTCAAGAAGATAAATCAGAAGCAGTTAAGGTTAAGCGACCAAAGGCTGAAAAGGGTGAAGTAGAAATCAAAACAAACGAAGGTACTCATTCTGGTTATGGTTTAGCAGGACAAATTAGTAAGGCAATACGAGTCTTAAAGGCAGTAAAGGATTCAGATTACCAAACCAATCCATTTTTAGATGATGAGCAAAGAAGAACTATTCTTAATGCTATTGACCAAACAGAAGCAGCAGTAAAACAAATTAGAGGACAAATGTCTGGTGCTGATAAACAAGATTTAGACAAGATGAGACAGGTTCTTATTCAGATGACTCAATCTATTACAAGATTAGAAAAAGAATTAGCAGAAATTCCAGAACAAACTATGTTCTATGATAGCGAATCTTCTGAACCAACATTAGACCCTGAATACGAAAAAGATAGATGATTCGTATGAAACTGGCTTCTATTGAGAAGGATAAACAACCTTCTCAAGAAATTCTTCGTCTTTTTGAAAAGACAAGAGTAGCCTATTTATCTGCTATTCACGACCCAAAAGAATATTCGGGTCGTTGGAGAAAAGCAGTAGATATGATTACTGAGTCCTATAATCAAATGGATGCAGCAGGAAAAGAAATGAAAAACTTCATCGAAGAAAAGGAATTGGAAGATAAAGACACAAAAGACCCAACCACAAGACAAGCCAAAGAATTATATGAAAATATTAAAAGGCTTAGGTATTCTTCTTCTCTTGTTTCAGACCCATTCTCTTCTATGTTCAAAGATAACGTTCTTGAAGAATTACTTGATAATCCTGAGACGATGGTAAAATTTCTTCATTATGCCATTAGGCATGACGATAAAGCCCTATCTGATGACATTTACAATGTTAAAGGGATGCAACCCGACACTATAACGGAGGGTCTTATGGGGCTTGACCTAGAAGTGGACGATATTCCTCTCTATATTATTGAGCATTACGGTGATGGAAAAGACTCAAAGAAGGTCGAAGCCAAAGTAAATGCTGCTATGGAGATGTTAGAATTAATTTTCTTTTCTAAGAATGAAGAAAAGGATTGGGATGAGTTGAAGGATATTGATGGAGTAGAGAAGTCTGTTCCTAGCGATGAGAAAAAATCTATATCTCACTTTATTATTCCTAACAAACCAATGTATAGAATTTTTGAAGTAAATGACATTAATGAACTAAAAGGATTTAGTGGTAATTGGTATGTTCAAGAAAAGTATGACGGNATGAGAATACAATTACACAAACTAGACGATACTGTAAAGATTTATTCTTATAACGAAAAAGATATTACTGATAAGTGTACTGAGCAAGTAAAAGAATTAAAAAAGAAAGAATACGGTGATTGTATTTTAGACGGTGAATTAGTTTTGTTTGATGGAGATGACCCACTACATCGTGCTGATACAATTGCTCATGTGTTTAAAGGTAAATATAAAGACGCTAAATTAAAGTGTCATGTATTCGATATTATACGACATGAATCACAAACACTCGCTGATGAAGAATTAGAGAACAGAATGACCATTTTATTCAATAACTATTCTTCTAAATCAAGTGAAGCAATTGCATATCCTTCAAAGAAAGATACTCGACAAGCAGATAATTTATCNGATATTGATAAATATGCAAAAGAAATGATGGAAATACCAACTTCTGAAGGAGTAGTCATAAAAGACGCTACTTCTACTTATTATATTGGAACAAGAAAAAATCCTAAGTGGATTAAACTAAAAAAGTTTGTTGATTTAGATGTTATTGTTTTAGATAAAAAGAAAACAAAAAGCAATCTTTATTCTTATACTGTNGGTGTTGGGCCAATTNGTGAAGATATGGANGGGCAAGAGATTGATGGTAGAAAATATCTTNATGTAGGCAAAGCATTAAATACAAAAATTGCTGTTGATGTTGGTGATATTATTCGAGTAAAGGTTGATGAAGTTAAAAAGAAAGGAAATGGTTTTAGTTTATTTTCAGCAAAGCCCATTGAAATTCCTGAAGTAGAACAACCAGATAAATTGGTTACTTTAGAACTATTATCACAAGATACTAAAAAATCTCTTAACTATGATGTTGAAGCCTTTACAAAAGGAGTTAAAATAACAGACCATATTCATGGAGAAGCCAATATCATTATTAAATATGACTTAGATGGTTTTACTATTTATGGATATGAAGAGGATAATTTAATGTCTAAGAACGCCACAATGGATTTAGATATGTGGAAACAGCAAGCGATTGATATTATGAAATCAAAACAAAGTGATTTAACTGTTGCTATTTTTCAATATCTTAAAATGAATGGTGCGAAAACTCCTAAGCAGTTGCATAACTTTTTGAAACAGAAACAACCGAGTTTATATGAAGATGTTCTTGACTCAGATGAGAAAAAATTAAAAACGTGGGCAGTACTTAGAGATGGAATTAGTGAAGAAANCNATAAACTTATTGCCGATGCTGATAAGATTATGCAAGAAGATGAAGATAAAGATGATATTTTAAAAGACGATGAATATAAAACACCCAAAGAATATAGAGAAGGAATNTTTAANTTATATTCAAGNGAAGATGATAATATCACCTTAGCAATCAAAGTTGGCGATGAGTCTATGTTTTGGACTATTGACATTGAAAACGAAGAAGAAATGTTTGATTTATTCGGTGCTGCGGGTAAATATCCCGCAGAAGTAGCAAAAACTGTNGATAGGGGAAAGGTTATTGATTCTGGTAAAATACGCTTAGGTATTCAAAGAGACGGCTANCATGAATATTTCTTAGAAGGTAATAAGTTTGAAACTAAAATGCATTATCGGGTCATTAAGATAGATGGTGAAGATATGTGGCTTACATGGACAGGATTTAAGCAAGAACCTGCTGATAAGGAAGGAGATGAAGGAAAATGGAATATCTACCAAGATAGGTATAACAAATTACCCATCCCAACCGAAGAATAGGTTGTTCTTTATATACTCGTTATGGTTTAGTTGGGGTTGAGAAGAATGACTTCTGCGGTGATGGCAAATAACTCCCATGATTTTAGGATTCTCAAAAGCGACGACTTGATGATTGGAGGATATGCAAGCATTGAAATCGTTGATAAACAAAATGATTTAATCACACTCAAGGCTCTTAATGAAGCAGTTAAAAAATATATGGAGAACCCGAAATTTAGAAATGTAATGACAAATCATTCAAATGTTCAAGTCGGGGAAGTAGTAGAATCATATAGAGATAAAACAGGAAGATTGTTTAAAACCGAAGTAGATGACGTTGGATTCTTTGTTGTTATTAAATTAAGAGATGATATTGAAAAAGCCAAAGAAATAAACAGAGGCATTCGTAAAGGTTCGTTAAGGTCATTTAGCATTGGAGGACAGGCTTTAGAAAAAGTAAAGAAAACCCANNAAGAATTAGGTGACTACAACGAAATTAGCAAACTAGAACTACATGAGGTTACAATCTGTGAAAAAGGAATTAACCCTGAAGCAAAGTTTGANATTCTAAAACAAGACAAAACAAAGGTGAAAAATATGACCAAAATTGAAAAAGCATTGGAAGAATTAGACGCATTGATGGCAGAAGTCAATACGTTGAGAAAAGAAGAAGAAGAAAGCATGGACATGAAAGACGAAAAAATGATGTCTGAAAAGTTGATGGATGAAAAGATGAAGGATGAGGAAAAGATGATGCCTGATAAAGAAAAGATGAAAGATGAAGAAATGATGGATGATGAAGAAAGAAAGGCTGTTCTTAACACTCTTGATGCAGGTGGTATCGAAATCGGTGAACCTGCTGATAGAATCGTCATTGACAACGGAAAGCCAAGAGCATCAGATTTGCCAGTAGTTAAGGCATTTAACAATGATGAACTTGAAACTCTTGATTTGTCCGTTGGCAACATTGAAAAGGCTTATGAGGCTTTCCGTCAAGAACAACTTGAAAAGTTGGCTTACGACAATCTTCAAAAGCAGTTTGAGGCTCGATTTAAGGCTGAAACTTCTCAAAGAGAGAACATTCTCGCAAAGTCGCAATATGATGCACAAAGCGAGATTGCATCTCTTAAGGATGAATTTACTGCACTACGCAAGTCTTTGACGGCTGAAAAGGAATCAATCCTAAAGGCTCAAGAAGAGGCTACTGTTACACTCCCAACAATGGATGAATTGGCTGAAATGGATTGGTCGGATATTCATAAGATGGTAGGAGGTTATTGAAATGAGTGGATATATTAACACAATTGCAGACTTAGAAGCAAGCACATACGGAACAGGCGCAACAGGCAACATTAGCAATCAATTGCTAAAGGCTGCTGGAACAATTAGTGGTATTCATACTGCTCACGATGGTTCATTTAGCGCACCTTCGGGAATTAACGCAAATCTTTACAACAAGATTTATGGTCAAAAGGTTTGGTCTATGCTAAACCGAGAATGTAACGCATTGTCGGTTATTTCAAAGCGACCTTATTCTTCAAGTGGTTGGAGAATTCTNTCAAAGAGAGCAGGTGGTGGCTCTGGAAACAAATTGGATATTTCTGCCGCTTCAAATACTGCTTTGGCTGATTCTCTATATGGTGCTGATGCACTTAGAGCAGACCGAATTGGTGGTGTTGTTGAAAATGCAGCATTAGATTCTAATACTGATGGATTGGTTTCAATTGCTCCAGAATACGACACACTATTCACCAGTCCAAAGATTATTGCTCATCAATTCGCATTCAGCGAACTTTCGATGGAAATGGCTCAAATTGACGATGGTATCGGTGATATTCGAGCGCAATTGAGAGAAGACATGGGTAAGCATCACGCTGAAGTTCAGAATCAAATGCTTGTTATGCCATTAGAGAATTATTCTCCAACTACTGCATATAACACAGCAAATGCTATTGATAGAGGNTACACTTCTCTATTCAAGATTATTTCTTCAAAGGCAGAAATTGATGAACTAGCAGATAACTCTGGTGGAAATCTCGTTGATTCTGCTACTGACCAGCAAATTGACCATCTTTATGGAAAGCAAAGAAGTGATTCTATTGGTTACTTGGATGCAGAGGTTGATTTCGGTGATGGATATACTTCGGCAGAAGCACGACAATTGACTCTAACTGTTATTAATAACATGATTAGAAGACTCCGTGTTTCAGGTGGTTCTCCAAAGGTCATTCTAACTGGATATGACACACTTCAAGTTCTTTCTGACTTATTACAAGCACAAGAAAGATTCATGGATAGAAAGGAGATTGTTCCTACTGTTAATGGTGTTCGTGGTGTAAAGGGTTCAGAAGTCGGTTTCCGAGTATCTACTTACTATGATATTCCTTTGATTCCTGTTGCTGCTATGCCGCAAACAAGTAACAATTCATCAGCAATCGGAGATATGCTTTTCCTTGATACAGACCATTTGTGGCTATCTGTTATGAAGCCAACTCAATACTTTGAAGATGGTATTNNNAACGGAAACCCATTCGGTGTCGGTTCTCTTGGAAACAAGGCTCTTTACCGAACAATGGGAGAAATGGGCTGTTCATACTTCAAGGGTCAAGGTAAAATTACAAACCTTCTGTGAGGCGATTTAATTGACACATACAGTTACATTAATTGCAGACCATAAAGGTTTTACTAAGCCTAAAGTAGTCGGTGATGAATATGTTGTTGATGCTTTTGTTGATATTACTTCATATACTGCTAATGGTGAAGAGATTTTAGCCTCTTCTTTGGGATTATCAAGCATTTCGTGTGTTTGTGTAACAGGACTTTCTACTGATACAATTAGTGGTGGATATGCAGTTTCTATGATTGTTCCTGAAATTCTTTCAGGTGCGGCAAATGGCGGTAAATATGTTAATACCGCAAATCAAGACAGATTTCAAATTCATGCACCTGCGGCAAGCAATACTGACAACATCGGTGAAATTAGGCTTCGTGTTTGGGGCAATCTTTGAGGGGATTTAATTGGCAACAATTAAATTAACCAAAGGAGCAAGGTCTAAAACCCTGTTTATGTTTGGTGAAGTGCTAAATAGAGATGCTTCTATTGAAGTAGAGGCTATTGATGCCCTTAGAGTATATGGTGATTCTAACTTAGACATTACTTTTGCTGAAAGCGATAGGAAAGATTTGAAACAAATTGACCCTAAAATGCTTACAAGGCTAACTAAGGCTTTTGGTAGAGAAATAACTACGCATGATGAATTGTGTAAGCAATTATTACCTGCTAAAACAAGAGCAAAGAAAGCCCCTGCTAAACCCAAAAAGTCTGCTTTAGAAAAGTAATACACCCATAGCATTAATAGGGAAAGCCCCTGTTCATGGTTTGAAGGAGATAGAAATATGCCGAGTTGCAGAAGTAGCGGAGTATTAACCGCAAGCGGTCTTGTTTATTCAGGAAAATGTAAATTGATTTCAATTCATGCTTGCGAGGTTGGTGGTTCTGCCGCTTCTATCAAAGTATATGATAATACAAGTGCCGCAGGTAAAGAACTCGCAAGAATCGTTTTAACTGCGAATCAAACAATAGAGTTTGATATGCATGGAGTTATCTGTTCAAACGGATTATTCTTTGAAGAAGCATCGGGTTCAGTTGCAGTTTCTATTGAATTTGCTTGAGGTTTTATTATGCCAGCGTTAAGCCAAGATACCCGTTTAGTTATGACTATACTTTTTGTTGGAGCATTAAGTGGAACAAATGTATTTGCTTATGCTCAATTTGGAACAGGTTTTCCATATGGGCCATTAGCACATTCAGTTTTATTTGGATTAGGAACGATAGGAGCAATTATGGTTATGAAAGCCATATTTGATTTAGTTTTGAATGATAAGATAGAAATGTGGCTTCTTGATAGAAAGATTGCGGCCTTTTGGGAAAGAAAAGCAAGAGACGAGCAACAAAGACAAAAAATGCGTGAAAGCGCACGACAATATAATACCAATATTTATCAAGGCATTTCCGAAGAAGAAGAGAATACTGTCGGAAATGAGTTCTTAGCCGCACTACAATAGGCGGTGAAAGAATGGTCTTTGGGGATTTAATGGGGTTCTCGGATTCGGATTACGCTTATAATCAATCAAGAGCGCATTCTGCTGATATTTTCTTTTTAAAAATGAAGGCTTGGTTTTGGGGAGGATTCTCCACTTTGGCTATGTTTTTGATTGGTAATATTATGGGAGTCTTTGATATAAATATAATGGGTTGGATTATAGACAGGGTATCGGATATATGGAGTCATTGATATGTCATTAATGACAGGTTTTGCTATTTTAGTTGGCGAAGCAGTTATTGGTTTTTGGAAGAAAGTTCACGCTATTAATTTTGGAGTCTATGGTTCTACAATGGTTGGCAAAACAACATTAAGCCACCAATTAAGAACAAGAGGCGAAGTGCCTCAAATAAATCAAAGAACCGTAGGATTACATAGAGCAACAAGAAAGAATGTAAAAATTGATGGCGACTCTCATACAATAAAAAGTGCCGACATTGGCGGTGAAGCAATTTATTGGAAAGAATGGGTAAAAGATATGCAAAAGCGCAGGGTTAAATATATTATTTTTATGATAGACCATAGACATTTAGATACCGAAGCAAATTTAGACCATCAAGTAGCATGGAAGTTTTTAGTTGATACTATCGTATCGGATTTTTGGCCAACGGGCAGGAAAAAAAGAGATTCGGATTACCCTATGGCTATTGGGATATGGGCTAACAAATATGATATTTGGGGAGAAAAATATCCTTTGGAAGAAGGAGAAACCATAGACAAACATAAAATATTTGAACCTTTTAAGTATGGAATGAGACAGTTAAACGATAAAGGAATACCTTGTTTCAAGTATATAGTGTCTGCAAAATCCGACCCCGAAATGGTGTATAGAGGCGTAATGACTATGATAAAAGATTATTGAGGAATGAAAAATGTATAACAACCAATTGATAGGACAAAATGCTCCACAACAATTTAGCCCGATATTGACACCCCTGCAACAAGCAAGAGCAAGCGGGGTTGTCCAAGAATACAAGTTTGTTTCATTTAAACCTAAGAAACAACAAAAAGAATTGATAAAAGTTTTACAGGCTGAACCTAAAAAATTTATAGGAATTAAGTATGGTAAAAAATTCAATCTAAAAGATAGATGCGTAGTTTGTGGATTTCATCATGTTTGGGAACAAGGAGATTATATGCGACCACCTATTCCTTTAGATGGAGTAATCAAAGGAAGGCCGTTAAGGGGAACATATTGTCCTAAACATGCATCACATTATATGCAGTTAGAAATGCTACAACAACAAATACTTGCAGATAAACATGGATTGGATTTTAAAGCATTTAAACCTAAAATGCCTAAGATACTAAAAAGTGGCCCAATCAATACTTTAACAAGAGAAGATGTTTTGTCATTAACTAACGCAGGTTGGTTTATAACCCCGCCCACCTTAGCAGATAACAAGACGGCTACCGATGAAGTAATACGATTAATTACAGAAATAAACATAATGACAGATAGAATGAATCATCTAATGCTAAAGCACAACATTAAGGCAACAAATGAAGAACCAATAGAAAATAAAGAGGACTAATTATGGGAATATTAGGAACAAGTAATGGAACAGTATTGGGTGCAGTTCAAGCACAAGGCGACCAACAATTCAAGAATGTAAATAACTTACTTTCTTTACAAGATAATCATGTTGAAGAGTTCTTTCAATATCATGGTGAACAATTTTTAACTTCTCTTGAAAAACTAATGGAAGATGTAGTTCAACGAGTTGTTTCTCAAATGCTTAGTAAATTAGCATTTACATCTAACGGTGCATCTATAACAATTAATGCTGATGCTATGAGAGAATTTGAAAAGATTACTCAAGAGAATATTGATTTAGATATTCAAAAGTTGTTAAATGCGGCAATTAATACAGAAGTAGTTAATCAAAGAAAATTAGCAAAACAACAATATTTAGAATCTCAAGGATTTAGTGGTGGAGGACAAATGCCTACGCAACCAACGGCAGGAGTCGCTATTGCAGGATTAACAGGTAATATGCAACAATATAATCAAGTGCAAGGTGCTATGAATAATGGCACAGGTTATCCTATTCCTCCATCGGGAACAGATGGATATGGAAGGCCATATTGGATAGATGCTCAAGGACAAATGAGTTATGAACCCCCACAAAGCGGTTTAGGATTAGGTTCGGCAATACAGAAAGGTGCGGCTTGGGCTAAATGGCTAATGTGAGGGGGAATAAATATGGTCGCTTTTAGATGGGGTAATCAAAATTTATCCTTACCAAACTCCGCTAACTTTCTTACAACAGAAATGAATGATTTTATTAATACAGGCGATAGAAGTTTTGTAGTTAAATTCAAGCGAGCAAAAGAAAGTGTTCAAGGAAGCGGCTTAAATGAACAAGAGTTCATGGGTGAATTTAAAAAAATTTATGAAAATGTAATAGACCAACCTCTAAAACCACTTTTAGAAAATAAAGATGGTTGGAAACAATTTTCAACAATAAAAAATAAACCTAACAAAGCCAATATTGAGTTTATTGACGACCAAAAAATAAAAAATCTTACTGATGCCAAAGTATTAACAAGATTAAAAGGTGCAGGTGCGCTTGAATTTGCTAAAGAGGGTGAGGTTGAATTACCACCATTTCCTTTTGAAGAAAAATTTCCTAAAAGTGAATTTTCATTTGGAGAGGGAGAAAAATATATTGATGATGATGTTAGATTAAGAGTCAATGCATATGAAGATGGCTGGAATTTAGCATATAAAAAAGAAAATGCAAGATTAGATGCACATATAGAGATAGTATTTCCTCCGGTAGATGAAGGAAAAATAATGGCAGAAAAAGCCGACTACATTCTTGAAACAACAGGGCAAAGCGCAAGTTATAAAGCAAAATCATCGCAATTAAAAGTAGGAACGGAGGTTATAGAACATGCTTTTGATTTGTCCGAAAAAGACCTAAAAAAGATAGGGGCGTTATTCAAAGGAACAGTATTAACACCAATGAAATTAGTTGATGATAAGTTTGAAAGAGATGAAGGGGAAGTAATTACCACCAAAATAAAAGGTAAAGGTTTAGAAAGTGAAATGGCTTTCTTAAGTGCATTAAATGATTTGACCAGAACTCCGGAAATGAAAAGTGAAGAAATTGTTGCGTTAGGTGGAAAATATTATCAGTATAAGCAACCAAGTGGAACAATGAATAATATAGTTTTAGATTTACTTGATGAAGCAAAAGAATTTGTTTTCGCAAATCAAGAACTGTTCTTAAGAGTATTAAACCCATATCTTAACGAACCAACAAAAGTATTTACAGGAAAGATACTTGCTAATATCAAA
>NZMJ01000025.1 GCA_002692855.1 Maricaulis sp.
CTAACCCATCAACAGATGGTGGTGGTAACTCACTAGCTGCCGGAGACTTGTACTTTAATACTTCAGCTAACGAGCTAAAAGTATATAATGGTTCAGCTTGGCAAGGTGGTGTAACAGCAACAGGTAACTTAGCTGGTCTAGGTGCTAACACGTTTACTGGTGCACAGACAATAAGTAATAACTTAACAATATCAAGTGCACAACCAATTATAAATCTTACTGAAACTAACGCAGATCCAGACTATAGAATAACGGTAGATTCTGGCAAATTTAGAGTACAGGACACTACTAATAGCAATGCGACTAGATTTCAAATAAATACTGATGGTCATTTAGATGTTTTTGGAAATGCTGATTTTCTTTCTGGTATTGACGTAACAGGCGACATAACAGTATCAGGAACAGTTGACGGTGTAGACATTGCTGCACTTAACTCAACAGTTAGTGGTATTACATCTAACGCAACTCACACAGGAGAAGTTACAGGTAGTACTGCTTTAACTATTGCAGACAACGTAGTAGACGAAGCAAACCTAAAGGTATCTAACTCACCTGTTAATGGCTATGTATTGACAGCACAGTCTGGTAATACAGGCGGTCTTACATGGGCTGAAGTTACAGGAACAACAATAAACAATAACGCAAATAATAGAGTTATAACTGGTTCTGGAACTGCAAATACATTAGAAGGTGAATCAAACTTAACTTTTGATGGTTCGACTTTAACGGTTACAGCATCAGGTGGTAATACGGCTGCTGTTACAGCTACAAGATTTAACGGTAATCTTGTTGGCCCAGTTTCTGCTACAACTATTACAGCTACTGAAGGCGTTGCCTTAGATAGTTATTTAGAAGTTGGCTCAAGTCTTACCATAGCAGATATGATAAGACATCTTGGCGATACAGATACAAGGATAAGATTCCCTGCTGCTGATACAATTACAGCAGAGACAGCTGGTAGTGAAAGATTCCGCATTGACTCAAATGGTCTAGCAATGCTTGGTACGACTACTCCCGGAAACTCCAATGCAAATAAACTAACTATTGCTGGATCTACAAAGAGTGGAATGACTTTTCGTGCAGCTACTAACAGTTTTTCGGCAATATATTTTGCTGATGGTACTTCTGGAACTGCTGAGTATGAAGGATCAATAGTTTATGGCCATAGTGATAATGCACTACGTTTTGGAGCAAATCACGATACTTGGTTAGAAATCAATAGTAGCGGACATGTTACACCATATCAAGATATTACTAACGATTTAGGAACATCAAGTAAAAAATGGAGAAACGTCTATGCACAAACTCTATATGGAGACGGTTCTAACTTAACAGGCATTAGTTCTGATCTTGTTAATGACACTACACCTCAATTAGGAGGNAATTTAGATGTTAATAGTAAGATTATTGAATTTGGTGATAGTTCTGGTGCAACTGATGATAGGTTAAAATTTGGAGCCCATGACGATCTTCAAATATATCACGATGGATCAAACTCATATATAAAAGAAGATGGGACTGGTTCATTAAGAATCCAATCAAATCAGCTTCAAATTCAAAATGCTGATGGTACTGTGGGACTAGCTAACTTTACAGAGGGTGTAGCAGTACAATTATTGCACGGTGGAACTCGTATTTTTGAAACTACAAGTACAGGTGTTTTAGTAGATACTGATTCTTCGTACACAAGAATACAGNTAAACTCACCATCTAATANCNTAGGTGAGTTACGTTTCCTTAGTNACAACCTAATTCTATATCCACCTTCTGGAGGTAGTTCGCAATTAAATTATGGTAGTTCAAAGAAATTAGAGACTACAAACACAGGAGTTACCGTAACAGGCACAGTAGCTGCAACATCTTACACAGGTGACGGCTCAAGCTTGACAGGTGTAGCTTCGGCAGTAGCTGACGGATGTATTTATGAAAACTCACAGACTATATCTAATAACTACACAATAACAACAAACAAAAACGCTCTTAGTGCAGGGCCGATCACTATAGCAAATGGCGTTACATTAACAATACCTACAGGTAGTGTATACACAATAGTATAAATATGTCAATAACATTAAACGGAAACGGTACAATAACCGGATATACACCTACAGCAATTAGCGGTACACTTACTACTGCAAATATGCCAGCAGGGTCAATCCTTCAAGTAGTAAATACTAATAAAACTGACCTTTGGGCTGTCGATGTAAATGCTAACCAGACACCAGTTGGAGTATCAGCTTTAGATACTACGATTACAACACTTTCAGCAAATTCAAAAATTTTAGTATCTGCTAGTATTTTTGGTGAAGGAAATCATGATGACCACGACTACGGATTATGCTGGTCTAGAGGTATCTCAGGATCATTTACAAACATTGGGTTAGGTGATTCATCAAGTAATAGAACTTCAGTATCATCTATTGTGTCCGTAGGTTATCACAGTGGCGATAATGATAGTACCCCCTCATCAACAGCTTTACCACCTTTGCTTGACACACCCAACCAAGCTGCTGGAACTGCTATTACTTATAGAATTAATTATATTATTACTGGTGGTGCTACTAAATATATTCGCGGCAACAGATCCTTTGGTGACTCAGATAGTACAGGATACGAAAGAGGAGCGAGTTGGGTAACAGTTATGGAGGTAAAAGCATGAGTCAAATAAAATTACAACATAGTGGTGGGAACAGCGTAATAATCGCTGCCCCATCCAGTAACCCAGCATCTGATCGCACACTTACGTTGCCCGGGGATGCAGATGGGTCAATCTTAACTTCTAATTCTGCTGTAGGTAAGGTTGTACAAACTGTTAACGGTACACACGCTACTCAACTTGAACTGAATAGCAGCACCGTAACTGACACAGGATTAACAGTAGACATAACTATGACTAACGCTAGTAACAAAGTGCTTATCTTAGTGTGTCAACAAATGTCATCAAGACAGTATAATTCAACAGGGTTTGCTAATGGTGCATTAATTCTTACAAGAGTTACTTCTGGTACTTCAACTAACATATATAACTCTAGTGCTAAATATGGTTCTTGTACATCAAGCGGCCCCGGATCAGGAGATTATTTTATATCAAGTGCTGGTATAATGTCTATTGTTGCAGAGGATACTCCCGGAGCAGGCACACATACATATAAAACAAGATTAAAACATGAAACAAGATCAGGTACAACCACAAGAACTTCTAGTGGTGGACACCCTTCTGAGATTCAAGTATTGGAGATAACTGCATGAGATATAATATGAATGATGCTTTGCTGGTCTGGAAACCTGATTCAGAATATGTAATTAGAGGTGAATCCTATAGTGGTTTAGAGTGGCAAAGCTCTGATACAAAACCAACAGAAGAAGAGATAACAGCAAAAGTTACCGAGTTAAATAATGCAGAACCTATGAGACTTTTAAGAGTTGAAAGAGATAAAAGACTTGCAGCTTGTGATTGGCGAGCTAGTTCTGATTTAACACTTACAAACGACTGGAAAACATATAGGCAAGCTCTTAGAGATTTGCCTGCATCTGCATCACCTAAATTAGATAGTTATGCAGAATTAGATTTAAGTTCTGTTTCCTTCCCAACGGAGCCTAGTTAATTATGAGTACAATAAAAGTAGACGGGATACGTTCCAATTCCGCATCAAGCGATGCCATAACGTTGGCAAGCGATGGAACATGCACTGCAAAAATTACTAATAATCTAAGTAATCGTAACTTGATAATTAATGGAGCTATGCAAGTGGCTCAACGTGGTACGTCATCCACTACATCTGGTTATGGAAGTGTTGATAGATGGAATAATTTTCACAATGGAACTAATGAAGCCCCAACGCAATCACAAGTTGATGTGGCTAGTGGAACTACACCTTACACATCAGGTTTCAGAAAGGCTTTAAGAATGACGAATGGAAATCAAACAGGTGGTGCTGGTGCTGGTGACTATATAGCTATGCAACATAATATTGAAGCACAAAATTTAGCAACTTCTGGTTGGAATTATACTTCTACATCTAGTTTTATTACTTTATCTTTTTGGATAAAATCAAGTGTTGCACAAAGTTTTAAAGGATATTTACGAACATCAGATGGTACTAAGCAAGTCTATCCTTTTGATACAGGTTCTTTAAGTGCTGATACTTGGACAAAAATAACAAAAACAGTTCCGGGTAATTCTAATATACAGATTGATAACGATAATGGTGGTGGTTTTCAAGTAAATATTGTAGCTTTTTGGGGAACAGATGGTACAGCAAGTTCTGTTACAGAAAATGCGTGGCAAGCATATTCAGACTCAACAAGAATGAAAGATAACACCTCTACATGGTATACAACAAATGATGCGACCTTAGAAATTACAGGAGTTCAATTAGAAGTAGGCAGCGTGGCAACAGATTTTGAGCATAGGTCATTTTCACAAGAGCTTGCTTTATGTGAAAGATACTGTTTTAGAATTGGAAGTGACTCACCACAGTATGCTTCTCTTGCTGGGGGTGTTGCAAGTTCCTCTACCAACTGTAAAAGTTTCATTGTCTTTCCTAGACAAATGAGATCAGCTCCTACGATGAGTTTTAATAATATTACTATTGATGATGATGTAGCTTCTTATAGTAGCTCGAGAATAAACGGTACTAATGATCTTATTATTGGAACTGATAGAGCAGACATACATTTTGATGTAGGTTCTTTTACAAGTGCGGGTAGATCATTTAGAGTTATTACATCTTCGGCTGGTGGTTATATTCAAGGAGATGCTGAATTATGATTGTTACAAGTGCACAATATATAAAAAATGAAAGATATAATTCTATTAACTGTATAAAAGCTACTATTGATGGTGAAGTATTATTTATTCCGATAGCAGCTGGTAATAGACATTATATTGCAATTCTAGATTGGGTTGATAAGGGAAATACAATAAAAGCTGCTGACTAATGGAGTTGCCCACCATAGTACTGCCAGATGCAGTGCAACTGCAAACCCCGTCATTACCTCTCCCTACAGCAGATGTTCCCTCATATCAACCTTTGGTCGTACCTCCGAGCGATTTACGAAGACCCGAAGGTACAAAGGAGGTAC
>NZMJ01000026.1 GCA_002692855.1 Maricaulis sp.
TTTAATGTAGGAACTATTGCCATTCAAATTGATGTCACTGCAACAAATTCTACAAACAACGGTCAAACGATAACTGGTGCTCTTGGAAGCACATCTATTGATATTCAATCAAAAGTATTTCCAACTGGAATAGCTATGGCAGGTGCTTTAGGCACAGCAGATGCTAGTCCTGATGCATTAGCTAGCACTAATCATGCTATAATGGGTCTAGGATCACTAGATGCATTTAACCAACAAGGTTGGGGTAGACAAGGTTGGAATGTAAATGCATGGGGTGTTGAAGGTCAATACGCAACTGCAACTCCTACAGGCATAGCGATGACTGCAGCTGAAGGAACTTTAGCGTCTACAGGAACAGCCACATTAACTCTTAATACTTTAAATGTTGCTAACGCAACTTTAGGTCAAGCAGACCCTGCACCTGATGCAAATTTATTAAGTCAGTTAGCTACTATGTCAACTGGCCAATTAGGATTTCAAGGTGATGTACCACAGGATGTAACAGGCATTGCAATGTCTGCAAACCTAGGAACTGTTGTAGCAGTTCCAGCACAAGAAGTAGATGTTACAGGTCTTTCAGGTCTTGCAAGAGTAGCTTCTGTTACCGCTGCAATTCATGTAGATGTACAGGTTACAGGAAATGCCTTGACTATGACTCAAGGTAGTGGTAATGCTTTAATCTGGAACGAAGTAAATACAGGTTCAGCGCCTATTACGCCTCCAGGATGGAGAGAAGTAGCTGCATAATGAGTTTGACACAAACTCAATTTTTTAGTAAATTAACGTGAATAAGGAATTTAAATTATGGCAAATTCAACATCAGCTAATTTAAAATTAACTGTACAAGCAACTGGTGAAAACTCAGGAACTTGGGGACAAATTACAAATACTAACCTACTAATCCTAGAACAAGCGATTGGTGGTTTTACAACTTTCAACGTAACAAATGCTAGTAGAGCACTTACTTTTACAAATGGTGCTTTATCAAATGGTAAAAATGATGTTATTAAATTAACAGGTACGCTAGCAGGAAATTTAAATGTTACAATTCCAGATTCAATTGAAAAAGTTTACAACGTTCAAAATGCATGTGACCATGCAGGAAACACTTTAACTTTTAAAACTACATCTGGAACAGGTGTTCTTTTATGTGAAGGAAATAATTACGTATTATATTCTGATGGTACAAACGTTGTAAAATTATCTGAACAAAGAAACTGGAGAGCAGTGTCAGCAGCAGAAACAGTCCAAGCTGGTGCTAAACTTTTAGTAAATACAAATGGTGGAGCAGTAACAATTACGCTTCCAGCATCGCCTTCCACAGGAGACGAAGTACATTTTGTGGATCAAGGTTATGATTTCAATTCTAACGCATTGACAGTTGGAAGAGCAGGATCTAATATAGCTAATTCAGCAGCGGATCTTGTGGTTAATACACAAGGTGCAGCATTTGGATTAGTATATTCAGGTGACGCTACAACAGGATGGACTTACACGGAGAAATAATATGGCAAATTACGAAGCAACAAAATACGATTTTTCAGGAGCAAACCTTACAGGTATCGAAGGGATCCCTACGGCAACTATTGTGCCATGGTCTTCTTCTTCAGTGCCAACAGGTTTCTTAGAATGTAATGGTGCATTAGTTTCAAGATCAACTTACTCTGCATTATTTGCTATTATAGGTACAACTTATGGAGCTGGAGATGGTTCATCTACTTTTAAATTACCTGACTTACAAGATAACGTAGCAGTTGGAAAATCAAACAATAAAAGCTTAGGTTCAACTGGTGGAGCAAACACAGTTCAGTCTACTGGAAACGTAGCAGGATCAACTGCAAATGCAACTTTATCAGAATCACAACTTGCATCACACGATCATGATGCTAGATTTAGAGGTGGATCACCAATTGGTGTTCCTAACTATCCACTTCAATGGTCATGTGATCAATATGCAAACCCAGGAAATTCAGGGCAAACCAACCCTCAAAAACTAGCAACGATAAATGCTGGTTCAGGTAGTGGTCACTCGCATAATATGAGTGCTAACTTTGTTGGTGATTCAACTTCAGTTTTGCAACCATATTTAGCAGTAATTTATATTATTAAAACGTAGGAGAAAAAATGGCAACGAACGCAACATGGACAGTAGTATTTGAAGACAAGACAATCATCAAACAAAGTGGTGCTGATGCAGGTCAATATGTTATTGATGATAATGCTTTTTGGTCTAGAGCGGACTACCAAAATTTTTGGGCTATTCAATATGGAACTTCACCTGCTTCAGATGAAGTGGAGCATAGAGATGGAACTCCACACACATCTTGGGAAAGCACAGGATTATCTTTTTCAGAGTTTACAAACAAATGGGACGCAGCTCATTTAGCTTTTTTACAAAGTAATTGGGATAATGATGATAGAGATGAGTCTGAAAAAGGCCCTAGACCTACTTCTTATTCTTCAAGTTAATTACGTAGCTCTCACATTAAGCCAAGAAGTCAAAAGATATTTTTCACCAGATATAGGTGGATTACCTCTGTGAACATATGGAAAACCTGCAGGCCAAATAACTATTCTACCTGTTTTAGGTTTTACTCTTTTAGAAAAATGTAAAAACTCTGTTTCTCCACCTTCTTCTACATCATTTAAATATACAGAAAAAACAAAACTTCTTGGTTCCATACCCCAGCCTTTTCCATGTTCAATATGCCAAGTATGATAACCTTCAGTTTTTAGTGTTTTTTGTATTTTTAATTCTGTAAAATGAAAATCAGGATAACAGTCTGATGCTCCAGTATGTTTAGCATAATGTTTAAAAGCTACNTCAAAATTAATTATTAAACTTTTTAAATTTTGCCACCAAACTTTTATATTTTGTGGACCTGCAAAATATTGTTTATCTTGTTTAACTAAAATAGGAGAATCTTCAAACTGAATTCTATCTAGTGTTTTATTAAATTTATCTTGATTTTCAAACACTTCTATTGCTTTATTGCATTCATCTTTTGATATGTAATTATCATATATTCCAATAAAATTTTCTATGCTGTGTGTTTTTTCTTTATTCTCCATCAAGTATCCTCTCTATATTTTCTACAATTAATTTTGGATCTATCTCAGAAGAATCTGGGTAGTCCGATCTTATGTTTATATTTTTTTCATATCCAAACATTTTTGGAGATGAAACTCCCCAAAGACATACACCTTTTTTATTAAAATGTCTATTGGAACACATATGCATTAAAGAGCTATCTATGGATATAAAAGCAGAACAGTATTTAGCATATACCATAAAAGATTCATAATTTTCTTGGGGCATTTCTAAACAACCAACAATTTTAGGTTGGTGCTCTAATCTATAATTTAAAATATTCATAAAAGGGTATTTGTTTTTTAAAATATCTACAACCTCTTGACCATAATTNTATCCTCTATTTATTTCTTTAATATTACTNTCTCCTCCTTGAAATTGAACAATTATAAATTTATTTAATTTTATAATTTCTGATTTTAATTTTTTTTCTAACTGTTCATTAATATATAAATCAGGTTCTTTTTTATATTCTTTAACACCATACAGTTCTGCAAACGAATCTATTAAATGTGTATCTCCTTTTAAAAAATTACTATTGTAAGGTTCTCCACAAATAATATTTTTATATTTTTTATAATGATAATGAGAGGTATCTGTTAAAAAACTATTGTCATATAAAAATTGTCTTACTACTTTTGGGTGATATTTAAATACTGGGTATAAAGAACTTCCTATACAAATCTTANTTTTTTCTTGTTCGTATAAACCATTGATTATTGCAGTAAATGCAATTTGTTTACCTAGACCTCCATATACAAAATATAAATTTGGTTTACTCATAACAAAAATTAGCCATTGCGTATCTTGTTGCAGTATTCTCACTAAATTGTAAAGAAGCATGATACAACTTTGCATCAAAAATTATAGCCCTGTTTTCTTTAAATCCAACATGTGTATTTATTACAGCTCTATTTGAAGGAACAACATCATAAAACCCTGTTCCACTATTAACAAGATGTTCCCCTTTTAAATATATTAAACAATTAAAATAATTATCATCATTGTGAGGAGTTGGGTCTTTGTGTTTTGTACTTAAAAAATATGAAGATTCAGTTTTATCTGGATTGTATTTAAGATCATATGTTTTCAAATTGTCATGCATTTCTTTTAAGGCAAAATGATCCTTATCTATATTTTGATAAAAGTATATTTTTTGATATATGGTATTTTTTTGATCGTTAAATCTGTTAGTAAAATTAATAGCTGACAGTTGATTCTGTATTTTTTCTAGAGTTTCTGATTTAAAAAAATTATCTTTTACTATTATTTTGTCTTTTATATCCATATATATTTTGTCTTTTTTCCGACTTTCATTATGTATAAAACTAATATATAAAGCACTATATGCTACAAAAATTAAATTTCAAGCCTGGTTTTAATAAAATGGTTACAGATTCGGGAGCCGAATCTCAATGGGTTGATGGTGATTTTGTTAGATTTAGATATGGTTTACCTGAAAAAATAGGTGGATGGAATCAATTAAGTATTGCAGGAGAGACTCTACCAGGAGCAGCTCGTGCACAGCANNCTTGGACATCACTTGCTGGTGAAAAGTATGCAGCAATTGGAACATCACAAGGTTTATTTTTATATTATGGTGAACAGTTTTTTGACATCTCTCCATTAGACACAGCGATAACAGGATGTACTATTTCTACAACCACTTCATCAACAACAGTAACTATTCACAAAGGTTCTCATGGTTTACTTGCGGGAAGATATATTACGTTATCCTCTGTTACTGTTACAGGTGCATCTGATTTTACTGCAGCAGAATTAGAACAATCTTATGAAATTTTAACAGCGGCTACAGATAGTTTTACTATTCAAGCTTCACGTGCTGAAGGAGGATCTGGTATGTCTGCAGCTGGAGCTGCAACAGTCAATCCTTATGTTACGGTAGGACCAACTAATCAAACAACTGGTTATGGTTGGGGTACGTTAACATGGGGAGCTGAAACATGGGGCACAGAAAGATCTACAAGTTCTGTAGTTCTAGATCCAGGAAACTGGAGTCTTGATAATTTTGGAGAAGTATTGGTTGCAACCATTAGAGATGGAGAAACTTTTACTTGGAATGCAGGAGCATCAAGTGCTAGAACAATTAGAGCTTCGAAATCAACATCAGGTTTTTCTACATCAGCTAATCCAACGGCATCAAGATTAACACAAGTGTCTGACAGAGATAGACATNTATTTCATTTTGGAACCGAAACAACTATTGGTGATCCTACAACTCAAGATCCAATGTTTATTAGATTTTCAAATCAAGAAGATTTAAATACATATACACCTACATCTACAAACACAGCGGGTACATTTAGATTAGATAAAGGAAACAAAATTGTAGGAGCTGTATCAGGTAAAGATTATACTTTAGTTTTAACAGATAGCTCCGCATATTTAATTCAATTTGTTGGTCCACCATTTACATTTAGTGTTAGACAGATTGGTACAAACTGTGGATTGATTGGACAACATGCATTAACTTATTCTGATGGTAAAGTATTTTGGATGTCAGGTGAGGGTGGTTTCTTTTTGTTTGATGGTACTGTAAAATCATTACCATGTCTTGTTGAAGATTTTGTATTTACAACAACAGGAGATAATCTAGGTTTAAACTTTAATGCAAATGATGTTATCTATGCAGAACACAATACACTTTATGGNGAAGTAAATTGGTTTTATCCAAANNNNGGATCAGANCANATTGATNGATGTGTNACNTATAATTATNNTGAAAATGTTTGGACNACTTCATCATTAGCAAGAACTACTTACGTTGATACTGGAGTATTTAACGTGCCTTATGCAACAGAGTATAATTCAACTGCAACACCAGTATTTGCTGATATATTAGGAATCACCAATACTTATGGAGCATCAACATACTATGCTCATGAGGTTGGCACAGATCAAGTTAATAGTTCAGGAACAACATCAATTAACGCTTTTATACAATCTGGAGACTTTGATATTACACAAAGAAGAAGTGCACTAGGAGGATCAACCGGTCTTGCAGATTACAGAGGNGATGGTGAGTTCTTTATGTCTGTTAAAAGATTTATACCAGACTTTAAAGTTCTTACNGGTAATTCAAAAATTACATTGTTGTTAAATGACTATCCAAACAACACAGCTGCAAGCTCACCGCTTGGTCCCTTTACAATTACATCAACTACTGATAAGATAGATACTAGGGCAAGAGGAAGACTTGTTGCTCTTAAAATAGAAAATGATAGTACAGGCGAGACTTGGAGATATGGNACTNTAAGACTTGATGCACAACCGGATGGTAGNAGATAATGGAATTCTTTTTTAATCCAGAAACTGGAAGAGTAGAACAAAGATCAATGAATAATAATAACATTGGAATATCATCAATGTTTGATCAAGTATACTCTGATCCTTTTAATATAAATCGAAGAGATTCTGAAATTATAATTGGAGCAGATGGTAAAGCTAAAACAATTCCTATTTTACCTATGTCATCAGAAGAAATCATGGCAGGTAGTATAGTGCCACCTGACTTTAATGCTGAAAGATTTCAAAGTATATTTCCTACGTCAGGTATTATGCAAAGTTCACCTACACAAAACTTTGAATTTTTATCTTCAGCTTATGAAGATGATGATGCCGAACAAGTAGAATTTTTAGGAAGTCGACCTAATAAATTTCAAGAAGGCATTGGAAAATTATTTGAACTATTTCAAAGATTTTCTCCAACAGCTAATATTATAAGAGGTATTGAAAGTATTAGAGACAGATTTGATACAAGACAAGCTATTAGAGATGATATAATTAGAGATACTCAAGGAGGGCCTATCATTACTTTTAGAAATCAAAAACAACAAGAGCAAGATAAAATAGATGATAGAGGAAGAGGACAAATACCTAGTCGAACGACTAGCGCAGCCGATATTAGATCAAGAGATTTAGGTAGTATGAGAGGTGGAGTGGGCAGATAATGGCTAAGATAACTGTATACATACCTGAACCAAAAGAAGAATATGATGTGTCTAATCAAAGACAAGTTTTAGAAGCATTAGATACTGTAAAAAATCAACTTAATTTTTCTTTTCAACAAGATTTAAAAAACGAACAAGACGCTTTTAATTATTTTTTATCATGACAATAAGATACAAGAATGCAATAAAATCTTTAGCAGATACTAATTTAAATACTGTTGTAACTATATCTACATCAGCAGTAGCTATTGTTAAAAGTGTATATTTTTCAAATTCTAGCACAGGAACTATTTTATGTAATGCTTCTATGAGGGATAGTTCAGCAAGCACAGACATAGAGTTTTTTAGAAAGAGTATGGGTTCATCTTCTCAAGAAAATGCCTCACCACAGGGCTTGAATTTAGAAGCGGGAGATGCTATAAAAGCGCAAGCAGCAACAGCAAATAAAGTAACAGTTGTAGTTAGCTACGCAGAAATAGATAGATCGCAAGAAAATGGATAAAGACATACCAAAGATAGAGTGTA
>NZMJ01000027.1 GCA_002692855.1 Maricaulis sp.
CGGTTAATAAGCTATGGAACTGACACCATATTTGTTTTGGAATATTTTCATAACATTGGTGTTAGCTCCGGTGCTTTACGGTATTCGTAGAAACGAAGCCGAAGCAAAAAGAATAGACATACTTTTAAATAAAACTCGTGAAGAGATTGCAAAAGATTATGTCACCAAACAAGAAGTAAAAGATGGAATGAATGTCTTAATGGATAGACTAGAAAAATTACATGAAAAGGTTGACAAACTCTTTGAGGTAAAATAATGGCAAAGAAAAAAAAGAGAAAAGATAAAAGAAAATATAGATACACTACTGGTGGTAGGGTAGATATGCGTACTGGTGGAAGAGTAAAAGCTCAAGTTGGTGGTATGCAGCCATCACAAGCTGGTCAAAAACCTAAAAAACCTATTAGCACTCCAGACGAAAAACCCGTAACTGGTGGTCCAGTAGGACAAAGTGTACCTTTTAATGGTGGTAGAGAAGACGAACCTGATGATAGAAATGATGATGATAGAAATGATGATAATATCATTATAGATGAAACAGCAGGAGATGCTCAAGGTCAAGGTCAAGCATTTGGTAGAAATACAATAGCCTCAGAAGCTAGACAAGAAAGAATAGCTAGAACAGAAGCTGAAGCTGAAGCTAGAGCAGCAGGACAAGTTCCAGAAGCTGCTGTTATTCCTGATGCTGAACAAGTAGATGAAAACATTGAGCAAGATACTACAACAATAGCAGAGCCTACTACAGTTGAAGGCACAACAGCTCAAAGAGTAACACCTGAAACAGTAACAACTGGAGATGTAACAACAGCAGCTCAAGTAGAAGATATAGAAACTAAAAAAGCTGAAGTAGACACAATAGATGAAAAAGCTGAAGTTAAAGCTGCTCAGACTAATCCAGAAGATATGCGAATTGCTAGAGCAGCAGATGTTGCAGATGTAGAACCTATTGAAGGTGCTGATGTAACTATTGAAGAAGGAGCAGTAGCTAATAGAGTTGTTGGTAAACTTAGTGAAACTGCAAAAGCAAATGCTGCTACAAATGCTGGAACTTCATTAGCTAGAATTACTAGAGCAAAGAAACAACTATCTAGAGCAGGTTTATCTGATGCTGATATTGCAGAGATTGGTAATGACCCTGAAGCTTTAGAAGATAGACTAGCTGATTTTAGTGAAGAAGAAAGAGGTTTAATAGCAGGATTACCTGAAGAAGCCTTAGTATCAACACAGTTAAATGGTTTGTTAGAAGGTATGGAAAATGGTGAAATACCACCTTGGGCTGCTCCAGCAGTAGCACAAGTTGAACAGATGTTGGCTGCTAGAGGATTAAGTGCTTCTAGTGTTGGTAGAGATTCTTTATTTAATGCTATTATTCAAAGTGCTATGCCAATAGCTCAAAGTAATGCACAAGCTTTACAACAAAGTATTGTTCAGCAAAGAGATATAGAAGCTAGAGTTAATGAAGCTAATGCTCAAAGACAACAACAAGTNGNATTAGNNANNGCTNANAANGTNTTTAATATGAACATGGCTCAGTTTACTGCTGACCAACAAACAGAGTTATCTAACAGTAAATTTTTACAAACTGTAAGTTTAACTGAAGCTAGTAATGACCAACAAGCNACTATACAAACTGCAGTTTTAAAAGCACAAGAAAATTTAGCAGAAGCTAATTTACANCAACAAGCAGAAATAAGAAATGCACAAGCTTTTTTACAAATGGATATGGCTAACTTAAATAATAGACAACAAGCTAANATGNTAGCAGCTCAACAGAATCAACAAAGAATGTTATCTAATCAAGCAGCTACTAATGCTGCATCTCAATTTAATGCTNCAAATGAAAATCAAATGAATCAGTTTATTGCAAACTTAGGAGCACAAATAGACCAGTACAATGCCTCACAAGCTAATGCAATGGAACAGTTTAATGCCTCTTCACAAAATGCAGCAGAGGCTAGAAGAGCTGGTAGAGATGCAGACTTAAATAGATTTAACGCACAATTATTAACACAAGTTGAACAGTTTAATAGTCAACAAGATTTTGCAAGAAATCAATGGAATGCACAAAATGCTGCAGCAGTTGAAGCTTCTAATGTACAATGGAGAAGACAAGCAAATACAGTTAATACTGCTGCTCAGAATCAAATTAATATGCAAAACGCAATGAATGCATTTAANATGAGCAGTCAGAATATGGCATTTTTGTGGCAAGAATTAAGAGACCAAGCTGATTTTGATTTTAGAGCTTTTGAAAATCAAGAAAACAGAAATGCTCAAATACTTGCAACAGCTATTGCCAATGAAGGAGATGCTGGTAAAACATATGATGATTATTTAACACAACTTGTTCAATCATTACGTAATTCATACACAGCAGGACTAGGATAAAATTATGGGATTTTTAAGAAAAATAGGAAGAAAAATAAAAAAGAAAGTTAATAAACTTTTTGGTGGTAAATTTGGTAAAATTATAGGAGGCATAGGATTGTCTATGATGTTCTTTGGTGGAGCACAAGCTTTATTTGATAAGTCGCCTTGGTGGGAAAAATTTTCAGAACGTTTAAAAAATACTAAATTATTTGGTAAAAATAATGTAGTTGATGCTACAACAGAAGCAGTTAATGTTCTTGAGGTTAATCCTAATGACCCTTTATCTGGTATAAGTAATGTAGCAGATGTAGCAGATAAATCTAAAAATAATATATTATCTTCTTTAAAAGAGAGTGAATTTATACCTGATGTTCTTACAGGTGCTGGTACTTCATTAGCAATTAGTGCAGTTCAAGGAGAACCAGAAGAACCATTTATTAGTGGTGGTATAGCTTCACAGCCACAAATGGAAGCTTCACAAAATGCATACTTAGCAGAAGTTCAAAATCAAATGCCTCAATATCAAGGCACTAACTTTCAAAATTTAAATCAAAGTTTATTTTATGGAACTTTAAGTCCAGATTATTTATTAGCACAAACAAGAATGGGATAATATTATGGCAATATCAGAAAAAGCAACAAAATTTATATCCGATAGTTTTGAAAGAGGCAGAGCTATTCCGGGACAAAGTTTAACTAACGCACCAGACCAACCTTATAACTGGGAAAAACCTGCAGAGTATACTAACCCTAGAGAAACTATGATGTATATCTTTGAACAACTTACAGTACCAGAAACAGTTAGTAATATGTTACTATCATTAAGTAATGGTGTAGGTGTTATTGATGTTGCTTCTAGTGCTTTATATTCAGGATTTTTAGAAGGTAAATGGAATCCAGATTTAATGACACTAATGATGGAGCCGACTATGTTTATGATTATGGCTTTAGCAGAAAAAGCAGATATACCATATAAATTAGACTCTGCTGATGATGATGATGTTAAAGACATGTCACCAGATAAACAAGTACAAACTTTAAAACAAGGTGTAAGTGAATTAGATAAAATTAAAAAACAAACAGTTAGTAGAGTTAATCCACAATCAGTTCCTGCAGAAGTTAGGCAAGTTATTGAACAAACTCAAATACCACAAAGTTTATTAGATAAAGTAAAGAAAGAAAAAAGTAATAGTTTATTAGCAAAAGAGGAATAAAATGTCAGATATTTTAAAAAGTTTATTAGATAAAAGTGCAGGTACACAAACAGGTGAGCTTATTGGAGCTTATCTATCTGGTAGAGATAAAAAAGATAATAGAGCTAGAAACGTTTTATTAGCATCTTTATTTTTTAATGCTAAAGAAGCTGCTATGCAAAGTAAAGTTTTAAAACAATTAAAAGATTTAGAAGAAGAAAAAACTTTAGAAATACAAAATGCAGCTTATGCTTTTGATAAAGGTTTAGAAAAACAAAATCAATATGATGCAGTTCAAAAACAAGGAATAAATAATTACTATGATGCTTTAGCAGAAGATGCTTTTTATAATATAGAAAATCATAAAACTCAAAGAAGTTTTTATGATAATGAAGATAAAGGTTTAAGTGCAAAAGAAGCATGGAAAAGTGATTGGTCTAAAAATAAACACAATCAGTTTTTAGAAACTTATGATGCTGATGCTCCTAGATTAACTACTATAGAAAACTTTAACAAACCAATTAATGATTATTTTAAAGCTAAAAAAGAAAATATAGCAAGTCCTCAGAATATAAGTTTAGTACATAATGTTCTTGGTAAAATTGGTATTGGTAACAAACGTGATGAAGAAGTAGCAAAAGTTGAGTCTGGGTATCAAGGAGATATATTATCTTCTTCTAAAGATTTAGTTTCTGTTGTAGGTGCTTTAGGTACAAACTTTATACCAGCAGAAATTAAAAAGAAAGATATAAAAATAAGACCTGATAGTATTAGAGATTTATTAGTAGATGATTATGGTGAAGATATTACTGGTGATATACGTAATGAAGTTTTAAATAGATTTAACGCAAGAGCACCTGAAAATCAAACATATGGTGAATATGTAGCAATATCACAGGCAACAGTTAATGGTAGATTTTTAATTGCAGAGGAAAATAATATTAAAAAATATGCTGCTCAATATGATGCTTTTGCAAAGACAGAAGGTGGTATGACTAAAGAAAAAAATAGATTTATACGTGGTAAACTAGGATTATCAAGACCTAGTGATGATGTTTTAGATGCTAGTACAGAATATGCAAATTTAGTAGCTGACGTATTAGAATTATCAGGTGATGAAAGAACAGAGTTTATAGATAAAAAAATACCTGAGTTTGTTGAAACTACTGTAAATAGATTAGTAGGTGTTAGAAATGAAGATGATTTCTTTAATGAAGTTAGAGGCGATTATTTAATTCAATTAACAAATCAAATTTCGTCAGGAGCTGCACAAGATGCTATAAACAGAACTGCCATTACTAGAGAATTTACAACTAATTTACCTCCTAATTTACAAGGGATAATTGGTAGTGATGCTTTTGATTTCTTAAATGAAGTGACCTATGATTATGATAAAATACGAGAAGAAATAAATAGTAACAGTAACATTGGTAATCAATTAAAATTATTACAAGAAGAACAATATAAATCAAATGCTAATACTATATTAGAATCTTTATTATATTACTCAGCAAATTATAAAGAAAAATTAAAATCTAAAGAAGAACTGCCACCCGGTTTTACTACTAGCACTCTATTTACTGGTAACCCTAGCGGTCTTTCTTAATATTTTAAATAACTTAAATGCCATCTAGATTTGAACAATATAAACAAAGTGAATCTCAGAAAAGAGAGCTACAGTCTGATTTAGCAGAACTAAAAAATCTTTATAATTCATACGAGTCTTTTTATAATACATATACCTTTGACGAGTTTCTCGAATACTCAACTAGAAATTCTTCTAACCCATTAGATTCTAGTATACTTACATATCTAAAAGAAAAAGAAAACGAAGACAAAGTTTTAAAAGAATTTAGAAAGACTACTGTGCCTTGGTTATCGGAAACTATTGGTGGTGGATTATCTGCAGTTAGAAGTATTTCATTACCACTAATGAGTAAACTTCCCGCATCTCCAGTAGCAAAAACTTTAAATGTATTAGCTCCTAATGAACAAGAAATACGAAGAGGAACTGATAGAGCTTTTAGAAACGTAGGTGAAGCTGTTGGCTTTGGTGATATATGGGATGAAAAAACAGATGAAAAAACTGGTAAAAAATATTATGAAATACAACAACCTGAAACAACAGCAGGTCAAATTTTAAAACCTGTTGGTGAATACGTAAGTGCGTTAGCTGTTACAAGAAATCCTAGTTCTTTATTTTCTAAGACTGCATCAACAGTAACAAAACGAAAAGTAGGTAGACCATCCAAAGCTGATGTGGCTAAAGCAGCTAGAGCAGAATCAACGGAAAAATTATTAGGTGTTGGTAAAACATTAGCAAGAGCAGAAGGTGCTGCTCAAGTTGCTTTTGCTGATGACCCTGAGTTTGTTTATGTTGCATCAGCCCTAAGTAATTACATTGGTAATGATGATAATATGTTAAGTGATGTTTTAAATTATTTAGATGTTGATGAACAAAGCCCAGAAGCAGCACGTAGATTAAGTTTATTATTAGATGGTTTAGTGTTCTCAGGTGTAGTGTCTACTGGTATTGGTGCTTTTAAACTAACTAAAGAAGGCATATTAAAAATATTAAACTCTGTTAAAAATTCTACACAATCTCAAAAAGAAAGTTTTAAGTCACTAATACAAGGTGGAGCTAAAACTAAATCAGCAAGACAAAAAGATGTTCCAGAAGTTCCAATTATTAGAGATATTAGTAATGAAAACATATTAAAATTTGGTACTGACAGTTTAGTTTATAGAGGTTTAAATAGTGGGTACAAAGGAGTGCAAAGATTTTATCAAAATTTTTTAACAACAAGTGGAATGTATTCAGAAGACATGTTTAAGATGTTAAAAAGTGCAGACTATAATAAAATAGGGTGGTCAAAAAGAGCTTCTGAAATACATGCTAAGTTAGTAACATCTATTGCTAAAGCTGCTAAGACTTCTAAATTTTCTAAAGATGAAATAGATGAAAGATTATTTGACTATTTAAAAGGTAACAAAACTCTTAACAGTTTACCAAAGAATCCAGAGTTAAGACAGTTTGCAAAATTAGCAAAAGATGAAATTACTAATTTAAGTCAAATGTTGTTAAAAACTAAATACATACCTAGTAATATTAAAAAAATAGCAGAAGAAAACATGGGTTCTTATTTAAGAAAAACTTATCAGTTTTATGAAGATAAAAACTGGAGACCTTCACAAGAAGTTATAGATGATGTTACTAACACTATTGCAGAAAGTATTAGAAAGACTAAAGGTACTAAAAATGTAACTCCAGCTCAATTAACACAGGCTAGACAAGTAGTAAATGATATTCTTAATAGAGATACTAAAAATTATAATAATGTTATATCACACTTAAATGGTGTCTTTGGTACTAAAAAGAATGAAATAGTTTTTCAACAAAGAAAAAACATAGCACCAGCAATACAGAAGTTACTAGGTGGTGAAGAAGTTGATGCTTCACTAGCAGTATTTAGAACTTTAGATACTTTAGGAACACAACTTACTAACTATAAATTATATGATGATTTATATAATAGAGGTATAGGTAAATGGTTTTTTAAAGAGACTGGTAAGTTTTCTAAAGCTCCTGATGATGTTTTAAAAGCTGGTAAAATATCAGGCGAACAATTTTTACAGTTAGATGGTTTAAGAACAACCCCAGAAATTGCAGAATATTTTAATACTATTGCAAGTAAAAAAGGACCTTTAGATAGTTTATCAAAAGTTTACAGTTATTTTTTAGCTGCTAAAGGTGCTTCACAAGCTGCAGCTACAGTATTTAATTCATTAACTCACGTAAGAAATACAATAGGTGGTAGTATTATTTTAATGAGAAATGGTATAAATCCATTTAGTGAAGAAACTGTTAAGTCTGCTCAGATTTTAAGTAATGATTTGTTTACTATGGATGCTACTAAAAAAAATAAAGCACTATCTGATTTATATGAAGAGTATCAAAGACTAGGATTAGTCAATCAGAATGTAAGAGTAGGTGAGTTTAAAAATCTTATAAATGATTTTATTAGGAACGAGAATAAAAATTTATATTCCTACACTAGTAATGTATTTAAAAAAGCAGCTAATAAAGCTACTTCTGTATATGTAGCAGAAGATGATTTGTGGAGAATTGTAGCTTATAATAAAGAACTAAACACACTTAAAAAAGCTTACCCTGATTTAGCTAGAAGAAACTTACAAGATTTAAAACAAGAAGCTGCAAACATAGTTAGAGATACTATGCCTACATATGATTTAATAGCTCCGGGATTACAAAGATTAAGACAGCTTCCTATTGGTAACTTCTTTTCATTTACTGCTGAACAGTTCCGTAATAACTATAATACTTTTATGAGAGCTGGACAAGAGTTAAGGTCTGGTAATAAAGTTATTCAAGATAGAGGTATGAATAGATTAGCCTCTCAAATTACAACAAATTATTTAGGTGCAAAAGGAATAGAAGATTTTAGTAAATTAATATTTGGAATTTCAGATGAAGATGAAAGAGCTGTTAGAAATTTAAATCTTGCTCCTTGGTCAAAGAATAGTTCTTTATTATTTAGTAGAGATAAAGATGGAAATATACAATATATAGATTTAACTTATACTGACCCTTCTGCTCCGGTTACTGATAACTTTAGAAACATTATAAATATTATAACTGACCCGACAGAAAATATGAAAACTGTTGATAGAAATATTTTTGTAAATATGATAGAAGGTTTAGAATTTTTCTTAAGACCTTTTGTTTCTGAAGCATTATTAACAGAAGCAATAGCAGATGTTACTATAAGAGGAGGTAGAACTAAAGAAGGTTTTAGAGTAAGACCTATTAATCCTTTTACTAAAGAGCCTATGATATGGTTAGAAAGCCCTGAGAATCAAAGACAGTTTGGTGAAAATTTTAATACTTCAATAGCTCATATTTTAGAAACTGTATTGCCTAGAGAAGTAACAGATATTGGTAGCTTAGTAGGTGGTAAAAAAGCTCAAAGAATAGAAGAAGGTCAAACTACATTACAAAGAGAATTACTAGGAAAACTTACAGGTCAACGTTTAATTACTATAACTCCAGATAAAGTTGAAAGAGATTTTTCTTTTAAGTTATCAGATTTAAACAGAGCTACTGGTCTTTATCAAGGTAACTTAAATAATACTATTAGAAAAAATGTAAAAGCAGAAACAGTTTTGGATGCTTTCGATAAAGAAAATAAGAAAAATTATAAATCATATGTTAAAACTAAATTAATGTTAGATGCTGCAAAACATTTTGATGTTGATAATTATACTATACAAAGTTTAGTTAATGAAAATTTAAAAGGCTATACAAAAGATGAAAAAAATACTTTCTTGTATTCTAGTAATGAATATGTACCTTTAAAAATTAGTGACAAAAAATTACAACAAGCTTATGAAGAATTAAACTTTGATAATATAGGATATAGAGAATTTTTTGATGCTTATACAATTAAGTATTTAGAGTATGCACAACTACCACTTTTAGAAGAAGAAAAAGTAGATAGAGAAGAATTTTTTACAGGTGGGCTTGTAACTCAATCACAGTTTGACCTTGCTAGAAGTCTTGGAGAAGATGTGTTTTCTGGTAAATTACAAGAAAAAACAACTGAGTTTCTTACAGAACGAGAAAGACAAAGAGATATTTCTGAAGAAGAAATTAAAAAAGGTTTAGCAGAAAAAGATTATAGAGCAGCTTTTGAGGCTTACGAAACTTTACCGATAGGGCAACAAATAGCTGGTTATATATTCCCTCCAACAGGTGTGCCTATATCTGCAGCAGGAACTGCAGTTTATACAGAAAGAGCTAACCCTAGATTTAAAACTATTAATGAATATGTTAGAGGTATTGTAAAGCCTTCAGTAGTTCCACTAGGTTTAAGATTAAATCCTGTTACTGTTGATGACCCATTATCTGCTGGTATTGCTGCTGCTGAAGCTACAGGTGTTATTCCTGCAATAGGAGGTATAGGTAAAGCAGGTGCTGCAGGTTTAAAAAGATTTAAGAGTGTAAAATCTAAAGACAACTTTGAAGGTGAAGGAGGTAGTGGTGACTTTGTTAAAAATGTTGTTGAAATAGACAACGCTAATTTTAAATCTAGATTAGAGGAAGAAGCTATTGAAAGAGCAAAAACAGAAAAAAATGCTCAAGCACTTGTTAATTATTTAAAGAGTCCAAAAAGAAAAGGATTAAAAAAAGAAGAAAAAGAATATATAAATTTAGATAATCTAGAAATAACTAAAGATACTACACCTGAAGATGTAATAAAATATATTCAAGCAAATAAACCAAGACTTTATAGAGTTGAAAGAACTGAAAATCCTAGTTTATCATATAAAGGTGATATGCATGATATAAGAAATAGATTTGAAGAAGATAGTTTTTCTTTAAATGATTATGTCGATAATTATTTAAAACCTAAAGGAATATATGAAAATGACAATCTTGAACTTGCATACAATGTAGCTAAATATATAGATGATAGCGATAATACTATTGAAGTTCATTTAGTGGGTAATAGTGTAGAAGGTTACAAGGTCCATATGTTTAATAATAAAAGAGGAAACTTTGATTTACTTGATGAAGCAGATGTAGTTATTCCACAAACAGGATTTATAGCTTATGATGAAGGTGTAATACAAGCTGAGAGATATTTAATGTCAAAGGGATTTATAAATGAAAGTTTAGATAACCGTGTAGATAAACAAACTCCTTTAATAGAACAAGTTCCTGATGTTACAAAACCCGGAGTAACTTTACCAACTGAATTTGGACCTAGTAAATATGAATCTTTTACACTACCAAGTGGTGATAATTATAGAGAATTTCAAGTGCTAATAGAAAATGCACCGGGCAAATTTACTGGTAGAATGAGCCAAAAAGAGCTTTATGATGCAGAGGTTCATTTAGGTGGTAGTGATGAATTACTTCATTACAGAACTACAGACAGATTAGATACTGATGGTAATAAAATTTTATTTGTTGAAGAAATACAATCAGATGTTCATCAAGCTGGTCGTAGATTTGGTTATGATAAAGATGATGCATTTAGTGATATTGGTGTTCCTCCTTTCCCTTTTCAAGGTTTAGATTGGGTTAACATAGCTGTTAAAGATGTAGCAAATTTAGCAGCTAAAGAAGGATATGATAAAGTAGCTTTTGCACCTGCTATAGAACAAGCTCGAAGGTATAGAAAACCACAGTTCATAAATTATGAAACAGATTTAAAAATTACTGATGTAACAAAAATGAGTGATAAAGAAATACTTGATACTTTATCTCCAACAGTAGCTATATATAATGATAAAGAACGTGCTAAATTATATAGAGAAGATGTTAAATGGATAGTAGAAGTTATCGGACATGAGGGTCTTAGCATACCTACTAAAAATAATCCATTATCAAAACAATTATCAAAGTATGCTGGAGGAGAAGATATTATTGAAACTTTAAAACTTAAAACTGATAATGATTTAATTGATAATTTAGAATTATATTTAGGAGAAGAAGTTAGGACTAATCCTAATTTTATAAAAAATAAAAAAACACAAACATTTAAAACTGGTAAAATGACTGGAGAAAGTGCAAAGTTGGTAGCTATATATAGTGATGCAATACCAAATAGTATTAATAAACAACTAAAGGTTAAACCTTATTTATCTAAAATATATTATGACCAATATGATTACTATCCATATGAATCTTCTCAAAAACAGATAATTGATACTTATACATCAGGAGAGGATTTTGTTTCTGTTCTTGACGATGTAGTAACATTTGACGTAACACCAGAAATGAAACAAGCAAAACTTTTATTTAAAAAAGGTGGTATTGTAAGACAATCATACTTTGAAGGTGAAAAAGTTTCAGAAGATTTCCCAGTTACTGATGTAACAGAAGAACCAGCAAATAGAGTTGACCCTTTTACAGGAGAACCTTATAAAGCTCAAATGGAGGAGTTAGGATTATGAACATAGAACAATGTAAAGCTGAAATAAAAAGACACGAAGGTGAAGTGTTAGAAATATACATGGATAGTTTAGGCTATAAAACTCTTGGTGTTG
>NZMJ01000028.1 GCA_002692855.1 Maricaulis sp.
AGCCAAGGGTGGAATGATTAAGAAAGCCAAGGGTGGAATGATTAAGAAAGCCAAGGGTGGAATGATTAAGAAAGCCAAGGGTGGAATGGTCAAGAAAGCCAAAGGCGGCATGGTCAAGAAAGCCAAAGGCGGCATGATTAAAAAAATGAACGGTGGTGTTGTACGACGCTCAAAAGGGTCTATGGTCAAGAAAGCCAAAGGCGGCATGGTTAAAAGAGTCTTTTAATGGCAACTTCAGGATCAACAGACTTTGATCTTGACGTTGCAGATGTAATTGAAGAAGCCTACGAAAGATGTGGGCTGGAATTACGAACAGGCTATGACGCTAAAACTGCACGTCGATCATTAAATATCATGTTTTCTGAGTGGGCTAACCGTGGGGTAAACCTATGGACAGTTCGTCAGGGCACGTTAACTGTGACCTCAGGCACGGCTGCTTATACGTCAAGCAACGGATTAGCCACTCCTATGAGTGATATTCTTGAGGTTGCTATTCGTCGCAGTGGTACAGATTTCAGTGTTGATCGCATAAGTCGTAGTGAGTATCTAAATATTCCTGTCAAAACCACAACAGGAAGACCTTCACAGTTTTACTTCAATCGTCAGATTAGTCCTGAAATCACGCTTTGGCCTACACCAGAGAATAGTTCTGACATACTTGTGTATTACTACATCACTAGGATAGAAGATGCCGACACTTTGGTTAACACAACAGATTTGCCGTATCGTTTTCTACCTTGCATGGTTGCTGGTCTGGCTTACTATCTGGCCCTAAAACGTGCGCCTGAAAGAGTGCAGTTGTTAAAGGTAGTGTATGAAGAAGAGTTCCAACGTGCGGCAGACGAAGACGAGGATCGAGTGTCTTTGAAGCTTCAGCCAGATATTCAGTACATAAGGTTCTGATATGGCTAGGTATGCATCCGCAAGAAAAACATACGGCATCTCAGACAGGTCTGGTTTCCGTTACCGTCTTCGTGAGATGCGTAAAGAGTGGACGGGACTAATTGTTGGACCGGACGAGTATGAGCCAAAGCATCCACAACTAGAAGCACCCAATAACGTATCTGATCCACAGGCTGTTCGCGATCCGCGTCCAGATCAAACAGAAACCGTATCTGTTTTTACTCTTACTGATTCAGTTGGATTACCCACGGCAAGGCTAGTATCTTTTGGTCAGGTGGGTGAGGTCACGGTGACAACATGAGCTTTACACTTGCAACCCTAAAAACAGCCATACAAGACTATACTGAAAACACAGAGACAACGTTCGTTAACAATCTTCCGTTGTTTATCAGAGCGGCAGAAGAACGTATCTTAAAAAGCGTTCAATTATCCTTTTTTCGTAAAAACGTAACCGCTAACTTTAGTGCGTCGGATCAGTTTTTAGCGATACCAAGTGATTTTTTGGCACCTTTTTCTCTGTCTTTTACAGACAGCAGCAGTAACAAAAACTTTTTAGATTTTAAAGACGTTAACTTTTTACAAGAATTTACACCTAATGCTGCTACAACAGGCACTCCCAGATACTATGCAGTGTTTGATGTGAGCAATTTTATTATTGCACCAACCCCTGCTAGTGCGCTTGCTGTTGAATTACATTACTACTATCGACCAGGAAGCTTAACGACAGGCGGAGATTCAGGCACAACATGGCTTTCGGAAAACGCAGAGCTTGCTCTTTTGTACGGCTCTCTTTATGAGGCATACACTTTTATGAAAGGTGAAGCAGATGTGTTGCAAAATTACAACGCTCGACTAGTTGAGGCGATAAGCACGTTGAAGATGCTTGGCGAGGCGAAAGAGGTTACACACGAATATCGTGCGGGTAAGGTGATTAGGCAGAAACAATGATGAATGGCATGAGCATGGATTTTGGACCAGCGTTTCAGGTTGAAATACAAACAACTGACAACAGAGGTCAGACCCCTGAAGAGGTTACGGCCCGGTGTGTTAATAAAATTATCAGTATATCTGACCACGCTACGCCAGAAGTAAGAGAGCAAGCTCATGCTTTTCGTGCGAATCTTGAAAAAATCATTGTTTTGTATATGAAACAGGCGATTCGTTCAGATCGAACGACTGTGTATAATGCAATCAAAGATTCAGGCCATGACAAGTTGGCTGAATACATAAGGAGACTGTGATGGCTTTTAGTGGAAACTTTTTATGTAGTTCCTTCAAGCAAGAATTGTTGGAAGGGAAGCATAACTTTTTAGCGAGTGGTGGGAACACGTTTAACATAGCTTTGTATGACAACAACGCTAGTTTTACGGCAGCAACTACAGCATATACCACAAGTAATGAAATTAGCGGAACCAACTACTCCGCTAAGGGACAAGCACTAAACCCAGTAAACCCTACCCTAAGTGGCACGACGGCTCTTGTTGATTTTGCAGACGAGGTGTTTTCAAACGTAACAATTTCGGCTGTGCGTGGCGGGTTGATATTTAATGACAGTGCAAGTGGTGATCCAACAGTGGCTGTTCTTGATTTCGGTGCGGACAAAGCAGCGAGTTCTGGCGATTTTACAATTGTGTTTCCAACAGCGGATGCGAGTAACGCGATAATCAGGATCGCGTAATGACCAGCGTCGTTGTCTCGCTCGGATTAGGGTGGAACTCATCCACCACTGGCTGGGGCGAAGGCGGCTGGGGTAGTGATGTAGCGATTGGAACAGGTGCTACAGCATCTGTTGGATCGGTTGCTACAACAGGTGATGCGAACATCACCACAACTGGATTAGGGGCAACAGCCAGTTTAGGTATTGTCTTTGAAACACAGAACGGTGTTTCTGGTACAGCAACTTTAGGTAGTTTCTTTACCACGAACACAATGGGTGCAATGACATCATCGTTGGGCACGAGCAGTGTGACGGGCGATGCTAACATCACAATAACAGGTTTAGCCGCTACAGGTTCAATCTCTTCTCGTGGTGTTTTAATATGGGGAGAAATAATACCTGCGCCGGGAACAACGTATACTACGATAGTTCCTTCGCCAGGAACAACATATACTGAAATAGTAGTAAGGTGATTTAGATGGCTAGTACCTTTGTAAATGATCTCCGATTAGAGGAGATGGCAACTGGCGAAAACTCAGGAACGTGGGGTACGAAGACAAACACCAACCTTGAGTTGATTGGTGAAGCACTGGGCTTTGGCACAGAGGCGATTACCACAAACGCAGACACACATACAAGCACAATCGCAGACGGCTCTACTGATCCAGTTCGTGCGATGTTCGTTCAGTACACAGGAACTCTAGATTCAGCTTGTACTATCACAATAGCTCCAAACACCGTCAGTCGCGTTCACATTATCGAAAACGCAACCAGTGGTTCTCAGAACATCATTATCAAGCAAGGCTCGGGCGCAACCGTCACTATACCGAATGGCATGACATCTATTGTTTATTTAGATGGAGCAGGTAGCGGAGCGGCAGTCGTAGATGCACTGACGGATCTGAATATCGCTGGCACATTCAACGCAGCTAGTGATATTGTTTCTGCTGGCACAGTACAGGCAACGGGTGACACAGCAGCAGGAGATGGAGCCGCTATGGGCTTCACTTCCACAGAAGGCTTGATTCTGACAGGTCAAGGATCAACTAACGATGTCACTATTAAAAATGACGCTGACGCAGATGTCATAGAAATTCCAACCGGAACGACAAACGTGACTGTTGCGGGAGCTTTGACGGTAGGGGGCATTCTTAAAACAGACGATGCTACCGACGCGACCAGCACTACTGATGGATCATTGCAAACAGATGGTGGTCTTTCAGTCGCCAAAGATGCTGTTTTAGGCAATGACCTGAAGCTCAAGTCTGATTCGTCTGTGTTGTCTTTTGGTGCAGATGGAGATGTCACTCTGACCCATGCGGCTGACACCAGTTTAACCTGTAACGTCTTAATGGCGGCAACAACTTTTGAGCCAAGCGGGGACACAGCCGCTGGAGATAACGCGGCGATTGGCTTTACTTCCGCCNAAGGTTTGATCTTGACGGGTCAGGGGTCAACTAACGATGTGACCATCAAGAATGATGCTGACGAAGACGTAATCGAGATACCCACGGGCACAACCAATGTTACTGTAGCAGGTGGCCTGACTGTTGGTGCTGTGGCGACAGCTAAGACAGACACAGATACATCGAATACAGGCAGTGTCACATTAGACTTTTCTGCTAACCAAAACTTTGTCCTGACGCTGACAGGTAACGTCACATTGGCTAACCCGTCCACTGAGACGGTTGGTCAAAGCGGCTTTATCGTGTGCATACAAGATGGGACGGGCGGCAGAACACTAAGCTTAGGGACGGACTATGAAACAGCGGGTGGTGCAGGGATCACGCTCTCTAGTGCCGCAAGTGCTACAGACATTATTCCGTATGTCGTAGCGGCGTCCAACCGCATCCTTTTGGGTGCTCCGCAGTTGGCGTTTAGCTAATGAGCGGTCCATTCGGTTCATCACAATGGATATACAACGCCAGCACGGGGTTCTATCCGTTTGAAATCAGCAATTCTCTGCGCTTTAACGATGATGACTCAGCGTTTCTTTCACGCACACCATCATCTGCTAGCAATCGCAGGACATTTACNTTNAGNTGNTGGTTNAANTATACCCACGGTACGGGTCAAAATATTTGGACAGCGGGCGACGANGTAAANAANAGAACACACNTTGATTTCAATTCNGACGGATCGTTTCANATNGAAAGTAAGTCNGGAGGNTCAGAACANTTTAANTTAGAAGGTACTCCNAAATACCGTGATCCNNCGGCTTGGTACAATCTGGTTTGGGCNGTNGANACAACCGCGTCAAGTGCGTCTGACAGGGTGAAAGCATACATCAATGGATCAGAGGTCACTTTTTCATCAGCCAATTACGGNTCACAAAATATTGACACCGCAATCAACAATACGGTTTTACACGTAATCGGCAAGCGTTCATACGCTGATAGTAACTACTTCAATGGATATTTCGCAGGAGATGTCAATTTCATCGACGGCCTCGCGCTGACCCCATCGTCATTCGGGGAAACGAAAGAAAATATCTGGATTCCCAAGGACACATCGGGTCTGACGTTCGGAACCAATGGCTTTAGGCTTCAGTTCAAAAATTCTTCTGTCGCATCGGCATCATCTAGCACAGTCGGTGCAGATACTTCTGGTAATGATCACCATTTCTCTAGTAACAACATTGCGACAACAGACAACATGACTGATTCTCCTACGGACAATCACGCTACCTTCAACCCCCAAATCATTATGATGAATAACGCTACTAGTTACAGAGGTATTGGTAGTTTTTCCGATGGCAATTTACTTTTAACNACNGANGCNGATAACGAGTCTGGAACAGTGCCTTTCGGTGCTAGTTCTGGTAAATATTATATGGAGTTAACGAGCGTCACGTTAGGAAACCGACAGCAAATCATGGTTTTTTCACGAGATGACTTTAGGGGTGACTCGGGAGCAGTGACGACAAGCAGTGATGGTTCGGGTAACGCAACAGGTCGCGTTAGTTGGACAAGCGGCGATGTCATTGGAATAGCCGTTGATCTTGATAACAGCAAGGTCTTCATCGCCAAAAATAATACTTATTTTGGGTCAAGTAACCCCGCAACAAACACTGGTGGCGACAGTTTAACCAAATTCACTGGTGTAGGTGTAAGGCACGATAGCGGTGGAACCAACACTACAACAATCCGTTTCAATGGCGGGCAGTTGGCGTTTACATATACTCCCCCTTCTGGTTTCAAAAGTTTATCGACTGCAAATCTTCCAGCCCCAGCCATTGACCCAGCGCAGGATGANAATCCCTTGGAGTATTGGGACGCTGAGTTACACACGGGAAACGGAGGCACACAAGAAATTTCGTCGTTTGCATTTCAGCCTAATTGGGTTTGGATCAAAAACAGAGATAACGCAGATGACCACTATATGTACGACTCTATCCGTGGTGCAACGAAAACTATACATGCAAACAAATCGGACGCAGAGTTTTCATCTCCCAATGCTCTACAATCATTCGATTCAGATGGTTTTACAACAGGAGGCGATGGCGGTACAAACCGGAGCAGTCAAGGGTATGTCGCTTGGGCGTGGAAAGCGGGAACGAGCCAAAGTTTTTCTGGTGAATCAGGAACATCAGACTCAACGGTATCAAGCAGTACTGAGGCAGGATTTTCCATAGTCAAATATACGGGCGGCAGTACTGAGCGAGTCAAACACGGATTGGGAGCGGCTCCAGAGTGGATCTTGGTCAAAGATTTAGATTCTGCATCAAACTGGGCGGTCTACCATTCAGGGCTGACTGTGAATAATTTCGTTGAACTCAACACCAACGGTACAGAACAAGCGGGATCAAACCCCAGATTTCTATCTTCTACCTACAGTACCTCTGTTCCTACTTCCACTTATTTTTTTGTTAGAAATTATAGTGGGTCGACTACAAACAATACTGGGAATGAATANATTGCATATTGNTTTGCACCAAAGGAAGGGTATTCAGCGTTTGGAATCTATAAAGACNATGTGATCGGGAGCGATTTTGAAAACACTTCTCCGTTTGTACACACCGGATTCAGACCAGGATGGCTGATGATAAAAAGCATAGATAACTTCAGAGAATGGGTGATATATGACAATAAACGAACACCTGATAATGGCGTCTATTTAACAGCGAACCAGAATGTTGTNGAACAAACGGACGCAACCAATCACGATATTTCTTTTTTGAGTAATGGTTTTAAGATACGTGGTGGGTCGGGCGACATCAATACAACAGGTGAGTCATACATTTATATGGCGTTCGCAGATCAGCCATTCAAGTTCGCCAACGGAGGTACGGAATAATGTGGAAATTAGGCGATGCAGTGATCCGTGAGGGTAAATCTTGGAAAGACTCAAGTGGAGTCACCCATCCGCAAACGTGGGCGCGATGGACTGATGANGAAAAGANGGCGGCAGGANTGACNTTNGTTGCTGATCCAAANACTTGGGACAATNGATTNTANTCAGGNTGGGATGCAGAAGANAANAATCTTATNGANCGATCNATCGATGANANNGANTCTGTCGATGATNNTGGNAATAAAATCAAAGANGNANANGGAAACGTCATNATNAAGGAGGGNNTNAANACTGTNGCAATCAGAANNTGCAAAGAAACANCGAGAACAANATTATCANAAACTGATTGGTATGTTACGCGTAAGNCAGANNCGGGANCGGCGATACCAGATACCGTTGGAAATTACAGAACGGCTGTCCGCGATAAATGCAAAGCTATTGAAGATGCGATAACCGCCTGCGACACTCACGCAAAGTTTATGGCCTTGTACGATGTGCCTGTGGACGGTGACGGAAATCCAACTGGCAATGCACCGATTCATGATTGGCCTGAAGAAATCTGATGCCCTTAACTAAACTTGCTTTTAGACCAGGAATCCAGAAAGAGATCACCTCGTACTCTAACGAGGGAGGCTGGAACGACTGTGATAAAGTTAGGTTTCGTGCAGGATTTGCTGAAAAAATAGGTGGCTGGCAGAAGTTTGCGACAAACTCATACCTTGGCACAGCCAGAGCCTTACATCCCTTTGTTGGTTTAGACAAGAGTCGGTATTTAGGTGTTGGTACAAGTAAAAAATATTACGTTCATGAAGGCGGGGCTTTTTTTGATATTACTCCTGTTCGCCTGACAACTGCTGCTGGCGATGCAACCTTTGCTGCTTCTAACGGATCCTCAACGATTACTGTGACAGAAAACGGTCACGGTGCGATTGCTGGTGACTTTGTGACTTTTAGCGGTGCCGCAAGTCTCGGCGGCAACATTACAGCGAACGTGTTGAATCAAGAGTATGAAATACAAACGGTTACGGACAGTAATGTTTACACAATCACAGCACGGTCAGAATCCACAACAATCGCTTCAATCACTGATGACGGNGCAATCAACCGCACGGCTGTGACCGCGAATGCGTCTGACTCCGGTAATGGTGGTAGCTCTGTTGTTGCGACATATCAAATTAATGCAGGTCTGGACACCAGTGTCACAGGTGTTGGTTGGGGTGCAGGAACCTGGGGTCGTAGCACTTGGAACGGTGATGCAGACATTACGGTTACATCCTCTATCCTTCGTATCTGGACACACGATAACTTTGGTGAAGACCTGATCATCAATGTCCGTGATGGCGATATTTTTTACTGGGACACTAGCGCAGGGACCAGCACTCGATCAGTCAAACTGTCTGACAGGACAAACGCAGATGCTGGTACGCCAACCATAGCCAAACAGGTTATTGTTTCTGATGTAGACCGGCATGTCATTTGTTTTGGTTGTGATGCTGTTGGCGCGATTGGTACACAAGACCCACTGTTGATACGATTCAGCAGTCAGGAAGACCCGACCACTTGGATTCCATCAGCAACCAATACTGCCGGTGATCTACGCATAGGCTCTGGGTCAGAGATTATAACTGCCATAGAAACCAGACAGCAGATACTGGTAATTACTGACGTATCTGTTCACAGTATGCAGTTCCTTGGCCCACCGTTCACTTTTGGTGTGCAGATGATTTCTGAGAACATTACTATCCGTAGTCCACAAGCCGCAGTCGCTGTAGACGACACAGTATTTTGGATGGGTGTTCAGGAGTTCTATGTATACAGTGGATCCGTCAAAAAACTGCCTTGCTCTGTAAAAGACCATGTATTTAGTGACTTCAACACCGATCAGGCAGAAAAAGTAATCGCAGGAGTTAACTCCAGTTTTGGTGAGATATGGTGGTTCTATCCATCAGCAAGTTCTACCGAAAACGACAAATACGTTATCTATAACTATGAACAACAGATCTGGTATATCGGTAGTCTGACACGCACAGCTTGGCTAGACCGTGGTATCAATGACTTTCCGATTGCGGCACACTCTGATAATTATCTATATAACCACGAGTTTGGTTTTGATGACGGTAGCACTGACAGTGCAATATCCGCGCACATTGAATCAAGTCAGATGGATATACAGGATGGCGACGGGTTCCTATTTATACGACGAATATTGCCTGATTTGACGTTTAGAACGTCTACAGGTGCCGGTAGCGATNATCCAGCAGCTAATTTTATTTTAAAAGCTCGTAATTTTCCCGGAACAAATTATGGTGATCCTGAAACTGGCGGTGTGACTCAGACATCAACCAGTCCAATCGAGCAGTTTACCGATCAGGTGCATGTGCGGTTGCGTGGACGGTCGTTTGCTTTGCGAGTAGAAAGCACAGCAGAAGGCGTGGGTTGGCGATTAGGTAGTCCGCGTGTTGATATTAGACCGGATGGCAGACGATGAGCCGCCGATTAGCCAGACCGTTTTTTCCTGTGCCACCACAGGACTATGACCGTACTTATTTTACGGAGGTTATCCGAGCGTTTTCTGTGTTTTTGCAACAAGTGCAGAATCCAGGCGATGCACGGCACACGGAACTGACGTTAACAAACATACAAACGCACGATCAGGGATTAGAAGTTGGTGCTTTGTTTAATGTAGATGGCTTTGTTAAGATAACGCAAAGTCATAATCCGCACGTTGCTGGCAACTCCGCAACTGGCGCAGTCGGTACAGTTAGTGTCACTACATAGGAGCGGATATTGAGTATTATCAAAAAACTTCTTCCTGCTGCCGGTGCTGTTCTGGGATCTGCTTTTGGCCCAGGTGGTGCTGCTATAGGTGGTGGTATTGGCTCTTTGTTTGCCGGTGGATCTCTCGAGGACGCAATACTGACGGCTGGTCTTTCCTTTGGCGGGGCAAAAATGTTTCCGGGTGTAGGACCCGCTGTTTCTGATGCAACAGGTCTAGCCGCAAAAGAGGCAGCTAGTGAAGCCGTTAAAAGTGCTGCCGCAACTAACTTTTCAAACCCAATAATACAGACACCCTTACGTTCAACATTAGCCAATGAAGCTGCTAAAAAAGGTATTTTATCTGGTTTATCTAACGCACAATTACTTACCCTTGGTGGTATTGGTGGTGCGTTAGCCGGTGGTTTACTAGGTGACGAAGAAGAAGAAGAACTTACCGATTTACAAAGAAGACAATTAGCCACTGGTGAACGAGCCCCCGACATTGTGGGTCGAAACATTGTCCTTGAATATGACTATCCAACCGGTATTACCAGCGTGATGAATAGAGCAGAAGGCGGCTTTATTCAAGGACCTGGAACTGGCAGAAGTGACAGTATTGACGCGGGCATTTTTCAGAACGGACAAAAAGTACAGGAAGCCAGACTTTCTGATGGAGAGTTTGTGATGACTGCCGCTGCTGTTCGTGGTGCAGGGGACGGTGACCGTCAAAAAGGTGCCGCTCGCATGTACGATATGATGAAGAAGTATGAGGCGATGGCGTAATGGCAGAGACAATTAGACAAGAACAGGTCACGCTTTTACCCGAATATCAGGAAAAGTTTTTAAAAGACTTACTTGCATCAACCGCCGCAAGAGCCGCTGACCCGACTGTTATCCCAGAGCGTCAAGTTGCGCCACTGTCCCCCGGTCAGCAACAAGCGATCCAACTTGGTTATAGTGGTGTTGGTGCTTTTCAGCCAATGTTACAAGCAGGAGAGGCTACATTAGGTGCTGGTGCAAGTGCTTTAGAACAAGGTATAGGCACAGCCCTCAGTGGTGCTCCGTTACTTATGGGCACTACAGGGGCTTTTGACCCGCAATCTGCTCAAGCGTTTATGGACCCGTTCACAGAGCAGGTGATCCGACAAGCAGAGCGCGATATTCAACGTCAGGGTGACATAGAAAGACAGCGTATCGGAGCAGGGGCTGTTCGATCAGGGGCTTTTGGTGGATCAAGACAGGCTGTTGCCGAACAGGAGTTACAGCGTAATCTTGCCGATCAGATGGCAAGAACCGGCGCACAGCTACGATCTGCTGGTTTTCAACAAGCCTTGGGTCAAGCACAAAATGCTTTTCAAAATCAGATGGCAAGACAACAGTCCGCTGCACAGTTGTTTGGTCAACTGGGCACAGGCATTGGTCAACTGGGCTCTGCTCTTGGAAAAACTGGTTTATCGCAGGCGGCACTAGGCGAGTCTGCACAGGCGGCACAACAACGTGATATTAACGCTTTGCTAGCATTAGGTGGTCTCGAGCAACAACAGGCACAGGCACAGATAGAAGCACAACGTGCCACGGACCTTGAAAGACAAGCAGAGCCCTTCCAAAGNATCAGCTTTATGTCTGATGTTTTCCGTGGNGTACCATCGACTCAACAAACATTGACTGCTAAAACAGCACCTTCACCCTCTACTATTTCACAGGTCGCTGGTCTTGGTGTTGGTTTAGCGGGGTTAAGTGAAGCAGGAGTTATACCTAAACTCTTCGGTCAAGGTGGGATATTCGGCTAATGATGGACGTGAACCAAAGAAAAATGTTCAAGACCCGACCAGCGAGAGACAAGCTTAATCGCATGGGCGGTATCATGGCATCTAGTGCTCCACTAATGAACACGGTNGCTCAGTACAACCAGAAGAGAGGTGTACAGAACTTTCAGCTTGGAGGTGGGGTTCAACTACCCCTTCTTGCAGAAGATCAAGCAAGGCGAGATTTAATTGAAGCGGTTGATCAAAGGTTCCCGCAAAGAAATGTTTTTGGTCGAGGTGCTACTGGAGGTGCNAGACCTNGAGGTGCTTCTCTTCTGCAAAGAACTAGAGTACCACTTTCGCTTGCTGCAAGATCAACTGTACCAGGCGCACTTGTTCTTGGTGCAGCAGATTTAGCTCTTGGTGAGGGTGTGGATCGTGAAGGGATCATGGCTAATACTGCTCGTGTTCAACCTTTACTTGCAAGAGAAGGATTCACCCAAAAGCAATTTGACGCATTGTCCCCGGAACAGCAACAAAGTCTTTTTCAAACAGAACAAGACAGACGTTTAGCGTTGGGTACTGTAGCCGGTAGTATCGGACAAGAAGTTGCAATTCTTCCTGATGTTGTTCAAAACCTTTACGAGGATGTTGTAGGTTCAGATATTGTTCAAAGAGGTTTAAAAGCGGCTGGAATTATCGACCCTACTAGTCAATTTGAAAGAACAGGTCGAAGAGATTTTGAAGAGGGTGTTACCAGATTTAAGGCTGAAAACATACCCTTTGATAATATCGCTCAATTCCGCGCATCTCTTCCGTTAGATCCTGAAACAGAAGCAGAGCGAGTACGACAAAGCTTTATGGGTAGATCTACTAGACCGCCAAACCCTGCTTTTGACTCTGCTGATGTTACAAGAGCAGACCCTATAGAAGCGGCTACAGATATTGACAAAACTACAGCAATTGCGGCTACAGAAACAGGACCAGAAAAAGAGGAAAAAGAGCCAACACCTGCTTTTGACTCTGCCGATGGCACAGGCACAGAGGAAAAAAGATTAACAGCAGAACAAGCCGCAGCAACAGAGAGTGGAAAGTTTTTAGACGAAGATTCAGACGCAGTAACGGAAAAAGACCGAATTGCAAACGTTATAAATTCAAATGATCAAGAGCTACAACAGAACGAGTTAAAACGTTTAATGGCAGAGTTTACCGAAAATGCTCCTGAATATGAGGGCACGAGTAAGGGTCTTGCGATTGCTAAAATTGGCTTTGCTATGGCTGCGGGTCAAAGTCCAAATGCAATCACTAACATAGCATCAGCACTATCTGATGGTGCTGATATGTTAATTAAAGATAAGAAAGATCGCGACGCATTTGATCGACAAGTTCAATTATCTGCTTTGCAATATGGTTTAGGCGAACAGAGTAAAATTCGTGCTCAAAAACGCGCGGATGAACGAAACATAATGAAGTTTGTAGATGATAATGATGAGGTGGTCACGGTTTCAATCGCGGAGTACATAGCAAATGGTCGTAAAATTCCTGAAGGTTTGCGTACAACTGATATGTACACACAGGATCAAAAGGCAATTGTTGAGCGAGCTAAAGCAACCGCGAAAGCGTTGAACGAAGCTAATAAGCGTAAATTTTTGACTCGAACAGAGGTTCGTGCAGATAGAGAGGCGTATGCAAAGGCTTACGACGTTGCTAGTCAAGCTGAGAATACAGCATATATTCTTGAAACTGTTATGAAGATGAACGCGGATGGTGAGCTTACTGGTGCGGCAAATGCGCTTAAAACTGGTGCGGCAAAGGTTGGAGCGTTTTTAGGAATAGAGGTTCCTGATTCTTTTAATAATAAACAACTTGCCATAACTAAACTAAAAGGAGCTTTGCAAGGTGTTATTAAAGTAACACTGGCAGGAACTCAATCGGCAAACTCTATCTCTAACCGAGATGTTGATTTGTTAATCCAAGGCTTTCTTGCGGANGGAGTAATGAGTGTTGACTCAAACGGCGTATTAACTTTTGCAAACGTTCCTGCGGAAGTTATTAATCAATCTTTAAAAAATGGCCTTCAAGCTGTCCGTCAAGCACAGGCTAAGGCACTTAATGACATGTCTGCAATTGAAGGAGAACTAGCAGGCATGTTTACGCCTCAAGGACTTCCTGGAGCAAGTATTCTTGAGCCGTATCAACAAGTAGACATTAGAACCGAAATAAAAAAACGAGGTGGTAAAACGTTATCTTTTGACAAAGAAACCAATCTGTATTCTGCAGTAGATGTGGACTAAATATGGGAATAATAAGAGTAGACACTTCAGACGGGATTAAGCAAGTTCAAATTGCTGGAGAGGTCCCTACGGAGCAAGAACAAGAGTTAATTCTAAATACCTTTTTTGCGGGTGAGTCTACGACTGCAACAGAGCCATCTCCTAAAACAACACCTAAGCTTGATTTTGCCACAGCGTCTTTAGATGAGATTCGTGAATACAATAATTTGTTACGCAGTCAAGGCATTGACCCGTTTACTGGTTCTCAAATAAGCGAAGAAGAGTTCATCAACAACTACAAAGAACCGGGTGTGGATTACTCGAGTGGTGTGGATGATGTAGAAGGATTTTCGCGCTTTCAGTTTGGCCGCATGGACACGGATGAAGAAAGGTCCGCTTATCTTACGCAGGCACTAGGAACTGAGGGCTTCCGACAAGACGCGCTCGGTCGATTTATCATTACAGAAACAGGTAGACAAAAATTAGGAATGGGTGAAGGCCCAGATGTTGCAATTGATGAACAAGGTTTCTCCTTTGCGGACGTGAAAGAATTTGCAGGGCAGTCTGGTGCTCCTATTCTTACAGGTATCGGTGCTTCTTTAATGGCTTCTGGTGTTGGCTTTTTCCCAGGGTTAGCTATCACGGGCACTGGAGCACTTATTGGTAAAGCTCTTGATGAGGCTGTGGAATCCGTTGAAGGGCTACAGCGGCAGAGTTTTTCAGAAGTTGCAAGAGCTTCTGCAATGGAAGGGGCGTTTGGAGCGTTTGGCGAAGGTCTTGGCCGAGGTCTGTCCAAGGTCTTTGGACGAATAATCAAAGGTCCAGGCGGTGAAGCAAATGAGGCTCTTCGTGCAGAAGCTCGTGCAATGATTGACCGCGGCCTTCGGCCCACAGTTACCGGAGCAACTTCCGAAGAGTTNCGNCCAGTTTTAAATCGTNTACAAGCNATATATGAAGGTGTCTTTCCAAACGAAAAAGCTGCTCGTCAAAATCTAGANATTTTGCTAAAAGAATTACAGTCGGCTCCTGGGGTCAACATTGGATCGCTAGATGACTTTGGTAATGCTGTCCGTAGAGACATCGATGAATTTTATGGAACCGCAGATGATNCCTTAGCTCAGGTTCAAAAATCTGTTGACGAAGATATTGAGCGTGAGATAGCGGCGGTNATCAAGCCGTTACAGCAGGGTAAGGACCTGCCTAAAGACTTACTCGAAAGTATACGATTGCGTAAACGGTTGTTTGACGAAGATGTAGATCGGTTGTATACGATTGCTACAGATGTNCTTGAAGGCAACACCATCGTTCCGACTAAAGGAATTAAGCAAGAGCTTGAGGAGCTTATCAAAGCAAACCCCGCAGACATTGGAAATACCAAGTTTGCTNGTATGGTTCAANACCTTGATGANTATGCAACTCCACAAGATGTTAATAATTTACGGAAGGCTTTGACGGACGCGTCATATAACCCAGACCTTGTTGGCGGCGCGGCTGGCAGAGCATTAAGTCGTCTAAAGAAAGCAACAGACGATGCAATGGTTGACGCTGAACTGGGCCTACAACGCGGTCTCAATGCAATGACTGCCAAGTATGGAACGCAGGGCGGAGCAGTTCCTGGTGGTCAGGTTTCTGCGGGCAAGGGGTTAACTCCTGAGTTCAAGCCCGGAGCAGAAGCAAGCGACGATGTTTCTTTGACTATAGATCAAGCACGTCAGGGCCTGAGTATCTTGCGGCGGTCGAACCAACTGTACCGTAATGGAATTAAAAAGTTTGACAACGTTGTTACTCGAGACCTTGTTAAACAGGCACAGAAGGGCCAGCTTAACACCAAGTTTATTTATCAAAAGATAATCCAAGAAGACAATCCAGAAGCACTGGATCAACTTTTAAAAGCTGTTCGTGGCGTTCCAAACCTAATCAAGGATGTTGGCGAAAGCAAAATGTTTTTAGAGGGGCAGATGATCGGCTCTCAGACCATTGAAGAAGCTGTTGAATCTGTAAAAAACCTTCCAAACAGTAATGAAACTAAACGTTTTGTTATGGCTCGTAAGGCCGAGTTAGAGAAACGGGGCGAGGAACTTACGGCTTTAAGGGGAACTGGGGCAGAAGCGGCAGAAGATTTACGTCAACGTTTAGCGTCGCAATATCTCGATGACATGCTGAATAACTCTCGAGTTACAGACAAACTGACAGGGCAGACGGTTATTGACCCGGTTAAGCTTGCAGCTAATTTACGCAGTAAAGGAACAACCGTTGATAAACTGTTTGGCAAAGACAAGGATGCTTTAAATGAAGTGATTAAGGCACTTGAGTCGGGCAAGTCGAACATTGCTCCAAGTGTGTTCCAAACCATACCTGCAAAAAATCTGGCTAGTCAATTGAACGTTGTCAAAGCCGCTCAAGCAGAAAGACAGCGGCTGTCTAGAGATACAATTCTGCAACGGTTTAATACTGGTGATACAGACGTTATTGCAGATGTTCTGTTAAAAACTCCAAACGCTGTGACAGTTGCACGTCGGACCTTGGCCCCTGAAACTTTTGAACAAGCAAAAGATGCAGCGATGGGACGGATTATTAATCAAATTGGTGGAACAATTGAAGAGGGCGGAACGATACGTCTTTCTGGTAAC
>NZMJ01000029.1 GCA_002692855.1 Maricaulis sp.
TGCCTTACATAGATATTAAACCTCAAGTAAGGGATGAGATTGCTGCAAAGAAAGCTCAGGCAAGACAAAACGAAATGACTGAAAGCACCTCCAGAGCATTAGTCAGTGATGATGATGAAGTTGTAACTTTGGATGAGGCTAACGAGGTAGAGAGTCTTGTAACTAAGCCTGTTATAAGTCCCACGTCTACTTTAGTTTTTGATCCTGAAGCTGATATAGATAGGGCAGTAGAAGCACTTAAATTTTTAGAGAGTGGTGGTAAAAAGAATCCATACAAAACAAAAGGTAAAAAAGTTACAAAAGGTCAGTATAAAGGTGAGCAAGCAATAGGTGCTTACGGAGTTATGGAAAGTAATGTTCCATTATTTACTAAAAAGTATTATGGTGAAGAATTGACTGTAGAAGAGTTTATAAATAATACTAAAGCTCAAGATGAAGTGGCTAAAGAATTTATCTTGCAAAATTATCAAAAGTATGGTAATCTTGAAGATGCAATATCTACTTGGTTTACTGGAGATCCTTTAGATCAAGCCATGGATCGTGGAGCAGATGACGGTAGCATAGATATAGAAGAATATATGATTAGGTTTAATAGCAAATTTAATCCAAGATAGGAAATAATAAAATGATGTTTGATAGACCCCCTGCAGGGTATTCCCTTACGCAAGAGCCAAAGGGAGCACCTTTTGAAAATCCGCCAGAGATGAGTGACCCAACAGAGGCTGCAAGGTATCACCTAAACAGACTCAGTGATCCTGAACTTGTCGAAGATGCTATGTTCTTTTTAGAACAGGGTGTAGACATTATGAGTTTGGTGCAGGGAATACTTCGTGGTGCTGTTATGCAAGGACAGCACAGTATAGATGTAAGTCTTATAATAGCTCCAATACTTCACGAGTTTATTAAACAAATGGCTGATGCTACTGACACACCGTATGAAGAAGGTTTTGATGATAAAGAATCTAAAGCTGTCATTAAATATCGTAGAAATGTTACAAGAGCAAGAGCTGAAATTGACAAGCTAGATATAAAACCAGACGCACCGTCTGAAGATATACCTGATAAAAGTATGATAGTAGGTGATGACTCTGAAGATGAAGTTATGGAAATGATGGAAGAAAACATTAAAGAAATAGAAAAAGAAAAGCCTATGGGTTTAATGTCTAGGGAGATGGTGTAATGGCTTTTATGGGTTATGGTGGTCTTGAAAGACGAGAAAGAGAAAAAGATGAGGCAAAAGCTGCCCTTGCCGCACAAAAAGCAGCTAATGCAGAGTGGGACCGTAGAAGGCAAATTCAACATGGTGACAGCCTTAGTTTAAAACTGGCAGATCTAGCGATAAGAAATGGTATGGGCATGCTTGGCGGTAATGGTAAAGATGAAAAATCTGGTATGACCAATTCTGAAGCTAGAGATGCTTTAATGAAAAATTTTAAAGTTGTAGATGATGATGGTAAGTTAGTGGATGATGATAAGTTTTTAGCAGCTTTAAGTAGAATTCAGGCAACAGAAGATCCTAAAGGTTTTATAAAATTATATTCTGTGCTTAATCCATATATAACTGCCATGAAAAAAGATAATATGGATGATACTTTTATAGGAGATTCTGTAAGAAGAGAAGTTATAGATATGGTAAGTAAAGGTTCTATGACTGGACCCGATGTCAATAGGCCTAGCAAAATTATAGCTAATATTGAAAATANTTTACTTGATTCTAAATTAGATGATCGTGTTAAGCAAATGATAGAACTCTCAGTGCCTACTGGTGGTAGCTTTAACATTACGGAAGAACCTGTATATACCCCAAAACCTAAAGTAGAAGATATAACAGAGTTTGAAAAGTTTGTANNTAANCCNNTNNTNTCTCGTGCACAAGTTGATAGAAATAGGATGCTTAAACTGGTGGGTAATCTTGCTAAGAAAAAAGANAAANGTCCTTTTGATGATCAGCTAGAGATTTGGTATANNAANAGNATNAAAGAAATAGATCGTGCATTAGAGTCAGCAGAAAAAGATAANAACTANGGACNAGTTGCTTCTTTATATNCAANTTCNTTTTTTGNAAAAGCAANATCNCAATANAGTNANATGGAAAGAGTTTTAGANCTTNTTGATCCTAATATNGTAAACNCTGCAAAAACACCNATATACGTNCCTAATGTAGAGATAGCCAAAATACTACAAAATAATGGTGTACTAANAGAANATGATATTGTGTATTTAATGGACGTAGGNGAACTACGTAGAATGCCTAAACAATAATTAAAGGTTTAACATGGGTAATATACCTGAAATAGATTTTACTAAAATAAATAGTATACCTATACTTGGAGAAACTACTACCGAAGAAGAGATTGATAATCTTTTGAGTGGATCTCCTATACCTAAATTAGAGNNAGAGACTAAANTAGAAAAGATTCCTGAAGTAAGTTTATCTACACCGATAAGTAATATTGCTGAGGTAGAGTTTAAACTTGATGCACTTGCTTCTGGTGAAAACAACGAGGATTTAGTATACCTTGAATCCATATTCGAAGAGTATGGNNATAAAGATATGACTAAAGAAATGATACTAGCTGATGATAGGNTAGTTCAAGTTATGCGTGATGCTTTAACAGCTAGAAGAAGTCCTGGNTTTGGTAAAGCTTTAGGTAGAACTGTTACCTATGGTTTAGGTGGTGATGTTGGTGGACAAAAGGTTGGTCTACGTGCAATAAGTGGTTTTACTAGTTATCAAGATATGCCTAAAGAAGAGGTCTTTGATATTTTTACAGCATATCAGAGATCTTTATTGGGTGGTAACACTGCGACAAATGTNAATGAATTTGTTTATGGGATGCAGGTAAAAGAAACACCTGAAGCTCAAAAACTCAAAGCTGGGTANGCTTTGTTTGAACAGTATCCAAATTTATTTACAGGTTTAAAAAGCGGTGATGTTGGTTGGTCAGATTTTGGTGAAGGTATATACACCTACGGTCGTGATGCAGTTTGGGATGTATCAACTCCTTTATCTTATGGCTTAGGTAAGTTGCTTACTTGGGGTACAGGAAAAGCTTTATCATTAGGTGTAAAGAGTTTGTTTGGGGGTGCCGTACAAGCAGCAAATAAAACAGGTATACCTAAAGATACTGTTCTTNNAAACATCGGTAGAGCTATGAAAAATGCNATGCCNTANGCAACTGCTGATGCAGGAATAGCNGTNGGTNTTGACNTNNTNTANCAAAACAANAGAATAAATTTAGATGTCGTAGATGAGTATNAGTATGCAGATACTTTACTTGCAGGTNTAGGTGGNATGANTGTCTATCCTATACTTGCAGGTAGTGGTGCNAGTATAAAAGAGTTTAGAAAAAGTAAGTTTGCTCCNCAGTGGTTAAGCTATACTAAGTTTAATGAGGTTGCTGTTAAAGAGGGGCTTGAAGCTGCTGAAAAAAACTTAATGGAAACGGTCAAGAAGAAAGTAGACTTTAAGTTTGTAGATGATTTATTNGGCACAGTATCTGGAAGTAAGCAAAACTTTTTAGCATGGCAAGAATTANTAGATAAATCAAAAGGTTTAATAAATAGAAGAAAAGAAAGTTATAGTGATAACGAAGTTACAGACTCTTTCTTTAGATACTTATTTGCAGGTAATCCTGAGACTGGTGTAAAAGGTTATGGGCAAGTGTTGCAAGAAAACGGTATGGTAAATGATCTACCTGCTTTAATTAGAAAGTATGGTAATGAGACTGCTGTACAAGCTCAAACTTTAAGTTGGTTATCTGATAATACCGTAAGAAAAATGATAGATAGATTTGAAGCTGATACTGGATTAAAATTACGTTTTACAGATGCAGAAGGTAATGTTGTTCAAGGTAACAAAGCTACAGCTAAAAGCTTACAGTCTCATTATGCTAGAATGGTAAGCACAGGTGCTAGAAACACCCAGATAGTACAGACCGTTCATAACTCTATGATGGGTGGTGTAGANTTAGATGATGCTCTCAGNGGTGGTATTAAGAGTGCNGANGATATACCAAATCCTAGACGTTTTCAATATACACTATCTCTTTATAAAAGACTTATGACATCNCATCTATCNACTACAGGTGCTAANGTAAAAGGTTTTGCTGCAGTAACTTCAATGAATACCATAACTGACTTTGCAGTTGCTGCNATGAACTTAAGTCAATCGGGTATGTATAAAGCTCTACGTAATCCAGANAAAGCACAAGANTATTATAANAAAGCTTANGGATCTTTTTATGGAGGTCTAAGACGTGGNTTTGATGTNTTATCTCCAGATATACCAATGGAGTATGCAGATAAAATTTTAGCACTTAATCCAGAAGCAAAAGCAAAATTATTTAGAGANGTTGCAGGTGATGGTGGTGTAAGAGATGCACTATCTGATTTTGATTTAGATAAGATTNANTANANAGACAGTCTTTTTNAAGGTGCAGAAGANNTTGAAAAACTTTCTTGGCANACTGTAGANACTGTGACTAGAGGTGCTCAAGCACTTACACTTGTAAGATTACAAGATGAACTTACAAAAAGATTTGCATTTGGTGTAAATGTAAATCAAAANATTATGAAAAAATATGGCATGACTTCTGATGAGTTTTTCTCAACAAGAAATTCAAACTTTGCAGCAAGTGAAATGGCAACAGACGCATTTCAAAATGAGATAATTGAAGCAGCTTTAATGAGAACTATGAGGGAAACTGCTTCTGTAAACTGGTCTAGACTTGAAAGCCANTCAGGAAATTACCTAAGNGAAATTGCAAAAGGTATAGAGTTTTTTACAAACAGAACTCCTGCAGGGTATGTATTNCCATTNGGTAGTTTTTTGAATACTACACTTGCTACATTTGGTGATTACAGTGGTATGAATGCTGTAAGATACTATACAAAAAAAGCGTTGGGTCAAACATTAGATCCAACTACAGGTCAAGACTTAACTGAGTCCACAGCTAAATTAATGGTAGGTTGGGGACTNGTTGGTTATTTTATGTACGGAGAGAATGGGGCTTATGACAGAATAGATTCTGGACTACCCTCTCAAGGTAAACAACTGCCAGATGGTACGATAAGAGAGCAAACGTTTGATTGGCCTCTATCAACATTTAACACTGTTGCAAATATTATGGCAAGAGGTCTGAATGGTAGTTTAGACATAAGAGACTTTGATCGTTCACAAGTCCCTCCAGAGTTAGTAAGAGAGTTGGAACTACAACTTTATGGACAAGCTATAAGAGATCTTGATGGATTTGAAAGAGGTGTTAGGGAGTGGGGTCTTGATATTTATCAAGCATTAGTAGAAGAAAAANATATACCCAAAGCAGCATGGGATGCTATAAGTCCTGCAATATCTCAGTTTGTAAATGGGGCTACAAGACCTTTAGATCCTATTAATCAGGTATATGGATTTTTAAGTGATGCTAATATGAAACCTGATCTTCGTCAAGGTCCAGAAACTCTTAATCAAATGTTAAAATATGTAGATGCTTTAACAGGCACTTCAGAAGATTTACCAGTAAGAGCAACACCTTTAAGAGGTAATAAATATGTNCCTAATTTATCTAAACAAATGCTTGGTGCAAGNGAGATGCCTTTTCCAGAATTGATAGAACAGATGCATAACATAGCAGGAGTTCCACATTGGGCAGCTATAAAATGGAATGGACCTGCTGAGGTAAAAAATGTTATGGATACTTTAGCTGCACCATACTTTCAAGCAGCCGCATANGANGCATTAAGAGCAAANCCTGATTATGTTGATATGAGTCTTGAAGAACAAAGAAAAGTATTAGATACTATAAAACAGTCAGTAAGAGCAAATGTAATTCAAACTATGGAGATAGCAGTACCTGCACAGTT
>NZMJ01000030.1 GCA_002692855.1 Maricaulis sp.
ATTTAAAGATTAAAACTATGGCATACAAAATGAAAGGCATGATGTTTAAGTCGCCTTTACCACAAGATGATGAAAAAATGATGACCGCTAGCGGTAAAGTTGTTGATAAGAAAACGGCTAAAAACTTTGGCAAAGATATGATGCAAGATAAAGTTGCTGACGATGCAGCTAAAATAGCTGAAAGTAGAAGAGGTGGTCAAGGAACTAAAGTAGGTCAATACACTGGAGCCGGTATACCAGAAAATTTATATAATGCTGACGGTAAAAAAATAAATACTAACAATTTAGACGAAGGTAACTTAAGCAAAATTAAATTAGAGTCTGGCACAGAAAGAAAATATGTAGAATACATAGAAGGTTCTAAAGCAGGTGGACGTTTATATCTTTCAAATCCTAAGTAATGATAAGCAATTTAATAGGCGGTTTATTCGGTAAAGTAGTAGAAAACGCTGAAGGTATTTTAGACGAAGTAATAACTACTGACGAAGAAAGAGAAGCAGCTAAAGCTAAAATGAGGCAAATGCTTCTTGATAGCGAAGCTAAAGCTCAAGAACAAGTTACAGCTAGATGGGAAGCAGACATGAAGTCTGATTCATGGCTTAGTAAATCTATACGTCCACTAGTATTAGCTTGGCTTGTAGTATGTACAACTATACTTATATTTATCGACGCAGGTGTAATTGTATTTAAAGTAGAAGATAAGTGGGTTGACCTACTTCAACTCGTATTAATAACAGTAATCGGTGCCTACTTCGGAGGACGATCGATTGAAAAAGTAAAAAAATAAAATGGGACAAAAATCAAATGAAATAGCATATAGCTTTGGCCAATTAGGAAGTGCTTATACTGATAAAGCTGTAGCTGTATTACCTCCAAAAGATCATGTTATAGTAGCTGTTCAGTTTTTAGATGATACTACTCCAGCTGCAATGGTTCCTGAAAGATTAGATGAAGGTGGCCCAGGTTATGCTGGTACAACAGGCACTACGGCTAAAGATGTAGAAGATCACGAAGATACTATAACTAGCAACATAAATTTTGCAGGAGCTTGCGGTAGCGCTGTAGCTGACGCTACTCACGCTGCTCACGCTGATATAACATTAACTAATCCTCCTTCTGATACAAGCTTAATAAGAAAAGGCCAATATGTAATGGTTGTAGCACCTGCTGCTACAGAAAATGGTAGCACACCACTAGCATACGATACTGGTAACACTCCATATCCTGTGTACAACGGGCCTCATCAAGCGGGCGTTAAAGTTGTAGCTTGGGACGGTGTTAGTAAAGTTAAACTAGACACTACTATAACAACAAGTAGTGAAGCTTTAATATTTCTTGACGAAACACACGGCGCTGGCGGTTTAACTGTTGAAAGCCAAGCTTTTCCAAAAGGATTAACAATTTACGGTAGATGGACTAGGTTTGAAGGTGAAGCTAATAAAGGCGTAATCTGTTATTTCGGTAAATAATGTTAGGATCAGGTATTGGCACAGACACAATATTTAACGGTATTACTGGCACAGTTAAAACTACTACTAATACAAACACTTGTCACTTTGACGGAAGTGATGATAAAATAGCTGTAGCTGATTCAGACAGTTTATCTTTTGTAGACAGTGGTGGTAATATGATACCTTATTCTATAGCTTTTTGGTGTAAAAGAGATAGTAACAGCTCTGCCACCAGTAGTCGTGATGGCATTTTAGCAAAGGGACGAAAAGGAAACAACACGTTAGAATATAGACTTTTTTATCATAACACCCTCGGCTTTTTTACTGGAAGATATGATGGCAATAGTACCACAGGAAGTGATTACAGAGACGCATATTATGCTCCTATGAACACCAATAGTACAGATTGGCATCATATAATAGTTACTTTTAACGGAACTGGAAACACTGATGGTAGTAGCAATCTATATAATGGTTTTCAAGTTTATAAAAACGGTGTTTTACAAAGTGGTGTTGCTAGAGGTTCTGATACTGATGGAATGTCTAACTTTTCAGGAGAATTAACAATAGGTATGACAGATGAAGACACTGGCTTTTCCCCGTATAAGCTTGNTGGTCATTTAGCTCAGCTTACGATATGGAGAGATTATAAGTTAACAGACNCTGATATAAGCTACATTTACAATNATGGTACNNTAATGGTAGACCCAACTAGCGGAGCTCAAAACTACAGCGGCGCTAGTAAAGTTGTTTTATGGATGCCTTTACAAGACAACTACAACGANGCTAGTGGAACTGGAAANAATGGCACAAACANTGGATCTAACTTTGAGCCAGAAGTAAATNGTAACTGGNTATAAATAATATATAACATGGCNCTACTAACATACATAGACGGACAACCATTATACAGTACTTTGCAAGAAGCTATAGATTATGGAGATGAAGTAGGATTACAAGGTTATCATACTCATAACTATAATGGTATATTAGGTTATATGGCAGGAACTACACATGGTAATGCTACTAGAGTAGGATATACAAGTAGAAGAAGAAATCAAGTTAGCGGAGGTCAAGCCTCGTCTTCGACTAACGGAAACACAGGAAGTGGAGGCTACTAATATTAAATAAAATAAAATGGCAAAAAGAAAAACTCCAAAGGTTGAAAGTCTTCGACCCGAAAAAATTACTGATGAGCAATTAAAAACTTCAAGAGAAGTTATTAAAAGTATGAATATAGCAACAGCCGATTTAGGCGCTATTGAAATACGTAAGCATGAGTTGTTACATCACTTCAAGCTAATGCAAGAAACACTAACTAAATTACAGCATGAGTTTAAACAACAGTATGGTACTGATAATATAAACATTGCTGACGGCACAATTAAATACAATGAAGATGGAGACGACAAAGATAATAAGAAAGATAACGATAGGTAAAGATTATAAAATAGACTCTATGCACTACTCTGTAGGGCAGGAAGTTTATGGTGGTCACACTATCTGCGATATTATTGAAGACAACGATAAGTATAGCATTTATATAAGAAAAAATAAAGATGTTATGCCTTGGAAAGACTTTAATAAAAACATGGCTGTGTCAGTAGAATATAACTTAGAGTATTAATGAAAAGTATTAATAGCTTTATTATATCGCCTGTAGGCAAAAGGTATAATAATGAAAAAGATATTAATGGTAAAAAATTAATACTTAATACTGAAGTATATAATCATGAGTTTGTTAATCGTAGAGCTAATATTATCTCTTGCCCTATTAGCGGCAATTATGATATATCACCTGGCGACGAAGTCATTGTACACCACAACGTGTTCAGAAGATGGCACAACGTACACGGTGAAGAAAAAAATAGTCAAAACTACTACGACGAAAACACGTATATAGTTAGTGAAGATCAAATATTTTTATATAGAAAGATAAACAACTCTAGTAGNTTTAAAGCTGGCCCATGGAAAGCTATGCCAGGTTTTTGTTTTGTAATGCCGTTAGCTAATGAAGATAAGTTTAGCAATGACTTGGAAAACCAAAGCAAAGGCGTTATAGTTTATTCAGACGGTATGTTTGACATTAACGAGCTAGTAGGTTACGATCCTATATCGCAATACGAGTTTGTTATAGACAATCAAAGGCTTTATAGAGTATATAATAAATTTATTACAATTAAATATGAGCGCGAAGGAAACGAAAAAACGTATAATCCAAGCTGGGCATAAAGCTGTTGAAGAATTAATTAAAGTAGCTCAAGAACAAATCATTACTAATACTGATGATGATGTTTCTGCTGATAGGCTTAAAAACGCAGCTGCTACAAAAAAGCTAGCTATATTCGATGCCTTTGAAATACTTAATCGTATACAAGAGGAAGAAAATATACTAGAAGGTAAAGAGCCTGAAGAGAAAAAAGAAAGAGTGTTTAAAGGNTTTGCTGAAGGAAGATCTAAGTAATGTACGAACAAACACTATATAAAATTGTTGAACCCGTTAAGCTTAANACTATAAAAAGGCTTAACAAATCTAAAAAATGGAAGTATGGATATAATAAAGAAAACNATATCATTGTCATATCAAAAACTGGTAGAATTGGGGAGATCATTGAAATACAAGGGCTGCAAATTGCTTTGCCGTTGGAACCAATGCACGTGTACTCCAATGAAGTAAAAAAGTGGAAACGTTTTGACTANCCTAAAGAGTTAAAAAAACTTAAAACTGTTTTTGACTGGAGAGACTATCCAGAAGAAGCTAAAGAGCAATGGTACGACTATATAGATCAAGAGTTTGACAGAAGAGATCAAGGCTTTTGGTTTAATAACAATGGAGTGCCAACTTACATAACTGGTAGTCATTANATGTATTTACAATGGAGTAAAATAGATGTAGGTGCNCCNGANTTTNGNGAAGCTAANAGATTATTNTNTATATTCTGGGAGGCTTGTAAAGCAGATGATAGATGCTACGGTATGTGTTATTTAAAAAATAGACGTAGTGGTTTTTCATTTATGAGCTCTGCAGAAACAGTTAACTTAGCTACAATATCGAGTGATGCTAGATATGGAATACTATCAAAAAGTGGAGCTGATGCAAAGAAAATGTTTACCGATAAGGTTGTACCAATATCTATTAACTATCCTTTTTTCTTCAAGCCCATTCAAGATGGTATGGACAGACCTAAGAGTGAGCTTGCTTATAGGGTTCCTGCAAGTAAGTTTACGCG
>NZMJ01000031.1 GCA_002692855.1 Maricaulis sp.
AAGCGGAGGGTGCTTTTGACGGCAAGGGTCGGTTTCCTCCCCCGCGCGCGGGGGAGGAAACCGACCCTTGCCGTCAAAAGCACCCTCCGCTTGCCGGTTCGGCCACCGGCTGTTATGCCGCGCGGCGATTTCGGCCCGCGCGCGCTGCGGGTCTTTCTTTCTCAGGTCAGGCGGAACGTCCGATGAAGATCAATGGCAATGAATTGAAGCCCGGCATGGCGATCGAACACCAGGGCACGCTCTGGTCGGTCGTGAAGGCCGAAGCCGTGAAGCCGGGCAAGGGCGGCGCCTTCGCACAGGTCGAGCTGAAGAACCTGCTCGACGGCCGCAAGCTGAACGAACGCTTCCGCTCCGCTGACAAGGTCGAGCGCATCCGTCTCGAGCAGAAGGACCACCAATTCCTGTTCGCCGACGGCGACATGCTGACCTTCATGAACACCGAGAATTACGAGCAGATCGCGCTGCAGCGTGACTGGGTCGGTGACGAACAGGCCGCCTGGCTGAATGACGGCATGATGGTGACGCTGGAATTCCACGAAGACCAGCCGATCGGCATCTCCCTGCCGAACCATGTCGAGCTGGAAATCGCCGAGACCGAGCCGGTCGTGAAGGGCCAGACGGCCGCGAATTCCTACAAGCCCGCCGTCCTGACCAATGGCGTGCGTACCGCAGTTCCCCCCTTCGTGGGTCCCGGCGAACGCATCGTCGTGGCGACCGAAGACGGCACTTACGTGCGCCGCGCGGACTAGGACAGAGCATTGGCCAATCTTTCAGCCTTGATGCAGATCATGCAGACAGCCGCCCGCAAGGCGGGTCGCAAGATGTCGCGTGATTTCGGTGAAATCGAACACCTCCAGGTCGCCCGCAAGGGGCCTGCCGACTTCGTGTCGGCAGCGGACCGCCGCTCCGAAGAGGTGATCCACGAAGTGCTCGCCGAAGCCCGCCCGGGCTATGGCTTCCTGATGGAAGAGCGCGGCGAGGTCATCGGCACCGACAAGACCCATCGCTGGATCGTGGATCCGCTCGATGGCACGCTGAATTTCCTGCACGGCCAGCCGCACTTCGCAATTTCCATCGCGCTGGAGCGTGAGGGCGAGATCGTCGCGGGCCTGGTCTACAATCCGGCCAATGACGAGATGTTCCACGCCGAGAAGGGCCGTGGCGCCTGGGTCAATGACCGCCGCCTGCGGGTTGCGGGCCGCACCGAGCTTTACGATTCCGTCATCGCCACCGGCACGCCCTTCTTCGGGAAGAAGGGCCATGCCCGCTTCCTGAAGGAATTGCACAAGGTGATGGCCGAGACCGCCGGCATCCGCCGCTATGGCGCGGCGTCGCTGGATCTCGCCTGGGTCGCCGCCGGACGGTTTGATGCCTTCTGGGAACGTGACCTGAAGGCCTGGGACATCGCCGCCGGCCTGATCATCGTGCGCGAAGCGGGCGGGTTCATCGCCGAGCTCGACGGTGGCAAGGACGTCCTGACCACCGGCAATATCGGTGCGGGCAATGACGCCATCCTGAAAAAGCTGATCGAGAAGCTGAAAGAAGCCGCCTGATCGCCTGGTGTCCTTTCCGGAATGACGGATGGTGGAAGCAGCGAAAAGCGCTATCCTCCCGCCCATGCTGCTGCTCGAAACACCGCCCGAACCCCTCGAATACGTCATCGCGCCGGAGCACCGCGCCGCGATCCTTGACTGCGTTGCGGCCACCGGCGAACAGATCACGGATTTTGCCGCCGAATACCACGACGGCGACTGGTGGGTCCGCATTCGCGAAGACGAGCAGGGGCTGTGGGTTGCGCTCATCCCCTATGACCCCGATACAGGCATGCGCGGCGGCGATGTGACCTGCGGCTATGACCGGGAGACCGGCGAGCGCATGCACGGACCGAGTTTCGGACGCTGACCGCCCAAATCTGGCCTGAAAGCCGCGTCACAGACTGGTGCGGGGCCTCGAGGAAGGGATGAGCATGCCGTCTCGTTATGATGAAGTGCCGGATTCGGTACCTGCGCCGCGTTTCACCGGTCCTGCGCAATACCTGGTCTGGATGGCGGTCTTTGTCGGCGTCGTGGCGCTGGTCGCGGGCTTGCTGGCCGGCCCCATCGAGACCGCCTTCATGGCGAACGTCTATATCAACGGCCTGATCCTGTTCGTCCTCTTCGTCGGCATTGCCTATACCTTCGTCCAGGCGCTCTCGATCGGTCCGGCCGCGCGCTGGCTGCGCCGCTTCCAGACCGCCGACCCGCAGGAACAATTGCCCGCCCCGCCTGCCATGATCGCGCCCATGGCGTCGATGATGGGCGATACCGGGCGCCGCACGCGCCTGTCGGCGGGCAGCGTGCGCACCGTGCTCGACTCGGTCGGCGCGCGCATGACCGAAGCCGGTGCGCTGACGCGCTATTTCGGCCGTCTTCTGATCTTCCTCGGCCTGCTTGGCACCTTCTGGGGCCTGCTGCTGGTCGTATCCGATGTCGGCGATGCCGTGCGCGCCGTGACCGCGTCCTCGACCGGCGGCGAGGCAGATGTGATGCGTCTGATGGCCGCCATCGAGGAGCCCATCCAGGGCATGGGAACGGCCTTCGCATCGTCCCTCTTCGGTCTCGCCGGGTCGCTCGTGATCGGCTTTCTCGACCTGCAGGCCAGCCGCGCCCACAACCGCTTCTACAACGAGATCGAGGAATGGCTGTCCTCCATGTCGCGCCTGGCCGCGGCCGGTCCGTCGACCAATTCGGACGGCGAGGTCTCGTCGGCTTATGTCGGCGCATTGCTGGAGCAGACCGCCGAGACGATGGAGCGTCTGTCGGTGACGCTGGAACGTCACATGCGCGACCTCGACGAGGTGATGCGGCGCATGGCGCAGGAAAGCGCAGCCGGGCAGCAGGAAGCCACCCGTGCCCTGCGCGATGAAATCCGCGTTCTTGTCCGCGCCATCGAGGCTCAGGTGCGCCTCAATCGCGGCGGAGGCGGCAATCCGTGAGTTTCGCGCCGCGCCTTTCCCGCTTCGGTGACAACGGCGATTCCGGAGATTACTGGCCGGGATTCGTCGATGCGCTGGCCACGCTTCTGCTGGTGATCGTCTTCCTGCTGTCGATCTTCCTGGTGGGCCAGTTCGCCCTTGGCCGGGCTCTGACCGGACGCGACGAACAGCTCGCCCAGCTGAACACCCAGCTGGCTCAACTTACCGACGAGCTCAGCCTGTCACGCGGCGAAAACCAGCGCCTGACCACCGAGATGACCGCGCTGCGCGCGACCCTGTCCAGCGTCGAGGCCGAACGCGACGAATTGAGCGACCAGCTCGTCGTTGTGCTGGGGCAGCTCGACGACACCCAGGCCACCCTGGTCGAAGCCGAGGACCTCAATGCCCAGCAGGTTGACCAGCTGACGGCGCTGAACCTCCAGGCGCAGGCCTTGCGTGACCAGATCGCGGAATTGTCCGCCCTGCTCGACGCGGCCGAGGCGCGCGAGGCCGAGCTCGACAGCCAGATCGTCAATCTCGGCGAACGCCTGAATGCGGCGCTGGCGGGCCGTGTGGCCGAACTGGCGCGCTATCGCTCGGAATTCTTCGGCCGCTTGCGTGAAATCCTCGGCAATCGCACCGGCATTTCCATTGTCGGTGACCGCTTTGTGTTTGAATCCGATGTGATTTTCCCGTCAGGTTCGGCCGCTATTTCGAGCGAAGGCCGCGAAAGCCTCGAGCCGGTGGCGCAGGCCATCGTCCAGCTGACCCGCGAAATTCCCGACGACATTGACTGGGTGATCCAGATCGAAGGGCATACCGATCCGCGCCCGATCCGCTCGACCTATCCGTCGAACTGGCACCTCTCAGCGGCGCGGGCCATCTCGGTGATCAATTATTTCGAGGATCTGGGCGTCCCTCCGGAACGCATGGTCGCCGCTGGCTACGGTCAATATCAGCCGATTGCGCAGGGCAGCACCGAAGACGCCTATGCCCGCAACCGCCGGATCGAACTGAAGCTGACCAGCCGGTAGACGGGCATGGACCTCGGGGCAACACCGTCCGGATGTGTCTGCGGACAGGCCGCATTGACCGCGCAGCGCGAGCGCCTGGTACCTCACGCGCTTGGCGACGTGATCGAAATCGGCTTCGGACGGGGCGAGAACCTGCCGTATTATGATGCCGTGCGTACCACCCGGATCACGGGCATCGAACCGTCAGCGTCTGCACGCCGCAAGGCGGCCCGTGTGGTCGGCAAGACAGCCATCCCGGTCGAACTGGTCGATGCGCGCGCCGAGGATCTGCCGGCGGCGGACGCGTCCGTTGATACGGTCGTGATGACGTATACGCTGTGCACGGTGCAGGATCCGCAAGCCGCGCTCGCCGAGATCCGGCGGGTCCTGAAACCCGAGGGGCGCCTGTTGTTTTGCGAGCATGGTGCGGCCCCTGATGCGTCCTTGAGCCGGTGGCAAAGGCGCTGGGAACCCGTCTGGAAGCTGTTCAATGGCGGGTGCCATTTGACCCGGCCCATCGACCAGCTGATCGAAGAAGCGGGCTTCAGGATCGAGCAGATCGATACCGGCTACGTGCCCTGCACACCGAAAATCGTGGCGTTCGACTATCTGGGCTCGGCCCGTCCGGGCTAAGCCCTTACGCACACTCCGCGCAGCGTGGAGCGGCGGGATCGGCTTCGAGGCGTTTCGGGGCAATCGCCTCGCCGCATTCGACACACCAGCCATACTCCCCCTCGTCCACCCGTTTCAGCGCGGCGTCGATGCGGCGGATCTCCTTGGCCCGGCGCGAGTCGGCGGCCATCATCATCGTCTGCACCTGCATGGAATCGAGCCGTGAAAGCCGCCCGACCGATTGCTGGTCCAGCTCGACCGGCTTGCGATCCTCCCTGGCGTCCTGCGACAGGGCGAGAAGTTCAGCCTTCAGCGCTTCAAGGCGCGCGCGCGCCTGCGTATGTGTATCCATATCCGAGGTGTATCATGCCGTTCACGACAAGCGAGGTCTTTGCGTGAAAGCCCATTTCCAGCGTTTCGCCGCCTACAATGCCTGGGCCAATGCACGCCTCTACGACGCAGCCTCGCGGCTGGATGACGAGGAATGGCATCGCGACACCGGAGCCTACTTCACCTCGCTAGCAGGGACGCTCAATCACCTCCTGGTGGCGGACCGGATCTGGATGCGCCGGCTGACGGGGCAGGGCGAGACGCACACAGTCCTGACGGACCTGCCCTTTCCCGCGCTCGCTGATCTGAAACCCGCGCGCGACGCGATGGATGCGCGGATCATTGCCTTCGTGGACGGGCTGGGCGATGCCGGTTTCGACGAGGACGTGCAGTATTCGAATACGCGCGGCGAGCCTCATCATCTGCCGCGAGGCCTGATCCTGGCCCACCTGTTCAACCACCAGACCCACCACCGCGGCCAGGCGCACCACATCTTCGGCCAGCTGGGCCACACGCCGCCGCCCCTCGATCTGCTCTACTTCGCGCTGCCGACGGCATAAAAAAAACCAAATATATACCAAATCAAACCGTCGAAAACCATCAGCATCTAATTGTCTTCGGAGTATTAACTATTTATAACCGTTAGGGTCGTCATAATTTCTAAAATATTCGTAGTACCTAGAAGCGCTTGGCGCATTCAGCATCGAATGTCGCCTTTCGTCCCTATCATAAGACTTCTCTGCCAGCTGGTCCAACCGCCAAAAAATAACGTGACAAATCGGAATTCCAGGACGCAGAAGAATTGGAAAAGGAGAAAAGTTTCTAATCTCTAACGTGAGAGGCTTCTCCTGAAGTTCGCCAAAGCCCGGACTAACAAATGATGCTATTTCAACCGCTAAACCGAGCCTAGATAGGCCACTCAAATTCCGTAACGTGGCAGAAACAGCGCGCGATAACGATAAACCTTCCTCTGTCCCGCCCAAAATAAACTCGCCGGGTTTAAGTACATAGGGCTCTACAGTCAGAGAAACCTTTCTCAAACGCGGGTATGAATTCTTGTTTTTTAGATCAACAACAGAATCATTGCGATCAAACAATCCGATAAAATCACCTAAATGTAACAAATAACTACCTGATCTTAAATGCTCTTTCCGAAAATTGCTAATCCGGATGTCTGTGCCTATCATTTCCAAAATCGATTTATCAGACAACATTGTTTTCCCCGTGAATTTCCCGCAAATGCTTCTCGACAGAGGGTGTAACAAAATCAGAAATTGATTGGTTTTTCGCTATACGAACTCTTACCTCAGTAGCCGCCATGCCCTTGTGCTGTGGCCGATCAAGAATTTTCACAGGGATGCCATTTTCTTCAAATATGCTCTTCTTTCGAAGTTCCCAATCGGAAAAAACTCGGAGATACAGCATGCAGTCAGATTTAGGTAAAAAATAACGCCAAGTTTTAGGTTGAAATAAATCAAATGGAACAATAGTATAACTCCGACAATCTAACCCCATATCCATAAGGCCGAATCTGATAAGCTCAGCTCTTTCAAAGTAAGTGTACGGGTTTGCTTCAGCCGAGTGTCGGTGATCGCTTTCTGGAACGAACTTGACAGTATCCTGAACGGGATTAGTAATCGCTATAATTAAATGGTCGCATCGCATCGCAATAGACATTAAATATTTCAAATGATCGATGTGTGGAGGCTGAAACCGCCCGTGACCAATCCCATAGGATACTTGTTTCATAAGGCTCTCGGGTGTTGTTCTTTAACGTCGATTCCGGTAGCCCAAAGAAAAGTGTAGAGATTAACAAACGCTTTCGGAAATTCAGGGCCCGGCCTGTCACGATTGCTAAAGCATAACTGAGGTGCGTCCCACCCGTCTTTACTCGCCGGATCGTAACGGCTCGCAAGAACGTAATTGTTATCAATAATCAAAAGGCGAAGTGGGGGGAGGAAATCGTAAACTCGACACTGAATGGATTGGCGCAATTTCGGTATTAAAAAAAATATAGTTTTTTTGATGTCAGAGCGGACTGCATGTATCTTCTTCGGATCTGTAGTCCAATCGTCTAGTTTGTTACCATCAGGAGCGAGAAGCATTAAGCGCAATTGCACTTCTCCCGCACAGATTCGCCTCCCAATATCCGTCTTTTCGTCCAGTATCTTTGTAAGAAATTTTCGCCCACCAACTCCGATGAAATCTATTGTGCTATGTGCCGACATACAAGCGACCTCGGCGCGCGTCCCAACTGCCAGAGCGGGCTCGACTCGGTCAAGCCCGGCGATCTCTGATCCGGCTAGGATGTCAGTCAACCTGCGGTAAAGGTCACCCGGCCTTTTGGCGACGTAATAAAAGGCAAGTGATGTGAGAAAGCCGAAGAGAAGACCGCTAAAATTAGCGATCCCGACAACCAGCATTTCTTCTCTACTGGTCAGAGGTGTAATTACAAAAAAGGGAAGAAGAACCGGAATTGTAAGAGCGCCGATCGTCAGGATTAAACCTAAAAACAGCAACATCAATGCCGCCCCACCGTGTAGTCGCCAATGAAACAATCGCATTTATCGTCGATTCCTCACCCCTAAATTATACGAAGAATCAACACCAAGTTGGAAAAAGATTCAACCGCATCTGAAAATCATAGGAAAAGTGACGATGGACGTTAGTAGGCTTGCTCCGGTACCGCTATGTATTTCTCTTGTTTTGCAGAATGTCGCGTCGGGACTCTGACTTCTCAATCTCGCGCTGCCGACGGCCTGAGGGGCGGGATTCGCTGCTGCACCGTACCGCTGGCCAGTGCGCGCGGACGCCTTTAGCTTCGTCCCCAACTGAGGGACATTTTCATGACTGAAACCATACTCGCACTGGAAGGTGCGACCAAACGCTTTGGCGGTGTCAACGCCGTCACCGCGATGGACCTGACGGTCGAGCGCGGCACTATCACCGGGTTTTTGGGACCGAACGGCGCGGGCAAGACCACGTCGCTGCGCATGTCGCTCGGGATCATCACGCCGGACGAGGGCCGGGCGCGCCTGTTCGGCAAGGCGCCCAACGCCCGTACACTGGACCGGGTCGGATTCCTCCCCGAGGAGCGCGGCATCTACAAGAAGATGATCGCCGAAGACGCCGTCACCTTCTTCGGTCGCCTGAAGGGAATGTCGGCCGCCAAGGCGCGGTCGCGCGCCGGAGAAATGCTGGAGCGGGTCGGCCTTGGCGATGCGCGCAAGAAGAAGATCAAGGAAATGTCGAAAGGCATGGCCCAGAAGGTCCAGATTGCGGCTGCCCTGGTCCACGACCCCGAATTCATCATCCTCGACGAACCCTTCTCCGGTCTGGACCCGGTGAACCAGAAGGTGCTCGAGAGCATGATCCGCGCCGAGAACGAGGCGGGCAAGACCATCCTCTTCTCGACCCATGTGATGGAGCATGCCGAACGCCTGTGTGACCGCATCGTTCTGATCGCGCGGGGCCGCAAGGTGTTTGACGGGACCGTCAATGAAGCGCTCGGCACGGTTCCGCGCCGCGTGATGATCGAGACCGGCGAGGGCGCGGACGCCGCGCCCGTGCTTGTTCCTCATGGCGCCGTCACCGACGAAGGCGTGACCAGCGAGGGCACGCACCGCTACACGGTCGACCTCGCACCCGGCAGCGATGCGCAGGGCCTGCTGAAGGCGCTCGTCGATGCCGGCGTGCGCCTCGCCCGGTTCGAGCCTGTACGCGCCCATCTGCACGAAGCCTTCGTCCACCTTGTTGAATCTGCGGATCGGGAGACTGTCTGATGCGTGCCATCTATCTCATCGCCCGCCGCGAATACCTGTCCTATGTCGCGACCTGGGGTTTCTGGCTGTCGCTCTTGTCGGTCCCGCTTTTCATGCTGGTGGGCGGCGGATTGCCGGCCCTGATCGAGGGGTCGCAGCCGACCCGTCACTATTCCATCATCGACGAGACCGGCGGCGATTACGCCGAGGCCCTGCGTGCCGCCTTTGCCGAATCCGGCAAGGAAGAGGCGATGGACGCCTTGCGCGCGGCTGCCGAGCCCTTGGGGCGCGAAGACCGCCTGCCGGCCGCCGAGGCCGCGCTCAATGCCGAGCCGGGACTGGAAGGCCTGCCCGAAGCCGTCGAGGCGCTGGGCCTGCCGGCGTCCTCGGTGTCGGTCGACAGCCTGACCGGCCGCTTCATCGAAGTGCCTGCTCCGGCCCGGACACCCGAGGGCCTGCGGCCTTATCTGCTGGGTGAGCAAATGGTCGCCACGCCCACCGGCGAGAGCGAATTGTTCGCCGCCATCATCCTGCGTCCGGACATGGAGAACGGCGTGTCGGTGGACTACTGGAGCGCCAATGTCGCCGACAGCGCGCTGCGCGGCCGTGTCGACAACGCCCTGTCTGACATCCTGCGCCAGCGGCGCCTGGCCGATGCCGGTATTCCCCGCGACGTGCTCTCCCAGATCAACGCCATCGACGTGGAAGTGCGTGATCTCAACCCCGAACGCACCGGGGCGGAGGCGGAAGTCTCCACCGCCGAACGCATTCCCTTCTATGTCGGGATCGGCATGGCCTTCGCGCTGTGGACGGTCATCTTCTCGGTCGTGAACATGCTGTTGACCGCGATGATCGAGGAGCGCGGCAACAAGGTGCTCGAAGTGCTCCTGGCCTCGGCCCGCTTCCATGAAATCCTGATCGGCAAGCTTCTGGGTGTCGCGGCCGTGTCGGCGACCCTGCTCGTCTTCTGGGGCGGGCTGGGGATGCTCGGCCTGGTCGGCATCCAGACCATGCTCGGCGCAGCCGAATTGCCGGTCGCCGACATCCTGGGCGCCGTGCTCGATCCCGGCCTTCTGTTGCCGGCCTTCGGCTACTTCATCATCGGCTACCTGATGTATGGCGCGGTCTTCCTGGCCATCGGATCGCTGTGCGACACGCTGCAGGAAGCCCAGACCCTGATGAGCCCGATCATGCTGGTCATGTTCATCCCGCTCTTCGTGGTGATGGCGGCGGCCCAGTCGCCGGACTCGACCGTGGTCCAGATCGTGTCCTGGATCCCGATCTGGACGCCCTTCGTGATGATTGCGCGCATCCCGTCCGATCCCCCGATGTGGGAGCTTCTGGCGACCACGGGCGTGATGGTGGGCTTTGCGATCTTTGTCATCGCGATGGCGGGTCTCGTCTTCCGGCAGGGCGCGCTTGGCCGGGCCAATGCCGACTCGGTGCGCAAGCTCCTGAAGCTGGGCAAGAAGAAGCCGGCCTAGGTATTGGTTTTCCTCCTCCGTTCGCGGGGGAGGAAGCGCCTCGGCGCCAATCGGGATGACCCAAAAGAAAAACCCCGCACCGTGAGGTGCGGGGTTTTCCATGCAATCTCTAATCCGTCAGCGGACTGGACTAGCGGCGTGACGTGCCACTCTTGCTGGGCAGCAGGCCTTCGCGCTGGGCGCGCTTGCGAGCCAGCTTGCGGGCCCGACGGATCGCCTCGGCCTTCTGACGCGCGCGCTTCTCCGAGGGCTTCTCGTAGTGCGTCCGACGCTTCATCTCGCGGAAAGTGCCTTCCCGCTGCATTTTCTTTTTCAGCGCGCGGAGCGCTTGCTCCACGTTGTTATCGCGTACGACGATCTCGACTATGGTCCGCTCTCCCGAGTTCTGCTGGGGCGCACCGGTCTCGTCCGATACGCCGCTGTTCCAATTAGTCCGCTTGGAGGCGGGGGCTTTACCAGAGCACAAACCCCCTGTCCACACCTGCTGCGCGGCGATTCAGCGCGCCCTACATGACGAACGCGTCCCGGCGCGCTAAAGGCTGTCTCCATGATTGAAAACCGCACCCGCGCCGACACCGCCCGCCTCGCGCTTCTTGACGCGATTCTGCCCCATGTCGCCTTCGATGGCTGGAATGGCGCAACGCTGTCTGCAGCGGCACGCGACGCGGGCATGAGCGAGGGTGAGGTGCAGCTCTACCTGACCGGCGGCGTGCTCGACCTGATCGGCTTCTGGTCGCTGGAACTGGACCGGCAGGCGCGCGAAGCCATTGAGGAGGCCGACCTCGCAGCGATGAAGATCCGCGAGCGCGTCACCTTTGCCGTGCGTCGTCGCCTCGAAGTAATCGGGCTGGAAGAAGAAGCCGCGCGCAAGGCCCGCGCCCGCCTGATGCTGCCCGACGCAGCGGGGCTGGGTGCGAAACTGGTCTGGAACACCAGCGACATGATCTGGCGGGCGCTGGGTGACCCGTCGACCGACTTCAATTTCTACACCAAGCGCGCCACGCTCTCTGCGGTCTATGCCTCCAGCCTGTCGGCCTGGCTGGCAGACATGAGCGAGGACAAGGCCGAGGCCAGCGCCTTCCTCGACCGGCGGATCGAGAATGTCATGCAGTTCGAGAAGGTGAAGGCGCAGGTTCGCAAGGCCACGTCCGGCCTGCCCGATCCCGCTGGTATCCTCGCCAAGCTGCGCTACGGGCTGGGCCGGAGCTAGAGCGCGTCATTTCTGCAGGCGCGTCGTCCCTCACAGGCGCGTCAACCGGTTCACATGCCCCATCTTGCGGCCGTCGCGGACCTCGCGTTTGCCATAGAGATGCAGGCGGACATCCGGGTCGGCGATCAGGTCGCCCCACGCATCGACATCATGGCCGATGAGATTGGTCATCGTGCAGCGTGAATGCGGCGCCGGGTCGCCCAGCGGCCAGCCCGCGACCGCGCGCATGTGCTGCTCGAACTGGTCGGACGGGCAGGCATCCATCGTCCAGTGACCCGAATTATGCACGCGCGGCGCAATCTCGTTCACCCACAACCCGTCCGCGCCCATGTCGAACAACTCGACCGCAAACACCCCGACATGCCCCAGCCCGGCACCGATCTTGTCGGCAATGGCGGTGGCCCGGTCGCAAAGCGAGGCGCTCGCTTCGGCCGGGGCGCGGGATTCGCGCAGTATCCCGCCCTTGTGGATGTTCTCGGCCAGCGGGAAGGCTACGACCCGGCCGTCCAGCCCGCGCGCTGCGACAACGGACAATTCCCGGGTGAAAGGCGCAAAGCCTTCAAGGATGGCCGGCTGGCCACCAATCTCGTCCCAGGCGCGCGCGGCATCGTCAGCGGTCTTCAGCCGTGCCTGGCCCTTGCCGTCATAGCCGAAGCGCCGGGTTTTCAGGATGGCAGGCGCGCCCACGGCTTCGAGGGCGGTCTTCAGACCCTCCAGACTGTCCACGGCGGCCCAAGGCGCGGTCGGGATTCCGAGGCCGTTGATGAAGTCCTTCTCGGTGACGCGGTCCTGCGTCAACTCCAGCGACCTGGCTCCGGGACGGACGGGCGCTGCGCCTGCGGCGGCCTTCAGCGCAGCCAGCGGCACGTTCTCGAATTCGAAGGTGACCGCGGCGCACTTGCCGGCGAAGCCCTCGACGGCGCCCAGATCGCTCCAGGGCGCACTCCACGCCCGGTCGCAGACGCGCGCGGCCGGGCAATTGGGCTCCGGGTCAAAAACATGCACGTCAAAGCCGAGCCTTGCCCCGGCAAGCGCCAGCATGCGTCCGAGCTGTCCGCCGCCGAGAATACCGATGGCGGCACCGGGTTGAAGCGGTGTTGAGGAATCCATCATGGCGGTCCTGATCAGTCTTCGACGGAGTGGGGCACGCTGTCGGTCTGGGCCTGCCGCCAGGCGTCGAGGCGTTCGGCAACACCGGGATCGCCCAAGGCGAGGATCGACGCGGCAAGCAGACCGGCATTCTTGGCGCCCGCCTTGCCGATGGCCAGCGTTCCAACGGGTACGCCGCCGGGCATCTGGACGATGGACAGGAGGCTGTCCTGCCCTTTCATGACGGCCGATTCGACCGGAACACCCAGCACGGGCAGCGGCGTCATGGCGGCAATCATGCCGGGAAGGTGGGCCGCTCCGCCCGCACCGGCGATGATGACCTTGAATCCCTGGTCCTTCGCGGTCTTCGCGAACTCGGCCAGCCGGTCGGGGGTGCGGTGTGCGGACACCACGCGGCAGTCATGGGCCACACCCAGCTGCGACAGGACGTCGGCTGCATGTGTCATGGTCGGCCAGTCGGACCGCGACCCCATCACGATGGCGATCTGCGGCGTATCCGGTGTGCCTGCGGGCATTTCAGCCTCCCGGCGAAAGGAAGCGCGGGACCATAGTCACCGCCGCGCCGTCGTCAAGCGGGGGCGGTAAATCCGTCTTAACCTTGACCCTTTCTTAACCGCAGGCCGCGAGCATGGGGGCAGGACACCCGCCATTTCCGGGAGGAAGACCCATGCGCATCGGACGTCTCGATCAGACGAACAACACCCGTTCGACGGGCGAGGCCAAGCGCGCGTCATCCTCGTCGGCCAGCTCGGCAACCGCCCCGGCCGGCGCGCAGCGCGACGTCGCGTCGATCATGGGCGTACCCGAACCGGAACTGACCCCGAATGTGCAGCGCGCCCTTCTGACCCTGATGGGCGAGGTCGACCAGCTGCGGCAGGACACCGAGCGCCTGCGCACCCGCGTGCGCGAACTGGAATCGCTGGCCGACCACGATGCCATGCTGCCGGTATTGAACCGCCGGGCCTTTGTCCGCGAAGTCTCCCGCGCGCTGGCGCTGGCGGAACGCCACAATGCGCCGTCCGCACTCGTCTTCTTCGACCTGAACGGCTTCAAGGCAATCAATGACGATCACGGCCACGCAGCCGGAGACACCGCCCTGCACCATGTCGTGAACATGATGGCCTCGCAGCTGCGCGAAACCGATGCGATCGGCCGTCTGGGCGGAGACGAGTTCGGAATCGTGCTGACGCTGTCATCGCAGGCTGCAGCCGAAACCAAGGCCGAACAGCTGGCCACCCTGATCCGGGAAACCCCGTTCGAGCATGACGGCAAGGAATTGTCGGTGGGGACTGCCTGGGGTGTGTGGCCGCTGGAAGCGGGCATGACCACCGACGCGGCGCTCGCCGAGGCCGATGCGGCCATGTACGCCAACAAGGCAGCCAGCAAGACCCGCGCGGCGTCGTAACGCCGTCTACGCGATGATGTCAGGCGTCATCCGGTCTTCAAGATCGGAAATCCGGTCCTTCAGGAACAGCTTTTCCTTCTTCAACCGGGCAATTTTCAGCTGGTCCTGAACCCCGTTGTCGATCAACGCGCCGATCTGTCCGTCGAGCGTGCGGTGCTCCTGACGCAGTTCGGCAATGCGCGCTTTCAACGTGTCCTGATCAAGGAAGTCTTCGCCCATCTGCGATGCTTCAATTCCGGTTGGGAGGCGGGGAACACAAACCACCCATCAGGTGATCGATGCACTGGACATTACAGCTTTTTGTCAGCCGGTGAAATGCATTCGATGAGGGTTTCGAAAGAAACAGTTAGGCGCGCGGCGGCGGCATAGGCTTGAAGGTTGCCGCGTGCCAACTCGGCAAAATCGCCGGACGCCGCCTGTCCGGGAGCAGCGGTTTCAAGCCGCTCCAGCGTGATGATCTCGCTGTCGAGTTCGATCGTCTTCACCCTTTGCCGGAAAACCCGGATGGCCTCATCATCCTCGGCCAGCGGCTTGGCGGCACGCCGGGCTGAACGCAGCGGCGCGGTCACCGCCTGGCCCCATGTCTGGCTCCAGTTGATTGCGGCCGGCAGGGAGGTCCCCGTCTCGCGGCCCTGCGCCGCCAGCCACACACACCACAACAGCACCGTCACGTCGCATCCTGCCCGGTCCTGGAGGTCGAGCAGGGCTTCGCGGACGCCCGGCGCGTCATAGACACGCAGGCTGAATGTCTTCAGCGTCCCGGTCACGGTTTCGGCGCAGGGCGTTTGCCGCCCTCAAGGTCCTCACCCCACCGGCGCACCGGCGACCAGTCGAGCCCGAACAGGTCCAGCGCCCGGCCTACGGACTGGTCGACCATGTCTTCGAGCGATTTCGGGCGGGCATAGAAGGCGGGAAGGGGCGGAAAGATGATCGCGCCCATCTCGGTCAGCCGCTCCATCGTGCGGATATGCCCCAGATGGAAAGGCGTTTCCCGTACCATCAGGACCAGCCTGCGTCTTTCCTTCAAAACCACATCGGCCGCGCGGGTGATGAGGGTCGAGGTCACGCCGGTAGCAATCTCCGACATGGTACGGACCGAGCAGGGCGCGATGATCATGCCCAGGGTGGCAAACGAGCCTGACGCGATCGATGCGCCGATGTCGGCGGGCTTGTAGGCCATGTCAGCCATGCCCTTCAGGGCAGCAGGCGTGACATCGGTCTCGTAGCCGAGCGTCATTTCGGCGGCCTTGGACGCGACGAGATGCGATTCGACGCCCAGATCCTTCAGCGCAGCCAGGGTGCGTACGCCGTAGATCACGCCCGAAGCGCCGCTGAGTCCCACGATCAGCCGGGGTCGTTCACCCATCGTCATCCTCGTTTGCAAATGTGATGTGACATGTAGCGCAAGGACGTGTTTCAATCACCCCGTCGTTAGCTTCATTCTAAGGAGGCATGCCCATGGCACTCGAAGCCCGTATCCGAGAACTCGACGCCCGTCACCACCGTCTCGACGACCGGATTGACGAGGAAGTTCGACATCCCAGTGCGGATTCGCTTCGACTTAGTAGCCTGAAGAAGGAAAAGCTGAAGCTGAAGGATGAGATCCAGTTGCTCAAACGGCAGCACTGACGGATTTTTGATCCTGTGTTTTTCGCGGGGCGGCCCTATATAGGGTTCGCCCCGTTTTGCCATTTTCGGCCGTTCCGGAGTTTGCGACCTGATGATCCGTGCCACCGTTATCCTGCTTGCACTGGCCATATGCGCGCCTGCCTGCGCCCAGAAGGAGGCCGACGTCGCCGAAGCCGGTGACCCGTGTGAAGCCGGCGAGGCCGCGCTGCGCGCCGACGACACCGAGACCGCGATCACGGCTTTTGAAGCCTGCCTGGAGAGCCGCTCTCTCAATCCCGAGATCGAAGCGGTCGTCCACTCGCAGCTGGGCGGCGCCTATCTCTATGCCGAACGGTTCGAGGATGCGCTGCGCGAGTTCGATCTCGCCTATGCCATTGCCGAGACGCAAGGCACGACCCTGACCAGCCCCTATGTCCGCCGCAACCGGGGGCTGGCGCGCCTGCGCCTTGGCCGCTTGCCCGGAGCGCTCGAAGACCTGCAGATCGCCGCAGCTGAACTGCCCGACGACATGCTGACGGCCCTGTTCCTGGGGGATGCCTACATGGAAATGGGTCGCCCGGCCGAGGCCGTGGCCGCCTTCGATACCGTCACGCGGCTCGAACCGGCCTGGCCGTCAGGCTGGATCAGCCGCTCGGCGGCCTTTCTCGACCTGGGCATGAACCAGCGCGCGGTGGACGACGCGCGCCGTGCCGTCGAGGCCGATCCCGAGAGCGGGTTCACGTTGAATGCTCTGTGCTGGGCGTTGATCCAGAACAACCAGGCCGAAACCGCGCTGCCGACCTGCCGCCAGGCAGTCGAAGCCGAGCCTGAGAGCGGCGCCATCATCCATTCGCTTGCCTCTGCGCTGGAAGATACCGGGCAGGTGGACGAAGCCTTGCCGCTGTTTGCGCAGGCTTACGAATTGTCACCGGACAGCGACGAAATCCGCGAAGACTACGAACGCACACATCCGGCGAATCCGTAGGGAGACACCTCTTGCCCGCACATGATCGCGTAGCCATCGTCACGGGTGGGGCCAACGGCATCGGAAAGGCCTGCGCCCGCCGCCTGTCGGAAAACGGATTCCGCGTCGTCATCGCCGATGTATCGAGCAATGCCGGCAAGGCCCTCGCCGAGGAATTGGGCGATGCCAAGGACCGCGCCCTGTATGTCGATTGCAACGTGTCGGACCGGCTGGCCGTCAACAATCTCCTGGCCGAAACCCGCTCGGCCTTCGGGCGTCTCGACGTGCTCGTCAACAATGCCGGCATCATCGCCAAGGGCGACATCCTGACCCTGAGCGATGACGATTTCGACAAGGTGATGAACGTCAATCTGCGCGGCAGTTTCATGGTTGCCCGCGCCGCGGCGCGGCAGATGGTCGAGCAGATCGAGGAAAGCAGCGAACGTCCCGATGACGTCCGCCGCCGCTATTCGATCATCAACATGTCGTCGATCAATGCCGTGGTGGCGATCCCCGACCAGCTGGCGTATTGCGCGACCAAGGGCGCGATCAACCAGATGACCAAGTCCATGGCGCTGGCGCTGGCACCGACCGGGATCCGCGTCAACGCCGTCGGACCGGGCAGCGTCAATACCGACGTCCTCAAATCGGTGCTCGACGACCGCAATGCGATGGACCGGGTGATGAGCCGCACACCGATGCGTCGGATTGCAGACCCCGACGAGATCGCGGCCGTGGTCGCCTTTCTGGCATCCGCCGATGCCAGTTATGTCACCGGTGAATGCATTTATGCCGATGGCGGCCGGCTGGCGCTGAACTACACGGTCGATACCGACTAGGCGCTCTTGCGGATCGCGCAAACGAAAAGGGCGGCCTCTGAGAGGCCGCCCTTCGCGTTTCCGGTTGTGGTCCGGATCAGTCCTTCTTGGTCTCGCCGAACAGCGTTTCCAGCGTGATCTCGTCCTTGCGCTCGGGCTGTTCCTCGGCCGGCTCGAAGGACGGCGTCAGTGCGTCGTCTTCCGGACCGCGTTCCTTTTCCATCTTGGCGCGGCGCGCCGAAGACTTGCGGACCTGCTCGTCAAGTTCGGCCTGACCGCACAGGCCGAGCGACACCGGATCGACTGGCTTGATGTTGGCAGTGTTCCAGTGGGACCGGTCGCGGATGGCCTCGATCGTTGTCTTGGTCGTGCCGATCAGCTTGGAGATCTGGCCGTCGGTCAGCTCCGGGTGATTGCGGATCAGCCAGGCGATGGCGTCCGGGCGCGACTGGCGGCGCGACAGCGGTGTGTATCGCGGCGCGCGCTTCTTGTTGGGCAGGTGCAGGTCGGAATATTTCTGCTTCTGGCGCTCCATCCGGTATTTCGGGTCGCCTTCAGCCTTCTCGATCTCGGCGCGCGTCAGCTGGCCGTTCGAGACCGGGTCTGCACCGCGCACACCGGCAGCAACATCGCCATCGGCAATGCCTTTCACTTCCAGTGCGTGCAGGCCGCAAAACGCCGCAATCTGCTCGAAGCTGAGCGAGGTGTTGTCGACGAGCCAGACGGCCGTCGCCTTCGGCATCAGAATTTCAGTCATCTATTCGGCTCCCGGATCTGGGTGTGGTGCGAAAGAAAAAGCCCGGCGCGGTTGCCGGGCTTTTCGGGCTTCCGCCGTTTTCCGTCCTGACCTGATCCAGAGATCAAAATGGAAAACGAAGCTGGCCCCGATATAGCGCGCGCATGCGCCCATGAAAAGCCGCCCTGTTCAGGGCTGCAGCAGGATCTTTCCGGCATGGGCTCCTGAATCGAGCCGTTCATGGCTTTTGACCACGTCCTTCAACGCGAAAACCGTGTCGATGACCGGCGCCACCACGCCCGATTCGATCCACGGCCAGACATTATGCTCGACAGCCGCCGCAAGGCGGGCCTTCTCCTCGGCGGGACGGGCGCGCAGGGTCGAGCCGGTCACGGTCAGCCGCTTCAACATGATGGCCATCATGTCGATCTCGACCTTCGACCCTTTCAGGAAGGCGATCTGGACCAGGCGGCCGCCGCGCCTCAGCGATTGCAGGTTCCGGTTGGCGTAATCTCCCCCGACCATGTCGAGGATCACGTCGGCGCCGCCCACCGCCTTCACGGCTTCGACGAAATCCGCCTCGCGGTAATTGATCGCGACGTCCGCGCCGAGCGAGCGGCAAAGCGCGCACTTTTCCTGCGATCCGGCCGTTGCGATCACACGGGCCCCGTGGGCTGCCGCCATCTGGATCGCCGTCGTCCCGATTCCCCCCGCACCGCCATGCACCAGGAAAGTCTCTCCGGGCTGAAGCGCCCCGCTTTCGAACACATTCGCCCAGACGGTGAAAACCGTCTCGGGAAGTCCCGCCGCATCACGCAGTGAAAGCCGGTCTGGTCTCGGCAGCACCGAGCCCGCAGGCGCGATGGCGCTGCGGGCATAGCCGCCCCCGGCCAGAAGGGCGCACACCTCGTCGCCGATGGCCCAACGCGTGACGCCGTCACCGACCGCGTCGATTGTCCCGGAAACCTCCAGGCCCAGGACATCGCTGGCACCCTCGGGAGGCGGGTAGAACCCCATGCGCTGAAAGGTGTCCGGCTTGTTCACGCCTGCGGCCGTCACGCTGATCCTGACCTCGCCGGGTCCGGGCTCGCTCATGGGCCGCCGGACCAGGGTCAGGGCATCCGGCCCCCCCGGTTCGGGCGCGGTGACACAGAGATTTGGCAGGTCTGCGGACATCAGGTCATCCCCGGTGGCGAACGGGGCGACAGGCGCCCGCGATTGCGTTACTCTACCGGCGACAGGCTTGGATTGTCAGGGGAGGCGATGCGATGTTCAGCGACGGCGATCTGCCGCTTCGGTCCACACGCACCACCATCACGCCCGGCGAAGACATTTCCGGTTTTTCCGTCAGCGATCTTGAAGAACGCAAGGCCTTGCTCCAGGCCGAGATCGAGCGCGCTGACGCCATGATCCACACCAAGACGGCCGGGCGGCAGGCCGCTGAATCCGTTTTCCGGAAGTCGTGAGCATGGCCCGGCGCTTGCACTCCCCTGGGTTGTCCCGACAGAAGCTGTGTAGAGTATTGGCGTAGCGATGACCGAAACCTTTGTGACCTCTGGCCAGGCCGCCACGCCCGCGACACGCGTGGCAGATTTCGTGGCATCCGAGATGTTCTCCAAGCTCTTCCACGAAGGCATGGACCTGGTGGAGCGGACGGCAGCCTATCTGGACGGGCCGGGGCGCGACGATTCGCGGGCACTCGACCGGGCCGGGGCGCTGGCCTATGCGGCGGAAAGCATGAAGCTGACGACGCGCCTGATGCAGGCGGCATCCTGGCTTCTCGTCCAGCGGCAGGTCGCTGAAGGCGAAATGAGCGCCGACGAGGCTATGGGGGATCGCTATCGCCTGCCGCCCGATTCTGTCGAGGACCCGCACTGGCCGGAAAACGGCGCTGCTGCACCGGCGGCCCTGACGGAAATCGCCAGCCTGTCGCGCGCCCTCTATGCGCGCCTGAAACGCATCGATGAGAACCTGTTCGCGGGCGAACCCGAGGACGCGTCAGTCAACGGCGTCGGCGCCCAGCTTGACCGGCTGCGCACCGCTTTCGGCAACTAGCGCGACATCCCTCTAAGGCAAAAGAAAACGGCGCGCCCGATGGGCGCGCCGCTTGTCATTCGGACTGGGGCCTGACGGATCAGGCAAAGCCCTTGAACTTGTCCTTGAAGCGCGAGACGCGGCCGGCGCGGTCAACCAGCGTGGCGTTGCCGCCGGTCCAGGCCGGGTGCGTCTTCGGATCAATGTCGAGATTGATCGTGTCGCCTTCCTTGCCGTAGGTCGAGCGCGTCTGGAAGGTCGTGCCGTCCGTCATCACCACGTTCACGGTGTGATAATCGGGGTGGATATCTTTCTTCATGGGTGCGCGCTCCGCCAAAACCTTGTGTGACCGGCATGGCCGGGCAATCGAGCGGCGGCTTATAACGGAAGCTGCGCAGACGGGCAAGCGGCCCGCTGATTAAGAGTCAGCGCGATCAGTTCCGGCCCGGAAAGCTTTCCACGAACTCGATCTTGATATCGCCGAAACTCGACACGAACTCGACGGTGAAATCGGGAAAGCTGTCGACGAATTCCCATTCTCCGCAACTGTCCGCAAAGCTTTCGACGGTCTTCACGCGGAGATCGGGGAAGCTGTCGACGACCTGGACCTGGATGTCGGCGAAGCTCTCGACGATCTCGACCTCGCCATAGAGCGGGATGCCGTTGAACGTGCATGCCTCGCTGACCGGATTGTCCAGCAGCGCGGCAATCAGAATCGCTTCGGTAATCATGGTGTGCTCCTCCCCGCCTGCCATCCTGGTCCAGGCGAAATGAACACCGCCTGACCGTCAGCGGCTGGGCGCGAGGGCCAGGAACGCGAAGGCGGCGCCCAGAAGCAGCACAAGCGGCGAGAAATACAAGGCGTTCAGCGTCGCGAACGGCTCGCTGGCATGTGCGAAGGGGCCGGGCAGATAGGCAGCAATGCCACGCGCCAGGAAGACGAGCGCAATCACGCCGAGCGGAATCCTGATGAAGACCAAGGACGGTGTGTCCAGCGTGATGCGGGCGACGACAAACCCGGCGGCGGCAAGGATCATGGCAACCACGACCAGCGTCGTGGCGGTCGGAGGCATCACCTCGGCCCGTGTAATACCGATCACGGTGCGAACGAGTTCAGCTTCGCTCCTGGCGGGCCAGAGCCCGCCGAACGCCCAATAGGCATGGAAGGCCGCAATTACTGCAAGCGTGAGCGAGACGCTCCAGCCGACCAGCGAAACGAGCATGTCGGCGCTTCGCCCTAATCCATCGCCTTGACGATCTGCTCGGTCATCTTCTTGGCATCGCCCAGCAGCATCATCGTGTTGTCGCGGAAGAAGAGCGGGTTCTCGACGCCCGCATAGCCCGAGCCGAGCGACCGCTTGATGAAGAAGACGGTCTGCGCCTTCCACACCTGCAACACTGGCATGCCGTAGATCGGCGAGGACGGGTCGTCCTCCGCTGCCGGATTGGTCACGTCATTGGCCCCGATCACGAAGGCAACATNGGCGTTGGAGAATTCCGAATTGATGTCCTCGAGNTCGAANACCTCGTCATAGGGNACGTTNGCTTCNGCNAGNAGNACGTTCATGTGGCCNGGCATNCGGCCNGCGACNGGGTGGATNGCNTANNNNACCTCGACGCCNTNGGCCTTNANCGTNTCGGCCATTTCNNNCAGNGCATGCTGNGCCTGCGCNACNGCCATGCCNTAGCCNGGNACGATGATGACCTTNNGNGCNTTCNTCANNANNNANGCGGCGTCNTCGGCCGAGCCCTGCTTGACCGTGCCCTGCGGACCTTCGCCCGCCGGACCGGCCGCCTCGCCGCCGAAACCGCCAAGGATGACCGAGATGAAACTCCGGTTCATGCCCTTGCACATGATGTAGCTGAGGATTGCGCCCGACGAGCCGACCAGTGCGCCCGTCACCAGCAGAGCGGTGTTTTCGAGCGTGAAGCCCAGCGCGGCCGCAGCCCAGCCCGAATACGAGTTGAGCATCGACACGACGACCGGCATGTCCGCCCCGCCGATCGGGATGATCAAGGTTACACCCAGCACGAAGGCGAGCAGCGCGAGCAGCCAGAAAGCGACTTTCAGATCCCCGGCAGATGCCGTCAGGAAGACGATGAAGACGGCAATCGCGATCGCGATGCCGAGATTGACCCAGTGCTGACCCTTGAAGGTGATCGGCGCGCCGGACATGTTGCCGTTCAGCTTGGCAAACGCGATGACCGAGCCCGAGAAGGTGATCGCACCAATGGCCGCGCCCAGCGACAGCTCGATCAGGCTCGACATGTGGAAATGCCCGTCGGGACCGGTAATGCCGAAGGCGTCCGGCCGGTAGAGCGCCGCGACAGCGACAAGCACCGCCGACATGCCCACGAGACTGTGGAAGGCTGCCACCAGTTGCGGCATCGCGGTCATCTTGATCTGGCGGGCGATATAGGCGCCGACGCCGCCGCCCAGCACCATGAAGATCAGGATCATCCCGAACGTCCCGAAGCCGAGATCCACCGCGAGCAGCGATGTCAGGATGGCGATGGCCATACCGGCCATGCCGAAATAATTGCCTTGGCGGGCGGTTTCCGGGTTCGACAATCCGCGCAGGGCGAGGATGAAGAGGATGCCGGAGACGAGATAGAGAAGGGCGGCGATATTCGGGCTCATGCCTCAGTCTCCGCCTTCGGGGCCGGTTTCTCTTTTTTCTTGTACATCGCCAGCATGCGCTGGGTGACGAGGAAGCCGCCAAAGATGTTCACGCTGGCCAGCGCCACCGCGATCAGGCCCGACCACTTGGCCATCCCCGATCCGCCCTCCTGCCCGGCCAGCGCAGGCGCCGCCGCAGCGATCAGCGCTCCGACGATGATGACGGACGAAATCGCGTTGGTGACCGCCATCAACGGCGTGTGCAGCGCCGGCGTGACGGACCAGACAACGTAATAACCCACGAAAATCGCCATCACGAAGACGGCGAGACGCAGGATGAGGGGATCGACGGCTTCCATGGAATTCCTCCGCGAATGCGGTGTGAGGACAGTCTAGAACAGCGACAGGCAGCCGGTCAGGGCGACGGCCGAAACCGCCAGGGCGGCGAATGTCATGATGCGTTTCATCTTGGGTCTCCGTTCTGGTTTGAGGGTCAGGATGTCTTGGTGAGCAGACGATGGTCCCGGGTCAGCAGACTCATTTCAGCGACTCGTGAACGATTTCGCCGTCGCGGGTCAGCGTCATCGCGGCGATGACCTCGTCATCGCGGTGCGGCGCCTTCGAGCCATCTTCGGCAATCAGCAGCGGCAAAAGGTTGGCGAGGTTCTTGGCATAGAGCGCCGAGGCATCCGCGGCGAGGCGGCCGGGCAAATTCGAAAAGCCCGCCACCGACACGCCGTTGTGGACGGTGATCTCGTCGGCCGTGCCGATCTCGCAGTTGCCGCCCATTGAAGCGGCCAGGTCGATGATGACCGAGCCGGGCTTCATCGCCTCGACCATTGCCTTGGTGACGAGTTTCGGGGCGGGGCGGCCCGGGATCAGGGCGGTGGTCACGACCACGTCCTGCTTGGCGATATGCGCAGCAACCAGTTCGGCCTGCTTGGCGCGGTATTCTGCGCTCATTTCCTTGGCATAGCCGCCAGCGGTTTCCGCTGCCTTGAATTCCTCGTCCTCGACCGCGATGAATTTGGCGCCGAGCGAACCGACCTGTTCCTTGGCCGCCGGGCGCACGTCCGTCGCCGACACCATCGCGCCCAGACGCCGCGCCGTGGCGATGGCCTGGAGGCCCGCCACACCGGCACCCATGACGAAGACCTTGGCCGGGGCAATCGTGCCCGCCGCCGTCATCATCATCGGGAAGGCCTTGCCGAAAATGTGCGCCGCTTCGATCACCGCCCGGTAGCCGGCGAGATTGGACTGGCTCGACAGCGCATCCATGGCCTGCGCGCGGGTGATGCGCGGCACGAATTCCATGGCGAGGGCCTCGACACCGGCCTCCGCCAGCGTGCCGGCGAGGGCCTTGTTGCCGTGCGGCTCCATCAGCGCGACCAGAAGCGCGCCCTTGGGCAGTTTGGCAATCGTGGCATCGCTGGGCGCACGGACGCCGAAGACCGCATCGGCGCCCTTCAGGGTCGCAGCGGCGGTGCCGACCGTGGCACCTGCGGCTTCATACGCGCTGTCAGGAATGCTGGCGGTGTCGCCTGCCCCCTTCTCGATGGCGACGGAATGCCCGCCGCCGACGAATTTTTTTACGGTCTCAGGTGTGGCCGCGACCCGGGTTTCCCCGCCGCGGCTTTCCTTGAGAACTGCGATCTTCATCCGCTGATCCCGCCGGTGATTTCCTCAACCGGCAGGAGACTGGGATAATTCGCGGGCTTGCGAAAGGGGGTCAGCCGAAAAGGCTGGCGATAAAGCCGCCGATGAACAGAAGGACCGACAGGCCAACGACCGAAACATACCAGCCGGACTTCATTTTCAGCACCAGGCCCATGACGATGCCGACGACGGCGGTGATGATCGTGGCGACCATCCAGCCGATGGACGTCGCAAAGGTCATCGACAGCCAAAGAACGGACAGGGCGGTGAATCCGCCGAACCAGACAGACATGCCCATGAAGCTGGAGAACGTGCCTTCCTGTTCGGTCACGTCCATCTCGCCGTGGTGATAATCGTTTGCCATCGTGTGCACTCCCCCAGGGGCTCGAACCGGTGTTAGGGCGGGATTATCACGCGTTCCGCGACCCGCCAAGCACCGAGCGTCGCGCCCCGCAGGTGACAGCTGTCACCCCGGATCGGTGACGCCGGCTTCTGCCGCCAGCGACGAAGAACGCTCACCTTCGCCGGACTGGACGAAGGAGAAAGTCATGTCCCTGACGAAGGAAACCCTGCTGGCCGAACGCCGGCGCTATTTCGTGGCTGCCAATGGCGGAATATCCCTGCCGGTGGCAGGCGCGGTGTACTGGACCGTGCTGGGCGTGCTGGCGGCAACCGATGCCGTGGCCGACTGGGGGCTGACAGCGGCGATGTTGTCCGGCCTGATCTTTCCCCTCGGCCTGGTCCTGCAATACCCGCTCAAGGCCAAATTCATGGGCGTGAAGTCGCCGGTCTCGGGCGCGGCGATGTGGTCGATCGTCACCATCAACTTCCTGTGGCCGCTGCACTTCGTTGTGATCTCCGCCGTGCCGGAGGCCGCGCCGCTCACCCTCGCCATTGGCATGACGCTGCACTGGCCAGTCATCGGCTGGTCCTATGCCAGCCGGGTTTGCTATGCGCATGCCATCGCCCGCATCGCAGTGGTCACCGCCATCTGGTATGGCATTCCCGAATGGCGCTTTACCGGCCTGTCCTTTGCGGTCGCGGGACTTTACCTGATGACGGCGGCCGGCATTGCGCTGGAAGTTGCCTGGACACGCCGCCAGTTGAACCGGGATGGGGTGAATGTCGGACCCGAACTTGAATCCAATGCCGTCCCGGCCTGACCGCCGGGCCGATTGGTCCGCCCTGCTGACGCCGGACGGACCCTGGCTGCCGCTGATCTATCTCGGCTTCTTCTTCGCGGGCTGGGCCTGGCGTCCGCCCGCGATCGACGAAGCGCTCTGGTCGCTGGGCGGTGTCGCGGTCTTCCTCGCCGTCTATGTCTACGCCGTTCGGCGCGGCGGGCTGGTCCTCGTCCCCGCAGCTGTCGTGGCCTCGGTGATCGGCTTTGCCATCATTCCCTGGAATGTTGGAGGCTTCGTCTTTCTCGCTTTTGCCGGGGCGATGCTGGCGCGTCTGCCGCACTCCCTGCCCCGCAGCATCCTGTTCGGCATCCTCGCCGCGTCGATCATCGCGGCGGGGCTCTACTGGTCCATCGCCTGGTGGCTGATCGCAGCGGTGCTGGCCGTTGCCGCGATGGCGACCGCCGGATCCGCGTGGGGCGTGTACCGCCTGGAGCGGGAACGCCAGTCAGCCGCGCGACAGGCCCGCGTCGAGGCCGAGGCGACCGAAGCCGAGCGCCAGCGCATCGCGCGCGACCTGCATGACCTGCTGGGCCACACGCTGACGCTCGTGACGCTGAAGGCCGACCTGGCGGGAAAACTGATGGACCGCGATCCGGAAGCCGCCCGCCGCGAACTGGCAGACCTGGCTGCCGCCTCACGACAGGCGCTCGGCGAAGTGCGCGAAGCGGTCAGCGGCCTGCGCCACCGGCCACTGGGCGACGCGCTGCAATCCGGCAAGGCCGCACTCGAGGCGGCCGGGATCAAAGTCCACCTGGTCGTCTCCGACACTCTGCCGGAGGGCAAGACCGCGACCGTTTTTGCCATGGCCGTTCGCGAGTGCGTCACCAACATCCTGCGTCATGCACACGCCAAAGTGGTGCGCATCAATTTTATAGACCGGGGCGGTCTTTACTGGCTCGACGTGCTTGATGACGGTCGCGGCGGGGCCGAAATCGGACAGGGAGGCTTGCGGGGAATTTATGACCGGGCCGAGCCGATGGGCGGGTTCATCACGGTGGAGAACAAGCTGCAGGGCACGCACATCTCGATGATGTTGCCCGATCCGGAGACCGAGGAATGACCCGGATTGTGATCGCAGAGGACCAGGGCTTGCTGCGCGGGGCGTTGGCCAGCCTGCTTCGCCTGGAAGACGGGATCGAGATCGCCGGTGAGGCCGCCGACGGCCAACAGGCGTGGGACATGGTCCGCCGCGAGACGCCCGACGTCCTCGTCACCGACATCGAGATGCCCGGCATGACCGGCCTGGAACTCGCCGGGGCGATCAGGCGCGCCGAACTGCCCGTGAAGGTGCTGATTGTCACCACCTGGGCCCGGCCCGGCTATCTGCGCCGCGCGCTCGAAGCCGGGGTCAGCGGCTATCTGCTGAAGGACACGCCTGCTGGCAAGCTCGCCGATGCGATCCGCACGGTGGCGGGGGGCGGACGGGTTGTTGCGCCGGACCTCGCTGCGCGTGCGTGGGAGGAGGCCGATCCGCTGAGCGACACCGAACGCCGCCTTTTGCGCCTGGCTGAAGCCGGGCTCGACAGCCCGGCCATCGCCCAAACCACCGGCCTGGCGCGCGGCACGGTGCGCAACTACCTGCACGAGGCGATCTCGAAACTGGGGGCATCCAATCGAATCGAGGCCGCCCGCCTCGCCCGCGCCAAGGGCTGGCTCTAGCCCTGTCCCCAGCCGCTCGCCATCAGGGCATCGAGGGCGGTGACCACGGCCAGTGGCTGATCGAGGATCAGGTGGTGCTGGGCCTCGGGGATGGAGACCATCGGCGCCGTCTTGAACGCGGCCCGCATGAAGTCCCAGACCTCGTCCGTGACCAGTTCCGATTCCGAACCGCGGATGAAGGCCAGCGGGCAGGCGATCAGCTTCAGCATCTCGGCCGGATCTCGGCGGTTATACGCCAGCTTCGGCCACAGATTCGGGTCGAACTTCCAGATCCAGCCATCGCCCTCGCGGCGCAGGGACTGGCGTGCGACATGGTCGAGCAGGAAATCATTCTCGCACGGCTGATGCGGCAGCAGGCGGAATCGCGTCAGCGCGTATTCAAAACTCTCATAGACCTTGCCGCCACGCTGCGGCGGGGTGGATCGGCGCTGTTCCTCGGGCGGCTTAATCGGCGAATCGAGGACGATCGCGCCTTTCAGTTCCGCGCCATAGGTCATGGTCGCCATCATCACGACGAAGCCGCCGAACGAATGTCCGGCGATGAACGGCTTGCCGGCGTCAAACGCACCGCCCGCCTTGCCCGCCGCGCGCACTTCCTCGGCATAGAGCTCCATCCGGTACGCATCGCGCCAGCCTGAATCGCCCATCCCCGACAGGTCCAGCGCGACGACGCGGTAGCGGCGTGCCAGAAAGGGGCCGAGCGCATCCCACCATTGTTTGTGGGCCACGCCGCCGTGAATGAGGATCAGGCCCGGCTGTCCGCGCGCCCCCCAGGCCTTCCACGCGATCGTTGCGCCTTCGCATTCGGTGGTGCCAGAATCTGACGGCGTATTCAGCGCCCGTGCGAACCAGTCGGGCGCAGGCGGCTGCTGCCCCTCGAAGCGGGCGAGCGGCGAGGGCAGGACGTCTTTTTTCGAGTTCGCGGTATCGTTCATCGCTTCCGGCTAGACCTGATATTGCACTGCGTCAATCGCAAGTCCGGTGTGGCGGGAATGCAGGATTGAACGATCACCCTGCCGTTTGGGCGACAATCTGGGGCAGCCCGATCACGACGAGATTGTTCAGCGCGTGAAACAGGATCGGGGCAAACAATCGCCCTGTCTGGACGCGCAATATGCCCGCCGAAATGCCCACCAGCGTCGTGTACACGAAGGGCAGCAGGCCCGCGGGGCTGTGCAGAGCCCCGAACAGGAGCGAGGACAGGGCGATGGCCGCAATCCAGCCGAGCCCGCGCGCCCGAAGCGCCGGCAGCATCCAGCCGCGAAAGATCATTTCCTCGACTGCCGGGCCGATGACCACGACTGCTGGAAGGGCGATCCAGAACAGGCTCGGCCCGGCCTCGGCAGGGACCAGGTTCTGCGGGCTGGGCTGGGCACCCAGCAGCTCGGTGAGCGCGTTAAGCAGCAGACCGCCAAACACGATCGTCAAGACCAGGAACAGGAAGGCCAGGGCGCTCTCGGTCGCGATCTGCCGCGGACGCGGATCAATCACGGCATTGCCCAGCCCCCGCCGGACCGCCCACCGCGCGAAGATAAAGAAGACCGCGATATAGGCCAGCGCGAGGGCCGGATGAAGCAGCCGGAAGATCAGGTGCGGGTCAGGGCTGTCGAGCCGCCCGGAGACAAATCCGAAGGTCAATCCGGTGAGAATGCCTGCAAGGGGTCCGGCAAGGAGGATGAGGACGGGCCAGAGCGCAAACCAGCCGGCAGGCCGGCCGAGCTTCCGGCGCACCGTATCGGGCAGGCCGGCCATGAGGTCGCCGGGCGCAAACGGCCAACCCGCCTCCGCTCTGGTGTCATCGATGGCCGGAGGCAGTCCCGTCGGTCGATCCATGGGCGAAACGTCCCGTGCCCGACTGCCGGGGTCAAGCCGCCGCTTATGCTTAACGCGAGCCTACCCGCGTCTTAGCGTGAATTTTACTGCTCCTGTCCCATAACGGTTCTCGGATGGAGCACCCCACCAATCCCGCAAAGGGAAGGTGGCGAGGTCAAAAGGCCCGGTGCGAACGAGACCAAAAAGGGTGTGGGTGATGGCCAGGACTGTATTGATCGTTGATGACGATCCGACCCAACGCCGCCTTCTTCAGGCGGTCCTCGAAAAGCAGGGCTATGTGGCCGAATGTGCCGAAAGCGGCGAGCAGGCGCTCGACCGGGTCGGCCGCGGCGGCGTCGATGCCATGCTGCTCGATCTCGTCATGCCGGGCATGGACGGGATGGAAGTCCTCGATACGCTTCGCGAGAAAGGCAGCGACCTGCCGGTGATCGTTCTGACCGCCCATGGCGGCATCGAGACGGTCGTCACGGCGATGCGCGGCGGGGCCCTCGATTTCTTCATCAAGCCGGCCAGCCCGGAGCGCATCGCGGTGTCGATCCGCAATGCCTTCAAGGTCCAGTCGCTGGAAGGCGAGGTGCGCCGCCTGAAGAAGACCCAGGAAGGCACGCTCGGCTTTGGCGACATGATCGCCGGTGCGCCCGCCATGCGCCAGGTGGTGCGTCTGGGCGAGCGGGCCGCCGCGTCGAACATTCCGATCCTCGTCACCGGGGAAAGCGGCGTCGGCAAGGAATTGGTTGCACGGGCCATCCAGGCGGCGTCCGACCGGGCCGGAAAGCCCTTCGTCGCCGTCAACTGCGGCGCAATCCCGGAAAATCTGGTGGAATCAACCCTGTTCGGTCACGAAAAGGGCAGCTTCACCGGCGCCATCGGCAAGCATATGGGCAAGTTCCAGGAGGCTGACGGGGGCACGCTCTTCCTCGACGAGATCGGCGAATTGCCGCTCGACATGCAGGTCAAGCTGCTGCGCGCCTTGCAGGAAGGCGAGGTCGATCCCGTTGGCGGCAAGCGCCCGGTCAAGGTCAATGTGCGGATCATCTCCGCGACCAATCGCGACCTGGCCGAACAGGTGCGTGAAGGCGCGTTCCGCGAAGACCTGTTCTATCGCCTCAACGTCTTTCCCATCGAGGTGCCGCCGCTGCGCGCCCGCAAGGAAGACATTCCGGCCCTGATTCACCACTTCGTCCAGCGCTTCAACGCGCAGGAAAACCGCTCGATCCAGGATGCGACCGGCGAGACGATGGCGATGCTGTCGGCCTTCGACTGGCCCGGCAATGTCCGCCAGCTGGAGAATGCGGTCTTTCGCGCCGTGGTCCTGTGCGAAGGCGATCACCTGACGCCGGAAGACTTCCCGCATATCTCGGGCCGCAGCACGGATTACTCCGCGGAAGCCGCGCCGCCGCCCCATGCCTATCCGGACCCGGCCACGGCCGCGCCCGAGGTGGCCAGCAATGACCAGGCGGGTGTGCACATCATCGACGGTGGCGGACACCTGCGCAGCCTGGAAGCTATCGAGCGCGACCTGATCCAGTTTGCCATCGAGACCTATGCCGGTCGCATGTCGGAGGTGGCACGCCGCCTCGGCCTCGGCCGTTCGACACTCTATCGCAAGGTGCGCGAGTACGACCTCGACGTCGAGGAAGCCCGCACCGCGTAACATCTTTCCCAAGAGGGAATGGTCGGAGACTGACCCCGCACGGCTTTGCCGGAGCGGGGTCTTTTCTGTTCAACCGCTAGCGCCGCCAGCTCACCCAGCCCTTGAAGGTCAGCGCGGCCCAGAACAACTCGATATCGGTGAAACCCGCTTGCCGCAGGAGGGCTTCATCCGTCTCGGGTGGAAGGACAGGCAGTCTGTCCTTCATCGCGGTCAGCGGGCTTTGGGTGCCGGAGTAGGCCGCGTAGCGTCCGAGCCAGCGGTCTTGCGCGCCATCGGCGAGCGGAAAGCTGTGATGCGCGGTAACGAGCGGGGCTGCAGGCCGCAACCGTTGCGCGATCTCACGGAGGGTTCTCAAGCGCTCGGCTTGCGGCAGAAAATGCAGGGTCAGCAGACACACCGCGCCGTCATACGGACCAACGGGCGCGTTCTCTATATAGCCTTCATGCAAGGTGATCCGGTCCGCGAAAGGCGCGGTCAGTTCACGCGCCTGCGCCAGCATGTCTGCCGAGGGGTCGACACCGTCGAACTGCCAATCCGGCTGCAACTCAGCCATCGCATTCAACTCGAGACCGCCCCCCGCCCCAAGAACCAGCACGTGTCCGTTTGTGGGAAGCTGCTCGGCCAGGAGCACGGTGACCATGCGGTGCAGGTCGCGGAGCCCGGGAATCTGGCGGGCGACACGGACGGCATAGCCATTTGCATCGGTGGTTTCGCGCGTCATTGAACCGGGCTCCCGGCGCTGCGGCCAAACGAGTTCAAACCGTTCGAACACGGCCTCGAGATCGTCGCTGTACGTGAAGCCTTCGCGATCGGCTTCGCGCTGCCAGAAGGCGCGGTGCTCGCGGAGCCAGTACTCGAACGACCGGTCGCCTTCGCCCTCGTCCCAGGCAAATTGCGCATCGGCCTCGCGGATCGGTTTGACCTCGACCGAGGTGGTGCGGACCACGGCGCGCGGTGTCTTCGATCCGTCGTGGATGACCCAGAAATCGCCCGGCTTGGGCAGGCCGGCCGGATCATTCTCGAACCAGCGCGCGAGCGTGCAGGTGGCCTGCTTGCGGCCGATCAGGACGAGATCGAGCAATTCGTCCTGCATCTGCGGGCTGTCGCCAAAGCCGTCGAAGCCGCGCGGGCGGCCGGGCAGGCCGGTCTTGGCGAAAAAGTCGAGCGCATCGGACGGCAGGTCACTCATCGTCCTTGCCCCCTTTTACGACCCGCAAGCGCGGCTTGTGCGCGGGGCGCGGAATTTCGGGCGCGGATGGGGGCGGGTCCTCGTCTTCAGGCAGGTCGTCGTGGATGTCGCGCACACGCGGGCCCGACGGGCCCGACTTCGCCTTGAAGGATGATCGCTTGAAGCTGCTGCCGGGCTTCTGCTTGAAACCCGAACCGCGCGCCATCGGCTTTCGGGTCTTGCCCGAGGCCTTCTTCTCGATCTCGCGAAGCTTGACGCTCTGACGCCCAGACAGGGCATCGTCGAGCCGGCCCTTTTCGGGATCGTTGAAGGCAGAGCCGAACGTGTTCAGCCGGTCTTCGACCGAGGCCACGAATTCGTCTTCCCATTCGGACAGTTTCGCGTCCTCGCCTCCGCTTTCGGCCTTGGCCTTGGCGCGGGCGAGTCGTCTCAGGGCGCGTCGGGTTTTCTTGTCGTCGACCTCTCGCGGCAAAGGCGGGCGCCTCCTAGCCCTCGACCGCACCCAGATAAAGCTCCAGAAGCGCTTCGGCTTCCTGGCGCTCATTGCGGTCAATCTTTCTCAGACGGATCACCTGACGCAGGATCTTGGTGTCGAAGCCCATCGACTTGGCCTCGGCATAGACTTCCTTCATGTCGTCCATCACCGTCTTCTTGTCTTCTTCCAGGCGCTCGATGCGCGAGACGAAGGCCTTCAGATGGTCACGGGCCACACCCCCGATGGAATCGGTCTGGTCGGTCACGGCAGAGGTGTTGACGGCGTCGTCCATGTCGAAGTCCATCTTGCGTTCGGGTTGGGATCAGGGCCGCGAAGCTAGGCGCAGGGCGCGGATTCCTCAAGCCGTGAAGGCCGCGCTTTCCACCGCCGCGTGCAGTGAGGCGACACGCGATCAGTCCAGGCGCCCGTCCGCAACCGCATCGATCGCGGCCCGCACGCGGTCCGGCGCGTAGTGGTGCAGCATGTGCCCCCAACCCGCATCGGTCTCGAGCCGGGCATTGGGCATGGCCTCGGACACGCGGCCGGAATGCATCGCCGTGTTCACGACCTGATCGTTGGGCCCGGCCAGGAAGACCGTCGGCAGGCTGACATTCGCATACTGGCCTTCCTGGGCCGCCAGGTGAGTGTTCACCGGCGCCATGTCGGCGGCGTTGGCCTTGAAGACGGACGGGTTGAACAGCCGGTTGACCCGTACCCGGTCGCCATATCCCGCAGGAACCGGCTGGGGCGCGAACGTGGTTTCCAGCCCTGAATCGATCTGGCGCGGTCCCAGGATGGGGACAAAGATGCGCGTCACGATCGGGCCGAGCAGCGGAATACGCGACGCGGAATTGTACCAGGCGGCATCGCCTACATCGCTGCGCAAGGCGGGCGCGATCAGCACGAGCCCGGCCAGGTCTTCGCCATGATCAATGGCGAGCCGCATCGAGACCGCCCCGCCCCAGGAATGGCCGACGACGACTGGGTTCTCGATATCGAGCACATCCATGATGTCGACGATCAGGGCGGCCTCGCGTTCGGGCGTCCAGCGGCCGCCGGGGCGCTCGCTCCACCCCAGGCCCGGCCGGTCGATATAGATGGCGCGATAGCCGTCGAGATGGCCCGACAGGGCCATGTGCATGTCTTCACCGTTCGAGGACGCGCNGTGGATCAGCAGGACGGGCGGGCCGTTGCCTTCCTCGACATAGCGGATCCGCACGCCGTCGACCTCGACAAACTGGCCCGGCGGGGCGGGAATGTCCGCACCTGTGGCTCCGGCGAGGGTGAAGGCGGCAGCAGTGGCCATGATCAATCCGGTTTTCATAGGTCCTAGAGGGTTCGGCCGCGCAGTCGCGCGCGGATGCGCGCGGCTGATTGGGCGGCCAGTTCGTATTCTGGGTAGATCTCAAGCGCCTGCTCGTAGGCTTCGAGCGCGGCTTCGGGCCGGTCGGCCTGTTCCAGCGTCCGGCCGAGCAGGAAATACCCGTCAAAACGGCGCGGCTCGATCGTGAGGGCGCGGTTCAGCGCCTGAAGCGAGAACTCCCAGTCCTGCCGGGCATGGGCAATCTGCGCGCTGCGCAGCCAGCCTTCGGCAAAGCCGGGTTCAAGACGGGTGACATGGTCGAACATCCGCGCGGCCAGATCGGTCTCGCCCGCCGACAGGGCGGTTTCCCCGCGCTCCATCAACAGGTCGATCGTCGCGCTGTCGGCGTCGGCCCACAGCGCCAGCACTTCCTGCGCGATGTCGGCGGCATGCGCCTCGTCGGCGGTGCGCAGTTCATCAAGGCGAACTTCGAGGCGCTCCTCCGGCTCCAGAACGAGCGGCGCGGAGGGTGCGGCAGGCTGCATTTGCAGCGCGAGAGCGAGAAGCAGGGCGGTCATGGTGCAGCAAGATAGGCCGCGCGCCGCCTGCGTAAAGCGCGCGCCACCGACATGACCGCAATTTCATTCTCACGCGGCAAGCGGCTTGACCGCGCGCGGTCAATGCGGTGCAAATCGTGAGCGACACTGAAGACGGGACGCCAATGGCCTGCTGCAACGAAAACCATTGCGGATCTGCTGCACCTCCCGACGGGCGCTATCGCCTCGTCTTGTGGATCGTCCTGGTCATCAATGCGGCGATGTTCGGCGTCGAGATCGTCTCGGGCCTGGCGGCGGGATCGGCCGCGTTGCAGGCCGATGCGCTCGATTTCTTTGCCGATGCGGCCAATTACGGCATCAGCCTTTTTGTCCTGGGCATGGCGCTGCGGCTTCGCGCCCGCGCCGCGCTGATCAAGGGCGTGTCGATGGGCGTGTTCGGCCTGTGGGTGATCGGCACGGTCGTTTGGCACGGCCTGCACGGCACGATTCCCGGCTGGGGCACGATGGGGATCGTGGGCGCAGCGGCCCTGACCGCCAATCTCGCCTGTCTCGGCCTGCTTTATGCCTGGCGCAATGGCGATTCCAACATGCGCTCGGTGTGGATCTGCTCACGCAATGACGTGCTGGCCAACCTCGCCGTGCTCGCGGCGGCGCTGGGCGTCTTTGGAACGCAGACCGGCTGGCCGGACCTGGTTGTTGCCGCGGTGATGGCAGGGCTGGCGCTTCACGGCGCCTGGGTGATCATCCGTCACGCGCTGGCCGACATGCGCGCGGACGCCGCGCCGGCGGCGGTCCAGCCCGCCGAGTGACCCGCCAAAGAAAAACGCCCCGGCATCAGCCAGGGCGTTCTCTTATGCTTCGCGTCAGGGCAGCGCAGGCGTTAGCCAGCGCGCGCCTTGAAACGCGGATCAACCTTGTTGATCACGAAGACCCGGCCACGACGGCGCACCACCTTGCAAGCGCGGTGGCGGTTCTTCAGCGATTTGATCGAGCTGCGCACCTTCATCGGACCGGCCCTCTAAACTGGAAAAAACCCGCGTACTGGTGCGGGGGAGCGGGCGATTTAGGCGAAGCAGGTGACGCTGTCAACGCCTCGCAGGCCGCCGTGTGCAGCCTTACCGCACCGTTAGTTGCCGCTTTCCGGGCCGCACAATAGGGTCCGCTCCATGCGCTGTCTGATCGCCTGCCTTGGTTTGCTTGCCGTTCCGGTCCCTTCCGGCGCGCAAACCCTCACGCCCGTCGATGTCGAGCTGGTGCTCGCCGTTGATATTTCCTATTCCGTCGACCTCGACGAGGCGCGCCGCCAGCGCGAGGGCTATGTCGCCGCGCTGGCCCATCCGGACGTCATTTCGGCCATCCAGGCCGGACCGCTTGGCCGGATCGCCGTGACCTATGTGGAATGGGCCGATGCCGGATTCCAGCGCCCGGCCGCGCCGTGGACCGTGATTGCAAGCGAGGCGGACGCGATGGCCTTTGCCGCGGTCGTGGCCGCAGCCCCGCTGGAGCGGGGGCATTACACGGCCATCGGTTCGGCCATTGCCGACGCCGTGGAGCGAATCGAGACCAATGCCTATGACGGTCACCGCCGCCTGATCGATCTGTCCGGCGACGGACCGCAAAATCACGGAATGGACCTGATGCAGGCGCGCGAAATGGCCCGTGCGGCCGGCATCACGGTGAACGGACTGCCGATTCTCACCGAGCGCCCCGGCCATTGGACGCGGCCGGTCGAGCTGAATCTCGATGAATATTTCGACCGCAATGTTGCCATCGGTCCCGGGGCGTTCGTGCTCGCCGTGCGCGAGCCGGAGGACATCCAGATGGCGATCCTGCGCAAGATGACCCTGGAAATTGCCGGGGCGGCTCCGGCGCGCTCCGAACTGACCGGACTGGCGCCCTGATCGACATGACCGTTTTTGTGTTCCGCCTTGCCGTGTGCCTCGCCGCGATTCTATGCGCCTCGCCCTCGATGGCCCAGTGGGAAGAAGACTGGCTGGTCCGCGAGCCCCGTTTCGACGAGACCGGCCGCATGATCGTCGACGTCGAACTGGTCTTTGCCGTCGATGTGTCGTCGTCGATCGACGAGGAAGAGGCACTGCGCCAGCGCCAGGGGCATGTGGCCGCGCTCGCCGACCCTGATGTCATCTCGGCCATCGAAGCCGGCGGCGAGGGGCGGATCGCCGTCCTCTATATCGAATGGGCCGACAGTGGGTTTCAGCGCATCGTTGCGCCCTGGACGCTGATCGAAGGTCCGGAAGATGCCGAAATGTTTGCCGGCACGCTGGCGGCAGCACCCTTCGTATCAGGACGCCGCACGGCGATTGGCGCGGTCATCAATTCCGCCGTCCAGTTGATCGAGACCAATGGCTATTCGGGCCGCCGCCTGGTGATCGATATTTCCGGCGACGGCCCGCAGAACGCCGGACCGCCCCTGACCGATGCCCGCGCGGCAGCGGACGCGGCCGGCGTGACCATCAACGGCCTGCCGATCCAGTCCTCGCGGCAGGATCCCTTCCGCCCCCCTGTCAATATCGACGTGGCGCGCTATTTCGAGAATCACGTGATCGCCGGACCGGGAAGTTTTGTCATGCGCAGTGAAACCCACGAGGACTTCGTGACAGCGCTGCGCCGCAAGCTCATAGTCGAGATCGCCGGATTGTCCCCCGCTGCCTTGTCGAGTGATGGATGAAACATTTTTTCGCCGCCCTTCTTGCCCTGATCTTATCCGCCCCGGTCTTCGCCCAGGCCGAAGGTGAGAGTTTCACAGACTGGCTCAATGATTTCCGCCCGCGCCTCGTGGCGTCAGGCGCCAGTCCCCAGACCGTTTCCGCCATGCTGGACGGCCTGGAGCCCAACATGATCGTCATCGAGCGCGATCAGACCCAGCCTGAATTTGTCCGTCCCTTGTGGGAATACCTCGACATCGCCGCGTCCGAGCGGCGCGTGTCCGATGGCCGCAATGCGCTGCGCGAGAACCACGTCACCTTCGGCGCGATCGAGGACGGGCTGGGCGTCCCGCGCGAGATTGTCGCCGCCATCTGGGGACTGGAATCGTCCTACGGGGCGATCACCGGCAACCATGATGTCGTGCAATCGCTCGCGACGCTCGCCTGGGAAGGCCGGCGCCGGACCTGGGCCGAAGCCCAGCTGATCGCGGTCGCCCGCATGCTCGACAATGGCTATGCCTTCCGCGAGGAGCTGACCGGTTCCTGGGCGGGCGCTATGGGCCAGACCCAGTTCATCCCCGAGACCTATCTTGCCCGCGCCATCGATTTCGACGGTGACGGCCGGCGCAATATCTGGACCGATTATGGTGACGCGCTCGCGTCGACGGCGAACTTGCTGTCGCAGGCCGGATGGACGGCCGACGTGCCCCCCGCCGTGGAAGTCGTTGTGCCGGATGATTTCGACCTGTCGAGCTGGACGCCAGACCAGCAGCGCATGACCGCAGAATGGTCGACCCGCGGTATCACCCGCGCCGATGGCGAGGCCTGGAGCGCTGACCTGAACATGCGCGCCGCGCGCCTGATCCTGCCCGCGGGTCTGCACGGGCCGGGCTTCCTGACCTATTCCAACTTCGGTGCGATCAAGCGCTACAACAATTCGACGTCTTACGCGCTGGGCGTCTGGCTTCTGTCAGAGCGTCTCGCCGGGCGGGGGCAGATCCACCAGTCCTGGCCGCTCGACAACCCGCCCATCACCCGCAGTCAGACCCAGGAGATGCAGCAGGCGCTGGTCGATCTGGGTTATGATCCCGGCGGCGTCGACGGCATTTTCGGCCCCAATACGCGCCGCGCCTTGATGGCCTTCCAGCGTCAGCGCGGCGAGCTCGCCGATGGCTATGCCGGGCGGCTGATGTATGACGCGGTCATCGCGGCACGGAATGCACGCCAGGCGGGAGAGTAGCCGCACGCGGCAACGCGCCCCCGAGTTCTAGCCACCCTTCTTCAGCGCCCGCCAGGCGAAGCGCGCCGGGTGCAAGGCTTCGCGGCTCGTGCGTTCCAGCGGCGAAGGCTCGCCGCACAGATCGCTTGCCAGTGTTTCGGCCAGCAAGGGAGCGTGGGCAAAGCCGCGCGCCCCGAACCCTCCGAGGATTGCCTGCCGCGTCTTGGTGCCGCCAGACGCCTCGCCGGGCCGGACGCCTCCACGGGCAACGGGTCCCCAGATCGCGGCATAGGCTTCGCCGGGCAATGCGCCCGCGACCGGCAACCGGTCGGGGGGTGCCGCCCGGTCATTGCCCCAGACCGTGACACGCTCGCCAAGCGCGGCATGAATGCCGGGTACATGATCGCGCGCCGACTGGCGCAGCGCGTGCTCGACCTCATCGTCCGAACCGGCTGACGTTCGTCTTTCATGGGTGGCTCCAACCAGGATGCCGCCGGCCGCCGCAGACGCATAGCCGCCCCAGGCACGCGGGTGCGCCGGGAGGGGACCCGTCGCAGCGAACACCATCAACCGCCCGGGATCTGACTCCATCGGAACGTCAACAAATCGGCCAATCTGGTCTGCCCCGCCGCACGAGACAGCAAATGCCGCCTCGGTCAGCACGGTCCCGTCCGCGCCGTGAAGTGCGACGCCATCGCGGGTGGGGCAGACATGCGAGACGCGGTCGTCGATCACGGCTGTATCGGCCGCAAGCGCGTGAACCAGCTTTCCCGGCTCGAACCGGCCGCCCCGTGCCATCCACAGGCCGGGTGCATCTGCGTCAAACGCATAGCCTTCACCCATGGCCTCGGCGAGCTTCTCAAATCGGGCGGCTTCGACCTTGTCCTTCGCCAGACGCATCACGCCTTCGGGGTAAAATCCGTCGCGCCCGTCATAGAGCGTGCGGGCAAATTCGAACGCCGCCAGGGTCGCGCGGACATGCGGGCGGTCGGCATATTCCAGGCGCGGTGTCAGCAATCCGCCGGGCGCACCCGAGGCACCGGCCGCAAGCCCGCCTTCGCTGAGGATCACAGCTTCGCGGCCGCGCCTGCGCAGGGCATGGGCCAGGCTGGCTCCGGCGATCCCGCCCCCGATGATGGCGATGGGACCCTCGACGGGCGCCGAGCGCGGGAAGGGGCTGGGCGGTGCCGATCCCTCGCCCTCAAACACCGCTTCGAGCCGTTCGCGTTTGCGTCCGTGACCGGGCCGTTTTTCGACCCGGAAACCGGCCGATTGCAAGCCCCGGCGCACCGCGCCCGCCACGGTGAAGGTGGCCGCGATGGCCCCCGGATTCGACAGGCGCGCCATCTCGCGGAACACGCCTTCGCTCCACATGTCGGGGTTTTTCGCAGGCGCAAAGCCGTCAAGAAACCAGGCATCGATCCGGGCTTCCATCTGGCTGAGTGCTGCTTCGGCGGTGTCATGGAAAACCGTGACCACAAAGCGGTCGTCATCGAAGCGCAACCGGTGGGCGCCCTTCAACGCGGTCGGCCATTGGTCCACCAGCCGGCCACTGAGCGCCGCCAGTTCCGGCCACTGCGTCAGCGCCCGTCGCGCGTCATCCCGTGGCAGGGGAAATTTCTCGGCGGTGACAACATGCAGCCAGCCTGAAGGGTTTCCCTCGCGCCGCCAGAGATCCCAAAGGGCCAGCACATTCAGCCCGGTTCCGAATCCCAGTTCACCCACCGTGAAGACCGGTCTGCCGCGCCAGGCGTCCGGCAGGCCGCAGCCGCGCAGGAACACGGCGCGGGTTTCAGCGAGGCCGTCCTCCTTGGAGAAATAGATGTCGTCATAGTCCGGGGCGACGGGTCCGCTGTCGCGCCAGTCCAGCGCGGGTGGATCGCAGGTCAGCCTCACCATCGGGTCAACGGAAAATGCCGCGCCCCTCGCGCGGTCCGAGGAACAGCCAGATGATGAAACCGAGCAGGGGAATGACCAGAATCAGGGTGATCCAGAACGCCCGGACGATGCCGGTCGCGCGCGAACGGGCGATCTGCATGATGGCATAGACGTCGAAGACCAGGACCAGCAGTCCGATCGGGCCACCGATATGCAGCTCCAGCACGAAAAAGGCTCCCTCGCCGATCCTGACGAGGGAGCCTATCAGCGCCGGGTTGCGGCGTCAGCTTGCCGTTATGTCACGCTTCAGCGGGGATCTCGCCGAGTGCGGTTTCCAGCTCGGCAAAGCTCGGCTGCGACTTGGTCGGAACGCAGGTCCGGCCGATCTCCACCGAGATTTGCGCGGCATTGCCGTGCAGGTGCGCCACGAGAACATTCTGGATGATGACGTAGAACATGTGTTCCTCGTCATAGACCTCCTTGAGACGCGTCGCCATCGGACCGACGAAGCCATAGGCGAGAAACACGCCCAGGAATGTGCCGACGAGCGCGGAGCCGATCTTGCCGCCCAGCACCGCCGGCGGGCTGTCGATGGCTCCCATCGTCTTGATGATGCCGAGCACGGCCGCGACGATGCCCAGCGCCGGAAGGGCGTCGGCCATCGATTGCAGGGCGTGCGCCGGGGCAGCGGCCTCGTGATGGTGCTTTTCCAGCTGCTTCTCCATCGCGTCCTCGACCTGGTGCGGATCTTCCAGGTTCATCGTCATCATCCGCAGCGTGTCGCAGATGAAGTCGGTCGCGAAATGGTCCTTCATGATGCGCGGGAAGCGCTGGAAGATGCTGGAGTCGCCGGGATTTTCGATGTGGGTCTCGAGCGCGATTACGCCCTTGGTCTTCATCGTCTTGGTCAGGAGGAAGAGCAGCGACAGCAGGTCGCGATAATCCTGCGTCTTCCATTTCGGACCGGAGATGATCTTGCCGAAATCCCCGACCGTCTTCATCACCGTCTTGCCGGAATTGCCGAGCAGGAAGGCGCCGACCGCCGCGCCGCCAATCATCATCATCTCGAAGGGCGCGGCCCGGATGATGATATCGAAATGGCCGCCGGCGAGCATGAAGCCGCCAAACACCATGACGAACACGACAACAATGCCGATGATCTGAAACATACCCCAAATCCACCCGTGTCTTTCCCGGCGAACCTCTCATGCGGGTTCTGTCCGGTTTCGGGACGGACTATGGCGCGTTTAGCTTAATGTCCGGTGTAGCGCGCGTTAGGAGGGCGTTTACGGGGCAGATCCGGTGAGAGGCGTGAGAGTCTCTTCTCACCGTTTCGGGAATTATTCCTATCACGACTATCATTGCTCTTTTCCTACGCCTCCCCACCCGCTCAAATTGAGAAAGTTTGTGATAGCGTGGTCAGGAAGGGGTGGGGAGAGCCGAGCAGTCGCCCCGCGTAGGCGCGACCTTGAGTGTGGATGGAGTGGTTGGAGATGGCCGATTGGTCGAATGAGCAGCGCTTCTTGTTGTACCCAGGCGATGGCGAACAGAGCTTCCTGTCGATAGCGCATGATCTGATCGAGATCGAGAACCATCCCGATTGGTTCGAAGGTGAAATACGCGGACAAGCTGCCCGTCTTTTCCAGGTGACAAGCAGCATGCATTCCGATGAGCTGATCGCGTTGACCTCGAAGTCCTTGTTGCCCATTCGCGAAAATCTGAAACGGAGCGGGATCGCCAACGTTGTTGTCCACCGGGTCAGCCCGGCCAGAGCGGAAGGAGAAGTGCGGCACTACGCAGCGATCGGGATGTCCGCTCTCAAATTGATTTAGATTGTCAGAACGACAGAGTTTAGCCGCGAGGCAGGCCGCCATAGACGCCGCCCCGTCCCGGGTTTAAGTCCGAACCACCATGCCGCCGCTTTATGATCCGGCGAACCCGTCCTCGCCCGAGGTCCGGCGCCGCGCCTTCCGACTACTGTTCTTGTGCCTGATGGCAACCGGCATCGGCAATTCCATGCTGTTCGCCATCCTGCCGCCCCTGGCGCGCGAACTGGCCGTGTCGGAAATCTATATCGGCGCGATCTACACCCTGTCGGCGCTGCTGTTTCTGGTGATGAGCCCGGTCTGGGGGGCGCTGTCGGACCGGCGCGGGCGCCGCCCGCTGATCATTTTCGGACTGACGAGCTTTGCGGTCTCGACCCTGATTTTCGCCTGCGGCGCCTGGGCCGGGCAGGTCGGCCTGTTGCCGCCGCTCGCCGCCATCGTGGCAATGGCGCTGTCACGGGCGCTGTTCGGCGGGCTGGGCTCGGCGACCAACCCCTCGGCGCAAGCCTATGTCGCCGACCGCACGAGCCCGTCTGAGCGGACCGAGGCGCTGGCAGGCCTGACAGCGGCCTTCGGCCTTGGCGGCGTCATCGGCCCGGCACTGGCGGCGGCCTTCGTCGAGCGCATCGGTGTCGCGCCTTTCATGATCGTGATCGCGGTGATTGTCGGGTCCGGAGCCTTTGCGGTGCGCAATCTGCTGCCGGAGAACACCCCGCCCAAGCAGCGCCAGCGCCCGATCAACCCGTTCGCGCAATTTGCCTTTGCCGGCGATCCGCGCCTGATGCCCTTCATGGTCTTCGGTGTGCTCGTGTGGCTGAGCCAGGCCGCTTCGCTGCAGGCGATCGGGTTCTACGTGATGGACAAGCTTTCCGCCGATCCCGAAGCCGGCCTGCAGCTGGCCGGCGTGGCACTGACTGCCGGAGCGGGCGGGCTGATCTTTGCCCAGCTTGCGGTGATCCCGGCCCTGAAGGCCAGCCCGCGCACGCTGATGGCGCTCGGTGCCGCGCTGATCCTGATCGGCAATGCAGAACTGGTTTTCGCTCCCAACTATGCCGCCATCGTGTTCGGCTTTCTGCTCAACAGCTTCGGCTTCGGCCTCGCGCGCTCGGGCTTTACCGGCGGGGCGTCACTCAGCGTCGATCCGGAAGACCAGGGCCGGGCTGCGGGACTGACGACGGCGACGGCGGGCCTGGGCTTCCTTGTCGCGCCGCTGACCGGGCTCTGGCTCTACCAGGCGGTCGGGCCGGAAACGCCCTTTGCGCTCAATGCGGCCCTTGCCGGACTGGCGACATTGCTCGCCTTCCTCCACCCGCGCATTCGCGCCGTGATCCAGGTCGCGCCGGTCGCACCGACCCCGAAAGACCCGGTCTAGCGCGGCCAGGAAAAGTGGGAACCGGTTTTCCGGTTCGGCCGCGCGGACATTTCGAGATCCAGCTAGCGCGGCCAGGAAAAGTGGGAACCGGTTTTGCGGTTCGGCCGCGCGGGCTCAATACTCGTCTAGAATTCGATCCGCCACACCGGCCCATTCGCAGGACGGATGACGATTTCGACGAGCGCGCAATCGCTCACCAGGCATCGTTCGGCGAGCGCAAACTGCGGCGCCCGCCGGCTGAGGATCAGCTGATACGGCCCGACGACGATCTCGGTCCGGGCGTCCGGCATGACGGGCGTCGCGAGCATCGCCGAGCCCGCCAGCGTGATCGCCGCCACAGCCAGCTTCGCCTGCACAATCATCTCTCCGCCTCGCATGTCCGGCCCCGCGTCTGCATTCCAGATGCGGCCTGTCCCGGATTTGGATGCGGACAGCGGCGCGGTGATTGCACTGAGACCCGTGAATCACTCGCCTCTGGCGCGAAACGGGACAACGCACATGTCGATCCACGCGATTGCAGAGACATTCGACGACCAGGAGCGCCGCTCGCGGCCGCGCCATATCTGGTTCCTCAACTCTGCCTTCGACAATATCGACTTTCCGCTCGCCATTCAGCGTCTCGCCGAACGTGACCCCATCAGCCCGTTCGCCTTTGTCGTCACGCCGAACGTCGACCATTTGGTGCGGCTTCGCCGCGACGGCATTCTCGCCCCGCTCTACGCGCAAGCCTGGCTGACCGTGTGTGACAGCCGCGTTCTGGAGCTGATCGCGGGCTTGTCGGGCGAGGACGTGGCCGTCACGCCGGGCTCGGACCTGACCGAAGCCCTGTTCGACAATGTCATCCTGCGCCACGAACCGGTCACCATCATCGGCGGCAGCGCCGATGTGATCGACGCCGTGAAGGCGCGGTACGGGCTGGTCGATGTGCGCTGGCACGAGCCGCCGATGGGATTGCGCAACAATCCCGAGGCGGTCGCCGACTGCGCTGCTTTTGTCGCCGCCAACCCGTCACGCTTCGTCTTCCTGTGCGTGGGCTCGCCGCAGCAGGAGATGATCGCCGAGGCCTGCCTTGAGCGGGGTGATTGCACCGGTATTGGCCTGTGCGTTGGCGCCTCGCTCGATTTCCTTGGCGGCAAGGCAAGGCGCGCGCCGAAATGGATCCAGAATCTCCGCCTTGAATGGCTCCACCGCCTCGCGCAGGAGCCCAAACGGATGTGGAAACGCTACCTGATTGACGGCCCCAAGGTCGCCTTCCTGTGGTGGGAGTGGCGCAAGGCGCGCAAGAAGCTGCGCGATTTCGAAAAGCAGCTCGCCGAAATGAGCTTCAAGCTCTGACAAATCCCGCTGGCGGGAACCCCGGAACCCGGTAGTCCTTTATCTGAGAAGGACGAGTCGGGGAGCTGCCGGGTATGGATTTCATCGACGATCACGCGGCCGTGCTCGCCCTCTTCGTGCTGGCGGGGATGTTCGTCCTCTTCCTGACCGAGAAATTTCCGCCCGAAGTCGTCGCCATCGGCGGGACATCGGTGATGCTTTTGACCGGCCTTCTGCCAACCGGCGACCTGTTGGGCTCGTTTTCCAACTCCGCTCCGGTCACCATCGCCGCGATGTTCGTGGTCTCNGCNGCNCTCGTGCGCACCGGGGCCCTGTCCTATGTCAGCTATGTGATCGAACGCGGCGCAGAGCGCGCGCCGATCCTGATCCTGCCTGCCGTGCTGGTGATGACGATGGTGGCCTCGGCCTTCATGAACAACACGCCGGTCGTCATCGTCCTGATCCCGGTCGTCATCGGCCTGACGCGCAAGCTCGGCCATGCCCCGTCGCGCTATCTGATGCCCCTGTCCTTCGCTGCGATCATGGGCGGGACGGTGACGCTGATCGGCACCTCGTCAAACCTGCTGGTCGACGGTGTGGCACGCGCCGCCGGGCTCGAACCGTTCGGCATTTTCGAGATTTCCGGCCTCGGATTGGCCATGGCCGCCGTCGGCAGCCTTTACCTGATGATTGCCGGGCCGCGCCTGCTGCCCGACCGACATTCGATCATGGAATTCCTGAATTCGGATCCCGATGCCCGCTTCCTCACCGATGCGAGCGTGCCGGCCGATTCCGAATTCATCGGTCAGCGGGTCGCCGACATCACCTTCTTCGAGCGCCGTGACATGCGCCTGGTCGACGTTTTGCGCGGGCGCGATTCCCTGCGCGACAATCTCGACGATGTCGAACTCGAGCAGGGCGACCGGCTGGTGTTCGATTCTCCGGCCAATGAGATCCTCAGCCTGCGGCGCGACGGCCACCTGGACATGGGATCAGAGCGCTTTTCCGACGTGCGCGAACGCGAAGCCATCATCGTCGAGGCATTGGTGCCTGCCGGGAGCCGGCTGCTCCGCGGACCGCTCAAATTCTTCCGCCTGCGCCGCCGCTTCAGCGTCTACATCGTTGCGGTCCATCGCCACGGCGAACGCCTGGTCGATCACATCGGTGCGGTCACCCTGTCGCCCGGCGACACGATCCTGATTGAAGGCTCGCCCCAGGACGTCAAGCACATGGCCGAGTATTTCGGCCTCGTGGAACTCGCCGAGCCCGAGGAGCGCGCCTATCGCCGCGAAAAGGCCTGGCTCGCCATCGCAATCCTCGCCGGGATCGTCGGGCTCGCCGCATTGGGGATCATGCCGATTGCCGGCCTGGCCATCATCGGTGTCGGGCTGGTGCTGGTGACGGGATGCGTCGATGCCGAGGAAGCGTTCGAGGCGGTCGACTGGCGGATCCTCGCCCTGATCGTCTCGATGATCGCCGTCGGGGCAGGGCTCGAACGCGCCGGATCGGTGGAATTGATCGTCGACGCAACCAGCCCCTTTTTGATGGCCTTGCCGCCCATCGCGATCCTCGCCGCAGTCTATATTCTCACATCGGTCCTGACCGAAGCTGTCACGAACAATGCGGTTGCGGTCGTGGTCACGCCTGTCGCGATCGCCCTGGCGGTCAGTCTCGGCCTCGATCCGCGGCCTTTCGTCGTCGCGGTGATGGCCGCCGCCAGCGCCAGCTTCGCAACCCCGATCGGCTACCAGACGAACACGCTCGTCTATGCGGCGGGCGGCTATAAATTTTCCGACTTCCTCAAGATCGGTGTGCCGATGAACGTCCTGATGGGCCTGGTGACCGTCATCGTGACGCCGCTCATCTGGCCGCTGGACGCAGCCGCGGCGCAGGGATAGGTTCCGCGCCGCGTCGGTTCCCGCGAGGGAATTGAATGGGAAGATCGGTGAGGCGAATTATCCGCCAAGTCCGGCGCTGTGCCCGCAGCCGTAAGCGGTGAGCAGCGATGCAAGGAAGCCACTGGGGGCAACCCCGGGAAGGCGCATCGCCAGCTGTGACCCGTGAGCCGGAAGACCGACCGACGCCGTCGCTCGTTCGTCCCGTGCGGAAGCACGCGGGAAGGCGCGGACTCTTCCGTTTGCAGCGACTCCTTTGAACCCGGCGGACCGGTGATCCGGCCGCCTGACCTGGAGTCTGTAGACCATGACCGGAATCACCCGGCTTCGGCGAAGTGCATTCGCCGCCACTGCCCTCATCCCTTTCATCACGGCCCCGGCCCTCGGCCAGTCCACCGGGGACGAGACCATCATCGTGGTCGGCGCGCGCGTTCCTGTTCCGGAAAGCGAAGTCACGTCGGCCGTCACCGTCCTGGAACCGGCCGAAATCAGCCTGCGCGGCCCGATCCTCGCGGATGCGCTGCGCGCCATTCCCGGTCTGGCTGTGTCGCGTTCAGGACCGGCAGGTTCGCTGACCGATGTCCGGCTGCGCGGAAGCGAAGCCAATCACGTCCTCGTCCTGATCGACGGGATCGAGGCCTCGGTACCGCTGACCGGCGGCTTCAATTTTTCGCAAGCCCCGTCCGATGGCGTCAGCCGGGTCGAGGTCCTGCGCGGCGAACAGTCCGCGCTGTGGGGATCGGACGCGATCGGCGGGGTGATCAACATCCTGACCAATACCGGTACGCCGGATCCACGCGCCTCGCTCTTTGCCGAGGCCGGTTCGTTTGAAAGCTGGCGTGCCGGAGCATCGGCCAGCGGCACGCGCGGCAGCCTGTCGGGCGGCGCCACCCTCAGCGCCTATTCGACTGAAGGGGTCGATGCGTCCGGCCTCGGCGGCGAAGCGGATGGCTTCGACCTGCGCAACCTTTCGGCTGCGGGTTCACTGGCCCTGTCGCCCGGTATCCGCCTCGACGGCGCGGCGCGCCTGACCGGCTACACCTCGCAATATGATTCCGACACGAACTTCGATGGTCGCCTGAACGACACCGGGCACGAGACCGAAGGCAATCGTCACGGGGCGCGGCTTGCCCTCATCGCCGATGCCGGCGCCATCCGCCTGCCCTGGCAGAGCGAGCTGTCCGTCAGCCTGACTGCCGAGGACAGTTCCAATTTCAACGCCAACGCCTTCACCGGTGAGACGGAGGCGCGCCGCTGGCAGGCCTATTACCAGGGCACGGCACACTGGACCGGCGGCGGTGCCGAGCATCGTCTCACCGTCCTCGCCGAACATGAAGCCGAGCGCTTCGCCGCCTTCTCGGGCGCAGGGGCGGGCGACAATCAGGTGCGTGAATTGTCGAGTGATGCCCTGGCCTTCGATTATGGCGCGACCGCCGGGGCGCTCAGCCTCCATGCGTCTGCCCGGCATGACTGGAATGAGCGCTTCGATGATGCGGCCACCTGGCGCGTGGGTGCGGCCTATGCGTTTGACGCCATCGGGGGGCGGGTCCGCGCCAGCTTCGGCGAAGGCGTGAAGAATCCCGGCATCTACGAGCTATACGGCTTCTTTCCGGGCTTTTTCGCCGGCAATCCGGACCTTCAGCCGGAACGTTCGCGCGGCGGAGAGATCGGCTGGGACCAGCGGATCGGGGATGCGCTGCGTTTTGGCATCACGGCCTATGCCGCCACGCTGGAAAACGAGATCTACACCGATTTCGCATCCTTTCCGTCGACGGCCCGAAATCGCGCCACCAATTCCGAGCGGCGCGGCGTCGAGATTGAAGGCCAATGGCAAGCGGGACCTTCGCTGACGCTTCGCGGGTCGGCGACCTTCTCCACTTCGGAGGAGAACGGGGCTCCGGAAATCCGCCGTCCGGAGCGCCTGGCCAGCCTGTCACTGGTCTGGTCACCTGAAGGCGGTCCGTTCAACGCCGGACTGTCGGCCGATCATGTCGGCGAGCAGGCCGACACCGATTTCTCGACCTTCACCAATGTCACCCTGCCGGCCTACACGCTCGTTTCCGGCCGGTTCGGATATGCGATCAATGACCGTCTCGAACTTTATGTTCGCGGCGATAACTTGCTCGATGAGGAGTATCGCGATGTGGTCGGCTATGCCGCCCCTGGCCGCGGCCTGTATCTCGGCCTGCGTCTGGACCGCTAGCGCTGCGGCGCAAGGTGAGGGCGGCGCGCCGATGCGCGTCGCCTCCGCCGACCTGTGCGCCGATGCCTGGGTGATCGAGCTGGCCGAACCGGAAACGGTCATTGCCCTGTCCTGGCAGGTCGATGCACCCATGTCGGCTGCGCCGGACTGGGCGCGTGAGCGTCTCCGCGCCTGGCCGGACGCCGAACGCCTGATCGCGCTGGACGCGGATCTGGTCGTGTTCGGTCCCGGCGGGCCGGGCCGCGCCCGGCCTGTGCTGGACACGGCCGGAATCGAGACGCTCACCCTGCAATGGGGCGAGGACTTCGGAACGATCCGGGCCAATGCCGCGGCAACCGGCCTTGCACTGGACCAGGTCCGGCAGGCCGATAACTGGTCCCGGCAACTGGACGCCCGGCTGGCGGCACTCGAGGCGCGCGCCGCCCTGCGCGGTTGGTCGCCCTCCGTCTTCTACCTGTCTGTGACAGGAGGAACAGCGGGAGCGGGCACCCTGATAGACGCCGCCATCGAGGCGGCAGGCGGCCGCAACGCCGCCAGCGAGGCCGGTGCGGTCGGCTGGACACAGTCTGACGCCGAATGGGCCCTGCGGGTCGAGCCCGACCTGGTCGTGACCAGCTATTTCACCGCCGGATATAGAACCGCCAACAATACCGGTCAGCGTCATTCGGCGTTCCGGCGGCTGGTCGACACGCACGCGTCAATCGAGGTGCCCGGTGCGCTCTGGTCCTGCGCCGGGCCGGGCCTGATCGAGGCCGCCGAGCAGATCGCCGACGCACTCGATGCGCTGGTCGGGGAGGGCGAGGGATGAAGGACGCAAGACTGATCGTGATCCTGATCGCGGTGACGGGGATTGGCGCGCTCGCGCATCTGCTGGCGGGCGGGTTTCCGCTCCGCGAATGGCTGAACGGCGATGAGGCCGCGCGCCTCATCCTGATCGAGCTGCGGCTGCCGCGCCTCGTGCTCGCCCTGACCATCGGTGCAGGGCTCGGGCTGACCGGCGCGGTCCTGCAAGGCTATTTCCGCAATCCGCTCGCAGATCCCGGCATTGTCGGCGTGACGTCGAGCGCCGGGCTGGGCGCGGTCATCGCGCTTTATTTCGGGCTCGGCGGATTTCTCGGTATCGGGGTGCCGCTCTTTGCCATCCTCGGGGCCGGTCTGGGCGCCGCCACCCTGCTGGTCGTCGCAGGTGGGCGCGCCAGCGCGACAACGCTGATCCTGTCAGGCGTCGCGGTTGCCGCACTCGCCAATTCGCTGACCGCGCTGATGATGAACCTCTCGCCCAATCCCTGGGCGCTGTCGGAAATCGCCTACTGGCTGATGGGATCCCTTTCGAATTCGAGCTGGAGCGAAGTGCGCGTCGCCCTTCCCCTGATCGGTCTTGGCGCGCTTGTGCTGGCTCTCACCGCGCGCTCGCTCGATGCACTCACACTGGGCGAGGAGACCGCGCGCAGCCTCGGCGTCTCCCTGCCGCGATTGCGGATCGTCGTGGTTGCAGGGGCTGGGCTGGCGGTGGGCGGCGGGGTCGCGGTCGCCGGGGCGATCGGCTTTGTCGGACTGGTCGCCCCGCACCTGCTGCGGCGTTTCGTCGATCACCAGCCGTCGCGCCTGTTGCTGCCATCGGCGCTCGGCGGAGCCGCCTTGCTTACGGGGGCAGACGCACTGATCCGGCTGTTGTCGGGGCAGGGGACGCCGCTCTACCTGGGTGTCGCCACGGCGCTCTTGGGTGTGCCCTTCTTCTTCTGGCTCGTCCGGACACAGACGCGGGGTCCGGCATGACGCGCATCGACCTGAACGGGGCGGATCTGGGACACGGCACCTGCCCGGTCCTGACCGGCGTTACGGCGCGGTTCGACGCTGGCGAGTTCGTCGCGCTCGTCGGTCCGAACGGAGCGGGAAAATCGACCCTGCTGTCAGCGCTGTCGGGGCTCAGCCCGGCGCTTTCAGGGGAGGTTTCGATTGACGGTCAGCCAGTCGCTGACCTGCCATCGGGGCACCGCGCCCGCCGGATCGCCTACATGCCGCCGAACGAGGCGGCTGTCTGGCCGGTCCCGGCCCGCGCCATCGTTGCACTCGGCCGCATGCCGCACCGCAAGCCACTGGAGCGGATCAGCCCGGCCGATGAAGCCGCGGTCGACGCGGCGCTGGAAAGGACCGGCGTGCTTCAGCTGGCCGCAAGGCGCTTCGATACCCTGTCTTCGGGCGAGCGCGCCCGCGTATTGCTGGCGCGTGCGCTGGCGACGGACGCCGGGATACTCCTGCTCGACGAGCCCACAGCGGCGCTCGATCCACGCCACCAGCTGGCCCTGATGGACTTGCTGGCCGCGGAAGCGGCGAGCGGAAAGCTGGTCGTGATCGCGGCCCATGCGCTGGATCTCGTCGCGCGCTATTGCAGCCGGGTTGTCCTGATCGATGCCGGGCGCATCGTCGCGGACGGAGCGCCAGACACAGCGCTGTCCGAGACGCATCTGCGCGAGGTGTTCGCCATCTCCGCCCCTGGCGGGGTTCAGGCGACGGCCTGGTCGCCCGTCTGAAGGTATTGGGCGGTTGCTTTTCGAGCCGTAAAACCGGTTCCCGCTTTTGCTGAAAAACTCTAGCTGAAGACGATTTCGGGCAAGGGTTTGCGCACCTCGTCGCACGCCACCAGGATCGACTCGGCCAGCCTGGCAAACGCCTTGGAAACCGGACCCTCTTCGAGCGCGGCCGGCCGGCCTTCGTCCGAACGTTTTCTCAGATCGATATGAAGCGGGATTTCACCGAGGAAGGGGACGCCCATCGTCTCGGCTTCGGACCGCGCCCCGCCATGCCCGAAAATCTCGCTGGGCTCGCCGCAATGCGGGCACAGGAAGACCGACATGTTCTCGATCAGCCCCAGGATGGGCGTGTGGGTTTGCTCGAACATCGCCATCGCCTTGCGCGCGTCGTCCAGCGCCAGGTCCTGCGGTGTGCAGGCGATGACCGCGCCATCCACGGCGGCGGTCTGGGCTATGGCGAGCTGCGCGTCACCTGTGCCCGGCGGCATGTCGATCAGCAGGACGTCGGGCTCATCCCAAGCGGTCTCGTTCAGGAATTGTGTGATCGCACCCTGGACCATCGGTCCGCGCCAGACAACGGCCGCGCCTGGCTTGGTGAGGAAGCCCATCGAGACGACCTTGATTCCGTGCGCCTCGGCAGGCTGGATGCCGTCATCGGTCTTCTGGAGTCCGGGCACATCCCGCAGCCCGAGCAAACGGGGGATGGACGGACCGTAGACGTCCGCGTCGAGCACCCCGACTTTCAGACCCCGTTTCGCAAAGGCGGCCGCGAGATTGGCCGTCACGGTCGACTTGCCGACCCCGCCCTTGCCCGCCGCCACCGCGATGATGCGCTTGGCCGGGCGCGGGGCCTGGGGCTTCGGTTCCGGGCGGGCCTTCTCCGGCTTTCCGGCGCGCTCCATCGTCGTGATCAGGCGGACCCGGTCAATGCCGTCCAGCGCAGTCAGCGCGGCGTCGATCTGCATTTTGAGGGCGGGCGTGTTGTCGTCGCCTGCGGGAACTTTCAGGACGATCGTCGCGACGCCGTCCTTCTCATTCGCGCCTTCGATCCGGCCTGCTGAAATCAGCCCCTTGCCGGAAGCCGGGTCGCGAATGGCGTCGAGGGTCTGGGTCAGGCGGTCGGTCATGGCGGGCTCCTGTCTCACCGCCAGATAGCGCCCCGGCCGCTCCGGCGAAAGGGCAGCTGCACAATTGACACTCCGGGGCACGCACCGTCACCTGCCGCCCGACAGTGCGGAGGCAGAATTGAACGACGAAATCGAACGCGAAATGGCGGTTGTCAGGCAGCTGACGTCATCGAACCGGATGCGTGATGCGCTGGCCAAATGTCAGCGCCTGGTCGCCGATCATCCGGACGCCTTCGATCCGCTGTTTCACCTTGCAGCGCTTTACCTTCTGACCGATCCCAAACGCGCCGTCACCTATCTCGAGCGCGCCCACGCCGCCGATCCCGGGCATTTTGAAACCCTGACCCTGCTGGCGCGTGCCAACGAGCGGGTCAATGACTGGCCGGCCGCCAGAAAATGGGCGCAGATCGTGCTCGACGCCGAACCGTCGAATGTCCACGGCCTCGCCGCGATGGCTGCGGCCCAAGTCGAGGACGGCCGGGCCGAAGAAGCGGTGGCGCTGATCGAAGAGAACTTCAAACCCGGCGGACCGGATGCGATGGCCGATGCCGCCGTCTACGAGCGGCTTGGCCGCGCCCGGGAGGTTATGAAGGACTATCGCGGCGCCTTCGATGCCTTCATGTCCGGCAACCGGATCATTCAGCATAGCCATGCCGATCACATCGCGGGCGCGGCGCAGATCGCCGGGCCTCCGGCTCTCGAACGTGTCACCCAATTCTATCAGGATCTGCCGGTTCAGCCGGTGCCCGAACCGATTGACGACCTGCCCGACCCTGCCTTCCTGCTCGGATTTCCGCGTTCGGGGACGACGCTGCTGGAAAATATCCTCGCTGCGCACCCCCGCGTGGAGACAACCGACGAGCGGCCTCTGCTGGACCCGATCGCCAACGCCGCCGGCTCGACACAGCAAAGCCTGTCGCGCTTCTTTGCGGCCAGCGACGAGGAATTGCGTCGCATGCGTCACTGGTATTGGCAGAATGCCCGGAAGGGTCCGCCGCCAGCAGGGCACGTTTTTGTCGACAAGCAGCCCTCCAACACGATCTGGCTGGGACTGATCGCCAAGGTCTTCCCGCGAGCGCGGATCCTGTTCGCTGTGCGCGACCCGCGCGACGTTTTGCTGTCGAACCTGTTCCTGACCTTCGACGCCAACCCGTTCGGGCTNCACATGCTGTCACCGCGCGACGCCGCGGGCTATTACGGACAGGTGATGACCGCCGGGCAGGCTGCCCTTCGCGCCTTCCCCGGACTGGCGGTTCACCCCGTCCGGTACGAATATGTTGTTGATGACTGGGAAGGCGAAGCCCGCGCGGCGCTCGATTTTCTCGGGGCCGGCTGGGACGATTCTGTCCTGAACTATCGCGAGACCCTGTCGCAGCGGCGGATATCCACGCCTTCGGCACGGCAGGTCACCAAGCCGGTTTACACCTCGGCGCGCGAGAAATGGCGGCGCTACGATTTCGTCTTCGAAGGGATTCGCGACCGGCTCGACCCGTGGACAAATCACTGGGGCTATCCGGGTTGGGACGCCTGAGCCCGGATCACAAGGATGTGAGCCGGAGGCGCAGGACCCGCCCGGACGGGCGAAAAAGGGATGGTGGGCGCGGCTGGGATCGAACCAGCGACCCCTACGATGTCAACGTAGTGCTCTCCCGCTGAGCTACGCGCCCATCCCTTGCGGGGAAGGGGCTCTTAGCCGCAGGACGCCGACGATGCAAGAGGTCTGTCTGCAGCCCGGTGGCGGGAAAATGACAGAGCCCTCACGGCGTTATGACTTTTATGCAACAGACGTTGCTGAAATGCGGTGGGAATGGGGCGGCGCCTTTACGGGATTGGGGCGGGCAGCGATAGTGCCCACCGGGATTAAAGTAGTCTCCCGTGTATGCGCTCGCTCGGTGCAAAACCGAAGGGCGGAGGAAACAACACCACGAAGGGGTATGCAACGTGAGCAGCTATTGGGATCGGGAGCGTCTTCTGCGCTCCACCATCTTGGCCGGCTTCGCGGCTGCGGGTCTGACGGTCGCACCGTCTTTCGCCCAGCAGGCTGATGAAGACGACGAAGATGAAGAACAGGCCGAGCAGTCGGGTGACAACATCGTCGTGACGGGTTCGCGTATTCGTCGCGACTCGTTCTCCTCGACGTCGCCGCTTCAGGTCATTGACGCCGAAACGGTGACGGAAGCGGGTCTCGTCGACACCGCCGAAATCATCCGCTCGGTTCCGGTGATCCAGGGCGCCCAGCTCGACGCCACCATCAACAACTCGTTCGTCACGAACGGCGGCCCGGGCGTGAACAACGTCTCGCTTCGTGGTCTGTCGGCTGACCGGACGCTCATTCTGATCAACGGCCGCCGCATGTCGCCGGCCGGCGTGGAAGGCGCTCCGTCCTTCCCTGACCTGAACCTCATCCCGTCCTCGATCATCCAGCGCGTCGACATCCTGCTGGACGGTGCCTCCTCGGTTTACGGCTCTGACGCCGTCGCCGGCGTGGTCAACGTCATCACCCAGCAGGACTATGAAGGCCTGAACATCGAAGGTTACGTGTCCATTCCGGAAGAGGGCGGTGGTGAAAACCAGCGTTACTCCATCCTGGTTGGCGATCGTAGCGAGCGCGGTGGTTTCACCTTCGCGATGGAATACTACGACCAGCAGAACCTGCGTATCCTCGACCGCGACTACAACCGGTCGCCGTCGGGCTTCTACTGCTCGCAGGACATCGACCTGGACGCCTCCGGCAACCAGATCACGTCTGCTGCCACCCGTCCGAACACCTGCGGCGGTTCGATCATCAACCGCGTTCGCGTTTACTCCTTCCTCGCCCGTCCGGGCGGCGGCCTCCTGCTCGGTACCGACGTGTACCGCACTCCCGGTCGTGATGGCGTTGCGCTGAACAACGTCGCAGCGGGCGGTGACGCGCGCTCTCCGGGTGACTGGTTTGTGGCTTGGGCCGGCGCTGGCTCCACTGCGGCTCAAAACGCAACGGCCCGGACCTACATGTCCAACCTGCCGGAAAACCAGTCCTATGTTGCGAACCAGTTCACCGACATGTTGCCGGCGAACACGCGTTACAACATGTTCTTCACTGGCGATTACGACATCGATTCGCTGTTCGGCCTGGAAGGTACGAGCTTCTTCTTCGAAGCCTCGCACTCCAATTCCCAGACGTTCAACGACTCGAACTACCACGGTCAGCTTTTCCCGACCGTGCCGGACACCAACCCGACGAACCCCTTCACCTACAACAATGGTGCAAGCTTCTTCGGTTACGGCGTTGTTCCGATCATCGCGTCTCCGGTCCAGCGTTCCGACGTGGATGTCGAAATCCAGCAGACCCGCCTTCTGACCGGTCTGCGCGGTGATCTCGGCTTCATCGGCGCTCCGGGCTGGGACTTCGAAGCCTTCGCGTCCTACACCCGTTCGATGGGCTATTCCTCGCGCGGTGCGGTGCTCGAAGAGCGTCTGCGTCTCTCGCTGGGTACGACCCGCTTCGACGGTGGCGGCAACCTGGTTTGCGGTGATCAGGCCTATCAGGACCTGTTCGGCTTCCTGGACCCGGAAAACTGCGTGCCGGTCAACATGTTTGCCCCGTCACTCTACATCTACAATCCGGAAACCGGTCCCCAGTGGGGAACGACGGCGGAGCGTGACTTCCTGACGGGCGAGCGTACCGTCACCACCAAGGTGGACGAACTCGTTGCCGGTGCATTCGTCACCGGTCCGCTGTTCAACCTCCCCGATGGTGAAGTCAGCGGTGTGTTCGGTTGGGAATTCCGTGAAATCGGTCTCGACTCGGGCGTCGACACGATCGCCCGCCTCGGTCTGGCTGCCGGCTTCTTCGCCGACCAGCTGTCCGTGGGTTCCGTGAACCTGAACGAAGCCTACGCCGAATTGTCCTTCCCGCTGCTGCGTGGCCGGACTTTCGCCGAAGACCTGACCTTCGACGTCGCGGCCCGTCTGACGGACCACGAATTCTACGGTCAAAACTCCACCTGGGCTGCCAAGCTGTCCTGGTCGCCGGTCGATTACCTGACCTTCCGCGGCACGGCAGGCACGTCCTTCCGCGCTCCGAACGTCCGGGAACTCTTCCTCGGCGGTCAGACCGGCTTCACCGGCGGCGGTGCCGACCCCTGCGTCGTTCCTTTTGCGGCGACGCAAAGCGGCAACTACGTTCGTACGGACGACCCGCGTTCCGATACGGTTCTGAACAACTGTATTGCGGACGGTGTTGACCCGACGACCCTCGGTCAGAATGGCGTTCCGTCGATCCAGTCCTTCCGTGCCGGTAACCCCGGCCTCGACCCGGAAACCTCGGACTCGATCAGCGTCGGTTTCGCCATCGACCAGCCGTGGTTCGACGCGTTCGACTTCCAGTTCGGCGTGAACTACTACGAGATCAACATCGAAGACTCGATCGCGATCCCGGGTACGGCCTTCTCGCTGAACCGTTGCTACAACTCGACGAACTACCCGAACGATCCGTTCTGCGCACGTCGCCAGCGCGACCCGAACACGGGTTTCCTGAGCTTCGTGGACAACACGCCGTTCAACATTGCCCAGCAGACCTCGCAAGGCGTCGACTACAACGCTCGGTTTGGCATGGACATCTGGGGCGGTACGCGTCTTGAGGCCTCCACGGTCTGGACGCAGTCGCTCGAGATCACCAACCAGACCACGCCGGGTTCGGCCGTGAACGACTTCGTCGGCACGATCGGCTTCCCGGAATGGCGCGGTACGACGGACGCCCGCATCATTGCTGGCGACTGGACGTTCTTCTGGCGCGGTCGTTACATCGGCGAGCAGAACAACCTCGGCATCTTCGGTGCTGCGGAACCGGCTTGCGAATTCGGTGCGACCTGCGTGGACGTGCTCGATGACGTGGACTCGGTCCTGTACCACGATGTCTCGGTCAACTGGCGTTCCGACACGTGGCGTGTCACCGTTGGCGTGAACAACGCTCTCAACGAAGATCCGCCGCTCGTCGACCAGAACACGGCTGACGCCACCCTGTCCGGCACGAACGTGCCGCTGGGTGCGGGCTACGACCTCATCGGTCGTCGCTTCTTCGTCAACGTTGCCAAGCGCTTCTAATCGAACGCTCGGTTACGTAAGGGATCAGGCCCGCTCTTCGGAGCGGGCCTTTTTCTTTGCCGATCGACCAATAAAAAGAAGGCGCCGGGAGACCGGCGCCTTCTTCATGCTCGCATGAAACCTGGTGGTCAGGCGGCCATCACGCGGGCCACCTCGTCGACCAGTTCGCGCAGGTGAAAAGGTTTCGACAGGACCTTTGCAGCCGCCGGCGCTCCTGATCCGGGATTGAGCGCCACGGCGGCAAATCCCGTTATGAACATGATCTTCAGGCCCGGAACGGTCTCTGCGGCGCGCCGCGCAAGCTCGATACCGTCTATGCCCGGCATGACGATGTCGGTCAGCAACAGGTCGAACCCGTCAGGCTGGCCTTCGAACACAGTCAAACCTTCGTCGCCGTCAGAACAGGAGATGACCTCGTGACCGGCACGTTTCAGTGCCTTGGCGAGGAAATCCCGCATCGAGTCATCGTCTTCTGCCAATAGAATTCTCGCCATCTCGCGAAACTCCCCCGGTTGGTCTTTGAAGGCACACTACACAAGCAAGGTAAAAACCCGCTGAACGCGCTGCACGAGGTTGACCCCCTCGTGCACGCACCGCAGCATGAGTGCAATGAGCCTCGAACTGACACGCGCCGAGCAGGGAAATCCCCGCGCCAAGGCTCCCGATCCGGCGCGTCCGCCGGTCGAGATCGTGCGCCCGGTGCGCGAGGTCTCGCCCGTCATATTCGCATCGCCCCATTCGGGCCGCACCTACACGGATGACTTTCTCGCCCAGTCGGCGATGTCCCTGTCAAACCTGCGCCGGTCGGAAGACGCCTATGTCGACGAGTTGATGGCCGCAGCGCCGCAAGCGGGCGCGACCCTGGTGCTGGCGCAATTCCCGCGTGTCTTTGTCGACCCCAATCGATCCGAAGACGAAATTGATCCGGTCCTGACGGGCGGCCGCCCCGATCCGCTTGCGACCATAAGGTCGCCGCGCGCCAATGCAGGCCTCGGCATCATTCCGCGTCTCGGCGCCGACGGCATGTCGATCCACCGGGACGTGCTGAAGCCCGACGAGGTCACCCGCCGCATTGCGCAGTTTCATGCGCCCTACCACGCCGCGCTGGAAAAGGAAGTCGCACGCATCCTCGCGCGCTTCGGCCACGCCATCGTCATCGACATGCATTCCATGCCGTCAATCAGCGCACCGGGCCTGGATGCCGTGATCGGTGACCGGCACGGCATCTCCTGCGCGCCGGCCATCAGTGACACCGTCGAGTCCGCGTTGCAGCGCGAGGGGCTGCGCACCCGGCGCAATGTGCCCTATGCCGGCGCGTTCACGACCGAGCGCTATGGCCGGCCCGCCCTGCATCGCCACGCGATCCAGATCGAGATCAACCGGGGGCTCTACCTGGACGAGGAGCGCGTGACCCGATCCGGGACGTTCGATGCGCTGAAAACGCGTCTCACCGGCTTCATTGATACAATCGTGAAGACGGACTGGTCGTTAAAACTCTCCTAACTGCGTGCATTTCAATGGTCTTTTCACCCCGCGCGCGTTCGGCACGCGGCTTGCTCTCTTGAAAAGGGAAAGCTTCGGGAGGGTGTGCCCGAAGCGGGCAGACGCACAAGGGTGGACGGTTCATCATGACAGGCGAAATTGATCTTCACGTGGGCAAGCGGCTTCGTCGCCGGCGCCGTTTGCTGGGTTTGACGCAGCAGCAGCTGGCCGAGTCGGTCGGTATCCGCTTTCAGCAGATCCAGAAATACGAATGCGGTGCGAACCGCGTCAGCGCCAGCCGCTTGTTCGAGCTCGCGGAATCGCTCGACGTTCCGGTCCAGTACTTCTACGAGGGCCTGTCACGCCGCGAAGGCGCCGACGAACCCGAAGCGGTCCTGGCCGCCGACATCCTGTCGCAAAAGGAAACCATGGACCTGATCCGTGCCTATTACCGGCTCGGTGAACGTCCGCGCAAACGCCTGCTTGAGCTGGCCAAGTCGCTGGAGCCGGGCGAGCCGGCCAATGACGCAGCCTGAGACGGCATGACTGGCACCCGGTAACCGGGCGTGATAGGCGGGCGTCATGCCCGCCTTTTCCGTGTCTGAAGACCTGAACTTTGCCTTTCGCCTGGCTGATGCGGCCGGCGAGGCCATCCGTCCGCATTTTCGCGTTCGCTGTGCCGTCGACAACAAGATCGACGGCGACTTCGACCCGGTTACGGCCGCTGATCGCGGTGCGGAAGCGGCCATGCGCGAGATGATCGCCGCAGAGCGGCCCGGCGACGGCGTCCTGGGCGAGGAATTTCCCGAAACCCGCAGTACCAATGGCCGCGGCTGGACACTCGATCCGGTCGACGGCACGCGCAGCTTCATTATCGGCGCGCCGACCTGGACGGTCCTGATCGCCCACACACGCAGCGGCATGCCGGTCGCGGGCGTGATCGACCAGCCCCACACCGGTGAACGCTTCTACGGCGACGGCCAGTCGGCGGGACTGCTGCGGGGCGGGGTCGAGCGGACATTGTCGGTCAGCACCACCACCCGCCTGGCGAACGCCCTGATGGCGACGACGGACGCCTTCCTGTTTTCAGGCCGCGAAGCGGAGGTTTTCCACGACATCCGGCAGTCGGTCCGGCTCGTGCGCTATGGCATGGACGCTTACGCCTATGCGCTTCTCGCCGCAGGACAGCTCGATCTCGTGATCGAATCCGGCCTCAAACCCTTCGATGTGCAGGCCCTGATTCCCGTCGTCGAAGGGGCAGGGGGCGTCCTGACCAACTGGCGCGGCGGTCCTGCGCATGAGGGCGGGCAGGTCATCGCCGCGGCGACGCGCGAATTGCACGCCGCCGCCTTGGCGAAACTCGAACCGGCAGCCGCCTAGACCTTACTCGGTCTCGCCGTCCGGTGTTCCGGCGGGCGAACGTTCGCGGACCGGCTTACGGAACAGCAAGGTCATCCGGTCGCTTTCCCCGATGGCATCATAAGGCGCCCGGTCGAAGCTCGGGTCCTCGGCCTCGCCGAAGGGCGAGGTGCGCCCGACCGGCGGCAAGGTCCAGACGCCGAAGGGATGGTCGGCATCATCGGCGGGGTTGGCGTTCACATCGCTGCGCCCGACAAACTCGAACCCGGCCTCGGTCGCCAGTGCGATGACGTACGCTTCCTGGACATATCCGGAGGAGGCGCGCGGGTCCTGTTCGCGGGTGTCGGGCAGCCGGTGCTCGACCACGCCCAGAATTCCGCCCGGACGCAGCGCCGTATGGAAGTCAGCAAAGGCGCGCTCGGCAAAGCCGCCGCTCATCCAGTTGTGGATGTTGCGGAAGGTCAAGATGGCATCGACGCTGCCCTCCGGCGCAATGGCACTGGCATCGGCGCTGAAGTCACCGGCCCGGACCTCGCCGTAGAGCGGATTGCCGGAAAATTCCTCGAGGAAGGAGGCGCGCGCATTGCGGCGCGCTTCGCTGGGGCTGTCTTCAGGGAAGGTCGCGGCAATATATTGTCCGCCATTGGCAGCAACCCAGGGCGCGATGACGCGCGTATACCAGCCGCTGCCCGGCCAGATCTCGACGATGGTTCCGCTTGGGTCGACGCCGAAGAATTCCAGGGTCTCACGCGGGTTGCGCCATGCATCGCGTTCGCGGTCTTCGCCGCGCCAGTCACCGGCGACCGCCCATTCCAGGCTGCCCTCTGCGGCCTCGGAGGACGCAATGTCATCGGGCACCAAATCGTTGTCGGTTGATGTCGCCTCGATATCGGCAGCCGTTTCGTCCGGGACGGCAGGCGGCTGGTTCTCGATGGCGTCGTCATTGTTTCCGCACGCGCTGAGCAGCAGCAGCGAGGAAACAGCGGAGAGCAGGGCAATACGCGTCATGGGTCATCCCTTCGTGATGCGGACCTAGCCCTAGCCGAGGCGGCAATTCTTCGCAACGCCTCCCCTCTTGAACACCTCGTTTCACCTCCCCAAATAGCGGTTTGTGGAACGCCGGTTTCGGGTTCCACGGGTCCACGGCACGGCCAAGACGGCGTGCGACGCGGGATCGCCTGAACTCGCTCCGCAAGGAACATCGCGGAGCGGCTTGTTGCTCAAATGTGGAGGATAAGTCCCATGCGTAGTGTTGATTACAGCCCCTTCTACCGCAGCATTGTCGGTTTCGACCGGCTTGCGAACCTGATCGACGCAGCCTCGAAGGCCGAGCCGTCGAACGGATACCCGCCCTACAACATCGAACAACTGGGCGAGAATGATTACCGGATCGAACTGGCCGTGGCCGGCTTCGGTGACGAGGATCTGTCCGTTGAGGTCCAGGAAAATGTCCTGACCGTGTCCGGCCGCAAGGCTGACCGTCCCGAGGACGAAGCGCCGAACTACCTGCACCGCGGCATCGCCGAGCGTGCGTTCGAGCGCCGCTTCCATCTTGCCGATCATGTGACGGTTGAAGGTGCCGAGCTGAAGAACGGTCTCCTGTTCATCAGCCTGCAACGCGAGATCCCGGAAACGGCCAAGCCGCGCCGGATCGAGATCGGTAACGCCAGCACGGCGAAAACCAAGACGATCGAAGGCCGCAAGACCAAGGCAGCCTGACGCGAAAGCGTTGCGAATACCCTTCGAAAACTGAATGGCGGGCGGGGTTTTCCCCGCCCGTTCTTTTATGCTGCGTTGAGATCGACCGCGCCTTGCGCGTCTTCCACATCGTCCGTGAAGCCCGCGCTCAGCCTGGCCCCGGTAAAGCATGACCCGGTGAACAGGGCGTGGTGCACGTCGCAGCTTTCAAGCCGCGAATAGGAAAAATCCGATCCCGTCGCGCGAACCCGGCGCAAGTCCGCGCCGCGCAAATCGGCATAACGGATCTTGGCCGCAGCCAGGGAGGCTGGCATCAGGCGGTCTTTCCCGATCAGGAGCGGGCCCAGCTTGCAGTCGCGAAGGTCGGCGTTGTTCAGCCTCGCGCCTGTCAGATCTGCGCCGCGAAGGTCGGCGCCGCGCAGGCACGCCATGCGCAGGTCGGCACGCTCCAGCCGCGCGCCCTGAAGCTCTGCGCCTTCCAGGTCAACGCCGTAGAGCGTGGCGCCGCGCGCCTGAAAGGCTGTCAGGCGTTTTCCGGCAAGAGTGTGGAGTTCGCGCAAGTCAGCGCCGTCAAAGACAGAAGGCCGCCCCTGCGCACCATCGGTCTCGCACCACAGGATGTGGTCGGCCAGGAGGTCAGCCACCGGGGCGCCGAGCGTCTCCAGAGTCTTGCCCACCGGTTTTTCGGTCAGCGCCCCTGACGTGTGAGCCCCTTCGAGCTTCGCCATCGTCAGATTGGTCTTCACCATGATGGAGTCCGACAGATCGGCATCCGACAGGTCGGCGCCCGACAGGTCGGCGCCCTCCAGATTGGCACCGGAAAAGCAGCTGCCCCTCAGATTGGCGCGGATCAGGCGCGCGCCGAGCAGCATCGCATCGGTAAAGTCGGCCTTCTGCGCAACCATCCCGGTCATCTTCGACCGGGTCAGGTTTGCGCCCGTGAACTTCGCTTCGTCGGCTTCGCCGGCCCGCGTCTCGTGCTTGATGATTGCCAGGCCCTTTTCCCGGTCGGGACGGGCGATGACGCCTTCGCGCAAATCTGTTTCTGTCAGGTCCGCGCCGGTCAGGACCGCGCCGCGCAGCATCGCACCGCGCAGGTCGGCCCTGCGCAGGGACGCGCCTTCAAGATTGGCGCGCCGAAGGTCGACGCTGTAGAGGCTCGAGGAATTGAGGACCGTCCCCGACAGATTGGCATCGCTCAGGATCGCGCCGGTGAAATCGGCGTCCGACAGGTCGCGGCGTGACAGGTCCAGACCGCTGAGAATGGTGTAGGCAAACGATGCGCGCGCGCCACCGGAACGCCCCGACCAGAGGCGTTCGTGACGGTCGCAGATCTCGGTAACCTGCGCCTGGGTCAAGGTCTTGTAGACAATATTGCCCGAATGCATGGCGCGCCCTTGGGTGCCTGAACCTCCGGGAAATTACCCGGACATCTCTCGATCCATACGCGCTTGCGGTTAACAGCGCGTTTTAGCTGGCTCTTGAGAGAAAATCGGCCAGTCCGAGCGTTTCGGCCTGCCGGGCAAGGTCTGATCCCGGTTCCAGGCGAACCCGCAATGCCCCCTCCCGGGCAAGCCCGGCCAGCGCCGCTTCAAGGCCGTCCGGTGCGGTTTCGAGCGTTCGGTCATAGGCCCCGGCTTCGTCATCGATGGCCAGCCAGACACGGCCGGTTTCAAGACGCTTGAGAAACGCCGCATTGACCGCTCGCCCCACCGCCTCGCGTACGCCCGTCACCGTCTCTATGCCCGCCTCGCGCAGCCGCTTCAGCCCGCCGCCTGCGACGCGGGGATCAGGATCGATCAGCGCCACGACGCACCGGCTGATGCCTGCGGCGATCAAGGCCTCGGCGCACGGCGGTGTCACGCCGTGATGGGCACACGGCTCCAGCGTGACATAGGCCGTGGCACCTCGGGCGGAGTCGCCGGCCTGTGCCAGGGCCTGCGTCTCGGCGTGGGGGCGACCACTGTCGGCGGTGCGCGCCGCACCGGTCACGCGTCCGTTGGTCACGATCACGCAGCCCACGCTCGGATTGGGGGCGGTCCGCCCCAGCCCGGCCCGCGCGAGCGCCAGGGCCAAATCCATGAAGCGAAGGTCGCTGACCTGGCTCAAGGCAAAGCGGGCAGGGCCTGCGCGCGATCCGCATCAAGATAGCGCACGGCCACCGGTTTGAGATCTTCGTCCAGCTCGATCAGGAGCGGGTTTCCGGTCGGAATTTCGATCTTGAGGATGTCGTCCGGCGAGACGTTGAACAACAGCTTCACGATCGCCCGCAGCGAATTGCCATGCGCAGCGATCAGGATGTCCTCGCCCTTTTTGAGACGTGTCGCGATTTCTCCGTACCAATAGGGCTGGACACGGACCAGGGTGGTGGCCAGCGATTCCGTGGCCGGGAGGTCGGTTCCAGGCAGGCCCGAATAGCGCGTATCAAATCGCGGATGGCGTTCGTCGCCGTCGTCGAGTGCGGGCGGCGGCGTATCGTAGGACCGGCGCCAGATCTTCACTTGATCCTCGCCGTGCTTCTTGATGGTTTCCGCCTTGTCCAGCCCGGTCAGTGCGCCGTAGTGACGCTCGTTCAGGCGCCAGGACTTGTCGAGCGGAACCCAGCTCAGCCCCATCTGGGCCAGGGCGATGTTGGCGGTCCGGATCGCGCGGGTCAGCATCGAGCTGAAGGCATGAGCCGGCGTGAAGCCCGCCGCCTTCATCAGCACCCCCGCCTTGCGCGCCTGGGCTTCTCCCTCCTCGGTCAGATTGACATCGACCCAGCCGGTAAAGCGGTTCTGGAGATTCCATTCACTTTGACCGTGGCGGACGAGGACGAGATTCGGCATGGCAGACCTGTGGGCTCGGCGCCGGACCGTCCGGCGTTTCCCTGCGGGGATAGCCCGCGCACGGCGCGGCGGCAAGGTGGGCGCGAAGACGCGCCGGGCTCTCGCCTTTTACACCGCGCGCGCCTAAAACCCGGGGCATGACATCCAACGAACACGCCATCGCTGCGGGCCGCCGCGTCATCGAGATGGAGCGCGACGCGCTCGACACTCTTGCCGGTGCGATCGACGGGGCCTTCGCCGACGTGGTCGCGATGGCAAGCGGGCTGAAGGGCCGCCTGATCTGCGCCGGTATCGGCAAGTCGGGGCATGTCGCCCGCAAGATTGCCGCGACGCTCGCCTCGACCGGGACACCCGCCTATTTCGTACATCCGACCGAGGCCAGCCACGGCGACCTGGGCATGATTACCCCGGATGACGCTGTCCTGGCGCTGTCCAAGTCGGGAGAGACCCGCGAACTGGGCGACCTGATCGCCTATTGCCGCCGCTTCGGAACGCCGCTCATCGCGATGACCGCAGGCCGCGATTCCGTCCTGGCGCGCGGAGCGGATTTCCACCTCTTCGTTCCTGACGCGCCCGAAGCGTGCGGGGAAACGCGCGCGCCGACCACGTCGACGACGCTGATGATGGCGCTGGGCGATGCGCTGGCGGTTGCGCTTCTGGAAGCACGCGGCTTCACAGCGAGTGATTTCCGGGTCTACCACCCCGGCGGCGCTCTCGGTGCTGCGCTCGCGACCGTTTCGGACCTGATGCATTCGGGCGATGCCATGCCTCTGATTGCCGGTGAGGCCCCGATGTCCGAAGCGCTGCTGGAAATGTCGGCAAAGGGGTTCGGGTGTGTGGGCGTGACCGGCCCGGACGGCAAGCTGACCGGCATCGTGACCGACGGCGACCTGCGCCGTCACATGGGCGGCGATCTCGTTTCACGCAGCGCGTCCGACGTGATGACCGCCGCGCCGCAGACCATCACGCCGACGGCCCTCGCGGCAGATGCCTTGCGCCGCATGACGGCGGGCGAGCGCAAGATCCTGCAATTGTTTGCTGTCGATCCGGACGGAAAACCGGCGGGATTGCTCCACATTCACGACTTGCTGCGCGCCGGCGTGAAGTAATTTTCTAGGACCGCGCTGCAATGGCTGCGGTGACACGCCGGACGCCGAGCCCGTCGGGCATCGCGCTGGGCATGAGAGGCTGAGACAAGGCGTCTTCCACCGTGCTGACCAGGCCAGGATCGTCGATGCGGTCGAGCACCGTCAGCCCCTGCCTGCGAGCGGCTTCGACAGCCGGTTGCTGCGACGCCGGAATGGCGATGGCCGTCGTCGATAACCCGGCTGCCAGCGCTTCGAGATAGCTGACCCCCATCGCGCCGATATAATGCCGGCAGGTCTTCATCAGGTCGGGCATATCGACCCCGCTCAACACCTCGACGCGCGGGTGAAGGGGCTCAGTCGCGGCCAGCCCTTCGCCCACGACAACATGGACCTGCCGGTCGATCCGCTCGGCAATCCGGTTGGCGATACCGATCGCCTTGCGGCCCAGAGTGCTTGCACCGAGCGTGACCAGAATGGCCCCGTCGTGTGGACGGGGGGTTGCGTGTAGATCCGCGAAGGCAGGCCGCAACAAGGCATATTCCGGCCCCGCCAGGACCTGCGCGGCCCTGTAGGCGCTGTAGTCGAGACCCTTTGCGTGGAGGTTCTGGTTGACGACAATATCCGCCGCAAAGGGCGCATCGGCGAGGTCGTCGATCAGGACCAGCGTGTCGCAGCGGTACCGACGCGCCTCCTTTTCGGCATCCGAAAACCGGTAACCGTCCATCACGATCAAGGGCGCAGACCGGTCCTCATATGGATGGACGGGTTGACCGAAGACCGGCCGGGCAAGCTCCGGATCGGCGCATTGAACGGCCACTGTCAGCCCCCGTGCCGCCAGTTCGTGAGCCAGCGCGGCGCAGCGGCTGGCGTGACCGAGACCGGTCTCCGGTCCGGCATCGACCACGAAAAGCGCGTCGATCCGTTCGGGTCTTCCTGCGGGTGACACGGTGCCTGATCGTCCTTCCTGCGGCTTTGGGAGCGAATCGGACCGACAGCTTTCCCTGATCCGGTCACCGGCGTCATCCCGCGCGGCATTCCCGGTCGTCCGGACTGCCGATTCCGGCAGACCCGTATGCCCTTCGCGACTGCCGGACCGGAGCATTGACATGGTATGACCCGACCGTAGGTTACGCGCCCGAGGGTTGGGGTCGGTATCATGGCGTCCATTCTAGTCACCGGCGCAGCCGGCTTCATCGGCTTTCATGCCTGCCAACGCCTCGCGCGGGACGGCTGGACCGTGACCGGTGTCGACAGCTTCAATGACTATTACGATCCGGCCTTGAAGCGCGCGCGCGCCGATGTGCTGCGCGACAAGTGCGCGATTGCGGTTCTTGATCTCGATATCGCCGACGATGCGGCTTTCAAGGCGCTCGCGCTGGACATCCAGCCACAGCGCATCCTGCACCTGGCCGCCCAGGCCGGTGTGCGATACGGCTTCGATCACCCGTTTGAATACGAACATTCCAATCTGAAGGGCCATCTCTCGGTGCTGGAGGCGGCCCGCGCTCTCGGCGGCGATCTGGGGCATCTCGTCTATGCCTCGTCGAGCTCGGTCTATGGCGAACGCGAGGGGCCGTTCAAGGAGAGCGACGCGGTCGATCATCCGGCTTCGCTCTACGCAGCGACCAAGCGCGCCGGCGAACTGATGACCGAATCCTACGTCAACCTGTTCGCGCTTCCCGCGACCGGGTTACGGTTTTTCACGGTCTACGGCCCGTGGGGACGGCCGGACATGGCTTATTTCAAGTTCGCCGAAGCGATCATGTCGGGCCGCCCTCTGCCGCTGTTCGATGGCGGGCGAGGCCGCCGCGACTTCACCTATGTGGAAGATGTCGTGGAATGCCTCGCGCGGATTTGCGCCGATGCGCCCGGTGCCGGGACGCACCGCGTCTTCAATATCGGCGGGTCGAATCCGCGTCCGACAACCGATCTGGTCAAGGCGCTGGAGCGTGCGCTCGGGCGCACCGCCAATATTGAATCGCTGCCGCCGCAGCCCGGCGATGTCAGCCTGACCTATGCCGACACGGCGGCGCTGGAAGCCGCCTATGGCTACAAGCCGCTGGTAACGCTGGAAGACGGAATCGACCGCTTCGCGCAATGGTATCAGGGCTGGCAGAACCGGGACGCGCGATCACTTGCCAGCTAGACCGTCAAACCCCTGGCTGACAGTCCACGCGCTCTATGCCGCCGGTATCCTTGCCTTTTTTGCGATCTTCCAGATGGTCACCCAGTCGCCCGAGACCGGCGACGACTGGGCGCGCTTCGCGGTCGAAGTCGGGGTCAAGACCGTGTTCCTGCATGTTGTGTTCTGGATCATCCTGATTCGGCCGAGTGCCGCCGCCTACCGGCGCGTTGCAGCGACCGTTCACGGCGAGGCGCAGCGTGAACGCCTCGACCGTGAGGTCACGGTCATCGCAGTGCTCGACAAGCGGTTTCAGAGCCTGGAGCGTGAATTGAAACGCCGGCACGACGCGCGCGAGTGACGCCAGGTCCGGCCAGGCCGAGGCCGCGCTAACGGTCTTTCAGCACCTGCTCGACGACGTCGCGGGCATTCTGGCCCTCTTCGGCGTGATCGAGGGCGAAGCGGACGAAGGCGCGCAGATAGCCTGCCTTGTTGCCACAATCGAAGCTCCCGCCTTCATACTCGACCGCGTGGAAGGACTGGGACTTCATCAGGCCATCCATTGCGTCAGTCAGCTGGATTTCGCCGCCCGCGCCCTTGGCCTGACTGGACAACAGGTCGAAAATCTCGGGCTGCAGGATGTAGCGCCCGGTGATCGACATGTTGGACGGGGCACTTTCACGCGACGGCTTCTCAACCATGCCGCGCATCTTCATCACGCGGCCGTCATGAGTTTCCGGGTCGATGATGCCATAGCTCGAGACCTGGTCTTCGGGCACCTGTTCAACCGCAATCACATTGCCGCCTTCGCGGTTATACACATCGACCATCTGGGCAAGGCAGCCGGGCTTGGCGCGCACAATCACATCCGGCAACAGGACAGCGAAGGGCTCGCGGCCGATCAGTTCGCGCGCGCACCACACGGCATGTCCCAGGCCCAGGGGCGCCTGCTGGCGCACGAAGCTCATCGAGCCGGCTTCCGGGACTTCCGATTCCAGCGTTTCGAGAATGTCGGTCTTGCCCTTCAGCCGCAGCGTGTCTTCCAGCTCATACGCCCGGTCGAAATAGTCCTCGATCGCGCTCTTGTTCCGGCCGGTCACGAAGACGATGTGCTCGATACCCGCCTCGCGGGCTTCGTCCACGACATACTGGATCGCCGGACGGTCAAAAACCGGGAGCATCTCCTTCGGAATCGTCTTGGTGGCGGGAAGGACTCGCGTGCCCAGACCGGCAACCGGAAGAACGGCTTTGCGGATTTTCAACATGAAATTCTGAACTCCTGATCGATTCCGGCACCCGCATTCGGGGCGTTGAGGCGTTGGCTGCTTCTATCGCGATATCGCGGGAAAATGAAATACGCCACGCGGTGCTTCAGATACAGGGCACGAAGCGCGGGGTGATGCCCGGCAGAGGACGGTTTCGTCCCCCGTTCAGGCAAGACCGGAGGCAAAACGCCGGTGGTATTTCCGTGTCGCGCCCCGCTGCGCGCGACGCGGGAAGCACACATGGGTGATGGAATTCATGCCCCGATGTGGTTATAGCCAACGTGCGGGGCTTCGAGGAGAATTTCCATGCGTGTGGCGATGATCGGTACCGGATATGTGGGGCTCGTCTCCGGGGCGTGTTTTGCCGATTTCGGCCATCATGTGACCTGTGTCGACAAGAATGAGAAGAAGGTCGAAATGCTCCGTTCCGGCGGCATTCCGATCTACGAACCCGGCCTTGATCTGATGGTCCAGCGCAACGTTCGCGATGAGCGGCTGGATTTCGCGACCGACCTGTCGGACGCCGTGAAGAACGCCGATGTCGTATTCATTGCCGTGGGGACGCCCTCGCGCCGCGGTGACGGTCACGCCGACCTCAGCTATGTCTATGCCGCCGCAGAGGAAATCGCCTCGGTGATGGAGGGCTATACCGTCATCGTGAACAAGTCGACCGTCCCGGTCGGCACCGGAGACGAGGTCGAGCGCATCATCCGCGAGCGCCGCCCCGACGGGGACTTCTCGGTCGTCTCGAATCCCGAATTCCTGCGCGAAGGCGCCGCGATCGACGATTTCAAGCGTCCCGACCGGGTTGTTGTCGGTGCAGAGGACCAGCGCGCCCAGGCCGCGATGAAGGAACTCTACCGCCCGCTCTATCTGAACGAGACGCCGCTCCTGTTCACCGGACGCCGCACGTCGGAGCTGATCAAATACGCCGCGAACGCCTTCCTGGCGATGAAGATCACCTTCATCAACGAGATCGCGGACTTGTGCGAAGTGGTCGACGCCAATGTGCAGGAAGTCGCGCGCGGCGTGGGTCTCGACAAGCGCATCGGCTCGAAATTTCTCAATGCCGGCCCGGGCTATGGCGGCTCGTGCTTCCCCAAGGACACGCTTGCCCTGACCAAGACGGCCGAGGAGGCGGGAACGCCGCTGAAGCTCGTGGAAACGACGGTCGCCGTGAATGACGCCCGCAAGCGCGCCATGGCCGACAAGGTCGTCAAGGCGATGGGCGGGGATGTCACGGGCAAGACGATCGCGGTGCTTGGCCTGACCTTCAAACCCAATACCGACGACATGCGCGATGCACCCTCGCTCGACATCATCCCGGCGCTCCAGGAAGCCGGTGCCACCATCCGGGCCTATGACCCGGCAGGCATCGTCGAGGCCGAACGCCTGCTGGACAATGTCGAGTTCGTATCGGGCCCCTATCTGTGTTCTGAAGGTGCCGATGCGCTGGTTATCATCACCGAGTGGAATGAGTTCCGGGCGCTCGACCTCGACCGTCTCAGCCAGTCGATGACGGGCAATGTGGTCGTCGATCTGCGCAATATCTACGGTCCGGACGACATGGCCCAGCACGGCTTTGCCTACACCAGTGTTGGCCGTTGACCGGGATGGCCGATACCCAGACCAGTCGCAAGCCGTCAGGCTTTGACCCCTGGGTCCTCGCGTCGGATCCGGTTTTCTACATCGCTGCCATCCTGGTCGTCGCGGGCCTGATCTGGCTGGCCATGTCCGGTCAGCAGGAAACGCGCGGCTTCAGCTTTGATGGCCGTCACCTCGTGATCGAGGAAGAATCGCTGGCTGGCCTGGTCCCCGGACCTGGCACGGTCTCGGAGTACGCCCCCGCCGAACTGTCCGCGCGGATGACAGCGGAGGCTCCGTTTTCGCAGGCCGGAACCCTGTCGGCCGGAGTCGGGCTGCTGCTGCCCCGGGCCTTCGAGGAGGCCGTAATCGGGCATGAGGTCGAAGTCACAGTCGAGCTGCGCTCGCTCAGCCCGGAAGATCATCAGGCCTATGTCTCGTACTTCACGGCGGGCAGCGGCGACTCGCCGCGCCATTTGATCGAGTTGGACGGCGACTGGCAGCTCTACACCTTCACCTTCGCTGTCCCCCCGACTGCGATTGCCAATGAAGAAGAATGGGTCGGGATCTGGCCGGACCTCGACGGTATCGAGCGTCCGTTGCTCGTCCGCCGCATCGAAGCCCGCATTCTCGACACCGCAGCCAACTGAATTTCCGGACCGCCTGAAAGGACACGCGATGAAGCCGCTTGCCGAAGCCCGACCGAACACCTGGGAATTCGAGACACGTCCGGTGATCAAGCCGACAGGATTTCGCGAATATGACGCCCGCTGGTGGTTCGGGACGCCCGGCGTGGCGCGTGACCCGGAACTCAATCTCTACGGCGTGCAGGCGCTCGGCCTCGGACTGGGCACCTTGATTCACGAGCGCGGGATCGATCCGCGCATCGTCACCTGCCACGATTTCCGGGCCTACTCCCTCGGGGTCAAGCAGGCGCTGGAACTGGGCCTGATGTCAGCCGGCATCGAAGTGACCGATATCGGCCTGGGGCTGTCGCCCACCGCATATTTCGCCCAGTTCGACCTCGACATCCCGTGCGTTGCAATGGTGACCGCCAGCCACAATTCCAACGGCTGGACCGGTGTGAAGATGGGCGTGGAGCCGCCTTTGACCTTTGGCCCTGACGAGATGGGCCGCCTGAAGGAAATTGTCCTGGGCGGTCTGGGACAGGAACGCGAGGGCGGCTCCTTCCGGCGTGTCGAAGGGGTCGCGGAACGCTACATCAAGGATGTCGCGGGCGATTTCCGTCTCAGCCGTCCGCTGAAGGTCGTCGCGGCCTGCGGCAATGGCACGGCCGGCGCGTTCGCTCCGCAGGCGCTCGAACAGATGGGCGCGGAAGTGATTGCGCTTGACTGCGAGCTCGATCACACCTTCCCGAAATACAACCCGAACCCGGAAGACATGAAGATGCTCCACGTGCTGCGTGATGCAGTGCTGGAACACGGGGCCGACCTCGGCGTGGCCTTCGACGGAGATGGCGACCGCTGCGGCGTGGTCGACAATGAGGGCGAGGAAATCTTCGCGGACAAGATCGGGCTGATGCTCGCGCGCGACCTGTCGGGCCGGTTCCCGGAAGCGACATTCGTCGTCGACGTGAAGTCGACCGGGTTGTTCCTGACCGATCCGGTTCTCAAGGAGAACGGGGCCAAGACCATCTACTGGAAGACCGGCCACTCCTACATCAAGCGCAAGTCCAAGGAGGCCGGGGCACTGGCCGGGTTCGAGAAGTCGGGCCATTTCTTCATGCAGCCGCCCGTCGGACGCGGCTATGACGACGGCATCGCCGCTGCGCGCGCCGTGCTCCAGATGCTCGATTCCAACCCCGGCAAGACGATGGCCGACATGCGCAAGGCCCTGCCGGTGAGCTACGCCTCGCCCACCATGTCACCGACCTGCTCGGACGAGGAAAAATACGGCGTGATCGATTCCGTCGTCGCCGATTACGAGAAGGTTCACGCGGCGGGCGAGACGATTGCCGGGCGCAAGATTGCCGAACTGATCACGGTCAACGGCGTACGCTTCATTCTCGAGGACGGGTCATGGGGACTGGTGCGCGCCTCGTCCAACACGCCGAACCTTGTGGTGGTCGTCGAGAGCATGAAGTCGAACGATGACACCAAGAGGATCTTCGAGGACATCCGCAATCGGCTGTCGTCCTACGCCTCGGTCGGGGAGTTTGACCAGACGCTCTAGGCGCTGGCAGCCACTGCCGGTTCTGCGCCGGGCTGGCGCACGGCGGGGGACGGTTCCGAGATCAGTTTGGACTCGAACCCCTCCCGCTCGACCATTTTGTGCAATTGCTCGATGAAATGCCGGGTTTCCGAGCGCACTTCCCAGTGCGTGACATCGCCCTTGTGACAAGAAGACATGAAAAAGCAGTCGTCGTCCGGGTGATCTCGCCAATTGCCCAGGAAATCCCGGAACAGGCTCTCGAACGCTTCGACTTCTGCCGGACGTTCAGACTCGAACACTAACTTGTACACAACTTCCCCCATCCCTGACGCGAGAGCGTTGTCCCGGCGTCACCAGACAGACTAGCGCATTTTTCGTTCAAAAGACAAAATTACCTGCAAGGAGCAGGCCAGTATCCTATCGGCCGAGCACCCGGTCCGAGCCGCGAAGCACGGTCGTTCCCTCGACATCGACCCCGGTCGGAAGCACGGCAAGCCCGTCCATCGCAGCCGTCAGATTTGCAATCCGGTCCGGCGGGCACAGCATCATGATGAAGCCGCCACCGCCTGCCCCGCAGAGCTTTCCGCCATAGGCGCCGGCCTTCATGGCCTTGTCGTAGATGTCGTCGATCTCGCCATTGGAGATCGAGGATGAGAGGCTGCGCTTGATCTTCCAGCTTTCCACGAGACGCCGGCCCAGCTCGGGCAGCATGTCGTCCTTGCCGTTTTCCAGAACGCCGACTGCGTCACCGACCATCTCGTAGAGATGGCTCAAATCCTTGTCGATCTTGTGCGAGGACGTGGCGGCAACCTGCTCGGCGACAACTTGCGTGGCGCGGCGCGCAATGCCGGTGTGGATCAAAACCAGGGACTGATTGAGTTCCAGCAGGCGCTCGCCGCTGATCTGGATCGGTGAAATGCGGATCCGGTCGCCGTCAAAGTCGAACCGGTTCACGCCGCCGAACGAGGTATGCAACTGGTCCTGCACACCGACATTCTCGCCCAGGATTTCGCGCTCGATGCGGATCGCCGTGCGCGCCAGGTCCATCTTGGTCATCGGCTTGCGCAGCATCGCCGTGATCAGGTTGACGAAGCCGACCGTGAAGGCCGAGGACGAACCCAGCCCGCCACCGCTCGACGGCAGGTCGGACATCACATTGATGTCGAGCTTGTCGCTGATCTCGTAGAGTTTCAGCGCCTCGCGCACCACCGGATGGTCGATCTCCTCGACGCGGTCGGTGAACTCCAGCTTCGAATAGGACAGGCGGTAATTGTAGCCGAGCTTGGCCTCGAGCTTCAGCGCGGTCAGGTAGATGTATTTCTGGATGGCAAATCCGACCACCGCGCCCGGCCGGCGCTGGAAGTATTCAGGGTAATCGGTTCCGCCGCCGAACAGGCTTACGCGCAGGGGGGTTCGCGTCATGCAGGCCATGTGATTTCCTAGCGTCCCTGTGCGGTCAAGAAGGCGTCCACCTCGGCCCGGCTCTCGGGCAGGGGGGCGCCATAAAGCGTTTCCAGCTTGTCGACGCTGATCTCGAAGCGGACCGGTTTTGCGTCGGGCTGGAACTCTGATTTCGGCTTCAGGCGGTCGAACAGATCCCCGATCTTCACCACGCCGCGCGCGCCCAGATTGACGGTCTCGTTGCGCGCCCCGTTCTGGAAGACGGTCCAGACGATCTCGGCTGCGCTGTCGGTGGAAATGAATTGCAGTTCGCTGTCGCGATGCAGCCAGATCGGCGCATCATTCAGCATGTCATAGACCGCGTTCTTCTTCAGGTTCGGCCCGACGAAGCCGCCCATCCGCATGATCAGGTGATTGTCGTGGGCGCCGCGAACCAGCGTCTCGGCGATATATTTGTGCAGGCCGTAGCGGCTCATCCGCGTGACATCGGGAAGCTGGTCTTCCCGGCTGACTTCGGGGCTGTGCGTCTCGGGATACACGTCCCCGGTCGACAGGTGGATATACGCCTTGGCCTTGAAGGCCTCGAGCGCCTTTGCCACGGACACGACCGAGGCGTCGAATTCCCAGACCGGATCCCGATCGGCCATGAATTTCTTGGAATTGCCATTGGCATTGATCAGGACGTCGCACGGTTGCCCGGCAAACTGGTCGAAATTGTCCCGGGTGATGACCTGGTGGTCGAGCCCCAGGCGTTTGAACAACCGGGGATAGGCCGACCCCACGAAACCCTGTCCGCCAATGATGAAGATCACGCGTCGTCCTCCGTGCGGTCTTGCGACCCCAACCCGTGCCCGCTGGAAACAGCCGGGCGCCTGCAATCGAGGGTGTCGCTTACACTGCCTGAACAATGGGCACAAGGCGACACCCGCGCGATTGTCGAGTGCTCCCAGAGGCTTGTCACAGCAGGAGAAAGCGGTTGCCTGCATGGGTCAATCCGCCTATGAGACGGGCGGCGAGGCCGGGGCTGCAGGGCAGACCCGCTTTCGATCACGCGGCAGGGGACTGGCATCATGAATTCGCAGGACGTCGTCATCATTATACCGGCGTATAATGAGGAAGCGACCATCGCCGAAACGGTGAAGGAATACGTCGAGGTCTTCCCGTCCGCCAAGATCGTCGTGGTCGACAACAATTCCAAGGATGCCACGTCCGAGCGCGCCCGCGCTGCGATCCGCCCGGATCGCGACGAGGTGATCTTCGAAGGCCGCCAGGGCAAGGGCAATGCCGTGCGTGCCGGCTTCTCGCGTTACTCGGCCGACATCTACATCATGATCGACGCCGATCTGACCTACCGCGCCGAGGATTCCCTCGCCTGCTTCAATGACATGCTGGAAACGCGCGCTGACATGGTCGTTGGCAACCGCCTGGTCGGCGATGCCTACGAAAAGCAGAATGAGCGCTTCGGCCACGGCATCGGCAACCGGCTCCTGACCTTCTTCGTCTCGTCGATTTCCGGCACCAAGTACAAGGACGTGCTGTCCGGGCTGCGCGTGATGTCGCGCGCCTTCGTCGAAAGCCAGGATTTCCGCTCCAACGGCTTCCAGCTCGAGACCGAGCTGAATGTCCGCGCTGCCTATCTGCGCGCCCACGTCATCGAGCGCGACATCAACTACGCATCGCGTCCCGAAGGCTCGGAGTCGAAGCTCGACACCGTGCGTGACGGTATCCGCATCGTGTATTTCGCCTTCACCAACTGGCTCGGCCTCTATCCGCTCTACTTCTTCGGGCCGCTCGGCCTGCTCGCCCTGCTGATGTCGGCGATTGCCGGTGTCGCGGTCGTCGGGAACTTCCTCGAGACCGGCGAAGTCCAGGCCATCGCAACCGCCGTGTTTGCCGCCGCCATGGGACTTGTCGGTGTGCTCTCACTGTTTACGGGTCTGACGCTTCAGGTGTTGATCCGTGCCATGCGCAGCGCGGACATCGCCCGTTTCCTCGGCGACAAGCGGCGCTGGAACCTCAACCTTGAATCCCGCAAGCGACAGGCCTGAGCCGTCGTAATCAGGAGTACCGATCATGCTCAGCGACCTTCTGATGGATCCGCGGATCAAGGATATCGATGTCGATTCCGAGGACCGCATCATCAAGCACCGTGAGATCCTTCTTTCGAAGAAGATGATCCGCGACGTGTTCTACGAGATCTACAACGAAGTGCTCCGGCTGGAGCGCGAGTATTTTTCGGAAGCCGGTGAGGGCGTGCGCCTCGAGATCGGCGCCGGGTCCAGCCTGATGAAAGAGATCGATCCGGACATCAAGCTCTCGGACGTCGTCACGCAACCTGGTCACGACATGATCGTCGATGCCCAGAACATGCCGTTCGAGCCGAACGAGGTGAAGACCGTGTTCGGGATTCACTGCTTCCATCACATTCCCGACCCGTACAAATTCCTTTCGGAGATCGTCCGGACGGCGAAGCCCGGCGGCGGCACGATCCTGGTCGAACCCTATTACAGCCCGACCTCTGCCGTTCTGTTCAAGCACCTGTTCTCGAACGAGGACTACGACAAGAACGGTCCGTCGCGACAGGATGTCAGCGGGCCGATGTCGGACGCCAACCAGGCGCTGTCCTACGTCGTGTTCAAGCGCGAGCGCGCCTATTTCGAAGAGCATTTCCCGGAGCTGGAAATCGTTCACGAAGCGCCGCTTCGCAACTACATCCGCTATCTGGTCTCGGGCGGTATCAACTTCCGGCAATTGCTGCCGAATTTCATGTCGCCGGTGCTGCGCGGGACCGAATTCGTCCTGTCACCGCTGGCCGGTCTGCTGGCGCTGCACCACGTCACCGTCATCCGCAAGCGCTGACGCCGGAATGGCGATTTTCAGGAAGTTCTCCTTCTACCTCGTCGGTCAGCTACTGGCTTACGTGCTCGACTACGGCGTGTTCGTGCTCCTGTTCGAGTTCCTGAACGTCAATGAATTGTGGGCCAATCTCGCGTCGAAGACGGCGGCGGGCAGTTTTGCCTTCTTCTTCCACGCCTTCATCTCCTTCAGGGGGCATGACATCAGCCGCATGCGGCAGTCGGCGATACGCTATGTCCTGGTCGTGCTGTCGAACATGATCCTGTCGACCCTGCTCTTGTGGGGACTGACGGTCCTGACCCCCATTTCGCCGCTGATCCTGAAGATATTCACAGACGTGGTATTGGTCGGGCTCACCTTCTTCCTGGTTGGAAATGTCGTCTTCCCGAAACCCAAGCCCGAATCCGAAGCCGAAGCAGGGTGACGCGAGCCCCGTCGCCGTCGTCACCGGCGCAACGGGGTTTCTGGGTCGCCACCTGGTGCGTGCGCTGAAGGCTGACGGCTGGACGGTGATCGCTGCCGGGCGGCGGCCCTTTCCCGGCACCGATGTCCACTTTGCGCAATGGTCGCTGGGCGAGCCGCTGCCTGCCGAGGCGGTAGAGGCTGATTGTGTCTTCCACCTTGCTTGCGCGACCACCGGCGCGAGCGACCCGAAGGCCGCCGCCGAGCACGATTTCACAGGGACCAGCCGGATCGCCGAACAGCTGCGCGCCGCACGCGCGTCCGGCGCCTCACCGGTCCTCGTTTTCATTTCCTCGCAGTCTGCCAGCGCGCAGGCGCGCAATGATTACGGCCGCCAGAAATATCGCATCGAACAGATGCTTGGCGGGTCCGGCGAGATCTCCGTAAGGCCGGGACTGATCGTCTCGACACCGGCGGAAGGCGTGTACGGGACGATGCGCGCAGGAATCCGTGCATTGCCGGTGCTCCCCGATGTCGGCGGGCGCGTGGCGCACCAGCCCGTCCATGTCGAGGATCTGTGCCGCGCGCTTGTGGAGATCGCCCGGCGCGCCCTGTCCGGCGATGACCAGCGGCTGTGGCGGATCGGGCAGGCCGAGCCTGTGTCCTTCTCCGGTCTGGTACGCGGTGTGGCGCGCGGGGGTCGCATTCGTCAGCCCTGGCTCGTGCCGTTTCCGGGCGGTCTGGCCGCGCGCACGCTCCGTGCCCTGCCGCCGACCCGCAATCTGGCCGAACGCATCGACGGCATCGTCGCATTGCAGCCGATGGAGACGCAGGCCGATCTCGAGCGGCTGGGCATCGCATTGCGCCCGTTGTTCGAGCCGTCAGCCGAACGCCGGCACGCCGCTGTCCGGGCCGCCCGCGCGTCGCTCATTGCCCTGTCGCCGTCCCGCCGGGCCGATCCTGTCGCGTGGCGGCGTCTTGCACGGGCGCTCTATCGGTCCGACATGGACCTGACCCGGCTTCCGCCGCCGCGCTGGCGCGAGCCGCTGGGCGGATTTGCCGCCCGTTCGCTCAGCGATGCCGCGATGCGGCTCTACGAGGCGACACCCGAAGGCCAGGCCGAGCGTTACCGGGCCGCGCCCTCTTGGCAGCGTTTCATGTCGTTATGTCTCCTGGGCCTGCGCGAAGCCGTGATTGGTCCGACCCGGATTGCCGCGACACTGGCGACGCGCCTGTCACGCTAGCTGCCGGGGGATCCGGTGGGCATTCGCCATCATGGAGAGCGTGGGGTGATGCGCCGTCAGCCGGGGCAGGACCGAACCATCGACGACATGCAGTCCGCTCAGACCCGGTAGCTGCCCGAGCCCGTCCGTGGTCAGTGGCAGGCCCGCAGTGCGCGCGCAGGCGCGTGGCAGTGTGCCGCCATAGTGAATGTCGGTCCCCGGACGGCCGACCTTGAAACTCATCGGCAATTCGTACGTATGGCGAGATCGCAAGGTGCGGCTGAGCGCCGTCTGGGCCTGCCGCGCGCGGGCATCCGCGTCCGCAGCATGAGCGCCGGCAATGCGCAGGCGCGGCGCGCGCTGGTTTCGCGAAAGTGCCGCGCGGTTACGGGACCATTCGCTCGGCAGGAATCCGTTCGAGACAAGGATCGCCGGGGCCAGGAGCGTGCCGAGCCGCCAGCTGCCCCTGCGCGACAGCGGGAAATGGATCGCCAGTTCCGACAGGGGTAGCCCGTCCGTGGTATATAATGCGCCTGACCCGCCGGCATCGCCCGGCTCGTTCCACGAAATCTGGGCCATGGAATAGCCGCTGCGCCGCGCGGTGCGGCCAAAGGCCGGCAGAACATAATAGGCGGCCGCGAAGCTGGGCGTCGTCAAAAGCGGCACATCGCCTTCATGTCCGGCACAATCGAGCGCAAGCGCGGTCGACTGAATGGTCCCGGCCGCGAGGATGACCCGCTCGGTCTCGAACGACACGATCGAGCCCGAGTCCACTTCGGCGCGGACCGTGTATCCCGAAGGCGTCTTCGCGATGCCGACAACGCGGTGATGGGGACGGAAATCTGCGTGCGGGGATTGTTTGAGGCGGGCAACCTCGAACCGCGCGCTCCAGGCCGACCCCCGGTCACATCCCCAAAGGCAGGCCAGACGCCGGTCGCAGCCCGGACGGCCGGCATGAGCGGCGGTCAGCACGGCCTGATAGGGCCGGTAAAGCTGCGCGCCGGTCTTGGGCGCGCGTTGTCCAAGGACATGGCCGGCCGGCGCATCCACCGGGAGGGGCGCCATCAGACCTGGCAAGGTCCGCAGAATTGGGTCGTCGCCGTCCTGACCCGCCGGACCCGAAATGCCGATCATGTCGGCCATTGACCGGTAGGAGGCCTCATAGTCGGGCCATTCGCCGTCGCCCGCCCCCAGATCGTCAGCCGAATAGGACCGGACCATCGTTCCCCAGGCGTTGCTGAGCCCGCCCGTTCCATAAAGGCCGACCGATCGGAAGGACTCGCCATCGCCCACCGGGTCGGCATCGTATCCCGCCATCAGCGAAGCGAGTGCCGGAGCCCGCAACTTCGGAGATTCTTCGGCACTGCCAAACGCGGGATGCGAGCCGACCATCAGGTCGGTCAAAGCCGGTCCGGCCCCTGTGGCGTCAAGACGGTCGCGGAGCGGCAGGGTCGTTTCCGATCCCGCCTCCAGCCACAGGAAATCGCGGCCGGAATCAACCAGTGCGCGGGCACTTGCGACCGCGCTTGGTCCTGCTCCGATTAGGATCATGTCTGGCCTGTCCCCGCGTTCGCGATGTGTGTTTGCAATGGCGTTGGCCAACTTATAGAAGATGTCGCCATTCAAGCGTACCGGGTTTTCCCGCTTTTCCCCGACCGCTCCTGGAGATCCCGATGACCGCCTTCAATTTTGGCCGACACACCTGGATTGCACCCGTCATCGCGCTGCTGGTCGCGGCGGTCGCGATGGGTTTCGCCACCCTGATGATTACCGAGCCGCTCGCGGCCCGCTGGGGTCCAGGCCAGCTGAAGTGGACCATCGTGTCGTTCGCGATCTTTGCAGTCGCGGGAACGGTTATCGCCGCCGTGACCCGCCGCCCCCTGATGGCGGTTCTGGGCGCCCTGATCGTCGCTCCGTCATTCCTGGGGCTCGACGCGTGGACGGCTGCGGCGGCGCTCATGCTGTGCTCGCTCTCGGCCGGAGCGATTGTCCTGCGGATCTTCCGGCGCAGGCTGGAAGCCGGTACCGACGCCCTGTTCGCGGTCATCATTGGCCTCGCAACCATTTCCACCGCGATCTTCCTGACGTCGCCGGTCTCCATCCACACGCCGCTGACCTATTCCCTTGGAATCGTGGCGCTCGTCGCGGGCGGCGTGTTGCTCGGCGTTTTCTCCGATGTCATCGCGATTGTTCGCCGCCTGAGCGCGACCGAAGTCCGCGAAATCAACCTGATCGATACCATCCTCGCCGGGCTGGTCATTGCAGCCATCGTGATGCTGGCGCTCTATGCCCGCCTGCCGGTCGTGGACAATGACTCCCTGATCCTGCACCTGCGCCTTCCGCTGATGTTGCAGGACTACGGGCACGCCCGGTTCGCGACCGAAGACCTGCTGGTGGGTCACTTCCCGGCCGCCGCGGACTGGCTTTACGGGTTTGGCGCTGTCATCGCGGGCGAAGACGGCGCGAAAGCGATCAATCTCAGCTTCGCCCTTCTGGTGGGCGGGATCATCATCACCTGGCTCAATCTCGCAGCCGGCATGCGGGCCGCCTTTGCCGGTGCCGCGCTCTTCCTGACCGCTCCGATCCTCTACCACGAGACCGTAACGCTCTTCGTCGAGAACTATTTCACGCTGTTGCTGCTCGCCTCGGTCTTCTTTGCGTGGTGCTATTCGCGCGATCCCCGCCCTTACTACCTGCTCGCCTGCACCTTCACGGTCGGCGCAGCCGGCGCGGCAAAGCTGCTCGGCCTGCTGATCATCCCGCCTCTCGCGATCTGGCTGATTGTGAGCATCGTCCGGAACAAGCGGTATACGGATTTCGCCTGGGCGGCGCTGGCCGGAGGCGGCCTGGCGCTGCTGGCAGCGCACTGGCCTTACACAATGGCGTGGCTGCGCACAGGCAACCCGCTCTTTCCCTTCTACAACACGTTTTTCCGGTCGCCTCACGGGCCAGAGCAGGACTGGATCAACGCGCTTTTCCATCAGACACTGACGCCGGAATCCTTCGTGCGGATGTCGTTCGACGCGTCGCCTTTCCTGGAAAGCGCAGGCGTGGCATTCGCGCCCTTCATCATTCTCGCGCCGATATTCCTGGTGCTCGCCCTGCTGGCCGGACCGGCACACCGCAAGCTGGCGCTGACGCTGGGCTTGCCGGTTCTGCTCGTCGGACTTGGCTATCTCATCCTGACCTCGTTGCAGCAGACCTATTTGCGCTATTTCTTCCCGCTCGTGCCGATGTGGGCGGTGGCGATGGGCGTGTTCTCGGCGCCCCTCTTCGTCCGGGGGACCTGGCGCCTGTCATCCGTGAGCGTCGCTGCGTTGGCGGTGCTGATTACCTTCCAGGCCGTCAACGGTCCGGGCGCCTTCTATTTCACCCGGCATCTGACACCGCTCCAGACCGCCTTCTCCTCAACGATCGAGGACATGCGCAGGACGCGCGCGCCGGAGCGCTTCATCAACGATTATCTGCGCGGGCGGACGGATAATGACGAGCCTGTCGCCTATTTCTGGCGGCCCTTTATCGCGGGCTCGACCGAAAATGCCGTCGCGCTCCACCCCTTCTATTCCTGGGGGCCGTGGTCGGATTTCGACGCAGCTCAACGTGCAGGCGGATTGCAGGACTTCATCGCGACGCGAGGCGTCAGATGGTTTGTTCTTCATGACACGGCCGTGGTCCATGCCGGGGCCGGGACTTTGGAAACGCTCGAAACATTGGCCGAACAGGAAATCCGCCTGAGCGGTGCGACGCTCTACCGGGTCCGGGATGACGTCTTCTTCGACGACGTGATCGCGGCCTTCGAAACTCCCTCAACCCTTCCCGAGGGGTGGACCCCTGTTGGCGAAATTCCGGTTGAGGACGGCGCAGTGGTGGTCGATCCGCAAAACCTGCTCGTGCTTGGCGTCGAGGTGGACGGGGATTCCGTCATCCTCGTCGAGGCCGACATCGCCTGCGGTGAAAATGCCAACTACGCCCAGCTCCACATGAACTGGCTCGACGCGGAGAGCACCTTCCTGCGGGTCGATATTCCCAACTTCCCGTGCCGGACGGGAACCTTCCCGCTGCGCCACGAATTCCACGCTCCCGATGGGGCCACGCAAGGTGTTCTGGTGATCGACGGACCCTGGGGCGGGACACAGGAGTTTCACAGCTTCCAGGCCCGTCAGAACAGCGCCCGCTGACTGCCGCGCAATATCTTTGCGAAAAGCACCCCTGACCTCCCGTTGCGGGTTGGCGTCGGCATCGCGACACGCTAGGTGTGCGGCGCCTGCACGAAGCGTCATGAGGGGGGCGAGGTGATTCACGTACTCGCAGTCGTCGGCACGCGGCCGGAAGCCATCAAGATGGCGCCGCTGATCCGCGAGCTGAAACAGCAATCCTGGGTAAAATGCACAGTTGCATTGACCGCCCAGCATCGCGATCTGCTGGATCGCGCACTGGCTGCCTTCGATGTGAAGGGCGACATCGATCTCGACCTGATGCGCCCCAATCAGAGCCTCGGCGAGATCACCGGCCGGGCCTTTGCGGGCCTCGACAGCGTGCTGCGCGACATGAAGCCGGACATCGTCCTGGCGCAGGGCGACACGACGACCGTGATGGTCACGGCCCTGACGAGCTTTTATCAGAACATCCCCTTCGGGCACGTCGAAGCGGGCCTGCGGACTGGCGATTTGCGCAATCCCTTCCCCGAGGAAATGAACCGGGTCTTCGCCGGGAAAGTCGCTGCCCTTCATTTCGCGCCGACCGCACAGTCAGCCGGTGCGCTGCTGAGCGAGGGGATTGATCCCGCCACCGTTCACCTGACCGGAAACACAGTCATCGATGCCTTGCTGCACATGCGCAAGGAGGCTGCGGCGCTGAAACTGGAGCTGCCCGAGGGCGCGCGCCTGGTCCTGATGACCTCGCACCGCCGCGAGAATTTCGGGGCGCCCATGTCGGAAGCCTTCGGTGCGGTTCGCCAGCTGGTCGAAGACCGCGAAGATCTGCACGTCCTTTTCCCGGTTCACCCGAACCCGAATGTGAAGGAGCAGGTCGACCGGCACCTGCGCGGCCATCCGCGCATCCATCTCAGCGATCCGCTCGACTATGAGGAATTCACCGCGGCCATGGACCGGGCAGACCTGATCCTGACCGATTCCGGCGGTGTGCAGGAAGAAGCCCCCGCGCTCGGCAAGCCGGTCCTGGTGATGCGCCGGGAAACCGAACGCCCCGAGGCCGTGGAGTTCGGCGTCGTGAAACTGATCGGCACCGACGCCAACGCCATTCGCGACTGGGTCGGCCGCCTGCTCGACAATCCGGACGATTATGCCGGCATGTCGCGCGGCGTGTCTCCGTACGGGGATGGCTTGGCAGCGCGTCGCATTGTCCAGGCCGTGGCCGATCATTTCGGTGTCGAAACCGGCCAGGATCGGCTGGACAGTTTCGATCCTGAACGTGCCGCACGCGCTTAGGTTTTTTTCTGATACCGGTGGTGTATTCGAACACGGCTTGGACTATTAACCAGTCGTGTGAAGGTTCAGGGGGCCGTTTTGGGCAAATTCGTAATCATTGATCCTTCGATCTCCGGTGATGGCGGGCATTATCTTGAGTACGCCCTGCGCGTTCTGAAGGCCGCCGGCCGCGAGGGCTGGTCTCTCGTTCTCGGGGTAAACAAGACGTTCGACGTGACGATCGACCGCAAATTGTCGATCGATGTCGAGCCTATCTTCACCTATGATATCTGGGGCCGCGACCTTTCGGCCTCTGCCAAGGAAATTGCACCGGCGACCGAAGACGAACGCCGGCAGATGCGCCGCCTGTTTTCGCGAAGCGGCCTGCTGTGGCAACTCGCCGCGCACCCGGACGTCGCGCGGATCTACCTCGGTGAAACCGGCCTGCCCGAACGGATCGCCAAGCGCCTGACCCGGCTCGTGCCGGTGTATACGGCGGCCCAGGAACGCCAGAGCCGACGCCGCGCCGTCGCGGGCGAGGCGGGCTTCGCGGACGAGATGGCCAGTCTGCGCCGCGATATTTCGGCCCTGCTCGGTGACCCCTCCCAAATGGAGAAAGACCGGCTCTCCACGACACGGTCGCTGGAGTCGATCGAACGCGCCGCCACGATTACGCGCGATTTTGCGGATCGGCTTGAGGAGATGCACGATCGCCATGATCTCGGGAAAGGCGACATCGTCTTCATTCCGACAATGGCGTGGCCCGACCTGACCGGTTTCGTCGAATTCCTCTCCCATCGGGAAGGCAAGCCGAAACCGATCTACGCCCCGCTGTTCCGGCGCAACATCTTCAATTGCTATCCGCGCGACTACACCGAGCAGGGATATTCGGTTCATCCCTACCGGCGCGCCTTCGCGGCCCTGCAAACCGTCGCCGACGGTTCGGTACGGGTCTGCACGGACACCGAGCCTCTCACCGAACAATACCGCCAGGTGACCGACGTCCCGCTCGCCACGCTTCCCATTCCGTGTCCGAAGACGCGGATGGCGCGCCGCAATGCCGACGACAAGAAGCCGGTCAGCCTCGTCTATCTGGGTGATGCGCGGTCTGAAAAGGGGTTCGACAGTCTCCCGATGATCGCGAAGTCCATTCGCGATGGCGATCTGAAGGGCAAGTTCTGCATTCGGACCCAGCTCTATTTCCCGCCGAAATCGTCCGACATGCAGATGATCCAGGCTGGTGAGCAATTGCGCCGTTATGACGATGACATCGTCTCGATCGTCGAGGGCAGCCTCAATTCGGAAGCCTATGTCTCCGAGATCGAGAAGGCGGGCGCGATCCTGATCGCCTATGACCGTCAGAACTATGCCGCCCGCAGCTCGGGCATCTTCATGGAAGCGGCAGCGGCCGGCGTGCCCGTCATTGCCACGGCCGGGACATGGATGTCGGGGCTGATCGGCGAGGCGACGTGGGAGTATCACCACGAGAGCGTCGAAAATTCCGAGGTCATCAGCGTGTCGCGCTCCGGTGCGCTCGATTGGCGCCAGATCGCTGGCAACGACGATACGGCTGCGGACCAATCCGAAGATGACGCGATCCAGCTCCGCCCGGACGTTACCACCTATATCGCGCCTTCCGTCCCGCGCCAGGCGACGCATTTATGGCTGACCTTTGAAGGCGGTGCCGGATCCAGCGGTTGCCACACATCGATCCAGCTTACCCAGCGGGATCATAATCTGAAGACGCTCCACGAACGGACCTTCACGATGGGCGGGTCGCAGAGCGGCAAGCAGTCGCTGGTCGTTCCGGTCGAGAGGCTGGCCCAGTCCTTCTGGATCGGGTTCCAGAACCTTTACACGCGCGCGCCGTTCAATTTGTCCGGCCTGCGTGTTTGCTGGCTGCGGCGTGAGGCGCCGATTGCGCGATGTGCGGGAGGTGTCACCACCCAACTCTACAGCCCGCAGCGCTATTCTGACATGATCAATCACGCACTGCCGGAACTGCATGCCGATTACGACGAGATTGCGCGCAGCGCCGCGCATCTTGCCAAGGCGTATGCGCGTGAACATTCCGCCGAGACCCTGGTTGACCGCCTGATCACGGCAGCCAGGAAATCCGATCATGAACCGCCGCGCGAATTGAGGGCTTTCCAATGGTAACCGAAGGCGGCCGTAACCGGATTCGCATCCTGGCCCTGTCCGATGTCGCGGTGGGCTATGGCTCGCCGCAAGTCCAGTATCTGCTGGATTCCCTGCGCCGCCACTACCGCAATGCGTCGGTCACGATGGTTGAGCCGGACCAGAAGCGCCGCGCGCGCCGCGATCCGCTCTTTCCCGAGATCGAGGTCATTCGTGTCGTCACGACCATGCCGCCTTATGACGGGGCGTTTCACGTCGAGTACAATCTCGAACTGCGCAAGATTATCGAGGAGCGCAAGCCGCACATCCTCATCGCCACGCACGGCTGGGTTCTGCCCTCCATCCTGACGGCGAACTGGAAGCCCGATTGCTTCATCTACTACATGCTCGAAAGCCTGACGCACCAGCGCCAGGGCATGGGCGAGCTGGCCATCGAGATCAATCGCCAGGCGCTCGGTGTCGCCGACATCGTGCTGACCCCCGAAATCCACCGGTCGGAAGCGGACCTGCGCGCGGTCGGCTGGACGGCAGACGGCTTTATCGAGATTTTCAACTCGTCGCACGGCATCCCGGAAAAAGACCTTGTTCCGGCCGACGAGCGGCGCGAGCGAATTCTCTATTCCGGGTCGATCGGTCCTGCCACGCTGACCTCTCACCTCGCGCAGGAATCGCTCAGCTCGGTCAAGTTCGACATTGCCGGCCCGGCGGAAACCGAAGAGGCGCGCCAGATGCTGGCCGAGCTTCAGAGGCGACCGAATGTCAATTATCTGGGCGTTCTGCCCGCCAGTGAACTGGCCAAGACGCGCGGCCAGTATGCCTATTCACTGGTGATGTGGAATCCGACCGACATCAACCAGCTCTATGCGTCTCCGAACAAGTTTTTCGAGACGATCCAGGCGGGCGTTCCGCCGATCGCGGCACCGCACCCGCAATGCACCGAGATCATCGACCGCTACAAATGCGGGCAGGTCATGGCGGACTGGGAAGCGGATTCCTTCTCAAAGGCCGTCACCAAGGCGATGCGTCTCTTCCGGACAGACCGGAGGGGTTATTCCGACATGGTGGCCGGTTGCCTGAAGGCGAGCAAGACCGAGCTGAAATGGGATATCCAGTTCCGCAAGGTTGTCTCGCGCTTGCCCGGCGCCCGTGCGCTGACCGGTCAGCCCGCACCCGCCGGTGTGGCTGATGGCGAGGCGGACACGGCAGCGCCCGCGACTGCGCGAACCGGATCGACCAGGTCGAAGACGGGAACCAAGGTGTCCGCGTCCGCCAAGAAGGCGACGGTTTCGAAGGGATCGAAGTCCCGGTCGGCCAAGCCCAAGCGCGGACCGTCGCGTAACAAGACTCCGGACACGTCATCCCGGAGCTAATCCAGCCGGGCGGTTGAATGTTTACGGACGTCCTTGAAACGACTCAGACTGCCCTGTCCGGCTTCTCGCTCGATTGGCGGGGCGCGCGCGTCATCCTGTTTCCGGGCGAGCAGCTGATCCCGGAAATGGACCCGCTGGCCTACGCCGAAGCGCGCGACCTGAAGATGGACGACGTGGCGCAGCTGGTCGTGCCGGATCGTTCCGATGAATGGCTCCTCGGGATCGTTCAGGAGAAGATGCGCGGCCTCCTCGAGGCTTTCCTCAACCACCACGAGCTCGGGCTCGATGGCCGTCCCGGCGACACGCCCGCCGCCAGCCTTCTGGGAGAAGTCTGGCAGCTAGGGCCCTATATCGAGGCCCTGCATCGCCGGGGCTTTGACCTTCGCGCGATCGCCGCGGCCATCGAAGTCAGCACGCGGGCTCAGGGCGATGACTATGCGCGCGCCGCCGCAGACGTGCTCGCGGCCTGGTACACGCAATTGCCGGCTTTGGCCGGGCAAACCAAGGCCCGGTTGACCCCGCTTCACGTCGACTGCCCGGAATCGCTGGATACGGCGCGGTATGGCCGCGAGGGGAGTACCGGACGAGAAGCGGTGGTCGAATTCACCCGCTTCGGGCGCGAGCATTTGACCGGCGTCTATCGTTGGCTCTTCGTCCACGGAAGCTATGCCACCGAGGACTTCGTCGAAGGCATTTCGGACCTCGACACCTTTGGTATCGTCAAGGCGGAGGTCGCGCGGGACGCGGACGCCCTGATGCAGGCGAGGGCATCGATTGCCCCGGCCTGGGCACCGCTTTTCAAGGCCGATCCGCTCCAGCATCACGGGATCATGTCGGTCGCCGAGCAGGACCTGGCCTTCTACCCGCAGCCCTTTTTCCCGGCGCTGCTGATTGACTACGCGAAGACGGTCATCGGCGATGGCCCGATTGCGATGTCCGAACGCGATTCCACCTTCATGCGGCGCTATGTCCTGTACCGGGTGCGGCAATATTTCCGTTGGCAGTCGAGCGCATGCCCGAATCTCGGTGACGCCTTCACCTTCAAGCACATGGTCAACATGGTGCTGCTTGGCCAGACGCTGATTCTCCAGCGCGACGGCCGGTTTGCGTACAAGCGGGACACCTTCCAGCGCGCTCACGACATGCTTCCCGAAGCGATGAGCGAGACGCTTTCAACGGCCAGCCGAATTCGGCGCGAAGCGCTCTACAGCATCGATGCGCGCTGGACGCGCAGTTGCAAGGAGACCCGTATCGAGGACCTGACCCGGTTTCACGCCGAAGTGCGCGCGTGCGAGACCAGGAAACAGGCTGCCGAGACCGCCGGACCCCTGTTCGTCCATCGCGCGCGCCAGATGATCGATTTCATGATCGAGAGGGTCGAAGGAGAGGACGCAAGACGACACGGCGTGCCCGATGACCGGGAACGCCCCAAGCTCGTCGAGCCCTGCAAACCGATCCCGCTTGAGGACTACAAGAGCTGTATCGAGGCCGCGCGGGCCGTGTTTTTCGAGCGCGTTCCGGACGGCCGCATGGCGACGTTCGGATCTGTGACCGCGCCAGGGGTGTCCGACATTGACCTGATGGTCGCCATGGGCTCGCCGGAGGAGCACGGTCCGCGTCTCGACAGCTTTCACGCGGACCTGCTTGCCGCGCACCCGCGCATGAAGGACGTCCTGGTCCATCCCGTATCGATGATCCTGCCTCTGGAGATGACCGGGGAGGTCGCAAACCTCTACCCGATCTTCGGGGAACTGGACTGGCGCGAGCGCTCGGGTAAATCGTACACGACGGCGATCGATGACAAGGCCAGCCGGAACCAACAGCTTGCCGGTCTCGCCGAACTTGCGACCATGTATTTCCTGAGACGCGACCTGGCCGAGGCGGGCGGCACACCCGCCGAGCGCCCGTTGCTGCTTCGCTCCAGTGGCCTGCGTCATTCCTACAGGGTGCTGGAGAACCACGATTGGCACGACGAGGGCTTCGAGCAATTCAACGACCAGGTGGACGATCACCGGCGCAGTTTGTTCAAAAAGACGGCTTCGGAGCGTCTCGCCACATTGGGCAATCTCGCCGAAGGTACGGTCGCGGCACAGCTCTGTGTCTTCGCCGCGCTCGCGCGGCTTCTTCCGGATATCGTCGACTGCGGTGTGTTGAAGGACCTGCCGGCGGGCCGCATCACGGGCATCTGGGCGATGGACACGTATTTCGTGACCGGATGGACCCCGGACATGGCGATGGGGGCCATGACCCGGATGAAGCAGGGCTGTCAGAAAACGATCCTGGTACTTCCGGCTGAAATCGGCGTGTTGTTCTCTGCCTATGCGCGGCGTTCCGGCGCAATGCGCACATTTATGCGCACGCGGTTCATTGACGGATTCGGTGCGGATCAGGAGATCGTGATCCATTCCGATCTTGAAGCGCGACTGGCGCTGATCGACCGGCACTACGATTTCCTGCTGGCCGGTGTGATGCGGGACGGAGGTCCCCCACATCTCCAGTTCAACCCCTCCGATCCTGTCTGGGGCAGTCCGGAGTGGCGCGCCGAGGCCAAACGCGAATTTGCGCGTGGCCATGCGACGCTCGAACGTCTCCAGCACGCCATTTACCGCACCGGCCTGCTGCTCGCGGAGATCCGCCGCCTGATGGATTCAGGCAAGGCAGAGGAGGCCGAACCCCTGGCTCGCCGTTTCTGCGAACTCGCCGATACCGCGGTAGGGCATTATCTGCACGCGCTTAGCCTCATCGCTCGCGACAAGGCGACGGAGGCCATCGAAGCGTATGATCGCGCCTTGCATCTGGGCCACAATGCTTTCTGGGTCCGGTTCAACCGGGCCCAGGCTTATTTACGGCTCGGTCAGCTGGATGCGGCCCAGGCTGATCTCGATGCCTGCCGTACCAACCCGCTCGATCCGGACGGGTTGAAAACCGTCCAGACCTGGATCGATCAGGCGCGCGGCTGACCCGCGGATTCAAGCCTTTCCACCCGCTCCGCCAGCTCCTGAACCGCTGCGACCAGCGGTGCGATGAAGGCATCGTATCTCAGGCCTTGCCGGCCATCGGTGTCATCGGGGTCCGGCGTCATCCAACCGGCCCAGCTTAGCCCGCCTGGAAGGGACCGGGCCACGTCCTGCGCGATGAATCCGGTCTGGACCGGTGCGTTGTCCTCGTCACCCTCCCGCAGATAGGCGACAGGACGCAGGGACCGGACGAAGTCGAGGGCGAGGGGGCACGCCGTGACGTCGCGCTTTGTGCGCGCATCGGACGTGGTGATCACTCCGCCTTGGGTGTGCACCTCGTCCCAGGGGTAACTGGCGCTGCCCAGATGCTGGCCGGCGGCAGTTCCCGGCGTCAGGGCGGTCCCGCCCCGCGCCACCAGACACTCCGTTCCATTTGATTCCAGCACGAAATTGCCGGACCCATCCACTTTCAGGACGATGCCGGAAACCCCGTTCCGTGCGAGAAAGATCTGCGGGGTGCCGCTCCATGCGCCGACGGTGAGGCGGACATCACCGGTATTGTAGGCGACGCCGTCATTGTAGTGCGGTCCGATCAGCAGCGTTTCGAGCTGGCTGCGTTCGACCGTGAAGCTTGCAATCGTGTCCACCGTGTCCGCGCCCACCGCCACACGCCCGGATCCGGCCGAAAGCAGATTTCCCGCAACACTGAACGGACCAGACGCGAGCGTCAGCGGGCCGGTCATCGTGTCGCCGGCGCGATTGACGCGCTCAGACAGCGGTTCGGTCCAGCCGCTGCCGTCATGGACCAGGAGCACATCTTCGTCCTCGACCCAGACCTGCCAGCCCTCGCGGGCATTGAGCTGTTCCCAGCTGCCGTCGCGGTAATAGGCGAGCGTGTGGTTCGACATCCCGCCCCAGGCATCGCCGGTCTTGCCCGGCGGCAGGATGTAGAGCGTACCGTCGTCAGGAGAGGCCGGCTGGACGTCGAGGCTGCGGCTCACCGCGCTGGTCTGGATGACCGCGTCTAGCCGCCTCAGGCTCTCATTGATGGTGACATGTTGGCGGGCTTGCGCCTCGGCAAGCCAGGGCAATTGCAGACGGGTGGTGTTATCGGACATGCGCGGTCCCTCGATTGGAGCGCGCAAAGATTAAGAGCCGCCGGCAGGACGGGGATTAGTTTGAGTGCCACAGAACGGAGGCTAGGTATTCTCCGATGATGGCTTGGACGCCGCAGTCCCCTTTTTCGAAGGGCGTTTGGCCTTCGATGTGGCTTTGGCCTTCGATGTTGTTCCGGTCTTCGATGCTGCTCCGGCCTTTAATGTGGCCTTGGCCGTAGAGGGGGCCGCGGCCTTGCTCTTTCCTGTGGATTTCTCGACGCCGGGCGTCTTCCCGCCGCTGGGCGCCGAGGCAGATTTGGGCCTGGACTTGGCGCTAGCGCTCTTCGTTGCGGATTTCTTCCTGGCCTGCGTAGGCTTTGCAGAGGTCTTCTTGGCCGAAGCTGGCTTTGTAGAGGTCTTTTTGGCCGAAGCGGGCTTTGCAGCGGTCTTTTTGGCCGAAGCGGGTTTTGCAGAGGTCTTCTTGCCGGTGGCCGCACTCTTGGGTTTGGGTGGCTCCCAGGTGGGCTCGAAATCCGGTGCCGGAAGGCCGGAGTTCATATGAGGCTGCACGTCAGTGCGCGGGAGCCAGCGCAATTGCCGGATCGGCCCGAACAACTGATGACCTCCAAACATCCTCATCTCTTTTGGGAGGAAGTTTAGCGCTTCCTTATCATAGTTCCATGACTGTCGCGGGAGTGAGTGTGTTTTATTTCGGACAATAACCGAGACATTGTAGCCGTATGTAAGAACTGCGGCGTTGGTGCAATCAATCCCGGCAAGAACAAGGTGATACAGGAGCATTCCACCAGTGAATTGATTCGGGTGCTCTAGAAGGTAGAAATGGCTGACTTCGGGAGGGACGGAAATACAAATAATGCCATTCGGTTTAGTACATGCGATGATCTTATCGAGAAAAATTCCGACGTTTCTTTGGTGCTCAACCACATGGGAACACCAAGCAAGGTCGAATTTTTTCTTCGGTTCGTATTCCAGAAAATCTCCCTGCACATCGGCGGGAAAAATTGGATCGACCGTCGTCACGCTCTTTCCCATGTGACGGAAACAACGAGCGTGTTCCTGATTGCCTGCGCCAATGTCGAGGACGGTTTCGAACTTGTAATTCTCGAGCAATTCAGCGACTGCTTCGAATGCTACGTCCACGGTTATTTCCTCAACGACGGTGTTTCCGTCCTTGAGCGTCAACTTCCCGGCAGAATCATTGCCGGGCGCGGTTTCTACAGAGATCGTGCGCAAATCAAGTTCTTCCTGGTCCGGCCACGCAGGCCCGCCTCAATTGTTTCAATGGAACCACGATGTTCGGACGCTCGCAATTATAATAATCACTGCCGTCAGATCAGATTGGTCCCGATCAGGTAACTCTTAGGCGGCGCTTGATAGGAGATTCGTTCAACGCTAGCAACATGTTGAACGAAGTCTCCTCTCAGCTTGAATCACTCTCGGCGGATAGACTATCGGTGTTTGGTTTGCTGATACTTGTTTCGACAGGCTCGACGCTGGGAGTATGGCTGTTATCAGTGCTTCTCGGCGCCGGTAGCGCCGCCTCGGGCGCCCTCACAGCCAGCGTTGGACGCCGCTTGCGGCGTAGCCGCGCCCGAAATCCGGTATCGCGCCGCGGACCCGCGCGACGAGATGGCAATTCTCGCCGCAGAACTGTGGATAACCGCCGATCTCGGTAAAGCCGGACGGCTTCTTCGTCTTCAATGGCCGCGCGCCCTCTGCCGCGCGCTCGATATCCATCATGCCGTCAAAGTGAGCCTGGACCTCTTCCTCATTCTGGAAGGCGGCGAACTCGAGAATCTCTGCGTCCAGTCTCTCCACGGTGTTGAGCAGGGAGATGGCATTGAAAAAATGCAGGTGCTCGGGAAAGACGGCATCCTGAATCGAGTCCGGACGCGCGCTCGTTTCCAGCACGGGAAAGATCGGCTGGGTGATATAGATGATGCCGCCCGGCCGGAGCAGCGCTCTGATTTCGTCAAGAACGACTGCCGGATCGATCAGGTGCTCGATGACGTGCGAGAAGCGGATGATGTCGATGCTTCTGGGTTCGATCTTCTGGCTGATTTCGTGCGGAGCGAACATGTCGATCCCGACAAAGCCGCCATACTCACGGGCGCCTTCGTCAAAGTCGATCCCGATTCGCCTGGAGATTCCCTCGACATCCACGCCTGTCTCAAGAAGCGTCGGCCACGCGCAGCCGTAATCGACCACCACATTCTCGTCACGCGGGCTGAGGCTAACCAGCATGGCGAGGTGGTTCATGTAATATTCGCGCTGGCTTTCCTGCAGGTCCTTCTGATCGTGCTGCCCGGAGTAGACCTTCTGGTAGTGCGCCGCGACTTCTTCTTCCGATGGCATATTTTGCCAAGTGATGTGCCGGCAGTCCGAGCAAATGACCATTGGCCGGTCTTCGACTGAAATGAAAGGTTCAAGATTTGACCTGCACATGGGGCAGGCAGTGCTGTCATTCATCGGCTATCGGCCTCGTGCGGCTGGGTGGAAGAGGCCAGTCTGATGGCTTCAAAGTTCACAATGACTTATTTTTTGAAGCCAATGTCAAAGCCTTACAGGAATTTTCTGCTCTTGGAGTGAGCCATACGCGGGGGGCGGCAGGGAGAGGGGCTATTTCCGGCGGAACCAGAAACTTCCTCCGCCAGGGTGCTCGACATTGGGAAAATTGGCGGCCGAAGCCTGCCGTAGCGCCTCAATGTCCCGCAATGCGTAGTTCGGGATCAACATCTCGTAGTCGGTGTTGAACGCCATGAAGGCGGCAAGAACGTATTGCTCGTTCCAGAACAATTGCTTGTCCTTGATCCATTCAGGACTGAATTCCGCAGGCAGGAATATGTCATGGACATGGACGATGACGCCCGGATTGATATGCGGCACCACGTGCAGCAATTCATAGACGACGTCAGAGCCGATCTGGGCCACGTGGGTGGAATCGATGAACAGGACGTCGCCCGCCTCGAGTTTCTTGAACTCCTCGATCGGGACGTTCTGGACAAACTCGTCCTTCAGCTCGATCCGCTTGCGATGTGCCAGATCCGTTATGGTGCGGTTGGGATAGGGCTCGATACAGGTGTATCGGCCTGATCCGTTGGCATCGAATGCCCGCAGACCGACGAGGGTCGACACGCCCGACCCGATTTCGATCACGCGCTTGGGCTTGAAATGCCGGAGCATGCAGTAGAGCAGGGTGGCGTCGCCGGCACCGAAACTCTCCCCGCCCCAGGCGCGGCTCGTCGCTCCGGTTTTCGTGCCGGCAAACTCTTCGGAATAGGCGCCCAGCTTCTTGAGCAGGGCTTCCACCTTGTCGATATCGACTTCCAGCCCCGGAATTGAGTCGTAGCGCAGCGACCACGTGCTTTCTGGAATGTGATCGAGGTCAGGAACCGGGTTGTAGAAATGCACGGGCAGGAAATTCACCCCGAATTTCTGCGAGTCCGTGAACAGGCGTGTTCTCAACTCCATGTTCCGGAACCCGAGCCGCGCGGCCAGCATGATGGCGCGTGTCGCGATCAGATAGGCGTCGTAGTCGGAATGCTCACCGGCTTCGATTTCGTCGAGATAGCGCGTGAGCGACTCGACCAGCTTCGGGTTCTCGACTTCATCAAGCATGGAGAATACGGGACCCTCAAATTCTCTGGACCGGGATGGATGCGATTACGCGGAGTCCTCACCTGGGATTCGCGAAACCCGCGCGTTGAAAACACCTTAGGCACATAGAAGTACAGGTCGCAACGCGCAGATTTCAATTGAGGCGGGTTGCGGGACCCAGGCGCTGTTACGTGCGCGTCATCAAGCCACGCAGCGGTTTAAAAGCGGGCATCAACCCCCTTTTAACGCAAGAATTTCCCGCCAGTGTCTGCCTTGATTGCGGGCGCCTATAAGCGCAAACCGTCTCCACGCGTCTCGTAATTCTTGGCAAACCACTCGATCGTCTTGGTCAGGCCTTCGCGCAGCGGCGTGTCACACGAAAGGCCGAGCCCTTTCAGGCGGGCCGTGTCGAAGATCTTGACCATCTGGCCGTCCGGCTTCGACGTGTCCCAGTCGATCTCGCCCTTATAGTCCACGAGGTCGGCAATATCCTCGGCCAATTCCTTGATCGGCGTGGTGCGGCCGGCCGAAATGTTGACCGGGTCAGACGAGTCGTAATTCTCGATGAACCAGGGGATCAGTCGCGCGACATCGCCGGCATAGACGAAGTCGCGTTGCGGCTTGCCCGTGCCCCACATTTCCACCTTTTCGAGCCCGTCACGCTGGGCCTCGTAATACCGCCGGATCATGGCGGGAACGACGTGGCTGTCGAGCTTGGTGAAGTTGTCGTACTCGCCATAGAGATTGCCCGGGATCAGCACGACGCCATTGAGGCCGAACTGTTCGCGGTAGGACTTCGCCGCGACCGTTCCCATCATCTTGGCGGTCGAATAGCCGGCGCTCTCATTTTGCGGATAACCCTGCCACAGCTGGCTCTCGTCAATCGGGCTGGTCGCCTTGGCGGGATAGGAACATCCGCCCATCGTGTAGATCAGCTTCTTGATGTCGCCGCGCCGCGCCGCGACATCGAAGGTGTGCGCAGTCAGGATGGTGTTCTGGTAATAGAAATCGCCCGGATAGGTCCGGTTCGCCCCGATGCCCCCGGAATAGGCAGCGAAATGCACGACCGTGTCGGGCTGGATGTCATCGAACATCTTCTCGACCTGGGCGCGATCCATCAGGTCATAGTCCTTGGACGAAACGCCCACGACCTTGTCCTTGCCATAAGTCTGTTCAAGGACAGGAACGGTGTGGCGACCGAGAAAGCCGGTGGCGCCGGTGACGAGAATTTTGTCGGGCATGATGTTTTCCGCGTGCTTGCAGGGCGAGAGATCGGCGCCTTATGACACGCCTTTCCGGTTAGCGCGACCGCTGCCTTGCAGGAAATTTCCGGTCAGCCGGCGTCCGCCTGAAGCCCGTCAATCCGTTCGACCGTCAGCCCGCCGAGCGATACGGTCTCGCCTTCCAATGTCAGCGAATATGTGTCCGGCGCGTCGACCCTCATGGGGAAGACGGCGCACAGCGGCGCGGCCAGCCGTTCGCTGCGGTCTGCCGCCATCAGGACAAGGCGTCCTGCGCTGTCATGCAGACGGAATGCGCCTGTGCCTTCACCCTGCACGGCGATGTCGAGGCTGATGCGGTAGGCGCCCGGATCGAGCGGGAAGGTAAGTGCGCCATCCGCGCTTTTCTGCCGGGCGGCGTCTGTGAAGCGCGGCGCGAAACCTGTCAGGCGTGGCGGGATGGCCAGAATATTCGTCGGCAGAACGAACGCTTCGTCTGGATCGAGCGGCTCGAGAGAATTCACATCGAAGCAGCGATAACCTCGCTCGATCAGGAACGGCACCGGGTCGCGGTCCTCCCGTCCCGGCATCTGGTGAGGCGGCATCCGTTCCAGAACGATGACCGGCTCGCGGCTTAGTGCCGCTTCGGCGCCCTGAAGCACCTCGTACTCGGCGCCTTCAACATCGATCTTGATGAAGTCCGGCCATTGCCCTTCTGATGCCGCTTCCACATCGACCGTTGTCGTTGCGACCTCGAAATGCCGGTCCGTCTTGATGGCGCGCACAAGCGATGAAGACGGGGAATAAAAGCCCTCGTCGCTGGCCATACGCAAATTTGCCCCGGCCTGGTTCCAGCAGGCCTTTTCGACCAGCCGGATGTCTCGCGCGTCGTTGACGCGGAAATTCTCCCGGCACCAGGCGATCATTTTGGGATGGCACTCGAAGGCCGTCAGCCGGCCCTTCTGGCCCGCCAGCCTGCGCAGGGCGATCGCCACACCGCCGGTATTCGCGCCGATATCGAAGACGGTCGAACCGTTGCGGATGAAAAGTGCGGCGGCAAACTGGACCGGCTTTTCCCACAAGATGATGTCGCCATAAGGCGCGATGTCATTGGGAGTCTCGATCATGCGGTCCCTGCCTTGAAGCGGTATGGCTGTCCCGACAGGACGGGCAGCTGCGCATCGCGGTCCCCGACACTCGCCGCAGATGCGGCCATCGGCCAGTCAATGTCGAGCGCGGGATCGTTCCAGAAAACGCCGTCGGCCGCCTCGCCCTTGAAGGGCGCGTCGCTCGTCCAGTTCAGGACCGTATTGTCTTCCAGCGTCATCACGCCGTGCGCGCATCCGGCGGGAACATGAAGGCAGATCCCGTTCGCGGCGCTCTGGCGCAGACCCGTCGCGGTTTCGAAACTCGGTGAGCCATGCCTCAGATCGAGAATTACCGACCAGACCGCACCAGCGGCCACCCGCACGATTTTCGCCTGCGTATGTGGCGCGCGCTGGAAATGAAGCCCGCGCACCGTGCCGGCCCGTTCGCTGAAGGACTGGTTTTCCTGAACCGGTCGGAAATCGAGACCGAGTGCGGCGAGCAAGCCGGGGGCATGCACCTCGCCGGTCCAGCCGCGATCATCGCTGAAACGGTCCGGCCGGTAGGCGATAGCGCCCGCGACGGTCAGCCGGTGACTCTCTAGCGGGCCGGCCAAGAAAGGGCCTCGCACACGGCCCGGAACAGGGCGTCATAGGAATGTCCCGCGGCCCATCGCTCGATATTCGGGGCTGCGCGGCTGTGCCGGGTACCCGCTTCGACGGCCGCGCGCGCGATGGCGTCAGGATCGTGGAAATCCAGGACGAGGGCGCGCTCAAGCCCGTGCTGCTCGGTCTCGTTCGCCATCCAGCTGGCCTGCGGGACGAGGGCGGCAGCGCCGCTCGCGAGCGCCTCGACAAATATCCCCGACGTGACGCGGCGATAGACCTTCCGGTCATAAGGCAGGAGGACGGCGACACACCGGCGTACCATGTGTTCATGCACGGCCGGGGCCGTGAAGCCCTCGACAATCTCGACGCCCTCCATCGCCCGCAAACGGGTCAGCGCGTCCTGCGCGCTGCCGGGAGGATCGTCGGGATGCGGGTAATACTGGATCAGGAAGCGCGCCTCCGGGAGCAGACCCCGGATGGCTTCGATGATGCCGGGAAGCCGCTCGAACCCTTTCTGCGGACGGCCTCCGCCGAAGAAACCGAAAACCGGAGCATCCTTCGTCTCGACCTCCCGGGTGAACTCGGTGGGCGGCGCGACGGTCCTGAAGGGATAACCGGTCAAGGCGGAAAAGTCCGCCGAGAGGGAGGCGCTGTCCGTCAGAAGGGCGGTGCCGGACGTCCGGGCCTGGTCTGCAATGCGCTTCAGGGCTTCGATGGCACCTGGCTCGTCATAGTGGTCAAACCGGCAGATCAGGGCGAGCCGGCCCTGGGGTGGCTTCGCCGCCATCGCCGAAAGCAGGCTGGCGAAGTCCGCCGTGTGGATCAGCGCCGCGTCGTCAGGCCCCATTGCGGCATAGAGGGACGCAAACGCCTTGCGCCGCTGACGCTCCGCCAGGAACCGCCCTATCCGCCCTGCGAGGCCGCGCGCATCGACCGGCGCGGGAAAATCGGTTTCGCGTGAGGGTGCCGCAAAGGACGGTGCGCCGAGGGCCGCGGGATAGTGGATCAGCGCCGACAGTCCGTTCTCGCCGACGGTGTGGGCCAGCTTCTCGGTATACACGGCCTCGTGTCCGGCCAGATGTGTCATGGCCGGGCAGATTATGTGCAGGACGGGCGAGGAGCTGGTCAGGCGAAAGTCTCCGCAGCGCATGTCGCGATCGAAAGGGGGTCTCCCCGATAGGATAAATATCGGGGTTTGTTAAGGAAACACTCCTTCAAGGCGAGCTGCCACACCTGCGCTTCGTTTTCGGGCATCGTGCCGGCAAAGACGAGGGGAAGGTTGGCGACGCCGAGGCTGGCATCTGCGGCCTCACATAATGTGCGCGCTGTCTCGCGTCCGCCCACGGCCACGATACCGGTCATTTTCTCCATCCCGGCGGCAAGCGTATCGGCCAAGGCCGGGCGAACCAGCCAGTCGGCCCCTGCGCGTTGAGGTCCGGCGCAATCGCCAGTTCGGCCCCTTGCCGCATGTGCCAGCGCGGCGATCCGCTCTGCAAAGGTCACGGGCACGCCGGGCGGGATGTCGCCGCGCTGCCGGTCGAGATGGCGGGCTGAAGCCGTGCCGAACCTTGTCAGCCTGCTGGACCAGAAACGCCGAACATCGGCTTGCACGGACGGCGATTGTGACGCCTGCGCTGGGTCCGGAACCGTATGGACGTCGCGGGGCTGGCCGAGACCTGCCGTCTCGATGGCCGCCATCAATTCGCTGCCATCAAGGGAATCGGAATGGATCAGGACGAGGCGCGTCATGACCTGTCCTCCATCGCTCGCAAGGCGCTGAGGACTTGGTCACGCTGGACGGCCCAGCCGATATCCTCCCGGGCATCGAGGCAGCGCTGAACCAGCGCGTCATAGGCCGAACTGCCATAGAGATCGGCGGCTTGCTGCATTGCCCGTGTCAGCGCGTCCAGCGTCCAGTCGTCCATCACGATGGCGCAGTCATGCCGGCGGGCATACGCAACGCATTGCGGATGCGGTCCGACGATCGGCGGCACGCCGGCGCAGACCGATGTAAAAAACCGGTTCGACGCCAGGTGGTAATGTCCGAAGGAATTCTCCGGATTCCACCAGATCAGGGAGAAGGCTGACTCGGCTCGCGCGCGGTTGAGCGCATCAGCCGGGACCAGCCCGTGATGGTGGAGGTGATCCCGCTCCTCGATTCCGGCCCGAAGCGGGTCGGGGTCAGGGTCGCTGATCCGGCCAAAGAGATCGATCCGGAATGGCGAAAGCGCGTCGGACAGGAACCAGTCGGCGAAGGTGCGCGTCCGATGCAGGGCACCGCACCAGAAAAACCGCCCGTTGCGTTCGCCGGACGGGAGGGCTGTGATCGGTTCGGGATAGGCGACATCGGCAGAATTGACGATGCCGGTCACACGCCGGGGCCACGCGCTGACAGTCTCGCAATCGCGGATCAGCCGCCGGGGCGAGGGCGTGATGACGAGATCGCAGTCCGCCAGCATCGCCGTGTGCGCGCGCTGATCGGGTTCTGCCAGGTCGGCAATCTGCTCGTAGGCAAAGTAGATCACCTGCGCCGGGCGGTGCTTCAGGGCAGCCAGTACGGGAAAGACCGCGCCGCCGCACACGAACAGGATGTCCGGCTTTTCCGCCTCGATGATCTGCCGGGCGCGCCACAGGAAGTCCCGGCGCCAGGACAGGGTCTGGGAAGGCAGGCCACTACCCAGACGCCGGACATCAAAATGCCGCGTATCGCGCGGCGCTGATGGCGGCCTGTCGGTCTCGTCGGGCTCCAGCAGCAGGCCTCGCGTCCCGTAATGTCCGCTCAGCGCGTCGGTCAGGGCGGCGATTTCGGGAGACCCGTAATCGAGACTGACATCCGAGACCGCTATCAGGCGGGATTGAGATGTCATCCTGCCTTCCTTCCGGAGGGCTGTTGCGTCACAGGGCGAAGATGATGCGCCGTCCGACCGCCCGAGTCACGAGCACGGCGATCACCGACAGTCCGGCAATCCAGCCCAGAACCACCAGGAGCGGCTGCAACGACCAGAACGTGTCATGCAGGATCGGTGCGCGATAGAGGTCGAGCAGCGGGATCACCGGATTGACGAAGGCCAGGAAGCCGACGCGTTCATTGGCCAGGTATTCGCGTGCCAGCATCACCGGCGACAGGAAGAAGGTCGCGGTCAGCAACAGCTGGGTGGCGTGCTTCAGGTCGCGGAACTGCGTGCCCATGATCGACACGACAACAGCCAGCGGCGCCACCAGCCCAAACAGGAGGAAGGGAAAGACCGGAACCAGCAACAGATGCCAGCCCAACCGGGGCAGGTCGCTCAAAACGGCCATCAGGATGAACAGTCCGGCATTCCCGAGCAGGAAGACGACAAAGCCGGTCATCGGCGTGCGCAGCTGGAACGTCAAAAAGGGAATGCGCGTCTGCTTGATATAGCCTTCGGCGTTGGTCAGGCTGTCCATTCCGACCAGAACGCTGTTGGAGAAATACTCCCACACCAGCAGGCCGGACATCACGTAGATCGCATAGCTCCAGGTGTCGCCGCCGAACAGCTGGCCCCAGACGAGCGCGATCAGGATCGCGAAGCCCATCGGCTGGACGACCGCCCAGATGATGCCCAGTCGCGAGCGGCGGAAGCGCGCGCGAAGGTCCGAACCGGCAAGGTTCAGGCCCAGGTGACGGAAGCGCCAGACCCGGGACAGATAGGAGGGGACCGTTTTGCGGGGGCCGTCCAGTTCAAGATTCTGATACATTGTCCTGACGTCCCTTAAGCGTTGCCGCGCTGGTGCATGTCTTCAAGGAAACCGGGGACGACGTCGGCCGGAGCGCCGTCATTCACGATCTTGCCGTTGTCGATATGCAGGACGCGGTCACAGACGCGCTCGACCAGCCCCATGTCATGCGATGCCATGACGACGATGCCGGCACTGTCCACGATCGACTGCATGCGGCGCTCGGCGCGCTCGCGGAAGGAGGCATCCCCGGCTCCGAACACTTCGTCGATCAGGAGAACGTCGGGCGTGATCTGTGTTGAAATGGCGAAGCCGAGCCGGACATACATGCCCGACGAATAGGTCCGCATCGGCAGATCGATGAACTCACCGAGATCGGCGAAGGCAATGATGTCGTCTTCCATTGCGCGGATTTCGGAGGGCGACATGCCAATCGCGAGACCGCGGTAGAAGATGTTCTCCCGGCCGGTGGATTCCGTTTCAAAGCCGAGACCGATTTCCAGCAGCGTGCCGACCCGGCCCCGGACAATCGCATCGCCCGAATAGAGCGGATAGATGCCGGCAAGCGTGCGCAGCAGGCTCGATTTCCCCGACCCGTTATGGCCGATGATGCCGACCCGCTCGCGGTCCGAAATCGTCAGGTTGATGCCGTGCAGCGCCTCGACATATTTCAGGTGCGGCATCGGTTCACGGTGCCCGAGCAACCGCATGGCACCCGCCTTGATGCTGCCGCGGCGGTACGGTCCGAGCGGATAGCGCAGCACGGCGTCCCGCAATTCGATGGACGCACGCGCAGGCTCGCCTGCGGGAAGATTGCCATCGGTATCGGTCTGTGAGACCTCGCGGGCGTCAGTCGTCACCGGATCGAGCGATTGATCTTCGGTCGTGGCCAATTGAGTTGTCCCTGTCCCGCTTCAACGGCAGGCGCCCGTTTAGCTCATACCTCCCTGCATCAGCAAGCAATCGATACCGTAGACCTCCCGTTAGATGTTGATCTTTCTCGGGTCACTGATAAGAACCCGGCTCGGCAACAGGAATTCCGGGGCGGGCTGTGACAGTCAAACAGGCGATCTTCCTCGTGGGTGGAAGAGGCACGCGGCTTGGCGCGCTGACGCGCGATATACCCAAACCTCTCCTTGAAATTGCTCCCGGTGTTCGCTTTCTGGATGTGGTGGTGGAAGAGGCGGCACGCCGCGGCTTCACCGACATCATTCTCCTCGCCGGACATCTCGGCGAGCAGGTCGAGGCGGCCTATCACGGGCGAACCATCCACGGCGCAACGGTCGAGGTGATCCGCGAGCCGCAGCCCCAGGGCACGGGCGGCGCACTTCGGTTTGCGAGTGAACGTCTCGATCCCTGGTTCGTGATGGCCAATGGCGATTCCCTGTTTGAATTCAACATGCGCGACTTGGCCTCACGGCCACCGTCCGACGCGCTTGGCCGGCTGGCGCTGCGCGAAATCGCCGATCCGGCACGCTATGGAGCGGTCACGCTCGACGGCGGCCGGATCACGCAGTTTCACGAGAAGGATCCGGACCTGAAAGGCCCGGCCTTCATCAATGGCGGCGTCTATCTGCTGTCGCGCGAAATCCTCGGCCTCGTCGACGGCCCATGCTCGATCGAGCAGGACATATTCCCGCGCCTTGCCGCGTCCGGCGAACTTCAAGGCCGGGTCTATGACGGCTACTTCCTCGATATCGGTCTGCCTGACACCTATGAACAGGCGCAGCGGGAAATCCCGCCCCGGCGCCAGCGGCCGTGCGCCTTTCTCGACCGCGATGGCGTGCTGAATGAAGACGCCGGCTACACGCACAAGCCCGAAGACCTCGTCTGGAAGCCGGGAGTCCGTGAAGCGATCCGCAAGCTGAACGAGACCGGCTATTACGTGGTCGTCGTGTCAAACCAGGCGGGCGTCGCGCGCGGCTACTACGCCGAAAGCGATGTCGATCGATTCCATGGCGCCATGCGCCGTGACCTGGCCGAGGCGGGGGCGCATATTGACGCCTTCTACTACTGCCCGTTTCACAAGGACGCCGCCGTCGACCGCTACCGCGCAGACAACCATCCCGACCGCAAGCCCAATCCCGGCATGATCGAAAAGGCGCGCAGCGACTGGCCGATCCGGTCTGAAGGCAGCTTCCTGGTCGGGGATCAGGACAGCGACCTTGCCGCGGCCAAGGCGGCCGGATTGCCGGGCTACGCCTACCGTGAAGGGTCGCTGGCCGACCTCGTTGACCGTATCCTCGCCGACCTCACCTGACTTATCGGAGCGCAGGCATGACGACCGAAGACCGCATTCGACACTGGTTGTTTCAGGACGCGCTGCCGGTCTGGGGGGATCGCGGGGTCGACCGGAAGAATGGCGGATTCGTCGAATACTTCGCGCTCGACGGAAGCGATGGCGGCGCTGACTACAAGCGAACGCGGGTTACTTGCCGCCAGATCTACGTCTTCTCCCATGCCGCTTTGATGGGATGGGAAGACGGCGAGGCGCTTGCCCGCCACGGCATCGAACACCTGACCGGCAAGGCCTGGATGGACGACGCCGGGTGCTTTGCGCGCCGCACGACCCGCGAAGGCGAAATCCTCGACCCGACGCCGGATCTCTATGACCTCGCCTTTGCACTGTTTGCGCTGGGATGGGCCTATCGCGCGACCGGCGATGCCGATCTGGTGCGCTGGGCGCATCGCTCGCTGGATGCCATCGAGCGACATTTGCGCCACCCGGTCGAAGGGTATTGGCACGACGCCGGCAAGCAGGGCTGGCGTCAGCAGAACCCGCACATGCACCTGCTGGAAGCCGCCCTGTCGGTCTACGAAGCAACCCGTGATGAGCGGTTCGCCGATCTCGCGCGCGAAGTGGCCGGCCTGTTCACGCGGCGCTTCTTCGACCTCGGCACCGGAACGCTCGCGGAATTCTTCACCGATGAATGGCAGCGCGCACCGGCGCCCGACGGCCGGCTGATCGAACCGGGCCACCAGCTCGAATGGGCATGGATCCTCACCAATCATGACCGCCTGCTGGGCGGGGACACGGCGGCGCAGACGCGCGCCCTGATCGATTTCGCGGAGCGTCACGGGGTCGATCCGCAAACCGGGCGCACATTCAACGCCGTGCGCGACGATGGCGCACCGATCGATCTCGGGTCGCGGTCCTGGCCGAATACCGAGCGCATGAAGGCGGCGGTCGCATTGTGGGACCGGGATGGCACCGACCCGCGCCCGGTTATCGACGCGTGCGCAAACTGGCTGTTCTCGAAGTATTTCGATCCGGCCCCGCGCGGCATGTGGATCGATGCCTTCGATGCGGACGGCCAGGCCGTGGTGGACAAGATCCCCACATCGACGCTCTATCACGTCGTGCTCGCGTTCGCCGAAGCGCTCCGGGTCCTGCCTGACGCCGGGAAGACGATGGCCTAGGCGGCGTCGCGCTGGCCGCGTTTCGGATTCTCGCGGTCCTTCACCAGCTTCTCGATCGCCGCAGCGACCTTTTCAAACTGGGCCGGCCAGGACAGGTCACGCGCGGCCTGCGGCAGGCGTTCTTCAATCATCTCGGCGAATTCGCCGGTGTTCTGCGTGTTCTGCGCCCGCGCGATGGCGTTCTTCAAGTCGTCAATCGACCAGCCATCCATCAGGATGCCGCAGCGATAACGGGTGATGATCTGCCGGCACAACGGATGCGGCGCCACGATGGGCGGAACGTGCGTGGCAATCGCGTCAAAGAACTTGTTCGGCGCTGCAAAGCGGGTCGACTCGTCGATCGGTGCCCACATCACGATTGAGAAATCATACTCGCACAGGAGGTCGAGAAAGCCCGGCCCGCGCGGCACATAGCCGTTATAGGTGATCTCGCTGCGCCGGTCGGACAGGGATGAAATCAGCGCTGTCTCGTCATCATAGCCGTCCAGGAGGCCATAGAGGTCGAGCGGCACATCATCGAGTTCGCCGCCAAAGAAATAGTCGGCATAGGTGCGCTGCGGGTGCAGCAGGCCGCCATAGAAGAACCGGCCATTGCGCTCGTCCCAGTCAAGATGGGGCGCGGACTCGGCAGCGCCATTATAGGCAATCGCAGTCGGCTGGCGCTTCAGGCCCAGGCGCGGTTTTTCCAGCCGGGCGCGGTTTTCTTCCGGGAAGATACACAGGTCGATCCGGTCGGAGATAAGGTTGAACAGGCGCCGCTCGCGCTGGAAGCGCTCGTCGGTGTGCTCAAGCCCGTAATAGATCACCAGGGACGGCTTGTGCTTCATCTTCAGGATGGCGCCGGCCCCCAGGAAGGAACACAGGATCACGACGTCGGGCTTTTCCTGATCGATCCGTTCGGCCGCCAGCAGGCAGAATTCGGTCTGGCCCGACAGGGCGTAGGGGTGGTTCGACGTATAGACCCGCTCGACCGTGACATCCGGGGCATCGATCGGCCGGGGCGGACGTTCGGGCTGGTCGGGTTCAAGGATCAGGCACGAGGCGTCGTAACGTTCCGCCATCGATTGCGATATCGAGACGACCTGGGGTGTGCCATAGCCAACGCTGACATCCGACAGGGTGATGATCGAGTTGAAGGCGGCACTCATTTCACGGCCCTCGTACGGCTGCCTGCGCCCTTGCGCGGCCGCGTGTCACCCGCCGTACCGGCGCGCATCGCCGCGAAGCGTTGCAGCGGGCGGGTCAGGTGCAGGCCGGCATTGAGCCCCGCACTCGCGAGCAC
>NZMJ01000032.1:5000-166289 GCA_002692855.1 Maricaulis sp.
CGCGCGCCCGCGCAGAGAAATGTCGCGTCCTATCGGCGAAAGACCGCGAGGAAGACCGGGTACAGGGTCACGCCGGCCAGCAGTCCTCCGATATGCGCCGCCCAGGCGATGGCGATCCACATCTGGGTTCCGATTGCCGCAAATACGAGATTGATGGCGAGCCAGGGCAAGGCCATCGAGGCCATGCCGCGAATCCCTCCCCTCGCCCATCCCGCTGCGACCAGACACCCCGAGATGCCAGTCGAGGCGCCGACCATCGCAATCATGGAGTCGGAATCGATGGCGTATTGCGCTGCCGCGCCCGCGAGCGCGCATATGAAGAAAAAGCCGATGAAGCCGGCGAACCCCTTCGCCCCGGTTCCGAACGGACGCGCAGCAGCCGTGCCGAAGGCGAGCAAGCCCAGGGCATTGATGATCAGGTGCGGCCAGTTGGCATGGACAAAGACATGCAGGAACCAGGGCGCGATGGCCGGGGCCGGTCCGGGCCGGTCGAGAGCGTATGCCGGCACGAATGCAGCCCATTGCAGGACAGCCTCGGCGGCAGGCCGTGACACTTCAACAAGAACGCTGACGATCACGATCGCGCCCGTCAGCACGATAACGGCCGCGGGAACATCGTTGAACACCGGGTTGCGGGCGTCTCGTCTTGGGACGGTCAATTCCCTCTCCTTTCCAGCCAATTCGCCCCGATTCGGGTCAAACACGCGATTCCCCTAACGGGAGAAAGGCGATCCGGGACTTCCCCCGGTGGCATGGTGGTTGCACCGCTCAGGGTCGAACGTGTTCACGGAGAGGACAAGCGATCATGGCACTGCACAAGACCGCCCTCATGGTTTGCGCCGCAATCGGCGCTCTTTCGACTGCTCCGGCCTTCGGTCAGAGCGCATCCGACTTCCAGCGCCCCTGGGGTACGAACCCGGGTCAGGCGACCGAGCCGTACCGCGCCGGGACGCGCGACCAGAACGGCAACCGCGTCGTCGTGAACGGGGTCATGCAGACCGGGGTCGGTGTGCAGGCTGCGGGCCAGGGCACAGGCGGGGTCGGCGGAAATTCCAACTCCGGGAACCAGTATTCAAGCGCCACGGCGATCGGCAACCAGCTGAACGTCGTCGTCAACGGCAACTACAACACCGTCGTCGTGAACTCCACGCAGACCAATAACGGCAACGTCAACGCCACGTCGGGTACCGGCGGCAATGGCGATCGTGAACCCAATTGGGAGTACGCACCCAATGACCGCTAAGAAAATCCTGTCCGCGGCCATCGGGGCGCTGGCCCTGGCGGGCTGCGCCGTGACGCCGAATTCCGGCAGCGACGGGCTCTATGCCCGCCCGATCGGCAATGCGCCGGTGACGCCGAACCCGACGCCGTATTCCGAAGCGCTGGTCTGCCTCGCAAGCTATGCGCGCGGCCGGGGTCATGCTTCGCCGCGTGTCGCGGTGGGCCGGATTTCCGACTTCACCGGTGCAGTGGGCGCTGAAGGTGGTCCTGCTGTGACACAGGGCGCATCGCTGATGGCGATGTCGGCACTGTCCAAGGCCGGCATCAACCTGGTGGAGCGTTTCGACACTTCAGTGTCAGAGCTCGAGATGCGCTACGCCAACAACCGGTTGATCGGAGACGAGGCCGAAGATCAGGGTTTCCGTCAGATTTATGCCGGATCCATCCCGGGGTCAGATTTTCATCTGGTGGGTGGCATCACGGAAGTGAACCAGAATATCCGTAGCCAGGGCGTCGACGTGTTTGGCGGCAATCGGGTCGATTCCAGCCCGTCCGGCCTCTTCAATGCCCGCATGTATGTGATGAATGTCGGCATCGACCTGCGCCTGGTGAATACGCGCACGATGGAAGTTGTCGACGTCATCTCCTACCAGAAGCAGATTATCGGGCGCGAGATCAGCGCCGGCGTGTTCTCGTTCTGGGACAGCGCGGTGATCGACGTCTCGGCTGGCGGCCGCTCAATGGAGCCCGTGCAGCTTGCCGTGCGCTCGCTGATCGAGCGCGCCGTCCTCGAATTTTCTGCAACCCTTTATGGCGTCGAAGCCGGGGCCGTGTGCCGGTTCGATGATCCGCTCGGCCCGACCAATGCGACCGGCGGCGTCAACACCCACACGGCCTATGCGACCGGAGCGGAGATTTCCAATGTCCAAGCACGCCAAAGCGTTGATCGCGGGCACGAGCGCCGCGACCCTGATGTTCGCGTCGGCCTTCGCGGACGATACAACTGAGATCGAGAATACCCAGGTCAACGACAACGCTGATGTCCTGTCGCTTCTGAGGCTGGATACCGGCGATGCGGGGAATGCCACGCTCGCCACGGCCGCCATGGGCAATGCGCTCGAAGTGGACGTGAACGAAGCGCACGACGTCTCGAACGACCAGACTTTCTCGGGCAATGTCCGTGCTGAGGCCGAAACTTCGCTGCACCACATCGATGGCACGGCGATTACGGCTGCGTCGGCTACGGGCAATGCGGCCTATCTCGATTTCGAGGACGACAGCGACATCGTGTCGACCCAGACTGCGGCGGACGGCTCGACCGTCTCGGCCGCTGCGACGCTGAATGTCGCTTCCTATGCAATGAGCTCGATCACGGCCTCGCAGGCTGCGGCCAACGCGGTCGAGATCAACGCTGAAACGGCATCCATCCAGGGCGACTTCGTCCAGGACAGCGGCGCCGACGTGACGGCCACCACCATCCTGAATGCGCCGACCGGCGGACTGGGCTGGACTGCGGCAGGTGCAGCGGCGGCCGTTGGCAACAACATCCAAACGACCGGTTTCGATGCCGACCAGATCCTCGATGTCGACCAGACCAATCGCGGGCGTATCCGCGCCGACATGCAGGTTGAAGCCGGGGGCGGGTCGGAATTCATGACGGTCGCCGCGCAGGCCCAGGGCAATGGCGTCGATCTGAACAACCAGTGGGGCTATGCCCACATTCAGGGTCAGCAGACCAATGACGGCGAGGTCGAAGCGAACACGAATGTCGTGATCAGCGATTTCGATATCGACAGCATCATTGTCTCGTCAGAAGGCATCGGCAATTCGGCCCTGCTCTCCAACCAGGGCGCCGACACCTATATGGGCGTCACTCAGGCCAACAATGCCAATGTGCGCGCCACCACCCGCTTTGAAGGCGGCGTGGGCGGCGAAGTCACCGGTTCGGCCGCCGCCTACGGCAACGCGGCGACCAGCTATGTCTGCTCGAACTGCCCGGGCGTCGAAGCGCGAGGCAATGTGAACCAGACCAATTCGGGCAATGTGACTTCGACCTTCCAGACGACCTACCAGTCAGGCTGGGGCGTGATGGGCTCGGCGACGGCGGTCGGCAACTCGGCGACCTTCGTCAGCGAACGTCCGGGCGAAAGCGACTAGGCCCCTTCCCTTCCCGCAGTCACGGATCGCCCGCTCCAGAGATGGAGCGGGCGATTTGCTGTGCGCGTTCGGCAAGCACCCAACCGACCGGAAAACAGCTGAGCGGCTTCAGCGACCCTTTCCACCCCCTGCGGGAACGATGATGACAGCCTGCCCGCCGGGCTTCGCCGGCGTATCGTTCCGTCGCTGAAGGGTTTAAGCGGCGACTGTCCGCAGCCATCCGCGAGGTCGTCCTGCCTCTGCAGACGCGCTGCGCTTCGTGGGCCTGAAACTGTGCCCGGAGGCTTCCCGCAGGCACTGAAAGCTGGTCTCTTGGGCGTGCCGGGCAAGGACGGGGACTGTTCGGCACCCAATACGATACGGCCCCGGCCTCTGACGAGGCCGGGGCCGCTATCCCCGCTTCCCATTCTTGTTGTTTTTTAGCGGTAACCGCCCACGCCGCCATCCAGCATCAGCGTCATGTTGGTCGCGGTTGCGACCTCGCGGCGGTGTTCGACCATTTCGGTATAGGTCTCTTCGCGGCGCAAATAGACGACGCGCAAGCCCGGACCGTATTGGCGCAACAGTGACCGTTCATTGCAGTTCCTGCGAGGTTCCTGGGTCGCGCAATAGACCCGGCCACCGGTGGCATGGCGAAGAGCCTCGCCGCGGGCACACGCCAGCGTAAAGGCATCGTCCCAGATATCCGCCCCGTCCACGCGCCAGCCGATCGTCACCTGCATTGCCGTTCCGGCAACGCAGCGGAAAATCTCGCCGTCATATTCCGGAGCAACGCGTTCATCCGGATCCGGACGCGACGCCGGGTGCGGTGTGCCGCGATCGTCGATGCAGACCGCGCGGATGACCCGCCACTCTTCCAGGATCCGTGTGCGTTCTTCGGCACGCATCTCGGTTTCGATGACACCGGCCAGCGTCAGACCGGTGATCGCCGTCGCGGGAGGCGGAGCCCCCATCGCGCCACCGCCTCCGCCCGCAATGGCAATCGCGGTTGCGCCGCCCGATGCGCCAGCACCGGCATTGGCGCCGGCATTTGCGTTCGAGTTCACGTTGACGTTGGTGTTGACCTCGACATTCGTATTGACGTTGATGCCAATATTGATGCGCGGGCCGTGAATGGTGATGTTGGGCGGGCGAACGCGATGCCCGCCGCCGCCGCCGCAACCGCCGTGACCGCAGCTTCCACCACCGCCACCATGACCGCCGCCGCCGCAGGTCGTGCCGCAACCGCTACCACCGCTTCCGCCGCCGCCAATGGCCGCAGCTTCGGGCATGCCGACAGGTGATCCGATCAGGGCCACACCAAACAGTGCTGCCACAAAAGCGTGCCGTGCTGAAACGCGCATGGTCGAACTCCTTTGTTCCTGGAGGGTGTCCTGCAAGGGACAGGCCGTTTTCGCCGGTGACGTGTCCGCTGCTCGCGCGACAGGGGTATGGCCCCGAATTTGAAGACGATTGACGACGGAAGGCCGGACAGGGGTTCGGTTGCAGTCATCGAGCCACACCATGCATGCGCATACCGAGACATTGCTGGCCTATTGGGAGTCGCGGCGAAACGGCCGACTGACCCCTTCGCGCGCCGATATCGTCCCCGCCGACCTCTCGGGACTGTTGTCCTGGCTGTTCATTCTGGAACGCGCAGACGCGGAGCATCATGTCTTCCGCCTCGCAGGAACCGGCCTGTGCCGGCTTTATTCCCGCGAGATGCGCGCGCAGAACTTCCTCGACCTCTGGCGCGGGTTCGACCGTCACCACATTCGCGCGCTGATCGAATCGACGCTCGCAGTTCCGGCACCCGCCACCGCGAGCGCACAGGCTTATGCGCTCGACGGTCAGACGATTGACGCAGAAATAGCGTTGCTGCCGCTGCGGGGGGCTTCAGGCCAGGCAGACCGCGTCCTGGGTCTTTATCAACCCCTCAGCAGGCTGGACCTGCTGCAAGGCCGCCCGGTGGTCAGCCAGAAGCTGACCGGGATCAATCCGCCTGCCCGCGACATCTACACACCCGTTGCGATGCGGCCCTTGCCAGAGCCGCCCTTCGAGCTCGTTGCAAACGACCGCTGATTGGTCACCGCCTCTAAATTCTTCTTAACCGCCACCGTCTAGAATTGTCCCGAACAGGAGCGTTTGGGCATGGCCGACACACCGGCACGACTGGACAAGCGAAAGATCAAGATCGCCGCGCAGGGCGCTGCCGAAAGGCGGCGGCATCAGCGCGTGCCCCTGGCGCTGCCCGGCCGGTTGTTCGAGCATGGCCGTGGCGAGCAACGCTGCCGGCTGATCGACGTGTCGCCCGGCGGTGCCAAGTTGCTGCTGAAAGAACCGCCCCCGCCCAATAGCCATGTTGTGCTGCTGATCGACGGCCTCGGCCGTCTCGAAGGCGATGTCATACGAATCGGTGGCAACTGGTTGACGCTGCGTTTCACGATGCAAAGCCGCAAACGCGACCGCCTGGCCGATGCGATCACCTGGCGTTTCAATATGGAACGCCTCGGTCTGGAGGAAGACCGGGTGGCCGCGCGCAAGCCCGGCAAGGGGCAAGCAACCATCCGGCTGCGCGACGGCGTCCTGATCCGGGCCGACGTCGTCGACGTCTCGATCTCGGGCGCGGCCTTCTCCTGTCTGGAGCGGCCCCGTGTGGGCGAGCGCGTCAGGGTTGGCGAAATGACCGGCCGTGTCGCGCGAATCCTGGAGCGTGGCTTTGCGGTCGCCTTCGATCCGCCATCGTCCGGAAGCGAAGAGGCCAAACCCGAGCCGGGCGCAGCGATCGACCTGCGCGCCGCCAGCTGAACCAAAGTGCACTCGATGAGTCGGGAATGAACGGGGCGGCCCGATTCTTGCCCCACGCACACATTATGTTCCGTTTGAGAACGAAATGAGTGTCCGACATGCCGCGTGATGATGGAAGTACGAAGACCTGGTTCGTGAAGGTCGATGGCCGTGTCTATGGTCCGTACACGGCTGCGCAAATGCGTGCCTATGTCACCGAAGGGCGCGTCGCCGCACACTCCCTTGTCAGCATCGAACGCGATACGGCCTGGAAGCCGGCGGCCGACATCGAGCTGCTTCGCGGCTGGCTGGACGAGGCGCGCGGCGCACGGCGGCCTGAGACGGATGCAAGCCAACTCGCCAATTTCATCGTGATTGCCCAGACCAGCGCCGATTCGTCGGCGTCGTTTGAAGCGGCGATGGGACATCTCGGCCAGTGCGTGCGGATTTCAGACGGGGCGTGGCTTCTGCGTGCCGGCCTGACGGCAACCACGCTGCGCAATGAATTGTCTCACCTGCTCGACCGCGATGACCGCCTGATGGTGGTCGATGCGACCCATGACCGGACCGCCTGGTTCAATCTGGGTCAGGATACCGACCAGCAAATTCGTGACCTGTGGGGCCGCAAGCCCAACTGACAATCCTTACCCGATCTCACGCAGTCCCGACGCGTGCTTCTTCCAGTTTGCGACGTAATGGTCCGCCGACGCCTTCAAGAGCTCGGCGACCTCGTCACCATGCGAGCGGATGACGCGGCCAGGTGACCCCACGACCAGCGAATTATCGGGGATTTCCTTGCCCTCGGTCAGCAGGGTGTGCGCGCCGATGATGCAATTGCGCCCGATCTTCACACCATTGAGCAAGGTCGCGCCGATGCCGATCAGGCTGTAATCGCCAATCGTGCAGCCGTGCAGCATCACGCGATGCCCCACCGTGACGCCCTTGCCGATGGTCAGGGGAACGCCCTCGTCGGTGTGCAGGATCGACCCGTCCTGGATGTTGGTGTCCTCGCCAATCACGATCGGGTCGTTGTCACCGCGAACTACCGCGCCATACCAGACGCTGGCGTTGTCCTTGAGGGTCACGCGGCCCATCACCTGCGCCGAAGGGGCGACCCAGAACTGGCCGCTGGCGGGTGTTTGAGGAACGGCATCATCGAGGGCGTAGAGGGGCATCTGTATCCTCCGGGACACGGCTTTGCGAAGTTACTGCAACGGGGCTGATCAGACTTTGTTCACGACTATAGGATGAGACTGTGTCTGCGATTCGAGCACAAGGTCGAAGCCGCAGATGGGTCCGAAAGGGGGATGTTATCACCCGTGCGAAACGTACTCGCACCACCATCGGAAGTGACAGCGCACATGTCGTGCGTGTCCCCGACTCCGGGCCCCTCCAAACCTGCCAATCTGTTTCGCCCCCCTGCATCCTGCTCGGGGGTTTTTCGTATCTGGAGAAAACCTCATGGGTAAGCGGTCTGTGAAGCGTCGTGCGTCGGGATCATTCAACGCCGGTCACTACCAGGACGAGGAAACCAAAGTGCGTGCGCTCTTTCCCGGCACCAGCTGGAGCCCGGATGCGAAAGAGCCGATGCGCGACCAGAGCTATACCAAGAACATCAAACCGCGATCCGAGGGCCAGGCCTCGCTGATGCGGTCAATCGACGAGCACAATCTGGTGCTCGCGCTCGGACCGGCCGGGACGGGCAAGACCTTCCTCGCGGTCGCCAAGGCGGTCGAGGCGCTGGAAGCGGGTTCTGTATCGCGGATCGTGCTGTCGCGCCCCGCTGTCGAGGCGGGCGAGAGCATCGGCTTCCTGCCCGGCGCAATGGAAGAGAAGCTCGCGCCCTATCTGCGACCGCTCTACGACGCGCTCTCCGACCGGCTGTCTCCCAAACGCCTGCAATCCTATATGGCCGAAGGCCTGATCGAGATTGCGCCCATCGGGTACATGCGCGGCCGGACGCTCAACAACGCCTTCGTCGTGGTGGACGAGGCCCAGAACTGCACCTATGGCCAGTTGAAGATGCTGCTGACGCGGCTGGGCTGGCATTCGACGATGGTGGTCACCGGCGACCCGGCCCAGACTGACCTGCTGCCCGAACTGTCGGGCCTGTCGAGTATAGCGGAAAAGCTGGAAATGGTTTCCGACATCGGCGTGGTGCGGCTTGATCAGGGTGACATTGTCCGCCACCCGCTCGTCGCCAGCATGCTCGACGTTCTTTAGAACCTCTCCGACTCGTACAAACGGCCCCGCAGCATGTCTGCGGGGTCGTTTTCAATCCGGATCGTCGCGATCAGAGACCTTCGAGATCAATATCCAGAATTGTGATCTCGAACGAAAAGGACGTTTCTCCCTCGTCGACGATCTTGGAGACGACGCCGAGACATTCCTGGCCGAGATAGATTTCGGCACATTCGTCGGGGCGCTGGCGCTGCTGGACGACGATGCCGGGATTCAGCTTCGTTTGAAGGAAAGCCTGGAGCTTGTCGGATTCCTGGGAGGAGATTGTGGGCGTCACGGATATACCCCTGTCGCTTTGAATGAGGGAAGTTTCGGATTCGCGCGGACCATAGCCGAACAAGGACCGCGTTGGAAAACGTGTTCAGTCGTGGTCTGTCAGTGTCTGTTCCATGTTGCGGGCCGGTTCGGCGCAGCGCCCGCCAACGGGGCGGGCCGGCACACCGGCCACGGTGCAATTCTCCGGTACATCCTTGAGAACGACCGAGCCAGCCGCCACGCGGGCTTCGTCGCCGATCCGGATATTCCCGAGCACACTGGCCCCTGCCCCGATCAGCACGCCATTACCGATCTTCGGATGCCGGTCGACGCCCTTGGCGCCGGTGCCGCCCAGCGTGACACCGTGGAGCAGTGAGACGTTGTCGCCCACGGTCGCCGTTTCACCGATGACCACGGAGGTTGCATGGTCGATCATCAGGCCGCGCCCTATCGAGGCAGCGGGATGAATGTCGACGGCAAAGCGCTCGGAAATCCGGGCCTGGATGTGAAAGGCGAGCGTTTCGCGTCCCTGTGACCAGAGCCAGTGCGCAATGCGATGTCCCTGCACGGCGGCCCATCCCTTGAAGTAGAGAAAGGGCTGTAACAACGACAGGCAGGCCGGGTCACGCTCGTCCGTGGCGACCATGTCTGCAGCCGCACACTCGGCAATTCCGGGTTCGGTCTGGATCGCCTCGGCGACCACGTCGCGCGCCACGAGCATATCGAGTTGCGCATCGGCCAACGTGGCAGCAAGGCGATGGATCAGCGCGTCCTCAAAGGAATTGTGCCGCAATATGCCCGCATTCAGGAAGCTGGCGAGAATTGGCTCTTCAGCGGCCGCGGAGGCCGCCTCGACGCGCAGGCGCGACCAGACAGCGGACAGGCCGGTTCGGGCCTTCAGGGGTTCTGCGGCGGTCATCGGCGCGCGTCTCCATTCAGCATGGCATGGGCCAGCGCAGGTTCGAGCTGACCGTTCTGGGCCATGTAGTGCGCCTTCAGCAGCATCGCCACCGTCAGCATGTCACGAAACTCGCCCTTCACGGCCCTTTCGACGGCTTCAGTGAAGGGGAGGCGCCGCGGTGTGATGACTTCCGTGCCTTCGGGTTCGGCATCGCCCTCGGTCATGTCCCAGGCAATGAATCCGATCGCGGGTTCGTTGGTGATGGAGTTCGACAAGTCGACCTGGAGAATTTCCAGCCAGCGCGCGGCCGTCAGTCCCGTCTCTTCCTTGAGCTCACGGCGGGCATCGTCCAGTGGGTCGCCGTCACACTGGCCGCCGCCTTCGGGAATCTCCCACTCGTAGCGGTCCGTCGCAAAGCGGTGCTGGCCGACCATCTCGATGCTGCCGTCAGCATGAACGGGCAGCACGGCGATCGCGACATGTGTGGGACACATGACGGCATAATTGGCCGGCTTTCCATCGGGGCGGGTCGTGTCGTGTTCGACAACGCGCATCCACGGATTTTCATAGGCGACGCGTTTGCCGTGCACACGCCAGGGACCGCGGGTCTCGTCCATGATCGGCTCCTTGCCATCAGACGCGAGGTTGGCGCTATTCGGCGGGCCCGATCAAGGCCCCGCTGCGCGCACGGGCCTTCAGGCGCGCCTTGAACCCGGCCTTGCGGGCTTCGAGCCGCTGCAACAGGACAAAAGCGGACGGGGCGAAGATCAGTGCCAGCAGCGCGGATCCGGCCACGCCGCCTGCAACGGCCGACGCGAATGGCATCCAGAATGCGTCTCCGTCGATCAACAACGGCGCAAAGCCGCCAATCGTCGTCAGCGTTGTCGACACGATGTGACGCGTGGCATCGATCACCGTGTCCTGGACTGCGCCGGTTCGTCCATCCTTGACCTCGGTACTGGTCCGCAGGGCCGAGAGAACCACGATCGTGCCGTTGATCGACACCCCCACCAGCCCCATCGAGCCCACGATGGCGTTGAAACCCAGCGGCATGCCGAACATCCAGACCCCGAACAGGGCCAGCCCGACCGACAGGAACCCGGTCACGAGCACGACAGCCGCGTAACGGAACGAATTGAACGCCAGAACAACGGAGCCGACCATCAGGATCAGGAGCGGAATCGCGGTGCCGAACAGGTCTCCCATCGCGTCACCGCGCGCATCGGCTTCGCCGCCTATGCGCAACTCGTATCCCGGCGGCAATTCGATCCCCGCCTCGTCCAGCCGCGTCATGAAGGCGTCGAGGACGGGCGCGGGCAGCATGTAGGGCTCGAGATAGCCGTAGACGGTATTCACCCGCTGGCCGTCGAGCCGGGAGATATTCGAGACTTCAGGCTGGAGCGATACCGAACCGAGCGACCCCAGCGGGGAGCCGAGCGAGGACGGATCGCCGGGAGCCGCCATCAGGGCGCCAGAAATGTCAGACACGCTCGCCCGGCGGTTTTCCTGCGCAATCACCCGCACAGGCAGTTCCTCCACCCCCTCCAGGACGCTTCCACCCGGCGCGCCATCGAACTCGGCACGCAGCCGGTTGGCGAGATCTTCCAGCCTGACGCCTGCCATGCGCGCCGACACTTCATCGACATCGAAGCGCGCGACCGGCGTTCCCATGCGAAGGCTTGCCGCAGTCGCGGTCACGCCCGGTGTTTCCGCGAGCACGCCCCTCACCTCGTTTCCAAGGCGATTGAGGACGGCGAGATCGGGACCGACGAGGCTGAGCTCGATCGGCGCGGGAATGGGTGGCCCCTGCTCGAAGGGCAGGGTCAGGAAGCGGCTTTGCGGGAAGGCTTCGAGCACGTCGCGTTGCAGTGCCGGCAGGAGACGGCGCGTCACGTCAGCGGATCGTGTCCGCACAAATCCGGTCGCGAGATAGGGTGACGCCGATTCATTGCCCGCGACGTTGTAGTAGGTTCGCGGACCGCTCTCACCCAGCGTCCAGACGACCTCTTCGACGCCGTCATGGGCGCGCAGCACCTCGGTGGCCCGCAACGCCTGGCGTTCGGTCTCCTCGATAGATGTGTTGGCCGGCAGAACCAGTTCAATCTGTAACATGTCGCGATCCGTGGCGGGGAAGAACTGCATGGGCAGGGTCGTCGCCGCATAGAAACCCGCGACGGGCAGAATCAGACCTGCGGCCAGGCCGGTCCAGGGCCGGGCCACGATGGTGTCGAGCACGCCGCGATAGATTTCAGTCAGGCTGCGGCTGGACAGTCCGTTGCGCCAGAATGGTCCGTTCTTCACCGGCAAACCGCTGTCGAACCAGCCCGCGAGCGCCGGGATAACCGTCATCGAAAGCACAAATGACGCGACCACCGCGAAGATCACTGAAATGCCGATCATCGAAATGAATTCGCCCGCTGCCCCGGGCATCAGCGCGATCGGGGCGAAGGCAAAGACCGTTGTCAGCGTGGACGCCAGCAGAGGCGCAAAGAGGTGTCTGAGGGATTTGTTGATAGCATCAAGCGGCGGCAGCCCCCTGGCGCGCATCAGCCGGAATTCATCGACCACGACGATCGCATTGTCGATCAACAGGCCCAGAGCCACGACAATGCCGGTCACCGACATCTGGTGCAGCGGCTCGTCGTAAATCCGGATCAGGAAGAGAACGAGCAGGACTGTCAGAGGCAGCGCCGAACCGACAATCAGCGCGGCACGCCAGCCCATCATCACGAACAGGACCGCGAACACGATCAGGGCCGAATAGCCCAGATTCGTGGCGAGGCCGTTCAGGCGGTTCTCGACATAGTCGGATTGCCGGAACAGCACTTCGATGTCGACGCCATGCGTTTCGGCGGTGAACTGGTCGACGATGGCCATCGCGCGATCGGTCCAGGCGTCGACTCGCAATTCGGGCTGCAGATAGGCGGCGACGAGAACAGACCGCCGCTCGTTGTGAAAGGACAGAGTTGCCGCTGGCAGGCGCACGCCTTTCTCCACCGACGCGATGTCCGCGAGGCGAATGAAATCGCCTTCCGGGGTTTCAGCGACTGGTACCGTCCGGATGCGGTCGAGCGAACTGAATTCGCCCGCAACTTCGACCGAAAGATTGACCTCGCCATTGCGCAGTTCGCCTGCCGGTGTCTTGGCATCCGCCTGTGCCACCCGCGCCGCAACTTCGCCCACTGTCAGTCCCAGGGCAGCTGCGGCATCGGGATCAACCAGAACGCGGATCTCTTCCTCGGCGGCGCCGAAGACGCGGGTTTCATCCGTCCCCGATACATTGCCGAGCCGGTCTTCGAGATCTGCGGCCAGCCGGGTGAGGATGGCCAGGTTCGGCTCGCGGCCCTCCGGCCAGGTCAAGCCAATGACCAGGGTCGCCGCACCCATGTAATGCCTGCGGACATCCGGAGCGCCGGTGCCTTGCGGCAATTGCGGGCGCACCGAATCCACCTGTTCACGGATCAGGGTCCAGCCTTCGTCGACCTGGTCGGGCCTCAGGTCATCGCGCATCGCCATCTGGATGATCGAGACACCGTTGCGGGAGTCCGACTCCAGTTCTTCGATCTCGGCCAGTTCAAGAATGGCCTGCTCGAGCGGCGCTGTAACGAGCGCTTCGACACGCTCGGCCGAGGCGCCCGGAAAGGGGGTGATGATGGCACCGAAGCGTTCCGTCAGGCTGGGGTCTTCCTGGCGGCCCAGCGAGAAGAACGCCGCCACACCCGCCGCCACGAGCAGGAAGATCGCGAGGATTGTGACCCGCGCATAGCGGTAGAAGAGCGTACTCACCCGTCCACTCCCGGACGGACGCGCTGCCCCGGCGTCACACGGTCGAGACCCGAGCGAAGGATCAACGCGCCATCATGAACGGCGCCGCGCACGAATGCCCGTCCGGCATCGATGCGGACGGTTTCAACAACGTGCGGCGCAATCGTGTAGGTGCCGTACTCGTCCGCTTCCAGCACATAGACCGACCACAGGCCCCGTCGGCCTTCTGCCAGCGCGCTGGTGGGAACCCAAAAACCGTCCGCCGAGATCGTCTGGTCGATGGCAAGCCGGGCCACCTGCCCGGCGCTGACGGTATGCCCGTCAACGTCAAACAGGACCGTGACCGAACGGGTGCGGGTATCGACGATCCCGGTGGAAGCGCGCAGGCGCGCATCGATCTCGCCGCGATCCGTCGTGAAGCGATACTGCGTTCCGGTTTGCAGGCGCGCCGCGACTTCGGCGGGAAGTCCGACACGGATTTCCAGTGCGCCGTCTTCAACGATCCGCAACAGTCCCTGGCCGGGCGATGCAATTCCACCTTCGTCCGACAAACGGGCGGTGATGACACCGTCAAACGGGGCTGCGATCACCGAAAGCGACAATTGCGCACGCAGTGCGTTGGCCGAAGCCGCTGCTGCCAGTCGCCGTGCATCGGCGGCATGTGTCGTGGTGGACGCCTCGTCGAGCCGTTGCTGAGAGATATGCCCGCGTTCGAGGAGCGCTTGCTGCCGGTCCTGCGTCACCTGCGCGAGATCGACCTGGGCGCGCGCCTCCGCCGTCTGTGCATCGGCGGCGGCGATCTGGGCTTCGAGCGCGCGGGTGTCGAGGCGGGCCAGGACCTGACCTTGCGTGACCCGGTCTCCGACATCGACGCTGATGGCGTCGATGCGTCCGCCGCGCTCAAAGCCCAGATCGCTTTCACGCCGGGCTGTCACCAGTCCGGCATAGTTTTCAGCGATGCTGGCGTCGGTCCGGTAGGCGACGCCTAACGTCGCGACCACAGGCGGGGCGGATTGGGCATCCTGCAATCCGGCGTCAGCGCCGCGTGAAGCGCTGACCAATATGACGAGAAAGGCGATGCCGAGGGCTGCGGCGAGAACGGCTGCGCCCGCCCCGATGCGTCTGAATCCGTGGTGGATAGACATATTCCCCGCTCCTGGTTTTTCAGGACGGGGATCATGTAGGCTCATTTGAATCGTTTGAAAAGTGAACGGCGTTCACTTTTTTGCATGACACCTATGCGGGCGCGGTTCCGGCAGACAGGCCGCGGATGATCATGTTGGTCTGAAAGTCGATCACCGCATCGCGCGTGACATGCTCGGATCCCGGCATGCCGTGAGGGAATTCCTCCATCGAGGCGAGAAGTATCGCCAGACCATGAACACTGGCCCAGACGCATTTCGACGCCACAGCCGGGTCCATCTCGCGGAAGACACCCCGCTCGATCCCGGCGACGACCATTTCCTTCAGATTGGTTTCCGCCGCGAATGCATACGTGTTCTCGTCCGGAGCGTTTTCCTTGTCCCAGTTGGAGAAGGCCATCAAATAGTGCTTGGGCTCTTCCAGCGCGGTTTCGATATAGGCGCGCCCGCACCGTTCGCACAGCACGTGTACGGGACCGCCTTCCTCGGCGGCCTCGTCCATCCGGCGGATCAGGCGCTCGAAGAACAGCTCGCGCATCTCGGCGAACAGCGCTTCCTTGGAATCGAAATACTTGTAGATCGCAGCCGGCGAGTAATCGATGGCCTCGGCCAGGCGGCGCATGGAAATCCCGGACTCGCCATCGGCAGCGAATATCGTTTCGGCCGCGTCGATGATCGCATCGCGGACGCGGCGCCGGCGGCGTTCTGCCGGCGTGACATCTTCAAGCGTGGTGTCGGTCGACATAAATAGCCCCTTCAAGGCAGACGTTATTCCGTCCGCCGCCCCGCTCATATAAGAACGCCGTCAGCAACGCGTCAAAACAGACCCGCACAAGGCCTTAAAATGACAGACGATACGACGCCTCCTCCCAACCGCTTTCCCGAACCCGGCGACCGTCTGGACGGGGCCACGCCCAGCGCCGAGACCCTGACCCTGCTGGCGCGCCGCCGGTCAACCGCTGCTCGCGCCATGCAGGAGCCCGGACCGGACGCGGCGCAGCTGGAAACGCTGCTTCGAATCGCCCAGCGCGTACCCGACCACGGCAAGATGACCCCTTGGCGCTTCATCGTGTTCCGGGGCGAAGGCCGGAATCACGCTGGCGCAATCGTCTCGAAAGTGTTCGCCGGAGCGAATCCGGATGCGGCCGAGGACACGCTGGCCGAGGAAGCCGCCCGGTTTTCGCGGGCGCCGCTGGTGATCGGCGTGGTGTCGTCGGTTCTAGAGAATCACAAGATCCCCGAATGGGAGCAGATCCTGTCCGCGGGTGCGGTGTGCCAGAACCTTCTGATCGCTGCCAATGCGATGGGGTTTGCCGGTCAATGGCTGACCGAATGGTACGCCTACAGCCCGCATGTACGCGACGCGCTGGGTCTGCGGTCCGGCGAACGGATTGCGGGATTCGTCCACATCGGCTCGCCGGGAGAACCGCCGGTCGAGCGCCTGCGGCCGAACGCCGACGTCACCTATTGGGACAAGTAGGTCAGCCGCGACCGCGATAGGGCGGCACACCCTGATCGGGAATCCAGACGCCCTCAGGCGGAGGCCCGGTCTGATAGAAAACGTCGATCGGAATGCCGCCGCGCGGATACCAGTAACCGCCGATGCGCAGCCACGCCGGATCGAGTTCGCTCACCAGGCGCTGCGCAATCGACGTTGTACAAGCCTCATGGAAGGCGCCGTGGTTCCGGAAGCTGGTCAGGAACAACTTCAGCGACTTTGATTCCACGATCCAGTCGCGCGGCACGTAATCGATTACCAGGTGCGCGAAATCAGGTTGGCCCGTGACCGGGCAAAGCGATGTGAATTCGGGGCAGGTGAAGCGGATCAGATAAGGCGCGTCACATGGATTGGCGACGCGCTCCAGAACCGCCTGGTCGGGCGAAGCCGGCATCTGCGTGTCGCCGCCAAGCTGGCTCAGCGTTTCATAACGTGTATCGGTCATGGGTCGGCTAGCTAGCCGGGGTAGAACCGGAAGGCAATCAGCCTTGCGTGCTGGCAACCTCGATCGGGACACCCGGGCGATTGAAAATCTCGCGGATCAGGACCTTCGAAACGATCCGTTCGACCCCGGGCAATTCGCTGAGCTGCTCGCGGTGAAGACGGTCGAATGCCTCGGCGTCGTCCACCTCGACCTTCAACAGATAATCCGTGGTCCCGCCGACGAAATGGCAAAGCCGGATTTCAGGGATTTCCGCGACCTTGTCCTCGAACGCCGTTTGCGCCTGTGCATTCTGGCTCGACAAATTGACGTCCAGCCAGACCGGGAATGTCTTTCGCCCCATTGCGCGCGGGTTCAGGACCGCAACGTAGCGGTCAATGACACCGGCTCGCTCCAGGGCTTTCACACGCCGGTGGCAGGCCGACGGAGACAGGCCGACTCGGTCCGACAAGTCGGCCACGGTCAGCTGTCCATCCTGTTGAAGCGCCTCCAGAATCGCCAAGTCACGGGCGTCGAGGTCGATATGACCTGTTGGGCCGGTCGATCCGTCCATCGTCACGCTCCTTCTCCTGCTCGGCTTAGAGTGGCACGGGTACGAAACGCACCAGATTGCGATTCAGTTGCACGCCTTTGTGACTCAAGATGGCGCAGCCGGTTTCATCAGTGTATGAGGGCGCCGAACTCAAACCGGGTGTCACGCTAAAATCGCCCGCTACGCCAGCAAAGACTTGGAGACAGATGATGCGCATTGGTGTCCCGACCGAAATCAAGGTCCGTGAATATCGGGTGGGCCTGACGCCGGATGGCGCGTCGGAGCTCGTCCGGGCCGGTCACGAAGTCCTCGTCCAGGCCGGGGCCGGCGACGGCGTCGGCTTCTCCGATGAGGCCTATGTCAAAGCCGGTGCCAAGATCGCGCCCGACGCACAGAGCGTGTATGGCGAAGCCGACCTGATCGTGAAGGTGAAGGAGCCCCAGCCGGTCGAAACGGCCATGCTGCGCCCGGAACAGACGTTGTTCACTTACCTTCACCTGGCACCGGACCCGGTTCAGTCCGAAGGTCTGCGCAAGTCTGGCTGCACCGCCATCGCCTATGAAACCGTCACGGATTCCGATGGCCGCCTGCCGCTGCTGAAGCCGATGTCTGAAGTTGCCGGACGCATGTCGATCCAGGTCGGCGCGCACTGCCTTGAAATGAAGCAGGGCGGACGCGGCATGCTGCTGGGCGGCGTGCCGGGCGTTCTGCCGGCCAAGGTCGTGGTTCTGGGTGGCGGCGTTGCCGGAACCCATGCGGCGGAAATGGCCCTGGGCGCGCGCGCCGATGTGATGGTGTTCGACCGGTCCAACAAGCGACTCGCTGAACTCGACACGCAATTCTCCGGCATGGTCAAAACCGCTTTCTCGACGCCTGCCGCGGTCGAAAAGGCCGTGCGGGAAGCCGATCTGGTCGTCGGCGCTGTCCTGATCCCGGGCGCGGCGGCGCCGAAGCTGGTCACCCGCGCCATGCTGAAAGACATGAAGGACGGCGCGGTCCTCGTCGACATCGCCATCGACCAGGGCGGCTGTTTTGAAACGTCGAAGGCGACGACGCACGACGACCCGACCTTCATCATCGACGGCATCGTTCACTACTGCGTGGCCAACATGCCGGGCGCCGTTGCGCGCACATCGACCGTCGCGCTGACCAACGCCACCCTGCCCTTCACCGTCGCGCTTGCGAACAAGGGCACGCAGAAAGCGCTGAACGACGATCCGCACCTGGCGCGCGGCCTGAATGTCGCCGAAGGCGAAATCACCTACGAACCGGTCGCCCAGGACCTGAATCTGCCGTATGTGAAGCCGTCCTGGCTGACGAGCATCTAGTCAGACACACACGTTCGAACGGATCGGCCCGCCTTAAATCGAGGCGGGCCGTTCTGATTCTAGCCGCAGAGCCGCGATTTCGCAGTGGCGTATTCGCGCGACAGGCGGGCGACGAGGTCGCCTGCCGGCAGGATCGACTTGACCGCGCCGATGCCCTGCCCCGAGCCCCAGATGTCCTTCCAGGCCTTTTTGGCGTCGCCGCCAAAATTCATCGCGGAGGGATCGCTTTCCGGCAGGTTGGCCGGGTCGAGGCCGGCGGCGGCAATGGACGGGGCCAGATAGTTGCCGTGAACGCCGGTAAAGAGGCTCGAATAGACAATGTCGTCCGATGCGCCGTCGACGATGGCCTGCTTGTAGGCCTCTGCCGCACGCGCTTCCTCGGTCGCGATGAAGGCCGAGCCGACATAGGCATAGTCCGCGCCCATCGCCTGCGCCGCGAGGACGGCCTCGCCGGTGGCGATGGAGCCGGACAGGGCGAGCGGTCCATCGAAGAATTCGCGGATTTCCTGGACCAGCGCGAAGGGCGACTTGACCCCGGCGTGGCCGCCTGCGCCCGCGCAAACCGCGATCAGGCCGTCAGCGCCCTTTTCCAGTGCCTTGCGCGCAAAGGTGACATTGATGATGTCGTGCAGCGTGATCCCGCCCCAGGAATGAACGGCGTCATTCAATTCCACTCGCGCGCCCAGCGAGGTGATGACGATCGGCACCTTGTATTTCGCGCAGGTCGCCAGATCGGCCTCGAGCCGGTCATTGGAGCGGTGGACGATCTGATTGACCGCGAACGGCGCGGCGGGCTTGTCGGGATTGGCCTTGTTGTAGCTTTCGAGCTCGGAGGAGATCTGGTCCAGCCACTCGTCAAGCTGGCTTTGCGGACGGGCGTTCAGTGCCGGAAAGCTGCCGACGATCCCGGCCTTGCACTGGGCAATGACCAGGTCGGGATTCGAAATGATGAAGAGCGGCGCGCCGATCACCGGCAGGCGCAATTTTCCCTTCAGAACTTCAGCTTCGGCCATGAATGCAATTCCCTTCCCGTCGCCGCCCGCGCGGCAGAGTGAACACTGTTTACCGGGAAACTAGGGTGGGGTGGCGGCGAAGTCGAGCGGGTGAGGCGCTATTCGAGCCAGCCATAGCGGCGGCGTTCGGCTTCGGCGCGGAAATCCTCCTCGCCATAGTCAGAGCCACAAAAGTATTCAAGCCAAGACAGGAAAATACGCCCTTCGTCATTGACGCTGGCATTGAAGAATGCGGTATCGCCGACTTCGTATCCCCAAAGACACTCCCCAGTTTCCCAATCGAGACTGGTGTAGAGATCGACGATACGGCCCGGATTCCCGTGAAACAGTTCCACAACTCTTACGCCATACCGGCACCCCCGGTTCTCCGGAAATCCCGTAATCCCATCCAGATGGCGATTAGCCCATTCGAGAACGCTGCGGCGAACTTCGAAAAATTCGACGTCGATCACCTGCCCGGTGAAGATCACAGAGCGCGGAGTGAACTCGTACGAAACCGGTTGGCTAATTCTGTCGCATGACAGCGCCTCACACGGCATCAGGAACAGTAGCGAAGCCAATAAGATCGAACGCATCATAGTTATTGTATAACACAGGCGTTCGAGCGTGTCTCTACTAATCCGGCGGGGCGTCGCAATGCGTCCACATGTAAAGCGCGAGGTAGGAGCGGTGCGGCGCGAAGCGCTCGGCGGTACGCACCGATTTGCGTCGCGGCGAGGTCAGGCGCTGCAGCGTCTTGCGGGCTGCAACATCGCCGTCCGGCCAGACGTCCGGATCGCCGAACCAGAAGATGTTCAGCATATCCGCCGTCCACTGCCCTACGCCCCAGATCGCGGTGAGGCGCGCGGCGCGCTCCGGCGTCTTCAGACCGCGCAATTCATCGGCGTTGAGCGCGCCATCGCGTGCGGCTGCGGCAATCGCGATCATCGATTTCGTCTTCGCCCCGGACAGGCCGCAGGTCCGAAGCAGCTCGATATTGCCCTCATGGAAATGGCCCATCAGCGGCCGCCCTTCGGCGCTCGCCTCGACCCGTCCCCAGATCGTCCGCGCCGCCTTGACCGAGAGCTGTTGGCCCGCAATCGAGCGGCACAGATAGTCCGCGAGCGGCAGGTCAGCGCGATTGGGAAGTTCCAGTGGCCCGGCGCGCTCAATCGCCCGCGCCAGGTTGGCGCTCAGCGGCGCAGCGGTCTCGACGAAGCGGGTATGGATGGCGCGGTGGGGCATGGGGTCAGTCGGCCCCGGTGACCGTCGGGGATTGCGTTGCTCGTTTGCGGATCAATGACAGCATGATCCGGCCCCGGACCATCTGTATCGCGGCGATGAGGACGATCGCGCCGACAATCGTGCCCCCGGCCCCGCCTCCGGAAAACACGACCACAAACTTGAAAGCGGCTTCGGCAACGCCCCACGCGCCCAACGGCACGACGGTCCACCAGCTATGCGTCTTCCAGACGAGATATCCGAGCGCGAGACCGAGGAGGGTCTGAAATCCGTATCCGAACAGCGCGTATCCGCGCTCGTCAGCGACCGTATTGAGCACGCCGGGGAAGAACCAGACGACGATCATCAGGATGACGCCGGAAACGGCGAGATAGCCGCCAACGAAGCCGCCCAGCTTCACCAGTTCGATCGCAGCGGCTTCGTCGCGGACTTTCGACACGATATTCCACCATTGCAGCTTCGGCTTGTCGGTCTTGTCCGTACCTTCGGTCATGATTCCCCCGTTTGCTCGCCGATCCCGTTCTCGAGTGGCCAAAACCATTGACTGGTGCGGGCGGCCGGGATCGAACCGGCAAGGCCTTACGGCCGAGGGATTTTAAGTCCCTTGCGTCTACCAATTCCGCCACGCCCGCACGGTGCGGGACTCTTACCGCAAATTCCCGGTCTTCCTAGTCACGCAAAGCGCGCTTTCCACGCCTCATCGCAGACGCGGACGTGCCGACAGCGCAAAGGCTGCGGCATGTGCCGCAGCCTTCACCACCCCTGTCCATGGGCAGATCCCGCAGAAGCGGTCCACCCTCCCCTGGGGTTTTCTATCGCGCCGGTGTCGTGACGCCCGGCTTGTTTGGTGCGAGCGAGGCCGCTTCCGCCGCCGCATTCACGAGCGTGACGAATTCGGCGCGGTATCCGTACTCATCTGGACCGAGTGCCATGCCGGCTTCCTCGGCGATGGACGCGAAGGTGAAGTCCTCGTTCGCGATCCACGGATCCTCGCGCAGCATCTGGGCGAAGCCCGCGACGAGAACCGAGAAGCGCACGTCTTCAGATGCCGAGCGGAAGCTGTCGACTGCGTTGGCGTCCGTCACCGGCTGCTCGATCAGGATGCTCTCGTCTTCGCCCGGTTGCTTGTAGCGGATCCGGACGAAGGCGTATTCGCCATCGGTCGAGGTCACCGGCTGGTTGTTGGCATAGCGAAGCGGCTCGTTGCGCAGTCCGTCGGAACCCGGCGCGGCAATCTCGTAGATCGCCGTGACCGAATGACCCGAGCCGATTTCGCCAGCATCGACCGCGTCATTGTTGAAATCTTCGCGGCGCAGCAGGCGCGTTTCGTATCCGACGAGGCGGTATTCCGCGACGCGGGCCGGGTTGAACTCGACCTGGATCTTCACGTCATTGGCGATCGGGAACAGCGCCGAGAAACTCTCCTCGACAAGGAAACGGCGGGCTTCGCGCTCGCTGTCGATATAGGCGGCGATCCCGTTGCCGTTCTGGGCGATCGTCTGCATCAGGTCGTCGTTGTAATTGCCCTGACCGAAGCCCATCACTGACAGATAGACGCCGCTTTCGCGCTCGCGAGTGACGAAGTCTTCCAGCCGTTCATCACTGGTGACGCCCACGTTGAAGTCGCCATCGGTCAGCAGCATGACGCGGTTGATGGCGCTGTCGTCGAAGTTCTCGCGGGCGAAATCATAGGCGAGGCGAAGCCCCTCACCGCCCGCGGTCGAGCCGCCGGCTTCGAGCATGTCGAGTGCGGCGTGGATGCATTCGCGGTTCGCCGCGCGCGTCGGCTGCAGGATGGCGCCCGCTGCGCCGGCATAGACGACGATGGAGACGCGGTCTTCGGGAGCCAGCGTGTCGGTCAGCATGTGCATGGCGCTGATCGCCAGCGGCAGCTTGTCCGGTGCACCCATCGAGCCCGATACGTCGATCAGGAAGACGAGATTGGCGCTCGGGCGCTCGCCTTCGGGAATGTCGAATCCCTGCACGCCGACATGCATCAGATCCGTGTCGTCATTCCACGGATTGGGCAGCACGGTGACATTGGCGTTGAACGGCGCGTCCACGCTGTCGGGCAGCGGATAATCATAGGTGAAATAATTCACCATCTCCTCGATCCGGACCGCGTCGGTCGGCGGCAATTCGCCCCGGTTCAGGAAGCGGCGGACGTTGGAATAACTGGCCGTGTCGACATCAATGGAGAAGGTGGAGACCGGCTCTTCGGCGGTCAGTGCGACCGGGTTGATCTCGACATCCTCGTACCGTTCCCGGTCGATGTCGCCGGGCATGGGCTGGGGCTGGTTCTGCGGCGATTCACCATTCGCGTAGGCAGTCGGGGCTGTGCTGGTCAATTGACCAGACGGTATGCGCGTCCCTGTGACCGCGATGGAATCCTGTGCCTCAGCCTGAGGCGAAATGGCGGGAGACGGAGAGGGAGGCGGTGGCGGAGGCGGTGGTGGCGGAGGCGGCGGCGGGGCCGCAGCGAAAGCTAGCTGACCACGGCCACGGCCAAGATAGCCGTCCTCGTCCCGCTCACCGGGGCGATGCGCGACCAGTGTCGGGCAGCGCTCGAATATTCCGTCCAGGTCGGCCTGAGGTGACGGGCGGCGCTCCTGCGCGGCGGCCATTGGTGCGGCGGGCAGCGTGGTCAGCGCAATGGCGCAGGCCGCAGCTCCGCTCATAAATCGGCGTTGCATGGTGTGGTGTCCCTTCCCTGTGTGTCCCCGCGAACCGGAACGTTAAACCGGATTCGTGCGACACACAGGCCGAAACAGGGCCATTTGAAGGGAAATGGGGCGGTCTGCCGTATTTCCGTGCGTCATACCGACGAAAGCCGGGATGACGGTTACTCCGCGATCCGCGCCGGAATACCGCCCGCATCCCGCACCAGGCCTTCGAGCGCCTGCGCAACCGATTCCAGCTCCCCCTCGTCGGTCGACCGGGCCACCAGATTCGTGCCGCGCTTGATCGACCCGCCCGGCTGTTCGACGAAGAAGGGATAGGAGCCGATAGAGACGCGCTCGTGCCGGGCCTGAAGGGCGCGCAAGGCATCCGCGAGATCCCCTTCCCTCAGGCCGCCCGCCGAGACCGTCACGGCATGGGTGACCGCGCCGCGCGTCAGGCGGGGCGCAATATCCTCCAGCATGCCGCGCGCGATCTTCGGCACGCCTGCCATCACGAAAACGTTTTCGATCTGGAAGCCCGGCGCGCCGGTGACCGGGTTCGCGACAAGGCGGGCGCCGTCGGGGATGCGCGCCATGCGGCGGCGGGACTCGGTCAGCGGTGTGTCGGTCTTCGCATACCATTCGTCGAGGATGGCGAGGGCGTCGGCGCGTTCGCTGATGGAAACGCCAAAGGCCTTGGCCACGCTGTCGGCGGTGATGTCGTCATGGGTCGGGCCGATGCCGCCCGTGGTGAAGACATAGGTGCAGCGTGCGCGCAGCGCGTTCACCGCCTCGACGATATGGGCCTCCTCGTCAGAGACGGTGCGGCACTCGATGACCGGAATGCCCAGCGGGGAGAGGAATTGCGCGATCTGCTGGAGGTTGATGTCGCGGGTCCGCCCCGACAACAATTCATCCCCGATCAGCACCACGCCCGCCGTCACCCGCTCACTCATCGTCCGCTCCGGTTTGTTCCGTCGACCGCGCCGATATAGTCCGGGCCCGTGCGTTTGGCCAACGAGGGAAAGATGACATTATTCGCCGGCTGGGACCTGCCCGAACCTTACATCCAGCGAATTACCGCTGCGCGGGAAGACCTCGACGAATTCGGGCATGTGAACAATGCCCGCTACCTGGTCTGGGCGCACGAGACCGCTTGGGCTCAGTGGGAAGACCACTTCCCCCAGCACCCCCGCACGCAATTCGCCGCGTGGGATTACGGCATGGCGATCATCCGATCAGAGTGCGACTACCTGGGCCATCTGCGCACTGGTGATGCAATCGATTGCGCGGTGTGGATCACGAAATCCGATGGCAAGCTGCGAGCCGAGCGCCGCTACCAGTTCCGCCGCGCGTCAGACGGTGCAACCGTGTTCCGGGCGCGGATGGACCTGGTCTGCTTCAAGCTGACGAGCGGGCGTCCGACCCGGATGTCGCCGAAGCTGGCCGAACACTACCGGGTTCACCCCGAAGTCGCTGCCGCGCTGATGACGGAAAGTTAAAGCGCGCCTGCGTTGCCCGACCGGCGTGGGTGCCTATAGTCCCGCCCGATTCAATTATCACGGGGTGTGGCATGTCCTTCTATCGTTATGCGGCGCTGGCCGCCTGTCTGGGAGTGGCGGCTTGCGGCAATGCGCAAGACGACATCACCATGGAGTCGGGTGCTGCTGCGCCGAACACGCAGGCCGATGTGTCAGCGGACGTCGTGCGCGCAGATCAGCCGAGCATCTCTGCCGACGCGATCGAGGCGCATATCCGCTTCCTCTCCAGCGATCTCATGGGGGGGCGCGATTCCGGCTCGGATGGCTATGCCATCGCCGCGAACTATGTCGCCACGCAATTCCGCCTGATGGGTATCGAACCGGCCGGCGACGACGATGGCTATTTCGCCATGGTGCCGTTCCAGCGCATGTCATCTGACCCCGAAGCTGCCCGCTTCGTGGTCGGAGAAGGCGCAGACGCCGTCACCTACACGCATGGCCAGGAAATCTTCGTCGGCGCCAATCCGGTCACGGACGAGGCCGACATCACCGCCGAAATGGTTTTCGTGGGCTATGGCCTGTCCCTGCCCCATCATGGCTATGACGACTATGCCGATGTTGATGTGACCGGCCGGATCGTGGTCGTGATCGGCGGCGCGCCCGACGGCATCATGCCGAGTGACGAAGCCTCCCACCAGCAGCGCGGCTCCACCAAGCGTGAATACGCGGTTCAGCACGGCGCGGTCGGCATGATCACGATCTCCGGCGCGAATTCCGAACAGTTCGCGGGCTTTGCCAGCCGCGGTGTGGGGCATGCCAATGTCGCCCTCGGTCCGGACGCCTCGGAACGGACCTATGAACAGCTTCAGGTCAATGCGACGGTGTCGTCGGACGTGGCCACGGCAATGTTTGCGAACGCACCGATGACGCTCGAAGACGCGCGCGAAGCGATGAGTGAAGGCCAGCCGCAAAGCTTTGCGCTCGGGCAGACGGTCACGATTGCCCAGCGCACGCAGCGCGATCTTTACGAGGACCCGAATGTGGTCGGCGTACTGCGCGGCTCGGATCCCGAACTGGCTGACGAGTACGTCGTCCTGACCGCCCACCTCGATCATATCGGCACGTTCGAGGAAGACGCCCATGTGACCAGCGGTTGCCGCAGCGCATCTGCCGAAGACCGCATCTGCAACGGCGCGGTCGATAACGCGTCCGGCGTGTCGATCATGCTGGAAACGGCTCGCACCTTCATCGAACAGGGCGCGCCGCGCCGGTCGATCCTGTTCGTGGCGCTGGCTGCGGAAGAAAAGGGCCTGCTGGGCTCGGAATATTTCGCCGAGCACCCGACCGTGCCGCAGGCCGACATGGTCGCCAACGTCAATCTCGACATGCCGGTCATCGTCTATGAATTCTCGGACGTGATCGCCTTTGGCGCAGAGCGTTCAGAACTGGGACCGATCGCCTCGCGGGCAACGGAAGCCCTCAACGTGTCGATCAGCGCGGACCCGATTCCGGAGCAAAACCTGTTCGTGCGCTCGGACCACTACAACTTCGTGCGCCAGGGCATTCCGTCGATCTTCCTGATGACGGGCTTCTCGTCGCCCGACCCGCGCTGGGACCAGGGCGAGGGTTTCATGGGCTTCCTGAACACGCATTATCACCGCGTGTCGGACCAGATCGATCTGGAGCTCCTCTATGACCAGGCCGCGAAATTCGCCGGCATCAACTTCGTGATCGCCCGCGAAATCGCCAATGCGGATGCGCGTCCGCAATGGAATGAAGGCGACTTCTTCGGCGAGTATTTCGGCGCGGATCGCTGATCGTCTACGTCGATAAACGGCACACAGGAGGGCGTGCGGTGTTTCCTTCACCGCGCGCCCTCTTTATATCGGGATCAAAGCCGACACCGGATGCATGATGAATCTCGCCGAAGACCTGCACGAATTTTCTGACTCGCCCGCCCGCGACGGGCAGATCAAGATTCATGACGCCGCCGGTTTCGAAGGCATGCGCAAGGCTGGCCGGGCAGCGGCCGAAACGCTGGATCATATCGCGCCCTACGTTCAGCCCGGCGTGACGACCGAACAACTGGATGACCGCATCCGCAGATTCATGCTGACCAAGGGCGGCGTGCCCGCCACGCTCGGGTATCGCGGCTATACCAAGTCCAGCTGCACATCGATCAACCACGTCGTCTGCCACGGCATTCCAGGGCCGAAGCAGCTACGCAATGGCGACATCGTCAATATCGATGTGACCATCGTGGTCGATGGTTGGCACGGTGATACCAGCCGCATGTTCATTGTCGGCGAAGGCAAGCGGAAGGCCGAACGCCTGGTCGAAGTGACCTATGAGGCGATGATGATGGGGATCAACGCGATCAAACCCGGCGTCACGCTGGGAACGATCGGCGCGATCATCCAGAAACATGCCGAAGCGAACCGCTATGGCATTGTCACCGATTTCTGCGGCCACGGCCTGGGACGTCTGTTCCACGACGAGCCGAATGTCTTGCACTATGGCGAGGAAGGCGAAGGCCCCGAGCTGCGCGAAGGCATGTTCTTTACCGTCGAGCCGATGCTCAATCTGGGCCGACCCGACGTCCTGATCCTGCGCGATGGCTGGACAGCCGTGACCAAGGACAAATCCCTTTCGGCCCAGTTCGAGCACTCAGTGGGTGTCACCGCAGACGGGGTCGAGATCTTCACCAAGTCACCAGCCGGGCTCGACTGCCCGCCCTACGCCGTCTGAGTCGCGGCGCGGCCATGACGGAGGACGCGCCACACTATCACGGTCATCGCCAGCGCCTTCGCGAGCGCTTCGCGAAAGACAATGGCGCGAGCCTGCACGATTACGAGCTGCTCGAACTTTACCTCTTCACCCTGATCCCGAAGCGCGATGTGAAACCCCTCGCCAAGGAGCTGATTGCCGCGTTCGGTGACCTTGGCGGCGTGGCCGCGGCACCAATGGAGCAGCTGGTCGCGATCAAGGGCGTTGGCGACACCGTCGCGACGGGCCTCAAACTGCTTCTGGCGATCTCCGGGCGCATGGCGCGCGAGGGCATTATCGGCAAGCCCGTGGTGTCGTCCTGGTCGGCGCTGGTGAACTACTGCCGCACTGCAATGCAGCACGCGCGCACCGAGGAATTTCGGGTGCTGTTCCTCGACAAGAAGAACAAGTTGATTGCTGACGAGGTGCTGGGCAGGGGCACGGTCGATCACGCGCCTGTCTATCCCCGCGAGGTGCTGAAACGGGCATTGGCGCACGAAGCGAGCGCGCTCATCCTCGTTCACAACCACCCCAGCGGCGATCCCACGCCGTCCGGCGCGGACGTGACTATGACCAAGGCCATCGCCGAGGCGGCCAAGCCCTTCGATATCGTATTGCACGATCATCTGGTGATCGGGCGCGAGACCACGGCGAGTTTCCGGACGCTCGGGTTGTTGTAGTCCACAATTTTTCTTCCCCGGCCTTGCACCGGGGCCTGTCCATGTCGCGGGTAAACCGCCATCGTGGACAGGTCCCGGAATGAATCCGGGACAGAGGGATTGTTGATGACTTTCTTCACCCACCTCGAATGTTCCGCGACCGGGCAGCGCTATGACCGCAGCCAGCCGCTCAACCTGTCGGAAGCCGGAAAGCCGCTGCTGGCGCGCTACGACCTTGATGCGGCGAAGCCAAAGCTCGACCGGGACGCGATCTGGGCGCGCGGTGGCGGCTTCTGGAAGTGGCGCGAAATCCTGCCCGTCGACCGCGACGCGGATGTGGTGGCCCTTGGTGAAGTCGACACACCGCTGATCGACGTGCCGGCCACGATGGCCAAGTCCGGCGGCAGCGGGCGTCTGATCGTGAAGGATGAAGGCCGCCTGCCGACCGGCAGTTTCAAGGCGCGCGGCCTCGCCCTCGCCGTGGCGATGGCGAAGTCATTTGGCATCACGCGCCTGGCGATGCCGACCAATGGCAATGCCGGGGCGGCGCTGTCGGCCTATGCGTCGCGTGCAGGCATCGAAAGCTGGTGTTTCGCGCCCGCCGACACGCCGGAAGTGAACCTCCGCGAGATCGCGCTTCATGGCGGACATGTCTACCGGGTCAACGGATACATCCACGAATGCGGCGCGCTGGTCGGGGCGGGCAAGGCGGAGATGGGCTGGTTCGACGTCTCGACCCTCAAGGAGCCCTACCGGATCGAGGGCAAGAAGACGATGGGTCTGGAACTGGCCGCCCAGCTCGGCTGGCGCTTGCCCGACGCGATCTTCTACCCGACGGGCGGCGGCACGGGCCTGATCGGCATGTGGAAGGCGTTCGACGAGATGGAGCGCCTCGGCTGGATCGGCCCGGAGCGCCCGAAAATGTTCGCGGTCCAGGCCGAGGGGTGCGCGCCCATCGTGAAAGCCTATGAGGCCGGCGAAGAACACGCTGCGGAATGGAAGAACGCCCGGACCGCTGCGATGGGCATCCGGGTGCCGAAAGCCATCGGCGATTTCCTGATCCTTCGGGCCGTACGCGAGAGCGGCGGGGCGGCGTTGGCCGTGCCGGAAGCCGCCATCGAGGCGGCGCGCATCACCTGCGGGCGGGAGGACGGCCTGCTTTTGTGCCCCGAAGGCGCGGCAACGCTGGCGGCGTATCAAAAGGCGCTGGCGGATGGCCTGATCGAACCTGACGCCGAAGTCGTGCTCTACAATTGCGGCTCGGGCCTCAAATACGCCATGCCGGACACGGCAAAGACGCTGGACAAGGATGCGACCATCGACTGGTCGTCTCTCTAGACGTCACCCCGGCGAAAGCCGGGGTCCAGAACAACGGTTAATCTGGATTCCGGCTTTCGCCGGAATGACGGGGTGCAGGTCTTGACCAATTCCCCCGCCCGTCCCAAACCGCGCCCATCCCGAGACGCGTGAGAACGAGGCGCCGATGATCCCCCGCTATACCCGCCCGGAAATGGCCGACATCTGGTCGCCGGAGACGAAATACCGGATCTGGTTCGAGATCGAAGCGCACGCCACCGACAAGCTGGCCGAGCTAGGCGTCGTGCCCGAGAGCGCCGCGAAAGCGGTGTGGAAGGCCAAGGACGCCGAGTTCGACATCGAACGCATCGACGCCATCGAGGCCGAGGTGAAGCACGACGTCATCGCCTTCCTGACGCATCTGGGCGAGATCGTCGGCGAGGATGCGCGCTTCGTGCACCAGGGTCTGACGAGCAGCGACGTTCTGGACACTTGCCTCGCCGTGCAAATGAAGCGCAGCGCCGACCTGCTCCTGACTGGCATGGACCGGGTTCTGGCGGCCCTGAAGACGCGCGCGATGGAGCACAAGCACACGATCTGCATCGGGCGCAGCCACGGCATTCATGCCGAGCCGACGACGATGGGGCTGAAATTCGCGCGCTTTTACGCCGAGTTCGCGCGCGGCCGTGAACGTCTCGTCCGGGCGCGCGACGAGATCGCGACCTGCGCCATTTCAGGCGCGATCGGCACGTTCGCAAATGTCGATCCGGCCGTGGAAGAACATGTCGCGAAGGAAATGGGACTGAGCGTCGAGCCGATCTCGACGCAGGTTATCCCTCGCGACCGCCACGCCAATTATTTCGCGGCGCTCGGCATCATCGCCTCGGCGATCGAGAATATCGCGGTCGAGGTGCGCCATCTTCAGCGCAGCGAAGTGCGCGAGGCGCAAGAGTATTTCTCGCCCGGCCAGAAAGGCTCGTCGGCGATGCCGCACAAGCGCAATCCCATCCTGACGGAGAATCTGACGGGTCTTGCCCGCCTCGTCCGCTCGGCGGTCGTTCCGGCGATGGAGAATGTCGCGCTGTGGCACGAACGGGACATTTCCCACTCCTCCGTGGAGCGCGGTATCGGCCCGGACGCCAATATTCATCTCGATTTCGCACTGCACCGGACGGCGGGGATGATCGAGAAGCTGATCGTCCATGCCGATCGCTGCCGGGAAAACCTCAACGCCTTTGGCGGCATCCACAACTCCCAGCGCCTGCTGCTGGCCCTGACCCAAGCCGGTGCCTCACGCGAAGAGAGCTATCGCCTGGTCCAGCGCAACGGCATGAAAACCTGGGATGAAGGCGGGATGCTGGTCGAACATCTGAAGGCCGATGAGGGCGTGACCGCGCTCCTCTCCGACGCGCAGATCGATGCCTGCTTCGACGACGCCTATCACTTGAAGCATGTCGACACGATTTTCGCGCGGGTATTTGGTGAAGCGTAAAGCCCTGGCTGGCAGTGGGCGCATTCGGTGAAGTCGTCGGGGTGCAGAATTTTCCACGCCCCGCGCGGTAAACGCAATATATTTGAAATGCGGGAAATTTTATACTTTATTTGACTTGAATGAGCACAAGTTAATCGAGCGCTTCATTCAGTGATCGACGTATAACGCCCAGAGTCGCTATAGGTTCCATTGCAATTTCACCTGCCTCTTATTCAGTGAAATCAGGAACCTGACAGGCCTGTCATGAATTGCTTACCCGAACGATCACTCATTCGGGAGACGCGCCATGACGATCCATCAACAGCTTCTTGCAGGTTCCTGCGGTGCCATTGCCCTCGTCATCGGCATCTCGGCCTTCGGAAATCAGGACGAAGCCCGTGTGCCGTTCTCAGCGTCCTCCTCAATCACTGGCGAACAATCCGGTCCCGCAGGAATGATCCCGGCGGCGAGCGTGTCTGCGCTGATCCAGTCCCGGATCTCGCCGGCCGCCGTGTCGGGCGAGGCGCATGAGGTCGAGCATGGCGATCCGATCCGGACCGCGCTGCACGAAGCCTACGCGATCCGTATTTATGACCCGATCTGGTCGCGCGATGGCGCCGAACAACTGGTCGCCCGCCTGGAGCATTGCCGTGACGCCGGCGTGAATGTCGAAGCTGGCCTGATCGAGCAGGTTGAGGCTGCGGCGAACGCACTGAACGGTTCGGCCGCTGAACGCGCAGAGGCGGACATCTTCCTGTCGCAGGTGTTTTTGAACCTCGCCAACCGTGAACGCAACGGCATCGATCCGACGCTCGTTGCGATGGAAGGCCGTGTCGAGGCCGTCAATCCGCAACCCCTCAGCGAACAACTGGCCTACGCCGGTGAAGGTGAATTCGACTATCGCGGCCTCGATCCGCGCCACGGCGAATTTCAATCGCTTCTGGAGGCCCGCGCCCAATACGTGGCCTATGCAGAAGCTGGCGGCTTCACCCCCATGCCCGAAGTCGATGAGGCGCTGGAAGTCGGCGATGTCGATCCGGTGATCGCAACGCTGCGCCAGCGGCTCCAGGAAGAAGGCTATGACGTCGAACAAAACGCGCTCGGCTCGGTTGCCTTCTTCACCCAGCCGACCGCCGAGAATACCGGCGAAGCCGAACTGGAGACGCTCGAGCAGTTCACGACGTCCGAGTTCGAGTTCACTCCCGAACTGGAACTGGCGCTGATCGAGTTCCAGGAAAACAACGGCCTGGAGCCGGACGGCGTGCTGGGAAACAACACCGTCGCTGCCCTCAATGTCACCGCAGAAGAAAAGATCACGCGCATCGATGCCAATATCGAACGCTGGCGCTGGGCCCCGCCGACCTGGGGCGAGAACTATGTCCGCGTGAACATCCCGGCCTACCGCGCAGAAGGCTATGAGAATGGTCGCGAGACCATCGAAATGCGCGCCATCGTCGGCATGACCTCGCGTCAGACGCCGATCTTCCAGGACTCGATCGAGTACGTCGTGGCGAACCCGAACTGGTATGTGCCGGAAAACATCCTGACGGCCGACAAGCTCGACGATATCCGTTCAGACCCGTCCTACATCTCGTCGCACAATTTCTATGTTCTGGATCGGGCTACCGGCGAGGCGGTGTCGGAATACGACATCGACTGGCACGAACCCGGTGTCCAGAATCACTACCGCCTGGTCCAGCGCCCCGGTGCGGGCAATGCGCTGGGTCCGGTGAAGATCATGTTCCCCAACGAACATGCGGTCTATCTGCACGGCACGCCGGGTGAGCAGTTGTTCGCCCGCTCGCGCCGCGCCTTCTCGTCGGGCTGCGTCCGCCTGGAACGCCCTGAGGAGATGGCACGCTGGGTGCTGCGTGCCGGTAATTCGGCCGACAGCATCGACGGCATCGACAATGCCTGGGCGACGCGCCAGAACGCCCGCTTCAACCTCGAAAACCCTGTCCCGGTCTACATGACCTACTTCACGGTCGAAGTGGATGATGATGGCGACGTGGTGTTCCACGAAGACATCTACAATCGTGATCAACCCGTCATTCAGGCGCTGTCGACCCGTCAATTCGGTCTGTCGGCAATCCGCGAGGCGTAGACCATGCGCCCTCTTCTCGCTTCGGCGTCGGTGGCTGCGATCGCAGCCACCGGCCTCGCCCTTTCAGCGTGCGGAGATGCGCCGGAAGATGCTCCCCAGGCTCAGTCTGCTCCCACGACGGCCAGAGCGGAATTGCGCCCTGCCAATGATGCAAATGTTCGCGCAGCGTCGTTCCGGTCCGATCCGGACGACACTGTCGATATCGTTCCCGATGGCGTCGTTTCGTCCGTGCCGGACGTCCCTGCCGAGCCCGTCGATCTCGCGGTTGAAATCGGTGCTCAGCCTGTCCCGTTCGAGGTCTGGCACGAACTGGTGATGCCGGGCGAAACAATCGAGATCTCGGCCAATGCGCCGATCTCGGTCCGGGTCGATGGCCGGCGGGTCGGTGACAACGCCAACACCCATGAGTGGACCGCACCGCGAACGCCCGGCGTTCACGACATGCGCGTCGAAGGATCAGACGGTGTCGAACACAGGGTTTCCGTCTTCGTGCTTCAGCCCTATTCGGGGCAAGAGGTGCTGGACGGTTACCGGATCGGCACCTATCCGGAAAATGCGCCTGAAGGCTTTATCCGGCTTGGCCAGGACGACATGGACACGCCGGTCTCGCCCGGCTTCACGATCGGCCAGTTCATCTGCAAGCAGCAGCCCGGACACTGGCCGAAATTCCTGCTCGTCTCCGGCGACATGTTGCGCCGGCTCGAAGCCGTTCTGACCGAACTCAACGAAGACGGGCTGACCGACGCCGACACCTTTTTCGTGATGAGCGGCTACCGCACGCCCTTCTACAACACGGAGATTCGCTCGGCGCGCCTGTCACGGCACATGTATGGCGATGCCGCCGACATCTATCCCGATGTCGAAGGCAATGACTCGGTGATGGACGACCTGAACAATGACGGCCGGATCACGCGGGCTGACGCAGAATTTCTCTATGACTATGCCGAGGATCTATTCCAGCGGCGCGCTGACCTGCCCGACGGCGGCATAGGGGCCTATGACGCCAATGCCGTTCATGGACCCTTCGTTCACATCGACGGACGCGGACACCGGGCCCGCTGGGGACGATACGGCAGCTAGCCAATCGAAGTTTGCGGAATCAGTCGCCGTGCGTCGCCAAAAGCGCGCCGGTGGCCGTAAAATTCTTGACCATCCTGGCGCTTTGCGCGATTTTTTTGCCTCATGGTTTTGCTTCAGTTTGAGGTCCGATCATGGCGGGAACCCATACCACGCACACAAATGTCGAATGTGAGGCTTGCGGCACGCGCAATTCCATCACGGTCAACGCCATGAACCGTGAGTCGGAAATCGATTGTTCGAGATGCGGCGCCAAGCTCGGGGACTGGAAGACAGTTGGCCCCCAGGCGGGCCGCTCCAACAGTCCCGATACGCGGATCGTCTGGAACCGGGACCGCGAGGACGGCTAGCCTTCGGCCTGAACCTGCTGGCGAGCGGTGATCAACAGATCGTCCATCTGCTTGCGCAGCAAGTGTTCAGACATCTCGACCCCCTTGGCGTCGAGATCGCCCTTCACCTTGCGATAGACATCCTCGTGGCCGGCTTCCTCGAAGTCCGCCTTCACGACCGCCTTGCCGTATTCGGTTGCGGCATCGCCTTCGAGGCCCATCAGTCCGGCGGCCCACAGCCCCAGCAATTTGTTGCGGCGGGCGACGGCCTTGAACTCCAGCGCCTGATCGTGCGCGTACTTGTTCTCAAACGCCTTTTCGCGATCGTCCATCGAGGTCATTCGGGCATCTCCGGTATGCGCTGTCCTTGAGGGCTTTCGTTAGCTTGCCGAACCCACTAAATCAATCGTGCAGCGCGCCTTTCATACCACGCGTTGCGGCTCGTCACGCACGGGTCTAGTTTCGACCTCCGACACGCGGCCCGCGATCTCGATTCGGGGCCGCGTTCGCGTTCTTCGGACAGGGAGCGCACCATGAGCCGGCGCAAGAAGATTTACGAAGGCAAGGCGAAGATCCTCTACGAGGGTCCCGAACCGGGCACGCTCGTCCAGTATTTCAAGGACGACGCGACCGCCTTCAACAACAAGAAGAAGGCGACGCTTGAGGGCAAAGGCGTCCTCAATAACCGCATCAGCGAATTCATCATGATCAATCTCGGACGGAGCGGCGTTCCCACGCACTTCATCCGCCGGCTGAACATGCGCGAGCAGCTGGTTCGCGAAGTCGAGATCATTCCGCTGGAAGTCATCTGCCGCAATGTCGCTGCGGGGTCGATCAGCCAGCGTCTCGGGATCACCGAGGGCGATGCCCTGCCCCGCTCCATCGTGGAGTTCTGCTACAAGAATGATGCTCTGAACGACCCTCTGGTCGCGGAAGAGCATATCACGGCATTCAACTGGGCAACCACCCAGGAGATCGACGACATGATCTCGATGACGCTGCGGGTGAACGACTTTCTGTCGGGCATGTTCGCGGCGGTCGGCATTCGCCTGATCGATTTCAAGCTGGAGTTCGGGCGCCTGTATGAAGGCGACATGGTCCGCACGGTCCTGGCCGACGAGATCAGCCCGGATTCCTGCCGTCTCTGGGACATCGAAACCAACGAAAAGATGGACAAGGATCGCTTCCGCCGCGATCTCGGCAATGTGACCGAGGCCTACGCAGAAGTCGCCCGCCGTCTGGGAATCATGAAAGAGGCGCCGCGCGCCGCCAACGACGAGGCCTGGAAGTGAAAGCCCGTATCCACGTATTCCTGAAGCCCGGTGTTCTCGACCCGCAAGGCGCTGCTGTCGCCGGCGCGCTGAAGACGATGGGCTATGACGAAGTCACCGAAGCCCGCCAGGGCAAGCTGATCGAGCTGGAACTGTCCGGCACCGACGCCGCGCAGGCGGAGACCCGGGTGAAGGAAATGTGCGACAAGCTGCTCGCCAATCCGGTGATCGAAAACTTCACGGTCGAGATCGAGTAACGCCATGAAATCCGCCGTCATCGTCTTTCCCGGATCGAATTGCGATCGCGACGCCCATGACGCCATTGAGCGTGTCACCGGGCAGGCTCCGGCCATGGTCTGGCACCAGGAAAGCGAACTGCCGGACGGCACCGAATTCGTGATGGTGCCGGGCGGGTTCTCCTATGGAGACTATCTGCGATGCGGCGCGATGGCATCGCGTTCCGCAATCATTCCTGCGCTGAAGGCGCATGGCGAGCGTGGCGCTCCCATCCTGGGCGTATGCAACGGATTTCAGGTGCTGACCGAAACCGGCCTCTTGCCCGGCGCACTGATGCGCAATGCCGGACTGACCTTTGTTTGTGAGAAAGCGCCGCTGACCGTCGACAATGGCAATTCGCAATTCACCAGCGCCTATGGCGGTCAACGCGATGTCGTGATCCCGATTGCGCATCACGACGGCAATTATTTTGCCGACGCCGAAACGCTCGACCGGATCGAGGGGAATGGCCAGGTCGTGTTCCGCTATGCGCGCAACCCGAACGGCTCGGCTCGCGACATCGCGGGGATTACCAATCAGCGCGGCACGATCATGGGAATGATGCCCCACCCGGAACGCGCGGTGGATGCCGATCACGGCGGTGTTGATGGCCTCGGCGTGTTCGAAAGCCTGCTCGGCAGCGCCTGATTTTTCAACACATACCCCGTTCTGATGATTGCGGCCCCCGCGGCTCTGTGGAACCTTGTGGAGGTCACAGAGACAGGGGAAGACCATGAAACGCTTTATCGTCATCGCTTCTGCCATGGCCGCTGCAGCGGCCAGTGCCGCACCGGCGAACGCGGCTGGCTGGGAAATTCGCGGCCTGACCGGAGTTGCGACAACGGCGGACTGCATCGCCCGCGCGCACAGGATCATGACGCGGTATTCGCAGACCTATTACGTCTCGGAAATCCAGCGCGGCTCGATCGGCGTCTACATGTATGGCACCGACAACAACGAGCGTGACGCCACCATTCAATGCAGTTCCGTGGACCGGGGCGGCGAAGCCCTCCTGATCGTCCATGACACGCGCAACGACACTGACATTGCCGTGACCGCAGAACGCATCGTCCAGTACTGGGATGCGACCGGCGGCAAATAAGCGGCCTCTCCTGCGACAGGTGACGGAGGCTTTGCGCACAGGTCCCCGGACGGGTAGAAGGCACCAACGCTGAAACCTCCCGCCGGGCCCGATTCCATGACCGCAAATGCTTCCGCCCTGTCCCAGGACATCATCGACGATCACCTGCCGCCGGAAGAGTATTCCAGGACGGTCGAGATTCTCGGTCGCGCACCGAATATCGTCGAGCTCGGGATTTTCTCGGTGATGTGGTCGGAGCATTGCTCCTACAAGTCCTCGCGCGTGCACCTGAAGAAGTTTCCGGTAACCGGAGACAAGGTCATCCAGGGACCCGGCGAGAATGCCGGCGTGGTGGATATCGGCGACGGTCAGGCCTGCATCTTCAAGATGGAGAGCCACAACCACCCCTCCTATATCGAGCCCTACCAGGGCGCGGCGACGGGCGTCGGCGGTATCCTGCGCGACGTGTTCACCATGGGTGCGCGCCCGGTGGCGCTGATGAACGCGCTGCGCTTCGGTGCGCCGAACCATCCCAAGACACGCAGCCTCGTCTCGGGCGTCGTGGCGGGTATTGGCGGATACGGAAATTGCGTCGGCGTGCCGACCGTTGGCGGCGAAACCAATTTCCACGCCGGTTATGACGGCAACATTCTCGTCAATGCCATGGCAGTCGGCCTCGCCGATGCCGACAACATTTTCTATGCGCGCGGCGCCGAGCCGGGTCAGCCAATCGTCTATGTCGGTTCAAAGACCGGCCGCGACGGCATTCACGGCGCGACAATGGCATTGGCCGAGTTCGACGACGACAGCGCCGAGAACCGCCCGACCGTTCAGGTTGGCGACCCGTTCACAGAGAAAAAGCTTATCGAGGCGTGCCTCGAACTGATGGCTACCGATGCCATTGCCGCCATCCAGGACATGGGTGCCGCGGGACTGACCTCCTCGTCCGTGGAGATGGGGGACAAAGGCGGCGTCGGCATCACGATGAATCTCGACCACGTCCCTCAACGCGAAACCGGGATGTCGGCCTATGAAATGATGCTGTCGGAGAGCCAGGAACGCATGCTGATGATCCTGAAGCCCGGCAAGGAATCCGTGGCCGAGGAAATCTTCCGCAAGTGGGAACTGGACGTCGCCGTTATCGGTGAAACCACCGACACAGGCCGTATGGTGCTGACCCACAAGGGCGAAACGGTTTGTGACATCCCGATCAAGCCGCTGGCCGACGAAGCGCCGCTATACGAGCGGCCCTGGGTACGCGCGCCGCAGCGCGACACGATCCTGGCTTCGGACGTGTCAGCGCCCGGCGATGTCGCTGAAGCCATCCTGACGCTGATGGTGTCGCCGGACCTGTCTTCGAAAGCATGGATCTGGAAGCAGTACGACCGCCACGTCATGGCCGATACGGCTGCGAGCTCGGAAGATCCGTCCGATGCCGCTGTCGTTCGGGTCCACAAGACGAACAAGGCGCTGGCGATCACGACCGATTGTACGCCGCGCTATTGCGAGGCCGGCCCCATCGATGGCGGACGTCAGGCCGTGGCCGAGGCGTGGCGCAATCTGACCGCCACCGGCGCGGACCCGATCGCGATTACGGATTGCCTGAATTTCGGCAATCCGGAACGTCCGGAGATCATGGGTCAGTTCGCCGAGTGCGTTGAAGGCATGATCGAAGCGTGCAAGGCGCTCGATTTCCCCGTCGTGTCGGGCAACGTCTCGCTCTACAACGAGACAAATGGCAAGGCGATCCCGCCCACCCCGGCCGTCGGTGCCGTCGGCCTGATCCCGGATCTGTCGAAGCGTGCGCATTTTGGCGGCCTGACAGATGGCGACGTGCTGATGCTGGTCGGCGAAACCAAAGGCTGGCTCGGCGCTTCGCTCTACCTTCGCGAGATTGAAGGCCGAGAAGAGGGTGCCCCGCCGCCGGTCGACCTGGCGGCCGAGAAGCGCCACGGCGATTTTGTCCGCACGCACATCCGCGCCGGCCATTTGTCGGCTGTTCACGACCTGTCGGACGGCGGCCTCGCTGCGGCATCGGCTGAAATGGCGATGGCGTCCGGGACCGGAATCCAGCTGGCCCTGCAGGGCGATGTGCCGCTTCATGGCCTCCTGTTCGGCGAAGATCAGGCGCGTTACCTGATCGCAGCCACCCCGTCGCAAGCCGAATCGGTTCGCGCCGCCGCGGAAGAGGCGGGCGTGCCGCTGACGGTCATCGGCCTGGCAGGCGGCGATGCGCTGACCATCAACGGCGAGGCCTCGGTCTCGATCGAAGATCTGAAGCGCGTCAACGCTGCCTTCCTGCCCGCCTTGATGGGCGGGTAAAGATTACTGCCCCATGCCGGGCTTTGTGACGCGCTCGCTGGCTGCGGCTTCACGTTCGGCCTGAACGGCATCCAGTTCGGTATCGAACAGGCGCGCGGCATTCACAACGGTCTGGGTTGCCGCGACGAAGAAATCGTAATGCATCACCTCGTACTCGTCAGTCGGCTGGTGATAATGTTGATGAAAATCAACACCGTAATAGATGAACGGCACGCCTGCACGGTGGAAGGCCCCGTGATCTGACGAGTAGGTCCAGTCGCCCTGCTCGCCCCATTCAGGCGAGTCATAGCCCTGGATCAGGTGGGCCGGCTCGACGACGCCTGCCCGGTCAATCCGGTCGCGCAGGAAGGGATAGTGAAACGCGCCAGCCGCGGGCAATTCGTTCTCTTCCTGGTAGCCGAGCATGTCGAGATTGATGTTGAGGGCGACGGAGTCGATCGGCACCGGAAAATCGGCAACCAATGCCGTGGCACCGCGCAGACCGACTTCCTCGGCGTCGAGCGCCGCGAACCAGATGTCGTGCAGCGGCGGATTGGCAGCGAAATCCGCGGCAATGGCCAGCATTGCCGCAACGCCCGAGGCATTGTCGTCCGCGCCATTGCAGATTTCGCCCCCGCAATGGCCCATGTGGTCGTAATGCGCGGTGATGACCATAACGGTATCGCTGTCGCCGCTGCCTTCAATCAGGCCAACGAGATTGATGCCATCATGGCTGTCGCCGCGACGTTCGTAGGTGAAGGGACGGTCGTAACTCGTCCCGACCGGCTGAACGCCGATGGAGGCGAACCGGCCGGCGATGTAGGCGCGGGCGCGGGCGGCGCCGTCAGTTCCGGTCTGGCGGCCATCCATCTCGTCTGATGACAAGACCCGCATGTCGGTCAGGGCGATCTCGCGGTCAACTTGGCCGGACTGGGCGCCCGCCATCGTATGAGAACAGGCCGCCAGAAACACAGTGAGTGCCAGTGCCGAAATGCGCATTTGCCGTCTTCCTTGCCCGGTGTGCCTTGCGCCGAAGCGCCAAAAGCGTGATCTAGAGGACATACGCTAGCAGAACCACTGACGGATTCCTCATGCCGATGCATGCCGACGACATTGCCAGCCTGATCCGCGACGGCATTCCGGGCGCCGACGTCCAGATCATCCCGCTGGCCGACGACAATGATCACTTCAAGGCGGTTGTCGTGGCCGAAGCGTTTCGCGGACAGACCCGCGTGAAACAGCACCAGATGGTCTATGCGGCCCTGCAAGGCCGGATGGGCGGCGAGCTTCATGCGCTCGCGCTTGAAACGCGTGCCCCGTGAAGACGGTCACGCTCGGCAAAACCGGCCAGACGGTCTCTCGTCTCGGATTTGGACTGTCCGGTCCGCACGGGTCGGGGCTGGTCCCGCGTGCCGACACGATCCGGCTCGTCCACGAGGCTTTGGAAACGGGCTATACCGTGTTCGACACCGCGCCGGCCTATGGTGACGGGGAAGCGGAAAGCCGTCTTGGGCTCGCCCTCAAGGGACATAGCGACGATCACCTCTTCGTCATGACCAAGGCGGGCGTTTATTCCGCGTCGATGGGACGCAAGCGACGCGATTTCACGCCCGATGCCATCGAATTGTCCTTGCAGGACAGCTTGCGGCGCTTTGCCCTGGGACATGCCGACGCCTTCCTGCTGCACGGTCCGTCGCCGAGCGAACTGACCGACAAGCTGATTCAGCGCCTCGACACGCTGCGCAGTGTCGGCGCGTTCAAGTATCTCGGGATTTGCGGCCGCGGTGACGAGCTTGATGCCGGGATCGACACCGGCCTGTTCGATCTTGTCATGGCGCCCTGCCCGCCCGATGCCGGCGAGGCCGCGCTTGGACGGTTTGCAAAGGCCAAGGCCGCCGGCCTGGGAACGATTGCGATCGAGACCATGCATGGCGTGGCGCGTTCCGGATTGCCCAAGACCGGCGGGGACATCTGGTATGCCGCACGGCGCGTCAAACGGGCCCTCAGCGGGCAGAATGCCGGTGCTGGCATCGAACCCGAAGCGGCCCTGAAGACAGCACTCGGCCGCGACAATGTTGATGTGGTGATGACCACGACGACGCGCAGCGAAAACCTGTCTGTGAATGCCGCCCTCGCCGGGGCTTGACCGGGAGCGGCGCACTGCCTAGCTCTCCGGCATACCAGCAAGGACATCCGATCATGACCGACACCACCCAGACCGAGATCCGCCAGATCGTCGAAGGCAATGACGTGGTGCTGTTCATGAAGGGCACGCCGGTCTTCCCGCAGTGCGGGTTTTCCTCCGTTGTCGCGCGGGTGCTCGACCATCTCCAGGTCGACTATCACTCGGTCAACGTGCTGGAAGATCACGACATTCGCGAAGGCATCAAGGCCTATAGCGACTGGCCGACCATCCCCCAGCTTTACGTGAAGGGCGAGTTTGTCGGCGGCTGCGACATCATCAAGGAAATGTTCGAGGCCGGCGAACTCCAGACCTATCTGAAGGACAAGGGCGTCACCCAGGCGGCCTAAAAAGCCCTCACTGCTGCGGGTTGGCGACGCGCACCGTTGCGCCTTCCGGAACGCCAAGTTCCTCGAAACCGAAGGCGATCTCGACACCATTCGGCATCAGCGCACGGCAGTAATCCTCGCGCGTGCGTTCCAGCATGACGTTGTAGGCGCCATCGCGGCGGCGGACCTCGACGGTGAAGTCGCCCTTCTGGGTGCAGCCATTGGACGCGACGCGGACAACGAGAATGTCGTTCCCGATCATTCGCGAGCCGAGGACGGTCTCGACCGTCGATTCTGCTCCGCGATCACCACCCGGAATCCCGGGAATGCGCTGCACAGTCGAACAGGCCGCAAGCGAGACGGCGGCGGCGCCGATCAGCGTCAATCTGAACAACATCATGTGACTCCCCGGATTTCCTGAATCAAAGTGATAACCCCGACCGGCCCCGACGCAAACCGCGCGCCACCGCTGCCGGTGCAATCGTTCCGAATCCACTTGCGCAGGATACCGGACTCTCCGTCTGAGGAGAAATAGAGATCGGTAATTCGCGTTTCAGGTGAATCTGACTCGACTTGCGATGGAAACCGGAATCAGGCCGTGCAGATATCCGCCCAAGCAAAAGGCCGCGCAGGACATTCCCGCGCGGCCTTTGCAATGTCGGCTATTCCCCGGATTACGAGGAGTAGAATTCGACGACCAGGTTCGGCTCCATCTTCACCGGGTACGGAACTTCAGAAAATTCCGGAACGCGGGTGTAGGTGGCCTTCATGCCCTTGGGATCGACGTCGATATAGTCCGGAAGGTCGCGCTCCGGGCTCTGCATGGCTTCGAGGACCAGCGCCATCGAACGCGAACGCTCGCGCACTTCGATCACGTCGCCCGGCTTGCACATGTAGGACGGGATATTGACCTTGCGGCCGTTCACCTTGACGTGGCCGTGGTTCACGAACTGGCGTGCCGCGAACACGGTCGGCACGAATTTCGAGCGGTAAACCACCGCATCCAGACGCGATTCCAGCAGGCCGATCAGCAGCTCGGCGGTGTTACCGCGGCGGCGCTGGGCTTCGCCATAGATCCGGCGGAACTGCTTTTCAGTGATGTTGCCGTAATAGCCCTTCAGCTTCTGCTTCGCCATCAGCTGCATGCCGAAGTCGGACAGCTTGCCCTTGCGGCGCTGACCGTGCTGGCCGGGACCGTAGGGACGCGAGTTGATCGGGCTTTTCGGACGACCCCAGATGTTTTCGCCCATCCGGCGGTCGAGTTTGTACTTCTGCGAATGACGCTTCGTCATAATCTCTCTCATTGGCGCGGACCGGTGAACCCGTTCCTTCAACCGGGTCCACGATAAAAACGGCGGTATCCGCGTCTTCCCGTGGGTGCATAAACGGCAGCGGTCGAAACCCTGCCCATGCGAAGGAAGCGCGGTTCTACTCACCGGACCCAGAAAGTCAATGCCGCAAGGTGCGCAGGGCTTGTGCTGATGCGCAAAACAGGGAAGCGTCCCGGGTCGGGAGGACGAGCATGCGGGTATTGGTTCTGGGAGGATATGGCCTGATCGGCTCGGCGGTCGTGCGCGAGTGCCTTGCGCGGGGCTGGACGGTGATCGGAGCGGGACGCAATCCGGTCCGCGGACGAGCATCACAGCCTGGTGCCAACTGGATCCGGCTCGACCTGTCACGTCATGGCGAATCCGCAGACTGGGAAGCCGCGCTGACCGGGCTCGACGCCGTCATCAATTGCGCCGGCGCGCTCCAGGATGGCGGAGGCGACGACCTGGACGCTGTTCACCATACCGGCGTCAACGCACTGTTGAGGGCCTGCGAGGCCAACGGTGTCAAACACTTCGTCCAGATTTCGGCGGTCGGCGCCGAAGCGGACGCCGTCACCGCGTTCATGCGAACCAAAGCCGCCGGTGATGCGTGTGTTCGCGCGAGCGCGCTGAATTGGTCAATCCTGAAACCGGGCCTGGTCATCGCGCCGCAGGCCTGGGGCGGAACGGCCCTCTTGCGCGGACTTGCCGGTCTGCCGGGCATCATCCCGATGATGCATTCCCATGCGCCCGTTAAGACCGTCAGTGTCACCGAGGTCGCGATCGAGGCCGCCGAGTGTGCGGCAGGCCGGCGACCGGCAGGATTTGAAGCCGACCTGGTCGAAACCGAAGCGAAAAGCCTCTCGGGTATCGTCAAGGCAATCCGCCATTGGCTGGGCTTTCCACCCGCCAGCATCCTTTCCCTGCCCGGCTGGTTCGCGGGACTGACCGGCGCAGGCGGCGATATCGCCGCGTGGCTGGGATGGGCCACGCCCCTGAGATCGACGGCGATGCGGACAATGGCCGCAGGGGTGACAGGCGATGCCGCACGATGGACCGCGGCGCGCGGTGCGTCTCCATCGACCCTCGATCAGACCCTTGCGGCAACAGGCGCCGATACGCAGGCGCGGCGATTTGCGCGCACCTATTTCATGCACCCGCTCGTCATTGCCGGACTGTCCGTGTTCTGGCTTGTGTCCGGGGTCGTGGCCATCTTCAGCCGTGATGCCGCAGCAAGCATTCTGACAGCACGCGACGTCGATGCGACCGTGGCGATGTCGCTGACGATCGGCGGAACCGCACTCGATATCGCGCTCGGCATCGCGGTACTGATCCGCAGGACGTCCAGCCTCGCCTGTCTTGGGATGATCGGCCTGACGCTTGCGTATGCGCTGGCCGCCAGCGTCGTCACGCCGCACCTCTGGGCCGACCCGATGGGCGTGCTGGTCAAGATGCTGCCTGTCGCCCTGCTGGCGCTGGTCGGCCTTGCCTTGAACGGGAGCGATCGATGATCCTCGAACTGATCCTGCGATGGGCCCATGTCATCGGTGCCGCCGTCCTGCTCGGGACTGGCGCGGGCATCGCCTTTTTCATGCTCATGGCACACCGGACGCGCGATGCCCGCCTGATTGCCCATGTCTCGCGCACCGTGGTGATCGCCGACTGGATTTTCACGGCCAGCGCCGTTGTGATCCAGCCGATCACGGGCCTCTGGCTCGCCCACCTCGTCGGGTGGCCGATCAGCGAAGGCTGGGTCGTCGCTTCGTTGTCGCTCTACGTGATGGTTGGCGTGTTCTGGCTGCCGGTCGTGTGGATCCAGCACCGCTTGCACTCTATTGCCCAGGCCGCCGCCGACACCGGTGCCGCATTGCCCGCCGGATATTTCAGGCTGTTCCGGATCTGGTTTGCGTGTGGCTTTCCTGCCTTTGCAGGTGTCCTGGCGATCCTCTGGCTTATGGTCGCGCGGCCTTCGATAACCCTTTTCTAGGCAGTCACCTCGGCATGGCAGTTTGGGGTTTCCCAGACACGCACGCGCTGGACCGTGACACCATCCTCGGTCAGCAATCCGGTGGCGATGCGGAAGATTTCCGCAGCGATGTTCTCCGCCGTCGGCGGCACATCCATCAGGTAGACCGGACGGCCATAGCTCGCATTCGACTCGCACACGGCCTTCACCGCGGGGTCCGGATCTCCGCGCATCAGGATGGCGGTGTGGTCCCAGTTGGTATCGATCCAACCCCCGACCTTGGTCTTGATGACCGAAAAATCGACGACACGGCCGGCCGTGTCGAGCGCGTCGGCCGCGCAGGTAATTTCTGCCGAATAGCGATGACCGTGAAAGGCACGGCAGATTCCTTCATGCCCCGGAATACGGTGCAAGGCGTCCCAGGCGATCAGGCGAGTGCATGTTATCTGTGGCATGGGCGGTCTTTGACCGGCTTTGACGTGAAACGTCAATCCTCGCGGACAATGCGGGCCTTGCCGCGGCCAAGGGCCAGCGCCTTGATAGCACCGCGAAAGGTGCGCGCTTCCTGATCGGTGAAACGCGCGCGAACCAGTGCCGAACGCAGATTATTGATCATCAGCGGGGTCTTGTCGGGCGGATGGAAGAATCCGGCCCGGTCCAGTTCGCTCTCGAAATGCTCGAACAGTCGGTCGATGTCTTCTCGCGGGGCCGGCGGGCTCAGCTCCGTGAAGGCCTCGGGAACACCCTCGCCCGATGCCCACTCATAGGCCACGACCGCGACCGCCTGCGCCAGGTTGAGCGACTTGAATTCGGGGCAGACCGGGAGTGTCAGGATGGCATCCGCACCGGCGACGTCATGATTCTCAAGCCCCTGCCGTTCGGCGCCGAACAGGATGCCCGTCCCTTCCCCGGCGGCCAGAGCCTGTCGAGCTTCACCGACCGCTTCGCGCCCGGTCACGACCCGCTTTTCCATGCCGCGCGGACGCGCCGTCGTCGCATAGATGCGTGACAGGTCGGCAGTCGCTTCGGCAGTGGTGGAAAACAGCCGTGCAGAGGCGAGAACGGGCGATCCCACGGCCATGGCTTCAGCCTGCGGGCTAGGCCAGCCATCGCGCGGCGCGACCACGCGCAAATCCGGCAATGCGAAATTGCCCATGACCCGCGCGGCAGCGCCGATATTCTCGCCCATTTGCGGGTTCACAAGAATGATGGCGGGTGCGCGCATACCCTCCCCCTTTCGATCCGGCGCGGCGGGTGCTAGGAACCCGCCACATTTTCAATCCACGCACGAGACCGTGCCGTTTTCCAGTCAGAACGGAAGCAGACCGACATGGCGAAAATCAAAGTCGACACCCCGCTCGTTGAACTCGATGGCGACGAGATGACCCGGATCATCTGGCAGATGATCAAGGACTATCTCATTCACCCCTATCTCGACATCGACCTGAAATATTACGACCTGTCGGTGCAGAAGCGCGACGAGACCGACGACCAGATCACCGTCGATGCCGCCGAGGCGATCAAGCATTACGGCGTTGGCGTCAAGTGCGCCACGATCACGCCGGATGAAGCGCGGGTCGAGGAATTCGGTCTGAAGAAGATGTGGCGCTCGCCGAACGGCACCATCCGGAACATTCTGGGCGGCGTCGTCTTCCGCGAGCCGATCGTCATCTCGAACGTGCCGCGCCTGGTGCCGGGCTGGACCAAGCCGATCGTCGTCGGCCGTCACGCCTTTGGCGACCAGTATCGGGCGACCGATTTCAAGGTGCCGGGCAAGGGCAAGCTGACAATGACCTTCACGCCGGCCGATGGCGGCGACAAGCAGGAATACGAAATCTTCGAATTCCCGTCGTCCGGCGTCGCCATGGGCATGTACAATCTGGACGAGTCGATCCGGGACTTCGCGCGCGCCAGCCTGAATTACGGCCTGCAGCGCGGCTGGCCGGTCTATCTGTCAACCAAGAACACGATCATGAAAGCCTATGACGGGCGCTTCAAGGATCTGTTCCAGGAAATCTACGATGCCGAATTCGCCGAAGCCTTTACCGCCAAGGGCATCTCCTACGAGCACCGCCTGATCGACGACATGGTTGCCGCCGCGATGAAGTGGTCGGGCGGCTTCGTCTGGGCCTGCAAGAACTATGACGGTGATGTCCAGTCCGACACGGTCGCCCAGGGCTTCGGGTCGCTCGGTCTGATGACCTCGGTGCTGATGAGCCCGGACGGCAAGACGGTCGAGGCGGAAGCCGCCCACGGCACCGTCACCCGTCACTATCGCCAGCACGAGCGTGGCGAACAGACTTCGACCAACTCGATTGCGTCGATCTTTGCCTGGTCGCGCGGCCTGCACCATCGCGGACGCATGGACGGCAACGAAGCGGTGATGAACTTCGCTGAAAAGCTCGAAGAGACGGTGATCAAGACCGTTGAAGCCGGCTACATGACCAAGGATCTCGCCCTGCTCGTCGGCGACCAGCAAGGCTGGCTGTCGACCGAAGGTTTCCTTGAAAAGGTCAAGGAACGCTTCGCCGAGGCCATGAAGGCCTAAGCCGTTCCTGATCCATCGGAACTGGAAAGGCCGGGCAATTGCCCGGCCTTTTTCATTGGCGCTTCATCGTCACGAAGGTCTCGGCGTCAATCCGCCATGCACCCTCCTCGTTGCGCCATTTCGCGAAATAGCGCCCCGAATACCGGATGGTGATGCCTTCCGCAGACCAGTTCCCCTTCCAGCGTCCGCTTTCCGCCGCCAGCTGGCTGTCTTCGGACACTTCGATCCGCATGGGCGAGCGCACATAGCTGACATCGGGCATTTGCGAGAAAATGGTCTGCCACGCCTCGAGCTGGGCATCCCTGCCCGCGATCAACCGCGCGTCGTCACCGGGGACCAGTGTGGCGCCCTCGCTCAGGCACTCGGCGATGGCCCGCAATGACCGGGTTTCGAGCGCCGTGTTGAACGCTGCCCGTACCGACGCGATTGCGCGGGCTGCGCCCTTGTCGCCGATCAGCTGGATGTCGGGTTGCCGGGCCTTGGCCATCAACCGGCCAAGGCTGCCTTGATGGCGTCGATCGCGGCCTGAGCCTTCGACCCGTCGGGACCACCCGCCTGGGCAAAGTCCTCGCGGCCGCCACCGCCCTTGCCGCCGACAGCCTCCGCGCCGGCACGGACGAGCTCTACAGCGCTGAACCGGCTCTTGAGATCGTCGGTCACTCCGACTGCGAGCGCGGCCTTGCCGTCATTGACGCCAATCATCGCCACGACGCCGGACCCCATCTCGCCCTTCGCCTCGTCGACGAGCGCACGCAAGTCCTTGCCTCCCACACCTTCGGCGATCCGGCCGACAAACTTCGTACCCGCAATGTCTTCGGGGCCGGCCAGCGCAGCAGCACTGCCGCCGCCCATGGCCAATTTCTTCTTGGCGTCGGCCAGTTGACGTTCGAGTGACTTGCGCTCGTCCATCAGGCTGGCGATGCGGGTCTCAAGTTCACCCACCGGGGACTTCAGGGCGTCAGCTGCCTTGCGGGCAATGCCCGCCTGCGTCTCGAGATACTGGCGCGCTGCCTCGCCGGTCAGGGCCTCGATCCGGCGGACACCGGACGCGACAGCACCCTCGCCGACGATCTTGAACAGCGCGATGTCACCGGTACGAGCGACGTGGGTTCCACCGCACAGTTCGACCGAATAGCGGCGATCCGGCTCGACATCCCGGCCCATCGCCAAAACGCGCACCATCTCGCCATACTTCTCGCCGAACAGGGCCAGCGCACCGGCCTTGGTCGCGTCATCGGGCGACATTTCGCGTGTTTCTGCCTCGTCATTCTGGCGAATGACGGCATTCACATCGGCCTCGATGCGGGCGAGTTCTTCGGCGGTGACCACCTTGGGATGCGAGAAGTCGAAACGCAGACGGTCCGGTCCGACATAAGAGCCCTTCTGGCTGACATGGGGGCCGAGCACGTCGCGAAGCGCACGGTGCAAAAGGTGCGTCGCCGAGTGATTGGACCGGGTGCGCGCACGGCGATCCTCGTCGACCGTCAGAGTGGCCTTGTCCCCGACCGATACCTTGCCGGATTCCAGCGTGCCGATATGACCGTGGATATCGCCCGCGCGCTTGCGGACATCGTCGACGATAAACCGGGCACCGTTGGCGAATTCAATGACGCCGGCATCGCCGATCTGGCCGCCGGATTCTCCGTAGAAGGGCGTCCGGTCAAACACGATCTCGCCGCTCTGGCCCGCTTCCAGGACCGGATGCTCGCTGCCGCCCGCGATGATTGCGGCGAGTTGCCCTTCGCCCGCCTCGCAGTCATATCCAAGGAAAGCCGTCTCTCCGACGCGGTCGCGAACCCCGAACCAGACCGCATCGGGAGCCGCCTCGCCCGAACCTTTCCAGTTCGCCCGCGCGGCATCGCGCTGTCCTTCCATCGCGGTCTCGAATCCTGCGGTGTCGACCGACATGCCGCGTGCGCGCAGCGCGTCCTGCGTCAGGTCGAGCGGGAAGCCATAGGTGTCATAAAGGCGGAAGGCCGTCTCGCCGGACAGGGCGTCGCCTTCGCGCATGCCCTGCGTCGCTTCGTCGAGCAGCGCCAAACCGCGGCCGAGCGTGCGCTGGAAGCGTTCTTCCTCGGCTTCGAGTGTGGATTCGATCGACGCCTGCGCGCGTCCGAGCTCGGGATAGGCATCGCCCATCTGCTCCACGAGCGCGGGCACAAGCTTGTGCATGACCGGCTTGGTCGCGCCCAGCAGGTGCGCATGGCGCATGGCGCGGCGCATGATGCGGCGCAGCACATAGCCCCGGCCCTCATTGGAGGGAGACACACCGTCGGCCATCAGGAAGGACGTCGAACGCAGATGGTCGGCAATCACACGGTGGCTTGCGAGCGCTTCGCCAGCCGCCTTCGACGACAACACGTCTTCGGATGCCGCGATCAGCGCCCGGAACAGGTCGACTTCGTAGTTGTTGTGTACGTCCTGAAGTACCGCCGCGATGCGCTCCAGTCCCATGCCCGTGTCGATCGACGGCTTGGGCAGGGCGACACGCTTTCCGCCGTCCAGTTGCTCAAACTGCATGAAGACGAGATTCCAGATCTCGATGAAACGATCGCCATCCTCGTCGGGCGATCCGGGCGGCCCACCGGGAATCCCCGGACCATGGTCGTAGAAAATCTCCGAACACGGACCGCACGGCCCCGTATCACCCATTGACCAGAAATTGTCGGACGTCCCGATCCGGATTATGCGCTCGTCGGGAAGACCGGCAATTTTCTTCCACAGGTCATGCGCCTCGTCGTCACTGGCGTAGACGGTGACCAGGAGCTTGTCCTTCGCCAGGCCGAACTCGCCGGTGATGAGCTGCCAGGCATGCGAAATCGCCTGTTCCTTGAAATAATCGCCGAACGAGAAATTCCCGAGCATTTCAAAGAAGGTGTGGTGACGCGCCGTATAGCCGACATTGTCGAGGTCGTTGTGCTTTCCGCCGGCGCGCACGCATTTCTGGGCTGTCGTTGCGCGGGGATTGGAACGCTTCTCCTGACCGGTGAAGACATTCTTGAACGGAACCATCCCGGCATTGGTGAACAAAAGGGTGGGGTCGTCCTTGGGGACGAGGGAACCCGAGGCGACGATCTCGTGACCATGATCCTCGAAATAGCCGAGAAATCCGCTGCGAATGTCGCGAAGGCTGGTCATGGTCATGTCCCTACCGGCGCGAGAGGCAATGCCGGTTCTTGCAGTGATTGCCGGAAACCCGGCCCGACCCCCATATACGAACGGGCGCCCGGCCTCGCCAAGCGCCCGTTACTGATATTTTTTGCAACTGCGAAGAAAGTTGCGGCCAGGATCAGCTGGCAGCGGCCTCGTCAGCATCGTCCTCTTCATCAGGACCGGTCAGCATCTTCTCTTCCAGCACGCCGGAATTGGCACGGACCTTTGCCTCGATCTCGTTGGCAATATCGGGATTGTCGAGCAGGAAGCGGCGCGCATTCTCGCGGCCCTGTCCGACCCGTTCCGAATTGTAGGAGAACCAGGAGCCCGACTTCTCGACAATGCCGCCCTTGACCCCGAGATCGAGGATCTCGCCGGTCTTGGAGATGCCTTCGCCGTAGAGAATGTCGAACTCGACCTCGCGGAATGGCGGCGCGACCTTGTTCTTCACGACCTTCACACGGGTCTGGTTGCCGATCACCTCGTCGCGATTCTTGATCTGGCCGATGCGCCGGATGTCGAGACGAACGGAGGAATAGAATTTCAGCGCATTGCCGCCGGTCGTGGTTTCCGGATTGCCGAACATCACGCCGATCTTCATCCGGATCTGGTTGATGAAGATCACCATGGTGTGGGACTTGGAGATCGAGCCGGTCAGCTTGCGCAGCGCCTGGCTCATCAAGCGGGCCTGAAGACCGGGAAGGCTGTCGCCCATCTCGCCTTCGAGTTCGGCCCGCGGCGTCAGGGCCGCAACCGAGTCGATGACCAGCACGTCCACTGCACCGGAGCGCACGAGCGTATCGGCGATTTCCAGCGCCTGTTCGCCCGCGTCCGGCTGCGACACCAGCAGCTCGGCCACGTCGACACCGAGCTTGCCGGCATAGACGGGATCGAGCGCGTGCTCGGCATCGATGAAGGCCGCAACGCCGCCATTCTTCTGGGCTTCGGCCACACAATGCAGGGCCAAGGTGGTCTTGCCCGACGATTCAGGGCCGTAGATCTCGATGATCCGCCCCTTGGGCAGACCGCCAATCCCCAGCGCGATATCGAGACCGAGCGACCCGGTCGGAATCGCTTCGATGTCCATATCCGGGCGCTCGCCCAGCTTCATAACCGAGCCTTTACCGAAGGCACGGTCGATCTGGGAAAGTGCGGCTTCGAGCGCCTTGCCCTTGTCAGACTTGTCGTTGTTTTTCACGAGACGAATCGCATTGCTGGCCATTGGTTCTGCCCCTTATTTCACGGCCCCGGATGCAGGGCAATTGAAGGGACTTGTACCGTGTTTGTTCCGGGAACGCAACAGGAACATTTTTGTCCGTTGCGAGAGATTGAGATCAGGCGGCGTCGGCTTCCTCGACCCGGGCGCCGATCTCGCTTTTGACCTTCTCGGCCAGTTGCGAGAGCGTGAAAGGCTTGGGCAGGAAGGAGATGTCGTGCTCGCGTGAGAGCGTGTGCGAGAACTCCTCCTCGGCATAACCCGAGATGAAGACGATTCGCGTCGAAGCCAGCTTGTCGCGTGCCTTCTCGACGAGGCCGGGCCCGTCGAGCCCCGGCATGACCACGTCGGAGATCAGAAGGTCAAAGTGGGTGTCGCCGCCTTCCAGGATGGCGAGCGCCTTCTCTCCGTCCTCGGCCTCCACGACCTCATAGCCACGCTTGGTCAGGGTCCGTGCGGCGATCATGCGCACCTTGTCCTCGTCCTCGACGAAGAGGATTCGGCCACGCCCGGCCAGATCGGCAGGCTTGGGCTCGATCGTCCTTTCGACCTTCTTGCGCTCGACCTCCTCGCGGACTTCTTCGGTCGCCTCGCAGGCGGGGAGGAAAAGGCGGAATGTCGTTCCCTTGCCGAGTTCGCTATCGACGAACAGGAAGCCGCCCGATTGCTTGACGATGCCGTAGACGGTCGCGAGGCCTAGGCCCGTGCCCTGCCCCTGCGGCTTGGTCGTGAAAAAGGGCTCGAAGATCTTCTCGCGCGTGGCCTCGTCCATGCCGGTGCCTTCGTCCTGCACCTCGATCAGGACCCAGTCGCCCGCGACCGGATCGGGGGCGCCCGCGTCACGGACCGCGTCCGCGTCGGACATCGACGTGCGGATGGTGAGTGTGCCGCCCCCCTTCTCGCGCATGGCATCGCGGCCATTTGCGGCGAGGTTCAAAATGGCGGTTTCGAGCTGGCCCTTGTCGGCGCGGATCGGCGGCAGGTCACGGCCGTGCGTGATTTCCAGGCGCACCGTTTCTTCAAGAATCTGGCGCAGCAGGATCGAGAAATCCGACAACACGTCCGGCACTTCCAGCGTTTCGACGCGGAAGGTCTGCTTGCGCGAGAAGGCGAGCAGTTTCTTCACCAGTCCTGCGGCCCGCGCGATGGTCGAATTGATGTGCTGGAGGTCCGAATAGGACGGGTCGCCGACCGGGTGCCGTCCGAGCAATTCGTCCGAGGTCAGGCGCAATGCCGTCAGCAGATTGTTGAATTCGTGCGCGACCCCGCCCGCGAGTTGCCCGACCGCCTGCATCTTGTTGCCCTGGGCAAACTTGCGCTCAAGGTCTTTCCAGGCCGAGACGTCGATTACGTAGGCGACCCGCTTACCGCCGCGCGCAGGTGCGAACACCAAGTGTGCTTCGCGCTTCGGTTCGCCCTTGATGACGACCTCGGCCGGTTCGCCCGTGCCGCTGGACGCCTTGGCGACGGCCTCGGCAGGGTTTCTGCCATCCGTCCAGTCGAACAGGTCGACGAAGCGCGTGCCCGGAATGGCGGCACCGCCGCAGTATTGCAGCATGGCGGGATTGGCGTCCTCGATGATGGCGGCCTCGGGGTCCGCCCCGTCCAGCCGTGCGACACCGAATGGCGCAGCGAAAAACATCTCGTCAAAGGTTCGCCCGGCCTTCGCGCCGGTGGGCATGGCCTGCGCAATGCCTGGAGGTGCGCCGGTCGTGGACAGGCCATAAACGATCGCGCGGCCGACCGGGTGCTTTCCACCCTCCCAGTTGATGGCGATGGCCACGGGGGTTTCGACCCCCTCGCGCCCTTTCAGACGCGCATCGAGGCGTGTCGTTTCCGATTGGCCACAGGTCTTCAGCAGGCTGCGCGCGCCATCGCCGGTCAGCGTGTCGCGCAAGGCAGGCAGAGCGTCGTCGCGCTTCAAACCCAGCCACTCGCGCAAGGTCGCATTGGCGTCGAGGATCTTGCCTTGAGGGTCCACCGCCAGCAGGCCGGCGGGGGATTTGTCAGCCCAGTCGGGGCGCAGGCGGGTGTCCTTGCCGGAGTCCAGCTCTTCGCTTGACGGCATGACCCGCCAGACAATGTGGTCAGCGCCGGATCCGCGCGCCTCGATATCGAACTGCCTGGCTTCACCGTTGACGTCGAGCACAGGCATCCGCTCGCGAGCGACGCCGCCGCCCGCCGCGACGAGGATGAGGCGATAGACCGCCCCGTCACTGCCCGCCCAGATCCGGTCGGGACCGGCCAAGGCCAGGCTTTGACCCAGACCACCCGCGGTTTTCGCAATCTCGCGGTAAGCGGCATTGCCCCAGCGGGGCGCGCCCTTGCGGTTTGTGACCAGGACCGGATCGGTCAACTGGTCCATCGCTTCAAGCGCCAATGCGGACGCACCGGGCAAAGCGTGGCGTTCGGCCTTTTCGCGCAGTGCGCGGCCGGCCGCCTCGCCCGCCGCCAGCGCGTAGAGGAGCAGGAAGGCCGCGACGGCGAAACCGGCGAGCAGGATGAAGCCGTGCCACCCGGCCGAGGACGCTGCGAACAGCGCCACGCCCGCACAGGCAAGTGATCCCAGCGCTGCGGACCAGAACAGACCGCGCGCCACAGGCTGGGTCCAGAGGGGAGCCCGCATCGCCTTCACCGGTTCAATGAATTCGGCCATGACATCCTCCGTGCGCGGTCGAATCGCGCGTCCTTGTGAAACTCTACAACGGGTATGCGGCTCATGCCCGTTTTTGCGCCAGCGTGAGAACGTAGCCGATCACCTTGGCGACAGCCTTGAAGTGTTCGGCGGGAATGGTTTCATCGATCTCAACGCTGGCATGAAGCGCGCGGGCGAGCGGCGGATCCTCGACGATCGGCACATCATTCGCCTTGGCCAGTTCGCGGATGCGCAGGGCGACCGCATCTGCCCCCTTGGCGACACAGATCGGGGCGGCGGTGACACCCTGCTCGTATTTCAGGGCCACGGCGTAGTGGGTCGGGTTGGTGATGATCACCGTCGCGTCCGGAACCGATGCCATCATCCGGCGGCGCGCCCTGTCCTGGCGGATCTGGCGCAGGCGCGCCCGGATGATCGGGTCACCTTCGGTCTGCTTCAGCTCGTCGCGAACATCACGGCGCGACATGCGGTTGCGCTTCATGAAGCTCTGGCGCTGGTACATGTAGTCGAGCGCCGCCACGAAGGCGTAGGCCACCAACGCTGCAGCAAACAGCGCGATGGCGTTCTCCATGACAACTTGCAGGATCGCGCTGACATCCAGGGCCGGCAGCGCGGCAAGCTCGGTCCGCTTCGGCCAGATCACGACGAAGACCGCCAGCGCGACCAGCGACATCTTGCCGAGACCCTTCAGGAAATTGGCCCAGCCCTGCGGTCCGAGCATGCGCTTGACGCCCTCGGCCGGGTTCAGCTTGGACAATTTGGGTTTCATCTTCTCGGCCGAGAACATCAACCCGGTCTGGACCAGGTGCCCCGCGAGGCCGGCGCCCATCAGGATCAGGAAGGCAAACCCGACCGAAAGACCCACGGACCACGCCGTGCCGCTGATCATGTCCAGGGCCGCAGCCGGATCGACGCTGAGTTCATGCGGACGGGCGAGAAACACGGTCAGGGTTCCGGTCAGGTGGCGCGCCATCGCCGGTCCCAATAGCGCGATCACGACCAATCCGGAGGCGAGGACAAACCAGCCGGGTATCTCCTGAGACTTGGGAACATCGCCCTTCTCGCGCGCCTGTTGCAGGCGCTTCGGGGTTGGTTCCTCGGTTTTCTCGCTTTCGTCCTGGTCTTCTGCCATCTCGCCCGCCTACTGGAACTCGACCGCGAAGGTCTCGATCCGCTGAAGCCAGACCATGGCCATGGCCCCGACAGCGATCGCGAAAATGAAGAAGCCGGCCATGATGTTGATCGGCATGGCGATGAAGAAGATCTGGGCCTGCGGCATCAGGCGGGAGAGCACGCCCAGCGCAAGATAGAAAACCAGGCCGAACACGATCAGGGGCGCCGCGATCTGGATGCCGATCCGGAAGGTGTCGGTGAAAACCCGAAGCGCCCACTCGGCGGAATCGGCGACGGGCGGAAGGCCGCCGACCGGCAAGACCTGATACGAGCCCTGTGCGGCGGTCAGCAGGAGGTGATGCACGTTGGTGGCGAACAGCAGGACGATGAAAAGCAGGTTCAGGAAGGTGGACATCAAGGCACCCGACTGACCCTGCGACGGATCGAATGCCTGGGCCATCGCCAGTCCGGTCTGCTGGCCGATGATCTGCCCTGCGACTGAGGCCACGGCGAGGAACATGCGCATCACTGCGCCGATCATCAGCCCGATGACGACCTCGCTCATCAGGATCGCACCCATTTGCAGGGGCTGCACCGGCTCGGCCGGTAGCGAGGGGGCGATGAAGGGCGCCAGAGACAGCGCGAACATTAACGCAAAGGCCAGCCTGGCACGCGGCGGGATGCCCGGCTCGCCGATGCCCGGCATCAACATGAGAATCGCCCCGAGCCGCGCGAAGATCAGCGCGCCGGCGTAAATGAGCGCTGTCAGTTCAAGCGTCACGTCGCCACGATCCGGTCGGCCAGGCCGTTCATAAAGGCCGACATCAGCGCCCCCATGACGGGCATGAAAATCAGAAGGGCAACAAAGATGGCAATGATTTTCGGGACGAAAACCAGTGTCATTTCCTGCACTTGCGTCAGCGCCTGGAAGAGCGCGATCACGACACCGACCGCCAGGCCGACGAGCATGATCGGCGCGGACATGGCCAACATCAGCCAGATCGCGTCACGCGCCAGATCGAGGACCTCGTTGCCATTCATCGCGTCAGCCGCCGGACGGAATTAACCACATTACCCGGCTGCGACGCTCGCCGCGTTCGCGTTAAGAAAGAGTCAATAAGTGTAAACGCGGCGCAGCGGAATTACTCTTCCGGGACGAGGGTCCAGATGCGGAAATTTCGCGGGCGCCAGCTGCCGTCCTCGGCACGGTCATAGGTCTGGGTTGAGTGGGTTTGCGCATCGACCGGAATGATTTCGTGCCGGTTGATGCTCATCGTACCGTCGGGATTGTGATGGATCTGATCGAAGACCTGGACGTCGCCGATATCGAATCCGTCGAGCTGGACCGCCTCGTGACCCGACAGGTAGGCGCCATTCCACCCGATTTGCGCGGACACGATCTCCTGCGTCACCGGATTGTAGAAGAGATAGATGGTCCAGAAGACGGCGCGCCGCCCGTCTTCCGTCACACCGGTCACTTCGGCGATGACGTGGCTGCGGTCGGGCGAAAGACGATAGTCGGCCCCGTATTGTGTCATCGCGTTCGGGTCGGCGGGATCGGCATCCTCGTTGGGCGTGCGCCACCGACCGCTGCCATGAAGCATGTGGGCGAAGTGCGCTTCGAGCGGAGACCGGGGCGCGGCTGCGTCCTGTCCCATGGCATGCGCGTCGACCAGCAGGGCCGTTAGGGCGGCCACCGCGAATGCGCGGAATGTTCGATATGTCATCTCGGATCTCCCATTGAACAGGGAGTCCATTGAGTGATGCAGCCCGCGTAGGGGCAATCTCGATCCGGCTTAAATGGTCTTATCCAGCCCTGATTGACGCTGATTTGAGGCGACCGGCGCGCCGAGGTCTGTAGAATGGAGCAATGTTAAGCCTGTTTTCCCGATCCCGTGGCCGTTGCCTTCGCTTTGGCGGTTTCGAGTTGTGCGAGCGGCCCCTCGCGCTCCGGCGACAGCACGCGTCGGTCGAACTGACCGCACAGCCGCTGAGGTTGTTGAATCTGCTGGCCTCCAATGCCGGACGAACAGTCACGCATGACGAAATTCGTGCCGCGCTTTGGGAGGGACGTACCGTTTCCTATTCGGGAAGTACGCACGTCATCATCCGGCAGATTCGTGCCGCCTTGGGCGACGACGCCGATGCGCCGCGCTTTATCGAGACCACACCGCGCGAGGGCTATCGCTTCGTCGCACCGGTTACGGTCCGGTCAGGCGATTGGCTTTTGCCTGCGTGTGTGGCGGCCAGCGCTGTCATTGCCGCCCTGGCTGTCGCCGGGCTGACATGGCAATCACACTCGCCGCTTGTCGCCGAGACGAGCGAGGCGGTCCGGCTCGGCGAATACCTGCTCGCGCAGGAGGACCCTGATGCCACCCGCCGCGCGCTGCAGCGCTTCGAAGCCGGTATCGAAGACCAGCCGGACGACCGACGCGCCCTGAACGGCGCCGGACGCGCCGCACTGCTGCTACAGGATTACGACCGAGCAGCTGTATACGCTTCGCGCGCGCTCGCCCTTGCAAACAGCGATGCGTCAGCGCTCGAAATCCGTGGCCATGTCGCGATGATGCGAGACCGGGACTGGGAGGGTGCGCGGCAGGACTTCGAGCGGGCGCTGTCGCTTGATCCTGACTTCGCGCCGGCGCACCACTCGATGGCGGCGCTTCTGATCCTTGCCGGTGAGCATGAAGCCGCGCTCGACCACATGAATGCGGCGCGCCGGATCGACCCGGCTTCCACCCTGATCCGGGCGGATCTGGGCTGGATGCAGTATTATGCGGGCCAGTACGCGGATGCGACCGCCACCTGCGAGGCGGCGAGCCAGATCCATCCCGACATGACGACGTTTCGCTATTGCGTCATCCGCGCGCAAGACGAAGACGGCAATACCGCCCCGGCGCTGCCGCACATCGACTGGCTGATGCAATTGTCTCAGGCGGACGCGCGTGAAATCGAGAGCGTCCGGATGGCGGCAGATCCCATCGGGTCGTTCGATCAATGGCGATACGACCGCTACCGCGCGCCGGATCGTGCCGGTCCGGTCCCGCTCGCCGTCCTGGCCATGACCGGGATGCTGGCAGGCGATACGGACGCAGCCCTGGACTGGCTTCAGATGGCCGCAAACCAGGGCGATCCCGGTGCAGCCTTCATCGTCATTGACCCGGCCTTCGCGAACTTGGCCGGTCACCCGCAGTTCGAAATCCTGCGCGCGCAGCTGACGCCGCGCGGGAGCCAAGCCACACAGATTACCGATTGGTCAGGTTTACGCGCCGCGCCTTCGCGTTAAGAAAGGCGATCCAGTTTTTTGTGAAGACGGGGAGCTTTCACACACATGCGTACTTTTCTGATCAGCGTGAGCGCCGCGGCCCTGCTGGCCGCCTGCGGACAATCCGACCCGGGCGACAGCGCACCGGCGCGTGACAATGCCGCGCCGACGCAGGAGACTCAGGCCCCTGAAACCATCACCGATGAAGCCCGCGCTGAAGAGACGGCGCGCCTGAATGCCTTCTTCGAGGAGGTGTTCCAGCGCGAACTCGCATTGTCGCCGCAAGGCCAGACCTATTTGGGCATGGTCGATGACAACGAGGCGTATGGCCGCTGGGACGATGTCAGCGATGCTGCTTTCGACGATGGCCAGGCGCGAACCCGCGAATATCTCGACCGCCTCCACAGCGAATTCGATTTCGACCGCCTGACCGACGAAGCGCAAGTCAGCTATCGCTTTTTTGAATTCGTCCAGGAGAACAATCTCGACCAGGGTGCATTCCGCGACCAGACCTACATTTTCACGCAGTTCTTCGGTCCGCATTCGGACATGCCGTCCCTGCTGATCGGCTATCACCGCGTGAATTCCGCCGATCAGGCCGGCGCCTATGTGAACCGACTTGAGGCGCTGGGCCCCACGATCGAAACGCTGACGCAGCAGGCCGCTGCGCGGGCCGATGCCGGAGTCCAGCCTCCCGCCTTCGCCTATCCCGTCGTGATCAATACGGCCCGCGGCATCATCACTGGCGCGCCGTTCGACGAGAGTGGCACCGACAGCCCGCTCTGGGCCGACTTGCAGGAGAAAACGAACGCGCTCGATATCCCGCAGGAAGACAAGGACGACATCCTGGATCGTGGCCGTACCGCCCTGATCGAGTCGGTCGGCCCGGCCTATGAGGCGCTGATCGCGGAGATGGAACGCCAGGCGGAAACGGTTGGCGAGGATGACGGCGTCTGGCACCTGCCGCGCGGCGAGGCCTATTACGAAGCCCAGCTTCGCAACTACACGACGCGCGACGATCTGAGCGCCGAGGACGTCCACCAGCTGGGCCTGTCCGAGGTCGACCGGATCCACGAGGAAATGCGCGCCATCATGCAAACCGTCGGGTTTGAAGGCACGCTGCAGGAATTTTTCGCTCATCTGCGCGAAAGCCCTGAATTCTACTACGAAAACACCGATGAGGGCCGTCAGCGCTATCTCGACGAAGCGACCGCAATGGTCGACACGATGCGCGAGGAACTGCCAGCCTATTTCGGCCGCCTGCCGCAGGCGGAAATGGAAGTCCGCGCTGTGGAAGCCTACCGCATCGAAACCGCGACCGGCGCCTTCTATGAGCCCGGCCCGCTCGATCGTTCGGCGCCCGCTGCCTACTACGTGAACCTCGCCCACATGGACGAACTGCCCGTTTACCAGATGGAAACGCTCGCCTATCACGAGGGGCTTCCGGGTCACCACCTGCAGTCAGCCATCGCGCAGGAACTGGACAATGTCCCGATGTTCCAGCGTATCACATGGTATTCGGCCTATGGCGAAGGCTGGGCGCTCTATTCGGAACGCCTGGGCAAGGACATGGGGATGTTCACCGATCCCTATCAGGACTTCGGCCGGCTCTCCTACGAGGTGTTCCGCGCCGCACGCCTGGTCGTCGACACCGGCATCCACTTCCACCAGTGGAGCGAGGAACAGGCGATCGACTACATGCTCGAAGCGACGCCGATGACGCGCGGGGACATCACCAATGAAGTCCGCCGCTATATCGTGTGGCCCGGTCAGGCCGTGTCCTACAAGGTCGGCATGCTGACCATCCTTGATCTGCGCGAGCGTGCAATGACCGCGCTCGGCGACGATTTCGACTACCGCGAATTCCACGACGTGGTGCTTGGCAATGGCTCGGTGCCGCTGACCCTGCTTAGCGACCTCGTCGATGAATACATCGCGGACCACCAGAACGGCTGACGCCGCCAAGGGAGACACCCATGACAACGACCAAATTCCGCCTTGCGCTGATGAGCGCGGCGACAACCTTCATTCTCGCCGCGTGCTCTGGCGAGTCCGACCGCGATGACGTGGCCGAACCGGCCAACAACAACGCGGCCATTGAAGCAGCGAACGACACGGAAGCGGACGTAACCGCTGAACAGGCCAATGGCGAGCAGATCAACGCCTGGTTCGAGGACTCCTTCGAAGCCGGCGTCGCGCGCTCGCCGATTGCCCAGACCTTCCTGGGCCGCAAAACCAGCTACGGTGAATGGGACAATGTCACGCCGGAGTTTGCCGAAGAAAGCTACCGCTTGTCGCAGGCCGACTACGACTACATGACCACGACCTTCGACCCGGCGGCGCTGCCCGAATCCGCGCAGCTTTCCTACGACTTGTTCGAGTATGACAACGCCCGGTCGACCGAAGGCTGGCAGTGGCGCGACCACGGCTACACCTTCACACCGCGCTCCGGCCCGCACATGAGCGTGCCGTCTTTCCTGATCAACAATCACCGCGTTGATTCCGTCGAGGATGCCGAAGCCTACATCTCGCGCATCCGGAATGCCGGCGCCTATCTTGACCAGCACGCGGACAATGCGCGCCGGTCCTACAGCATGGGCATCCAGACGCCGCGCTGGACCTATCAGCCGATGATCGTGACAGCGCAGAACGTCATTTCCGGCGCCCCCTTCGATGACAGCGAGACCGACAGTCCGATCCTGGCCGATTTCCGGTCAAAGGTGGACGCGCTCGACATCGAACAGGGTGAAAAGGACCGGCTGATCTCCGAGGCCGAAACCGCCCTCACCGACGACATGGCCCCGGCCTATGAGCGTCTGATCGCGATGTTCGGCGAGCAGGAAGCCACGGCGCGGGAGACCGACGGCGTCTGGGACGTGCCCGGCGGCGCGGACTTCTACGCCTACATGCTGCAGGGCTACACGACGACCGACATGACGGCGGAGGAAATCCACGATCTCGGCCTGGCCGAGGTCGATCGCATCCACGCCGAGATGGAAGCCATCATGGATGAGGTCGGCTTCGAGGGCGATCTGCAGGACTTCTTCGACTTCATGCGGACCGATCCGCAATTCTACTACACCGATGAAGGCGGCCGGGACCGTTATCTGGCCGAGGCCACTGCGCTGATCGACACGATGGGCGAAGCGCTGCCGCAGATGTTCAACACCTTCCCGCAAGCCGAGCTTGAAGTGCGGCGGGTCGAGGAATTCCGTGAAGCGTCGGCGGGCAAGGCCTTCTACCAGCGCCCCGCACCGAATGGCACGCGCCCCGGGGTTTACTACGCCAATCTGCGCGACATGAACGACATGCCGACCTACCAGATGGAAGCACTCGCCTATCACGAGGGTATTCCGGGTCACCATATGCAGCTGGCGATCATGCAGGAGCTGGAAGGCGTTCCGTCCTTCCGCCGGTTTGGCGGCTATACCGCCTACACCGAAGGCTGGGGGCTCTATTCAGAGTATTTCCCGGTCGAGTTCGGCTTCTATGACGACCCCTATTCCGACTTCGGGCGGCTGGCGATGGAGCTTTGGCGGGCCTGCCGTCTGGTGGTCGATACCGGCCTCCACCATCACCGCTGGACGCGCCAGGAAGCCGTCGACTACCTCGCAGAAAACACGCCGAACCCGCAGGGCGATATCGTCAATGCGATCGACCGCTACATCGTCTATCCCGGTCAGGCGACCGCCTACATGATCGGCCGCAACGAGATCCTGCGCCTGCGCGAAATGGCGCGGGACCGGCTCGGTGATGCGTTCGACATCCGGGACTATCACGATGTTGTCCTTCGTCAGGGCGCACTGCCCCTGTCGGTTCTGGAAACGCGTGTGAATGCGTGGGTCGAACGGGAACTGGCAAACCAGACCGCGGACGAATAGGCGCACTACAGCGCAAGGAAAAGCCCCGCCGGATCGCTCCGGCGGGGCTTTTTCGTTACGTGCTATCCCCGGTCCTAGATCGGCATTTTCAGGATGTCGTTATAAGCACGGATGACTTCGTCGCGGATCGCCATCACGGTCTGCAGCTGGACCTCGGCCGCGGACACGGCGGTGACCACGTCGATCAGCTCGGTCTGTCCGATGGCCGCACCGGCGGTCAGATTCTCGGCCTGCGCCAGCGAGTTGCCGGTTTCGGACACGGCGTTCGTGAGCATCGCCGAAAACTCGGCGGCACCGGCCTCGTCGCCCGATTGCGGCCCCTCGGAGGCGCGCGCTGCATTCTGGGCAGCGGCCGCATAGGCGCGGAGCGCGGACAGGTCAGCGGCCATCTATCCCTCCCTAGCGGCGCAGCAGATCCAGCGCGCGCTGCATCATCGCGCGGCTCGATTCCACCATGTTGAGATTGGCTTCATAGCTGCGCTGGGCTTCGCGCATGTCCATCAGCTCGATCAGTGTGTTGACGTTGGGATATCGCACATATCCTTCAGCGTCGGCGGCCGGATGGCCAGGTTCATGGACGAGTTCGAATTCGGACTGGTCCGCGGATACGCGGTCCATCCGGACAAGCTCCAGGCCTGTCTGGCGGTCCAGTTCGGCCTCGAAGACCGGGATTTGCCGGCGATAGGGATCCCCGCCCGGCTCACGCGCGGTCGAAGATGCGTTCGCAAGGTTTTCGGCGATGATCCTCATTCGCGCCGACTGGGCGCGAAGCCCGGCGGCGGCGATGGTCAGGGAGTCTGATGGCTGGCTCATCTACTCGTCTCCGTCAGCGCGCCACAGGCCGCGAGGCCATGCGGATAAGTCCGAGGCTCTTCTCGTACAGGCCGAGCGCGGTCTCGTAGCGGATTCGGTTGTCCTGGGCGCGGACCATCTGTTCCTCGAGGCTGACCGCATTGCCATTGACCGTTGTCTCGCCGTCCGGCGACGACACGGCGCGATATTCGCGCGTCGATCCGCCTCCGCCTGCCGGTGACATGTGACCCGGATGGTTTGCCGACATCGCGACCGAGGACGCAGACGACGAGGCCGACCCGCGCAGCTCTCTTTGCAAGGCGCGGTGGAAATCCGCTTCCTGCAAATCGCGCGGCACGAAATTCGGCGTGTCCGCATTGGCAATGTTGTCGGCCAGCACACTCTGGCGGGCGGAATAAAATCCGAGCGATTCCCGCAAGAGGTTAAGGACCGGGGCGTCTCCGGGACGCATGGCGCACCTGTTGGTTTTTATCGTTGCCCTGAAGCTGCGCCGCGCCGTTTAACGCGGCGTTAACGGCAACGCGCACGAATGGCATTAACCAAGCTTTCCGAGTCGTTAAGGCCCACCATGGATGTCGTTGACTTTGCCCGTTATTTTGCCGCCGTTGCGGTCCTTGTCGGCCTTCTTGGGCTGTTTGCACTTGCAGGAACGCAAGGCTGGTTCACGCGGATCATGAACCGGGTGGCGACCGCAGGTGCGTCGCGCGCCCGCCTCAGCCGGCGGATGAAAGTGACAGAAAGCCTGGTGCTCGACCCCAGGCGCCGGGTGGTTATCCTCAGGATAGATGGCGAGGAACAGGTGCTGCTGCTCGGCGCGGGGACTGAAGTTGTCCTCGACCGCCGGCCGGCCAAGGAGATGCCGGAGACGGTGTCATGAAGCATCTTCGGCTCATCTTCGCGATCATCGGCGTGATCTTCTTTGTCTTTGCCGGATCTTCCGAGGCCGCAGCGCCTGCCACGCCGGGAACCGGCTTCAGTCTCGATCTCGGCGATGACGGCACGCTGACCGAACGCGTGTTGCAACTCGTCGCACTCCTGACCGTCCTGTCGCTCGCACCGTCCATCGTGATCATGACGACCAGCTTCGTCCGGATCGTGGTGGTGCTGTCGCTGCTGAGAACCGCCGTCGGCCTTCAGCAGAGCCCGCCGAACGCGGTACTGACCAGCCTCGCCCTCTTCCTCACCGCCTTCATCATGGCGCCGGTCTTCACCCAGGCCTATGAGCGGGGGATCGAACCGCTGATCAACCAGGAAATCGAGATGGGTGAGGCCTTCGATCGGGCGTCCTCGCCGGTCAAGGAATTCATGCTGGCGCACACGCGTGAGGACGATCTGGGGCTGTTCATTTCCTTCCTGCCACCAGAAGACCGGCCCGAAAGCGCCGAGGTCGTTCCCTTCCGGGTGATCGCGCCGGCCTTCATGATTTCAGAGCTGCGGCGGGCCTTCGAGATCGGCTTTCTATTGTTCATCCCCTTCCTGATCATCGACCTGGTCGTGGCGTCCATCCTGATGTCAATGGGCATGATGATGCTGCCACCGATCGTGATCTCGCTTCCGTTCAAGCTGATCTTTTTCGTTCTGGTGGACGGTTGGCGACTCGTCGCCGGCGCGCTGGTGGAGAGTTTCGGCACGATCGGGAGCGGCGCACCGCCGGGGGGCTAGATCCCCTCGTGCCTGGCCTGCGGCAGGGACAGGCCCCGGAATAAATCCGGGACAGGTTTTTCACTCATGATTCTCCGCCGACGCCCTCGAAGCGCGACTGATAGCGCTGCATGAAGGCGTCGAGCGTGTCGATGTCGGCAATGCGGCGGGCAAGATCGCCCACGCGGGCGTCGCCAGAGACGGTCAACTCACTCGTCAGGACATCAAAGGCGCTCGCCTGCGAGGTGACGCGCATCTGGGCGCCATAGCGCTGGTTGATGCGGCGGATCGCTTCGCGGTCGCCCGCGAGATTCCAGGCGATGGCGGTGCGAAGCACGTCGGCCTGTTCGGCTTCGCCCAGCGGCGCGTCATCGCTCCAGCGATCCCCCAGCACGCCTTCCAGGCGGCGGCCGGCATCGGGCCAGTCGCGGCGGTCCCAGGCGACATCGGCGCGCAGACGCCGGGCCGTTGCGCTGTCATCGCCTGCAACCAGTTCCAGCGCGTGCTCAAATCGTCCAAGCTCGGCATGGGCGCGGGCTTCCAGCATCCGGCGTTCGGCCACCAATTCGTCGGGCAAACCGGCCACGCGCGTATTGCGCAGCGTCCGCAGGGCATCAGCCGGGCGGTGGTCCGTCAGATAGATCACCGTCAGATCGGTGGCGACGCGCGCGCGCGCGGAAGGTTCGCGCAAGCGGTTCTCGACCTGGTATTCGAGCAGGTCTGCGGCCTGCCCGAGCAGGTCAAAGGCCACGAGCCGGTCGACCAGGCGGCGGACCATGCGATCGCCATCTGTGCCAATCGGCGTCAGGAAGCGATAATCGTAGAACAGGGCAACGGCCTCGATCGGGTCGAGCCGGTCGGCCTCGCCTTCCAGAAAGAGACGACGGAAGACGGTAGCCATTTCCTCGCCCATGCGGCGGCTGGCGCGGCTGTCGGGGAAGCGCGCCTGCGCGGTGCGCATGGTCTCCAGCCCCTGCCCGTATGCGCCTTCGCGAATATAGAGCGAGCCGAGCAAGCGGATGGTGTCCAGTTCAAGCGCATCGCCGCGCCAGCGCAGGCGCAGCGATTCCAGGGCTTCGACGCCTTCCTCGGCGCTCATCGTCCCGTTGGCGAGCCGCAGACGGTACAGCTCCAGCAGGGCTGCCGCTTCAACACCCGGGAAGCCGGAATGGCTCAGCGCCTCGAAACGCTCGATAGCCCGGCCCTGCTCACCGCTTTCCGCATCGATGCGCGCGGCAATCCATTCCGCCTCGGCCATGTCGCGGCGGCTGGGCTCGTCCCGTGACAGGTCGCGAAGCTGGGCGGACGCTGCGGCAAAATCGTTGTTTTCAAGGGCGACACGCGCTCGCGCGACCGCGAACCGGGCGCGCCATTCGGGGGTGTATCCGTAAATCGAACTCGAACCGGTGGTGAACCGCCGGCTCGCCTCTTCCCATTCTTCCTGCGCGGCCGCGATCATGCCGCGCCACGGCGCAGCGTCAGGGTCACTCATCAAGACGGGAATGGCGAAGGCGTTATGGGCGTCCTCAATCCGGCCGAGCATGAAGCTGGCGACCCCCGCGAGCGCATGGACATGCGGATCGTCGGCCAGCTGGGGGCTGGCACGCAGGGCAGCATCGAGCGCCCCGAGGGCCTCGGCCGCGAGTCCATAAGCCAGATAATAGCGGGCCAGTTCGATGCGGGCCTGCGGGTCTTCGGCTGCGGCCGCGTTCTGGCGGCGGGTCAGTCCCTGCCAGTAGTTTCGTCCACCGCGCCAGGCAGCGAAATCCATGAAGGCCGGAGACTGGCTGGCGGCGGACACCGACATTGTCGTCGCCACCTGCTGCCCGCGCGCCGCGTCAGGCCGCGCGAAGCGCACACCGTTTTCACCCAGCGCGACGACCAGATCGTCGGCATAGGTTTCTGCCGCCGCGCCCTGGGTTGAAGCGAGCAATGCCCCGCCCGGAAATACACGCGGCGCGAGCAGTCCCTGGATCGGGCTCAGTGCGGTCGCCACCGCGATCCGGTCGCCAACGACCGGGTCATCGATCCAGTGAATCGCCGTGGGGTGATCGATCTGCAAGACCACGCCTGACGGCGCACCCGGCGCCGTTTCGCGGCGCACCATGATGGGCGCGGCCGGCGTCTCTATGCGTTCGGAGAAGGCCAGCGTCCACGTCGCCCCGTCCGCGCGAACTTCTGCATTCGACGAAGCCGGAGCGACCATGCGCACAGCGGTGTAGCCGTCCCCGTCGACAACCTGAAAACCAACGATGTGACCCCGCGCACCTTGCGCCACCTCGCCCATGTCCAGCTCGGCGTCCGCATCGAACACTGCCCAGATCGCCTCGCCGCGGCGGAAAACCGCGATGCCGACCGGGGCTGCCCACTCAAAGCGGGCGAGCAGGTCACCTGACGCTTCGACCGCGGCGACGTGGACCACGCCGCCGGGCGGGACCGGGTCAATGCGCGGCCCCTCGTCATGTACCGAAAGGTGTTCGGGTTCTGGCGGTTCGCTGGCGTCGATTTGCGCCAGAGTGACCGTATCCTCGTGCTCACCGTCGCGGTGGTCATCGGCCGCGCCGTGATCGCTTGCGGACGGAGCCGGTTCGCCGTGATCGGGCTCGGGCTCGGGGGCGGACGTGTCCAGCGCGGGGTCGCCAAGGCTGCCGGAGACTTCACCGACGTCGGCCAGCGCCGCCATCAGGTCGGTCGCCTCGGCCATGTCGGGATTGATCAGGTCCACGATCACCCGGTTGCCTTCCTCGATGGCGCGAACGCGTACCCCGTCCTCGACTTCGATGGTCAGCGTGTGATCCGTGTCGCCCCGGCCGCCTGAAATGTTTCGCAGGAGTTGGGGCGGCGACGCGCGAAGCTCGGCGAGATCCATCTCGCCAGGCGCTTCGAAATGCAGCGTTGCGACATTGCCGTCCTGGCTGAGCGAATATCCGATCCGCTCGGGCCAGATGAACTCGATCCGCGTGTTGGCCGCGCCTGTGCCGAACCGCAGGTCCACCGGCAAGGCCGGCGGCGGCGGAGGTGGCGGTGCAGCGGCAGCCGCCGCAGCGGCGTCCATCTGTGCCTGTTCGTAAGGCGAGATGATCCGCGGAGGCGGCGAAGCCCCGGGGGGTAAGAGGTCGATCGCGACCATGTTCCAGCTGCGCGTGACGCGCGCTTCCTGCGTTCCGCGCAAGGCCAAGCGAAGCGCTGCACCATCGGGATCGAGCCGCGCCATCGCGACCCGGTCGCCGAGCGCCTCGGCCAGACCTTCGATGCTGCCTTCAGCGGGCTCCGAGAAACGCGCGATCAGGACGGTGCCGCCGGCGGCGGTTTCAACCTCGGCGGTCGGGCTTTCGGCGCCGAACGCCTCGGGATAGGTGATCACGACACGCGTTGCGCCGCCGACGGTCTCGACCCGGAATTCAGCCGGTTCAAAGCCAAACGCCGATCCGGCGAGCGTCAGGGCGGCGAGCGCCCCGGTCAGGGCCGTGGTGTCAGCCTTCCTCGCCAAGGCGGCTCTCCAGCTCGGCGACCGTGTCGGGCACATCGTTTCGGGCTGCGATCAGCATGGTCAGGCTGGCTGCCTGAGGCACCGGCATCTCGCCCAGGATGGCCGAGAAATTCCGCGCCGGCATGCGCGCGGCAATCTGGACCTGCGTGCGCGCGTCGAGCGCGGCAAGCCGTTCTGCGGCATCGCCCGGATCCATGCCGCGATAGATCGCCACGATGCGCTCCATCTCGGCCTCTTCGGCCTCCGACAGGGAACCGATCAGGGATTCGATCTCGTCGCGCAGCGTGCGCAATTCGGTGATGCGGCTGTCGACGCGTTGCTCGGCGGCTTCCAGCAGCGCTTCGCGGGTGTCGAGTTCCTCGGCGCGCGCATTTTGCAGGCGGCGGCGCTCGGACAAGGCGCGCAGCACTTCCAGCTCGCTGGGCGAAGCGCCCACACGGGTGGCAAACCCATCTGCGGGGATGACCGGGCAGGCTTCTCCTGCGCCATGCTCGCCCTCGGCCAGGTTCGGCAGATAGGGCTCGGCGGTGTCGTCGGGATGTTCGGGCGCACCGTGCGACGTGGCCGGAGCGTCTTCTGCCCAGGCCGCCCATGCGTCGGGCAGTCCGACGGCCACATCCATCGCCTTCATCACGAACAGGCCGCCGGCCAGGATGCCGGCCGTTGCGAGGATGCGGACAGGAACAGCCATGATCAGCGCACATCCTTCAGGTCAGAGAAGACGTTCGGGCGACCGCCCTGGGGAAAGACTTCCGCCATCGGCTTGCGCGCCGGGCGCGTTCCGGCGATCGATTCCGAGCGGCGGTCCGCACCCGAGGTCAAAAGGCGCAATTCATCGGCGACGCTGCGCGCCTCGCGGACCGTGCGCTCCAGATCCTCCCCGCCCTCGCGCGTGGCACGCTGGAGCGCCGCCAGGCTGGCGCGGGCACGGTCGGTCGCCTCATCGAGGGAGATGACCGCCTGCCGCACCCCGTCCTGCCCGTTGCGCAGCGCCGACAGCTTGCGGTCGACACGCCACATCATCACGGCCGCGACGAGCAGCAGAACGGCGACAACACCTTCAAAGGCCAGGGCAGCAAGGGTCATGTATATCTCATCATCGCTTTTCGGGCGGCGGGGGTGAGCGGCGCATCAAGGCGCACCGCGACGGAGTGTCCAAGACGGCCCATCCGCCCCTTGGTCAGGGGCACGGCACCGCATCTGAGCTTGATCGTGCTGTCGGGGCCCACATCGAGCATGATGGTGTCACCGACCTTCAATTCCATGACCTCGCCCAGCGGCATGCTGCGCTCGTCGAGCACGGCCTTCACGTCCATCTGGGTGGACCACAATTCGGTGGCCAGGTGGCTTTCCCAGATATTGTCGCGGCCGAATTTCTCACCCATGAATTGCTGGAGCAGCATTTTACGGATCGGTTCGAGCGTGGCGTAGGGCAACAGCAATTCCACGCGCCCGCCGCGGTCTTCCATGTCGATCCGCAGCTTCACCAGGATCGCGGCATTGGCCGGGCGCGCGATGGCAGCGAAGCGCGGATTGGTCTCGATCCGCTCCAGCGAGAAGTCGACCTCGGTCAGGGGCTCGAAGGCCTGTTTCGCATCCCCGAGAATGACCTCGATCATGCGCTGGACCAGCGTGCGCTCGATCGTGGTGTAGGGCCGCCCTTCGATCCGCATCGCCGACGTGCCGCGGCGTCCGCCCAGCAGCACGTCCACAATCGAATAGATCAGGTTGGAATCGACCGTCAGCAGACCGTAATTGTCGAGCTGCTTGGCCCTGAACACCGACAGGATGGCGGGAAGCGGAATGGAGTTCAGATAGTCGCCGAAGCGGATCGACGAAATGTTGTCGAGGCTGACCTCGACGTTGTCGGACGTGAAATTGCGCAAGGACGTGGTCATCAGCCGCACGAGGCGGTCGAAGACGATTTCCAGCATCGGCAGGCGCTCATACGAGACCAGCGCCGAATTGATGATGGCGCGAATGCCGGACCGGTCGCTGCCGTCTTCATCGGAGACCGAGAAGCCCAGGAGCGAGTCGATCTCGTCCTGGTTGAGAATGCGTTCGTGCGCCGCGCCCGAATTGCCCCCTTCACCTTCACCGACCATCGACTCCCATTCGGAAGACAGCTCGTCGCCATCCTCCGGCGCTGCTGCGCCTTCCGGGGCCGCCGTCGCGGCTTCGTCTTCAGCCGGGGCTTCGGTTTCGGCAGTTTCGGCCATGAATTTAAGCGATCACAAACTGGGTAATGAGAACGGCGTGGACCTGCCCTTCGCCCATAACGAGATTCACGCGGCGAAGGAGTTCGAGACGCAGCCGCTCGGCTCCGGCGCTGCCGGCCAGGTCCTCCGGGCGCAACTCGCGCAAGAAACCCTGAAACTGGTCGAGGATGCGCGGAAGATTCTCGTCGAGACCGTGCGCGAGATCCTCGTCGGCGATCTCGAGGCTGAAAGTGATCTGAACGTGAGCGAAGCCGCCCGAACCGTTCTGGATCGTCACCTGCATCTGGGGAATTTCATAGAAATAGGCGTCGCCCGCGCCGGCCGAGCCATGACCGCCCCCGCCGCCATGTCCGTCATCAGCGACTTCGCCGTGTTCGCCCGCTTCGGCGACATGGGCCTCGTCCCCGCCACCGCCCAGCAGCAGCAAGGCTGCCACGCCGCCGAGCGCGAGAATCACGACCGGCAGACCGATGAACAGGGCGAGCTTCATGATGCCGCCCTTCTTCTTGGGCTGCTCGCCGTCCTCCCCCTCTTCGGATTCGGGGGCTTCGGCTTCGGGCTTTTCCTTGTCTTTCTTGGCCATCACGCGCTCCGCGGCAGACTGCCTGCCTTCGGTCCAGATTAAGATGTGGTCCGGTTAACGAGGGGTTTGCACAGGCACTTTCCCGGCAGCTTTTGCCGGGTAGGCAGGGCGTCTCTGCCGATCAGACGGGCGCCACCCCGGGCGCGTCTGCCGCAAGTCATTGTAAATGCTAGATGTTAACTATGGCACGCGGGCTGCAATGCGAGTGGCGAGCCCTGCGATAGACGGGGCCAGAACAAAACCGACGTTCCAGAACGGACGGATGCGCCATGGAAAACGCCTTTATGATCGGGTTATCCCGTCAGCTGACCCTGCGTCGGCAGATGGATGTCCTTGCCAACAACATTGCCAACGCCAACACGCCGGGCTTCCAGTCCGAGATGCTGCTGCTCGAGGCCGATCCGGCCAGCCGCGCGCGGTCTCAGGATGGTCCCCAGCGGCTTCAATACGTCGCCGACTGGGGCGTGGGCCGCGACTTCCGCCCCGGCGAGATGGAATTTACCGGACGACCGCTCGACGTGGCGGTTGAAGGGAATGGCTTCTTCGCCGTCGAAACCGGGAATGGCGATCTGCGCTATACCCGCGATGGCCGGTTCCACACCGATGCGGAGGGCATGCTGGTCTCGTCTTCGGGGGCTCCGGTGCTCGACGATGGCGGCGCGCCGATCCTGATCGATCCCGCACAAGGGTCGGTGGAGATCCGCTCGACCGGTTCCATCGTCCAGAACGGCGCGGAGATCGCCCGGCTCGGGCTTTACTCCTTCGAGGACCGCAGCGCCCTGCAAAAGCTCGGCAACGGGCTGTACGCAGCACCGGACGGTGTCGATGCCGACCTGTCCGACGCCGTGGTCCGCCAGGGTTATTTCGAGCAGTCGAACACCCAGCCCATCATCGAACTCACGCGCATGATCGAAACCATGCGCGCCTATGAATCCGTTTCCAAAGTCCTGTCCCAGGGCGAGGAACTCAGCCGCAAGGCGGTCGAACGCCTCGGCCGTACCTAGGTAAGGAGCAAACGCCATGCGATCGCTCACCACCGCCGCAACCGGCATGATGGCGCAGCAGATGAATGTGGAAGTCATCTCCCACAACATCGCGAACATGAACACGACCGGCTACAAGCGGCAGCGCGCCGAATTCCAGGACCTGCTCTACCAGAATGTCGACCGGATGGGCGCCAGTTCGTCCGACGCCGGAACCATCGTTCCGACCGGTGTCCAGGTCGGCCTGGGTGTCCAGGCCGCCTCGACCTACCGGATCACGGAGCAGGGCAATCTGATCCAGACCGGCAATCGCTACGACCTTGCCATTTCGGGGCGCGGCTATTTCCGGATCCAGCTTCCCTCCGGCGAGGACGCCTATACCCGCGCCGGCAATTTCGCGGTCAGCCCTGACGGGCAGATGGTCACGACGGACGGCTACACCGTCGCGCCGGGCATCGCCATCCCGCAGGGCGCCCGCGATGTCGCAATCAATCAGCAGGGGCAGGTCCAGGCCATTCTCGACGGCGACCCGACTCCGCAGATCGTCGGCCAGATCGAGCTTGTGAACTTCTTCAACGAGGCCGGCCTCGAAGCGGTCGGTGACAACCTCTACCTGGAAACCGCAGCCTCGGGCGGCGCGTCCGCCGGATCGCCGGGATCGCCGGGCTATGGGCTTGTCCGGCAGGGCTTCGTCGAGACCTCGAACGTCAACTCGGTGTCCGAGATTACCGCCCTCATCCAGGCACAGCGTGCCTACGAGATGAATGCGCGGGTGATCACGGCGTCCGACGAGATGCTCGCCGCTTCGTCGAACCTGCGCTGAGGAGGCTGATCATGCACATCAAGGCCGCCCTCCTCGTCGCCGCGCTGATCGCCGCGCCCGCCTTCGCAGACGAGACCGTCATCCTGCGCGACGCGATCACGGTCGACGGAGACATGGTCACGCTGGGCGATCTGTTCGGGATCGAAGGCGAAGGCGCCGACACGCCGGTCACACGGGCTCCCCAGCCCGGACAGCGCGGTTCGATTGATCCGGGCTATGTCCAGGACATGGCAGCCCGCCACGGCTATGAATGGGCCAATGCCAGCCGCGTGCGCCGCATTGCCGTGACCCGGCAGAGCCGCGTCATCGGAATGGACCTGATCACCGAGCTGGTCGCAGCGGAACTCTATGCCCGCACCGGCGATGACTACGAGGTCCAGTTTTCCGGCACCCAGACTTTCCACGCCCCCCCGGGGGCAACCGGCCTGCCCGAAGTTGCCAGCCTGCAGCACAATTCGGCCGGCGGACTGTTTACCGCCGACATCGTGACGCATGCCGGCGGGGAGCCGGTGCGTGTGACCGGACGGGCCTATGCGACAACGCTGATCCCGGTTCTGGCGCACCCCGTCGCTGCCGGAACCACCATAACGCCGGCCGACATCGACTGGCAGCCGGTTCGGTCTGACCGTATCCGGGCCGATGCAGTGCTGAACGCGGACGCGATGGAAGGCATGGCAGCCCGTCGGGCACTGCGTCCCGGCGAGGCGATCCGCGCCTATGACCTGCAAGCACCGGTGATCGTCGCGCGCGGCGAGATCGTGCAGCTGGTCTTTACCGTCCCCGGAATGACGCTGACGGCGCGTGCCCGCGCGCTGGAGAATGCCGGCGCTGACGAGGTCGCACGCTTCGTCAACCTGCAATCGAACCGCACCGTGGAAGCCATGGTCGAAGGTCCGGGACGTGCCCGGGTCGTCGGCGGCGCCGCGTCGTAACCCGGATCAAGGAGCACCATGATGAACGCCACCCGCATCCTCGCCCTTGTCCTGATGGGATCAAGTCTCACCGCGTGCGCCACCGCGCAGCGCCTGTCTGAAGTGGGGTCCACGCCGGACCTGTCGCCGATCAGCAATCCGGCCCTATTTGCCGGCGGTGCACCGGCCTACCCGCCGCAAGGCCAGCAGATCCCGCCCGCCTATTTCCAGCAGGCCCAGCCGGCCTATGCCCAGCAGCAACCGCCGCAACAGATCGCGGCCTATGCGCAGCCGGAATATGATCCACGCCGCGCCCATCGCCAGGCCAACGCCCAGCCGCAGACGTCGCGAAATTCGCTCTGGGCAGCCGGGAACCGTACCTTTTTCGGCGATCCGCGCGCCGGTGCGCCGGGCGATATCCTGACTGTCCTCATCAACATTGCCGACAATGCACAGGTGCAGAACACCACGGCCCGGTCGCGGACGTCGGACATGGACAGCAATCTGACCAATTTCCTCGGCGGGGAAGCCGCGCTGTCGTCCTTCTTCAATGATGCGATCGACCCGTCCTCGATCACCAGCTTTGGCGGTAATACCGCGCTGAACGGTACGGGCTCGGTCAACCGCGCCGAGACGATCAATCTGTCGATTGCAGCCGTCGTCGCCCAGTCGCTGCCCAACGGCAATCTGGTCATTGCCGGGCGTCAGGAAGTGCGGATCAACAACGAGATCCGCGAGCTTCTGATCTCCGGGGTCGTCCGCCCCGAGGACATCAATTCCGACAACACGATCCGGCACACCCAGATCGCCGAAGCGCGCATTTCCTACGGCGGACGGGGCCATATCTCCGACGCCCAGCGCCCCGGCATCGGACAGGAGATCTACGACATCCTGTGGCCGTTCTGATCCCACGAATTCCGGCGCACCGCCGGTAAACGCCCACCACCCAAGTGGCGCACCTGGCCCCTGCGGTTTCGACCGCAGGGGTATTTTTTTGGGGCGCATGGGTGGGGCTAGGGGAAGGCACAAAACAAAACCCCCGATCGATGACCGGGGGTTCTGGAGTTCTCGTAGCGCCAAAGCCGATCAATCGTCGCGGTGGACGCGTTCGTTGCGCTCGTGGCGCTCCTGGGCCTCGATCGAGAGCGTCGCCACGGGACGCGCGTCGAGACGGGCGAGGCCGATCGGCTCGCCGGTTTCATCGCAATATCCGTAATTGCCCTCGTCGATGCGGCGCAGCGCCGAATCGATTTTCGAGATCAGCTTGCGCTGGCGGTCGCGGGCGCGCAGCTCCAGGGACCGGTCGGTCTCGGTGGATGCGCGGTCTGCGAGATCAGGCTGGGTGCCCATGTCTTCCTGCAGCAACGAGAGCGTTGTCTTGCTCTCGTGAAGGATTTCCTCGCGCCAGTTCAACAGCTTGCGGCGGAAGTATTCCTTTTGCCGCTCATTCATGAACGGCTCGTCATTGCTGGGTGTGTAACCGGACGGAAGTTCGATCCGGGATTCCTTGACGGATTGCATCGTCCTCTCCCCTGTCGACTCTCGCCCCTCCCTCAAGAGGCGCGGCGGAGAATATTCACGCAGACTCTCAAGTCAACGTACTGGCGCTGTTGCAAGCACACTTTGTGCCGTCACAAAATCGTCAGCAAAAACAGCGTGATCAGGCGTGCAACTTGGCGAGTTCGACCGCGGCACGCACCTCGACTTCATCGAGAACGGCCTCAAGGCGCGGATCGGATGTCTCGTCACGGCGCGATTTGAGCAAATCCATCAGCGCGACGAGCCGCGATTTGGGCACTCCGCCTTCAAGGAGCGCAAGTTTCAGATCGTCGAGCACATCCAGCAGGCTCATTGCCCGCTCGGTCGCCTGGCGCTTCGCCTCGCGGAAGTCGCCAACCCCCTGAAGCGCGAGAAGCGCGTCGACCGAACCGACCGCCGAAGCCGCGCTGGTCGAAACCGCGGCGCGGGTCGAGGCAGGCGTTTCAACCGAGAAGCTCTCGGCGGACGCACCTGCACGGCCCTTCCGCGATGCGGAGGACGCTTTTTCGGTCGGACGTGGGCCAGTGATTTTCATCGCGGGTCAGTATCGCAATCCGATGGTTAACGCCTCGTGTGAGGGTAAGCGTGCGCCGCGTTAACAGGGATTAAACGCAGGCTGCACATGGCGGCAATTCTTGCCGGGCAAACGCCCGAAGGGGAGGTTTCTGCCGCCGGGCCGGACCGGCATGATCTGCCTTACTTATTGTTTTCACTAACGACTTCCCGCCTAGCCCGATGGCACGCGCTTCGCATTGTCAGTGATGGATCCACGGGAGAAACCCGATCATGCGTTTTGCGAAACCCTTCCTCGCCCTTGCTCTGGCTATTGCCGGGCTATTCGTGCTGACCCTTCCTGCGCATGCCCAGACACGCATCAAGGACATCGCCGATGTGGAAGGCGTGCGGGAGAACCAGCTGGTCGGATACGGCCTCGTCGTCGGCCTGGACGGTTCGGGCGACTCGCTGCGCAACGCGGCCTTCACCCGCCAGTCCCTGTCGGCAATGCTGGAACGGTTCGACGTCAACACGCGCGACGCCAATCTGAATACGCGCAACACCGCTGCGGTCATGGTCACCGCGCACCTACCATCCTTCGGAACGGCAGGGTCGCGCATTGACGTGACGGTTTCGGCGATCGGCGATGCGGGCTCGCTGCAAGGCGGCACGCTGATCGCCACGGCGCTGATGGGCGCTGACGGTCAGGTCTATGCGGTCGCGCAAGGCTCGGTCGCGGTCGGCGGCTTTGATGCCGGCGGCGACGCGGCAAGCGTCACGCGCGGCGTGCCGACTTCGGGCCGCATCTCGAACGGCGCCCTGATTGAACGCGAACTCCGGTTCGACATTGCAGAGTTGCCGTCCATCCGACTCGCCCTGCGCAACCCCGACTTCACCACGGCCAGCCGTACGGCCGAGGCGATCAACGCCTATCTCGGCGATGACGCCGCCCGCGCGACCGACCCCGCCACGGTTGTTCTGACGCGCCCGTCCTACTTCACCGGCGACATGATCGCGCTGATCTCCGAGATCGAGCAGCTGCGTGTGCGCCCCGACCTGCCTGCCCGCGTCGTGATCGACGAGGCGACCGGCACGATCGTGATGGGCGACAATGTCCGCATCTCGACCGTCGCCATTGCCCAAGGCAATCTGACCATCTCGGTCAGTGAAGCGCCGCAAGTCAGCCAGCCCGCCCCCTTCACCGACGGTGAGACCGTCGTCGTGCCGCGCACGCAGGTCGATGTCACCGAGGACATGACCCAGCTGGGTGTGCTCGAAGAAGGCGCGTCACTGCGCGACCTAGTCGACGGCCTCAATGCGCTGGGCGTGAGCCCGCGCGACATGATCGCCATCCTGCAAGCCGTGAAGGCCGCCGGTGCCCTGCAAGCCGAAATCGAGGTGCTCTAGCGATGGACGGACTTCCTTCAGCCGACGCCCAACTCGCGCAGGCCCTCACCGGCGCTTCAGGGGGCCGCGCTCCGGAATTGCGCGGCGCCAGCACTGAAGCCGAAGCGCGCGAGATTGCCGAGGAATTCGAATCCTTCTTCCTGTCCCAGATTCTGGAACAGATGTTCACCGGCGTGGGCGAGAACAACCCGTTCGGCGGCGGAGCCGGCGAGAACGCGTTTCGCGGCATCCTCAACGAGGAATACGCCAAGGTGATGTCGCGCGCAGGCGGGCTGGGGCTCAGCGATGCGCTGACCACGGAAATCCTGCGCTACCAGGAAGAGGGCGAGACGGCATGAGCACGCTGGCTGCCCAGTCCCCCACCGAACGCGCCGATGCCCTGATCCGGCTGACGCGGCGCCTGACAGAATTGCTGCAGCGGGAGACCGCTCTGTTCGAAGCCCGGCGTCCGCTCGAGACGGAAGATTTCCAGCACGAAAAGACCCGGCTTGCGACGCTTTACCGGCGGGAAATCGGTGCTGTGAAGGAAGATCCGTCCCGGCTGGAGGGGCTGCCTGAGCCGGTCAAACGGATGCTGAAAGATTCAACGGAGACCTTCACGCGTGCGCTGCACGCCAACGGCATTGCCGTGGAGACGCTGAAGACGCTGACGGAAGGTGTTGTCCGGTCGGTCGCCGAGGAGGCGGGCCGCAACCGCGACTCCCTGTCTGGATATGGACCGGGCGTGACGCCTGGTCAGAAGCCGGCGGGCGCGCCGGCTGTCGCGGTCAACCGAACCGCTTGAGACGCCCATCATCCTCGTTGGCGGCGAGCAACTCGATCCGGATCACGGAAGCGGCCCCGTCGTCCTGACCTGAACCAACTTCAAAGGCTACGCGTTGGCCAGACAGAAGCCCTGTCAGGCCAGCCTGCTCGATCACGGGCAGCTGCACCAGCACGTCGCGTCCCCCCTCGATCGGGGTGATGAAACCGAAACCCTGGTCCACGTTGAAGAATTTCACGACACCGTGTGTCATGTCAGCCTGCCTTTCTCGGCCCGTGCGCGCTCGGCCCCCAAGCGACAAGCCGCTTACACAAGGGGCAGGTCAGGAGACCGGTTTCACGGATATTGGTAACGACTGGCAAGACATGTCCGTTCCGGACCCTCCGCATGCCAGAAGGCCGCACGGCGCCCGATGCGGACGCTTGCGGTTTAGTATCAACTAAACATGAATTTCGGCGGATTGAGGGCGCAGATGCGGCGACGGAATGAAACCCGGGCCAAGCGTCAAATAATTATCTTATCCGCTAGCCGCCACCCGACAGGCGCGCCAGCCCGGCGGCATAGTTGGCGTATTGCGCCTGCATGTAAGCGGGAACCGTGCCGCCGTCCTTTCCCTTCTGACTGCCCGTCAGGAGGTCCTTGACCGATTGCGGCGTCACGAGATCCCGGTAGGCGCGCTGGATCACGCTCATCGCACTCTCGAGCGCCTTCACGGCCGCCGCCGCCTTGTCACGCGTTCCGAGCGACATGACCGAAGGCAGTTCGAGGGCAAATAGCTTGGGCGCATCGGCGGTCGTGGTCTCGTTCAGCAGCGAGGGCTTCTTGAACACCGCCCCCGGCTGGATCCCGAGGCCGACCAGAGCATCCCGCCCCTCGGTTCCGGAGAAGAGTTCGATCGTGACGCCTTCCTTGGGCGTGATCCGCAGCCGGTCGCCCTCGGCAGAGCGCCGCACATCGGCGGTGCCATCAAGAACCAGTGCCGCGTTGATCTTGAAGGTCAGCGAACGGATCGAATCGGATGCGCCGATGGTGATCTTCTTGCGCCGTCCACCATCCACCGACAGGTAGAAGAAATCGCCGTCCCTGACCGACGTCCGGTCCGTCACGACGCGCGTGTCGGCATAGGTCAGACTGCCTTGCGGGAGGCCCAGCTTCGACAGGATCGAATCTCCCGTCGGGTCCACCGCAATGCCGGTAGCCTCCGAAATTCCGCCGCGCCCGGAGATTTGCGTGGTCCAGGCCAGCGCGCCGGTTCCGCCATCGAGCTCGGCCACGAAGCCATTGCGGGTTCCGTTCAGGGTCGATCCCGGCAGGCTTCCGGTAGTCTTGCCCGCAACATAGAGCTTGCCGCCAGTCACCTGGACCGAGGCGGCGCTGTCGTCCGCATCCGAGCCCAGGAAGGTCGTCCAGCCGACGCTGGCGCTGGCACCATCGGCAATCTTGACCACCATCGCGTCGCGGCCCCCGGCATTCGCCGATAGGGGCGCGGTCGGCGCGAATGCCCCGCCTGCTGCCCCGGCCAGGTAGATGTCATTGCCGTCGACGGTCAGTCCGCCGATCCGGCCGCCATCGAGATCGCCGAGATCGAGTTCCCAGACCGCGGCGCCCGCGCCATCGGCGCTGTCATATTTGCGCAGGACGGCGCGCCCGTCTTCTTCGCTTGCGACCAGCAATCCGCCGTCATCCGCGACCGCAATCGCCTTGGCACGTTCGTCTCCGGTATCGCCGACCCGGCGGGTCCAGAGCGCTGTTCCATCGTCGGAGATCGCGCGGACATAGCCGTCCCATTCTCCCCCTGCATGGGCGGCGTTCCCAAATCCTGACTTGGCCTCGCCGGCGACATAAACCGTGCCGTCGCTGCCCAGCGTGACCGAGGTGGTGCGGTCATCGCCCGTGCCGCCGAATCGCTGGAGCCATTGTTCGACACCGGCCGCATTGAATTTTGCCACGACGCTGTCCGAACCGCCGACATTGGTGGTGGTGCCCAGCGTACCTGTCACCGACCCCGAGACGACGACATTGCCCGAAGCATCGACCGCGATAGACGCGCCGCTGGCATCGCCCGCCGCGCCCAGGGTCCGTGTCCAGATTACCTTGCCCGTCGAATCGCGCTTTTGCAGGACCAGATCCGTCTCGCCCTTGACGATACGACCGTCGATCTCGGACGACGTCTGGCCGACGACATATACGCCGCCGTCGGACGAAGCCGCCGTTGCCTTGATGGTCAGAGGGTTGGTTTCGGTCGTCGACTTGGTTTCACCCTTGTCATTCTCGGTCTCGGTGACATCGGGCGCCGCCTCGATCCGCCGGGTGAATTCGGTAACTGGCGTACCAGAGGCAAGGTCCGTGAGGCGCACCAGCTGTCCGGCGCTGCCATCACCAATGCCTGAGACCCCGGCGATGTAGATCGCGGGCGCTGAGGTGGCGGCGGAAAAGCTGACCTGCTCGGTCAGGACGCCCTGGACATGCAATCCGAAATCATTGCCCGGGATGACGCCGCTGTCGTCCTTCTCGCCGATCTTCACGCGTTCGAACCGGGTCAGGACACCGGCCGCTTCAAGCTGGGTATTGATATGGGCGGAGATGTTGTCGAGGTTTCGCACCGTCGCGCCCATGTCCGCCAGATCGATATTGATCTGCTGGGTCGTGCCGGATTTCTTCACCGAGACCGTGAACCGCACATCGCCGGTCAGGCTGGCGACCTCGGCGTCGAAATCGCCGGTATGGATGATGCCCGTCGTGTACTGCGAGCTGCCGCGCGAAATCGCCACACCGCTTTCGGCCTTCGACAATTCCTCGCCCTTGAGAAGATTGACCCCTTCAAGGTCGAGATCGGCGAAAAAGCTGTCGAGCTGGGTGACGCCCTGCCCGAACCGGCTGTCGAGGAAGTTCCGGCGACTGTCGATCGTGGTCTTTTCCGAGGCCTCAAGGGCCAGCGCGTGAAGCCGGCTGAGGCCCTGATACATGGCGAACAGATTCTTGTAGTCGTCGGGTGCGTCGATATCGGCGAACTGGCCCAGGCTCTTGTCGAAGAACAGGCCCGAGGCGAGCGCCTTGCGCGACAGGGTCGCGGAATCGGTAATTTCGCCGCGCACGTCCCAAGGCGGCAAGACACCGGCACCGGGGAGTTTCTGGGCGCTGCCGGTCGACGCGCCCGACGGGTTCGGGGTCAGGCCCGCCAGACGCAAGGCGTTCCTGGCCTGATACCAGCCCGTCAGTGCCGTCATGTCGAAACCGACGATATCCGCCAAGGGGCGCTCCAGTTCGCGTTCACCCGTCAGTGTCGCGCACAGCCCTTAGGAAAGCGTTGAGAAATGCCGTTAATGGCCTTTAGCCAAAAGCGATCAGGCGGCCACCCGCAGCGACATCGGCACCGTCAGGAAAGCCGCACTGCCGGGACATTGCTCGCGTGCGGAATCCACGTGCATCGCATTGATCGCGACCAGGTCCGGGCGGCGCAGGCACAGCGCCACCAATTCGGCCGCCGACGCATCGGGAGCGTGCTGCCCGAGCGAGGCATAGAGTGCCGCGCAGAAGTCGAAATCCTCGCTGAAATCCACCGACCAGCGCAGCCTTGCCAGACTTCCGCCCGGCCCCATCAGACCAGCGGTCGACAGATCGCGCTGACGGCGCATCCACAGCGTCACGTTCTCGCGTTCGTCAGCTTCGGTGGCTTCGCGATCGGCGCGAGCGAGCAATTCCGCCGAAAACACCTCGCAGTCGAGACCGTCGGGGAAGCTGACCGGCATCGTGTTGGCGGCAAAATCGGCACCCGTCTGGCGCGCGAGATCCGCCACGCGGCCACAGATGTCCGGGTCGATGAAGGGACTGTCGCCGAAGACCCGCATGACCTGATCGCAACCCGATTCCCGCGCGGCCTTGGCGTAGCGGGACAGAATGTCGGTCTCACTTCCGCGAACGAGCATATATCCGGAATCGAGTATTTCCTCGGCGAGTTCGTCGTCGCCTTCGGCGTCGGGTATCGCGGCCACGACCAGGCTGGACGCCTCGATCCGTGCGCACCGGTCAAGGCAGCGCAGGATGACGCTCCGCCCTCCGAGCGATTCAAGGATTTTTCCCTCGACATGGTGCGAGCCCATGCGCGCCTGAACGATTACGGCGAGCGACATTTCCCCCTCCGCCGAAGCCGGGGAGAAGTGTCGCGCGAGAGCGCTAACGAGGAATGAACGCCCGCTATCGGGCGAGAAACAAGAGCCCGCGCAGCAGGTAGGCCACCGAGGCAACGGCGATGAGGCTGCCGACCCAGAGGATGGCAAACCACATCAGCCGTCGGCCCAGCGTCTTTTGCCGATCAGTGATAGGCACCGGGCTCGGCCTTTCCGCGGAAAATCCAGTAAACGTAAGCGGTGTAGCCCAGAATGATCGGCAGCATGACTGCGGTGCCAACCAGCAGCAAACCCAGCGCATTGTCCCGGGCTGCAGCTTCGTGAACCGTGACCGAGAAGGGAACGATGTGCGGGAAAATCGAGACCGCGAGGCCCGCAAACCCTGACAGGAACACGCCGACCGTTGCGAGATAGGCCATGTAGTCCGGCCCCTTCATCGCAAAATGCCAGACCGCCAGGCAGGCCAGTGCGCCGATGACCGGGATGATGGCGAACTTGGCGAACTGGGCGGGGACGAAGCTGCCGTCGAGCGACACGCCCCAACGCGCAATGATATCTCCGCCCAGCGACAGGGTCGCGAGGCTGATGACGCCCAGCGCCACGGCCACGGCCACGATCAACGACCGGATCCAGACGCGCGCGCGCTTCTGAAGCTCGCCATCCGTCTTGAAGACCAGCCAGGCCGCGCCAAGAAGCGCATACCCCGCCACCAGACCCGCGGCGACCAGCAGGGTGTAGGGCGTCAGCCAGTCGAAAGGTCCGCCGGCGAACGCCCGGCCCTCGATGGTGATGCCCTGAAGGAAGCCGCCGAGGACGAGGCCTTGCGACACGGTTGCGGCGATGGAGCCGCCCGCGAAACCGACCGTCCACCACCGCTTTCCGGTCTTGCGGGCATGCGCGCGAAATTCGAACGCAACACCGCGGAAGATCAACGCCGTCAGCATGAGGCCGATCGGCAGGTAAAGGGCGGGCATGATGATCGCGTAGGCGAGCGGGAAAGCGGCAAACAGTCCGCCCCCGCCCAGGACCAGCCAGGTCTCGTTGCCGTCCCAGACCGGCGCGATGGAGGCCACCATCGTGTCGCGTTCCTTGGGACTTGCGAGCGGGAAGAGGATGCCGACACCAAGGTCAAATCCGTCCAGCAGGACGTAGAGACCCACGGCCGTTGCGATCAGAACCGCCCAGATCAGGGGAAGATCCATCTCAAACCTCCTTCGCGCCAGCGGCAAGGGCGTCGCCGGGTGCGCTGTCGCCTCCGTCGTGGCCCTCATCGCCCTCCTCAACCGGTCCGCGATTGATCAGGCGAAGGATGAACAGGGCGCCAGCGCTGAAAACGATGGCGTAGGTGACGATGAAGACCAGCAGCGACAGGGCGACCTGCGCGCCATCGACCGGTGAAACGGCATCCGCGGTACGCAGCACGCCGTAGACGACATAGGGCTGGCGGCCGACTTCGGCCGTGATCCAGCCCGCCAGCACGGCGATGAATCCTGCAGGGCCCATGACCAGAGCCGCCCAGTGCATCACTCGCGCGCGGTCCGTGGTGCCGCGCCACCAGGTCCATGCCCCCCAGAAGCCCAGCGCGATCATCAGCATGCCGAGGCCGACCATCACCCGGAAGGCCCAGAAGGTGATGAAGACGGGCGGGCGGTCTTCCGCAGCAAATTCGTTGAGGCCTTCAAGCTCGGCGGCGCTATCTCCGGCGACGACCCAGCTGCCTGCCCCGGGGATGCCGATCTCGAAATGGTTGGTTTCATTCTCCTGGTCGGGGATGGCGAACAGGATGGTGGGTTGCCCTGCGCGGGTTTCCCACCAGCCTTCCATCGCCGCGACCTTGGCGGGTTGGTATTCGTGCGCGATGCGGCCGCTTTCATGCCCGATGATGAGCTGCGCCGGCGCCAGAAGGGCAATGGTGAGGATCGCCATGCGCGCCATGATCGCAACCTCCTCGCCGGGACGGTTGCGGATCCACTGCCAGGCCGCCGCCGCCAGCACAACAAGCGCCGTCGACAGATAGGCTGCGGCGACCATGTGCATCAGGCGGGAGGGGAAGGACGGATTGAAGATCACCTCCATCCAGCTCGTCGCCACGAAGCGCCCGTCCTCGATCGCGAAGCCCTGCGGGGTCTGCATCCAGGAATTGGCGGAGAGAATCCAGAAGGCCGAGACCAGCGTGCCCAGGGCGACGATCACACTCGACGCGAAGTGAAGGCGTGGCCCGACCAGCTTCCAGCCGAACAGCATGATCCCGAGGAAGGAGGCCTCCAGGAAAAAGGCGGTCAGCACTTCATAGCCGAGAAGCGGGCCCAGCACGCTGCCCGTCTGATCGGCAAAGACCGACCAGTTGGTGCCGAACTGATAGCTCATCACCACGCCGGACACGACGCCCATGCCGAAGGCCAGCGCGAAGATTTTCACCCAGAAACGGTAGAGGGTCCGGAAGGCCTCCCGCTTGGTGAACAGGAAGAGACCTTCCAGAACGGCGAGGAAGCTCGCCAGCCCGATCGTGAAAGACGGAAAGATGATGTGAAAGGCAATCGTGAAGGCAAACTGCAATCGCGAAAGCAGCAATGCGTCGAATTCCATGCCGGATCGTCCCTCTTCCGGTTGCTTCCCCTGTCGTAGGCGCACGAAGGCCATTCGGACATGCGGCAAAATCCCGCAGCTTTTTTATGGCTATTTTGACCGTGCCGGTTTCGCGGCGTAGGGGCCGGTCGTCTGGACCACATTGCCGTTGATCGCCGCGATCTCGGGATGGGCTGTCAGGAAGCCGAGCACGTCGTGCAGCGTGAATTCGGGATTGAGCGGGTAGAGCGCTTCGATGATGGCGGAGACCGCCTCGAAATCCGCCGCTTCGTCCACCGAGAGGCGCACGTCCGGAGCGTCGAGATCAATTGGCGTGATGCCGTTTCGCAGGCCGTTCTCGGGGTCCTTGATCCACGGCGTGACATGCTCGCGGTCGTGCACGCTCACCGCATTCGCGTGCGCGTCCGCGAGGGCCTGGCGGGTGAAGACCTCGACGGACGTGCCGCACGGCAGGCGCAGATCGGGACCAATGGTCGCGTAGTCATACCGGTCCCGGTGATCGAGGAACCAGCCCACCTGCGAGTCGACGATGTCCGGATCGATCAGGGGGCAATCGCTGGTCACGCGCACCACGACCCCGCTTTCGGGGGCGCAAGCCGAGACAGCCATCTCCATGCGAGCCAGCACATCGGCTTGCGAGCCCCGGAATACCGCCAGTCCCTGACGCCGGGCAAAACTCTCAAGCGGATCATCTGCGGGCTGGTCAGTGATCGCGAGAACGAGACGGTCGAGTGTCTTCGCGCGCCGAAGCCTGCGCACCTGGTGCAGCAGCAAGGGCTCACCCAACACCGGCATCAGCACCTTGCCCGGCAGCCGGGTCGAGGTCATTCGGGCCTGGATGACGGCGGTCACGATCATGGTCTTACCTTGCACCGCAGGCGGTGTGAGAAATCGTTAACCCGGATCACACTCAACTGGACCATCGGGAAACGACTCATCCGGGAGCCCGCATTATGGCGCGAATCCTCTTCATAGGCGCCGGGGCGTTTCAGCTTCCCGCGATTGCGCGGGCGAAACGGGACGGCCACTTCGTCATCGGCTGCGACCGGGATGCAGACGCGGCAGGCCAGCCCCTTTGCGACATTTTCGAAGCGGTCGACGTGTTTGACCGCGAAGCCTGCCTGAATGTCGCCCGCCGCCACCGGATCGACGCCGTCACGGTGTTCGCGACGGAGGCGGGCGTTCCCACCTGTGCCCATATCGCCGACAAGCTGAAGCTGCCGGGCCTGCCAGTATCGGCCTCAATCGCCGTGACCAACAAGCTGGTCATGCGCGAGCGCTTTGCCGGGGCAGGCCTCCCCTCCCCTGAATTTCACGGTTGCGACAGCCCGGATCAGGCGATCGCGGCGTTCGACCGGATCGGCCAACCCTGCGTGGTCAAACCCTCCAACGGAGCGGGTTCGCGCGGCGTCAGCTATGTGGGCAAGCGCGAACAGGTCGCGGCCGCCTTCCTCGCGGCCAAGGCACTGACGCGCGGCGCGCCAGTGGTGGTCGAACGCTTCATGCCGGGACGCGAAGTGGCAGTCGAAGGCTTTGTCCAGTCGAGGCGTTTCCATCTGCTGTGCATCAGCGACAAGGTCCGGACCGGTCCCCCCTTCCTGCTCGACACACGCATCCATTTCCCGTCATGGCGGGCGCAATCGGAACAGGACGCCATCGCCGGGGTGGCGCGCGACGCCGTCGCTGCGCTGGGCATCGACAACGCTCCGGTTCACATGGAACTGATCATGACCGATGCCGGCCCGCATCTGGTGGAAGTGGCGGCGCGCGGCGCAGGATTCCACGTCTTTGCCGAGATAGTGCCCTGGGTGACCGGGGTCGATACGCTGGGTCTTCAGCTGGCGCTTGCGCTGGGTGAGCCGTTCGAGATCCCTGCCATCGCGCTTCGCGGAGCGGTGCTCGACTTCCCGTCCGTTTCGGCGGGCCGCCTGGAGACCATCACCGGCTGGGACGATGTGACCGCGCATGACGACACCTTGTTTGCGATGCTTCTGAAGGGCGTCGGTGACAGCGTGCCGCCGCTGCGTTCCGGGGCCGACCGGGTTGCCGCCATCGCGGTTCGCGGTGAAACCGCCAACCTCGCGCAGTCGACACTCGACGATCATTATGACCGGCTGTCCTTCACCACCCGCATCGAACCGGCCTACAGCGCTGCCCATGCGTGACCTGCCTGCCGCCCTCACCTTCGATCTCGATCCGGACATCTTTGACGAGTCGATCTCTTCCTCGAATGCCCGCACGAAGCTGAGCTGGCGCGGGATCAGCGAGGGTGTACCGGCCATCCGCGACGCGATCGACGCGTTCCTGCCGGGCGTGCCAGTGACCTGGTTCGTGCGCGTCGACAACCAGATCGCGGACATTTACGGGCGGCCCGGGCATTTGCTGGAAGCCCACCGCGACCTGTTCGAGAACTTGCAGGCACGCGGCGACGAAATCGCCTGGCATCCACATCTCTACCGCCGCAGCGGGGACGGGTGGGAACAGGAGACCGAAGACACGGCCCTGCTGACCGCGATGCACGCGGCGATTGCCGACATGCGTGCACTGGGATTTGACCCGCTTTGCGGCCGGATTGGAGAAGCCTATGGCTCGACCGGGCTGATGACCGCCTTCGATGCCTGCGGCATTGCCTTTGACTCTACAGCCATGCCGGGCCGCAGGCGGGTTGACGGCGAGCGCATGGTCGACTGGCTCGACACGCCGTGCCACGCCTACCGGCCATCAAAGGCCGACCACCGGGTGCCGGGTTCGCCGGCGCACGAGGTTGTCGAAATCCCGATGTCGATGCTGAAGGTCAAGGCGCGCTACGACGCTGAACCTTTCCTGCGGTATCTCGACCTGTCCTACCGGACCGAAGCGGTTGCGGGGGGTATGGACGCCCTGGTGTCCGCGGCCCGGTCGCTCGTCACAGTCACTCATCCCAGCGCCCTGATGCCCGAATTCGCGCCGAAGGGCGGGCACGGCCTACTCTCCTTTGACCTCGCCAACATGACGCGGACGCTCCGCTTGCTGGCCGAAGCTGCGGATGCCGCCGGGCGCGACCTGAGATTCGTCACGCTGGCTGCGCTGGGCGAGGCATGCCGCGAGCGGCTGGAGCGACATGTTCCGGCCGCTTGAGGACCGCCTGGCGGCACTGACACACCGGCGTCACTGCGTGGTGACGGGGCGCGGGGCGAGCGCGATCTGGCTGACACTTGAAGCATTCAAGGACGCGCGACCGGACCGCACGCGAGTTGTCCTGCCCGTGACGCTGTGCACCAGCCCGGCGGCAGTGACCCACCATGCCGGACTGGTGCCGGTGTTCTGCGATACGGACCCGGCGAGCGGGAATCTCTGCCCAGCCGCGCTTGAGCGTCTTCTCGAAACGCGCCGGGACGTGCTGTGCGTTCTCGCAGCCCACCTATACGGCGAGCCCGCCGACATGGTGCGGATCGCGGAAATCTGCACACGCTTCGATGTCTTCCTGATCGAAGATGCCGCCCAATCCCTGGGCGCCGGAGGCGTCGGGCAGCATGGCGATGTGACCATTCTCAGCTTCGGGCACACCAAGATCATCGACGCGGGCGGCGGCGGGGCGGCTTTGACCTGCGACGCCGGTCTGGATGCGCGCCTGCGCGAAACTGAGTTCCGGCTGGGTCCCAAGCCGCGTGAGGCAGCCCGATGGGCGGCAGACTACCGGACAACCTATTACGGCGCGCAGACGGAATGGGATGGCAATCCGGCGGCCAAGCGCCGTGTCGGGGAGATCTGCAAGCTGCACCCCGGCCTCTATCTTCACCGTCTTGATGAGGCGCAGGCCGGATTGATCCTGACGGCACTGGACGCATTGCCAGCCGAGGTCGACCGCCGCCGGGAGCGGGCAAAGGCCTATGATGAGGCCTTCCGCGGAATCGGCCGGCCCTTGCAGCGCAGCCCGGACGGGGTGCCGTGGCGCTATGGCCTGATGCTGCCGCCAGCGCACCGCGACGCGGCCGTCGAAGCGCTGCGCGCAGCCGGGATTGATGCCAGTTGCTGGTATCCGCGCCTCGCACCGTTTTTCGGCGACGAAGGCGACTTTCCGGGCGGAGAGGCCATCGAGGCCGGCGTGGTCAATCTGTGGGTTGATGATCGCGCTGACGACGCACGGATTGCACACAGCGCAGCGCTCGTCAGGGATGTCTTAACCGGCGCAGGGACGAATGGGATCAAGTCACAGGATTCGGGGACATGATCACCCTCGTCGACACCACATTGCGCGACGGCAGCTACCGGGTCGGTTTCGGCTTCACCGGCGCGCAGACCTTTGCGCTCGTGCAGGGGCTGGAAGCGGTGGGCGTGCCGGCGGCCGAAGTCGGACACGGGCTTGGTCTCGGCGCGTTTCGTGCTGACGGCATCGGCGCAGGTGAAACCGATACCGGCTACATGCAGGCGGCGCGCATGGCGGCGCGCAATACCGATATCGGCGTGTTCGCCATGTCCAAGTTTGCCACCGAGGCCGATATCGACGCGGCGGCCGATGCGGGGATGGATTTCATCCGGATCGGCATGGACGCGGCCCGATACGAACAGGGCGAGGCACTGGTTCGCCGGGCGCGGGCCAATGGCCTCCACACGCTGGCCTTCCTGATGAAGTCCTACACGTTGCCTGTTGACCAGCTGCGCGAGGCAGCCCCGCGCATCGCGAAATGGGGCGCGGACGGTTTCCTGATCGTCGACAGTGCCGGGGGCATGACGCCCGACAGCGTGCGCGCCTATGTCCGCACCGTCATCGAGACCACGGGAAAGCCGTGCGGCTTTCACGGTCACAACAATCTGGAACTCGCGGTCGGCAATGCCTTCGCCGCCGTCGAGGCCGGGGCAACCCTGCTCGACGCCTCCCTCAAGGGGCTAGGCCGCAGCTCGGGCAATGCCTCCATCGAAGCCCTTGCAGCCGTGCTGAACCGCGCGGGTTTCGCGACCGGTATCGATCCCGTGACGCTGGCCCGCCTTGCTGCGCGCCATGTTAGCAATGACGACCTGGCCATATGGAATGAAGCCGATCTTGTGCAGGGCATGGCGTGCGTACATTCCGGCATGCAGGACCGGATCGACGCACTGGCGGGCGAATTCAGGCTCGATCCTGCCGCCCTGACGCTTGCCGCCGGCGCGGCACTGGGCGGACTTGATCTGACCGAGACCCAATTGACCGCGGTCGCCCGCGATCTGGCCGGACTTCAAGACATCGAACAGGAGCGCTGCGTTGGCTGATCACAGACCCGTGGATTTCTGGCGCGGAGACTTCGGCTCCGAATATATCGGCCGCAACCGGGCGGATGCGTCTGCCGTCCGACAGCGCGCGCGCAGCTGGAGCACCTATTTCCAGGGCATCATGCACGACCTGCCGCGCTCGATTGTCGAGGTCGGCTGCTCGGTCGGGATCAATCTGAGGGCGCTCACGGGACTGGTTGACGCCGAACTGCACGGGCTCGAGCCCAACGCAGCCGCGCGGCGCGTGCTTGTCGAAGACGGCGTCCTGCCCGCCAGCCATGTGCATGAAGGAGAAGCCAATTCCCTTCCCTTCAAGGACGGTCAGTTTGAACTGAGCTTCACCACCGGCGTTCTGATCCACGTCCCGCCCAGCGAACTTCCCGCAGCAGTGGACGAACTCTACCGGGTGTCCTCGAAATACATCCTGATGAGCGAGTATTTCTCGCACGAGCCCGAAGAGAAGACCTATCGCGGCCAATCGGGTCTGCTGTTCAAGCGCGATTTCGGTGGCTTCATGCTGGACCGCCACCCGGAGCTGACAATTGTCGATTACGGCTTCCAGTGGATGCGCGCCGGGGCGGTGGACAACGGGCATTGGTGGCTGTTCCGCAAATAGCGGTCAGCCGGCCTTCATCGCAATCGCGTAGTAGAATTCGATTTCCGCGTCCGCGTGTTCCTCGAGCGAACGGCCGGGTGTCACGCTGTCAAACGCTTCGAGTGCCAGCACCGACAGATCGTCGAGGCTGTCGAAATACGCCATCACCTGGCCCGTGCGGAAATCCCCGTCCGTGATCCGGTATCGATTGGGTCCCAACCGTTCGGCATTGGCCCTGAGATAATGGCGCGGCCCCGCCGAGATGACGAAGGCCAGACCGCCGGGCCGGGTGACGCGCGCATACTCCGCGAGTGCGGCGCGAAGTCCGACCGTGTCGTCCTCGTAATGGATGACGTTCAGCCCCAGAACGACGTCGAACACACCGTCCTCGTGCGGGATGGCGCGATTGCTGCCCGTCCGCACATCGACGCTCAGACCCTGGATATCGGCCGCTTCGCGCGAAATCGCGGCCATGTCGTCATTGATCTCGACACCAAAGCATTGCGCGCCGCGGTCGTGAAACGGAACGAGGTTGTTGAGGTACATGGCGCCCATGTCGAGCACGCGGGTGTCCGGGCCGATGTCCAGCTTCACGCCGGAATAGCGTCCCGCGAACAGCGCACGCATCATCAGCTCGCTGGGATGGTGGCGCACGAAGGCCGTGCGGTCGAGGCCGAGATTGCCCTTGCCCCAGCTGTCCGACTTTCCGGTCATGCTGCACGCAACACGTCGGCGCGCCGGGCGAGCGGACAGAACATCATCCAGCGCCCGGCCATCGACCCGTCATCACGCAGCGCCGGGTCAATCGGGTGGACGCCGTGGACCAGGTCCGACTTCAACAGCAGCACGTCGCCAAAGCGCAAATTGGGTTCCTCGAAATGGTGACCGGTCTCGCCGAGCCAGAAATTTCCGCCTTCGGTGAAGTCCTGCCCCATCTCAGACAGGACCAGAATGCACTGAAAGGCATACTGGTCGCGGTGTGCCGCCAGGAAGTCGCCGCCTCGCCGATACTGTATGACGCTCGGCCAGGACACGTAGTCGCAGCCGGCGCGCATGCCGGTATCCGGCGCAAAGCCGCTGGCAAGATTGCGAAATCGCATCAGCCCCTGCGAGATCGCGGGAATATCGGCATTGGCCTGGCGGTTCCAGGGGAAGAATTGCGACAGCACGAAACGGGTCGGACGATCCGAACCCAGAGGCTTGTCGACCAGCTTCACATGGTCGGGCGTTGCCTCGTTGTAGGGCATGTTCCCCGACAACCCGTCGCGCTGGCGAACACCATAAACCCATTCGCGCAGGGCGAGCAGGCGGTCACGGTCGAACAGTCCGCGGATCACCGCAGACTCGTTGCGCAAGGTGGCGTCAAGCTCGACCCTCCAGCGGTCGGCATCGCCGATCATCGCGTCGAGCGAGGTCTGTTCAAAGATGCGCATGAGCGGGCGTCCGGGTTCGAATCAATCGGATCGACGCTAGCGATGCGGGGCTTAACCGCCCGCTAAAACCAGAACGGCGCCCCGTGAACCGGAGCGCCGCCTGTTGAAAGCCTGAGCCTGACGGCCTAGCCGCCGTTGAGCAGGTTGAGAATGATCTGCGGCTGCGAGTTTGCGATAGAGAGCGCCTGAACGCCGAGCTGCTGCTTGACCTGGAGGGCCTGCAACCGGGCACCTTCGACAGCGAGGTCCGCATCGACGAGGTTGCCGACGCCTTCGGTCAGCGCGTCCATGAGCTTTCCAACGAAGGTCGAGTGCGCTTCGATCTTCTTCAGGTCCGAGCCGAGATTGGCCAGCGCCTGGTTGACGTTGTCGAGACTGGTCTTGATCTGTGAGACCGCCGTCGTCGCGAGCGTCACCGTTCCGAGCGACGAGGTCGTCGGCAGGGTGATGATCGAACCCGACAGGCTGAAATCCTGCGATCCCATCGTCACCGAGCGGGATGCATCGGCGTCGGCGAGGAAGGCAATGCCGCCGGTGATGGAGCCGTTGAGCATGTTCGCGCCGTCGAACTCGGCGTTCGACAGGATGACCTGGACCTGTTCGATCAGCGCCTTGAAGTCGGCGTCGTAGGCCTGACGCGAGAAGGTATCGATGGACGGGTCCATCGCGGCTGTCGCTTTCTCACGCATTTCGACGAGAAGGTCGGAAATCGCCTCGCCGGCTGCGAGCGCGACATCGCCGATCGTCGTGGCGCGATCAAGGCTGGTGCGAACCGCGCTGAGCGCCTTGACGTCCGAGCGCATGTTCTGAGCGACTGCGTAGATGGCGGAATTGTCTTTCGCGCCCGCGATCTTCAGGCCGGTGTTGAGCCGGTTCTGAACGCCATTCAAGTCGTCATTGGTCTTGTTGAGGTTCTGAAGGGCGATCATCGCCGCTGTGTTCGTATGGATCGACAGGGTCATCGAAATCCCTCCTGGCCGTCATTCTGTGCCGCGCCCCACGGGCGTATTCAGGAGAGATGTCGCAATCGGTGTGCCGTTCGGGCCAATTCAATTTTTGTAGTGATTACAGAATGTTGATAACAACACGGCCCGCCAGCGATTTGCGGGCAGGCCAAAATTGCCGGGTTGTCCGGCCCTCAAAGCGGCAAAAAGCGACCTGTCGGCGTGTTCGCGTCAGGCCCGTTCGTCGATCAGACCGGCCTGTCGTGTGCGCAGGTATTCGCGCAGTTCGACCAATTCCTTCTGGGGCCATTGGCGCATCACACTGCCCGTGTCGCTGTCCACGAGGCTGTAGACATAAACGCCTGCATCATCGTGCTTTTCAATCGTGAGACGGGAATCCGCGAGGGCGGCCTGGGCGAGATGCTCGATGGCATCGCGCATGCGTTCAACATCCGCCTGGCGATCTTTCGAGGACTTGTCGTCCGCTTCGGTATTTCGCGTGGCAACGGCGGCACTCGCCTGGATCGAGCGCGGCATGGTGGCCTGGCGCTCACTGGTCGTTGTTGCGGCCGTGGCCGTCTTTATCAGTTCTATCATCTCCATTTACCGGCGAATTGCGCGCCGGCCCTTTCGACTAACGGGCGGGGGGCGGGGAGGAACCCAACGAACGCCCCCGCCGCCCTACGCCGCTTAGCGGAAGTAGCCCAGGATCGAGCTCGGCGCCGAATTGGCGATCGAGAGAGCCTGGATACCCAGCTGTTGCTTCACCTGCAGGGACTGCAGACGGGCACTTTCCTTGGCCAGATCCGCATCGACCAAGTTGCCGATACCCTTTTCCAGGGCGTCAGACAGCTTGCCGACGAAGGTCTTGTGGATTTCCAGCGCCTTCGCGCCGGTACCCAGACGGGCCAAAGATGCATTCAGGTTGTCGATCGAGGCTTCGATCGCGGTCACCTGAGTCCCGGCCGCAGCCGCCGTCCCGAAGGACGCCGTGGCAGCAACCGTCACGATCGATCCGCCGAGCGAGAGGTTCTCGTCGAGGATGGTGATCGAGTTGGAGCCGTCAGAGTTGGCAATTGCGGAAATGCTCGCAACCGAGTTGTTGATCAGGTTCGTGCCGTTGAACTCGGCATTCGCGATAATCGTGGATACCTGATCGCGCAGGGCCTTGAAGTCCTCGTTCAGCGCCGTGCGGGACGCCGTGTCGAGTGACGTGTCGGCACCGGCCAGAGCCTTTTCCTTCATCTCCACCAGGAGATCGGAAATTGCCTCGCCACCTGCCAGCGCGACGTCGACGGTCGAGACTGCAAGGTCAATGGAGTTTCCAACCGCTGCATAGCCGGCAACGTCGGCACGCATCGACTGGGCGATGGCGAAGATGCCGCCATTGTCCTTGGCCGAAGCGACTGCCAGGCCGGTATTGATCCGGGCCTGCGTTTGCTCGAGCTGCGCATTGGTCTTGTTGAGATTCTGCAGAGCGACCATTGCGCCTGCATTTGTGTTGATCGTGGCCATTTTAGCCATCTCCCGTTCTGGTTTGTGTCGCCGGCTTTTTGCCGGCCATACCCGGCGGGGACGCGCGGTCCCCGCCGAATTCAGTCATCCGTCTAGCGGAAGTATCCGAGGATCGAGCTCGGCGCCGAGTTGGCGATCGAGAGCGCCTGGATGCCCAGCTGTTGCTTGACCTGGAGAGCCTGCAATTTGGCGCTTTCCTTCGCGAGATCCGCGTCGACCAGGTTGCCGATGCCCTTTTCGAGGGCGTCAGACAGCTTGCCAACGAAGGTCTTGTGAACTTCGAGCGACTTGGAGGCGGTGCCCAGGCGGGCCAGCGAGGAATTCAGGTTGTCCAGCGACGTGCCGATCTGGCTGACGATGTTGTCGGCCTGGGTGGCAGTCGAGAACGACGCATTGGTCGCGATCGTGATGATCGAACCGGACAGCGACAAATCCTCATCGGCAACCGAGATCGTGTTGGAGCCGTCAGCATTGGCCAGGGCCGAGATGCCGGCGGTCGAACCGTCGATCAGGTTGGTGCCGTTGAATTCGGCATTCGAGATGATCGTCTTGATCTGGTCGCGCAGGGCACCGAAGTCAGCGTTCAGGGCCGTACGGGACGCAGTGTCGAGCGAAGAGTCAGCCGCTGCGAGGGCCTTTTCCTTCATTTCGACGAGAAGATCGGAGATCGCCTCACCGCCCGCGAGGGCGACATCGGTGGTGGAAACCGCGAGGTCGATGGAGTTACGCACGGCACCGTAGCCGGCAACGTCAGCACGCATCGACTGGGCGATGGCGAAGATGCCGCCATTGTCCTTGGCCGACGCGACCGCCAGACCCGTATTGATGCGGGACTGGACCTGCTCGAGTTGTGCGTTGGTTTTATTGAGGTTCTGGAGCGCAACCATTGCGCCCGAATTGGTATTGATCGTGGCCATTTTAGCCATCTCCCATTCTGGTCGTTATCCACCGGCGTTTTGCCAGCAGGGTCTTCTGACCCGACGCAAAACGTCGCAAGAACGAGGCCACAAAGGGACTTGACGGGCGCGTTAATCCTGATTCGCGTGATTCGTTGCGGAGAGTCGCACCCCGGCCAGGGGCTGAATCTTAATGCCGATGCGGCAGGAATTGCCGGGTCTGGCATGAAAAAGCCCGGCAGAAATTGCCGGGCGGGCAGAAATTGCCGCTCCTGAAAAAGAAGGGCGGGGCCACCCCTGGGTGGTGAGGTGGCCCCGCTTGTCCCTACCGGAAGTAGGACAGGATGGATTGCGGCGACTGGTTCGCGATGGACAGGGCCTGAATCCCCAGCTGCTGCTTGACTTGCAGCGACTGGAGTTTGGCGCTTTCCCGCGCGAGGTCTGCATCCACCAGATTGCCGATCCCCTCGGTCAGCGAGTCCGACAGCTTGGTGACAAAGGTCGAATGGATCTCAAGAGCCTTCGACTTCGTCCCCAGGCGGGCCAGGGCTGCGTTGACGTTGTCGAGCGAGGTTCCCAGCTGGCTGGCAATCGTGTCCGCCTGTGTCGCCGTCGCAAAGGACGCCGTCGCAGCGATGGTCACGATACCACCCCCCAGCGAGAGATTCTCGTCGAGCACGGTGATCGTGTTGGAGCCGTCGGCATTCGCCAGTGCCGTGACCTGGCTGACCGTATTGTTGATGAGATTGGTTCCGTTGAACTCGGCGTTCCCGACGATCGTCGTGATCTGGTCACGCAGCGCCTTGAAATCCTCGTTCAGCGCGGAACGGCTTGCGGTATCGAGCGAGCTATCGGCCGATGCCAAAGCCTTTTCCTTCATCTCAATAAGCAGGTCGGAAATCGCTTCACCACCAGCCAGAGCGACGTCTACCGTCGACACAGCCCGGTTGAGCGAATCCTGAACGGCTTTGTAACCGCTCACTTCCGAGCGCATCCGCTGGGCAATGGCATAGATGCCGCCATTGTCCTTGGCACCGGACACGGCAAGTCCGGTGTTGATGCGGCTCTGGACCTGTTCAAGCTCCATGTTGGTCCGGTTCAGGTTCTGCAGGGCGAACATCGCCCCGGCATTGGTGTTGACGGAATTCGTCATTGTTGGGTTCCTCCATTCTGGAAGCAAAGACGCGCCGCGCATTTTTGCGCCGCGGTGTGGACCTTTTGTCCTGCCTGCGGAGGCGCAAAAGCGGGGCCAGACCGGCGCGCCGGACGCGCGCGGAACCCGTTGATTTCATGTGGAAATTATTTGGCGGAATCCAGACAGCAAAAGGCCCGGCGCAATTTGCCGGGCCAATGGCGGTCACGAATGCAAATTTTGCCGGGATATTATCCCGCCGCAGCCATCGGCTGACGCTGGGCCGCCGGCGAGGGTTCGAGCCCCTGCATGATGGTGCGGTTGATATCGATCAGCGTGTCGATATCGGCTGCGCCGCGCATGACGGCGGAGGAATGCTTCGACACGAAAAGCGACAGCGAGATGATGCCGGCGCGCAGCGCCTCGGGCAGCTTGTTCTCGCGGTCCGAGCAATCAAGCGCCATCGCGCTCCATACCCGCCGGTTCCAGTCGAGCGATTCCGCCATCACGCGGATATCGCCATCGGCCTGGGCCTGCTTGGCGGACATCAGCGCGCGGGTCACCTGCGCGAAAAGACGGTATTCGGTCGCGCGCGGATCTTCGCTACGCGTCGCTGCTGTTTGGTAAGCCTGTACCGACACTGCTCAACCTCTTGTCTTCAAACTCGATGAGTTTTCGGCAACGGATGAGAGCCTTGTAAAACTCTCCCGCCATCACATCCCTGGATACCGACACACATTCGGCCATGGCCTCGGTGTCGGATATGGCACCCATGAAGTCCGTCATTCGCACGACGAATTCATTGTAGAGCGCATCGTCCTGTTTCTCTGACAGGTACATCATCATCACGGGGAAATAGATCCGCCGCGCCGGCGTCGTGACTTCTTCTGCATGCATGATGTCCTTCTCGCGAAGAACAGATGCCTTGTTCTGAAGCACCAGCGTGGACCGCTTTTCGCCATTCTGAACGACCGCGCCATTGAGGACAAAGCGTTCGCCAGGTTTGAGCGAGAGTTTCAGCGGCATGGAAAAACTTCCCCGGTAACCGGACCCGTTTTCAGGTCTCGATGCCAAACATTATCGGAACGAGCGTGAACAAAGCGTTGAGCCCGCCACCGCACCCGCGTTAGCCCGGTGTTAAGCGAAGCAGACCGGGATGGCGGGCCTGTGTCCGCAACCGGAATCCGGCTTATGGCGATTTCTATCGACGACATCCTCAAACAGCCCGTCGAAACGGCAAAGCACGACCTGCACGATGCCGCGCGCGGGGCAACGGTAACGCATCTGACCGACGCCCTTTCGTCTGCGCCCGAGAAGGAGCGCAGGGCGCTGCGCAAGCTGACCGCGAAGCTCCAGCGCTCGATCAAGCTGAGCAACACGGACCAGGCGCCGAAAGGCGCCCTGCTCGCACTCTCGATCCTGGCGGAAAACCCCGAGAGCGCGATCGCCAATCACGTCATGGGTGTGGCGATGGAGCGAATGGGCCGGTTGTCACTGGCGCTCGACTTCTTCGAGCGCTCCTGGAAGCTGAACCCCAACAACCCCGACATCTACCAGTCGATGGCGATGGCGGCGTGGAAGCTGGACATGCTTCCGACGGCGGAGAAATTCCTTCGCATCTATTGTCAGCGGGCGCCCGGCGATCCCAATGGCATCGTCAATCTGGGCGGCGTCTTGCGCGACCAGGGCCGGTTCGACGATGCGGTCGAAGTGATCCGCACCGGCGTCTATGGCAATCCTGAACATGCCGACCTGTGGAACGCCCTGGGCACGGTGCTGCTGGAATCCGGTGATCCTGTCCAGGCGGTCACCTTCTATTCGGAAGCCTTGCGCCTGCAGCCCGACTTTGCGCGGGCGTGGAACAATATCGCCTTCGCCTACGAGCTGACCGGAGAGGTCGAGCAGGCCATCGAGGCCTTTGACAAGGCGCTGGCGAAGCCGGACCACCGCCGCGACGAGATGTCGATGCGGCATGGCTATTCGCTGGCCCTGCTGGCGCTCGGCCGGTTGAAGGATGGCTGGGACCAGTACCAGGTCCGCCTCGATCCCGATTATCCCGACGCGACGCTGTTCACCTTCGACGAAAAAAGATGGGACGGCGAGGACATCGAACAAATTCGCGGCAAGCGTTTGCTGGTCGTCGGCGAACAAGGCCTGGGCGACGAAGTCATGTTCCTGAACGCGATGCCGGACCTGATCGAAGCGGTCGGTCCCGAGGGCGAAGTGCGCATTGCCTGCGAAAAGCGGCTGGTGCCGCTGATCCAGCGGTCCTTTCCTGACCTGGTGGTTGCCCCGCACGCCTCGGCAAGCCTGGAAGGCCGCGACTGGCGCGTCGCCCCTCAGGCCATCAAGGACAAGCCCAAGCTCGATTTCTGGACGCCGATCGGCAATCCACTACGCGCCTTCCGCCAGTCGGTCGAAGACTTCCCGGACCGGAAGGCCGTGCTGACCGCAGACCCGGACGAAGTCGCCCACTGGCAGGACTGGCTCGCCAGCCTGGGCCCCGGCGTGAAGACCGGCCTGCTGTGGAAGTCGCTGAAAATGACCGCCAAGCGGTCGAAATACTTCTCGGCATTCGAACGCTGGAAGCCGGTCCTGAAGACGCAAGGCGTGGTCTTCGTGAACATGCAGTACGGCGACACGGACGAGGACATCGCCTTTGCGCAACGCGAATTCGGCGTGACCATCCACACACCGCCCGATCTGGACCTGAAAAAGGATCTCGATCGTATCGCCGCGCTCGGACAGGCGCTTGACCTGACGATCGGGCCGATGAATGCGTCGCTGAACCTCGCCTGCGCCGTGGGCGGCGAAGGCTGGATCATCGCCGGTCAGAAGCGCAACTGGACCCTCCTGGGATCGAACCGCTCGCCGTGGTACCCGACTTCGCGCGTCTTCTCCGCAGACGGCTTTGCCAACTGGACCGCCATCATGGGCGATGTCGCCGCTGCGCTGGACGAGCGGGTGAAGGAACAGAAGGCGGCCTGAACGCGGGGGCGGGTTTCTCCCCTTGCTTGCTCTCCCCCGTAATCGGGGGAGGAAATCCAGCACAGACAGTGTCTGCCTTTACCCCTTCCCAAACCGCCCTATCCTGCGCCGCAGCAAAGGGAGTATCGGGATGCGTTTCGAAGGCACCGACCAATATGTCGCCGACCGGGAACTTCAGGCTGCCGTCAACGCTGCCATTGCGCTGGAACGGCCGCTGCTGGTCAAGGGCGAGCCGGGCACGGGCAAGACCGAACTGGCGCGGCAGGTCGCCTCGGCGCTGGGCGCACCCATGCTGGAATGGCATATCAAGTCGACCACGAAAGCCCACCAGGGTCTCTACGAGTACGACGCCGTAGCGCGCCTGCGCGACAGCCAACTTGGCGATGACCGGGTCCACGACATCTCGAACTACATCCGCAAGGGCAAGCTGTGGGAGGCGTTTACGCACGCCGAACGCCCCATCCTGCTGATTGACGAGATCGACAAGGCGGACATCGAGTTTCCCAACGATCTCCTGCACGAGATCGACCGGATGGAGTTCCACGTCTACGAGACGGGCGAGACCATCAAGGCCGCCCAGCGCCCGATCGTGATCATCACCTCGAACAATGAGAAGGAATTGCCGGATGCCTTCCTGCGCCGCTGTTTCTTCCACTACATCGCCTTCCCCGACGAAGAGACGATGCGGGCGATTGTCGAGGTCCACTTCCCGAACCTGAAAAGCCGCCTGCTCGCCGAGGCGCTGAAGCTGTTCTACGAAATCCGCGCCGTGCCGGGGATGAAGAAGAAGCCGTCGACGAGCGAATTGCTCGACTGGCTGAAGCTCTTGCTGATCGAGGATATCGATCCGGCACTGCTGGCCGAGCGTGATCCGCGCAAGCTCATCCCGCCGTTGCACGGCGCGCTCCTGAAGAACGAGCAGGACGTGATGCTGTTCGAGAAACTGGCCTTCATGGCGCGGCGCAGCGGTGGTGGACCGGGCGCAGGACCGGGTGCGGCGTAGGCGCGCGGAACCGGATGGATTGAACAGCGTTCATCAGGGGAATTCCCGTCATCCGAGGAGCCCCCATGACCGACATTTTCAAGCGCATCAAGCAGGACCACGACGAAGCCCGCGAACTGATGCAGCAAATCAAGGACACGACCGACCGCGCCGCCAAGAAGCGCGACGAGCTGTTCGAGAAATTCAAGCTCGATCTGTGGAGCCACCACAAGATCGAGGAAGCGACGTTCTACACGAAGCTGGAAAGCAAGGGCGAATGCGCCGAATCCCTCGAGGCGAAGAACGAGCACCACATGGTGAATTCCATGCTGGAAGAGCTCGACACGATGAAGAAGGACACCATGGAGTGGGGCCAGAAGTTCGCCACGATGTGCGAGCTGATCGAGCATCACATGGAAGAGGAAGAAGAGGAATTCTTCGACCTCGGCCGCAAGGAATTCACCAAGGATGAGGCCGAGGAACTGGGCAACCGCTTCGATGCCCGCAAGAAAGTCGTGGTTCCGGCGCTGGAGCGGGTGGAGTCGTAAAGACACCCCCTGTTCGCGCCGACAAGCGGGCGCTGCCGTATCCCGGCAGCGCCCGTTTTTCATGCCCGCTCAACAGGGCGGCGTCAGGCGGCCCTGTCGCCCAGCGGGTAGACGATGTGGCAACGCAGCCCTGACGGGTCGAAGTCCATGTCGACGGTCGCGCCGACCTGTTCGGCGATCACCATGCCCAGCATCCGCGAACCAAATCCGCTGGACTCGGGCTTGCGCACTTCCGGCCCGCCGCTCTCGACCCAGTTCAGGACCAGGGTCGAATTGTCGCCCTCCAGTCGATACCGGACCGTGATGCGCCCCTGCGGCACGCTGAGCGCGCCATACTTGATCGCATTGGTGACGAGTTCGTGGAAGACGAGCGAAAAGGACGTCGCCAGTGATGCATCCAGCACGACGTGCGGACCTTCGTGGACAAATGCCGGCGCGCCGCCTGCCTCGTTGGCAGCAATGGCGAGCACTTCTGACAGGTCGATTTCGGTCCAGTAGGCCCCCGTCACGAGATCCTGTGCCTTCGCCATGGCATTCAGACGGGCCGCGAACGCGGTGACGTGCTCGGCGGGTATCGTTTGCCGCGCAACAGCCGAAATAACGCCCAGGCTGTTCTTGATGCGGTGCTTCATCTCCTGGACCATCAATTCCAGACGGCGTTCGGCCTGTTTGCGCGCCGTGACATTGCTGATGACGATGGACAAGTCAGATCCGGCCGGTCCGGTGAACCGGTCGCCGATCTCGGTCGCGCTGACGAGGACGTCGAGCCCGCCGGGCAACTGGCACTCGAATGTATGCTCACGGTTGCCCGCCAGAACGGTGCGCGATGCGTCGAGCCAGCCGATCTGATCCCTGACCGGCATCACGTCGACGACCGGGCGGCCAACAGCCTCCGCCGTCCTTATCCCCGTAAGACGCTCGGCGCCGGGATTCCAGCTGCGCACGATGTCGTTGGCATCGACGCGGAAAATGGCGTTGGCAGACGTCTGCACAACGGCGGCCAATTCCTCGGCCTCGCGCCGGGCCGTCCGCAACTGGGTTTCGTAGACAGACCGCTCGCGGGCGTCGAACAGGGTGTAATCGACGCGCTCGGGAGCGCCATCGGCATCCCGGCGCACCGTCGCGTTCAATACGACGGCCATGCGCTGGCCATCCGGCAGTGCGAGATGACAGGAAATTTCCCGGACAAAGCCCTGCAGCATCAGCATCGGGGCGACATGCGTTTCGTAATACATGCGGCCGGGCCGGGTCAGCAGGTCGCTGATGCGAACCGGATCGGCCGGGTCCAGCGCATCACGCCCGGCCCATGTCAGCAGGGTCTTGTTGGCGAAGACCAGAACCCCATCCGTCCCCGTGACGGCAACCCCGCACGGGATCGTGTGTATCAGGTCGTGAATCTCGGTGGTTGCGTCGAACGGCGGTTTGCCGGCCACCTTAATGGTCAGCCAGGAAGGCGCGGATCGCGTCGATCGTGATCCGGGGCGCGGTCATGTGCGGGCAATGGCCTGTAACCGGCACGGTTTGCAGGACCGAGCCCGGCATCGCGGCGTGCATCCATTCGCCCACCGTCACGGGCGCGATTGCGTCATTGTCGCACTGGATGATCAATGACGGGACCGAGACCGATTTCATGTCTTCGCGCCGGTCGGATGTGAAGGTCACACGCCCGAAATGCTGGGCAATCGCGGGATCGGTCCTGCAGAAACTTTGCGTCAGCTTGTCCGCGGACGGCTCGTCGGAGTTCTGCCCGGCGATCGCCGGTGCAGTCTGCATTGCCCAGCCGAGGTAGTTTTCCTCCATGAACTCGATCATTTCCTCGAGATCGGCGCGGTCGAAACCGCCGCGATAGTCGTCGTCATTGAGAAAACACGGAGACGGCGACACCAGGACGATTGCGGCGAAGCGCGCAGGGCATTTCACCGAAGCCAGCGCGGCCGTGATCGCACTCACCGAATGGCCGACCAGGACCGTATCAGCCAGGTCCATTTCCTCGGCGATGGCGACGATGTCATCGGCGTGCCCATCAAGGCTGGAATAGCGCCTGAAATCGTATGCAGTCAGATCGGACTGGCCAGCGCCCGTGAGGTCAAACAGGATGACCTTGTGATCGCGCTCGAAATCCGGGGCGACATCCCGCCACATGGTCTGGTCGCAGCCGAACCCATGAGCGAACATGATCGGCCGCTTTCCCTGGCCGCTGACGTTCACATTGTTCCGTTTCAGGATCGTCATCGCCCCAGCCGCGCGTGTCCGGCCCTTGTCCGGTTTGCCGTGTAACAACGACCCTATACTGCCTCCCCGCCAACAGCCACCACTGATTCCAAGGTGTTCCGGCCTTGCCGAACAGCGCGGCGTATCTAGACTCACATCCATGCTCCACCGCTTCTTCTCCGAACTGCGCGCCGCGAAAATTCCCGTCACCACGCGGGAATACCTGACCTTGCTGGAAGCCCTTCAAAAGGGTGCGATTGACCCAGAGATCGATCATTTCTACTCGGTCAGCCGCGCCGCACTGGTCAAGGACGAGAAGAATTTCGACAAGTTCGATGCGGTCTTCGGCCATGTCTTCAAGGGGGTGGAAACGCTCGGCGCGCTTTTCGAGGAAAAGGAGATCCCCGACGAATGGCTGCAGGCGATGATGCAGCGCCTCCTGACCGACGAGGATCGTGCGGCGATCGAAGCCCTGCCCTTCGAGGAATTGATGGAGACGCTGAAGCAGCGGCTCGAGGAACAGGATGAACGCCACGAAGGCGGGTCGAAATGGATCGGCACCGGAGGCACCTCGCCCTTCGGCCATTCGGGCTATAATCCGTCGGGTGTCCGCATTGGCGGACGGTCCCAGCACAAGCGCGCTGCCAAGGTCTGGGAAGCGCGCCGCTACAAGGATCTCGACGGAGACCGAGAGCTGGGCACGCGCAATCTGAAGGTCGCCCTGCGCCGCCTGCGCAAGTTTGCTCGCGACAGCGCCCATGAAGAACTGGACCTTGGCGGCACGATCGACGCCACTGCCCGGCAAGGCTGGCTCGACGTGAAGATGCGCCCGGAGCGGCGCAACGCCATCAAGGTGCTGTGCCTGTTCGATGTCGGCGGGTCGATGGATCCGCATGTCCGACTGTGCGAGGAGCTGTTTTCAGCCGCGCGGTCGACCTTCAAGAACCTCGAATACGCCTATTTTCACAACTGCCCCTATGAGGGCGTGTGGACATCAAACCTGCGGCGGCGTGCCGAAACCGTCCCGACTCTAGACCTGATGCACAAATATCCCCGCGACTGGAAGGTGATCTTCGTCGGAGACGCCGCGATGGCCCCTTACGAGATCACGCATCCCGGCGGCTCTGTCGAAGGCTGGAACGAGGAAGCCGGGTCCGTCTGGCTTAAACGCTTCGTCGACACCTGGCCGGACCTGGTCTGGATCAATCCAGAACCCAAGAAGTGGTGGGGTCACACCTACTCGATCCGGCTGGTGCAGGAGATCGTCGGCGCGCACCGGATGTTTCCGCTGACGCTCGACGGGGTCGACGGCGCGATGAAGGAATTGGCGCGCTAGGCGCGCCTATTCCACCGTCCTTACCGCGACATTCGTGCCCCCCCGCCGAACGCGCCCGCCATCCTCGAAGACGAAGAACATCCGGTAGCGTTCCGGGGCGAATTGAACCGGGCCGTGCGCGCGCAGGAAGGCGGCGAAGGTCCGGGTCTGGTTCTGGGCGAAGTTCACCGTCACGAAACTGGTGCGCGCGCCAAGACACTGACCGGTGACCGGGTTGGTCTCGCACATTTCGACCTCGACCGGCAGATTGCCTGCGCCCAGATCGGCCCGCAGTGTCACGTCGCCGGCCGCTCCGATATTGACTGCCGAGAGGGCGACCGCGGTGCGTGTGCCATTGGTTGGCATGCCGGCAACACCGGGAGTTCCGATCGTCGCCGAGATCGACACGATATCGGGCTGTGCGGTCGGCGAAGACGACACGATCATCGAATTCACGCCCGACCCGCGCGGTGCAGCATCGGAGTTGGCGCAGTTGGCGACCGGGAATACTTCCGCGCTATTCGTCGTCGCTGCGAACTGGGCCGAGAAGACGAATGTCGATGTCCCGCCTGCCGGGATGGAAAATGAGGGATTGAGTGCCCCCTGGGCGACGTTGGTCGACGGATTGGTGGCCTGATAGCTGAAGGTCGCAGGCGACGCTGTTCCGTTGGCCCGCTGCAGGCTCATCGTGCAATTCGTGGCTTCAGCCGAACCCGAATTGATGAAGCTGGCAAAGGCTGTGGCGGGGGTTCCGTTGGTCACCGAGCGCGCGAAGGGTAACACGGCCCCGGCCAGCACGGCGGCCGGCGTGTCGCGGTTCTCGACCGTGACGGTCCACGCCATTTCATGGGTGGTGTTCGCAGCCGGATCGTTTCGGACCAGCGAGGTCACATCGCGTACCGTCGCAGTTACCTGATAGGTGCCCGGCGCAAAATTGACGCCGTGGAAGGTGTAGCGGGTGCCATTTGCCGCAAACCCGATGCCGTCCGGGGTTTGCGCCGGAGACTGGACGACATTGCCATTCACCCGCCAGGTCACGCCGAACGCCTGATCGTCGATGGTTTTCGGGATCACCGAGAACCGGATACGGCCATTGCGCGTCATCGTAACGGGACCGGGAGCCGGATTGGCGCCATCCATGCCCGGTGCGGTGCGGTTGAAGACACGAACGAATTGTTCGGTGTTGATCTGCTCCATCGGGCGATTGAGCGTTCGCATCAGCGAATTGTAGGTCGGACGCCAGACACCGGTCGGGCAGTAGTGTCCGCCTTCATACATGCCAGGCTGTGCGTCTGCGGTATCGGTCGTCGGCACCGGGGTCGCCGCGTCAATCCACATCGCCCACGGGCTGGCCGTGCGGGTGGACTGGGCGCTCGAGTTGATTTCGCCCGGAGGACCGTAGAGGCCGGGCTGCTGGGCGCAGATATTGGCGTCGACATATTCGTCGTTCAGGCTGGCAAAGCTGTGCCCGATCTCGTGCTGGAAGACGGACGGGGCGTGCTCGTTCAGCGTCGTGGTGGCGTAAAATCCGCCGCCACCGCCATATTCCGTCGTATTGGCGACAATCAGACGGATGTGAAAGGTGATGGTCGGATCAGCAGCGGTCAGAGCGGCGTTTGCACGCTGGTTGTTGGCGCACAGAAGCCGGGCGATGTTGAAGCAGCCCAGCTCGGACCCGAGCGCCGTATCCACTGGCGCGCCCGGACGGCTGACGCCGCTGGCATTGCTGTTGATCTCGAGGCGATAGACGTTGAAGTGATCGGCGTAGCGCACATAGGGCGAAGCACCGAGCAGGAAGTCCTTGAAGCCGTTCGCCGCTGTGCGGAAGGCATCCATTTCTGCGGCGGTGAAACCGTCCGCCATGATGACGTAGTTGATGCGCGTATCGGGATCACCCGTCAGGTGGATCGGCACGAGCGTCTGGGCCGATGCCGATGCGGCACACATGACCGCCGCAGCGGCCGCGAGGATAGACCGGATCATCGGCCTTCTCCTTCAATCGTGATGTCAGCGTGACCCAAGCGCTCGCCCTGACCCGAAAGATCAGTCGTCAGCGTGGAACGAATTTCGATGGTGGCGGCGGCCGCCGGCAAGGCGATCCAGACATCCAGAGGTTCGCTGTCATCGACAAAGGAGCGGTTCGACCCCGAAGCGTGGGAGCCATCGGAATTCCAGCCCTCGAACCGTACGAAGCGGTGGTCGCGGACAAATCCGTCGGCGACGACTTGACCGGAAGCATCGCGCGCGATCACGTGGACGAACTCGCCCGGCCATCCGGCATCGCTGTCAGACAGGCGTTCGGCCCGCCCTTCGGTCAGGGGCGAAACGTGGAGCCCCGCATCGTTGAGCAGCACGGCATAGGGCCGCTCGACACGGCCGGGATCAGCCGTGGTGCGGACGCTGAGGAAGCCGGGCTCGGACCGCAGCACGCGCACTGCATCGTCATTACCCTCAAGGATGATGATCCCGGAGCCTGCGTTCACCGAAACGAACTGGCTGGGCACACCGCCCAGCACGTCCCTTACATGCGCCGCGGCGTCCGCATCGGTCGGGAAACTCCCTGGCTCGATCCGGACCTCGATGGGATCCAGCGCGATGGCGCTGGAGCCGAAAATTGTTGCCAAAAGTATTGACGCGCCGACTCGTTTCACGTTGCCCCCCGAAGCAGAATTGCGTCAACGCTAACGGGCATTTATGGCTTGTGCCAGCGGGAAATTATTCAACTATCGGGCCGGGATCGGCGCAGCCATATCGCAACGGCCAGCGCGGCCGCTTCATCGCGCAATCCCGCGATCGCGTCCGCCGGCGACAGCCAGACCGGGTCATGGTCACTGTCATGAATGCGCTTGGACTTCTTGCCCGCCGAGGCCGCGAAATAGCCCGAAATGTTCAGGCGGGCCTTGCCCTTGGCCGTCACGAGATATTGCCGCGTCCGCACCAGGAGCGTGCCAGCCTTGCACGTGAGGCCCGATTCTTCCTCGAACTCACGGGTCATCGCTTCGGTCTCGGTCTCGCCCTTTTCGATCCGCCCGCCGGGGAGGTCGAGCCAGGATTGACCCGCGCTCGTGACTTTCACGCACAGGATCCTGCCCGCCTTGTCGGCCGCAACGCCAAAGGCGCAAGGCCGGCGGGTGTAACGCAGGCCCTTTTTGGGAGCGCCAAAGGTCGGGACCGGCGGCGAGGATGCCATTACGGCTCGCTGCCGGGCGCGAGCGTGACCTCCAGGCCGTCCAGGTTTGGCTCCATCAGTATCTGGCAGGACAGGCGCGAATTGCCCTTCACGTCGAACGCCTCATCGAGGCGATCTTCCTCTTCCTCGTTCGGCGCGTAGAGCTTGGGCAGCCACGCGTCGGCGACATAGACATGGCATGTGGCGCAGGCCGCCGCCCCGCCGCACTCGGCCTTGATCGGCAAGCCGTGGTCGCGGATCACCTCCATCGCGCGCCACCCCTCGAGCGCTTGCAGGGTGTGGGTCTCGCCCTGCATGTCGGTGACGATGAGACGGATTGTTTCTTCGGGCATGTATCGGTCCTCAGTTCGCGGCCAGTTCGTGCTCGACCCGGTGGAGCCAGGCGCGAACCGCCGGGAAGTCCTCAAGGTCAAACCCGCCCTCACCCGCGACGTGGGTGTAGGCATAAAGCGCGATGTCCGCGAGCGTCATCGCGTCGGTGACAAAGTAATCGCGCGCCACAAGGCGAAGTTCCATCACGCCCAGTGCGCGGCGTCCCTTGTTCATCAGGAAGGGATCAATCTCATCATCGCGCTTGTTCAGGAACGCCTTCTGGTAGCGGCGCACGGCGATGGCGGGCTCGTGGCTGTATTGCTCCCAATAGAGCCATTCCATCATCTTGGCTCGGTCGAACGGATCGGGCGGGATCAGGTCGGAACCTTCCGCCAGATAGAGCATGATCGCTGCCGACTGGGCCAGCGTGCGGCCGTCCTGACGCACCAGGCAGGGCACTTGTCCGGCAGGATTGATCGACAGGAATTCGGCGGTCCGGGTGTAGCCGGATGTGACATCGACTTCCTTCCACTCGAAGGGAATGGAGAGACGCTCGGCCACCCAGCGCACTTTCCAGCAATTGCCGCTGCGGGAGTCGCCGTAAACCGTCACTGACGCCGTCATCGCCTGTTCCTCCGGGGAATCACTCCCCCGCGAGCCTATTTCACTCCGAGGCGTTTCTGTAGCTGCGTCGAGGACGTCGTGTACTGAAAGCGGAGCTTGGCGTCCGGCCGGCAGATGCGGAAGGCGGCCTGCGACATCAGGGCCGCCTCGTGGAAGCCTGACAGGATCAGCTTCAGCTTGCCGGGATACCAGTTGATATCGCCAACAGCGAAAATGCCGGGGGTAGAGGTCTCGAACTTCTCGGTATCCACCGGGATCAGGTTTTCGTGCAGGTTGAGGCCGAATTCGGCAACCGGGCCCAGCTTCATCGTCAGGCCGTAGAAGGGCAAAAGGCAATCGGTCGCGATGGTCTGCTCGCCCGCGTCCGTGCCGACAACCACACCGGAGAGCTGACCGCCCTCGCCTTCAAGCCGCGAAATCTGGCCCACCACGAAGTCGAGCTTCCCGGCATCCTTCAGCGCCATCATCTTGTTGACGCTGTCAGGCGCGGCACGGAAATCCGGGCGGCGGTGGATCAGCGTCACATGTTCGGCCAGCGGCTGCAGATTCAGCGTCCAGTCGAGCGCACTGTCACCGCCGCCAGCAATGACCAGGCGCTTGCCCCGGAATTGCTCCATCTTGCGCACGGCATAGAAGACCGAACGGTCCTCGTAATCCTCAATCCCGGCGATCGGCGGCTTTTTCGGCTGGAAGGAGCCGCCACCCGCCGAAATCACGATGACCGGCGCGATCAGCGTCGTGCCGCCATCGGTCTTCAGCTGCCAGCGTCCATCATCGAGCTTTTCGAGCGCGACAGCCATCTGGTTGAGATGGAACACCGGATCGAAGGGGGCGATTTGCTCCAGCAGGCGATCGGTCAATTCCTGTCCGGTCACGACGGGCAAAGCGGGAATGTCGTAGATCGGCTTCTCGGGATAGAGCTCGGCGCATTGCCCGCCCGGACGGTCGAGGATGTCGACCAGGTGGGCCTTCAGGTCGAGAAGGCCCAGTTCGAACACGTTGAACAGGCCGCAGGGTCCCGCCCCCACCACGATCACATCGGTTTCGTGCGTGCCGCCAGCTTCGGCCGTCTGGAAAGTCGTCGTCATCAATTCATTCCGTGTTCGGTGTTGCGTCTCGGGCGGGGTGCGGCACCTCGTCCTTGGGACATGGGCTGCGGCACGCATATAAGGGCAGTCTTGTTCCGCCTCTACCCGTCAATCGCAAGTCAGGTCTGCCATGCACAATGACGCACCCGTTCCGCCCGCCCAGTGCACGACGATGAAAGAGGTGCGCGAAGGGGTCGATTATCTCGACCGGCAACTCGTCGCGCTGATTGCCGAACGGTCGCGCTACATGGAAGCGGCCGCGCGCATCAAGCCCGGGCGAGATACCGTGCGCGATGACTGGCGGGTCAATGACGTGATTTCGAAAGTGTCGGCGGCAGCCGGCGAAGCGGGACTGCCCCTGTCCATCGCCGAGCCGGTTTGGCGCGAGCTGGTCGAGCGCTCGATCCAGTATGAGTTCGAGGTCTGGGACCGCACACGAGACTGAGCGTGTCCGCGAACCCGCTGCCTCTCCCAAGGGAAGACGGACGCTAGGCTTCGAGCACCCGCGCGATCTCGTCGAAGGTCCGCTTCGCGGCGGCCCGCACCTCAGACACAGCGGCTGGCCACATGCCGGGTGACGCCGTTTCGGCGCGCTCGCACGCCTCGGCCAACTGGAAGGCACCGACGCCGCGTGCAGCGCCCTTGAGCGTGTGCGCGGCAGCCTGCCAGGCGTAAATTTCACTCGCGGCCTGCATTGCAGACACGCAGCGTTCGGCCTGATCGCGCAGCAAGCCGAACAATTCAGCCTCCAGCTCGGCATCCGCACCGGTGTAGCGCGCCAGATGATCGCGGTCGAAGACCGGGGCCGGCCCGGTATGTGTCACGGTTTCCATTCGCCCAGTGTGACATGACGAGCGTTACGGTTTTCCTACGCTGACAGGCGCGCGTGGATGCTTGCCGCGCCGCGGGCACGTGGGTAAGCCTTCAGCCATGACCCAGTTCGCCGATCTCATCGCCCCGTTCGACGAGGCTGACTTCTTCCGCGACCATTACGGCAAGAAGCCGCTGCATATCGCCCGGCCCGACGCCGACGTGTCCGGCATCCTGGACTGGGACAGCTTCAATGATGCGCTGGAACGCATGCCGTTCTGGACGTCGGAATCGCTCCGGATTGCCTTCAACAATCACCCGGCTCCGCCGGAAAGCTTCTGCGACCCGGTCGAGACGCTGGAAGGCCATACCGTGCTGCGGGCCAATCCGGCGCGCGTGAAGGCGCTGATCGGTGTCGGTGCGACCGTTGTGACCAACCGGTTGCACGAGGTCAGTCCGGGGGTTCGCCTCACGGCTGCCGCGATCCAGCAGCGCACCCAGGCGCGCGTCGCCGCCAACGCCTATTGCAGCTTCAAGGGTGTCCAGGCCTTCCAGAGCCATTTCGACCTTCACGATGCCTTCGTGATCCAGGTGGAAGGCGAAAAGACGTGGAATATCTGGTCCGGTCGCGAGGATCGTCCGGTCGCGCACATGGCGCCGGGAGACGCGACTTCGGCTTATCTCATGCGTCAGCGCGGCGCCTTGCTGGAGCAGGTCCGCATGAAGCAGGGCGACGTGCTTTATCTGCCGCGCGGCCAGTATCACGACGCCCTCGCCGAGGACGGACCGACCCTGCATGTTACCTTCTCGATCAATCCGCTGACCGGGCTGTCGCTGTTCGAGATGCTGGAGGCCGAGGCCCGGCTCGATCCGCTGTTTCGCGACTATGTGCCGAGCCACGCCGACGGCGATGCCATGCGCGCGCATCTGGAACGTCTCGCTGAGCGCCTGAAGGAGATGGCCACCTCGCCCCTGATCGCGGACGAGATTGCCGGTGCCCAGCGCGCCACCCGGATCGACACCGAGGGCTTTGGCCTGCCCCGCGAATTCCCGCCGAATTTCTACGCCGTCACCGGCCAGCCGTGCGAGATGATCCGCCGCGACGAGGGCTATGTCCTGTCTGGACACGGCGGCGAGATCGCACTGGGGTCGGCGCGCAAGGCGGTCGACTGGCTGTTGCGCCAGCGGCAATTTTCCGAAGAGGAATTGATCGCCCGGTTTGCGCAAGCCACGCCCGACGCGCTTCGCCAGCTTCTCGGGACGTTGGAAAATCAAGGTTATATCGCGCGCGCCGCCCTGCCCGCGCGCGGCTAGGACGAGGCCCCGCACGCCTGCAGGCCGGGTTTGCAGCACGGGGCTTGCGCTTTGACGATTTACGCGTATTTTCCGCGCCCTTCCCGGCAGCGCTCCGCGCTGTCATAGTGGAAGCCCGGCGCGCCTATAGCTCAGTTGGTAGAGCAGCTGACTCTTAATCAGCGGGTCCAAGGTTCGAATCCTTGTGGGCGCACCAATAAAATCATACAGTTAAGTACTCGATTTTCGGAACACAAGTAGAACAGGAGACCTTCTGAAAGGTCCCCGTGGACTTCCGATGTTATCCACACGCTTTTCATTTATGCGATTTTAGCCGAGTCAATACATCGTGGTAGCGAATTTTGATAGAATCGTTATAATTGCTCGTGCCCTGTCGGCGTGAGGCCCTTTGTTCCACTTTGGGTCGATTGAACGTCGGCGGGGCTATCTACGTTTTCCGCGCGTTCTATCGACACTGCTCCGATTGGGAACGAAGTTCCAATGACGGTAGCTGTGTGACCAACGGTCAGCGTAGCCGTTCGGAGTGGCGGTGCTAGCTCCGACATTGAAACGAGGGTAAATTTTCCAGATCCGATCCTTGATAACTCGATACACTCGCTCCTTCGCTCTGGCGCGCTTACTCCTTCTTTTCGCGGGCGGGACTGGCCTCGTGTGGACCTCATTGAGTCGAGATTGAACGCCTCCAAGCACGATATCTAGACCCTGCATAATATTATGTTTCTTTGAATTCACGCCAATAATTTCTTGATTGGGTACAATTACTCCGGAACTCGTGAAAACTGGAAAATCACTTAGGCTCGACATGTAGTTACGGAACATATCGAATTTTTCTGGGCTCTGTGGTGGATCGTCGAGCAGTATCGAAGCGATCAGCATCTCGCCTGGGGAGTTATTTCCAGGCCAATATCGAAGCCCAAATGCATGCTTTATGAACTGATAGTACAATAAAAAATATTCATTATCCACTCTTTCATCGTCATATTCTGGCGGAACGTTAATATTTTGCCTGAACATAATTCTCACTTTTATTTTACCCTCTTCTATAATATTGAAAAATGATGATAAAAAATTTTCATATTTTTCTGCGTAATTTTCCGTAATCTTGCTCCACTTCATTTCTCCATTTAAATTGTTCCTATTCTTAACGTCCTGGAGGCGTTGCTCTACCTCTTGCCGATCTGACGCGCGCACAAGCGCTCCACCATAGAATTGACTATAGTATCGGCCGCGTTCCACAGACTCGTCGCAATAGATCAAAATTCTCTCGGGCATCGACAGGGCCTCCCAACGAGGATTCAATCAACCATACCGGGCATGTCTTCACCAGCATGGTTTCCCAGAAATAGATCGGGCAAGTTCGTTCACTACAGATTTTTAAGTCAGTCGAACTCAAAGATTGACTGAAATCTCCCGATCAGCGGGTCCAAGGTTCGAATCCTTGTGGGCGCACCATTTCCCTTCCCTCATCGCGGCCCCGCCCGATATCGCAATACATTTCGCAATATTCGTGCGACGATGGGGCATGAAACCAGAAAAAATCGCCCAGCTGAGAACCGCCGACGAATGTCGCGGCCTGATGACCAATGCCGAACGCCTGGGCAATGAGGAGGTCCATCGCCTGGCCTTTCAGAGGCTGTGCGTCCTGGCCGGGGAAGCCGAAGAGATCGACGACGAACGCGAGCGCGAGTTCGCGCAAGTGCTTGCCGCGCATGAAGAATTGCTGTCCCAGAAAAATGGCCGCAAGACCAAGGCGACCCGGCTGCGCGCCAAATACAAGGCCAAGGGACTCAATGCCTGTCTCGCCGACTGGCCGGCAGCGCCTGATACGACCGCCAATCTCGAAACCCTGGCCCAGCACGGGCTGGGGGCATTCACTGGCGACTATCTGATCGTGAAACACGCCGATGAATTCGACACCAAGATCGTCGCTGCAGCCACGAAACGCCTGAAGAAGCACGACATCGACCTGCCGGAGCAGACCGCGCCCGAAACGGAAGACGAGCCGGAAACCGTGGCGGACAAGAAGGCGGCCGGCTAAGGCCGGGCCACCCCACCGTCTCCGGGGGAGTCATGAACAATCCGATTGCCCCTGCTGCATCGGCGGACATTTTGAATCCGAATAGGAGCAGAACACGCAACAGTCGCCCGGGAGCGGCTTGATTACCGCCCCGCAGCCCTTGCAATCATAAAAATACTGACAGGCATTGGTGGGCATGACTTCACGTTCCTTGTGACCGCATACCGGGCAGGTCAGAACGGCTTCAGTCTCGCTCGACGCGTCTAGCTTGGGCGTATCCATTGCAAAATCTCGATCTCGTAACGTGGAAGAAGCAAGGCGGCCGACAAAAGCGCGAGCGTAATGGCCAGAAATATCCAGTACCGCGCGCGAACCCGCCCCCGGGCCCGAACGACCAGAAGCAGGCTGGATAAGGCCAGCAGCAGTGTCAGCCCCATCAACGGCCATCGTAGTGGCTCGAGCACAGACAGGCTGGCTGCGAAGGCACTCGATACGCCAATCTGTATCAGCAGGAGCGGAAGAACACAGCAGGACGCGCCCACAAGCGCGAACACTCCCGTCACCGCGCCGCCACCGAGCAACCCGCCCCTTGCCCACTCGCCTTTGGATCTTGTTTCATCAGCCATGAAACGAGTGTAAAAGCTGTAGCCACTCCAGATACAAGGGTCGCCATGCACGCGATGACGATCGGCCGATTGAGCCGCACAACAGGCGTCAAGATCGAAACAATCCGGTATTACGAGAAAATCGGTTTGATTGCAGAACCTGACCGTTCGTCAGGCGGGCACCGCCTTTACGACGCTGTTTCCGTTGATCGCCTGAATTTCATAAAGCGAGGACGCGAACTTGGCTTTTCGATCGGCGATATACGAGACCTGTTGGGTCTTCAGGGGGCTGCTCCGACATGCGCAGAAGCCTACAGAACCGCGCTCCACCACCGCGCGCTCGTTCGCGAAAAGCTTCGCGACTTGCGCTCCATTGACCGGCGCCTGACGGATGTCATAGCCGGATGCACCCGTGACGGGAAAGAAACGTGCGCCGTTCTGGATGTCCTGTCCGGTCACGAGTAATCGACACAGGGATCCCGGCACGGGGCGTCATGGTGTTCGTGCGAAGGGTTCCAACCGCACTCGCTGTTTGCCATCGCGGCGCGCTTCGCCTATTCCGCGCGCGCTCCCTACACACACGCGCAGGACCGATCCGATGAACCTTTCCGCCATCCCCGCCGGCATCAACCCGCCCGACGATTTCTACATGATCGTCGAAGTGCCGCTCGGCGGCGACCCGGTGAAGTACGAGATGGAAAAAGAGTCCGGCGCGGTCTTCGTCGATCGCTTCCTGCACACGCCGATGCGCTATCCGTGCAATTACGGCTTCATCCCGCACACGCTGTCGGACGATGGCGACCCGATCGACGTGCTGTGCCTCGGGCAGACCGAGCTGATCCCGGGCTGCGTCGTGCGCGCGCGCCCGATCGGCGTCCTGATGATGGAAGATGAAAGCGGTCTCGACGAGAAAATCCTTGCCGCGCCGCACCCTGCGCTGACGCCCTATTACGACCAGATCAAGGACCACACCGACATCCTGCCGGCGCAGCTGGCGCGGATCACGCACTTCTTCGAGCACTACAAGGACCTGGAACCCGGCAAATGGGTGAAGGTCCAAGGCTGGGAAGGCGCCGACAAGGCCCGCGAACTGATCCAGAAGGCGATCGCTGCAGCGAAGTAGGACGGTCAGTCCGTTACGCAGTCCGCGAGCCCGAGAATTCCGATTTCTGCATCGAAGACCGTGACGAAATAAGGCATGTTCAGGAAGAGTTGACCACTCGAGGCATAAATGCGGTCTTCGACGTGGACCAGGCCGCCATAGGCGGCTCCGGGCAATTGGTCGACAACGTGGATGCGTGGGTCGCCATCAGCATCGAAATCGACCCGCAGCACCCTTCCGCCTTCCACACCTGAGTGCGTCATACCCGTCGCAACGAGAATGCCGTCCGCGTAGGGCACGCCCCCCTCGATCTGCCGCCTGAGGACGCGAACAGGCTCGCCCGCGGACGGATGCCAAATTAGCTCTCCATCCCAGTCGCCTAGACTCCCCCACTCGAAACGCCCCGTTGCGATATCAATGCGACCGCTTCCGAACCTCATTCTGGGATCGACATCGGATGGGGTGCGCGGAATTCGCGGCAGCTCCCTTCCCTGCCACTGCCATCGGTCTGAGGGACATTCCAAGCGCGCCGCCTCGAGTTCGCCAACCAACCAGTATTGACCGTGACTTCCGGGATACATGTCGAGAGGCGATCCATTTTCGATCGCTTCGACAGCAGCCGCTGCCCGCTCTCTCACATAAGGATGCCAGTGGCTTGCGGACAGCGAGCGAAGATCTGCCACGGCTTCGTCCGCGCCAATCGCCCGCAGCGCGTAAATGGCTGACGTGACAAGCCGCCAATTCTCCGACGCGAGCATCGCGCGCAATTGCGGAACAGCAGGCTCGTATTCAGCGCGGGCAAACATGTAGGCTGCAATCTGCCGCTGGGTGTCGTAAGGCGAATTGAGCAGTCGCAGCAAGATCGGTCCGGACGCGTCCATCGCTTCCGGAGACGTCTCGAAATACTCGAGCGGGCAGGTGTTCAGCTCGAAGAAATAGGCCTCAAAGTCCTCTTCTAGCATCGGGCACTGCTCGGTCGCGATACGGCGCGCATGAACGGCGTTCCCGATATTGATCAGTGCCTGCTCGGCCAGATCGGCGATTTCGCTGTCGGGATCATCTGCAAGCACCAACAATCTTGATTCTGCCGCTGTTGCCGCGAAATCCAGTTCTTCCAAGAGTGACAAAGCCGCCAGTCGGTGGTTGCGCGTTCGGTCAGGTCCGGTTTCGGCGGCGATAGCCGCCACTACTTCGGCGTTTGATCTGGTCGACCGCATCAATTGCAAGGATTGCGAAGACGCCAAATCGCGGTCTAGCGCACGTTCTCTTGCTTCGAGAAACTCCTGCCAGTAATTCGGGAAAAGTTGGTTGGCGGCATACCGCACACTCAGCTCCCGCCGGGCTGGAGCGAGTGCCAAATCCATAACAAGTCTCTCACCTCGCGCGTCACCAGTCCGGGCCAGCAATCGGGTCTGGTAGCCAGCCGGGCGCGCTCGCACCGCGTCAAGCAGGCGGTCGATGTCTGCAGCGGACCAATCTGTGCGGTCCCGATCGAGTATGTTGAAAGCGATGCGCGACCTGCCTTCTATCACTCGATCCAGCAACGCCGTGCGTGCCGGTTGACCGAAAGTCAGGAGCTTCGTCCCGAGAAAGTGCAAATCTTCGAAGTGAAAGTCTTCTCCCCGTTCATCGAGCAAAATGAGGCAGGCTTCGAGCCCTACACATTCCTCTCCCGCTAACGCGGCGCTCATTGCTCGGACCAGCAACGCCTCCATGCAGGCGTTCGCCAAAGGGTGAGTTTCGCAGTCTTCGCCGCCATCGGCAGCGGGCACCGTCTGCAATAGCGATAGAGCGATAAACGCGGTGGCCAGCATCAAACACCTTCGGGTTGCCGACCAGCTTGCCACCAAAACGAGCGTTTCAAAACGTTCTGTTTGGAACTTGCCAACTTTGCGATAGGTTCGCAGAAGAACCGCCACGCAAAGGAAGAGACCCCATGCGCCTCGCCGTTTCCGCCATTGCCCTGACTGCCCTCTTCGCGCCGTGCGCTATCGCACAGGACTTCACCAACGAACCCGCCGACGGCCAGATCCTTATCGAGGAATGGACGGTGCCGTACGAGGAATCGCGTCCGCGCGACCCGTTCACGGCTGATGGCGAGACGATCTGGTTTGTCGGGCAGCGCAGCGACTATCTCGCCTCTCTGAACGTCGAGACCGGCGAATTCGAACACGTTGGCCTGCAAGAGGGTGACGGTCCGCACAACCAGATCGTCGGTCCGGACGGCATGGTCTGGATCGCCGGGAACCGCGCGGCGCACATTGCGCGATATGACGCGGAGACCGGCCAGTTCCTCCGCGTGGACATGCCTGACGGGCATCCGCGCGACCCGCACACGCTGATCTTCAACAATGATGGCAGCGCGCTGTGGTTCACGGCGCAGGGCGCCAACACGATTGGCCGGCTGATCCCGGGCGAGTGGGCGGTCGACATCATCGATGTGCCGACCGAAGGCTCGCGCCCCTATGGCATCACGATCACGCCGGACGGCATGGTCTGGGTGGCGCTTCTGGGCACCAACAAGATCGCCTCGGTGAACCCCGAGACGCTGCAACTGACCGAATATGCCCTGCCACGCGAAGGCGCGCGTCCGCGCCGCATCGGCCACACCAGCGACGGCCGGGTGTGGTTCGTCGACTATGCCGAGGGTTTTGTCGGCGTGTTCGACCCGGAAACCAACGCCACCCAGGAATGGCCGGCCCCGGCGGGCAGCCAGAGCGGACCCTATGCCATGGCCGTCGATGGCCAGGACCGGATCTGGTTCGTGGAAACCGGCGTCGAGCCGAACAACTTCGTCGGCTTTGATCCGGCGACCGAGGAATTCTTCTCGCAAACGCCCGTCCCGTCCGGCGGTGGCACCGTGCGTCACATGCAGTATTATGCACCTGACGGCGTGATCTGGTTCGGGGCCGACACCAATACGATCGGCCGCGCGGTCGTGGAGCCGCAAGCCGAATAATGCGCATACTCGCGGCGATCCTTGCAGCGGCGGGCTTGCCCGCCGCTGTCTGCGCCTATCCCGAGGGCGCGCCGTGGAACCATGCCGGCATCGAGGGCGGAGCAGACTGTACGGCCTGTCATTTCGACCAGCCCGTCACCGCGCAATCCGAACGGATCGTGGTTGAAGGATTTCCAGCGCGTTACGAGGCCGGTGCGATCTACCCAGTCACGATCCGCCTGAGCGAGGCCGGACCGGTGAACGGCTTCCAGATGGCGGTTTCAGGCAGCGGCGAGGCAGGCTGTTTCACACCCGGTGACGCAAGCACCGAGGCCGAAGGCCATGCGGTACGCTCGGTCGAGCCCGGACAGGTGTGGACGATTAACTGGCATGCGCCGCAGTCGGCGAGCGGTCCTCTGCGCGTCTGGATCGCGGTCAATTTGGCCAATGGCGATGCCAGCGAGTTTGGCGACCGCATTCACGTCAAGCAGATCGACGTCGATTTCTGACCTGGTGTCAGGCCGCGACGATCCAGAGCCTTGCCTGATCCGGACAGGTGAAAATCTCGACCTCGACCGCCTCGGCCGACAGGTAGTCACTTGCGTATTCGCCCTGCGGCTTGCCGGCCGCATTGATCACCAGCGCCAATCGAAGATCGCCGTGCGTCGCGTTCAGAAGCTGATCGAGCACGAAGGTCATTTCATGGGTCGAGACCTGGATCTGGGCCGACGACATGTCCACGAACAGTCGGCGGCAATCATTGGCGGCCAGCTCGCTGGTGATCAGTCGGATCGTTTCGCGCATGGAATCGCGCGTAACCGCAAGCTCCGAGCATGTAACGACCGCACCCATTGACGGGTCGAACTTGACTTTGGCGACCATGATTTTCCGAGATGTTTGTTTTCAGGAACAAGGCGTGTACAGCGCCGCAATCGGGCACAGCAACCACGCTGACTGACATTGGTGATAAGCCATTCAGGTTACAGCTTCATTGACCCGCGAGCCGGGCACCCGTTGAATGCGCCGCCAAACGAGGGGAACAGCATGACCAAGCGCGCGGACTGGATCTGGATGGATGGTTCGATAGTGCGTTGGGAGGACGCGACGGTTCACGTCATGTCCCACGCGCTGCATTACGGATCATCGGTCTTTGAAGGGATCCGGGTCTATTCCACGCCCGACGGGCCGGCCGTTTTCCGGCTGACCGATCACATCAAGCGCCTGTTTCACTCAGCGCGTGTCTATCGCATGCAGATCCCGTTCACGGTCGACGACGTCATTGCAGCCTGTGTCGACACGTCCCACCGCAACGGGCTGGAAAACGGCTATATCCGCCCCCTGGCCTTTCGCGGTGCCGGGCCGATCGGCGTTTCGGCGATGGATACGCCCATCAACACGATGGTCGCGGCGTTTCCGTGGGGCGCGTATCTGGGTGAGGACGGTCTGAAAAACGGTGTCGATGTCTGTGTCTCGTCCTGGCGGCGACTGGCCCCCGGGACCGTGCCGCCCGGGATCAAGGCAGGCGGCAACTACCTCTCCTCGATGCTCATCAGCTATGAAGCCAAGGAGCGCGGATTCCACGAAGGGATCGGGCTCGGCACCGATGGCCTGCTGTCCGAAGGCGCGGGCGAAAACCTGTTTCTGGTGCAGGACGGCATCGTTTTCACGCCGCCTTCCTCCGCCTCGATCCTGAAAGGCATCACGCGTCAGTCCGTGATGACGCTGTGCGAGCGGCTGGGTGTGAAGGTCGTGGAACAGACGCTGCCGCGTGAAGCGCTCTACAGCGCGGACGAAGCCTTCTTCACCGGCACGGCTGTGGAAGTCACCCCGATCCGGTCGATCGACGGGATGAAGGTCGGCTCCGGAGAGCGACCGATCACTTCGGAAATTCAGGCTGCCTTCTTCGGCTTGTTCACCGGCCAAACCCCGGCACCGGAGGGCTGGCTGACGCCGGTTCGAGGCCAACAAGATTGACGCAGCGCAGCAAAACGGCGCAATAAATGGTCATGACGGATATCTCGGACTATCGCGCCAAGGTCGGCGAGACCTTCACTTCGGACTGGTTACTGATCGACCAGGAGCGTGTGAACGCATTCGCCGACATCACGAACGATCATAACTTCATCCACCTTGATGCCGAGCGGACGCGGAAGGAAACCCAGTTTCCCGGTACGATCGCGCACGGATTCCTGAGCCTGTCGATGCTGTCGCATTTCGCGGCCGATGCCCTGCCGCCCTTTCCGTCGAACACGGTCGGCGTGAATTACGGGTTGAACGCGTTGCGCTTTGCGTCGCCCGTGCCGGTCGGATCGCGCATCCGCGCGGCGTTCAAGCTCGACACGTTCGAGGAACGCAAGCCGGGACAATTCCTTCTGACCTTTGACGTGAAGATCGAGATTGAAAACTCGTCCCGGCCTGCCCTGCGCGCCGAATGGCTGAGCATGATGCTCGCCCAGGCCTGAGCCGGCCTCCCGGGACAGGCACCTGCCTCTCCCGGTGACGACGCTAGTCCTGCATCACGTCGTCCAGCCAGTCGGCAATGGACACCACGACATCGGGATTGATCGAAAGCGGTTGTTGCGAGACCCGCTCCAGGGGATCATCCACCGCCTGGAACATGTGGTTGTGACCCGGAAGAACCCGCACTGCAGAACCGTTTCGCGGATCGATGGCGCCGCCCAGAGATGCGGCATTCGCGCCGGGCAGGACCGACAGGTCATGTTCCCCATATAGTCCCAGCACCGGTCCATCATACGCATGCAGGGTGGCGCGCACGTCATGCGCGTACCACGAGCGCATATAGGGAGATGACAGGGTGTCGAGCCCAGCCTCCGGCGGGAGACCCAGATCCTCGAACACGCGCGCCAGACCGGCGCGCGCGTCGTCCTGCGAAGCATCCGCCTGCTGATCCATTTCCGCATAGATCGTGGACAGGAAGCGCTGGTTGGCGTCGATCGCCTCGGCAGGGTCGCCCGTGACTTCCTGCTGCGCGCGATACTGGGCGCTGAACACTTCGCGGAAATCCACCGCCGGACCTGCCAGCGAGACAATGGCCGCCGGTTCGGTATAGCCCGCAGCGGCGAAGGCGATGGCCCCGCCTTCCGAATGACCCAGATAGGCAATGCGGGCGGCATCGATTGCGTCCATCGCCGCCAGCGCGCGCCAGGCCCCTACAGCGTCGCCGGTCAGGTCCGATACCGTCGCGGCATCCATGTCGCCCGGCGTTTCACCGGCACCGCGGTCATCGAAACGCAGTACCGCATAGCCTTGCGCGCCCAGCTGGACCGCGATGTCACGATAGATGCGATGCTCGCCGAGGCTGGGGTCGCGCCCGTCCCGGTCCTGCGGACCCGAGCCGGACAGGATAACCACGGCAGGGAAAGGTCCCTCGCCTTCGGGGAAGGTCACACTGCCCGACAGAAGGGTCCCGTCGCGTGCGGCGGTCTCGAACTGCACGGGCTGTTCGCGCAATTGGGCATCGGCAATGCCCGACGCGATCAGGACAGCCGAAAGCGCGGCTCCGGCAGCGAGGATTGTCGAGCGGATCGAGTGTTTCATGGCAATTCTCCATATACCTTGTATTGCTAAGTAGCTAGCAATGACAGGATGCAGGAATATGCTGAAACGGATGCAGCGGAGATCAGTGCGGCGTGAGTGAAGGTCTGGAGAGATGGAGCGCCCAGGCGCGCAAGGGCTATTTCGAGCTCCTGCTGCTGACCCATTTGGCGCAGGGCCGCACCTATGGTTACGCGCTCGTGGCCTTGCTGCGCCAGGCCCCCGGCTTCGAGGACCTGGCCGAGGGGACGGTCTACCCGGTGCTGGCGCGATTGCGCGCCGAGGGTTTCATCTCGGCGGAATGGGTCACCGAGGATTCCGGGACACCCAGAAAATACTATGCCGTGACCGAAGATGGCCGGGACGCGCTGGTGCGCATGCGGTCTGTCTGGACATCCATGAATGCGGCGCTCAATGCCGCGGGAGGCGATGATGGGGCTTGATCTGCAAACCGCCGAAGCCCGGCGCCTGTGGGCGGATTATCGCCATCGCCTGGCATGGCGCGACCGCGACCTGCCGGCCCTGGAACGGGCGGAGCGATTGATGGAGGCCGAGGCCCACATCGCCGAGGCCATGTCGGCGTCCGGTAGCGGTGGGGAAGCTGAACGGCTGCGCGCGGCGCTCGAAGCATTCGGACGTCTGGAAGCACCGCCATCCGCGTGGCGGGCACCGTTGCACTTTGCCCTCAGATACCTGGCGATGACGACGGCGGTGATTTGCGGCCTTTTCGCGCTCGCCCTGCTGCACATGGCCGTGATGGAGGTGTTTAACCCGGATGCGGTCGGACTCTACTGGCATTCGGGGGACGGGATAACCTTGTCGTATGAAAACCAGCCCGGATCGCGTGAACTCCTGGGGGCGTGGTTCATCCCGGCGGCGCTGGCCGCCGCTGCTGCATTGCTGGCGATCGTCGCAGCGCTCTACCGGTTGCTTTCGCCGTCCGCGAGGAGGGCTTCTACCCGGCCCTGAATGCGCAGCAAAAGCGCCTTGAGGGTTTCCACTTCCTCCGGCGTCAGGTCTTCAAGCAGGATTTTTTCGAAAGCGAGCGCGGTCGGCGCGACGGTTTCATAGATCGCGCGCCCTTCCGCCGTCAGTCGGATATGCGCCGAACGGCCGTCAGTCTTGTTACGCGTGCGCGAGACATGGCCCTTCTCTTCCAGGCCGCGTGCGGCGCGCGACACCGTCACCTTGTCCATCGCCGTGGCTTCGACAAGTTCCTGCGCGGTCATGGGTTCAACATCGCCGAGCACGGCCAGGATGCGCCATTCCCACAGCGTTATGTCGAAACGGTCCTGGTAGGATCGCGACACCAGTGCGCTGGTCCGGTTAGAGGCCACCGACAGCCGGTAAGGCAGGTAATCGGCAAGCCTGAGGGCCGGCGCATCATCTGCACCGGCCCCGGCCTGCGGTGTCCCCCGCTCGGCGGTCATGCCGCCTAGTCTGCGTCCGCGAGCACGCCGCGGCGGATCTGGTCGAGTTCAATCGATTCGAAGAGCGCCTTGAAGTTGCCTTCGCCGAATCCCTCATTGCCCTTGCGCTGGATGATCTCGAAGAAGACCGGACCGATGACGGTCACGGTAAAGATCTGAAGCAGCAGGCCCTGGCCGTTCTCCGGATCGCCGTCCAGCAGGATGCGGCGCTTGCGCAGCTCTTCGAGCGGCTCGCCGTGGTTCGGGACACGGGCGTCGACGAGTTCGTAATAGGTTTCCGGCGTGTCCTGGAAGACGATGCCGTTCTCGCGCAACTGGTCCACGGTCTTGCAGATGTCGGTCGTGGTCAGCGCGATGTGCTGAATGCCTTCGCCATTATATTCCTTGAGGAATTCGGCAATCTGGGACTTGTCGTCCTGGCTCTCGTTCAGCGGGATGCGCAGCTTGCCGCACGGACCGGTCATCGCCTTGGAGAACAGGCCGGTATGCTTGCCGGCAATGTCGAAATAGCGAATTTCGCGGAAGTTGAAGATGTCCTCGTAGAATTTCGCCCAGACGGCCATCTGGCCCTTCTCGACGTTGTGCGTCAGGTGATCGAGGATTTGCAGGCCAACGCCGCCATCATCGGTCTCGCCGGTCGGTTCAAAGTCGGCGTCGTAGATCGAGGAGTCGCCATATTTGTCGACGAAATAGAGGACCGAGCCACCGATCCCCTTGATCGCCGGGATATGTTCCGGGTCGGACCAGATTCCGTCGCCGAACGCTTCGCCGCCATTCTTCAACGCCTGTTCGTACGCATACTTCGCATCCTTCACGCGGAAGGCCATCGCGTTCGCTGAAGGACCATGCGCCTTCGCGAAGGCTTCTGCCTGGCCGCCCTTCTCGCGGTTCAGGATGAGATTGATGTCACCCTGCTTGAAGCGGAGGATGTCCTTGCTCTTGTGCTTCGCCACGCAGGCAAATCCCAGCTGGCGGAACAACTTTTCAAGCGCGTCCGGATCGGGTCCGGTGAACTCGACAAATTCAAATCCGTCCGTCGCGAGCGGGTTCTCGAAGGTCTGCGACATGTCGCGCTCCCAATCTGGTGTTCGCCGCCGCGCGAGGTCGCGCTATTTTCCGGGCGGGCTCGGACAGGACATGCCGGAAAATAGTATCATTTGCAACTAATTTGTCCGCTCGACGTCAGCCCCCTCCCCGCGCTAGGCCATCATCATGGAACCGATCTTCACCCCGCCCCCGCTCCGCCTGTTGCCAATCGAGAACATTTCAGACGGCTTCCCGGTGGGCCGAATATTCTGCGTCGGCCGCAATTATTCCGACCACGTCAAGGAGATGGGCGGCAATCCCGATACCGCCCAACCGGTCTTCTTCATGAAGCCGCCCACCGCCCTGGTCTCGCGCGGCGGCGATGTCGCCTATCCGCCACGGACACAGGATCTACACCACGAGGTCGAACTGGTGGTGGCGCTGAAGTCGGGCGGACGCAACATCCCGGTCAGCCAGGCCGCCAGCCATGTCTATGGCAGCGCGGTGGGTGTCGACCTGACCCGGCGTGACCTGCAGGCCGAAGCCAAGAAGGCCGGCGCTCCGTGGGATGCCGCGAAAGCCTTTGATGGCTCGGCGCCGATCGGAACGATCCGCAGCGGACCCGCGCCGTCGCAAGGCAAGATCACGCTGGCCGTCAATGGCGAAACCCGGCAATCGGGGGACCTGAAAGACATGACCCGCGACATTCCGGCCCTGATTGCCGAACTGTCCGGCCTGTTTGCGCTGCAAGCGGGAGACCTGATCTTCACCGGCACGCCCGCGGGGGTCAGCGCGCTCGAACCGGGAGACGTGGTCGCCGCCCGTGTCGCCGATCTGCCCGAACTGAAATTCAAGGTCACGGAGACACCGCGATGAGCCTGACGCTATACGGATACTGGCGCTCGAGCGCGAGCTACCGCCTGCGGATCGCCCTGAACCTGAAAGGCGTCGCCTTCGAGCAGAAGCCGGTTGATTTGCGCACCGGCGCGCAGCGCGATCCGGATTTCCGGACCTTTCAGCCGCAAGGATTCGTGCCGGCCCTCGTGGACGAGACCGGCGCGCTGATCCAGTCGCCGGCGATCCTGGAATGGATCGACGAGACGTGGCCGGATCCTGCCTTCCTGCCCGGCAATGCGCGCGAGCGTGCGCGCCTTCGCGCCTATGCTGCCGTCATCGGCTGCGACATTCACCCGATCCAGAACCTGTCCGTGCTGCAGTATATCAAGGCCGAACTCGACGCCGATCAGACCGCTGTGCAGGCGTGGGCCAGGCACTGGATCACCAATGGCCTGACCGCGCTGGAAACGATGGCGGCGCAGGATGATCGTGGCGGCCCCTTCCTTTGGGGCAAGGCGCCGACGATGGCGGACATCTATCTGGTGCCCCAGATGTACAATGCCCGCCGTTTCGGCGTCGACATGGAAGCCCTGCCGAGACTCGTTGCGGCCGACGACGCGGCGCGAGCCCATCCCGCCTTCGAGGCGGCTGCACCGGAAAACCAGCCCGACGCGCCCGAAGACGGTCATTGATCAGGGCCTGAATCCCGTCAGGCCGGCGTCGGCGGCGGTGCGCCGGCCACCGATTTGCGCATCGGCTGGAACTTCCAGTAGGTCAGCGACCGCCACACCCACTCCATCGGACCGAAACGGAACATCGACAGCCAGATGGTCGAGAAGATCAGCTGGAAGACCCAGATCGCGACGACAATCTGGAATTGGCCAACGCGCTCGACCTCTCCCATCATCCCCAGGCCGGGTGTTCCGACGAAGATGAAGGTCAGCACCAGCGTGTGCGTCAGGTAGTTGGTGAAGGCCATCCGGCCCACCGCCGCGAACGGGTGCAGGATCAAGCGCAGCGCCGGTCCGAGCTTGCACAGCAGCATGACGACCGCCGCGTAACCCAGCGCCACGAGGAGCGAGGCGAAGTAGTTGATCGTCTCGCCGACCCAGAACTGATCGAGCGCAAAGTCGGTCTCAAGCAGATGATTGGTGCCGTACCAGCAGGCCGGAAGACCGATCCCCAGCGCAATGATCGCGGTGACGAGATAGCGCAGGAACGACCAGCGGAGCGTCAGGAAGCCCCACTTGTAGAGCGCCATGCCGACGAACATCACGCCCGCAAGCCGTCCGGCGAAGAAAGTCAGCTGCATGGTCTCGGCCATCATCGTCAGCGAGGCATTAGCCCCGAAGCGGTCGATGAACCCGGCCTGATACACCGCGACGGTCGCCGCCACGGTCTCAGCGCTCGGGCGCATGGATTCGAGGTCTTCGGGCGACATCATTGGCAGGAAAGCAAAACCGAGCGCCATCAGGCCGCCGGTCAAAAGGATCAGGGCTATGCCCATGATCGTGAGACCCATCGGCTTCATGCGCCGGGCCAGGACGACGAGCATGCCCATGACGGCATAGGGAACGAGAATATCGCCGGCCCAGAAGACCCAGGCATGGATCAGGCCGATGAGCAGCAGCCACAGCATCCGGCGATAGTGGACGCCGAGGCTGGCCTGCTTGTCCTCACCCAGCATCAACACGATGCCGGCGCCGAACAGGGCCGAGAAAATGGTGATGAACTTCATGTTGAAGAAGACGTGGGCGTAGAACCAGACATCGCGGTTCGCGCCGGTGAAGTCCATGTGGACTTGCGGGAATTGATAAGCGGCGAACACCATGGCGAACGCCTGAATGTTCATCAGCAATATTCCCATCACCGCGATACCGCGTATCGCGTCGATGCTGAAATGCCGATCCATTTTCGGTTGTGTCATCTGTCCCTCCTGTCCCTCGACCATCCTGCCCCAACGGTCACACTTGTCCAATCAGCTTACGAAGATTTCACGCCCGATCACCGGGAATTGACTTGAGCCGCATCCCGCCGCGGGCCAGAACTGCACCACACAGGTGTAGCGAAGGACGAGGACGCTATGGGCTGGCTGGTTGCGCTGATCGAATTTGTGGCGAGTGCGGCACTCGGGTTTTTCGGCGTCGAAATCACCCGGGTCGCACCGGCCGAAGAGGTCACATCGAAGACCTACATTGTCGAATATATCGAAACCGCCGAAACCGATTACTGGCGTCCCGTGTCCGCACCGGTGTTCTCTTCCGACATTCCCTGCCCCCAGAATGCTGTTCTGCCGCAGCCCGAACCGGTCGACGAGCCGGTTTTCCTCATCGAAATCTGAACCGGGCGGTATATCCGCGCAGCGATTCGCCCTATCCTGACGTAAAGGCATGGCGCGCACGAACGCGCTGGCCGCTTGCATAACGGATGGTGGACGGGGCATGGCGGAACAGACGGCCAATCGCGATCAAACGGACAGCTTGCAGCCTTTCGACGAGGCGGCCTCGGATCGCGCACCCGTGCGTCATCACCCTTCAGCCCATCGCAGCGATCCGGTCGACCCGGTGCGCATGCCCTCGCGAGGCTGGATGGCGTGGCTGGGCCTGGTACTGGCGTTGATCTGGGTTGGGGGCGCGGCGGCCTATATCATCGGGCTCGCCGGCATCGATTTTTCGGGCAATCCGTTTGAAACCTATACACCGGCCCAGCTGGTCGGCCTGTCCGTGTTCGCGATTGCGCCCGCCCTGTTCATCCTGATCACCGGTTTTCTGGCCGCCGAACTGGCGCGCATGGCGGACCGGACACGCGGCATTGATGGTGCCGTGCGACGGCTGGCGGCTCCGGTCGACACAGCCCAGCGCGATGTCAGCAATCTGGCCGGAGCCATCACGTCAGAGGTCGAGCGGATCAATGTCGCGCTCGAAAGCGCGCTGGCCCGCCTCGCCGCCATGGAAGAGGTGATCGCCCACCACGCCGACGCGCTGGAGCAATCAGCGGGCAGCGCGCGCGACCGCGCAGAAGCCTTGCTGGAAGGTCTTCGCGGCGAGCGCACGCGCCTGTCCGAAGTCACGGACTCGCTCGACGACAAGGCTGCCCTCATTGCAGCCGCGATCTCCGACCAGTCGCGCATGGTGGCCGCGGCCGCCGAGCTCGCCGAACAGCAAGCCACGTCCAGCGAGCGCAAGCTGCGCGAGGGCGCCGACCGCCTCGCCGGCGCGGGAACGGCCGTCACGGAACAGGCCGAACGCGCCGCCCATTCGATGGCCGAGCAGGGCGACCGCCTGAGAGAGCTGCGCGATTCCCTGAAGGAGCGCACCGAGGCGCTCGACGCGGCGTATGTGAAGCACAAGGGCCGCCTGCAAGAGGCCAGCGAGGTGCTGCGCCAGGAGCAGGAAAAGATCGCAGCGGCGCTGGATTTCCACCGCGCCGAACTGGACGTCATGGCCCGCACCGCCCGCGAAGGCGCCGATGCGCTGAATTCGGCAGCCAAGGACGGGGCCGGTAGCTTCAAGCAGACCGTGGATGCTGCCCTGGCGAATGCCCGCGAACTGGCCGCCACGGTTCACGCCGAAACCGAGAGCGCCGGAAGGTCCCACCGCGCGGCCCTGGACAGTTTGCGCACAGCGGCCGACGAGGCCCGCACCGCATCGGAGCAGGCCAGCGAAGCCTTCGAGGCCCAGAGCCGCCTGATTGCCGAGCGTGTCGAGCACGTCAACGAGACCGCGTTCAACGCCGCGCGCCGCTCGGACGAGAATTTCCAGGCGCGGATTGCCGAGGCCGAGAAGCTGACGGCACGCGCCGCCCAGGCGGCCGACGAGGCAGCGGATTCGGTTCGCCGCCGGATGGAATCCGTGCTGGAAGCCGCCAAGTCGGAAAGCACAGCCATAGAGCGCGAAATCCAGGCTCTTGGCGACCGGCTGGGCAGTCTGCCCGAGACCGCCCGCATGCGGGCACGCGAGACCGTCGACATTCTCCGCCAGGGGCTGGAAGGCCTCAACGCCGCCGCGATGACGGCCGCCGAGGAGGCGCAGGAAATCGACGCCGCCTTCCAATCGCGTATCCGGCAGAACTACGAATTGCTCAGCGACTTCATGTTGAACATGGGCACGGTTGCGGGAGGCCGGCGTTCACTCGACCTGCCGTCGAACGAAGTCCCGGACCCTCTGAGCCGCCGTGCGAAGCCGCGTTCCGAAGTGAAGACCGAGGATGCAGGCGAAGCCCCGGCCCCGGACGCTCCGCTGGACAATGAGGCGGCGCAGCGCCGCGACCATGTCGGCTTCCCTGAACGCGGCCGCGCAAGCGATCCGGGCTGGCGCTGGAAAGACCTTCTGGCAACGATGGCGCCTGAAGAGGGCGAGGCCGAGATGCCGGCCCGCAAGCGCCGGTCGCGGGACGAAGACGAAAGCTAGTCTTCGCCGGCGTCCTCGACCGGGTACATCTCGACCTGGAGCGTCGCCCACGCCGAAATGTTCGATGCCATTTCCTGTGCCGCCGCATCGAACGCGGCCACGATGTCACCCACCGTGTTGGAGCGGGCCTGCGCCTGAGCGCCGACGGCGTGAATGCCGAGCAAGCTACGGTCATCCAGCCGCACGATGCGGACACGCATGCGCACCACGGCAATCGGCGCGGAATCCGGACCATCGCGGTACACCGCCTCGAATGAGCGGATTTCCGTGTGAAGTTCATAGTCGGCGCGCACCCCGTCTTCGGGGCGCGCCGCGATCAGGTCCGGCTCGAACGCGTCGATCGACTCGATGATCAGGTCCTGCACGAGGCGCGGGGTCGGGGCGATCCATTTTGCACCATCGATGAAGGCCAGTTCGCCGTGCTGGAGCGAGATGGCGATCTCGTCGCTGGCGAGTCCGCGCGGTGCCAGCGGCAGATCCACACGAACCACTTCGCGGCCTGCCACCATCACGCCAGAGGGCTCGGGCGACGACAGGCGGTAGATGCTGGACGGTGTCGTCTCGGGCAGCAGGTTCACGCACCCCGTAACGAGCAGAGCCGCGCCAGCGGCGGTCAGGAGCTTGATGTAGTTCATTGCGGGATCTCCACGGTGCGGCGCGGTTCACCGGCGATGAAACCGCCGGGGTCGTCTTCCAGTTCGATCGCAATCCGGTCGAGCGTCGCGATCAGGCGGCGCAAATCCCCCGCTGCGAGCGTCAGCTCATCGAGCCCGTCGTCGGCGAATTCGGTGATCGACGGGCGCAATTCCTCCAGCATGGTGTTGAGCTGCTGGGCAGCGAGCTGCATGTCGATGAAGGCCTGGTTGGTCTGGTTGGTCGCCGTCGTCAGGTCGCCCTGAACATAGGTCGTGGTCTCATCGGCAAATCGCTGCATCGCCTCGGCTGCGACGGACACGTCGCGACCGGTCTGTTCGAGTGTCTGGATGGCCGAGCGCACGTCGCCGAGCGTCTCGTCATCATTGGCGAGCGCCTCGGACAGGCGCTCGATATTGTCGAGCGTGTTGCGGATCGAATCGACATTGTCCTCGCTGAGCAGATCCGAAATCCGGATCAGCGCGGTCTGGGCCTGCGCCAGCACTTCCTCGGACGACTGGAACAGCGTGTCGAGCTGGGTCTGGACCGCAAAGATGCGGGGCGGCGTCTGGCGAGGCGGACTGTAGAGGCGCGCCGCGTCCGGCGTTCCGCCTGACAGCTGGATATAGGCCAGGCCGGTCAGGCCCTGGGGCTCGAGCTGGGCGGTGGAGTCCACGCGCACCGGCGTTTCGGCCAGGACCTGGATCCGCGCGATCACGCGGTTCGGGTTTTGCGGGTCGAGGCCCAGGCGCGTGACTTCCCCGACCTGAATGCCGTTGAAACGCACTTCGCTGGCCTCACGCAGACCGCGAACCGGCCAGTCGAACACGACGTCGTACTGGGCGTATTCGCGCCCGCCGGAATAGTTCGAGAGCCACAGAATGAAAAAGCCGCCCGCCGCGACGAGAAACATCGCGAAAAAGCCGACGAGAACGTGGTGTGCCTTCGTTTCCATCGCCTATCCTTCCTGGGCCTGAGCGGCCGCGCGCCCCCGTGGACCCCGGAAATATTCCTGAATCCACGGATGGTCATGTTGCAGGAGTTCTTCGATCGGGGCCACTGCGATGCAGCGCTTTTCGGCCAGCACGGCCACCCGGTCGCAAATTGCGTAAAGCGTATCGAGATCGTGAGTCACCAGGAAAACGGTCAGTCCCAGCGCGTTGCGAAGCTCGAGAATGAGGTCGTCAAAGGCTGCCGCACCAATCGGGTCGAGACCGGCCGTGGGCTCGTCGAGGAACAGGATGTCGGGGTCGAGCGCAAGGGCGCGTGCGAGGCCGGCCCGCTTGCGCATGCCGCCTGACAGCTCGGAGGGAAACTTCGTCGCGGCCTCGGGCCCGAGCCCGGTAAGGGCGATTTTCATGTCGGCCAGCTCGGCCATCAGGCTGCGGGGCAATTGGGTGTGTTCGCGCATTGGCGCCATGACGTTTTCGCGCACGGTCAGCGCCGAGAACAAGGCGCCGCCCTGGAACAGAACTCCCCAGCGCGCTTCCAGCCGTGCCCGGTCGCGTTCCGACATTTCGCCCAAGGCGCGGCCGTTAAAGTAAATCTCGCCGGCGTCGGGGCGACGCAGGCCGATAATCGTGTTGAGCAGGACCGACTTGCCGGTGCCCGACCCGCCGACCAGGCCGACAATCTCTCCGCGGCGAATTTCGAGATCGACACGGTTGTGAACCACGTGCGTGCCGAAAGCGGTGGAGAGGTTGCGCACCTCGATCAGCGGCGAAGACGTGCTCATATTCCGAGTTCCAGATAGAGCATCGCGAAGAGCGCATCGACGATGATGACCATGAAGATGGATTGCACGACCGATGCCGTGACGTGACGGCCAAGCGACTCTACGTCCCCGCCGACATCCATGCCCTGCTTGCAGCCGATGACGGCGATGATCGCACCGAAGACCGGGGCCTTGGACATGCCGACCCAGAAACTGTTGATGTGAACGGCGTCCTGGATACGGGACACGAAGAATTGCGGCGAGATGTCGAGCGCCAGCCAGCACACCAGCAATCCGCCGACGATACCGGCGATCATCGCCGCGAAGGTCAGGAGCGGCGCCATGATCACGCAGGCGACCAGCCGCGGAATGACCAGCGCTTCGTAGGGATCGATGCCGAGCACGCGCATCGCATCGATTTCCTGCTGCATCTTCATCGAGCCGATGGCCGCGGTGAAAGCCGAATCCGACCGTCCCGCCAACATGATGGCCGTGATGAGCACACCGAATTCGCGCAGCACCGCCAGGCCGACCAGTTCCACCGTGAATATGGACGCCCCGAAGGTTTCCAGCAGGCTCGCGCCCATGAAGGCGACGACCGCGCCGATGAAAAAGGACAGGGTCGCGATGATCGGCAGGGCGTTTACACCCGCGACTTCCATGACCGCGAAGATCGGCGTCATGCGGAAGCGCCACGGACGCGCGGTGGTTGCCGCAAACGAGGTCAGGGCATGGCCGAAGAAGCCGAATGTCGCGATCATTTCGCGCCCGGCCGCCTCAAGCCCTGCACCGAAACGCTCGGCGGCCTGAAAGAAGCCGAAGCGGCGGTCCTCGACTTCGGGTTCGCAGGAAATCGCCTTTTCGAGCACGAGGTCGATCAGGCGGCGCGCGATGGCATGGTCGCCGCGAAAATGGTCGCTGACGGCTTGTTCCCGCGCGCGGTAGATTGGCCGCGCCAGCAGATAGGCGCCTGCGGTGTCGATGCGGTCGATATTGGAAATGTCGATGGTGACGCGGCCGGGATCGATGTCGTTGTCGATGCGGGCAATCTCGGCGGCGAAGTCCGCAATGGTGTCGACAATCCAGTCGCCGGTCGGAACGAGAACGACGCGGCCGCCCTCCTCCTCGATCGTCAGACCTGCCGCACCATCACTCATTCAACGTCCCCCTGCCTGACAGTCCTATGCGATTCACCGGCGTTTGGGGACCGCAGAGTGCGCCAGAGGAAGGCTGCAAGAAGGCCGCCGAGCGCAGCAGGCACGATCATCGCCGCATATCCTCCTGCACCGTAGCGTTCATACAACAGTCCTGACACGACAGTGGCCCCCGCCAGCACCACGCCCCCCGAGAGGGCGGAATTGATCGCTTGTGCGCTGGCCGCATAGTGATCGGGTACGCGATCGGCGCAATACCGTATGAAACCGATATAGGTCGCGGTGAAGGTAAAGGCATGCGTCGTCTGGAGCGCGAACAGCACCCAGACCGGCGGGGCGGTCGCGAAGATCGCCCAACGTACGACCGAAAAGGCCGCGCCGGACGCGATCAGGGCAGCCGGTGACCACCGGACCAGCAGCCGGGCATTCACGAACAGGAACACGATTTCGGCGACAACGGCCCAGCCCCAGAGAAGGCCGACCGTGCCGGTCGGTATCCCTTGTGCGCGCCACGCAAGCGTCGAGAAGCTGTACTGAAAGCCGTGTGCGCCCTGGATCAGCGCAACCGACAGCACGGCCAGGATGAAGCCCGGGGTCATCAGTTCGCGAATGCGCCAGCGCGCCGGCGGAGATGCGCCGCGATTCTCCATGGTCGCGCCGGGAAGCCCCTGGAGCGAGACAAGCACCAGCATCGAGCCGGCGACAATCCAAACCAGTGCCGCCTCGCCCCCGAATTGCGCGACCAGCGCGCCGGCGCCGACATTGGCGATCACGAATGCCGCAGAGCCAAAGGCCCGCACGGGGCCGAAACCGAAACCGGTGCGCATCGCCGCGCGGATCGCCACCGCATCCAGCAGCGGGATCTGCGCTCCGTTCAGGGCGGTCGCCAGCGCGGTCAGCGCAATCGTGATGACCGCCGGCCATCCCGGAAAAAGGAGCGCGAAAACGCCGAGTGAGGCGAAGGCAAAAATGGTGAGCAGCCGCTTGCGCCTGGACGACCGGTCAAGGACCGATGCGCCCAGCGGCGACAGGATGGAGCGCCCGATCATCCCCCCGGCGACTGCGATGCCGATGGCCTCGGGCGACAAGCTGCGTTCTTCAAGCCAGACCGGGATGTAGGGAAGAATCGCGCCGAAGACGAGATAGAAGACGCCGTAATGCGCCGCGTATCGGGCAAAGTTTCCGGGCGGGCGCATCGCGGTCATGGGCTCGCATAGCGCGCCCGCGAGGCGGGGAAAAGCCACTCGCTGCGTGTTGCGCCTTCAATGCTTGGCCCGGCAGGCGGCGCAGGCTAGCTTCGCGCGCCCTTTTGCGCGTTCTGCGCGCTGCAACCCATGGCCGGACCTGATGAAAGACACGATCGGTGACGAACCGGCCACGACGTTGGCTCCCGCTGCCGGGCGAGCCTTGCGCGTCCTGCTGACAGGGTACCGCTCCCACCCGCATGTCGGCGGGCAAGGCGTTTACCTGAGCGAGCTGGCCAAGGCGCTTCAACGTGCCGGGCACAAGGTCACCGTCGTCTCGGGCCCGCCCTATCCTGACCTGCCTGACACGATTTCGCTGGTCAGATTGCCGGCGCTGAACCTGTTTGACGTCGACAATGCCTTCATGGCATTCCGGCCGGTATTCCTGACCCGCTGGCCCGACTTTGCCGAATGGGCATGCCACAACACGGCGGCCTTCGGCGAACTCTATGCCTTTGCCTGCCGGTTGAATGACTGGCTGAAAGGCCGGGAGGACGAGTTCGACGTCATCCATGACAACCAGACGCTCGCGACACCCTTCCTGAGTATCGCCAAACGGATACCGGTTATCGCCACGATCCATCACCCGATCGCCATCGACCGGGAGTTCGCCATCGATTCAGCGACCAAGCGGGTCGATCGCTGGTTGACGGCGCGCTGGTATGACTTCGTCGACATGCAGGAGAAAACCGCGCGCGTATTGCCGGCGTTGCTGGCGGTGTCGGAGGCGGCGCGCGACAGCCATGTGGCCTGGTATGGTGTCGATCCGATGCGCGTCGATGTCGCGCTGAACGGGATCGATCATACCGTCTTCCGGACCGATCCGTCGGTCACGCGTGAAGCGGAGCTGATCGCCGCGACTGCCAGTGCCGATGTCCCGATCAAGGGGCTCGACGTTTTGATGACCGCATTCGTGGAACTCGCCCAGAGCCGTCCCGACCTGAAGCTGGAAATGATCGGTCAGCTGCGCGATGGCCGCGCGAAGCAGATCCTGACCGAAGCCGGCGTGATGGACCGGGTGACCTGCCGCCACGGTGTAAGCCGCGAGGACATTGCCGCCCTCTACCAGCGTGCCAGTGTCGTGGCGTGCCCTGCGCGGTTCGAGGGTTTCGGGTTTCCCGCCGCCGAGGCAATGGCGTGTGGTGCGCCCGTTGTCGCCAGCGATGGCGGCGCACTGCCGGAAGTCGTCGGCGAGGCCGGACGCGTCGTTCCGGCGGGCGATGCGCGCGCCCTGGCGGCTGCGCTCGGCGAGGTGCTCGATACCCCGGAGGCAGCACACCGGATGAGTGTCGACGGCGCAGAACGGGCGCGTCAGGCGTTTGACTGGGACCGGCATGCTGAAACCGCTGTCTCGCTGTATCAAAGGGTCATGGCCGCATGCTGACGATCCGCCCCGGGAGACTGGACCTGCGCCCCGGCGACCGCGTGCTCGACCTCGGGTGCGGGCGTGGACGGCACACCTATGCCTTCTACTGGTCAGACACGCCGCTTCACGTTACCGGGCTCGACCTGTCGGAAGCCGAGGTCAGGGCCACGGCTGACGGCTTTTTCGCGCTTCCGCCTCCGTCCCCGTCGCCGCTGCGCAGTGCGACCCTGACGGCAGGCGACGCGGCGCGATTGCCCTTCAAGGACGGGGCTTTCGACGCGCTGGTGTGCAGCGAAGTGCTGGAACATGTCCCCGACCCCGACGCCGTGATCGACGAAATCGTCCGCGTTGTGCGGCCGGGCGGGCGAGTGGCGCTGTCAGTCCCACGCTTCTGGCCGGAGAAAATCTGCTGGTCGCTGTCGGATGCCTATCCCAAGACGCCGGGGGGGCATGTTCGCATCTTCCGCGAGGAGGGCCTGCGCACAGCGGCACGACGGTCGGGCCTGCGCTATCATTCCCGGCATTGGGCACACGCGCTGCACAGCCCATACTGGTGGCTGCAATGCGCGCTCTGGGACCGGAAGGACACCAGCCGGGCCGTTCGCACCTATCGCCAGTTCCTCGAATGGGACCTGATGAAACGACCGTGGCTGACGCGCGGCCTGGAAGCCGCGCTCAATCCGGTGATGGGCAAAAGCCTCGTCCTCTACTTCAACCGGCCCGCATCATGAGTGCGCTGACCGACATCGCCGCGGGCGCACGCCATATCCGGTCGATTCAGCGGCCCGACGGATCCATTCCGTGGCTGAAGGCCGGCATCTGGGATCCGTGGAATCACGGCGAATCCGTCATGGCGCTGGCCGTGGCCGGTGACCGAGCGGCTACCCTGGCCGGTCTCGACTACCTCGCAGGGCAGCAGGAACCCGATGGCGGCTGGACCGGCGAACTTGGCGCTGGTGTGCCCCTGGACGCCGACAATCGCCACCTGATCCCCGACAATCCGGCAACGGCACGCGATACGAATTTCGCAGGGTATGCAGCGGTCACCGTCCTGCGGTCCATCTTGGCGCTCGAGGATGCGCACCTGATCGAACGCTATGGCAGCATGGTGAAGCGGGCAGTGAGTTTCGTCCTGTCGTGCCAGACCGTCCACGGCGATATCGTCTGGTGCGCGCCCGGCCCCGGTCAGCTGCGCGAGAACATCGACTCGCTGCGTGCCGGCAATGCCTGTCTCTACAAAAGCCTTGAATGCGCGATCCGGCTTGGCGAACTCGCCGGATGGAATACCGGAGACTGGCGCGCCGCACGCGCGCGGCTGGGTGATGCGCTGCATGACAAGGACTGGCGGTTCGACCGTGAGGGCGTGGACCGCCGCCGCTTTGCAATGGACTGGTACTACCCGGTCCTGGCAGGCGTTTCCTCGATCGAGGATGGCCGCAGACGGCTCGATGCAGGCTGGAGCCGCTTCGTGATCGATGGGCTGGGCTGCCGGTGCGTTGCCGACGAACCCTGGGTAACGGCGGCCGAGACTGCAGAACTGGCGCTGGCCTGCGCCGCCGCCGGATGGCCGAAGCGTGCCCGCAGGCTGATCGCGGACCTTCAGCCGCTCTCCGCGCCGGGCGGGGGATACTGGATGGGATGGCAGTTCGCCGAAGAATGTATATGGCCGCAGGAGCAACCCGGCTGGACCACTGCTGCCGTGATGCTGGCCGCGGACGCCATCGAAGGCCTGTCGCCCGGATCCGACCTCTTGATCGCACCCTTGCCCGACGATCCTGTCAGGCGACGCGGCGGAGAACTTCCAGCGTTTTGACCCGTCTCACGGTTTCAAACAGCCCGCTCGCGCACGCCTGCAACCAGATTTCATGAGGCGGCCGCCCACCGTCAGCGGGATCGGGGAAGACGTCATGGATGGCCAACAGGCCGCCCTGCACGATGCGGTGCGCCCAGCCGTCATAGTCGGCCTGGGCCGCCGGCATGGAATGCCCCCCATCAATGAAGACCATGCCGGGCGCGGCGCCCCACCATTTCGCGACATCTGCCGAGCGCCCGACGATCGGGATGACACAGTCTTCCAGTCCGGCGCGGCGCAAGGTCCGGCGCAATTCGGGTAGCGTGTCGACGGCCTGGGCCACGGGATCGTAGAGGTCCGGGTCGTGATAGCCCTCGCCCGGCTGATGTTCCTCGGAACCGCGGTGGTGGTCGATCGTGAAGACGATGCTGCCGGCTTCGCGCGCAGCCGGGCCGAGATAAAGCGCCGACTTTCCGCAGTAAGACCCGATCTCAACGATCGGGCCGAGGCGCCCGGTCTCGCGCGCGCATTGAGACAGTGCGTCGCCTTCTTCCCGGTCGAGGAAGCCACGGACCGTGTCAGGATCAATCATGCGAGTCTCAGCTGAATATGCCGTTCCGGACCGAGCGGCGCCGGTCCGCAATCCCGTCTGCCGCTTCGCCCAGCCGCTCGAACTCGACGCGAAGCTGGGCCTGGCGGGCGCGCAGACTGTCTTGGTGTTCAGGATCGAGGCGATCGGCTACGGAATCGACTGCCGCAGAGAAAAATTCAAGCGCGCGGGCGACCGAGGCAATTGCCTGTTCGGCCGCGTCCAGATCGTCGCCGAGCGTCGCTGCGTTGACCGTCCCGCCTTGCGAGATGGTGCGGGCATGAACCGCAACGGTTCCCGCCAGGCTGGTTGCCGTCGACAAGTCCGTATCGAGCGCTGTGAAGATGTCGGCGGCGTCGCGGTCGGCAGGGGCGTTGACGTCGAGATAGCGCTGGACCGGGGTGCGGGCGCTGTCGGCCTGACGACCGTTCAGAAGCATGTTGGCCAGTTGGCCGAATGCGGCTGTACCGGACGCTGTGGCCCAACCGGCTTCGCGATATTGATCGCGTAGCTGGCGCGAGGCCGAACGCAGGTCTGACTGGGTTTGAGACACCTCGACCGCGTCAGGCGCGACGGAGGCTTGCGGAGTCGACACGCATCCCGCGAGCGCAAGACACGCGCACAAGGCGACAGCCGGGAAACTACGGAATCCAAAAACGTTCAATGCGCTTGCCCCACCCAAAGCCAAAACACGATACTCTCTCCGGAGCGCGGATACTAGCCACGCGCATCGAGCGTTCCGGGGGGATTGCATGGACCAGGCCAGACGCGGCGTCAGACGCCCGCTTTATCCGCCGATAGAGCCCTATGCGAGCCGGCTGATGCCGGTCGGGGATGGGCACAGTCTTTACGTCGAGGAATGCGGACGGGCCGATGGCCTTCCCATTGTCATCCTCCACGGCGGACCGGGAGGCGGTGCCTCTCCGATGCTGCGGCGTTTTGCCAACCCGAAACGGTACCGGGCAATCCTGTTTGATCAACGAGGCTGCGGCCGATCTGTTCCACATGCGGCGACAGAGGCGAACACAACATCCGACCTCGTCGACGACATGGAGCGCATCCGTGAAGCGCTGGGGGTCGACCGGTGGGTGGTGCTGGGCGGATCCTGGGGCACGACGTTGGCACTGGCCTATGCACGGGCGCACCCTGACCGGGTGCTGGGGCTGATCCTGCGCGGGGTTTTCCTGTGCACACAGCGGGAGCTCGACTGGTTTTACCGTGACGGCGCGAACGCCCTGTTCCCGGAAGCCTGGGAGGCGCTGGTCTCCCGCCTGAGCTGCTCGGAGCGGGAAGATGTGCTGGCCGCCTATCACGCCCGCCTGCAAACCGAGACCCGGCACGACAGGCGCGATGACGCGCGCGCCTGGGCCGCGTGGGAATCTGCGCTGGTCAGCCTGCTGCCGCCCAGCCCGTCCGAACCCCATGATCCGTTGCGCGATGACGCCATTGCGCGGCTCGAAACCCATTATTTCGTGAACAAGGGCTTCCTGGGCGAGGACGGGGCGTTGCTGCGCGACATTGGCCGCTACCGCGATATTCCGGGTGTCATCATCCAGGGGCGCTATGACGTCATCACACCGGCGCGTACCGGCTGGTCACTGGCAAAGGCATGGGGCGCGAAGGCGAAGTTCGAGGTGATCCCGGACGCCGGGCACTCGACCGGCGAACCGGGTGTCGCCGACGCGATCATTCGCGCCGCCGACACCTTCGCGAAGCGTTTTTCCTAGCTGCCAAAGATCAGCTGCGACAGGCCCCAGCCGAAGCGGTCCGACAGGCCAAGCACCAGGATCACCGTCAAAGCAACCGGCGCGAGGAAGCGCGTCGAGAAGCGGAAGAAGGCGAACATCAGCGGCGAGGCGTGTGACAGTTCCGACCGCGCCAGCTTCTGGTCGACCACCCAGCCCATGAAGACCGCCATCAAGAGGCCGGCCAGCGGCAGGGCGATGGAGCTGGACAGGAAATCGAGCATATCGAAGAAGGGGAAGGAGAAGGAGACGCCTGCCCCGACCAGCCAGATGAAGCCGCCCATTGTCCAGGCGATCGTGGCTTTCGAAAAGCTGGAATTTTCCTCGATCCAGGCGACGACTGCCTGCAACAGGGAGATTGAAGAGGTCAGCGCCGCAATCAGCGCCAGCACGAAGAAGGCACCACCGACGATATTGCCGGCCGGCATTTGCGCAAAGGCGGCCGGAAGGGCCTGGAAGAAGAGTCCCGGCCCGGCTTCGGGAGCCAGGGAATAGGCGAAGACGAAGGGGAAGATGGCCAGACCGGCGATCAGCGCCACGCCCGAGTCCGCGGCCGAGATGATACCCGCCGACTGACCGATATTGGCATCCTTCCCGAGATAGGAGCCGTAAGTGATCATGATGGCCGACCCCAACCCGATCGAGAAGAAGGCCTGTCCGACCGCCTCAAGGAAGGTTCGAGACGAGACTTCCGAGAAATCGACCGCAAAAAGATAGCTGACGGCGGCGCCCATATCGCCCGCGATGAAGGCATAGCCGACCATGCCCAGCAGCATCACGAAGAAGATCGGCATGAGGATGGAAGCAGCACGCTCGATCCCGCTGGTCACGCCTTGGGCGACGACCAGGATGGTCAGCGCCATGAAGGCCGAATGCCAGCCCAGGACCTGGTAGCTGTCGCCAGTGAATGTCCCGAAGGCATCGCGGACAAGCTCGGGCGCCTGACCGATGAACTCGCCGGAGAACATCTTGAAGATATAGGCCGCGACCCAGCCCGCCACGACCGAATAGAAACACAGGACGAAGATGCCGCCGATCAGGCCGACGAGGCCTGTTGCGGCCCAGAGCCGCGACGACCCATTGTCGGCCGCGGTCTTGGCTACCGACCCGATCGCTGATCGCTGGCCGTACCGGCCCACTGCGAGTTCTGCCATCAGGATCGGGAAACCGATCAGGAGGATACAGGCGAGGTAGATGAGGACGAAGGCTGCGCCGCCATTCTCACCTGCCGTGTACGGAAACCGCCAGAAATTGCCGAGACCGACCGACGAACCGATCGCCGCCATCAAGAATCCGAAACGTGACGACCAGTGCGCGTGAGCCGCAGCCATATCCTGTCTCCCCAGACCATCAGGGGCGTCTTGCGCGCGCCCTGTAATAGCGCACGAACCTTCCCTATCCGCTGTTTGCGGTCAAGCGGTTGACGTTCTTGTGTCTGCGGATTCAGCCGAAAAGGCCGGCCCCCTGCGGAAGCTCGGCATTGCGGTGCACGTGGGCACCCAAAATCAGCCCGAAGCCGAACAGGACGGTCAGCATCACCGTGCCGCCATAAGAGACCAGCGGCAGAGGCACGCCAACGACCGGCAGCATGCCCATGACCATTCCTGTATTGATGATGACGTAGAGCGCGAACGTGGTCGCGACCCCCATCACGATCATGCGCAGGAAGGTCGACTTGCACGAGGTCGCAATCGCGACCGCGTTGGCGAGAACGATCAGGTAGAGCGCCAGGATGGCAATCCCGCCGATGAATCCGAATTCCTCGCCCAGCATTGTGAATATGAAATCGGTCTGCTTTTCAGGCAGGTAGTTGAGGTGCGACTGTGTCCCTTGCAGGAAGCCCTTCCCGGTGAAGCCTCCGGACCCGAGCGCGATCTTCGACTGCAGGATCTGGTACCCTGCCCCCATCGGGTCATCTTCAGGGTTGAGGAAGGTCAGAATGCGTTGTCGCTGGTAGTCCTCGAGCCCGTAGCGCAAGGCCAGCGGAACAGCGATCGCCGCCCCGACAAGGGCTGCGCCGATGATTTTCCAGTTGAGGCCGGACAGGAACATCATCACGCAGCCGGTCGCGACCACGAGAAGGGCGGTGCCCAGGTCTGGCTGTTTCAGGATCAGCGCGGCCGGCATGCCGATCAGGATGAGTGGCACCAGAACCCCCATCGGTCCCGACACCTTGTCCCGCGGCAGGTCGTGGAAGAAGCGCGCGAGCGCCATCACGACGGCGATCTTCATCACTTCGGACGGCTGAACACGGATCGGACCCAGTTCCAGCCAGCGCTGAGAGCCCTGGATCGTCAGGCCGAAAAGTTCGACCCCGACCAGCAAGGCCAATGCCGCAAGGTAAATCGGATAGGCCACGGCCATCCACAAACGCGGCGGAAACATCGCCACGACCAGCATCATCGCGAGGCCGACCGCGAAGCGCGAGGCATGCCGCGTGGCCCACGGATCCCAGGCTCCGTCGGCCACCGAATAGAGCATGCCGATACCTGCCGAACCCAGCAGGCACAGCAAAAGCACGAGTGCCCAGTTGATCTCGTAGAGCTTGGCCTGAAAGCTTTTCGGAACGGTGTCGCGGAAGACAGCCAAGGTCAGCCCCCCCGTGCCGGACGATCAAGCGACGCAAATGGCCCCGCATGAGAGGGATCGTTTTCGATCAGGTAACGCAGGATGTCGCGAGCCGGCCGCGCAGCCGCGCGCGATCCGCCGCCGCCGTGTTCAACCACTGTCGCCACCGCATAGCGCGGACGATCTGCGGGGGCGTAGCACACGAACATTCCGTGGTCGCGCAATCGCCAGGGCAGATCGTCCTGGGTTCGCACTCCGGCAGCGCGTTCTGCTTCGGTGATCCGGAAGACCTGCGCCGAGCCGGTCTTGCCTGCCATCTCCACCCCGTCGACGCCGAGACCGCCGAGTGTGTAGTAGGAAGTGCCGCCCGGCTCGTGCACGACGGCTCGCAAGCCATCGCGGACCAGGGCGAAATGCGCAGGATCGATATCGATCAGGGGGGCGAGCGGGGCCGATTCCTGGCGATAGAGGCGCGGCGTGACCATTCGGCCGCCCGCCAGGCGCGCCGTCATCAGGGCGAGATGCAGCGGAGAGGCCAGCAGGAAGCCCTGCCCGATCCCGGTAATCAGCGTCTCACCGAGGCTCCATCCCTGCCCGTAGCGGGCGCGTTTCCATTGTTCGTTCGGGACCAGACCGTCGCGGACACCGGCAATGCCGATGTCCGGACCCGGTCCGAGACCGAAGCGCAGCGCCATGTCGTGGATGCGCTCGATGCCGAGCCGCTGGGCCATTTCATAGAAGAAGACATCGCAGGATGTCTTTACCGCATCGCGCAGATTGACGCTGCCATGTCCCTGCCTACGCCAGCAGTGAAATTCGCGGTCGCCTACGCGAATCTTGCCTCGGCAGGTCACACGCTCGGTCGGGCGGACCAGACCATGCTCGAGCGCAGCAAGTGCCACCACTGACTTGAAGGTCGAGGCCGGCGGATAGGTGCCCTGGAGCGCCTTGTTGAACAACGGGCGGCGCTCATTGTTCTGCAAGGCCTGGAAAGCGGTGTTCGAGATACCGGTGACGAACAGGTTCGGATCGAATCCCGGTGCCGAAACCAGACCCAGAATGTCGCCATTCTCGACGTCCATCGCGACCGCAGCGGCACTCTCGCCGGCCAGCCGCTCGTGGGCGAAACGCTGCAAACCTGCATCGAGGGTCAGGACAACATCCTCACCCGGGGTTTGCGGCTGGGACTGGTTGGGAAGCTCACGGATCACCCGGCCGAAGGCGTTGACCTCGACCTTCAACGAACCCGCAGCACCGCGCAGCGTGTCGTCACGCGCCGCTTCGACACCGGCACGGCCGATCCGGAAGCCGGGGTGGCGCAACAAGGGGTCGGTGCCTGCATCTTCCTCGGAAGCCGGCTGGACATATCCCACCACGTGCGAGAACGCCGAGCCGGAGGGATAGTGGCGGATCTCGGCCACGTTCGGAATGACGCCTGCCAGGTCCGGCGCACGCAGATTGACCGCCGAGAAGGCACCCCAGTCGAGGTCTTCCAGCGCCGTGACCGGCCGGAAACCCGGCGCGCGGCTGGCCGCGGTCAGGATTCGCTCCCGCTGGGTCTGGCTGATCGGAACGATGGCATTCAGACGATCCAGCGTTGCCCCCAGATCGCCGGCCTGTTCGGGCACGATCAGGACGCGATAGCTGTCGCGATTTTCCGCAACCGGTTCTCCGAAACGGTCAAGGATGCGACCGCGCGAGGGAGGAACCAGCAGGAAATTGAACTGGTTGTCGTCCGACAGCAGACGGTAGGTGTCGGCCTGGAGGATCTGCAGGGAATACAGCCGTCCGCCCAAGGCCAGGAATGCCGCAGCGCCGCCCGCCGACAGCATCAAGGCCCGGCGGGTGAACTTCGATTCCTGTTCCTGACGGTCGACGCGCATGGTGATTAACCGAAGGCTCCCCGCGATTGTCGCTTGCGAACCGCAAGCAACGCAATGAGCGGGAACATCAGGATCGAGGCAGCCGCCTCGATTGCCATCGGCTGAACCGCTACCGGTCCGCCGATGGCCAGGCTGCCGCCCGCCCAGGCGACCGCGACCGCGATGGCCGTCGTCGCCACGAAGCGGAACCAGAGCGGGCCCAGGTCACGGGTCGTGGAGTCCTCCTTGCGCACGCGCATGATGGTGAGCGCGGTCAGGTAGGAGAAGGCCCAGATTCCCATCGGCCCGCCGGTCAGCAGGTCCTGGAATATCCCGACCGCGAAAATCACGAGCGGCGGAATGAAATAGGGCCGGATGGTCGACCAGATGAACAGGGTGATCAGGGGCAGGAGCGGCATCAGGTCCGTCGACTGGGACAGCCGGGCCGGCGCCGCGTAGAACAGAAGCGACAGTATCAGCGTGACCACGCACCAGATTGCGAGGCCATAGGGCGGGCGGCGTTCGATGGGCGCTCTCATTCATCGCCCTCCGCGACAGTGGTGGCCGGATCGACTGCCGGTACCGGCACCGGTTCGCCGTTCTCCTCGGGCACTGCTTCTGCGGCGCCGTCCGGGTCTTCGACGATGAAGGGGTCTTCCTCGGGCGGCGGCAACCGGTCGTAGGGCAGCACCCAGACGAAATCGACGGGCGCATTGTCGGCGAACAGGCGGACACGCCAGCGGCCATCACGATCGCGCGCCGCCGTCCCCACCGGCAGGCCGCGCGGCAGGATGCCGTCATCGCCCGACGTGACGATCCGGTCCCCGTCCTGGAGGTCAGCATCGCGTCCGAGATAGTCGAGGCGCGGGAAATGGGTGTTGTCGCCGGTCAGCACGGCGCGGGCATTGGAGCGGTCAGCCATCACCGGGACGCGGCTGTTGAGATCGGTCAGCAGCAGGACGCGCGACGACTGGCGGCCTACTTCCACGACGTGGCCGACAAGGCCATAGACGTTGAGGACCGGGTCGCCCTCGCTCACGCCGCGCCCGCCCCCTGCCCCCACGATACGGGAGCGCACGAAGGGGCCGGTGGGATCTGCGAGAATCCAGGCACCGATGCGCTCCTGTTCACTCGCCGGGGCCAGGTTCAACGCTTCGCGGTAGATGTCGCGCTCGTCGCGCAGGCGCAGCGCCAGGTCGCGCCAGTAGCGGGTATTGGTCAGTTGATCCTGAAGGCGGGCATTCTCTTCGACCAGTTCGCCCTGACGGCGCCAGTAGGGACCGATATTGCCGAAACCGCGGATCGGGCGCGCCGTCAGGTCCAGCAGGGGCGCCGTGATGTCGGTGATGGCTGTTCGGGTATTTGCCAGGAAGCCGGGACGGGCGCCCGGTCGATCGAGTGCCACCAGAAGTGCAGACACGATGAACAGGGTAAGCGTCAGCGTACGCGAGAAGCGCACACCATCGTCCTGATCCCGCCGTCCCGGTCGTCGAAGCGCCAAGGGGAAAGTCTCCCGCCTCGCGGCGCGTCAGCTCACACCGCTTCCGAAAGTATGGGCCGCCAAAGTTTAAGGTTTTCAACTGCCTTGCCGCAGCCAAGCACAACGCAAAACAGCGGCTCGTCCGCAATCGACACCGGCAGGCCGGTACGCTCGCGCAGTTCCGCATCGAGATTGCGCAACAGGGCGCCACCGCCGGTCAGGACAATGCCCTTGTCGACGATGTCGGCAGCCAGTTCAGGCGGCGTCGCTTCGAGCGCGTGCTTGACCGCTTCGACGATCTGCTCGACCGGCTCGGAGAGCGCGTCGGCAATCATCGCTTCGGTGACCGTGATCTCGCGCGGGACGCCATTCATCAGGTCGCGTCCCTTGATCTCGAGGGTCAGACCTTCGCCCTTGGTGGGTGGCATCGCGCTGCCGATTTCCTTCTTGATACGCTCGGCGCTGGTCTCGCCGATCAGAAGGTTCGCGGAGCGGCGGATGTAGTTGATGATCGCTTCGTCCATCTTGTCGCCGCCGACGCGGACCGAACGCGAATAGACGATACCCGACAGCGACATCACGGCCACTTCGGTGGTGCCGCCGCCAATATCGACGATCATCGAGCCGGTCGGCTCGTCGATCGGCAAGCCGGCACCGACGGCTGCGGCCATCGGCTCATCGATCAGGTAAACACGGCGTGCGCCGGCTTCCTGCGCGGATTCATGAATTGCACGGCGTTCAACGGCCGTGGCTCCTGACGGCACACAGATCACCACCTGCGGCGAGACGAAGGACTGGCGGTTGTGAACCTTGCGGATGAAGTGCTTGATCATCTCCGACGCCACGTCGAAGTCGGCGATCACGCCGTCGCGCATCGGGCGAATGGCTTCGACATTTCCCGGCGTCTTGCCAAGCATCATCTTGGCTTCCGCACCGACCGCCTGAACGTGCTTGCGGCCCTTGTCGACCTTGAACGCCACCACCGAGGGTTCGTTCAGGACGATGCCGCGACCTTTGACGAAGACCAATGTATTGGCGGTGCCAAGGTCGATGGCGATGTCAGCGGAGAGGAGACCGAACAGGCTGGAGAACATGAGCTTCGCGGAATATCCCGGAGCGTTTCAATGAACGCGCCTATAGATTTGACAGATTTCTTCTTGTGCGATGCTGCGGGCGTGAATGCAAGCGCGGCATTGCAGCCACGGGTCAAGCGCTTTCGTCGTCTGGCGGAGGCTCGGGCAGTCTCCGGCGGGCCGCGAGCATCATCGCGACCCAAATCGCCACGAGCGCTGCAACGGCGGCGGCTAGCAGCAACCCCTGACCGGTAATCAGCGCCATCACACTTTGCCCGGTCAGCCCGACGACCAGGATTTTCGGAGTGATCCCGATCGCGGTCCCCGTCAGGAATGCCCAGAACGGGACCCGGGACACGCCAAAGGCCATGTTCACCACAATGAAGGGGCCCGACGGGACGATCCGGACCAGTGCGCTGGCCCACAGGCCATTGCGGCCCACAAAATCAGAAGCGCGCTGGACCCAGTCCCCTCCGAACCGGTTGAGCAAATCCGCCCCGAACCAGCGGCCAAGCCAGAAATTGACGCTGGACGAGACCAGCGTGGCGACCCAGGCATAGGCAAAACCATAGACCGGACCGAAGGCGAGCACGGTCGCCGCCATCAACACGAATTGGGGGGCACCCGCGAAGGACAGGAGCACATAGACCAGAATGGTCGCCGGAAGCGCATACCAGTGGGTCGCCGCCGCCTGGAACACCGCACCAAGATCTTCGGCCCCGGCGTTGAAGAAGAGGCGGCCGAACAAGAACACCAGCCCAACCACCACCAGCAGGGCGACAGAGACGCCGACGGCGCGGGCCGCGCGGGCATCCATGTGGGTGATGAACTGGAAAATCTTGTTCATGGGAAACCCTTCACGCCGCCCGCCCGGTGGCGCGGCGTGTCGTCTATGCCCCGCCGCTCTCGTCGCCGGCCGCAATGGCCGCCAGTTTCCCGCGCTGACGCGCCAACACGGCGAGTTGCTGGTCGAGCACTTCGAGAATTTCTCGCGCTTCCTGCTGGTCGATCTCGCCGGGAGACCGCTCGGTCTCGCTCAACGAATCCATCAACGCGGCGATGTTGCGCGCGTGCTTGCGGCTCGCCTCGCCCGCCAGCGTCAGCCAGTTGTCGTCATCCGACGCCTCGAGCGGCATGAAGATGCCACCTGCCAGGAATGCCAGGTCCTTGGCTGCAGCCGTGGCCCCTGTCGCCTCGGTGAGCTTTGCGACGCGCGTGTAGGAGATTTCGTTCGTCGAATCCGGATCGGCGAGCGCGTAAACGCGGGTGCGCGACAATTCGAGAAGCTCCATCACGGCGGGAACGCCGCCAGCTTCCTCGAACAATTGCGCAACAACCGCCTTGGCTTCGCCATAGGGGCGAACCTTGACCGGTTTGAATCCCATGCTGCTTTATTCCCTCGTCTGCCAAACAGACCCCGTCCCGCGCCGAGGCATAGCGCAATAGAGAGGCGCCCGCACGGTCTTTATCTCACGACGGGGTGTCTCTCCGGCCACCTTTCAGGCGGCTGCGCAATTCAAGCCCGGCCTCCTCGACCGGTTCCTTCAGGTCTGCCGCACGCCAGGTTTTCATGCGCGGCGCGCCCGATGCATGCTCCGCATTCCACGAAGCCGCGAAGTCGCCCGACCGGATATTGTCGAGCAAGGTGTCGAATTCCGGACCGAGCGCGCTTGCAATGTCGTGCTCACACAGGCGCGCGCCGAATTCGGCGGTGTCGGAAATCGCGTCATACATTCCGGCAATGCCGCGATCATGGATCAGGTCGGCGAGATATTTCAGCTCGTGGACGCAATCGATATAGGCCATGCGCGGACTGACCCCGGCCGCCGTCAAGCGACAGAATGATGCCTTGGCCAGCGCAACCAGCCCTCCCACCAGGACGGCTTGCTCGCCGAACAGGTCGGACACAGCCTCTTCCTCGAACGTGGTCTCGAATATTCCAACCCGGCCCGATCCGATGCCTTCAAGATAGGCGAGCGCAATGTCCCGCGCCGATCCGCTGGCGTCGCGGTGAACCGCCCAATAGCCGATGAGGCCGCCGCCGTTCTGGTATTCGGTGCGCACAGCGCCCCCCGGCCCCTTTGCAGCCGCCAGGATAATGTCGGCATCCGGGGACGGATCAACGAGACCGTACTGGATGGAATAGCCGTGACAGAAAATCAGCGCCTGGCCGGCGGGCCGGTTGGGCGCGATGTCATCGCGCCAGATTTCTGCATGCGCCTCATCGGCGGCGAGAATGGACACGATGTCGGCCCAGCCGGCGACTTCGGCGACCGTGCCGACTTCGAAGCCCTCGGCTTCCGCCTTGGCCCGGCTGGCCGACCCCTCGCGCAGCCCGATGCGAATGTTCGTCAGACCGGAATCGCGCAGGTTCAGGGCATGTGATCGACCGTGATTGCCGTAGCCGACAATCGCCAGCTTTCGCGTCCTCAAGGCTGCTAGCGGGTCCGTATCGCTCATTCGGACGGCGGCGTGTCAGGCGCGGGATCGGAATTCCCGGTGTCGAGCACGAAGCGCCAGCCCTCGTCGGTCAGACGCCATGCCGAGACATAGTCACCGGTTCCGGCAGGGGCAGCATCCATATTGCCGTCGGGATAGAACTCCCAGCTGCCATAGGTCACGGCGAAATCGCCTGCCTGCGAGGCATAACCCCCGCGCGGCCACCAATGCAGCACCAGATCGCCGCCATCGGGATAGGCGCCGAAAATCGCATCCCGGCCAACGATGTCATCGGATGCCGGGCGCAGGACGCGGCCATCCTCGGCGGCATAATGGCTGAATGCGGCGGCCAGGCCGTTCTCACGGGCATAGGCGGCAAAGGCGCGGTCGGCCTCCATCGCGCCTTCAATGGCGGTCGCTGCGTCCTGTGCGACAGCCGGCGCGGCGACGCACACGGCAGCGGCGATGGTCAGGGCAGTTCGGATCATTTCGAGGCTCCCTCAAGGATGGCGTCAAACTCGGCGCAGGCCCTGACAGGGTCAAGGTCCGTGATGCGAGGCCAGTCACCACACTGGTTGCGGAACCAGGTATATTGCCGCTTGGCGTAACGACGGCTCTCGCGCTTGGCGTACTCCGCCGCTTCGGCCTGCGTCATTTCACCTTTTTGCGAGGCGATCAGGTGGGGCACGCCCAATGCCTTCATCGCGGGCAAATTCGGCTCGAGTCCCCGTGCGGCAATGGCAGCGACTTCCTCGACGGCGCCACTGGCGAGCATCCGGTCAAAACGCTGGTCGATCCGCGCATAGAGCGCCTTGCGGTCGGGCTCGATGACGACACCGCGCCAGTCGTCCGGACCGAGCAGCGGGCGTGTTGCAGCATGGAAGGACGACAGGGGTTTGCCTGTCGCCAGTCCCACTTCCACGATCCGGCGCAATCGCTGTGTATCGCTGCCGAGCGCACGTGCTGCGCCTTCAGGATCGTGGCGTTCCGCCTCGGCGCGCAGAATGTCTGGGCCCAGTTGCGAGATCCGCTCGGCTTCCAGCGCCGCTCCGGGTGCGATGTCGGGCACATCGGCGAGGCCGGCTGTCAAAGCATTGAAATACAGACCGGTTCCACCCACCAGGATCGGCGTGTTTCCGCGCGCCTGAATGGCCTGGATCGTCTCCATCGCCTCGCGCGCCCACCACCCGACCGAGGCCCGTTCTGAAGCGTCGATGACGCCGAACAAATGGTGAGGCGCACGGGCTTGCTCGACCGCGTCGGGCGCCGCCGACAGGATCGGCAGATCGGCATAGATCTGCATCGAGTCCGCGTTGACAATTTCCCCCTCAAGCCGGTGCGCGGCATGAAGCGCCAGGGCTGTCTTGCCGGAGGCCGTCGGACCGGCGATCAGCCAGACCGGCCGGGACGTCACGGCCGGACGGATTGCAGGACGAACTGGCCGTTGCGGTTGAGGACCAGGAGGATTTCACCCGAGCCCGAGGCTTGCTCGACAACATTGCGGACCTCGGTAATCGACGTCACCGGGCTCCACGCAATCTCCTCGATCACGTCGCCAGGACGGACCTTTCCTGCAGCATCGCTTTCAGGGTCGACCGCCGTCACGAGCACGCCATTGGCGTCCGGGTGGACCCGGTAGCGGCGGCGCGAAGCCTGGTCGAGCGGGGCAAGGGTCAGCCCCAGCACTGTTTCGAGATCAGGCTGCGGCGCGGCCGGAGTCTGGCGCGCCGGAGCGGCGGGGGCGCCGTCTTCCTGCAACTGGCCGACGGTGGCGCGGATGGTCATGTTCTCGCCGCGGCGACGCAGCGCGATGACGACCTCGCGCTCAGCCTCGGTTTCCGCGACCATTCGGGGCAGCGAGCGGCTGTCAGGCACTTCGCGGCCATCAAACCGCAAGATGAGGTCGCCCGTCTCTATTCCGGCCCGGTCAGCCGGACCGTCGGCTTCCACCCGGCTGATGATCGCGCCGCGCGGTGCCGTCAGGCCCAGCGCCGGCGCCATGCCGGACGTCACGGGCTGAACAGAAACCCCCAGCCATCCGCGGCGCGTCGCGCCGTATTCGAGCAACTGGTCCACAACGTGTCGGGCGAGGTTTGACGGGATCGAAAAGCTGATGCCGACACTGGCACCGGTTGGCGAATAGATCGCGGTATTCACGGCAACCACGTCGCCGTCGAGGTCAAACAGGGGGCCGCCGGAATTGCCGCGATTGATCGCGACATCGGTCTGGATGTAGTCGTCATACCGCCCGCCAATCTCTCGGCCACGCGCGGAAATCACGCCCGCCGTCAGGGAACCGCCAAGGCCGAAGGGATTGCCGATGGCGATCACCCAGTCACCGACGCGCGCCTGATCGGAATTGCCGAAGTCGACATGCGGGAAAGGCTCGCTGCCCTGGATACGCAGGACCGCCAGATCGGTTGCCGGATCGCGGCCCACCAGTTCCGCCGGGAAGGTGCGGCCATCGGCCAGCGTCACCTCGACCTGATCGGCGTCCTCGATGACGTGGTTGTTGGTCACCACGATGCCTTCGGGATCGATGATAAAGCCCGACCCCAGCGAATTGGCGATGCGCGGCGCATCGCCGAACAATTCGTTGAAGCGCTCCAGCGGCGAACCTTCCGGAAAATCGGGCATGCCCGATTCGCCCGACGCAATCCGCTGGGCGGCCGAGATGTTCACGACTGCGGGTGAAAGCTGTTCTGCCAGATCGGCAAAGCCTTCGGCAGGAAAACGCTGGGCAGAGGCCGGGGCCACCACCACGATCAAGGCAAACAATGCTGTCAGCAGGCGCATACGCTGGGACTCCGGGGCGACGGCGTTAACTCTTGTGACAACGTCTATAAGCCGTTTTCCGCGCTGCACCCAAGACCAAGAATGCGGCAGTGACGCAATCGTCACCTGTCTGACATCACCGCAACACCGCCACGAGGATAACGCCGATGGCCAGTGTCGAGACACCGGCCACCCGCAAACCCTGTTCGGGTGTCGAGAGCATCCGCGCCATCAGGCGCTTCATCAGGCCCGGCGCGACGGCGTAGGCGAGGCCCTCCAGACAGAGGGCCACGCCGACGCCAATCGCCAAAGCTTGCAGCACGTCAGTCCCGGCCGGACTCGCTGCGGAAGTATTCGAAGAAGTCGCTGTCGGGCGGAACCACGATGGGCGTTCCGCTTCTCAGCGACACTTCATAGGCCCGCATCGTCCGGTAGAAGGCGAAGAATTCCGGATCGCGGCCATAGGCTTCTGCGTAGATGGCGTTGCGTTCGGCGTCGCCTTCACCCCGGATCCGTTCGGCCGTTGCGCGGCCTTCAGCCCGGATGATGGTCGACTGCCGGTCGGCATTCGCCTGGATCTCGACCGCGACCTGAGCGCCTTCGGCGCGGATGCGGGCGGCTTCCTGTTCACGTTCCGAGCGCATCCGTTCAAACACGCGCTCGGCGATTTGCGGCGGCAGGTCGGCGCGCAGGATGCGGACATCGATCACTTCGATACCGAGGTCCTGCGTGTCCACCTGCACTTCGACCGCACGCTGGACCTGATCCATCAGGCCCGAACGTTGACCGGAAATGACGTCCGAGGACGGGATCGACGCGATCACGCCGCGCAGGCTGTCGTCCATGATCGAACGCAGGCGGGCGCGCGCGCCCGATTCATTGCGGACCGTGCGATAGAAGCGCAGCGGGTCAACGATGCGGTAGCGCAGGAAGGCATCAACCACGAGACGTTCCTGGTCGGCGGCCTGGATTTCCTCGGCTTCCATGTTGAAGTCGATATTGCGGCGGTCGAAATGGATGACATTCGCCACGACCGGCACCTTGAAGTGCAGGCCTTCCTCGTCGCCATTAGCGTTGATGACCGCGACGGGTTCACCAAACTGGACGACCAGGGCGCTCTGACGCTCGTTGACCGTGTAAACCGACATGGCCAGCGCGATGACTGCCGCAACGACAACAATCACACCGACGATTGAAATGATCCGGGTCATTGATTGTCTCCCCGCGTGGCGCGGTCACGCCCAAGCTGATCCAGCGGCAGATAGGGGACTGCGCCCCCGTCGCCATCGAGAATGATCAGTTCGGAACGGCCGATCACTTCTTCCATGGTTTCGAGGAACATGCGGCGACGGGTCACTTCCGGAGCCGCAGCGTATTCCTGGTAGATCGAGACAAAGCGGTCCGCGTCACCGCGGGCCTCGGCCACGCGTGATTCCCGATAGCCCTCGGCTTCCTGGATACGCCGGGCTGCTTCACCCCGCGCTTCCGGGAGAACCCGGTTGGAATAGGCGGTGGCATTGAGACGGGCGCGTTCGGCGTCCTGCGCCGCAGCATCGACGTCACGGAAGGCGTCGATCACCGATTGCGGTGCCTGAGAACGTTGAAGGTTGACCTGAAGCACCTGGATGCCGGCATCATACTCGTCGAGCGTTTCCTGCATCACCTGGCGGGTCCGCTGGGACACTTCCGCACGGGCCGTGGTGATGATGGGCTGGAGATCGCTGGTGCCGACAACTTCGCGGATGGCACTTTCAGCCACCGCGCGAACGGTCGCCTCGGGCTCGCGCACGTTGAACATGTAGTCGCGCACGCCGTCGGCATAGGACAAGTCCACGCGCCACTGAACGGTGAAAGCGATGTCGACGATGTTTTCGTCACGCGTCAGCATCTCGCTCTCGGAGCGGTTGTTGCCGATTTCGATGATGTGCGTCGTGGTGACTTCCGGCAGCTCGACGGTCTCGATCGGCCAGGGCAGCTTCATGTGAAGGCCCGGCGTGGTCGTGCGGACGTAGTTTCCGAAACGCAGGACGACACCGGCTTCGCTGGGCTCGACCTGATAGACAGCGCGGCCCGGCCAGACGATGACCGCAAAGCCGATCAGTCCGGCGACGATCAGCGTACCGACGAGGCTGGAACGGCCACCGCCGTCTCCGCCGGAACCTCCGCCACCACTGCGGCGGCCACGGCCTCCGCCAAACATCCGCGAAATGCTGGCCTGCATGCGTTCCACCAATTCGTCGAGATCCGGCGGTTCCTGATTGTTGCCGCCACCACCCTGGCCGCCGGGACGGCCCCAGGGGTTGTTGTTCCGGTTGCCGCCGCCGCCACTGGAGCCCGAGCCCCAAGGTCCGCCGTTGCCGCCACCGCCTGAATTTTCATTCCAAGGCATGCGGGTGTTTCCCTCCCACGGAGCGCGCGTATGCGCGCCTCTTCACTGATTGAATATCTTGGGTCCGGGGCGTAGCGGTTCAAGCGGGACGGGGCAAGGGGTGCGTCCCCCTATCGCCGCTCCAGCGTCCGGACGGTGAAGGCGTGATCATCGCCCTCGCCGGCCTGATGATAGTCGGCGCGGACCTCGGACCAAAGTGCCGGATCGAGGGCCGGAAAAACGGCGTCCCCGTCAGGATCCGCTTCAACTTCAGTGATGTAGAGCCGGTCTGCGCGATCAAGCGTCGCGGCATAGATCTGCGCACCGCCGATGACACAGACCTCTTCAACCCCGTCAGCGGCGGCCTGTTCGCATGCACGATCCAGTGCGGCATTCACAGTGGAACAGACCTCGGCGCCTTCAGCTGCCAATCCGTCCTGCCGTGTGACCACGAGATTCAACCGCCCGGGCAGCGGCTTGCGCGGCAGGCTCTCCCAGGTCTTGCGCCCCATGACGATGGGTTTGCCCATCGTGATCGCCTTGAAGAAGGCCATGTCGGATTTCAGCCGCCAGGGCAGATCGCCGTCGCGGCCGATCACGCCGTTGCGGGCCCGTGCGACGACAAGGGCGATGCGGATCATACCGCGACGGGCGCCCGGATGGCCGGGTCGGGGTCATACCCCTCGATCTCCACGTCCTCGTATTCGAAAGCGAAGAGGTCCGTCCGGCCGGGATTGAGCTTCAGGCGCGGCAAGGCGCGGGGCGTACGCGACAGCTGTTCGCGAACCTGGTCCATATGGTTCGTATAGATGTGCGCGTCGCCGAAAGTGTGGACGAAATCGCCCGGCTCCAGCCCCGTCACCTGCGCGACCATGCAGGTCAGCAGCGCATAGGAGGCGATGTTGAAGGGTACGCCGAGGAACATGTCCGCCGAGCGCTGATAGAGCTGGCAGGACAGTCGGCCATTGGACACGTTGAACTGGTAGAGCGTGTGGCAGGGCGGCAGCGCCATATTGGGCACGTCCGCCGGGTTCCAGCCCGAGACGATCAGGCGGCGCGAGGCCGGATTGGTCCGGATCTGGTCGAGAATGCCGGAAAGCTGGTCGATTTCCGTGCCGTCCGGTCCCTGCCAGCGGCGCCACTGCTTGCCGTAAACCGGGCCCAGGTCACCGGCCTCGTCAGCCCACTCGTCCCAGATCGTCACCCCGCGTTCCTGAAGCCAGCGGACATTCGTCTCGCCGCGCAGGAACCAGAGAAGCTCGATGGCGATGGATTTGAAGTGAACCTTCTTGGTCGTCAGGAGCGGAAAGCCTTCCGCCAGGTCACAGCGCATCTGGCGCCCGAAGACCGACAGCGTGCCGACACCGGTCCGGTCATCCTGACGTTCGCCATGCTCCAGAATGTCGCGAAGCAGATCGAGATAGGCGGATTCAACCGCCGAACCGCCACCTTGGCGGGCAGGCAGTTCGTGAATGCGTGCTGGTTCTCCCATGCGAAGCATCTTTCCTGCGATTCGGTGCAAAGGCGATTCTCCCCCGCACCGGTTTCCACAAGATTGTCAGGATGCGGGGCCGCCGCCGAACACGCGGATGTGAACGATTTTCGCTTGCGCCCCGCCGGGTTTCGGATAGTTTGTCAAAATCGGAACATTTAGGGAACTTACTGGCGAATGGGCGAAAGGAACGAGCAAGTCAGGGATGTCGTTCAACACTTCCTAGAAGACTCCGCCGTAATTCGACGAAAATGGACATTTTCGCTCGTCGTAGGCTGTGCGGGAGGCATGATTGCACTCGCATCCCTCGCTTCGAGTTTGCCAAGCCCAGAATACGCTTTCAGGCTGTTTGTGCCATCGCTTTGGATTTTCTTGCTAGGAATCGCGAGTGCGACCGCGAGTATGCCCATCGCAGCTTTGTACTCTGGCAGCACTGGAACGCACTACGCTGAGGCTAGAAATCGAGAATCCTTTTTCTCCGCTGCGAGAAAAATACCGCCGGCTATTAGTGCTCCGGCCAGGCTCGCCGACGAAGAAAACGCTCGCCGAGACGACTTATTGGAAAAAGGGAACGAGGCTCACAAAAGAGCTGAATCTGCCTGGCGAACTCGACAAGTATGCTCGGTGTTGCATTGGGTTTTAGCTGTAATCTCAGCTGGCTGCTTCGTCATCGGCGTCGCGATCCCCCTCGCCCATGTCAGCTTTGGCGGCGGACTCACTCCTAGCTAATGGCTAGATTTTCGCTTGCGCCCCACCGGGTTTCGGATAGTTTGTCAAAATCGGAACATTTGGGGAACAGCAATGCTTGGATATGTCACGGTCGGCACGAATGACCTGAAACATGCGGGTGAATTTTACGACAAGATCTGCGCCGAATTCGGTGTGGGACGGATGATGGATTTCGACACCTTCATCGCCTGGGGCACGCCCGGCGGCGGGTGCGGCATCGCCGCCACCAAGCCCTTTGATGGCCAGCCGGCCACGGTCGGCAATGGTGTTATGGCCGCCTTCCAGGCCGACTCCAAGGAGCAGGTCGACAAGGTTTATGCGCTCGCCATCAGCCTCGGCGCGAAGGACGAAGGTCCGGCCGGTCCGCGCGGCGACACATTCTATGCCGGCTATTTCCGCGATCCGGACGGTAACAAGCTGAACGTCTTCACCATGACCGGCTAGCCCTATCCCCCTGCTGCCGTTCATTAAAGCGGACGACGCGCCGAAAGGGTGCTAGGACGTCCGCAACGTGATCGGCAGCACTTGGGGGGAGCCACATGGACCGGTTTGCAACGAAAATCCTGACGGGATGCCTGTTTCTGGCGCTGACCAGCTGCGGCCAGCCTTCCGAAACCGACTCCGCAGCCGTCACGGAAGATACTGCGGCGGCCAGCACCGGAACGTCCTCTCCCGAGGCGACCCAGTTCACCGTCCTCGTCGGCGGAACCGAGATCGGCGGCATGACCGTCACGCATACCGAGGACGGCTACACGGTCGACTACGAATACCGCAACAATGGCCGTGGCCCGACGCTGGCAGAGGATATCGGCCTTGACGATGCCGGCCTGCCATCGCGCTGGACGATTGAAGGCGCGACGACCTTCGGCAATCCGGTCGATGAGCGTTTCGAGTTGATCGACAGCGAGGCGCAGTGGACCGACTCCACGGGCAGCACCCAGCTACTTCCCGCCGAACCCGCCTTCTACGTCCCGAACGATACCAGCCCCTACTGGTTGGCGATTGCGGCGCGCGCCCTGCTGGACACGGCGGACGCCACCCTGCCCGCCTTGCCCGGCGGTACGCTGCAACTGACCGAGATCGACCGGATCTCGGTCACCAGCGGCGAGACCAGCCGCAACGCCACCGTTCATGCCCTGTCGGGCATCAGCCTCAACCCGACCTATTTCCTGATGGACGGGCGCGCTTTCGTGGCGCTGATCACCCCGCGCTTCACCGTGATCGAGGCCGGCTATGAAGCCGAGGACGAGCGCCTGCGCGAGCTCGCGGCCCAGTATGGCGCTGATCGGTTTGCCGAAATCCAGTCGCGCGTCACGCAAGACCATGACGGTCCGGTCCGGATAAGGAATGTCCGGGTGTTTGATCCGGCCACGCAGTCGCTGGGTGAACCGGTCTCGGTGCTCGTCGACGGCAATCGAATCGCCGCCATCGAAGGCGCCGATGCGGCTCCGGCCCCCGGCGAGATGGTGATCGAGGGCGGCGGCGGATCGCTGATCCCCGGCCTGACCGACATGCACGCCCACCTTGGCGAACAGGCTGCCTTCCTGAACATCGCCGCCGGTGTCACCAGCGTTCGCGACATGGGCAATGACAATGATGTCCTGTCCGCCCTGATCGAACGCATCGAGTCCGGCGAGATCGCCGGACCGCGTGTCACGCGCAGCGGCTTCATCGAGGGGCGCAGCCCGTTCAGCTCGAACAATGGTGACCTGGTCGAAACCCAGGACGAGGCGGTCGCGGCGGTCGAGTCCTATGCCGAGCGCGGCGATTTCTTCCAGATCAAGATCTACAACAGCATGAACCCGGAATGGGTGCCCGCGATGATCGAGGCGGCCCATGCGGCGGGCCTGCGCGTGGCCGGCCATGTCCCGGCCTTCACCAATGCCGATGCGATGATCGCCGCCGGCTATGACGAGCTGACCCATATCAACCAGATCATGCTGGGCTGGGTGCTGGAACCGGGCGAGGACACGCGGACCCTTCTACGCTTGACGGCCTTGCGCCGCCTGCCGGCGCTCGACCTCGACAGCGCACCAGTCCAGGCGACGCTCGATGCGATGGCGGAGCGCGGGGTTGCGCACGACCCGACGCTGGCGATCCATGAAGCCCTGCTGCTGTCGCGCAACGGCACGGTCTCGCCCGGCACGGTCGACTACATCGACCACATGCCGGTCGACCAGCAGCGCAGTGCCCGAAGCGCATGGGCCGACATCGCCACGCCCGAAGATGACGCGAATTATCGCGGCGCCTTTGACCAGATCATCGCCACCGCGCGCATGATGCACGAACGGGGCATCTTCCTGGTTCCGGGCACGGACATGGGCGGCTCCTTCACGCTCCACCGCGAGCTGGAACTCTATCAGCAGGTCGGCATCACGCCGGGCGAAATCCTGGCCTGGGCAACGCAGGGCATGGCCGACTATCTGGGTCGGGGCGACGAGCTTGGCTCGATCGAACCGGGCAAGCTCGCCGACTTCTTCCTCGTTGCCGGTGATCCGACCGCGGACCTGCGCGAGATCAAGACGATCTCGATGGTGGTGGCCGACGGACGGGTCTATTTCCCGACCGAAATCTACCCGGAATTCGGCATTACGCCGTTTACCGGCGTGCCTGAGATGACGTTGGTGGATTGAGACTGACCGGGCGGGCGGGGTTTGCAATCACCGACCGCGCCACTCGTCAGAATGGCGGGACGGGGATATGCTTAGTGCCATGACGGGGGACACGGCTCACGAAGCGCACACGGTCGAAACCTGCGCCAATTGCGGCGCGGCGCTGAGCGGTGATTTCTGTGCGGCCTGCGGCCAGTCGCGCGAAGATATCAAGCGCCCTGCCCTTTCGCTGGTTACGGACACGCTGGACGGGCTGTTCGCCTGGGACGGCCGGATGCTGACCACGCTGCGCCACCTCTACACCCGGCCCGGCAAGGTGGCTCGCGAATATGCCGATGGCCGGCGGCAACGCTTTACGCCGCCGATCCGGCTCTACCTGATTGTCAGCCTCGTCTTCTTCGCGGCGATGACCGTGTCGGGCGTACGCATCATCGCCGTCGACACCTCGATGACGGACAACGGGCCCGGCATCAGCCTGACCATGTTCCAGCCGGCGGGAGACAGCGAACCCATTCGCCTGACGGAGGAGGAGCGTGACGCCTTCGTGGTCCGCGCCCGTGAACTGGGCAATTCCAACCTGATAATCGATCTCGCCCTGCGCGCTGCCGAGCATCCGGGCGAAATCGAAACCAAGTCCTCGGCGGCCGCCAATCAGGCGCTTATCCTGATGGTGCTGGTCTTCATCATCATGAATTTGGCGCTGCACCCGCGCACCCGCGTGATCGAACACGTCATTCATGCGCTCTACTATCATGCCGCCTTTCTGCCCATTGCAGGGGCGCTGGTGATCATCGCGGTCCAGGTCGACCTGCCCGCGATTGCGGGGGTCAGCCTTCTGGCGGCTGCGAACCTGCTGTCGATTACCGCCTATTGTCTTTTCGACCGGGGCTTTTACGGCTCGAGCTGGCTGGGCGCGATCCTGCGTTCGCTGGTCATTGCGGTCGCCTATTCGATGACCGCCGTCGCGCTGGCGCTCGGACTGGTGCTGGTTGCGTCGATGTAGGTTTCACCGCCGCGCTCACTTTAAATCAACGCTTGAAGTCCCTATATTGGACCTGCCGGCTTGCCGGATATGACGATAAACGCGCGTGTAATAACCGGACTGGACCCGGGTGCAATTCCCGGCGGCTCCACCAATTTCTCCGGCGTTCATTTCGCCGGCTTCATGGGGCCGATCAGGATCGACAGACGGCTAAAGACGTCAGCTTTCGTTCGATTGGGTACCGTTAAATGCCCATTATAGTAGTTGCAAATGACAACTATGCTGAAGAGGTCGCTCTCGCTGCGTAATGCGGCGCGATGACTTCGATTTAAGTCCTCGGCTCTAGCAAGTCGCAGGCGGGGTTCGGCGGGCGCCTG
>NZMJ01000033.1 GCA_002692855.1 Maricaulis sp.
AAATTTAATCAAAAGACGAGTCATTAAGTTTTATGATAAACAAATACTGTGGTATCAATATGACCTGTTTTACAAAACTCTTGAGAAAACACAAGACGAACAAGAGAAAAAGGAACTGCGCCGTAAGGTAAAAAAGATGCGTGAGTTTATTTGTGATAATCCAAGTATTTTACTTTCTACTGTCTTCTTGAGTGTTTTAAGTTAATTAATTACCACACATGCCTTCACACTCGTCATCAAAACTAAATTGTAAATCGTTTTTCTTATTTACAAGTTTAGCTTGGCTTATCGGCGTGCAACTTTGATGTAAAAATAGTTGTCCAGTTATTTTATTTTCTTTTTGCATGTCAGCGTAGCGTATGAGTTCATCGATTTTTACGATTTCATCCCACTCATCTTTATTCTTTTTTAAATCTAACCACTCTTTGTTTGAATGGTAAGGACAAAAGGTACAAGCACTTCTGGGTGGCTCTGGATAATTGTTTTTTTTCATCCATTCTAAACACTGTGCTCTTGATATGTCTTTTTCTATTAAAGGATAAACATTTGAGGCATAAGGTAATTTATTTTCTTTTACTCGTTGCATCTCATCACTTGAAATCCCTATTAAAACCTCTGCATGCCACTTTTTTTTATTGACATGTTGTCGCCACCTATATCCCATAAGCCTTTTTAATTTTCTATACAAAGGTAAAATTTTGTAATCACGGGTGCATTGTCTCATTAACATACCTTTCTTACCTGTTTTAGAATTTAAAGTAAAAAAAGGTGCGGAAAAAGAGTCATTTTCTCCCAAGGCTGCATATATAATATCTTTTTTAAGACTTCTCCATTGAGTCCTGTGTATAGGGTATGACAGTTGTGTCTCTAACCAATCTAAATGATCATAAACCGCCTTCGGTTCAGCTCCTGTATCAGAAAATATAGCGGCGTCTACCATGGGGATTTCACCTTTTTCTATCATCAAAGCTAATGTGGTGCTCTGTACTCCTGCACCCAAAGATAAAACCCGTAAAGTTTTCATATTTCGTTCCCCCATGCATCCCAACCATCTCTGTGTTCTCTGGCAAACAGTTCAATATATGGAGCATGTGATACATTCTCAATCTTTTCATAAAACTCCTCCGGTTTCTTGGAATGTTTGTCTTTTGGTTTAAGTATTAAAGTGCTTTCGTTTTTAACTTTTGGTTTTAGTTTACCTTTGACACCAAACAAACAAAGTTCATGTTGACCACGAAAGTAGTATCCTAGCCCAAAGGATGTCTTTGCCCATACTAGATTGGTTACATATCTAAAACCCCAATGTTCCATAATATCTAAACCATCTTTTAAATAATTATTAGTAACCCACATATACAACCAACACTCGTCATCAGCTATGTCTTGAACTGGCAACATTTTTATGTCTTTTGTTTTCATTAAAGAATAATGTCGGTCTGCACCTCGTTTAATTTTGCCACCACCAACTTCATGCCAAGGTGGGTCAGCGTAAATAGTTCTGTATTTTTTATTAGGAAAAGCTATCANACCACTTCACCAAAATCTTTACCTAGAGCCACATCGACTTTACTAGGCACTTTTAATTCAACGCAAGTTTCCATCAATGTTTTTATTTGCTCCACCTGATCTGTNTTTTCTATGTTGAAACAAAGCTCATCATGTATTTGCAATAAAGGTAAATAACCTTCTTNNACACAACTNACNACCGCTTGTTTCGTTTGATCAGCNGCACTACCTTGTATGAGACGATTAAGTGCTTTATAAGTAAAAGCCCTTTTTATGTTGGCTTGTCCGTATTTAGCTGAAGCGTTCTCAAATCGCTCTGGTGTGTGTATACCNAAGTCCTTAGGCTCCCACATATCAAAACGACATTTACGGCCTAATTTTGTGCGTATGACCCCTTCATTGTTGGCTTTTTTCATACATAAGTCAGATAANTCTTTNACAAAAGGCACTTTACGATTATATAAGTTAATNAGTTCATGTGCCTTATCNACGTCTACACCNAACATAGTGCTTAATTTGTTTTTACCCATACCATACATAAGACCAAGTCCTATTGTTTTGGCCTGTTTACGATCAATGCCTACTAAATCTGCCACGGTTTGGTGAAAATCAGCATCATCTTGTTGATAAGCATCAATCAATTCTTTAGAACCTGACAATCCGTCATCCACGAGAGCCGCATAGTGCACCACCAGTCTAGGTTCTTGTTGTGAATAGTCAAAGCTCCCCCATTGACAACCCTCTTCAGGTAGGAAGAGTCCCCTAATTAGAGGCCCAAACTCTTTTGATCTAGCAGGCAACTGTTGTAAATTAGGATTAGACATGGCTAGACGTCCACTCACAGTGCCACCNTGTTCGCTTTTNAGNTGTTTNATCTCGCCATGAATACGACCATTATGCTCATACTTTAAAATAGAATTTATGAAAGTATTTTGAAACTTGTTAATTTCTCTAGCCTGCACAATAAGTTTACTAATTTTATGCTCAGAGTTTTGTAACCAATTTTGTGTAAAACTTGGCTCATTTAATTTTTTAGTCTTTGGGTACTCAATACCTAACTTATCAAAAGCCTGACCGATTTGTCTGGCTGCCCATATATCTACATCNACGCCTGATAATTTTTTAATCTCTTTGAGCACAACTTTTTCTTTGGCTCTAAAATCTTTTTGNAAGCGTTCTGCTTTTTCAACATCCACTCGAATACCACGCATCCTCATGTCAATCAAAGTTGGTAATAATTTACTCTCNAAATCCCANATGGTTTCTAAATTTTGGNTATGTATNTCGCTCTTAAATCTTTGCCATAACATGTAAGTTAGCCTAGCATCTTGCTCCGCATAAAAGCCTACATGCTCTGCAGGTAACTTCCACATCTCTCCTTTTGGGTCAACGCCATGTTGTTGTGCAGCCTCAATTAATTCTGTTTCAGCTTTAAGTTCACCTAAATAATCTTTAGATAAGCTGTTTAGGGCATAGCTATAGCGGTTTTCATCAATAAGTGCACCTGCAACCATTGTATCTATAATTGTTCCGTTAACCGTGATCCCTGAGGCTTTTAGCCAACCGACATCATATTGTGCATTGTGAAAAATTTTAGGNCACGGTAGTGCACAAATATCTTGCATGTATTTCCAAACCTGCTCCTTAATTAAATTACCGCCCCCTAAATGTGCAAAAGGGAAGTAACCTTGCCAACCAGCGACGGCTACTGCAAAACCTACAATTTCTCCTGACTTGGTAGCCCAACCTGCACCCATGCCATTGTTAATACCGTCATCTCGTGTNTCTAAGTCAATNGCAATCTCATCGTANGCACTTAAATCTTTNTACTCACTAGGGCCTGTCCATATCGATTTTTTAAAACTAAAATTNAGCTGTAATCCATTAGTAGCCATGCTTTTTCTCCTGTAAATACACCAAGTAATCTTCACCCATGGGGTAGTTATATCGGTGATCGGTTGAAAGCAAATGCAAGCTGTCTCGAGCACGAGTTGCACCTGTGTAGTACACACGCTTTTCATCTGCTTGTTCTTCTGTGTTTTTATTAGAAAAAGCGGATGGCCAATTGGTTTTAGAATATAAAACGACATTGTCTGCCTCTCCACCTTTTACAGAGTGTATTGTATCAATAATTATTTTAGGTTCTTGATCTAAACTTTTTTGTCCATATCTTTTCAATAAGCGTATAAAATAATTGACTTGTTCTGGTTTAAAGTTTCTTTGTAAAATCTCCCACCAAGGTAATGGCTTGGCTTCCTCTGGCAAATCCAAACCACACCATTCTTGTAAATGTTCAAAGGTATATTCCTGAGTTGTCGGCTCGTCCATCCAAAACTTAGGTTGACGAAAAGCAATGTCTTTCAAATCACGAATGTATTTATACATATTCTCAGCGTCATCTCTTAAAATACTTTTACCTTTACTCAAAGTCGTCCATGACTTAATCGCTTGCCACTGTTTCATATCAAAAGACTTATTACCTTTATTGTTCGCAAAGTACAAACCAGCGTCTTTAGCACACATACGCAGTTCATTCACTGTGTTGTTCACACGACCCAGAATGTACCAAGTGCCAGGCGTTTCCCCAATCGGTATCTCATTAAAACTTAAATAGCGTTTGACCATGCCTTGTTTATCTTGATAGTCGTAATCTTTTTCTACACTATCAAATATGCCACGGCGAATTATCTGAGAGAAATGATGTATAGCTTCACCAAATCTTCTTGTTTTACGCAGTATGACATGTCTGCCAGGAAAGTAAGTAGTAAAGTATTTAGGGTCAGCACCATTCCACTTGTAAATACCTTGGTCATCATCACCTGCTAAATACACTCGCTTCACATTATCAACCATCTTGTAAATGACTGACCATTGTAAAGGTGTGAAGTCTTGTGCCTCATCAAGTATTAAGACCTCAAGTGGAGGAAAATTAACCTCGTCAATTGCTCTCATAATCATATCTGTAAAATCAATAAACGAGTCTTTTTTATAATGTTCGTAAGTTGAAATTTTTCTCAGGAAAACATCTAAACTATCTTTCTTGTAGGTCTCTCGTTTGTATACGAGTTTAGGGTCTTCTAACATATTGCGTGCTTTATCATACACACCTAACGACCAATCCTTGTAAGTAAAATTATCATCAGCTAGTCGGTTGTCAGAAGTTTTTATAATCTTGGCCTCCATAGCATAGTCCAACATGCAATTCTTAGGATCAAAGACTTCTTCCTTAAAGTATCGACGACAATACTTATGTAGTGTTTTAAATCTCATAAAATCATCTACAGAAAAATGTGGAAAAGTTGCTAAGGCTCGGTCTCTTGCTGTATTGACGGCTTTATTGGTAAATGAAATGAATGCTATATCTCTTGGATGCACACCTTTTTTTAAATAACCTTTTAACACACGCTCTATCAAAGTGTGTGTTTTACCTGTGCCTGGTGGACCAAATATCTTAATGGTCTTTTTGTAGATCGACTTTTGTTTCTGAA
>NZMJ01000034.1 GCA_002692855.1 Maricaulis sp.
ATATCGCCAGAACTATCTACAACTAATTGCTTGTTTGGAAAGCTACAAGGCTTTGGTTTTTCGTTTTCAAATAATGTCAACCCAGTAACTATGCCCGGCACTTTGTTCATAGTCTGAAATGTAATTACGTCAACTATCCCTATCCATTGCTGTTCAAACAGTTCGGCTTCGTGTTCATTGATTTTATTTTTTAAAAAACTAACTCTTACTTTTGGAAATTCCATTCCTAACTGATCTCGCTTTTCTACAAGCCTCTTCACGTTCTCAACCACTTTTTTGTATAGACCATTTTTTCTTTGCTTGTTGTAAGTTTCTTCAGTTGCTGCATCAATACTGATAAAGACTTTTGTTACACCGCTTTGCAATAAAGCATCAATGCGCTTTTCAGTTAATAAGGAGCCATTGGTTACGAAGTAAATATTAACTATACCTTTTGATCTTGCGTAAGCTATTGCTTCCTCAAGATCCTTTCGCAGTAGTGGTTCATTAATGTAGTTTAGTTTGATTGACTTTGTACCCATTTCTGCGGCTTCATCAATAAGTTTCTTATATGTATCTAAAGCAATGTTTTCAGCAGTTCTACCGCCACCTATTCCATGAATACAGAACGGGCAAGCCATATTGCAACTGCCATTTAATTCAAAATCAATCTGTATTGGTGCATCTGGTACAGACGTAAAGCTTTCTGCATCTTTTTGGTCGTTTATATAATCATCCCAAGCAATAGGATCTGTTTCTGGTGGTCTTTTATAAAGAGCTTCAAGATTCTTTATGTCAAAAAATGAATCACTCATTAGATTCCTCTGCAACGTAGTTAAGGTGAGCAAATTTATTCTTTTCTTTAAATGGCCACCATATATATTTTGTCTTGTCTGTCAGTTCTGCACCAATAAATTTACCAAAATCTTCTCTATCTTTTTCGTTTTCGAAGTTAATTATTAATTTTGGGTTAGGTTTTACAGCTTGAAAGTCCATATAGTTACCCCAATCTTCGTCATCTAGTTTTTTTACTTCATCTTTTGATCTTGATACCATCAGCAAGTTTTCGATTTTGTCTTTGTCATATCCTGTACCTAGCAAATCATCTTCAACTAACAATTCTTTTAATAATTCACTCATTTCTCTCATATTAGTCTCTGCTAAATGTGTCACTTCATTATCGGCTGTAAGAATTTTGATGGATTTGGTGGAGTTTGGTGGGAGGTCAAGTCTCAAAATTGGTACAGAAGTCAACCCAAGTAACTTTGCGGCTTCAACTATCCCATGACCAGCAAGAATAGTAAAATCATTGGCAACAAGTATATTCCTGTAAATACCATTCTCCTTAATTGATTGCTGTAAATGTTCTAGTTGCTCAGGTGGGTGTACTTTGTAGTTTCTTGGATGTGGTTTGATTTTATCTATTGATATTTGCTGTGCTTTTGTTTTTACAAACGTGTTCAAATCAAACAATGCTGCCAAATTGTCGTCAGCATCAAAGTCTTGTAGTTCGTTTAGTTCTGCAAGTAGGTGTTCTTCGTTCCATTCGCTGATTTCTGCAATTTTATTATCAGCAATAATGTATGCTTTTTTTTCTTGATCTGTTAAGGATGTTACTACCCTACATGGAACAACCTTTAATCCTAATTGCCTTGCAGCCAAATATCGGCCATGACCTGCAAGTATGACTTTTGACTCGTCACAAATAATTGGTTGAGTAAAACCAAATCTTTTTATCGCTTCTGCAAGAGCTTTTATCTGGTCATCACTATGAGTTCTACTATTTTTTTCGTATTGAGTAAGTTCGCTGATAGGTAATTCAGTACTTTCAATTGCTACCATGCTGTCTAAATGTAATACCACAAGCATAGTACTAAATTAATTGGTTGACAAATACTAATAATTGTATTACAATTAAATGGCTACCAAATACTTAGCAACTATGACCACAACTTTAACTACAACCGAGACTTTCAAATTAACACTTGAAAGGACTGAAGTTGAAACTTTACTTCGTGATTACATGAGTAAAGCTGAAAAGTACCAACCAATTCTTTTTCAACTACAAACAGACTTGGTTCGCTGTACAGGCCAAACTGAAGATCCAAAAGATCCACAATGGAAAGTATTTTACTGCCAAGAAGTGGATTGGCTCAGAAGAATGAAAAGACACAATTCTTGTGTTGGNAAATATCAACTTCCTTATTTAAAAGGTNAATATACAAAGAAATTCAGAAATCCTTTTAACTACAAGCTTTGGCTTAATGAAACAGCAATTGCTGAATTTACAAAGATCTCTGACAAAATCAAACAAATATCTGAAGAAACAGGTATTGAAACTATCGGCAGGTATGGCGATGAATGGTACTTTCTAACCACTTTGCATATGTGCAGACAAATAACTCCCAAAGAAAAACGAAGTGTTAGATATTATTGGGAGCAAAAAGAGGCAGGTAATAAAGAATATAATTACACCCATAAGTATCATTGTTAATGATATTACAATTATTACAGTAGTGTAACAAAGAGGTTAATTGTATTACAATTGACCTCTTTTTTTAGTATAATAATAATGTAACCAAAGGAGGTAACATGACCACTACCCAACTCAAAACAATTGAGGAAAACAAAAAACAAATAGAAATTTTTGTTAACAACTGCTGCGAAATGTATGGCAGCAAAGCTCGTGTAGGTTTAACCGAGATCTTACAAACACTTGTAGAAACAGGTGGTGAAACTGCGGATGCAATTGAAAGGCTAAATGAAATGCACGCTATGTACGCAGAGGAGGATGAGTAAATGAAATTATATAAAACAAAGGAAACCGATTTAGGAATTATTTATACAAGACCTACTGGACATAGACTTGATTCTGATGGTCGTATTGTTGCTGACTTTTTAATTTGGTCAGCACCAAACGAATTAAAAAAAGAAATAGGTAAATACAATACTTACAGAATCAAGGACATGGAGGTAGTTAAATGAAGTTAAATAATTACTCAATGATGAGTTCAATATTTAGCATAGGATATGACATTTATGACCCATCTGGGTGTCCCGCTTATTACAGAAGCAGGCATTCTTTTCCTACAAGAAAAGAAGCAATTAATGCAATTTTCAACCTTATCTTGGAGAAAAAAAATGGCAAATGATCATTCAAAATTACTCATAAAAGTTTTAGAAAACTTTTATGACAGTTACAATGTACCAAATGAAGAACGCTGTGACGCTGAAAGCTTTTTCTTTGGTAATGACGAAGCAGATTCTTGGCTAAATAGATACTGCGATGTTTGGGAAAGAGCTATGCAAAGATCAAGATAATCATATTACAATTGTTACAGTTATATTAACTACTCATAATTGTATTACAATTGATGGTATAATAATAATATAAACAAAAAAACAAATGACTAACTTCGAACTTCAAACAATTAAAAACGAGATTCTCGAAATGGCACCTCTATCAACTTTGGCTATAGAGAAATGTCAAAACAATTTACCAAAACTCATTGAACTTAAAAATGCTGTTCTTGAGGATGTTTACGGAGAAAACTACTAATGACATTATATAAATCTGTGACATTAAGTAAATCTGACATGAAAATCTCGAAAGAACGCAATGATCTTCGCAGATGGCTTCGTAAGCAAAAACTTTGGCTACAGAACCCACCTTATCATTTAGGAATTACTAAAGCTGATGTTGATTTTGAGAAAAAATTATATTGGCAAAAATACAGAAAACTTGAAAAGCTAGAATGGCAATAAAATGTAGGTTGACTAGGTTCTATTGTTATCATTAAAGCGTAAGTAATGCAAAACGCCACCGCCTTACCGCCTACAAATATATAACTGGCAATAAATAAAATTTATGTAAGTCCAGCAAAATGGGTGTATGAGAGTTAATTCTAGATCAACATACTTAATGGTAGTTTAAACAGTTGCGTACTCAACTACCGCCCACTTTTACATTAACCTAATTACAAAAAAAAAAGGAGAAGCTACCACCCTTCTCCTTATCCTTTATTTAACAAACAACGAGTAGTCTGACCACTAACTCATATTTATTATATCAGACATGACTACAGATTCAACCCTTTCTAGCATCTACATAAATTTAACACCTATTGAATTAACTAGACTTTCAAAACGTCTTGAAGAAAAACTTGACGAACCGATTAATTGGGAAAATATTATTACACCCTCTGCAGACCCCAATGAATTGAGAGCAAAAGCAATAGATAGGTCAAGAATCAAGTCTGCTATGAGATACCACGAGAAAGGTGGACCTAAAAAGAATTATGGAGCAAAAACCAAGAAACAAGAAAATGTAATGAGTAGAACTGAGATAAGGAGAAGAGGTCTTTAATGTTACTGAGTGTTACTTGAAATAGTGACAAAGACAAATAATTGTATTACAATTAAAATGTACTTAACAAACCACGAAGATGACTACTTCAAAACTAACTAAATCTGACCAAAAACTTTTCAGAGGTACTGCGGCAGAGGTTCACTCATTTATGTCAAACGAGGACATCTTAAAATCTATCGGATGTAACTTTGATGTTACAAGGGTTCCACATACATACAAAGGCCAAACATTCAATGAAGTGCAACATTGGCACAGATCTGATAATGACGGACTTCTTGGTACCTTCGGTTCAAGAAGAAAATGTATTCAACCTGAGGTCTTTGTAGATTACTTCCGTAACTTCTGTGATGCAAGTAACAAAGAAATCTCTCTTGATCTTGTCGGTTCATTTGATGCGGGTAAAACTTTCTACATGGCATCAAAACTTACCCAAATACAAAACAACAATTTTGATAAAGTCGGTGACAAAACTGACAGTTGGTTGGTTGTAACTGATTATTACGGAGAATCAAGAGCACCTAAGGTAATGGTACTTTTCAACGAATTGGTCTGCACAAACGGCATGACTAGACAAATCAAAGAAAAGCATACTGCCTTCAATCATCTTAGAGAAATGACTTTTGATGATGTTGCACCTGTTCTTGAATCTGCGGTTAGAGAATCACAAGCTTATGCTGATATGAAAGACAGGTTTATTAACACCGAAATCAAATTACAAAGAGCTAAGGATGCGGTTCAAAAATTCTTTGATGATGAAAAACTTGAGCAACTTCGCACCAAAACTGTTCACAATATACTTGATGGCGGTTTAATCGGCGGTAATTTAACTTCAAGGCAGGGCAATGTTTGGGGTCTTGTTTCTGCAATGACTCAGTACACTTCACATAATCGCACTCAAGCTGAGGATGTGAAGGATGAAAAAACATTCAAATCACAAATTGATGGGTCTAGGGCTTACATGAATAAGCGCTTTATTGACTTCCTTGAATCTGAAATGCTCGTACCTTCCGTATGACTTCAGGGGAATTAAAAACAGTACAGGACTTGGCCGCTTTAAAAAGTCGGTCAAGTCTTGGTTACTTTTGTTATTTACTAGACTTCTGCAACATCACAGACTCAGATTGTATAGGTCAAGTTGCACTAGAAACTTTGCATTGCATAAAAGAAAACACTAAGAAAGGTCACAAAGCCCATCAGAAACTTCTTGATTTGGAGAAAAGATGGTACCACCAACTTAGAAATCTAGGTTATGCAGACTATAAAGTTTATTCAGAAAAAATTTATTTGTCTGAAGTTTGGGTTTGTTTTGATTACTATGCCAAAAAATATATCAAAGACATTTTTAATACTAAACTTGTACCTGATCTTAAAAAATATATAGGTCAAGGTAGTGTATTAGATCTTGGTAACGGAATTGGGTTTTCAAGCGTAACATTTACTCAAAAACTACCCAACAAAGTTATTGCTACAAACGTAAAAAATTCCTACCAATGGACTATAAATGAGACATTAAGTAAAGCGTATTCTTACAGTCTTATTGATTCTTTACGTGAGACTGAAAAAGAATGTATAGAAATTGCTTTTGCTAGTGAGTACTTTGAGCATTTTGAAAGACCTGTAGAACATTTAAAAGAGGTATTAGAAATAGCAAATCCAACCATTCTAATTTGTGCTAACGCTTTTAATGCAGACAGTACTGGGCATTTTGATAGTTACCTAGATCAAAGTAATATATTTAATCCAAAAGAAATAAGTCGTTTATTTGGAAAAACTTTAAAAAAATACAACTACTTAAAATATGAAACCAAGTGTTGGAATAACAGACCATCTATTTACATCAAGAAAGAGGTCTTTGAAAACTGTCAACCCTTACCTTAACAACATTTTCATTTCAGTATTATTTGATTTTTACACTTTTAATTGGTTTACAATTAAATTTATTGTATTATGATTATATAACCTGCAATTATTATGGCTAACAGACCTAAAGGTTCTGTATTACGAACATCAGTTATACAGGCCAAACTAACTCCTCCAATAAGAACAGCACTTACAAAATTTGCTGACTCTGAATCAAAGTCGATCAGTACTGTTGTTTATGAGATTATTGAACAAACTTTAAAAAACAAAGGTTATGTTGAATCTACAGAATGACTTTGAACCCGACTTTGATGTTGAATTAGATTGCTACAGACGTTTAAAATCTGTACCATATTCATTACCACCTGCTGAATTTAACTGGGAACTTGCTGCATTTGGATACTATTCAAAACTGCAAAAAGAACGTAGTGATATAGCTTTGGATGAATTTGAAAAAGAATTGCAACCTCGAAACAACAGCCAAACTGCAGCATTTGAAGAGTTAAAAAAGCTGGGGATTTACACCTCAGACGACCAATACAGCCCAGAAAAAGCCGAACATGAGTTTTACACCAAACGACTTCAACGAATCCGCAAATCCAGAGGATTTAATTCTCAAGGAAGATCTTCAAAAACTTCAACTTATCGACCAATACGCAGACAAGGTTATAAAGACAGAGAAAGATATAACTCGTCAAATTGAACTTTTAAAATTATGGACACAAAGGGATTTAAATTATTCCATTAATTCCACCTTTGCTTTCAGAATAATTTGCAAAGCACAGGGTACCAAACTTGGTATAAGTGAACCTGTTACTTCAGATCTCGAAATTGATATTACCGAAGACCCAATGGTATGGGGTGAGATATTAATGTACCAAAGTTGGAATCTTATTTCTGCATTACCAAAAGTTGGTAAATCAGCACTCATTGTTGGAGTTTGTGGTGCAGTTTTAAATAATAAATCTGAATTTTTAGGTTTACCAATCAGAAATAAATTTGATAACTTGATTATCGTTGGAAATGATCAAAGCAACAAACAATGGGCGAAATTATTTTTAAGAGAAGGTTTATGCCAAAAAACTAATGAAAATAAAATAAAAATTGATAAACGTATAGCATTATGGTCACA
>NZMJ01000035.1 GCA_002692855.1 Maricaulis sp.
AACGTTTTTGGATCTTATTTAGCTACGGCTATTGGCAACACTGTTAATACAGGTGCCCAACCTCCAACTGAAACACAATATAATTCATTAACCGTGCCTCTTGTTTCAAATGCAGCTAGCACGGCAACAGGAGGCGGTTTTCAATGTACAATTGGACCGATAAATGATAGAGGTTAATTATGGCTGGATATACATATTCAAATTTAACAACAGATATTAGAAATTACACAGAGGTAGATGCTAACGTATTTACTCAAGCTGTTATAAATAGATTCATTGAAAACGCTGAATATAGAATTGCTTATGATATACCTATTGATGCAGATAGAAGAAAAGCACAAGCTCAATTTGCTTTAGATACAAATTCAATTAATGTTCCAGCTGAATGTTTATTTGTAAGAGGTGTAGAAGTTTTTGATTCTACGGCATCTTCAACTATTCAAGGTCAATGGCTAGAAAAAAGAGATGTTACTTTTTTACAAGAATATGTAGGAGAGTTGACAGGAGATTCTGGAGGTCAAACCGGTCAAGATGTTACAGGTCTACCTAAATACTATGCTATGTTTGGTGGCGCTACGGGGACAAGTGGAACCACTTCAGGAGCTTTATATGTAGCACCTACACCAAGTTCTCAATATCAATTTATTATTCATTATAATGTATTGCCTCAGTTTTTATCTGGCAGTAATACTACTACTTATATTAGTCAATATTTCCCTCAAGGCCTTTTATATGCATGTTTAGTCGAAGCATATTCTTTTTTAAAAGGTCCAACTGATATGTTGACATTATACGAAGGAAAGTATAAACAAGAGTTAGCCAAGTTTGCAGCGATGCAAGTTGGAAGACGAAGAAGAGATGACTATACAGATGGAACTATTCGTATACCAATCGAATCACCGTCACCTTAAAGGGAGTAAAATATTATGGCAATAACATCGGCAATTTGTAACAGTTTTAAAACAGAGATTTTACAAGGTGGTCACAATTTAAATACATCTGGAGCAACTCCAGGAGGTAACACATTTAAATTAGCTTTGTACTCAAGTAATTCTGCAACTTTAAGTAAAGCAACAACAGTATACACTGCACCAACAGATGCAACAGCTGATCCAACAAACACGTATGAAGTAACTACAACTTCTTCTGGATACACTGGTGGAGGAAACACTTTAACAGTATCGGCAAACCCAACTCTATCTACTGACACTGCATGTGTTAAATTTGATAACACATCTTGGACTTCTGCTTCTTTTACAGCAAGAGGGTGTTTAATTTATAATACAACAGCGATTAGTGGTTTTACAACTAACAGATCAGTGTGTGTTGTAAATTTTGGTTCAGACAAAACTGTAACAAGCGGAACTTTTACAATAGAATTTCCAGCACAAACTGCAGGCAACGCGATCATTCAGATAGCATAGGGGTAAGTCCTTATGTCGTTAATTCGAACATTCACAGTAACAGTTCAATCAACTGGAGGTGGCAATAAATATTTTATTGACGGTGTTCAACAAGATACCGTAACTCTTGCCGAAGGTTATACATATAAATTTGATCAATCAGATTCTTCTAATGGAACTGGTGGAACCCATCCTTTAAGATTTTCTACAAATAGTAACAACTCACCGTCAGCACCTTATACAACGGGAGTAACTGTAAGTGGAACACCCGGACAATCAGGAGCCTATGTTCAAATAGAAGTAGCTGCTTCAGCTCCTCAGCTTTATTATTATTGCACTAATCACTCAGGAATGGGTGGAGCTGCAAACACAGAACCTTCAGACACTTGGGGATTACTACAATGGGGTCAAAATACATGGGGAAGTCAAGATGAAACAACAGTTTCTTTAACAGGTCTATCTGCAACTACTTCTGTTGGAAGTGTTACCGCATTTCACGAAACAGGTTGGGGTGCAGACACTTGGGGTTTTGAAGGTTGGGGTGGTGCAGAATCTATTATAACTCTTTCAGGATTTACTTTAAACGCAACAGTAAACTTACCATCAGATAACGTTGTTATGTTTCCTGGTTGGGGTACACAAACTTGGGGACAAAATGGTTGGGGTGATGTAACTGCTGCTAAGTTTTCACTAACAGGTTTATCTGCAACTACGTCAGTTGGTACTTTAGATCCAGCAGATCAAGTCATGGGATTAACCGGTTTATCTGCCACATCTACAGTAAATAGTCCAAGTGTAGTTGTAGATTTTTCTGGAGCAATATCAGGTCAATCAGCAACATCAAGTGTTGGTTCAGTAGTTATTGAAACTAAATATGCGTTATCTGGTTTATCTGCAACATCTACTTTAGGAGCGCCTACAACTACGGCTGTTACACCTGTAAGTTTATCAGGATTGTCTTTAACATCTGCAGTAGGTGACCCATTAATTACATCTAACCCATCAGTTGCACCTGTTGGAGTTACAGCCACAACATCTGTAGGATCAGTAGTTATTGAGACTAAATACGCCCTGTCTGGATTATCTTCTACCAGCACTGTAGGATCTCTAACAGTAAGCACATTTACATCAGCTACTTTACCTGCTCAATCCTTGACTTCTACGTTAAATGGATCTAAAATTAACCTGTTCTATGTTAATGAACTAACGCCTAATACAAGCGCTAACTACACTGGTAAAAACTATAATACTAGTGCTACATACACTACTAAAAAGTACCAAAATCAACCTTAAATGGAGTTGACTAAATGAATAAAAAAAATTATAAAACAATAAATTAGGAGAATATAAAAAATGCCATCAAGTTATAACTATATGGGAATGGAACTCATGGTTACGGGTGAAAACGCCGGAACTTGGGGAACAAAGACAAATACTAATTTAAACATAATTCAACAAGCAGCTACAGGCTACCACTCTCAATCTATTGCAGGTGGTGCTCAAACTACAGCTTTACTAATCACAGATGGTGATTCAACTTCTGCTACAGATAGTTTAACAAACGCAGCTAGAAATGCGATTATAGAATTCACAGGAACTATTACTGGAAATCAAATAGTAACTATTCCAAACGGAACAGAAAAATTTTATTTAATTAAAAATTCAACATCAGGTGCATTTACTGTACAAGTAAAAGGTGCCTCTGACTCAGGTTCAGGAACAACTTTTGCAGCAACAGATAAGGATACAAAATTAATATACATAAATGGTCAAAACGTTACTAACGTAGAGTTAGGAACAGGAGGAGCTTCTTGGCAAGCAGTTAAAACAGGTAACTTTGCTGCAGTAGCAGGAGAAGGTTATTTTGTTGATACTAATTCAGGAGGAGCGCCTATTACAGCTACACTTCCTGGTTCTGCTACAATTGGCGACACAATATCATTTATAGATTATGCTGGAACTTTTGCTACACATAAGTTAGAAATAGGTAGAAACGGGCATAACATAGCAGGAGCAGCATCTAACTTAGATGTTCAAACTAATAATGCTGGTTTACAATTAGTTTATGTTGACTCTACAAAAGGATGGTTAATACAAACTAAATAAGGAAATAAATTATGGCTACATATAAATCAATTAAATACGCATTTTCAGGAACAGAAATTACTGATATTGTTGCATCTCCAACAGTTCAAGCAATCAGTCCTGCATCACTATCTGAAGGTGCTTTACCAGCAGCAATTGCAATTACTGGAACAGGTTTTAGTCCTGGAAATACTGTAAACTTTATAGCTGCTACAGGAGCTTCAATAGCTTCACCTTCAGTAGCTTATCAATCTGCTACAGCTTTACAGGCGACTGTGCCTGCAACTGTTACAGACGCAGGAGAGCCTTTTGATGTTCAGGTTTCAGGAAGTATTGTAGGTCAAAAAGATAATGTTTTAAGTATTGATGGTAACCCTACTTTCGCAACGGCAGCAGGGTCTCTTGGAACTATTACAGACGGAACAAGATCAACGTATTCTTTAGCAGCGGCAACAGCAACAGACCCAGAAGGTGTTACTGTTACTCACGCAATTACAACTGGATCAGTATCTCCAGGTTTAACTTTTAACGCACCAGCAGGAACTATTACAGGAACAGCAGACGCTGTGCCTTCAGGTTCTGTTACATCAAACTTTACAGTTAGAGCTACAGCTGGAGCACAAACAACAGACAGAGCTTTTTCAATTACTGTATCAGCACCTGTTACACAAGCAATTACAACTACAGGAGCTGGAACTTTTTCTGCTCCATTCACTGGAAACATAACACTTTTAGCAATTGGTGCTGGAGGTGGAAGTGGTACGGAAAATAATGGAGGCGGAGGCGGCGGAGGCTTAGTCCTTCACCCAGCTTACGCAGTACAACAAGGAGTTAGTTATCCTTATAATGTAGCTGCATCGAGTTCAGCTACTCCTAGAGCACCAGACACAACTTTTGGTCCAGGAACTGGAACAGACGCTGGATTAATTACTGCCTTGGGTGGTGGAAGCGGAGCTGCGAACCACGACGGTGGATCGGGCGGTGGAAAATCTCACTCACCAGGCTCAGGAGGAGTAGGAATTCAAACAACTTCACCTGCAATTTCTGCTGACAGTAGAACATACGGTTTTGGAAATAATGGTGGAGCATCAGGAACACACGCTTATCCGGGACACCCATCGGGAGGTGGTGGTGGCGCCGGCGGAGTTGGCGGCAATGGCTCGGGAAATTCGACTGCTGGAAACGGTGGACCTGGAAAAGATGTATCAGCAACTTTTGGAACAACTCACGGATCTAGCGGAGTTTTCGCTGGCGGTGGTGGAGGAGGAATTCACCAAACTGGATCGTGGGGATCTGGTGGATCTGGGGGCGGCGGAGGCCGAAACCAAACTGGAACTGCAAACACCGGAGGCGGTGGAGGAGCGGGAGCTTCAACAGGGGCGTCAGGTATAATTATATTAAAATATTAAGGAATAAAAATTATGGATAATAACGAGTGCGAAATTAAACTGGGAGAAAGCGGAACACCTTTTATTATACAAAAAGGTGCTTGGGGCGGTTTTTGGATACAGGGAGGCTACATAATGGTTGATGAAAACGGTGGCCCATCTACTGCTGATTATCCTATAGAATACAAAACTCGTGAACAGGTTGAAAAAGAAAGCTGGAACCATCATTTTTGGCCGTCAGGATCATAATCTAGACACATTTCCATAATAGAAAGACCATAAAGAAAGATATGGATATATTTGCGTGTAAAATAAAAGAATCACATTTAGATATAGATAATGATAAATTATATAGTTTAATATCTAATATCTATTCTCACCATGCGGGCAGGAGCGAATCTAATAAAGGTGGTTGGCAGTCTGAAAACATAATATCTAAACTAACTGATTTTGTAGATAAGATTAAACCTATCGTAAAAGAGTATGTGGATGAAATAAAACTTAATATAGAATTAGATGTTACTCAAGTATGGGCTAATGTAAATAAGTATAAAGATTATAACGCTCAACATTTTCACCTACAATCTAATTTTACAGGTGTTTATTTTGTAAAAGGAAAAAAAGAAGCAGGTAATTTATTGTTACACAACCCTTTTACAAACTTTAATTATTGTTGGTTTAATGGAAAACTTGTAAAGATAATAACTCCTAATCAATATAACAGCCAAGTTGTAAAAATATATCCTCAACCAGGAAAACTAATAGTTTTTCCATCTTGGTTACAACACAGTGTAGAGCCTAATTTGACAAACGAAGAAAGAGTCTCTATATCTTTTGATATAAATTAATTATGTTTTTTAAAAAGAAAGAAAAATTAACAGTTTGGTCAGTTATTCCAGATTTAGAAAAAACAGGTGCAGGCCCTGTTCCAGCTAAAAAATTTTATCCCGAGTGGTTTAAAAAAATGCAGAAAGATAGAGATGTCCACAGTGAACCTCAAAAGTTTGATTTATCAGGTCATCAAAATTACAATAACATAAAACATTGTCCTTCTTTTCCGTGGTGGTTTTCTCAAGGTTATGTGTTGCCTTTATGGTGTGATTTACAAGTTTACGTAAAAGATGGAAATGTGTTTTGGACCTCTCCTATGAATGAGTTTCAATTTGAATTCCATTCACGAGATCAGTTTGAAAACTATATCCCTAAACATGCTGCTGATAAAATTTTAGCAGTTTTAAAACCTATTGGTCCTTTTAGATTTAAAACACCGCCAGGCTGGCAAGTTCAACAAATGCCTATGTATTTTGAATATAATGAAGTGTTTGATGTATTGCCTGGAATAATACCTACTTCTAAATATTATGAAATAAATCCTCAAATGTTATTAAAAAAATCTGCTTTTACTAAAGAAAACAATTATAGTGTTATGATACCAAGGGGAACTCCTTTGGCTATGTATGTACCGGTTAAAGAAAAGACTTTAGATTTAGAAATAGTAGAAGAAACACCAGAATTAAAAAAAGATAACAGAGTTGCGGTTTTAGGAATTAATAGTAAATTTAAAAAAAGATGGAAAGACTATGCAACCAGATGTCCTTATAAAAAATAATTTTTTGCCTGATGACAGATTTTTATTTATTGAGGATGCTGTAAACTCAAATGAATTTCCATACTATTGGCAAGGTCAGGCTACAGATGTAGAGGCAGATGGTATCTATTTATGGAGTCATAGATTATTTGATATAGATGAGAAAGGTATTTTAAGTAATGCTTATGAATATATAATTCCTTCTATAATAAAACAATTACCAGATTTTAAAAAACTATTAAGAGCTAAAGTTAATTTATATACAAATCAAAATAAAAAATTGTTAAGTCCTTGGCATGTTGACTTATTGTGCCCACACAGAGTCGCACTTTTTTCTATCAACACTAATAATGGATATACGGAATTTCAAGACGGCTCTCTTTACAAATCAGAAAAAAACGCTATATTACTTTTTAACGGAAAACTGAAACATCGTGCCGCTTTACAAACAGATACAGATAAAAGGATTAATATAAACATAGATTATGAGTGAAGAAATTCAACGACAGGTACTGCCTTTATTTTCGAGACCTATTTTTATTATTAAGGGCTATAATTTAAATGAAGAAGAAATAGCTGCGGTTCAAAAAGAAAGAAACTCAGTCAACGACAACGCTGGCAAAAACTATACCTCTCAAGATTCCTATATATTTAACAAACCTGAATTTAAAAATTTAGCTACGTGGATAAAAAAAGAATTAGATATTTATTTTTATGATTGTTTACAATTTCATAAAAGTACACAACTAAGGTTTTCTCAATCTTGGTTAAATTATAACCCTAAAGGCACTTTTCATCATGTTCATACTCACCCTAATTCTATTGTATCTGGAGTTTACTTTATAAAAGGAGACCAACAACCAATTTTATTTGAAAGATTTGAAAACGATCATTTGTTTGGAAACATAATTCCCGAAGTAGATAAATATAATTATTATAATTGTGGTAGCTGGAAGGTGACAAATAAACCGGGCTATTTACTTTTGTTTCCATCTAGTGTAAAACATGGAGTAGTTATGAACGAAGCGACAGAAGAAAGAATATCGTTATCATTTAATACTTTTGTTACGGGAACTATTGGAAAAAACAGAGGACTTACAGAATTAAAAATATGATTAAAACAAATAAAATTGTTATTGTTGGAGGAGGTTCTGCAGGATGGATGACTGCAGCTACTTTAATAAAAGTATTTCCTAACAAAGATATTACATTAATTGAAAGTGCAAACACTCCTACTGTTGGTGTTGGAGAAAGCACACTAGGCCAAATAAATTCATGGATGGGTTTAATTGGTATTAAAGATGAAGAGTTTATGGCAGCTACCGATGCTACATACAAACTATCTATTAGGTTTGATGAGTTCTATAAAAAAGGTGGCGGTCATTTTCACTATCCTTTTGGAAATCCACCAATAGAGGATAGACGTGCAGGAATTAATGATTGGTGGTTTAAAAAAGAATTGTATCCTGAAACACAATATCATGACTTTGCAGAAAAATATTTTCCTGCAATGGCTTTAGTAAACAATAATAAAATTACAGACAAACTAAATCAATTAAAAAATTGGAACTTTCAAACAGATACCGCTTATCATTTTGATGCAACTAAATTTGGTTTGTTTTTAAAATCACATCATTGTTTAAATAAAGGTGTTAAGTATATTGTTGGTGATGTTACCGACGTTAACGTAGATGATAATGGTGTTAAAGAATTACTTTTAGATGGATCAGTTCCTATAAAAGCAGATTTATTTATAGACTGTACAGGATTTAAATCTTTACTATTAGCAGGCGCTCTAAAAGAACCTTTTGAATCTTACGCAGATTTTTTACCAAACAATTCTGCATGGGCTACTAAAATAAAATATAAAAATGCTAAAAAAGAAATAGTACCTTACACTAACTGTCATGCTATCGAAAATGGTTGGTGTTGGGAAATACCACTATGGCACAGATGGGGCACAGGTTATGTGTTTTCTGATAAATATGTTAGTGATGAAGACGCTTTAGTAGAATTTAAAAACCATATTAAATGGAGATTTCCATATGCAGACCCAGAAGAATTAGAATATAAAAAAATAAAAATGCGTGTAGGTTTACACGAAAGAACATGGGTCAAGAATGTGTGTGCTATAGGTCTATCGGCTGGTTTTATAGAANCATTAGAAAGTAATGGTCTTTACACAACTCACGAATTTTTATTTAAGTTAATTAAAACTTTAGATAGAGATCATGTAAATAAGTTTGATATTGATTCTTATAACATGCAAAACAAATGGATTTTTAGAAATTTTGCAGAGTTTGTTGGGTTGCATTATGCATTAACTGGTAGGGATGATACTCCTTATTGGAGAGCGTGTCAGTCAAGAAGTTATGCATCTAAAGTTATGGATAATTTAGAGCCAACTAGAATTGTTGGTTTTTCAGAAGCAGGTTATAATAAATTTTACCGTAATGAATTTGAACTTGGTGGTTTCCCGCTTATTGCAGCAGGCATGCGTTGGGCTCCAGTTTGTAAAACAGATGCAATTTACAATAGGGTATGGTTAACAGAAGAAGACCATAAAATTATGTGGAAAAAAATGACAGAAAATTTAGATAAAAGAGTAGAAGAGTGGGAATCAATGATTAAAGATTGTCCTAATTACTATGATTACATAAAAGAAAAATTTCACAATGATTGATTTTAAATTAAATAACCCAACAGGAACTGAGTATGAAATAAAATCTACTCCTATTTGGTTTGGACAAGTTGTTAGAAAATATCAATTGCCTAAAGAACTAGTTAATAGATTAAATGAAGAAATAGATGGACGTACAGATCACTCTAGTTGGAACGATTATTTAGCTGGAAATCTTGAAACTCAAAACATGTTATATTTTAACGACGATAAAGGTCAAATAAAACAAAGTGTCTCTGATTCTTTTGTCGACATGTTTAAAAATTTAGGTCACGATTACATGAGTCTTGTACCACATATTAAATCTTACCAAGCAGAACTTATAACCATATGGTACAACGATCAAAAAAAACATGAGTTTAATCCNATACACGGGCACAATGGTAGAACTCCGGTTGGNATTACAGGTGTATTNTATTTAAAAGTTCCAGAAGGAATTAATGAAGGAAGAAAAGTAAAACAATTTTTTCAAGGGTCCTCTGCTGAAGGTAGAACACATATTTTTTCTAACGATGCTTCTCAATTATCTAGACGTTCTTTTTTACCTAAATTACAAGAAGGAGATTTTTATATTTTTCCTTACGACGTACAACACCTTGTTTATTCTTTCACTGCAGATGTAACTCGAAGAAGTTTAAGTTTTAATATGGATGTTAACGGAATTATTTTTAAAGAACAATGATTACTTATAAAGACACTAGCATAACACAAGAAAAAGCAGAAAAACATCAAGATGGTCTGTGCAAAAAGTATGATGGAATTACAATGACCAACATTATTGATGTAGAAGAATCTAAAACATTAATAAAATTTATAGAAGAAAATAAAAGCAATGGTCAAGACAGTCCTGCTGGTGTAGTAAAAACCTCTGATGTAATTTTATGTCCGTGGTATCATTTAAAAAACAAACTTCCTTATTTATTAGATAAAATATATATAACTAATAGTAATTATTTTGGTTTTGATATTTATCCTACTCCAGCCGATCAAGCTTTAAATCTCAATACTTATAGAGTAGGACAAGAATATAAATACCACCAAGACGGCAGTGACTTTGCAGTTAATGATTTAAAACTTACATGTTTATTAAATGTTTCTACCGAACCATATGAAGGTGGTGATTTTTATTTAAAATATGGAGATGAAGATAGAAAAACAGAACTTCCTCCAGGAGGTTTACTTATATTTAAACCTTACGTATTTCACAGGGTAACTCCTGTAACTAAAGGCGTAAGAAAAACTTTAACGTTGTGGATGTATGGCCCTAGATGGAAATAGCATAGAAGTTATAGATAACTTTTTATCCGAAGAGGATTTTAAACAAGTATCAAGTGTTATGAACGATGATATGTTTCCATGGTATTTTAATGGAGCTGTGGCAGATCCTCAAGATACAGATAATTTTTACTTTACGCACATATTTTATAGAGATTCTAAAGTAGAATCTCCAAACTTTAATAACGCATTAATGCCTTTATTAAAAAAATTACCTCATGGTAATTTATATAGAGCTAAAGCTAATTTATTTGTAAGACAAGATAAACAAATTATAAATGGTAAACATGTTGATCTAACTGATGCACCACCTAATTTTCAAACAGCGGTATATTATGTAAATTCTAATGATGGCGGAACTTTAATAGGAGATGAATTAATTCAATCTAAAGCTAATCGTATTCTTATTATGAAAGAAAATTTAGAACATGCAAGTGTTGGTCCTACTGATGAAAAAAGAAGAATTGTTATAAATATAAATTATATATTAAATGATTTAACCGCTCCAACAGGTACTACCGTTTTAGAATAATGGCTTTTATTTTAAAGCATCCTAATTATTTTAAAGTGAGAGAATGTATCAGCAAAGAAAAAGCTAAATTTTGTTATGACTATCTTTGTTTAAAAGAAAAAATATATAACACAATGATAAATACTAAATACATATCTAAAAAAGACGAGGTGTTTGGAATTGCTGGAGACCCAGAAGTTCCTACTGCATATGCAATATATGGAGATCCTGTTATGGAACTATTATTGTTAGAGTGTAAAAAACAAATAGATATAATTTGTGAAAAAGAAGTATACCCAACGTTTGGTTATGTTCGATTATATAAAAAAGGGGATGTTCTTAATAAACATAAAGATAGACCCTCTTGTGAAATAGCTGCTAGTTTGTATATTGGTGGAGACGCGTGGCCATTTTACATAGCTGATGAAAAAATAGATATGGATATTGGAGACCTGGTGGTGTATGATGGATCTAATGTTGAACACTGGAGAGAAAAATTTAAAGACAACCAATGTGGACAAGTNTTTTTGTTTTACTCTATTAACAAGGAGAAAGAATTTGATAGTAGACCCCATATAGGTTTGCCATTTGAATTTGCAAAAAATGGATAAATTAAAAGATTACATACAAGTTACAAATGACTTACCACATGACATATGTGATAAACTTATAGAAAGAACAGAAACTAGAGGTTGGGAAAAACATCATTGGTATAGCGTCGAAGATGAGTACGAAGGTAAAAACCCTGTTGCTAGTTACGATAAGGAACTAGATGTTCAAGCAGCATCAGATGATGATGCAAGAGAAATATTACCTCATTTAGATAAAGCTCTAAAAAAATATTACGAAAAATTTTCTGATCATAGTATCTTTTCAAGACTGTCTGCAATTAGATTTAACAAGTATCAAGTAGGCACTCTTATGCGTCCACACATCGATCACATCCATGACATTTTTGATGGCAAAACAAAAGGTATACCTGTTGTTTCTGTTATTGGTTGTTTAAATGATGATTTTGAAGGAGCTGATTTTATGTTGTGTGGTGAAAAAATAGATCTTAAAAAAGGAGATATTCTTTTATTTCCATCTAATTTTATGTATCCACATGAGGTTACAGAAGCTACTAAAGGCACTCGATATTCGTTTGTAGCTTGGGCTTTTTAAGAATTGAAAATCCTTTAAATGTAGTGTATTCCTTGATAAAATATAGGGATACATATGTTACAAAAAATAGGCTTTTTACCCGGCTTCAATAAACAAGTTACATCTACAGGCGCTGAATCACAGTGGACAGGTGGCGAAAACGTTCGTTTTAGGTATGGTACACCTGAAAAAATAGGAGGTTGGAGCCAACTAGGAAACAGTAAATTAACAGGTGCAACTAGAGCTTTGCATCACATGATCAATAAAGACTCTATAAAATTTGCTGCTTTAGGTACTAATAGAATTTTATATGTATATACCGGTGGAGTTTATTATGATATCCACCCATTAGTTAATCCATCAGGAACAGCTATTACAAATTGTTTCAGCACGGTCAATGGAACTCCAACAGTAACAATGACTTTTCCAACTTCTCACAATTTAAATCAAGGAGATATTATACTATTTGGTGATACATCAACAATAACAGCACCGACAAATTCAAACTATACCGTTGCAGATTTTGCAAATAAAAAATTTATGGTTGCTACAATACCTAGCACGACTACTGTTACTATTACGATGCCATCAAATGAAACTGGATCAGGGGCTACTACCTCTGGAGCTTGTACTTATTATCAATATTATAGAGTCGGCCCGGCAGAACAAGTAGGTGCATTTGGTTGGGGTATTTCATTATGGGGTGGTACAAATACAACTTATGTAACAACTACTCTTAATGGTGCACTAGCTGATGACACAAACGGTAACAATGGTTCTGCTACAGAAATAACACTTGCGAGTACAGCAGGTCTTCCTACATCAGGAACAAATTCAATAACAGTTGGAACTGTAGGCAGTGCAACGGCTAGTGAAATTATAACTTATACTGGTGTATCGGGTAATAAAATTACAGGAATAACTAGAGGAGCAGGTGGGTCTGCAAGACAAGCACATTTAAATGGAGCAACGGTTTCTGATAGTTCTTCTTGGACGGGATGGGGAACGGTTGCTGCTAACACCGATACAGTAACGGACCCAGGTTTATGGTCATTGGATAACTTAGGCTCAACTTTAATTGCGTTAATACACAACGGAGAATGTTTTCAATGGGACGCAGATGCAGCGAATGCAACAGCAACAAGAGCTACAATTATAACAGGAGCACCGACAGCTTCTAGAGATATGATTGTATCTACACCCGATCGTCACTTAGTATTTTTTGGAACCGAAACAACTATCGGTGATAAATCTTCACAAGACGATATGTTTATAAGATTCTCATCTCAAGAAGATATAAATGATTATACACCAACAGCAACCAATAGCGCTGGTACACAAAGACTGGCCGACGGATCAAGGATCATGGGTTCTGAGTTAGGTAGAAATGCAATTTATGTTTGGACTGATACAGCATTATTTACTATGCGTTTTGTTGGTCAACCATTTACATTTGCTTTTGAACAAGTTGGTACTAACTGTGGATTAATAGGAATGAACGCAGCTGTCGAAGTTGATGGCGCTGCTTATTGGATGTCTGAAAATGGTTTTTTTAGATACACCGGTAAACTAGAATCTATGGACTGTTTGGTTGAAGACTATGTTTACAACGATATAAATCTGATTTCTAATCAATTAATATATGCAGGCGTTAATAATTTGTTTGGTGAAGTTATGTGGTACTACCCAACTGCTAATTCAAATGTAAATGACAGATCTGTTATGTATAGTTATTTAGATTCTACAGTTAAAAGACCTATATGGTTTACAAACGCAAGTTCTATATTTAGACGAACTACTTGGCAAGATTCGGCTGTGTTTGGTTTACCTCATGCCACAGAATATGATGCAGGTGATGATGCATCTTTTGATGTAACAGGAAATACCGATGGTGTTACTTATTACTATGAACATGAAACAGGAGTTAATTATATTAAGAGTGGAGTAACAGCAGCTGTTCCAGCAAACATTACGTCTGGAGATTATGATATTACACAAAAAGTTGTAAGAGGAGCTGCAACTAACTTAGGAGATCTTAGAGGTGACGGAGAAAATATCATGAGAATAAGTAGAGTTATTCCTGACTTTATATCTCAACAAGGAGACACAGTTGTACAATTAGATTTAAGAAATTATCCAAATAATGCAGCTGCTAGTTCGCCTTTAGGTCCGTTTACTATTACATCTAGCACTGATAAAATTGATACTAGAGCAAGAGCTAGGTCAATTGCATTGACCATATCTAATACTGCAGTAGATACTAATTGGAAACTAGGAACTTTTAGATTAGATATACATTCTGGAGGAAGACGATAATGGAAGCTTTATTTGCATCATTGGTATCTAAATATGGTTTTGAGATAGCTGCTAAAATGTTAGGTTTAGATCAACAAACAGAAAACCCTAAATATGCAATTAGTTTAGGTGGTCTAACTTTAGATCCTGCAAACATGGCTAAACGAGCTATACTTAATACAGGAATAAAAAGTGCGATTAGCGGAAACTTAAGTGGTATAATGGGTCCAGCGGCTTTAATGGGAGGTGCTTTTTTCTTAGGTCAAAGATATAATCCTTTAAATCCAAAAGCGGTAAACTATAATCCAAATCTTCA
>NZMJ01000036.1 GCA_002692855.1 Maricaulis sp.
CGTCAGAAGGTCGGGAGCGGGGTGGGGTGATGTGTACGAAAGACCGCTCGCCTAGGCGTCGATCTCCGCGTCGAGCGCGTTTTCGACGATGAAGTCGCGGCGCGGCTCGACGAGATCCCCCATCAGGCGCGAGAACAGCTCGTCGGCGCCATCAAGTTCGTGGACCTTCACCCGCAGCAGCGAACGCGCATCGGGATCGAGCGTGGTTTCCCAGAGCTGGCCCGGATTCATCTCGCCCAGACCCTTGTAGCGCTGGATCTTCATGCCCTTGGCCCCGGCGTCGAGCACCGCGTCAACGAGCGCCGTCGGCGTGAAGACCCGCTTGTCGCCCAGCTTGCCCGAGAAAATCGCTGCGCCCTGGTAATCGCTGGCGAGATCAGAGGCGCGCTCGGTCAGCCGCTTGGCATCGGGAGACACGCGCAGCGCGCTGTCGAGCACGACCTTTTCGGTCACCCCGCGCACATCGCGCTGGAAGACCAGCCCGCCCTCGTCGGAGATCCGGCCGGACCAGTTGTCCTCGCCCTCGTCGGCGGTCTGGTTGAGCAGGTCTGCGGCCTTTTCGACATTGCCGTCCGCGTCCGGAGAGAGGGCGCCCGCCATCGCCGCCGCCTCGATGGCGAAGGCCGGGGCACGCGCCTTCAGGCGCTCGACCGCCAGCTTCACCAGCCGCGCCGTCTTGACCCGCTCCAGCAGGTCGGGACCGGCAATCATGCTGCCATCGGCCAGCGTCAGCTTGGCATCCGCGCTGCCCTCTTCGAGCAGCGACAAATCCATCTCGGCCTGGTCCTTCATGTAGCGTTCCGACCGGCCACGCTCGACCTTGTAGAGCGGCGGCTGGGCAATGAAGAGATGTCCGCGTTCGATCAGTTCGGGCATCTGCCGGTAGAAGAAGGTCAGTAGAAGCGTGCGGATGTGCGCGCCGTCGACATCGGCGTCGGTCATGATGATGACCTTGTGATAGCGCAGCTTGTCCATGTTGATCTGGTCGCGGCCGATCCCCGCGCCCAGGGCCGTGATCAGCGTGCCCACCTGTTCCGATGACAGCATCTTGTCGAACCGCGCCCGCTCGACATTGAGGATCTTGCCGCGCAGCGGCAGCACGGCCTGGTTCTCACGATTGCGGCCCTGCTTGGCCGACCCGCCGGCGGAATCACCCTCGACGATGAACAGTTCGGACTTGGCCGGGTCCTTTTCCTGACAGTCGGCGAGCTTGCCGGGCAGGGAGGTGATGTCGAGCGCCGACTTGCGCCGCGTCAGTTCACGCGCCTTGCGCGCCGCCTCGCGGGCGGCGGCGGCTTCGACGATCTTGCCGACGATGGCCTTGGCTTCGTTGGGATGCTCTTCGAACCACTCGGCCAGCTTCTCGTACACCGTGCCTTCGACCGCCGGGCGCACTTCCGACGACACCAGCTTGTCCTTGGTCTGGGACGAGAATTTCGGGTCCGGAACCTTGACCGACAGGACGCAGGTCAAGCCTTCGCGCGCGTCATCACCGGTGATCGCGACCTTGGACTTGGCCGCCAGTCCCGATGACGCGGCGTAGTTGTTGATCATGCGCGTCAGCGCACCGCGGAAGCCAGCCAGGTGCGTGCCACCATCGCGTTGCGGGATGTTGTTGGTGAAGCACAGGACCGCTTCGTGATAGCTGTCATTCCATTCCAGCGCCGCTTCGACCGTTACGCCGTCGCGCTCGCCCGTAATCATCACGGGCGGCGAGAAGATCGGCGTCTTGTTGCGGTCGAGGTGCTGGACGAAGGCCGCCACGCCGCCCTCGTATTCAAGCACTTCCTCGAAAGCCTCCGGCGAACGCTCGTCCCGGAACAGGATGCGGACGCCCGAATTGAGAAATGCCAGCTCGCGCAGGCGGTGGATCAGCGTGTCGCGCTTGAACTCGATGTCCGAGAAGATCGTCTCCGACGGCATGAAACGCACCAGCGTGCCGCGCTTGGCGCGGCCGTCTGCGAATTCGCCGGCCGGCCCGATGACTTCCAGGTCCTTGCCATTCTCCGCATCGCCCATGCGGAAGCGCATCTTGTGTTCCTGGCTATTGCGCCAGATCGTCAGGTCCAGCCACTCCGACAAGGCATTCACGACCGAGACGCCGACGCCGTGCAGGCCGCCGGACACCTTGTAGGAATTCTGGTCAAACTTACCGCCCGCATGCAGCTGGGTCATGATGACCTGCGCGGCGGACATGCCCTCTTCCTCGTGGCGGTCCACGGGAATGCCGCGGCCATTGTCCGACACGCTGGCCGATCCGTCGGCATGCAGCGTCACGGTGACCTGGTCTGCGTGCCCTGCGAGCGCTTCGTCGATCGCGTTATCGACAACCTCGTAGACCATGTGGTGCAGGCCCGATCCGTCATCGGTGTCACCGATATACATGCCGGGGCGTTTGCGCACCGCGTCGAGACCCTTGAGCACCTTGATGGAGCCCGCGCCGTAGTCCTGATTTTGTTCGTCGCTCATGGCTGCCATCCTAACCGAATCGGCGCGTCAGCGCCATGTTTGACATGCAGTTTCGCGCGGCTGAAATTCGTTTTGATTCAATAGCTTGTACCCCCGTTCCGTGGGCCGGGCACCGGGGGTGGGATCAGGCTGTGAATTTTACCGGAATAGCGGGCGTGATTCGCCGCCTAGCGCACCAGCAGGACCACCGCCACGATGACCATGATCAGGCCGGTCACAGCGTCCGCCCAGCGCTTGATCCCGCGCGCTTTCAGCCAGCCGCGCGCCCGGTGCGCCAGGCCGACATGCACGCCGGCTGTCAGCGCATACATCGCCAGCATGATGGCCACCATCGCCAGATAGTCGCTGACTGTGACCGCTTCGAGATCGAGAAAGGCGGGCAGGAATCCGAGATAGAAAACGATTGGCTTGGGATTGGTCAGCGGCATTGCCACGCCTGCTGCATAGGTGGCCAGATAGCCCAGCCGCGTGCTCGTTCCGCGGATCCGGTCCGGCGTTTCAGGGTTGCGGAAGGACTGGAATGCCTTCCACGCAAACCAGAGCAATACGCCCGCCCCGGCGATCTTCACGATCCAAACCGAAGGACCGAGCTGGGCACTCAGCGCCGTCAGACCCGTGATCGCCACCGTCACCCAGAAAATATCGCCGGTGATGATCCCGCCGCCATAGACGAAGCCGTGCACCGGCCCTGCATCGAGCGTGCGCGCGACCATCGCCACATTGCCCGGGCCCGGCGTGAAGAAGAGGACGAACAGCGCCCCGGCGAATGCGGCGTAGGATGCAAGCGTCATGGGCGTCAGGAGTCCGGCGTGGCGAGATAGCCGTAAATGGCGTCGGCGACGGAATCCGTAAAGTCCGGCCCGCTCATCTGGCCAAGGCCGACGCCCGGCCCGTCTTGCGGATAGAGCCCGTACTCCACCAGGAGCGTGTTCAGCATGTAGAAAACGAAGCGAGCCGCGGCGTCACGATCCCCGCGCTTCACCTCGCTGTCGAAGGCGTCGACGAGCAGACCGTAGGACGTCACGCTCGCCTCGATCATCGCTTCCCATTCGTCGCCGACCAGGTCGGGCCGCAGGCGGGCGTGGAGATGCGCGGCACGCACCAGATGCCCGTCCTGGCCAAGAAAGCGCCAGGCCCGGCGCGTCAACTCCCGCAAAGCGGGACGCAGCCCGGCCTCCAGGTCCGGCTCGAACCGTCCCTCCGGCGAAGCCGCCTGCGCCTCCACCCGCGCGCGATAGAGATCGAAGACGACCGGGATGAGGGCGTCCTTGTTTTCGAACCGGCGATAGACCGTTCCCACCGCCACGCCGGCTTCGCTGGCGATTTCCGCCACGGAAATCTCGGTGAAGGCCTTCTCCTTGAGAAGGCGCTCCAGCGCGGCGACCAGCTTGTCGCGCGTTTCCCTGGCCCGCAATTGCTCGGCCGGCTTCACGCCTTGACTTGCCATGGATGAGCCTCTAAATGTGAACGCGAATTCGCATTCACATTATACCGGGTCACCGGACCGGGAACAAGGAATACGGACATGGAAAACCTCTTCAGGATCGATGCCCTTCTTCTCTTGCCCCTGGCCGCGATTGCGCTCCAGCTGATCGTCGGATACGCGCGCGAAAAACACTGGAAGGCGAAGATCGCCTCGGGCGCTGAAGGCGCGCGCCTGACCCTTTATAACGAGACGCTCATCGTCCTGTGGACCGTCGCAGCGCTCTGCGTCGGTTTCTGGATGGCGTCCGGCCGGACGCTTGCCGATCTCGGCTTTGCCCTGCCGGCCAGTGGCTGGCGCGGCGGCATCGCCTGGGGGCTCGCGGCCGGTTCCGTGATCTACATGGTCTGGACCGTCGTGCAGACAGCCCGGTCACGAAAAGCCCGGACCTCGCTGCGCAGGCAGATCGCCGATATGGGCGGTGTCGAACTGATCCAGCCGCGACGCCCGGCCGAACACGACCGCTTCGTCTGGCTGTCCATCACGGCGGGCATTACCGAGGAGATCATCTTCCGCGGCTTCCTGATCGGCGCACTCGCGCTCGCCCTGCCACTCTGGGCCGCCGCCGTCATCGCCGTGGCGGCCTTCACGCTCGGTCACCTCTATCAGGGCCCCAAGGGTCTGGTGCGCGTCTTCGGCCTGTCGGTGCTCTTCACTGGCCTCTACCTGCTGTGCGGATCGCTGTGGCCGTTGATGATCATCCACGCTGCGGTGGACCTGACCGGCGCAGGCGTCTTCCGCATTGTCGATGCCAGGCAGGAGGCGGACCGTCTCGCGGCCGAAGCGGCCTAGGCGGCCTTCACCGTCGCGGAGGCCACCGAGAAGAAGCGCGTCTCGCCGCCAAAGGCATCGAACAGGCCGCGCTCCACCCCGGTCAGATAGCTTTGCGCACCCAGATCGCTCAATGCCCCGGCCAGCCCGGCGCGCCGGTCGGCATCAAGATGCGCGCATGCCTCGTCGAGCAGGAGCAGCGGAACAGACCCCAGGGTCCGCTCCAGAACAGCGGCGTGCGAGAGCGCCAGGCGCACCACCAATGCCTTTTGCTCCCCGGTCGAGCATTCCCCCGCCGGGCGGTCCTTGGCGCGATGCCGGGCGGTCAGATCGGTTCGGTGCGGTCCTTTCGACAGCGTTCGCCCGGACGCTCCGTCGCGGCGGCGTCCGTCGAACAGGCGGTCCTTCAACGCGTCTTCGGCTTCGCCGGCCAGCAGGCCGCGCGCGAGATCGCCCTCGGTTTCGCCTTCCAGCGCCAGCTCTGCCTTGGGAAAGGCGCTCTCAGGCGCCGCGTCGATTTCGGCCTGGAGACGGGCGAGCGCATCGAGGCGCGAGGCCGCAATGGCCACGCCGTGCCCGGCCATGTCGCCTTCGAGCGCGTCAAGCCAGGCCGGGTCCGCCCGGCCCTCATCGAGCAGGCGCTGGCGGCGCGAGCGCAACTTGTCATAGGCCAGCAGCGCCTCGCCATGTCCCGGATGCGAGGCCGCGATCAGCTTGTCGAGAAACTTCAGGCGCTCGGACCGCGGACCTGCGAACAGGCGGTCTTCCTCCGGCTGCAGGGCGATCATCGGAAAGGACCGCGCCAGCGCCGCCCGGGTGGCGGGCGAACCGTCAAGCCGTGTCTCGCGGCGTTGCCCCTCGCGTGCCCCGGCTGCCAGCGTCAGCGGGCCGTCAGCTCCCTCGCCCTCGGCATAAACGGCCCAGGCCGCAGCGCGACTGTCCGCGTCATGGCGCATGACGTCTTCGGTTTCCGCCCCGCGCAGCCCCTTGCCGGGCGCGAGAAACGAAATCGCTTCAAGGATGTTGGTCTTGCCCGCGCCATTGGGACCGAAAAAGACATTCGCGGCCGGCCCGGGATCAACATCCAGCGCCGCATAGCCGCGAAAATCGGTCAGCCTCAGCCGGAGAAGTCGGGTGGCCCGGTCCATGTCGCGCGCCGGCCGCGCCCGGCCTAGACGCGCAGCGGCATCAGCACGTAAAGCGCATCGGGGTCGCCGCTGTCTGTCACCAGGGTCGGCGAGGCGGGATCCGCGAAGTGGAACAGCGCTTCATCGCCCTCGATCTGACCGGCGACATCAAGCACATAGCGCGCATTGAAGCCGATCGCGAACGTGCCGTCGCCGAACTCGACGGGCAATTCTTCCGTCGCCTGGCCGGATTCAGGATTGTTGACCGCCAGCGTCAGCATGCCGTCATCGAGCGACAGCTTCACCGAGCGCGACTTCTCGATCGAGATCGTCGCCACACGGTCCACCGCTTCGGCGAAACGCTTGTTCTCGACCGTCATGGCCTTGGGGTTGTCGCGCGGAATGACCCGCTCGTAATCCGGGAAGGCCCCGTCGATCAGTTTCGAGGTCAGGACTGCATTGCCCAGGTGGAAGCGGATCTTGCCCTCCGACACCGAGACATCGATGTCATCATTGGCATCTTCCAGAAGGCGGCGCGCTTCCTGGACCGTCTTGCGCGGGACGATCACGGCGGGCATGCCCGACGCCCCGTCCGGCAGGTCGGTTTCGGCCAGCGCCAGGCGCACACCGTCCGTCGCCACGGCGCGCAGCGTCGCGCGGCCATCGCTGTCGGCGGCATGCAGGTGGATGCCGTTCAGGTAATAGCGCGTCTCTTCGGTCGAGATCGCAAAGCGCGTCTTGTCGATCAGCCGGGCCAGCGTCTTGGCGTCGAGCGAGAAACGCGTGGCCAGGTCTTCGGTCGGCATCATCGGGAAATCGCCCGGCGGCAGGCAGGGCAGCGAGAAGCTGGACCGGCCGGCTTTCAGGCTGATGCGCGGATCGTCGCCGGACAATTCCAGCGTCACATCCGCGCCGTCCGGCAGCTTGCGGGCAATCTCGTAAAGCGTGTGCGCCGGCGCGGTCGCCATGCCCTCACGCTCGACCTGTGCCGGAACGCTTTCCTGGATCTCGATATCGAGATCCGTTGCAGCGAAACTGGCACCTTCGGCGCCAGCCGTGATCAGCACGTTCGACAGGATCGGGATCGTGTTGCGGCGCTCGACGACGGCCTGCACATGGCCAAGGGCCTTGAGGAGGGCGGAGCGCTCGATGGTCAGCTTCATGGCGTTCAATCGTTCGGCTGGGGCCCGTCGCCGGAAGGCGGCGGGCGGGGATTGGATGCGGCCGGACCGCGTCGGGCAATCACCCTAGCAGCGGGGAATCGGCTCGCGAAGGATGGAAAACATACAGCATTTCGCCCCGCCGCAAGACTTAACTCGCGCGCGCGGTGAATGCAGCGCGCCGGGCCGAGCCCTGGCCGAGCCCTAGCCCCGAATGTCGCGGGTCAGCGCGTCGATCTCTTCCTTCAGGGGGTCGCCGGCATCGATCAGCGCAATGACCTTGTTGACGGCGTGGATGACGGTCGAATGGTCACGCCCGCCGAAGCGCCGCCCGATATCGGGAAGCGAGCGCGTGGTGAGCGTCTTGGCCAGATACATCGCGACATGGCGCGGCCGCACGACGGTCTTGGTCCGCCGCTTGGACTGGATATCGGCCACCTTCACGCCGTAGCGTGCGGCGACCACTTTCTGGATGTCGTCGACGGTGATGCGGCGTTCCCCGGGGATGGACAATTCGCGCAAGGCGGCCTCGACCACCTCCATCGTCACCGGACGGTCCAGAAGCGCCGTGCGGGCGATGACATTGTTCAGCACGCCTTCCATGTCGCGCGCGCCGGAGGTGATCCGGGCGGCGAGGAAGTCGCGAATGCACTCGGTCACTTCCAGTTCCGGATAGTGACCGCGCGCCTGCGCGATCTTGCAGTCGAGAATCTTGCGGCGCAGGTCGAGATCGGGCCGCGCCAGCTCGCAGGCGAAACCGCCGCGCAGGAGGGAGGCGAGCCGCTGGTCGATGACCGGCAATTCCGATGGCGGGCAATGCGACGCCAGCACGACCTGGCGCCCGTCGGCCACCAGCGAGGCAACCGTGTGCAGGAATTCATCTTCGGTCTTGGGCTTTCCGGCGATAAAATGCACATCGTCGATCAGGAGCACATCGACCTTCCGCACCGAGTCCTTGAACGCCATCGTGTCGCGCGCCCGCATCGCCGAGACAAAGCCTTGCAGGAATTCCTCGGCGGTCAGGTAAAGCGCCTTGCGCCGCGACGAGCCGAGCTCGACCGAATGCGCGATCGCATTCAGGAGATGGGTCTTGCCGGCGCCATAGTCGCCATAGAAGAAGGCGGGGTTGAACGGAGACGGCGATCCGTTGACCACCGAGCGCGCCGCAGCACACGCGACCTCGTTCGACGGCCCCACCATGAAGGTATCGAAGGTGAAGCGCTCGGCGGGACGGCGGCCCGCCCGGTTGGGAGCGGGTGCCTCGGCGCGGTCCTCGGCCGGCAGGGCCGGGTCGGCAGCCGGGCGCAGGGCCACATCGTCCTCGCTGATAACGGTCAGGCTGCGCTGGCGCGGATCAAGGGAGGTCCAGAGCGCCTGGAGGCGCGCACCGGCATGGTCTTCGACCCAGGCGCGGGAGAACGCATTCGGAGCCACCACTTCGACACGGCCGTCGGCCGTCGTCCGGACGCGAAGGCGGGCCATTTCGGCAGAAAACAATGCCGCGCCATACTCTCGCCTGAGACGGGAACGGACTTCCCGCCAGATCTCGGAAATACTCGCATTTTCGGCTGTCTGACCAGCCGTCCCCGCCACATTTTCCTGTTTCGACACCGAAGCCCCCGCCGTCTTTTTATTAGCCTGAAAACTGGGCTATTCATTTGAATTCAGGGCGCATTTCTCTCGCCGTGTGAAACGCTGTTACACGTTGACACCCGGTCGGTTTTCGTCCGCATCGAGAGGATCACCCTGAGGCCCTTAGACTAGCCCCGGGACCCTCACGGTCAATATGACTCAATGACCAAATTTCCAGATTCTTCGCTTGACAGACGAAAAGCCGTGGCGGGTTCACGGTTTGCGAATTCACACTTTTTTTACGAATTGCAGTTGCCCGGAAAGCACGCGGATCGGCCCGGAAAACCGGATCAGAAACCTGCTTTTCAGGCAATAAAAAACCCGCAGCCGGACGCTGCGGGTTCTTCAATTCTGTGTACCGGAAACGTGCGGTAATCAGTTCGCCATCGCTTTGACGCGCGAGCTCAGCCGCGACACTTTGCGCGAGGCGGTGTTCTTGTGGAACACGCCCTTCTGAACGGCGCGCATCATTTCCGATTCCGCCTTCGTCAGCGCGGCGCGGGCATTGCCCTGATCGCCGGACGTGATCGCGGTTTCGACCTTCTTGATGAAGGTGCGCACGCGGGAGCGGCGCGAGCGGTTGATCGCGGTGCGGCGCGCAAGCTTGCGAACCATTTTCTTGGCGGAAGCCGTGTTGGCCATGCGAGTTCTGTCCGTATGTCTTTCGCCGTGTCGTCCGGCGGTCAAATCAGAGGCGCGGCGTATAGACCCGCAGCGTGCGGGCGTCAACAGTGCGCGGCGGGCGGTGGCAGCTTACTTGTGCTTGAAGTGGGCGGCACGCTTCTCGGCGAAGGCAGCCATGCCCTCTTTCTGGTCTTCTGTGGTGAATTGTGACTGGAAGACCCGGCGCTCCCAGCGGATGCCTTCGGTCAGACCGATCTCGAATGAGCGGTTGATGGATTCCTTGGTCATCATGGCGATCGGCAGGGACTTGGAGGCGATGCTGGTGGCCGCTTCCATTGCGACGTCCTTCAGGTCGTCGACCGGCACGACGCGGCTGACCAGTCCGGCACGCTCGGCTTCTGCGGCGTCCATCATCCGGCCGGTCAGGCACAGATCCATCGCCTTGGCCTTGCCCACGGCGCGCGGCAGGCGCTGCGTGCCGCCGGCGCCCGGCATGACGCCGAGATTGATTTCCGGCTGACCGAATTTTGCGGTTTCGGATGCGATGATGAAGTCGCACATCATCGCGATCTCGCAGCCGCCGCCCAGCGCATAGCCCGACACGGCCGCAATGATCGGCTTGCGGAAGCGCGCAACCGACTCCCAGGTCTTTTCAAACGGGTCGTTGGTGTAGAGGCCGACAAAGTCCTGCGCCTGCAATTCCTTGATGTCGGCGCCGGCGGCGAAGGCCTTCTTCGATCCCGTCAGCACCACGCAGCCGATATCGCTGTCGGCTTCGAAGGCGGCGAGCGCCTCGGCCAGCTCGGTGGTCAGCGTGTCGCACAGCGCGTTGAGCGCCTCGGCCCGGTCGAGCGTGATCACGCCGACGCGGCCCTCGGTTTTCACCTGGATCATTTTATAGGCCATGAGAGACTCCGAATTGCCGGGCAACTGCCCCTGCGTCAGGGGCGGCGCTATAACGCAGCTGCAGGCGCGGGTCGAGACCCGCGCCCTTCACTTTGCGGAGACCGGCTATTCCTGCGTGACGGTAAAGCCGCGATCGCGCAGCAATTCGATCAGGCCGCCTTCGCCGGGCAGGTGTCCGGCGCCCACGGCGATGAAGACTGTGCCCGAACCCTCCATCAGCGTTTCGACGCGCTCGGCCCAGTTCTCGTTCCGCTGGGCGATCAGCACGTCATAGACTTCCGGAGCCTCGTCGCGGAACTGGCCGTTCATCAGCGTGTCGATCGTATCCTGGTCGCCGGTTGCCCAGGCTGTCACCAGTCCGTCGAGCGCGTCGGGCGACTCGTCGATCTGCGCCAGGGTCTGTTCCAGCAACTCAACTTCGACCGAGCGGTCCAGACTGGCGAAGAAGCTCAGCTGCTCCTCGATGGTTTCGAAATAGGCCAGCTCCTTGCCGGCAGAGACAGCCTCCGGCCAGAGCTGCGCCTCGACGCCCGAATTCGGGTCATAGCCCTGGATGACCGTGTAGCCGACGGTGATCTGGATGGCCGCGAACCAGGGCCGGAAGGGCTCCATCTGTGCGGCGGACGATCCCAGCATCGGCGCGATCTCGGCCAGGCGCGCATTCGCCTCGGCGGAAATCTGCGACGACAGGGGGCGCTCGGGCGGGTTGAGACCCAGGCGCTGGATCAGGGGCATGATCTGGGCGGCTTCGGCCGGATCGTTGACCGGCGCTTCGAAATAGACCGTGTCGGCCGCGTTGAAGGCCGACATGATCGCGTCTGTACGCCATTCGGTATCGGGGCGCAGGATGTGAACGGTGCCGAAGATGTAGACATCGGAATCCGCGTCCGACACGTGCCAGATGGCGGGATCGGCAAAGGCGGGAACCGTCAGCACGGCGGCGGCAACACTGCCGGCCACCCAGGTCTTGAGCATCTTGATGGGCTGCATTGAAATCTGTCTCCGAAATCGAATGGTGCGGCGTCACCGCGTCAACGGCGCGCACACTGGCAAGCCGGACCGGTGGCGNCCAGCGGGACGTTTTCCCGTCCAGTCCCTGTCGCGGGCTCAGCCAGCTGGGAATGGTCGACCGTCCCGCCTGAACCTCGCGTGAAACCGTGTGCTGGTCTGTCAGGCGCGCCGGAATGCGAGACCTGTCCTAGCGCTGGCAGGCCGCGCAGAAGAAGGTCGAACGCCCTGCCTGAACGAGGCGCGAGACCGTGCCGCCGCACTCCGGCTTGCGGCAGGGCTCGCTCTCCCGGCCATAGACCGCAAAACTGTGCTGGAAATAGCCCAGCGCCCCGTCCGTCGCCTTGAAGTCGCGCAGCGTCGTCCCACCGGCCGTGATCGCTTCATTGAGCACGTCCCGGATCACCGGCACCAGCCGCGCCGAACGCGTGCCCGGTATCGTGCGCGCCAGCCTTTTGGGGGATATCCCGGCCCGCCACAGCGCTTCGCAGACATAGATATTCCCCAGACCCGCGACGACCCGCTGGTCGAGCAGGGCCGACTTGATCGGGGTGCGCTTTCCCGCGAGGGCGCAATCGAGATGCGCGGGCGAGAATGCGTTCCCGAGCGGTTCCGGTCCCAGCCCCGAGAGAAAGGGCGTGGCCTCGTCCCCGCCCGCCGAAGCGAACAGCGTCATGAATCCGAAGCGCCGCGCATCATTGAAGATCAGGAAAACCCCGCCGCTCATCCGGAAGATCACATGATCATGCTTGCTCTGGTCACCGGCGGGGTGGGAATAGGCGCCGGGCGTGTTCGCGCCACTCTCCCCGGCTTCGTCGACGATGGTGAACCGCCCGCTCATCCCCAGATGCATCAGCAGCGTCTCGCCGCCGGACAAATGCGCCAGCAGGTATTTCGCCCGCCGGTCCAGCGCGGTAACAGTCTGGCCTTCCAGGCGCTCGCGAAACCGGTCCGGAAAGGCAAAGCGCAGATTGGGACGATTGATCGCCGCATGCTCGATCACCCGGCCTTCCATGACCGGTGAAAGGCCCCTGCGAACGGTTTCGACTTCGGGAAGCTCGGGCATGGCAAGTCTTCTAGCCCGCTTCCCGCGCCTCGCCTATGATGGCGGGCATGAACGATACCGCCACCACATCCTTCGGCTTCAAAGACGTGCCCCGCACCGAAAAGGCGGGCCTGGTCCGCGGCGTCTTTGACCGCTCCGCGCGCCGTTACGACATCATGAACGACATGATGAGCCTCGGCATACACCGGGTCTGGAAGGACATGGTCATCACGGCGGCCAATCCGCGCCCCGGCCAGACACTGGTCGATGTCGCTGGCGGAACCGGCGATCTGGCGCGCGCCTTCGTCGACCGCGCCGAGAGCGTCCGCAAGCGACGCGGTGGTGACCCGGCCCGCGCCATCGTCACCGATATCAACGAACAGATGCTGGTCGCGGGCCTGAAGCGCGGCACGGACGCGCGCCTGCAATGGGTGACGGGCGACGCCGAATGCCTGCCATTGCCCGATGGCATCGCCGACTGCATTACCATCGCCTTCGGCATCCGCAACGTGACGAACCGGGACGCGGCCCTGAAGGACATGTTGCGCGTGCTGAAACCGGGCGGCCGCTTCCTCTGCCTTGAATTCTCGCGGCCCACCACGCGGGCGCTGGAGAAGATCTACGACGCCTGGTCCTTCAACGTGATCCCCGAGATCGGCGCTTTGGTCGCGAAAGACCGCGACAGCTATCAGTATCTGGTTGAATCCATCCGCCGCTTCCCGCATCAGGACGCCTTCGCCGACGAAATGCGCGACGCCGGGTTTGCGCGCGTGTCGGTGACCAACTATTCAGGCGGCATCGCCGCGCTTCATTCCGGCTGGCGGATTTAGGACACTCCCTTGCACGATCCCGTTCTCGCTATCGCGCTGATCGCCCTTCTGGGCATCGCAGCCCAATGGTCTGCCTGGCGCACACAGATTCCCGCCATCGTCTTCCTGCTGTTGGCGGGCTTTCTCGTCGGCCCGGCGACCGGCCTCGTCACGCCGGATGAAACCTTCGGGTCCTTCCTGCGGCCGATGATCTCCATCGCCGTCGCGGTGATCCTGTTTGAAGGCGGCATGACGCTGAACTTCGCCGAGATCCGCGAGACATCCCCGGCCGTGCGCAGGCTGGTCATCATCGGCGCACCCGTCACATGGGCGCTCGGCTTCTTTGCGGCGCACCATCTGGGCGGCCTGTCGATGGAAACCGCAGCCGTCATTTCCGGCATCATGGTGGTCACCGGACCGACCGTGATCATGCCACTCCTGCGGACCGCGCGCCTGCCGCGCCGGCCGGCATCCCTCTTGCGCTGGGAGGCCATCGTGGTCGACCCGATCGGCGCGCTGTTCGCCGTCATCGCCTATGAAGGCGTGGTGTCGCTCGCCGAAGGTCACGGTCTGATGGAGATCGGCCTGCGTCTCGGCGGCGCAATCCTCATCGGCACGGTGATCGCGCTGGCGGCCAGCCGCCTGATCTCGCTCGCCTTCGTGCGCGGACTGGTACCTGAATTCCTGAAAGCTCCACTGATCCTCGCGGCCGTCATCATTGCCTTTGGCGCGACGAACATCGTGCTCGAGGAAGCCGGGCTCCTGACCGTCACCATCATGGGGGTCGCCTTCGCCAACTCCAGGCTGGCCAGCCTCGAAGAGCTGCGGCGGTTCAAGGAGACCATCACCATCATCCTGGTGTCGGGCCTGTTCATCGTCCTGACAGCGTCCATCACGCTCGGCGACATCATGCGCATCGGCCTGCGCGACGTGCTCTTCCTGGGCGCGCTGCTCTTCGTGATCCGCCCGATCGTCGTGCTCGGCACGACGCTCGGCAGCAAGCTGACCTGGCGCGAACGCATATTGTGCGCCTGGGTGGCGCCGCGCGGTGTGGTCGCTGTGGCCGTGTCGGGCCTGTTTGCGCAAAGCCTCGTCTCGCACGGCGTCGCCGATGCCGACCGCATGGTGCCCCTGACCTTCCTCGTCGTGCTGGCGACCGTCATCCTGCACGGCTTCACGATCCGGCCCCTGTCTCATTGGCTGGGCATCACTCGTCAGGAACCACCCGGCCTTTTGATCGTCGGGGGTTCGCCCTGGTCGACCGCGCTGGCGCGCCGGGCGATGGAATTGAAGATGCCGGTCCTGATCGCCGACACCAACTGGAACCATTTGTCCTCGGCCCGCCGTGACGGCATCCCCGTCTATTACGGGGAAATCCTGTCCGAGGCCGCAGAACACCGCCTCGACGTCTCCCAATACGGCGCCCTGATCGCCGCAACCGACAACGATGCCTACAACGCCCTGGTCTGTACCGACCTCGGACCGGAGGTCGGCCGCAGCCAGGTCTTCCAGCTTGGCCGCACCCGGATCCAGGATGGCAATGGCAATGCCGAGATCGAGCGCGCCGAACGCCACCAGCTCCATTTCACCGTGGGCGGACGCACGCTGTTCCGCGACGGCATGAGCTACAGTCAGCTTCAGTCCAAGCTGTCGCAGGGATGGGTGTTCACCCGCACCCGGCTCAGCGAGGAATTCAGCTACGAGGACTTCCTCGCCTCGCGCGATCCGGAAACCAAGGTGGTGTTCCTGCTGAAATCCAGCGGACGCCTGGCGTTCTCGACCAGGGAAGAGCGCGTCAATGCCGGTCAGGACGATGTCGTGATCAGCTTTGGCCCGCCGGTGAAGGACCCGGTCGAGCGCGCCGAGGACAACCAATCCCAGAAGTCTCCGGGAAAATAATCCGGGTTTTTTCGGCTTCGGTGTCGAAATCGCGCTTTGCCGAACGTCCTTGTCGTGGTCGCATCACCGTGATGCGGCATCCCTGCACGAAAGGACGGAAAGCAAATGCAATACGCGATCCTGATTTACGAGACCGGCGACGATTTCAACTCGCGCAGCAATGACCGCAAGGACGCCTATTGGGACGGCTGGTTTGCCTACAGCCAGGCCCTGACCGATGCCGGCAAGTCCGTCGGAGGCGCGTGTCTGAAAGGGCCGGAAACCGGAACGACCCTGAACCGCGGAACCGTTGAGGATGGACCCTATGCCGATACCCGCGAGCAATTGGGCGGCTTCTTCCTGATTGAGGCCGAGACGCTCGATGACGCGATGGAATGGGCGGCACGGTCACCTGCCGCCTCCACCGGAGCGGTCGAAATCCGTCCTGTTCACCAGGTATCGCGGACCTAGGAGGCGACCATGCAATTCACACTCTTGCTCCATGAGGCCGAAGAGAATTTCTTCGATCTCGACGAGGCCGGTCAGATGGCCATTGTGGAAGACCACATGGCCTATTCAAAGGCCCTCGAGGAAGCCGGCGCGATGGTTTCCGGCGCGGCGCTCGATCCCGCCGGGACAGCCAGGCTGGTGCGCGGCGACACGGTCGAGGACGGACCTTTTGCAGATTCCCGCGAGCAACTTGGCGGTTTCTACGTGATTGAAGCCGCGTCGATGGACGAGGCCATCGCCTGGGCAAAGCGGTGCCCTGCGGCGAGGACGGGGACCGTCGAAGTCCGTCCTGTCCCGGACTATGGCAGCTGACGATACGTCAGCGGATGACGCGCGCGCCGTGGCGGAAATCGCGGCGCGCGCCGCCTATGGCCGGCTGGTCGCATGGCTGGCGGCACGAAGCCGCGACGTCGCAGGGGCCGAGGACGCCCTGTCCGAGGCGTTCCTCGCGGCCCTTGAAACCTGGCCGGCGCGCGGCATTCCCGTCCGGCCCGAACCCTGGCTGCTCGCGGTCGCGCGCCGAAAGCTGATCGACCGGGCGCGGCGCAATCAGAGTCACGCCGCCGCCGAGCCGGACCTGATCCGGCAGATCGAGGAGGCCGAGTTGGCGACGCAGGACAGCCTCTTTCCCGATGAACGCCTGAAGCTGTTGTTCATCTGCGCCCACCCCGCAATCGCCGCATCGGTACGCACACCGTTGATGATGCAGACCGTTTTCGGGTTCGACGCCGCCCGGATTGCGTCCGCATTCCTGGCATCGCCTTCGGCAATGGGCCAGCGGCTGGTCCGCGCCAAGACGAAGATCCGCGCGGCCAATCTTGGATTTGCGGAACCGGACCGGGCCGACTGGCCGCAGCGGCTCGGCGCCGTCCTGTCGTCCATCTACGCGGCCTATACGTCGGGATGGGATGACCCAGCGGGTCTCGACGGCCACCGGTCCGGTTTTACCCGCGAAGCCATCGCGCTCGGACGCATGGTCACCGCCATGCTGCCACGCGACGGCGAGACGCACGGCCTCCTCGCCCTCATGCTTCATTGCGAGGCGCGCAAACCGGCGCGGCGCGCCTGGGACGGCGCCTTCGTCCCGCTGTCCGAACAGGACACGCAACTGTGGGATGCGGACATGATCGCCGAGGCAGAAACCTCATTGCGGCGGGCGCTTGAATGCGGACCGCCCTCGCGCTTTGCCCTCGAGGCCGCGATCCAGTCAGCACATGCCGCGCGAAAGAGCCAGGGCAGGGCCGACTGGCAGGCCATCACCCGGCTCTATGACCGCCTGGTCGAGGTGACCCCGGCCCTCGGAGCGCAAATCTCGCGGGCTGCAGCCATCGGGGAGGTGGACGGTGCAGCACCGGCCCTGGCCGTACTGGAGGCGATGGACCCGGACCGGGTCAGCCAGCACCAGCCCTGGTGGGCCACGCGCGCGCACCTGCTGTCGAGAGCGGGCCGGACCGCCGAAGCGGCCGAGGCATTCCGCCGAGCCGCCGGGCTGACCTCCGACCCCGCCGTGCGGCGCTGGCTGCTGCAGCAGGCGAACGCTAGATCAGCTTGATCATCCGGTAGACCGCAACCTGCAGTCCGCCGAGGCCCAGCAGAAGCGCGGTGACAATGGCGAATGCCCACGGATTATCGGCCCCCGGAATGCCGCCGACATTGATGCCGAGCAGACCCGTGATCAGGCCCAGCGGCAGGAAGATCGACGCGACCACCGTCAGCAGCAGCGTGTAGCGGTTCATCTGCTCGGCGCGCTTTTCCAGCAGCTGGTCATGCACGATGGCCGCGCGCTCGCGTACGGATTCCAGCTCCTCGGCGACCCGTGTGGTCTTGTCGCCCGCCTCGCGAATCCGGCTGCGGTCGCGTTCGGTGAGCCAGTCCAGATCCTCGATCGCCAGCGTGTTCAGTGCATCGCGCTGCGGCGCGATGAAGCGGCGCAGGATGATTGCCTGGCGCCTGATGTCCGCCAGCGCCCCGCGGCTGGGGGCCGCGGTGCTGTCATCCTCCAGCTGGTCTTCCATGTCATCGATCTGTTCGTGCAGATCGGCGACGGTCGGCTCCATCCGGTCAGCCAGCCGCAAGGCCAGCTTGGCGATGAAATCGCCCGGCGAGACCGGGGCGACGCCGCGTTCAATGGAATCAAACAGGTCATCCGCCGCGAACAACTGCCGCCGCCACACCCCGATCACGCGGTGCGCCTCGATCCAGAGCCGGACCGAGATCATGTCTTCGGGATCGGCCCCTTCATGCAGGTTCACGCCGCGCAAATTCACGATCGCGCCCTCGCCATGCACGGTGCAGCGCGGGCGGGTGTCTTCGGCGGTCAGCGCCTGGTGGATGAAGGAGTCGATCCCGCTTCCGGCTTCCAGCCATTTCAGCGCCGCCGGGTCACCGGATTTCTGGTGTATCCAGATCAGCGAGAATCCCGCATCCGCCGCCACGGGAGCGTCCAGCGTCGACTTCGCCGCGCCGCCGCGGCCATCCAGGGCAAAGATGCGTGTCGAGGCCATGTCCGCTTCCAAACTGCGTCTTGGCATCCTTCGCCGCGCCGCGTAACGCTTGGGTTAACGCTTCCGCGCGCTCGAAAGGGACGCAGCCCATGACATCGACACCGGACCGCAGCCTTCAACGGCGTATCTGGGCCTTGCTCTATACCGGCGGCCGGGATTTCACCTGGGGTCATGCGCTGGTCGTCAGCGTCATCATCGCCTCGCTGGTCCTCCTGGCCATCGAGACCGAGCCTTCGCTCTCGCCGGTGGTGCGCGGACGCATCCTCGTCATCGACGCGGTAATCCCGCTCCTGTTCTGCGTCGAATTCGTGCTGCGTCTCTGGGCCGCCGGGGCGGACCGCCGGTTTGCCGGGGCACGGGGGCGCGCCGTCTATCTGCGCCAATGGGTCGTGGTGTTCGACCTTCTGGCCTTCCTGCCGGAACTCATCGTGCTGATCCTGTTTCCCGAAATCTGGGCGACAGCGCGCTGGGTCCGCCTGTTCCGCCTGTTCCGCCTGCTCAAACTGTTCGCCATGTTTCCTGCCTTCCGCGAGATCGGGCGCGCAGTGCGCGATGCCGGGCGGCGGCTGGCGGCAACAGCCGCGATGGCGGGCATTCTTCTCTTCTCCGCTGCCGTCCTGCTCTACGTGGTCGAGGCCGACGCCCAGCCGGACGCCTTCGGATCGGTGCCGCGCGCCTTGTGGTGGGCAGTCGCGACCCTGACCACGGTGGGCTATGGCGACGTCTATCCGGTGACGGCGCTCGGGCGGATCGCAGCCGGGTTCGTCGCCATCCTCGGGGTCGGACTGGTCGCCCTGCCCGCCGGCATTCTGGCTTCGGCCTTTGCCGAACGCCTTGGCCCGCGGCGTTAGGGGGGCGCGGCGCAGCGCCGCGCTGTTCAAGCCCGCACCTTCCCTCTAAACACGGCCTCGATGTTCGCCACGCTCGCCCATCTTGCCCGCCTGACCCGCGCCGCCGTGACGCTGGCGCGTCATGACGCGATCCTGCCTGCGGAGTATCAGGAGAAGCTGCCCGCTTTCGCCCGTGTGTGCTCGCGCGGTATTCGCCTGATGGCGCGCCGCGACCGCGCCGACAATCCCGGCGAGCGTCTGGCACGGGCGCTCGAGGCGCTCGGCCCATCCTATGTGAAATTCGGTCAGGTCATGGCAACGCGCGGCGACGTGATCGGCGAGCGGTTCGCGCGCGGCCTGTCGCGTCTGCAGGACCGAATGCCGCCCTTCGACCATGCTCTGGCGGTCAGGACGGTCGAGACCGGGCTCGGCAAGCCGATCACCGCGCTCTACTCCGAATTCGGCCCCGCCCTTGCGGCCGCTTCGATTGCGCAGGTCCACAAGGCGGTGACACTCGAGGGCGAAACCGTCGCGGTGAAGGTGCTGCGTCCGGGCATCGAGCGCCGTCTGGCCAATGACATTGCGGCCATGCGTCTCGGCGCGAAAATGGTCGAGGCCTTCCTGCCCGACTCCCGCCGCCTTGAACCGGTGCAGTTCGTCGAGACGGTGGCCCGTGCGACCGAGCTGGAAATGGATTTGCGCCTTGAAGGTGCGTCCGCAAGTGAACTGGCCGAAGCGGCTGCGGCAGCGGACGATTTCTTCCTGCCCGAAGTTCACTGGGACCGGACGGCGCGCAGGGTCCTGACGACGAGCTGGGTCGACGCCATCCCGCTGACCGACATCGCGGCCATCGACGCTGCTGGCATCGACCGGGCCAGGCTGGCGACGACGCTGACGCGGGCTTTCCTCACCTGCGCCATGGACCGCGGCGTGTTTCACGCCGACATGCATGCCGGCAACCTCTTTGCGGATACGGACGGCCATCTCTGGGCAGTTGATTTCGGGATTGTCGGGCGCATTGGACGCGCCGAGCGCCGGTTTCTGGCGCTGATCCTGCACGGCTTCCTGACCCGCGACTACAAGCGCGCCGCCGAGGCCCATTTCGCTGCCGGCTATGTGCCGCCGCGCCACTCGGTCGAGGATTTTGCGGCCGCACTGCGCGCGGTGGGTGAACCGATTTTCGGCAAGCGCGCGGATGAAGTCCCGATGAGCCGGGTGCTGTTGCAGTTGTTCGAGATCACCGACCTGTTCGACATGCGCCTGCGCCCGGAACTGGTCCTGCTCCAGAAGACGATGGTTCAGGCCGAAGGCGTTGCCCGCGCCCTCGACCCCCGCCACGACATGTGGGGCGCCGCCAAGCCCGTCGTTGAAAACTGGATGCGGCGGGAACTGGGTCCCGAGGGCATGTTGCAGGACGCCGTCGAGGAGTTGCATGCCCTTCACGGCGCGGTGCGCAAATTGCCCCAGGCGCTCGATGACTGGGCGGCAGCCGGCGCGCGCCTGCGGGCGGGCGAGGTGAGCCTGTCGCCCGCCACGCTCGAACGTCTGGACGAACGCCGCCGCCGTGGCCGGGTGTGGCGCTGGCTCGGCCTTGCCGTGATCGCCGCCACCGCAGGCGCCCTCGCCGCCTGGGCGGTGACAGGCGGGCTCTAGTCGCCCTGCAATTCCCGTCGGGCCGGAAACGCGCTAGGACACCAGCCCAAGGAGTTCGGACCCATGAGCGCCAAGCGTATCCTCCTCATCATCGGCGGCGGCATCGCGGCCTACAAGTCACTGGAACTGGTCCGCGAATTGTCACGGCGCGGCATATCCAGCCGGGCAATTCTGACGCGCGCGGGCGAACAGTTCGTGACCCCTCTGTCGCTGGCCGCGCTGACAAAGGACAAGGTCTATACCGACCTGTTTTCGCTGACGGACGAGGCCGATATGGGCCATATCGAGTTGTCGCGGTCGGCGGATCTGGTGGTCGTTGCGCCCGCCACGGCCGACCTGATCGGCAAGCTCGCAGGCGGTCTGGCGAATGATCTTGCCTCGACCACGCTGCTGGCAACCGACAAGCCGGTCCTGTTGGCGCCCGCCATGAATGTCAGGATGTGGCAACACCCTGCCGTTCAACGAAATATCCAGACATTGCAGCAGGATGGGGTCGAACTGGTGGGGCCCGACGAAGGTGATATGGCCTGCGGCGAGTACGGTTTCGGTCGTTTGTCAGAACCTGTCAGTATTGCCGATGCCATTGAAGGCCGCCTGTCACGGCGGTCTGCATGAGGCTTGATGGACGCCGCATCGTCGTGACCGCCGGGCCGACGCTGGAACCGATTGACCCGGTGCGCTTCCTGTCGAACCGGTCGAGCGGCAACCAGGGATATGCCATCGCCGCCGCGCTCGCGGCACGCGGCGCGGATGTTGTCCTGGTCTCGGGCCCGACAGCCCTGGCTCCGCCTGACGGGGTCGCCCGCGTCGATGTTGAAACCGCCTGCGAGATGCTGGCCGCTGTCGAGACCGCCTTGCCCGCAGACGTGTTCATCGCCGTAGCCGCGGTCGCCGACTGGCGGCCTGCGCAATCGGGTGCGCAAAAACTGTCCAAGGCCGAAACCGGCATGACGCTGCAGCTGGTCGAAAATCCCGACATTCTCAAGACCATCGCCGCCCGTCCGGCCGGACGGCCCGCCCTGGTCATCGGCTTTGCCGCAGAAACCCACGACGTGCTGGAGCGCGCGCGCGCCAAAAGACTGCGCAAGGGGTGCGACTGGATCGTCGCCAATGACGTGTCGGGTGACGCGATGGGCGGCACCCACAACGCAGCGACCCTGATCCGGCCGGACGGGGAAAACAACTGGCCGCGCGCGGACAAGGCACGGATCGCAGACCAGCTTGCCGAGGCGATCGCCGACCGATTGGCGAAAGCCCCGATCACATAAGCGTGTGTGGGACAGCCGGGTAAAGCCGGGTATCTTTCAACGTTTCTGCGAATGGGGAGATACGCATGAAAGCCCTTCTACTTCCGGCCCTCGCCGGTCTCGCCCTGACCGGTAGCCCGGCCGTGGCACAGGAAATGATTGCCGAACTGAGCTGTCACGCCGTCTCGCCCGATGGCTCCGAGCGCACCTTGCTGATCGGCCGCCCCTTGCTGGACCGCACCGCGGCCGACGGTCAATTCCACCTCAATCGCCCCGGCAATATGGAGATCGGGTCGATCCTGTGCGTCCGCACCACCCCGGTTCCGGCGCCGCACGATTATGAAATCCTGCTGGATGGCTTTCCGCTCTACATCTCGAGCGGCGAAGGCGATGACCACACTCTGACGCTGCTCGAAATCGCCGATCACCAGTTCCGCATCCGCATCATCGAAGGCAGTTTGAGCGCCGCCGAACGGGCGCTCGCGGCCGAGCGCCTCGAGCAATACACCGCGATGGTGAATAGCGGCGCCTGATCCTCATCCCCGATACGGATGATTGGCCACACCCCGCCTGCGCGCTATGCAGGCGGGGTGTATTGATTCCGGAAGGCCGATTTCGTCATGGCGCTGACCCTGCCCGTAAAGCCGCTGCCGCATTTCGACGGCCTCGATCTGCCGAAATACCAGACGTCCGGCAGTGCCGGGCTCGACCTGCCCGCCGCCGTGCCGGCGGACGAACCCGTCACCATTCCGCCCGGCGAGTGGCGGATGATCCCGACCGGTCTCTCCATCGCCCTGCCCGAAGGCTTTGAGGCGCAGGTCCGGCCCCGGTCTGGCCTGGCGGCGAAAAAGGGTGTCACCTGCCTCAACACGCCCGGCACGGTCGATGCCGATTATCGCGGCGAAATCCGCGTCAATCTGATCAATCACGGCAAGGAAGACTTCGTCGTCCAGCGCGGTGAACGCATTGCCCAGATGGTCATCGCGCAGTTCACGCAAGTGGCCTGGGACGTCCGTGACAGCCTCGACGAAACCGAACGCGGAACAGGCGGCTTCGGCTCGACCGGGGTGTGACATGCTCATTGTCGCGCTCGCCGCGCTTCAGGTCACCACCGCCTGCCCGGTCGAGGATGCCGTCTACCGGCCCCGCTTCGAGGATGAGGATGGCGCCAGTATCGAGGTCGATTTTGTCGCCTTCGAATACCCCGTCGTACCCTGGTCCGACGTGCAGATCCGCGTCACCGCCGAGCCGCTCGCCGAACCTGTCTGGCTGACCATCGTGAGCGGGAACGGCTATTCCATCCCGGCTGCCCATGTCACCCAGCGCGGCCCGCGCAGCGCCGACGAGGCGAACGACTGGATGCCGCCGGGAGCACCCGATGACACCCTGTCCCGGACCGAGGTTTTCACCTTCGATGCGGATTATGACGCCCTGCCCTTTGCCCCGATGGCCGGAGACGCGGCACCCGACCACCTCTTTCTGCCGGGGTTGGGACCGATGCTCTGGTATGGGGAAACGCGCATCTACGTGCCTCCGGTCATGTTTGATCTCGTGGACTGCGCGGTCGACTGATCGCCCGGGCAAGCCAGGTCTCAGATCGGCGCGGCGTGGGTGACCGAGCGGATGCCCTCGATCCGCGGATCGCGCACCAGGTCGGATGGCCGCAGCGAACGCGACAACCACAACCCGTCAAGCGACCGGGCGCGTGACAGCGCCACATAGGCCTGGCCGTGGGCGAACATGCCGCGCCCCATATCGATATAGAGCTTGTCGAGCGTCAGGCCTTGCGACTTGTGGACCGTCATCGCCCAGGCGAGGCGCAGCGGCAGCTGCTTGAACGCGCCGATGACTTCCTGCCCGATGGATTTCTCGGACTCGTCATAGACATATTTCACGCGCTCCCAGGCGACCGGGTCCACCCGGTGAACTTCGGAGCCGACACGAACACGCACCGCGCCGTCTTCCATGTCTTCGACCTCGCCCAGCGTCCCGTTGACGAAACGCCCGCCCGGATCGTTGCGGATCATCATCACCCGCGCGCCCTTCTTCAGCATCAGCGGGGTCTCGGTCGGGAAAAGGCGCGGATCGAACTCGCCCTTGATCGCGCCGTCATAGGATTTCTCCGACCCCGGCAGCGAGGCCAGCCGCTCGGCATTGATCCGGAAGGCCTGTTCATTGGTGGGCGTCAGCACGACATGGGTCGCGCTGGCGTCAAAGCCGGTGGCCTGTGTCACGCGGGCATTGAGCCGGTTGGCCTGCGACTGGGTCAGGTCCGCATCGCGCACGCCCGACAGGATGTCGATGAAATCGGGATCGTCCTGCCGGAAGACCGTATCCAGTTCCAGGCGCAGGAAGCCCGCCTCGGCGACCGGCGGCGCATTGAAGAAGAACGGTCCGCCAAACTCCTCGTCGATATATTGCGCGACATCGCCCTGAACCACGGGCGGCAGCTGGGCGAGGTCGCCCACGGCGATGATCCGCACCCCGCCAAAGGGTTCCTCATTCCCGCGGTTGAGCCGGAGTGACAGGTCGATGGCCGCCATCAGGTCGGCGCGCACCATCGAGACCTCGTCGATCACCAGCGTCTTGATCGCCCGGATGACCTTGGCATGGCGCAGCCGTTTCACATCGCGCGGACCGACAAGGCGCGGCGGCAGGCGGAAGAAGCTGTGGATCGTCTGTCCGCCGGCATTCATTGCGGCCACGCCGGTGGGGGCGACAATGGCGGCTTCCTCTCCGGCCTGCTCCATGAAGCGGCGGATCAGCGTCGTTTTGCCGGTTCCGGCGCGCCCGGTCAGAAAGATATGCGCGCGGCCCCGGACCAGCAGGTCGAGGGCGGCGTCACTGCGCGAATCGGGACGATGGGCCGGTGCGGACATGGCCGCACCCTGCCCGCTATCGTGGCGGCATGCTATGCGGTCGGTTCGATTTCCTCAGCCACGCAGGCATCACCGACAAAGCGGAAACTGCGCACGATGCCGCGCGGGCCGACGATGAAGCGGGTCTCGCATTCCGTCGTCCAGTATTGCGGCGGCTCATACACGTAGTCGGTGTAGGACTCGGTCCGGGTATGGACCCGGCCTTCATCATCCTGGTAGTGGACCGTTCGGGTCCGGGTCACCGGGCGGTTCCCCCCGGCGGTCGAGTGATCGAACTCCCGGTAATAGGTCCAGACCTCGCTTCCATCCGACAGGCGGTCGCGTGCAACCGGCGAGCCCCATTCCAGAAGCAGGGCATCGGAATGCGCCCCGACGAACAGCGCGGTTTGCTGGCGATAGCCTTCCGTGGTGGCACAGGCCGCCAGAACGGCAGCCGCAAAAGCGGTCAGGACCAATGTGCGGACTCTCATGACACTCCCCGTCGGTTTCATCCTCGATCCAGCCTTTATGAACCGACCTGAACACGGGATGAAGCCCGTGGCGGGAAAAAGCCGGACCTGATAGGCGTGGACCCATGAGCGAAATCGACATCGAACGCTTCGCCCGGCACATCGTGCTGAAGGAGATTGGCGGTCCCGGCCAGCAAAAGCTGAAGCGGGCGCGGATCTTCATCACCGGCGCGGGCGGGCTCGGCAGCCCGGCCGCGCTTTACCTCGCTGCGGCAGGGGTCGGGCATCTGACGATTGCCGACCCCGACACGGTCAGTCTCGACAATCTCCAGCGCCAGGTCCTGTACCGGACCGACGAGGTGGGCGAGCCGAAGGTGTTGCGCGGCAAGGCCGCCCTCACCGCGCTCAATCCCGGCACGGAGATTGACGCCCGGCAGGTCGCCCTGACCCCGGCCAATGCCCGCGAACTGATCGCCGGGCATGACCTCGTGCTCGACGGGACAGATGATTTCGCCACCCGTTTCGCGGTCAATGACGCCTGCCTCGCCGAGCGCATCCCGCTGGTGTCGGGTGCGGTCGGCCGCTGGGACGGGCAAGTGGGCGTGTTCGGCGCAACGCCGGAGTCTCCCTGCTATCGCTGCCTTGTGCCGGACATCCCGCCTGATGCCGAGACGTGCGCCCGGGTCGGCATTGTCGGCGCCCTGCCGGGCATGATCGGGTCGATGATGGCCCTTGAAGCGATCAAGCACATCACGGGCGCCGGTGACACGCTGGATGGCCGGATCTTCCTGTTCGACGGCCTCGCGGCAGAGGCACGGACGCTCAGGCTACCGCGCGACCCGGCCTGTCCGGCCTGCGGGGGCTAGTGACGCCGGCTTTCCTCGCGCACATTCCCGTCTTCGGTCACGGGCGTTCCGGTGACCTCCCGGAAGCCCGCCAGCGGGTGGGTCTGGCCCCGCTCCGGTCCGATCGACCTGTCGAGAAATTCCAGCGACTGGCGCATGATGCCGCGCAGCGCCACGCCCGGCGGCAGGTTGTGACCGACGCCGCGCAGCTCCTCATAGTGATAGTCCGTTCCGGCGGCTTCGAGCGCCCGCGCCATGCGGCGTGACTGGTCGACCGGGACGATGTCATCGTCATTGCCGTGGAACAGCAGCACCGGCACCGTGTAACGGCCCGCCAGATTGACCGGCGAGGTGTTGTACATCCGGTCATGGTCCCGGTCCGGATCGCCGATCGCCTCGGTCCAGTAGGACAAGGCGTCCTCTTCCTCGCGTTCGTCCCAGGACGACACGAAGGCCGGCAGATCGGTCACGGATGCCCCGGCAATGACGCACTGATAGAGGTCCGGCGTTGTCGCGCCGCCCATCAGCGCGGCATAGCCGCCATAGCTGAAACCCATGATGCAGATCCGGTCCGGGCCCGTGCGGCCGGCGCTCAACAGGTGCTGGACGCCATCGGTGATGTCATCCTGCATCGCCAGGCCCCATTGCTGATAGCCCGACCGCGCAAAGGCCTCGCCATAGCCGGCTGATCCCCGGAAGTTGGGCTGAAACACCGCATAGCCGTTCGACGCCAAGAATTGCGCCAGCGGATCGAAATCATAGACATCGCGGGCCTCGGGTCCGCCATGCGGCATCACCACCAGGGGCGTGCTTCGCCGGGCGCCGCCTTCAGGCAGGGTCAGGTAACCGGTCAGGTCCAGCCCGTCCCGCGTGCGGTAGCGGACGATCTCGACCTCGGCCAGCGCCGCCAGCGGCAGACCGGGACGGATCATGTAGAGCGGGTCAATCGATTGCGCTGCCCGGTCGTAGAGATAATAGACGCCCGGCTCGGTCGGACCCGTGACATAGAACAGCATTCTTTGCCCGGCCATGCTGACCGGGATCACCGACACCTCGCCGCCGAAAAACCCGTCGACGGCCTGGTAGTGCCGCTGCATGGCAGGATCTGCAAACACCACGTGCTGCCGGTCGTCGACATAGACATAGCCCAGATACCGGCCCGTTCGTCCGTCGCGCAGCGTCCGGCTGATATCAACCCGGTCGTGACTGGCGACGGTCTCAAGATAGGCATTGTTCACCAGGTCATAGAGATAGACATTGGTGCGCCCGGCCCCCTCCGGGCGGCCATAGATGTAGATCTGGCCGGGATTGTCTGACGAGCCCGCCCAGTCGAACTCCGGCGCAGCATCCGACAATTCATTGATCCGGTAGTCCGCCGTTCGCCGCCACCGGCCGCGCTTGGAATCGCGCGTATAGACCGAAACCCGCCGCCCGCTGCGCGAGACATCGACGCGCATCACCGCAAACCCGCCCGGCCCGGTAAACCACAGCGCCGTGCGCCGTGTGCCCCGCTCGGCAACGTCCGCCTCCCCGGTATTGATATTGACCCGCCACAGATGCAGCGCGTCGCCGCGATAGGCCGGCATCAATATGTGGTCCCGGTCATCCGGCAACAGGTCGGCCACATCGCTCAGCGCGATGTTGAATATGCTGCGCGTGACCCGGCGCGATTGCCCCTCGAACAGGACCACGGGGTCATCGAGCGTGCGCGGCGAGAAGGACAGGACACGCGAGAAGGGGATTTCGAAACTGGCCCCGTAGAAGCGGACATTCCCCATCAGCGCAATGGCCACCAGGATCCGGTCCTCATTGGCCCACTCGACCCACAATATGGTGAATTCACCGAACCCGGCCCGGACGTCCTGCGCGCCGGGCGGCGCATCGAGGTCGCGAATGGTCAGGATGTCACCGGATTCCTCGTCGTGATCGGTATGTTCGTAGAAGGCGAGATAGCGCCCGCTCGGCGACAGGCGCGGTTCGGATGCCTCGACCTCTGACAGGAATTGCTCAAGCGTCGCGCGCGGCACGCGCTCTGACTGGGCCTGGGCACCGACCAGTCCCGAACCGGCAAGCCAGATGAAAAGGATCAATCCTGCCAGACGCATGGCATCCCCCCGGACACAGACATCAGGTGTGCGAGGATGGTTCAATACGTGCCGGAACGCAATCTCCGCGCGATCAGCGCCGGCTGGTCAGGGCCAGCCACAACCCGATGGCGACACCGGGGAGCAGGCCGAACACCAGACCCAGGGCGGGATTCTGGGTCGCGAAGGACAGAATGAGGAAAAGCAGCCCGCCCACGCCGGTGCCGGTCGCAAAACCGGCCGCACTGAAACGGCGAGGCGGATCGGGTGTGTCACTCATCCCGCCACCATCGCCCCGCCGGAATGACGGGGCGATGGTGGCGGTGTGAATTCGCCGTCAGGCAGTTCGCGCTTTCGTGATCGTCAGCCGCAGGTCATGCCGTCCGGCCAGGTCTCGGTTGAACCGTTGAGGTCATTGTAGAGCAGCGCCGTCATCCGCGGCGTGCAGATGAACCCCCAGCTCCACTCCTCGGTCAGTCCGGCGAGCGGATCAGCCGCGAGGATTTCGTCGAGCGTCAGGCCGGCCTCGACTTCGGCGCGAACCAGCTCGCGCGCGGCGGTCAGCATGACGATCGAGTTCTCGATATCGGCGCGGGTCGCCAGCGGACCATGACCGGGAATGATCTGGGTCTCGTCGCCGGCCATCTCCAGCGCCATCGACATCGCGGCCAGGTAACCGTCGACCGATCCGCCCGACCCCAGGTCGATATAGGGGAAGCGCTGGTTGAACATCACGTCGCCCATGTGCAGCACATCCGCTTCGCGGAAATAGACAAAGGCATCGCCATCGGTATGGGCGTGGGGAACGTGCATCACCTCGATCGTCTGGCCGTTCATGTGGAAGGTGATGTCGTGCCCGAAGGTCAAGAGCGGCAGGATCTGGCCATCCTGCGCCCAGGCGTCTTCGGCATCGGCCAGCCGCACGCGGATATTGTCGTGCGCGACGACCGTCGTGCCCTGGGCCGCGAAATGCGCATTCGACCCGGTGTGGTCACCATGCCAGTGCGTATTGAGGATAAAGCGCGGCACACCGTCCTCGGCATGCATCGCGATCGCCGCCTCGACCTGCGGACCGGTTCCCGGCAGCTGGTCGTCGACCAGAAGAACGCCGTCCTCGCCCGGCAGGACGGCGAGATTGCCCGCCGCATTGGTGACCAGCATCACCACGCCGCCCCGCAACTCGGTCGATTCAAAACTCAGCTCACGCGCGTCCTGCGCCAGCGCCGGAGTTGCGGTCAGCGCACACAGCGCGGCGGTCAGTGTCAGATGTCGCATTCTCATCCTCCCGGAAGGTTTCTGCGGGCAGCATATAGGCCTCGGCGCGGCTTTGTCCTGCCCGGCGCGGTCACGATTTTTCGAGCAGGTCCTTGAGCGCATAGATCACGTCCAGCGCTTCGCGCGGGGTCAGATTGTCGGCATCGACAGCTTTGAGCCGCGCCTCGACCTCGCTGGGCCTTGCCGCAACGGGCGGCGCTGCGGCGGTGAACAGGGGCAGGTCGTTCAGCCGCGCGGACTGGGCATTTTCTGCTTCGAGGCGATCCAGCAGCGTCTTCGCCCGCGCCAGTGCGGCGGCCGGATACCCGGCCCGGCGCGCGACCTCGATCCCATAGGACCGGTCCGCTGCGCCCGGCGCAACCGTGTGCAGGAAGACGAGTTCGCCTTTCCACTCCTTGGCTTTCAGGCTGACATTGCCGGCCGCCTCCAGGTCACCGGCCAGCTGGGTCAGTTCGTGATAATGCGTCGCGAACAGGGCGCGGCTCTTGTTGACCCCGTGCAGATACTCCGCCGTGGCCCACGCGATCGACAGGCCGTCAAAGGTCGCCGTGCCGCGCCCGATCTCGTCGAGGATGACAAAGCTCCGGTCGGTCGCCTGGTTGAGGATCGCGGCCGCCTCGATCATTTCCGCCATGAAGGTGGATCGCCCGCGCGCCAGGTCGTCCGCAGCGCCGACCCGCGAATAGAGCCGGTCCGCCAGCCCGATCTCCGCCGAGGTGGCGGGAACGAAGCTGCCGGCCTGTGCGAGCACCAGGATCAGGGCGTTCTGACGCAGATAGGTCGATTTACCCGCCATGTTCGGCCCGGTGACGAACGTCAGGCGCGGTCCGGCATGGCCGTCCCCGTCTATCCGGCAGTCATTGGGCGTGAACGGGCCGTCACCGGCTTTCTTCAAGGCCGCCTCGACGACCGGATGGCGGCCGCCCTCGACCTTGAACACCGGCGTCTCGGCGATGGCGGGCCGGACGGCATCGCATTCCTCGGCCCACTGCGCGAGACCGGCCGCGACATCGAGACTGGCAAGCGCCTGTGCTGCTGTTCGGGTCGCGTCGGCATCGGCTTCGATCCGGGCCCGGAAGCGCTCGAAGTGATCGAGTTCGATCCCGAGCGCCCGTTCCGCGGCACCCGCGATACGCGCTTCGATTTCAGACAATTCCGTGGTCGAGAACCGGACGGCATTGGCCATCGTCTGGCGGTGGATGAAGGGCTCCGTCCCGATCAGCTTCTCGCCGTGCTTGGCATTCACCTCGACGAAATAGCCCAGCACATTGTTGTGCTTCACCTTCAGCGCCGAGACCCCGGACGCCTCGGCATACTGTGCCTGGAGCCCGGCAATCACTTTGCGGGACTCGTCGCGCAGCGCACGCGCCTCATCAAGTGCCGCGTCCCAGCCCGGCGCGATGAAGCCGCCATCGCGCGCCAACAGGCCCGGCTCGTCGCCCAGCGCGGTTTCCAGATCCGTTACGAGCGCCGCCAGCGTGTCCCGCCCGGCCAGGTCCAGCGCATCCGCCGCCTCGCCAATCTGCCGGGGAAGAATTTCGCGTGGCTTTCGCGACAGGTCGGCGGCCAGCGCCTCGCCCTCCCGCAAGGCGCGAGCCAGCGCCGCGAGGTCACGAGGCCCGCCGCGGCCCAGCAACAGCCGGGTCAGCGAACGCTCCGGATCGCCGGCGGCTTTCAGCCGGTCCCGGATCGACTGGCGCTGCTGCCTGTCGTCGACAAGGGCTGCGACCGCGTCCAGCCGCGCCTCGATCTGGGACGGGTCCGTGGAAGGCCGGCCAATGCGAGAGGCCAGGAGACGTGCGCCAGGTGCCGTCACTGTCCGGTCGACGCTGTCCAGAAGCGAGCCCTTGCGCGACCCCGTCATCGTGCGCTCGATTTCGAGGCTGATCCGCGTCGCGGGATCGATCGCCATCACCGCCTGGGCGGACTGGCGCTTGGGTGGTGCCAACCGCGCCGGAGCCCCGGCCTGCGCCAGTTCGAGATAATCGAGCAGCGCGCCCAGCGCACAGACCTCCGCAGCCGAGAAGTCCCCGAAAGCATCGAGCGTCTCGACACCAAAGCGGGATTTCAGCCGTCGTTCGCCCGACGCACGGTCGAACTTGGCTCTTGGAAGGCCGGTGATCCGGGCGCGCGGCCCCATTTCCTGCGCCTCGGCAAAGCGCGTGTCTTCGACCAGAATCTCGGCAGGATCGAGCGCGGCGAGATCGGCGCCCAGCGACGCAGTGCTGCACGGGGCCGCAGCGAACTCGCCGGTCGACACTTCCGCCCAGGCCAGCGCGCAATCGCCCGCGGGGGTGATGGCAAGCGCAACGATCCGGTTGGCCGCCCGCGCTTCCAGGAGCGTGTCTTCCGTCAGCGTGCCCGGCGTGACGATGCGCACGATCTGGCGTTCGACCACCGATTTGGAACCGCGCTTCTTGGCTTCCTTGGGGTCTTCGGTCTGCTCTCCGATGGCAACCTTGAACCCGGCCCGGATCAGCCGCGCCAGATAGGCCTCGGCGGTCGCCGCCGGCACGCCGCACATCGGGATCGGTTCACCCTGGTGCTCACCGCGCTTGGTCAGCGCGATATCAAGCGCCGATGACGCGCGCTGCGCATCGTCGAAGAACAATTCGTAGAAATCGCCCATGCGATAGAACAACAGCGCATCGCGCGGCGCATCCTCACGCAAGGTCAGGAATTGCGCCATCATCGGGCTGGCTCCCTCGGTCGTGGGGAAGCGTCGGTGTTTGAGGTCTTCTTCGGACATGAAGGCGCGAAACTGGCGGGGATTCGCCGCCCGTGCAAGCGGGCGAAACGCTTGTGCTTTGTCCGTTCACGGCTAGGCTCGCGAAGAATATCTCATCGAACCGGCTAACCGGAGACGCCGCCCTCATGGCTGACCGCACTTCCCCCGTAGACGACGACGAAGCCCTCGCCTTCCACAAGGACCCCGTGCCCGGCAAATTGGGGATGATGGCGACCAAGCCGATGGCGACCCAGCGCGACCTGTCGCTGGCCTATTCGCCCGGCGTCGCGGCGCCCGTGAAGGCCATCGCGGCCGATCCCGACAAGGTTTATGACTACACGTCGAAGGGCAACATGGTGGCCGTCGTATCGAACGGCACCGCCATTCTCGGCCTCGGTGATCTGGGTCCCGCCGCGTCCAAGCCGGTGATGGAAGGCAAGGCGGTCCTGTTCAAGCGCTTCGCCGACATCGACGCGGTCGATATCGAGATCGAGGAAAACGACCCGGCCGCCTTCGTTGAATGCGTTGCCCGCTTCGGCAATTCCTTCGGCGGCATCAATCTGGAAGACATCAAGGGTCCCGACTGCTTCATCATCGAGCAGCTGCTTCGCGAGCGCCTCGATATTCCCGTCTTCCATGACGACCAGCACGGCACGGCGATCATATCCGCCGCCGGCATCATCAATGCCTGCGAGATCACCGGCCGCGACATTGCCGACCTCAAAGTGGTCGTGAATGGCGCCGGCGCCGCGGGAATTGCCGTCCTGGAATTGCTGAAGGCAATGGGCGTGCGCGCCGAGAATGCCATTTTGTGCGACTCCAAGGGCACGATCTGGCAGGGCCGCGAGGAGGGCATGAACCAGTGGAAGGCGGCCCATGCCGCCCCCACCGATGCCCGCTCGCTCGCCGAAGCCCTCGAAGGCGCGGACTGTTTCCTGGGCCTGTCGATCGCCGGCGCGGTCGATGAAGCCATGGTCCGTTCAATGGCGAGCCAGCCGATCATCTTTGCGATGGCCAATCCCGAACCGGAAATTCGCCCCGAAGCCGTGCGCAAGATCCGCAATGACGCCATCATCGCCACGGGACGCTCCGACTACCCCAACCAGGTCAACAACGTTCTGGGCTTTCCCTACATTTTCCGCGGCGCGCTTGACGTGCGCGCCCGCACCATTTCCGAGGACATGAAGATTGCCGCGGCCAATGCGCTCGCTGCGCTGGCACGCGAGGACGTGCCTGACGAGGTCTCGGCCGCCTACCACGGTCAACGTCCGGTCTTCGGCAAGGACTACATCATTCCCTCACCCTTCGATCCGCGCCTGATTTCCTGGGTTCCGCCGCAGGTCGCCAAGGCTGCCGTCGACAGCGGCGTGGCGCGCAAGCCGATTTCCGACATGGGCGGATACAAGGCCGCGCTGGCCCGCCGTCTCGACCCGACCGCCGCCCTGTTGCAACGCATTCAGGGCGCAGTCGCCGGCAAGGGCCGCCGTATCGTCTTCGCCGAGGGCGAGGAACCGGCCGTCATCCGCGCCGCCTATGCCTTCCAGAACCAGGAATTGGGCGAGGCCGTACTGGTCGGCCGCGAGGAACAGACCAAGGCCAATATGCGCCTGGTGGGTGTGCCCGAGGACTCCCTGCGGATCGTCAATGCCCGGCTGTCGAAACGCAATCGGCACTACACCGACTATCTCTACGCCCGCCTCCAGCGCGAGGGCTATCTCAAGCGCGACGTCCAGCGTCTCGTGAACAATGACCGCAACGTCTTTTCCGCCTGCATGGTGAAGCTGGGTGATGCCGACGGCATGGTCACCGGCGTGACGCGCAATTACGACGCTGCCTTGCAGGACGTCCTGTCCGTGCTGGCGCCGGCGCAGGACCGGCGCGTCATCGGCATGTCCATCGCCCTGACCCGCAACCGGACGCTGTTCATCGCCGACACCAATGTCACCGAATTCCCCGAGGCCGAACAGCTGGCCGATATCGCCTGCGAGGCTGCCCTGACCGTACGCCAGCTCGGCTTCGATCCGCGCGTTGCCTTCCTGTCCTATTCGACCTTCGGCAATCCGGCCGGCCAGCGGTCTGAGAAGATACAGATGGCCGTCAAGCTGCTCGACGCGCGCGGGGTCGACTTCCAGTATGAAGGCGAGATGGCCGCCGACGTGGCGCTCGATCCGGGGCACCGTGTGCTCTATCCCTTCTCGCGCCTGACCAAGCCCGCCAATGTGCTGATCATGCCGGCCATCCACTCGGCCTCGATCGCGACCAAGCTCTTGCGCGCCGGTGGCGGCGCCACCGTGCTGGGTCCGATGTTGCTCGGGACCGAGAAGCCGGTTCAGATCGCCCGCCTTGGGGCCACCGTGTCGGAGATCGTCACGCTCGCAGCCATTGCGGCTTACGATTTCTCACCGGAGGGCGAGGCCGAACGCACCGCCGCGCAATAAGCCAGGCACTCAAGGTCAGGCACGTTCGGGCGGCGGTTCGTCGGCGGTCTTCGTGTCGATGGTTTCCCGCTCAGCGAACTTGTGCAAACCCTTGGCCGCCTTCGGCCCGGCCACCAGAAGATAGATCAGCAATGCGGCGGCAGGGATCGTATAGCCTGCCGTGATGATGAAGAAATTCACCCATCCAACGGCGTCGGCCAGCACCCCGGAAAAACCGGACAGGAATTTCGCGATGAAGGCGTAGAACGAGGCCAGCAGCGCATATTGCGTTGCAGCATTGGCCGGATCGACGAGGCTGGACAGATAGGCAATGAAGGCGGTTGTGACAAAACCGCCGGCCAGATTGTCGCCGACAATCGCCACGGTCAGCTTCCAGTACTCGTCCGGACCTGCCGTCGCAGCCAGCCAGGCATAGGCGCCATTTGTGATGAAGGTGATCACGAGACCGACGACCAGCGCCCGCATCAAACCGAACCGGTACACGGCGAGGCCGCCGATAAACAGGCCGACCATTGTCGCGAACAGTCCGGGTCCGCCCTGTATGCCGCCCACGACAGCGCGGTCGAATCCGAGGTCGGAATAGAGCGGGCTGGCCATCACCCCCATGGTGAAGTCCGACATCCGGTAGATCATCACGAACAGGATGACCGGGACGATCCACCAGCCGAGCAGAGCGAAGAATTGGCGCAGCGGCTCCCAGACCGCGCTGGCCACTTTCTGGGGAAAGGACCCTTTGAGCTCGCGCTTCACCGCGCCCGCGGCAGGCTCCTTCATGAAGAAGACGAGGAAGGCGGAAATCGCCATCGCCGCAGCCATCGCCAGGAAGGCCACATTCCAGTTGGCCCACTGGGATATGGCAAGCCCCAGGGCCGAGGTCAGATAGGCAATGCGGTAACCCAGTGAATACCCCGCCGCCATATTGGCCTGCATCCGATTCGGGGCCGATTCGATCCGCCAGGCATCAATCGCGACGTCGAGTGTCGCCCCTGAATAGGACAGGAGCAGGGCGGCAAGCGCGATGGGGAGGAACACCCACAAGTCCCGGTATTCCTTCAGGGCCGTGAAATGTTCGTCCTCATTGACGAGGTCCAGCAGGCGGCGGTGATCCTCGACCGGGATGGCCACGACCTCCTGCCCGTCTTCATTCACCCGGCGTTCGGGCGCCTGCCGCAACTGGTCGGCCTCTGTCCTGAGTTCGGCTTCCGCTTCACTTCCGCTCTCGGCATTTGCGAGCGCGGCATCGAGCGATTCCATCAGGACGGCGTATTCGCCTGCGCTGAACTCGGCGAGGCGTAAGCCTTCGTCATTGTTACGATAGCTGGACCCGGTCGGGTCGGTCGTGGCGATCAGGCACAGCGCGGCCACCGTGCCGGCAATCGCCGTGACAATCCATGACCGGCGCGCGCCGAGGAGCTTGTGCAGCACCGGAATCTTGTACCGGTCAACAATCGGCGCCCACAGGAATTTCAGGGAATAAGAGAGCGTGACCCAATAGAAAAAGCCGATGGTCGACCGATCAATACCGACCTCGCGCAGCCAGTAGCTGAGCTTCTGGAAGACCATGTAGAGCGGCAGTCCGGATGCAAACCCGAGGATCAGCATCGAAAGCATGACGGGAGTGAAATAGACCCGGATGCTGTCCCACCACGTCCGGTTTTCCTCCGTCACAGCTGCGTCGCTCATGCCCGTCCTCCGACTATCCGGCGACGAGCCTTAAACGCTTTTGGCCCCGGCACAAGGCGTTCAAAATCTTTGTGAGGGCTTCGGGATTGACGGGTTTGGCGAGGAAATCGTCCATGCCCGCAGCAAGGCAGGTCTGCCGGTCCGCGTCGGTGGCATTGGCGGTGAGCGCGACGAGCGGGATGTTGAGCCGTTCGGCGCGAACCGCGCGCGCTACGCCCGGTCCGTCCAGCTCCGGCATCCGCATGTCGAGCAGCGCGCCATCGAGGCCGCCCAGCCGGATCCGGTCCAGCGCCTCCGCGCCATCGCAGGCGCGCTCGGGCATTGCCCCCAGGCGCGACAGGGTTTTTTCAGCGATCAGCGCGTTGACCGGATCGTCCTCGGCGACCAGGATTCGCAGCCCCATAAGAGGCAAGGCGCGGCTCTGGGCCGGGTCGTCGCCCGAAAGCGTCGCTGCTTGACCGGCGATGAATCGCACCAGGCTGGCGCGCCGTACCGGCGTGACCAGCCATCCCGAAATCCCGGCCGGGGGGTGGGCTTTGAGCGCGTCCTTGCCGGCCGCATCGGTCAGGGCGAGGGTCCGGTCGGCGCGGTTCGCGCGGGCCTGCTCGACCCAGGCCGCATCGACCAGCAGTGTTCCACCCGTCAATCCAGCGAGACGATCGGGTGAGGCAATGGTGTCGGCCTTCGCGCCGAGCGCCCGGACCTGATCGGCCAGCGCCGCGCGCAGGAGGGGGTTTCCGGCGGCAACATGGACGGTTTCACCCGCAAGCGGGCGATCCGCCGAGGCGGCCTTGCGAACAGGAAGCGGCAATGAGGCCCAGAAGGACGATCCCTCTCCGGGACGGCTTTCAAACCCGACTTCGCCGTGCATCGCTTCGGCAAGGCGTTTGACCATGGCCAGTCCAAGCCCGGTGCCGCTTTCACGGCCTTCGCGTTCGGCAGCGCCGCGCTCGAATTGTTCGAACAGGCCTGCCTGGTCGGGCTCGCTGATGCCCGGTCCGGTATCGCGGACCGCGAACACCAGGCGCGATCGCCCATCGGCATCCCGGTCACCCGAAACGTCAAGCCGTACGCCGCCCGTCAGGGTGTATTTCACGCCATTGCCGACAAGATTGAACAGGATCTGCTTGATCCGCCCGAGGTCCGCCAGGACCTCCTCCGGCGCGGTCTCGTCGATGACTGCCGCCAGGGCGAGACCTTTTTGCTCGGCGCGCGGCGTCAGGAGTTCGATCACCTGCCGCGCGACGGTCGCCGGGCACATGGGTTCGGGGCGAAGCTCCAGCTTGCCCGCTTCGATGCGCGACAGGTCAAGGATCTCGTCGATCAGGTCGAGCCCGTGGCTGGTCGTTTCCTTGATCGCACGCAGGTATTCGCGCTGGTCGGATTTGAGCGGCGTCTGGCCGAGAAGGCGTGCCATCCCGAGCGCGCCCGACAACGGTGTGCGCAATTCATGGGTGACCGATGCAAAGAAGCGCGCCTTGGCGCTTTCTTCCTGCGCGCGGGCCTCGTCGTCGGCGCGCCGCGCCGTCACGTCCCGGCCCATCACGATGGACCCGGCACCCGGCATCGGGCGCTCGTCCCATTCGATCCAGCGCATCCCCGACCTGGTGCGCATCAAGGAGTCATAACGACGGGCGCCACCCCCATCGCGAGCGGCTGGCGCGATCGCGAACCAGCGCCCTGTCCAGTCGGCACGGCTGCCGCCGAAGGCCGCGAGGAAGGCATGATTAACAAAGCTGACACGCCCGTCGCCGCCGCGCACCAGCGCCAGTTCACCCACCGCATCGAGGGCGGCGAGAGCCATTTCGCCGTCGGACGGCGTGGAAGAAGGCGGTGTGTCGTGCGTCATCTCGAACCGGAGACTGGCATGAACACGGTTAAGGAAGCGTCGAAACACCCGGCAAAATGACGGTGATCAAACCGGCCGCATGATGGATTGGCGAACGGAACCGGCACCGGTCTCGTTTCTGGGCGGCGATCGGCGCAGCGACAGCGCTTCTGCGATGTGAACGCGCCTGACCCCGTCCGATCCGTCGAGATCGGCAATCGTACGGGCCGTCCGCAACACCCGGTGATAGCTGCGCGCGGTCAGCCCCATGGTTTCGGCGGCCTGGTTGATCAGCGCCCGCCCGCCCGTGTCGGGTTCGGCGACATGATCGAGCAAATCGGCCGACAGGCGCGCATTGAGACGTCCGCGCTCGGCCTGCGCCGAGCGGGCCTCGGCGACGCGCGCCGCCGCTTCGGCTGTGCCTTCGGCGGGCGACGGAAGTGCCAGATCGGCCGGCGTGACCGGCGGCACGTCAACATGAAGATCGATCCGGTCCATCATCGGGCCGGACACCCGCGCCTGGTAATCGGCAGCGCAGCGCGGACCCCTTCGGCACGCCTCGCCATTGGTCCCGGCCCAGCCGCAGCGGCACGGATTCATCGCCGCGATCAGCTGGAAGCGCGCCGGATAGGTAATGTGGGCATTGGCCCGCGCCACAACGATCTCGCCGGTCTCCAGCGGCTGCCGCAGGCTGTCGAGCACCTGGGGATGGAATTCGGGCAATTCGTCGAGAAACAGGACACCGTGATGCGCGAGCGATGCCTCGCCCGGCTTGGCCCGTTGTCCGCCCCCCACCATCGCCGCCATGGAAGCCGAATGGTGCGGCTGGCGAAACGGCCGCGACCGGGTCAGCTGGCCGCGCTCCAGCAGGCCGGCGACCGACTGGATCATCGACACTTCGAGCAATTCCTGGGCGTCGAGCGGCGGGAGCAGGCCGGGCAAACGCGCCGCGAGCATGGATTTTCCGGCCCCTGGAGGCCCCACCATCAGGAGGTTATGGCCCCCGGCGGCCGTGATCTCGAGCGCGCGCTTGGCGCCCTCCTGCCCCTTCACATCGCGCAGATCCGCCTCGGCCAGCGCATCGATCAGGTCGCCGGGTGCCGGGCGCGAGAGCACCTGGACCCCTTTGAAGTGATTGACCAGCTGGATGAGAGAGGAGGGGGCGAGGATCGTCAGATCCCCGCCAGCCCATGCCGCTTCGGGGCCGGAAGCGGCCGGGCAAATGAAATCAAGATCCTGTTCGGCGGCTTTCAGCGCCGCCGGCAGCGCGCCGGGGACGGGGGCAATCGACCCGTCGAGACCCAGCTCCCCGATGGCCAGCGCGCGTTCGGCTGCCTCGAAAGGCACCACGCCCATTGCCGCCATCAGGCCCAGCGCGATGGGGAGATCGAAATGCGCCCCTTCCTTGGGGCGATCTGCCGGAGCGAGATTGACGATGACGCGCTGCTGGGGGAGCGACAGGCCGATTGCGGCAAAAGCGGCGCGGACCCGCTCGCGGCTTTCCGCCACGGCCTTGTCCGCCAGGCCGACGATCGAGAAGGAGGGCAATTGTGCCCCGACAATCTGGACCTGGACATCGACGCTGCGGGCTTCTGCGCCTTCGAAAGCCACGGTTCTGGTGCGTGCTGACATCATCCCTCCCCAATCCGGATGAGGCTAGTGCGCTAACCCCCTGCCAGACCTGACTTTTCCACAGATCCCGAGGCAGAAACCGGATCAAAACCGGAACAACATAAGAACAAAGGCGGGGAGGTTGTCAACTCCTGGGCGAGTGAGAAAGCAAATACCCGTGCGCGCCCTAAGCGCGAAGTCGGCGCTCTGCCGCGTCCCAGAAGAGGCTGGCGGCATCGACCCCGGAGAAGCGTTTCAATTCCTGCAGTCCGGTCGGGGAGGTGACGTTGATCTCGGTCAACTTGCCGCCGATCACGTCTATACCGACCAGCACCAGGCCGCGCTGTTTCAGCATTGGGCCGATCGCGGCACTGATCCGGCGGTCATCGTCATCGAGCGCCGCGACTTCCGCAGTTCCGCCGACATGCATGTTCGAGCGGGTCTCGCCCGGTTGCGGTACGCGGTTGATGACACCGACCGCTTCGCCGTCGATCAGGATGACCCGCCGGTCGCCCTTCGACACCGCCGGGAGGAAAGCCTGCACGATCACGGGCTCACNGCTTTGCGCAAAGAACATCTCNGTCAGGGCCGACAGGTTTCCGTCATCGGGCTTCAACCGGAAAATGCCGATTCCGCCATTGCCGAACAACGGCTTGACGATGATGTCGCGGTGCTCGGCCCGGAACGCCCGGATCGCCTCGATGTCGCGGCTGATCAGCGTCGGCGGAATGAGGTCCGGATATTTCAGCGGCAGCAGCTTTTCAGGGCTCGACCGGACCCATTCCGGGTCATTGAGCACGAGCGTGCGGCCCTTCAATTCCTCGAGCACATGCGCCGCAGTGATATAGGCCATGTCGAAGGGCGGATCCTGACGCATCAGAACGACGTCGACATCCGCAGCCAGGTCGATTTCGCGGCGCGCCCCGAAGTCGGCATGCGCGCCCTTCTCGCGCTTGACCGTGACAGGCCGGGCGCGGGCCGTGATGCGCCCCTCGCGCCAGGACAGGTGCTGGACCTGGTACTCGAACAGCGTGGCGCCGCGCGCCTGCGCGGCCTCCATCAGGGCAAAGGTCGTATCGCCATCGATATTGACGGTTTCAAGCGGGTCCATCTGGACCGCGATGCGCATTCCCATTTCCGATCCCTCGTCTCGGATTCGGTCTCAATCATCTATGGGACGCACCGGTGCGTCACGCACTTCTTGCGGCGCGGCCATGTCGGGCGATGCGCCCAGCAATTCCGCTTCGGCATCAGAGCGGACAGGCGCCGCCTCGCCATCGCACACCGCAGCCTGCCGGGCACCGCGCGCGATGGGCTCGCTCGTTTCGCCGACCACCCGGACATAGGAGATGACATCGCTGACGCCTTCGACCAAGGCGGCATGGCCTGCGGCCCGCTGCAATTCTCCGCGTGTACGGGCAACCCCGAGCAGATAGACGCGGCCCGCTTCAACCTCGACATTGTAGTTCACGCTGCGCACCGACCGGTCCTGCAACAGGCGGGACCGGACCTGCTGCGAGATCCAGTAATCACGGCTGCGGTCGCGGAACGTGTCCGGGCTCGTGACCTCGATCTCGTTTTCGACCGAGCGGATCGCGAGCGCTGACCAGGCCAGGCATTCTGCCGTCCGCCGGTCGGTTTCGCGCGGCACGCTGCCGGTCAGAAGCGCGATGCCTTCAGTGACTTCCACGTCGACATTGTCGAGGGCATAGCCTTCCGAACGCATCATCGCGGACTTGATCGAAATCGAGGCATTGGTGTCGTCGAGACCGCGCCCGACCGAGCGTTCGGGCTGGAAGGCGGCACATCCCGCCAGGGTGACGGCGAGACACAGGGCAGCAAGACGCGAGAGCATGGGGAGATGTCCTTCAATCGTCGACAATCAGGTCCGGCGACACTGCGCACGCGACGGATTCCAACTGGTTAACACAACGCCGCCAAGACCCGTTCAGCTGAGCGTCAGGGCATCGCGCCCTTCCGGTCGCCATGCCCCGCGCAAATGTTCCGGCCAGCGGCCCGGTGTCAGGATGATCAGATCAAATCGCGGCTGAAGTTCGGCAAGCCGGCGGTGACGCGCACGATAGGCCGCAGCCGCGCGCACGAGCCTTTGTTGCTGCCGGGGTCCGACCGCAACCAGGGCGGCGTCTGCGCGGGCACGCTGCTTGACCTCGACAAAGGCGAGCACTGGCCCCCGGCGCGCGACGAGATCGAGCTCACCCAGCGGCGACCGGTAGCGCCGGTTCAAGATCGTGTAGCCCTTCGCCATCAGCCACAGCGCCGCTACGGTCTCGGCCCGCCGCCCGCGAGCTTCGGCGCGGCGGCGGTCCCGCGTCATCCCCGGTCCTTCAGCGCCAGCGCGCGGGCATAAACCTCGCGCTTGTTCCACCCTGACAGGGTGGCAATCTCCATCGAGGCCTGCTTGACCCCTGCGGCGGCGACCCGGTCGGCCAGCGCCGCATCGACCTTCTGCGTGTCCCAGGTTTCGCCCCCGGCATCCGGGGGGCCAATGACCACGACGATCTCGCCCTTGGGCGGACCGGCCTCGGCATAATGGTCGGCGAGATCACGCAAGGTGCCGCGCCGCGCTTCCTCGAACTTCTTGGTCAGTTCACGCGTGACGGCAGCCGGTCGATCGCCCAGCACATCTGCCATGTCCGCCAGCGAAGCAACGAGGCGCGGTGCGGTTTCAAACACGATCAGCGTCCCGGGTATGGCTTTGAGGACTTCGAGACGCTTGATCCGGGCACCGGACTTGTTTGGCAGAAATCCCCCGAAGAAAAAGGAATCGCTCGGCAGGCCGGCGAGCGACAGCGCGGCTAGGACCGAGGATGCGCCGGGCAGGACGTGAACCGGCAAACCGGCCTCGATCACGGCGCGCGCCAGCTTGAATCCCGGATCGGACACCAGGGGCGTTCCGGCGTCGGAAATCAGGGCAATCCGCTCCCCGGAGCGCAGGCGTTCGATCACCACGCCCGACTGCTTGTCCTCGTTATGATCGTGAAAACTCCAGCAGGTCACGGAAATGCCATAGGCATTCAGCAGTTTTGCGGCGACGCGCGTGTCCTCGGCCAGGACAAGATCGGCCCCTGCCAGGGTGTCGAGAGCACGCAAGGTGATGTCGCGAAGATTGCCGATCGGCGTCGCGACGAGGTGCAGGCCCGGTTCCGGCGGTTGCCCCGGTGGAAGCGGGCGGCTAGCTTCAGCGAACCGGTGATCGGGCCGGTTTTCGGGCGTATTGTCAGGTGGATTGCTCATGGTATCGCGAACATCCTTGCGCGTGTCGCGCCTCCTTCCAAGGGGTCTTCTTCTTTCGGCGCTGACCGCACTGGTCGCCGCCTGCGCGACGCCGGCTCCGCCGCCTGTCTATAACCCGCCGCCGGTCTATACCCCGCCACCGGTCGAAGAGCCGGTCGAGCGGCCCGAACCTGAACCGGAAACCCCGCAGCGCCCCAGCCATACCGGCCTGACGCCGGCCCATCTGGAAGGCCGCGAACTGACCCGCGCCGCCCTGCTCCTGCCTTTCTCGTCGGACAATGAAGGCGCGCGCAGCGAGGCCCTCCGCCTGCTCAATGCCGCCCAACTGGCGCTGTTTCAGGGCGGCGACGACACCATCGTCCTGATCCCCAAGGATACCGGCGGCACGGAATCCGGCGCACGCTCCGCGGCGCGCGCGGCCATCACCGATGGCGCCGACATCATTCTGGGTCCGCTCTTCGGAACCGCTGCCGTCGCCGCAGGCGAAGTCGCCCGCGAATACAACATCCCGGTCATCGCCTTCTCGACCGATGCCGAAGCGGCCGGAAACGGCGTCTACCTGCTCAGCTTCCCGCCCGACATCGAAGTCGCGCGCCTGGTCGAATATGTCTCGCGCCAGGGCGCGTCGCGCTTTGCCTATCTCGGCCCGTCCGGCCGGTATGGCGAAGCGGTCTCGACCGCGCTGCGGGACGCGGCCCGGTTGAACGGCGCTGACGTAGTGGGCGAAGAACACTATTCCGGCGGGGTCGAGGCCATGACCTCGGCTGCCGGGCGGCTGGCCCGCATGGGCCGGACGAATCTGGGAGCCATGGAAGCCTATCAGCGCCAGGCCCGGGGCGGCTGGACGCCGTCCGCCAACGCCCCCTTCCAGGCCGTGATCCTGCCTGAAGGCGGCATTCGCCTGCGCACACTTGCGCCGCTGCTTCCCTATCACGATGTCGATCCGCTGGTGGTGAAATTCCTCGGCACGGGCCTGTGGAATGACCCCGAGACGGTGCGCGAGCCTGCCCTTCGCGGCGGCTGGTTTGCCGGCCCCGATCCCGAGGCCCGCGCGCGGTTCAACTCGGCCTATGCCGACGCGTGGGGCGACCAGCCCTCCCGCATTGCCAGCCATGCCTATGACGCGGTCCTGCTGACCCTCTTCCTGGCCCGCGATCCTGACGGGATCACCCGCGAGAACATCGAGAATCCGGACGGCTTCTATGGCGCGGACGGCCTGTTTCGCTTCAATGCCAGCGGCAATGTCGAGCGGGGCCTCGCCATCTTCGAGGTCCAGCCCTCCGGCATCGCGACCATCGATCCGGCACCGCGTGAATTCGAACTGACAGGATCATAGGCCAGATGAACGACTTTCCGCCGCCAAAGCTTGGCCTGCGCACATTCGACAAGCGGTACGAGTTCGACGTCTACCCCCAGCCCGATACGCCGCCTGCCATCGCGGGCGTCTATGCGCTTCTGGTACGGCAGGTCGAGTCCGGACGCGGCCTGGTGAACGTGCTCTGTATCGGCGAGGCCAAGGACGTCTCGACAGTTGCCGCCGGGCATCCGGTCCTGCCCTGCCTGGTCGAGAATGGCTTCAATGCCGTGGCGGTCTGGCCGGAAACCGATGCAGAAAGCCGCGCCGAACTGGTCGCGGCGCTGCTTCAGGCGCGCAATACGTGGCCGTCCTGCCAGCCGGGCGAGCCGGACTAGCCTAGCCGGGTTCAGCCAGCTCGCCGCCGATCCGGTCCGCCAGCAATCTGCCCTGCGGGGTCAGGGCGACGTGACGGGGCGTTACGTTGATCCACCTGTCCTGCGCCAGAGAGGCGATCCGGGCGCTGTTGAGGGCCAGGCCGGTAGCGTCCTCCAGGGCCGCGCGGTCGATCCCTTCCGAGATCCGCAATCCCATCAGTACGCGCTCGGCAAATTCCTCGGGCGCCGTCAGCCTCACCTCGGCCTCGCTGCCGCGCCCGGTCTCGCGGACGGCTGAAACATACGCCCCCGGCTTTGCGCGGGCCTCGGCCGCCAACCGCCCCCCGTCCAGCGCGCAGCCAAGCCGCGAATGCGCGCCCGGACCGATGCCGATCCAGTCACCGCCCGTCCAGTAGAGCGAGTTGTGAACCGACCGGTCCTGACGTGTCCGGGCATGGTTCGAAATCTCGTAGGCTGTGAAGCCCGCCGCGGCGAGGGTCTGGTCTGTCAGTTCCTGGAAGTCCGCCGCCGCATCGCCGTCAGGCAGCTCCAGGCGGCCCGTCTCGGCCTGCCGGGCGAACGCGGTGCCCGGCTCCAGGGTGAGCTGGTAGGCCGACACATGCCCGGTCCCCAGCGCGATCGCCTCGGTCAGCTCCATTTCCCAGTCGGCGAGGGATTGGCCCTCGCGGGTATGGATCAGGTCCACCGAAACGCGCGGCACAACCTTCTGCGCGACCCTGACCGCTTCGGCGGCCTTGGCAGCGTCATGGTCCCGGCCCAGCCGTTTCAGGGCATCATCGCGCAGGCTCTGCACACCCACCGACATGCGGTTGATTCCGGCGCGGGCCAGGTCCGGCAAGGCATCGGCTTCCGCCGGATTGGCCTCAAGCCCGATCTCCGCCCCGCTCTTCAATCCGAACACGCGGTGGGCCGCGTCAATCACCCGCTCGACATCCGGCGCCGACATCAGGGAGGGCGTGCCACCCCCGAAATGGATCGATGTGAGAGGCCGTGCGCCGGCCAGTTCCGCCCAGCCCGACAAGTCCGCGATCAGCGCATCGGTCAGATCGGTGTCATAGGCGCGCGCCCGGTAGACGTTGAAATCGCAATAGGGGCAGATCCGCCGGCAATAGGGCCAGTGGATATAAAGACCAAGCGGGGCGCGTGTGGCGGACATGGGCGGGGTGTATCACCTTCCGTCATTCCCGCGCAGGCGGGAATCCAGAAGTGTAGTGCAGTCAGCGTGCCGTCATCCCGATGAAATCGGGATCCAGCTTGTCTGTCCTTCTGGACCCCGGCTTTCGCCGGAATGACGAAGAACAAATTTATACCCCAGATTCATCCGGGGCCTACCGTCACTGCGAACCAGCCACCAACGGCAGGTCCCGGCACGAGGCCGGGACGGGTCACTCGGTCGGTTCAACGGGAAACTCAAGGGGAATTTCTCCGGTTGTGATCGCGAACAATGGGGGCATTCCCTGACGGTTGTCGATCTGACCGCAGATCGGATCCTCACCAACATCTGCGACCGGCAACCAGACTTCGTAACGGTTCGAACCCTCCCCCATGCCATCAATTGGACGCAGGAGTTCGAGGAAGACAAGGTTAGGGTCCGGCCACTCATCGGAACGCTCTGTCCCGCAGACCCTGAATTCGAAATATGAATTTGAGACCTGTAGCCTTTCCTCGACTTCACCAATATCAGCATCCGTTGTGAAGGCGATCCGGTAAATTTCGATCACTTCATCGGGGTTGTAGTCTGTCCCTTCGAACAACTCATCGCGCATCACCTGTACCGGACCCGACACCGAGACCTCACTCACTTCCACATGCTCCGTGCAAGCGCCGAGGATCCAGGCTGTCGCCCAGCAAACCAGAACTGGCCGTAACACCGTCACCCCCCGAACACCTCCCTGATCATCGCGTCCAGCGCCCGCCCCCGATGGCTGAGCGCCTGCTTCTCCTCAAGCGTCATCTCCGCGAACGTCCGGTCATACCCGTCAGGGACAAAGACCGGGTCATAGCCGAACCCGGCCTCCCCGCGGGGTGGCCAGACAATCCGCCCCTCCACCCGGCCTTCCCAGAACCGCGTCGGCTTGCCCGGCTCGGCGAGCGCCAGGACGCAGACGAAGGCCGCATCCGCCGGCCCGCCGGCCTGCAAAATCTCCTCATGAACCCGTTTCATGGCCGAAAGGAAATCTTTCTCCGGCCCGGCCCAGCGCGCCGAATGGATTCCGGGTGCCCCGTCCAGCGCAGCGACCGAAAGCCCGGAATCGTCAGCCAGGGCTGGCCTCCCCGAGGCGTTCGCTGCGGCTTCCGCCTTGAGGGCGGCATTGGCGGCAAACGAATCCCCTGTTTCGTCCGGTTCGGGCAATCCGGCATCTGCAGCAGACGTCACCGAAATTCCGTGCCGCGCCAGCCGCGCCGCTATCTCTTTGATTTTACCGGCATTGTGGGTCGCGACGAGCCAATCCGAATTTCGCGTCACAGGGGAATTCTCCATTTTTTCATATCGCCTTTCGAAAAATTCATATCGAAAAACGATATTTTTCGCTTGCGCGTCCTGATTTTCATGTTTATCGATAAATCCACGGACGGCGACAACGATCGTCCGGGCAACAAACACAAACGGTTTGGTCGAACACTGGTTAAAGGAGAAAAACAATGGTCAGGTCCAAAAACAACGACAACACGTCGGTCCGTCAGGCGGGCATGGTGATGATCAATCTGGTCCTCGTCCTGTCAGTCGGGGCTGCGATGGTCGCAGCGATTGCTCCGGCGATTGCGTGACCGCTGAAGAACCTGCGGACTGCCGGCGCGGCGCCCCTCCCCTTCGCGCCAGACCGGCAGCCCCAGGCAGGTTCAATCGGGGGTAAGGCATGACACGAACGAGGCGGGTATCGCTGGTTGCGATCCTGAAATGGGCGCTCGATATCGCCTGGTATGTGTTGTGGGCCTTGCTGGTTCTCACCGCGATCGCCACAGCCGGCATGCTGGGGCTCGCCCTGATCGACTTTGTCGGGCTGGTGCCCGAGGCGCTCAACCGGTTGCCCGACTGGATTGGCCGCTATCACGGAATTTTGCTGCCGCTCTTTGTCCTCGAGATCATCGTCCTGATGATCATCACGGACCGTCTGCGGCGGATGTTCGCAACGCTGATCGCGGGCGACCCTTTCGTTCCGGAGAATGCCGGACACTTGCGGGTCATTGCCGTCGCGATCGGGGTGTACCAGCTGGTCGCCTACGCCGCCCAAGGCGTTCTGGCGATGGCGCTGACACTCTTCGGCCAGCCTGTTGAGGGTGGTGTCGAGCTCAGTGTGAACCTCGATTTGAATTTGGGAGCCTGGTTCGCGGTTGTCGCGCTTCTGGTCCTCTCTGAAGTGTTCCGGGAAGGCGCGCGAATGCGCCAGGAACAGAAGCTGACAATTTAGGGAGGCGCGATCATGGCCATTCGCGTCACCCTGGACCGGATGCTTCTCGAACGCCGCATGTCGCTCACCGAGCTATGCGACCGGGTCGGGATCACAATGGCAAACCTGTCGATTCTGAAGACAGGCAAGGCCAAGGCGGTGCGCTTCTCCACGCTGGAGGCACTCTGCCGCGAACTGAAATGCCAGCCGGGCGATCTTCTGAGCTTTGACGAGTCGGAAGATGGTTCGGACGAAAACGACGGTTAGTCGTCGTCAGGCAAGGAAAAGCCCCGCATCGCTGTGAGGCGGGGCCTTGTGAGAGGCGGCGGGGGCGGGCCTGTACGGTCCTAGCCCCTTCCCAAAGTGAGAGCCGGACGGGCCATTTTCAGCCCCCCAGCGCGCTCCCGCCGCCTTTCAACACTTTTCTACACCACGCTTTTCTGGATGTCACAGAGTTCGGCAACGCCTTTCTTGGCGAGGGCGAACAGATCCGTGAATGCCGCTTCGGGGATCGGCTTGTCTTCGGCTGTCGCCTGGATCTCGACAATCCCGCCGGCCGAAGTCAGCACGAAGTTGGCGTCCGCATCCGCGTCGCGGTCTTCTTCGTAGCAAAGGTCGAGGCGGGGCTCGCCGCCGATCACGCCGCACGAAATCGCCGCGATCTGTCCGAAGACCGGATCGGCCTTCAGCACCTCTTCCTCGGTCAGCCAGCCCACCGCCTGCTTCAGCGCCACCCAGGCACCGGTGATGGCCGCGGTGCGCGTGCCGCCATCGGCCTGGATCACGTCGCAATCGACGGTGATCTGGCGTTCGCCCAGCACCCGCAGATCGACGACCGCGCGCAGCGAACGGCCGATCAGCCGCTGGATTTCCTGTGTCCGGCCCGATTGCTTGCCCGCCGCCGCCTCGCGGCGGCCGCGCGTATGCGTCGCCCGCGGCAGCATGCCGTACTCCGCGGTCACCCAGCCCTTGCCCTGACCGCGCAGCCATGGCGGGATGTTTTCCTCGACCGACGCCGTGCACAGCACGTGGGTATTGCCGAACTTCGCGAGGCAGGAGCCCTCGGCATAGGGCGACACGCCCGTGATCAGTTCCACGGGGCGCAGAATGTCGGCAGTCCGTCCGTCGGGGCGCATGAAGTCCTCACTCTTGGTTGGTGTTGCGCGGGCTTAACCGCGACGGGCGGCGCGGTAAAGCCGCGACGCCGCCGGCGCATGATTGCGCCTGCGCCCGCTTCATCCTAATTCATCTCTCGCCATGAGCGACTTCGCCCGCCCCGCACCGACCTTGTCCGACCTTGACGCCCGCTCGCGTGCAATCTTCCGCGACCTGGTCGAAACCTATCTCAACACCGGCGAACCGGTCGGATCGCGCACCCTGTCGCGGATTGAAGGCGTCAGCCTGTCGCCGGCCTCGATCCGCAACACGATGGCCGACCTTGCCGAACTGGGCCTGCTGTCCGCACCGCATCAGAGCGCGGGGCGCATGCCGACCCATGCGGGCCTGCGACTCTTCGTCGACGGCCTGTTGCAGATCGGCGAGCTGACCGGCGACGAGCGCCGCGACATCGAGGGCCGCATGGCGGGCACGGGCAAGTCGATGCCCGACCTGCTGAGTGAAGCCTCCTCGCTGCTGGGCGGGCTGGCGGGCGGTGCCGGGCTGGTGCTCGCACCGGCACGGGAAGCACCGCTCAAACACGTCGAATTCGTCCCCGTCTCGGCGCACGAAACCCTAGCGGTCATGGTGTTTGCCGATGGCAGCGTCGAAAATCGCCTGATGTCGGCACCCGATGGCCTGCCGACATCGGCCCTGGTCGAGGCAGGCAATTTCCTGTCGGCGCGCCTGAAAGGCCGGACCCTCAGCGAGGCGCGCGAGGACATCCGCGCCGAGATCGCCGACCGGCGCGCCCAGCTGGACGAGACGGCGAGCCGTCTCGTCGAGAACGGGCTTGCCGACTGGTCGGGCGGTGAGGAGCGCAATCTGATCGTGCGCGGCCGGGCGCGGCTTCTGGACAATTTGCAGGCTGCCGAGGATCTCGAACGCATCCGGATGCTGTTTGATGATCTGGAGCGCAAGGAGGGCCTGATTGCCCTTCTGGACAAGGCGCGCGAGGGGCAGGGCGTACGAATCTTCATTGGGGCCGAGAACCCGATTTTCTCGCTCTCGGGTTCCAGCGTGATCGTCGCTCCCTATATGAACGAAGACCGCCGCATCGTCGGTGCGCTGGGCGTCATCGGCCCGACGCGCCTGAACTATGCCCGGGTCATTCCGCTGGTGGATTATACCGCCCGCGTGGTGGGCCGGATGTTTGAAAAGCCGCGCGGCTGAACCCCGCGCTCGACATAGACTCAAGGACGCCAGACAAGACGCCCATGACCGATAACAAAGACATGCCCGAAACCGGGAACGCCGAAGCCGCTGCGAATGACGCACAGGCAGACGAGGCCGAAATCACCGCCGAACAGGCCATCGACGCGCTCCAGACCGAGTTGGAAGAGGCGCGGGAGAAAACCCTGCGCGCCCTCGCCGACGCCCAGAACACGCGCCGTCGTGCGGAAAAGGAAATCGCCGACGCGCGCCGCTATGCCGTTACCGGCTTTGCCGGCGATCTGCTGGCCGTGGCCGACAATTTGTCACGCGCCCTCGACGTTGCCCGCCAGGGCGAGCTTGAAGGCCCGGCCAAGACCCTGGTTGATGGGGTCGCCATGACCGAGCGCACCCTGCTGACGGCGTTTGAACGCCACGGCGTCAAGAAAATCGACCCCCAGCCGGGCGATCCCTTCGATCCGAACCTGCATCAGGCCACCGCGCAGTTCCCGTCAGAGCACGCATCCGGTGCGATCGCGGCGGTCATGGCGCCGGGCTATGCCATCGGTGACCGCACGCTGCGGGCCGCCATGGTCGCGGTCTCCTCAGGTCAGGCCGAGGGCGGCCAGACCTCCGGCGGCAGCGTGGATGTAGAGGCGTGACCCCCTCTTCCCTCCCCTTGAGGGGGAGGGATGCGAGCGGCTTGCGCCAGCAAGACGGCATCGGGGTGGGGTGTCGGTTCGTCTAACACCCCCACCCCGGCCGGCTGACGCTCGCACATCCTCCCCGTTTCCCTTTGCCGCGGCGCAGCCTAGTCTCCCGCGCGATGTCGGTCGCTGCCCTCCCCCTTTCGCTTGATGGCCTGCGCCTGCGGGCGGAGATCGCTGCGGCATTGGGCACGGGAGGCTGGAGCGACCCTGCCGCAAGGCTCGCGGCGCTGGCGCATCTGAAAGCCGCGGTGTCACAGGGACGCGACGCCGCATTCGCAAGGCTTGAAGGCGATTCCGGCGGGCTTGAAGCCGCCCGCTTCCTGGCCCATGCGACGGATGCCGCGCTCGAAACCCTGTTCGCCGTTCTGGAAATCCACAACCCGGATGGCGCCGCTGAAGTCAGCCTGTGTGCGATTGGCGGATACGGCGCGGGCGAACTGGCACCCTCTTCGGACATCGACCTGCTCTTCCTCAAGAGCGATGACGCCGGGGAGGCCGCCGACGCCTTCATTTCCGACCTGGTCTACGGCCTGTGGGACATGGGGCTGATCGTCGGCGGTGCAGCGGCGCGCACCACTGCCGAGACCCTGGAACTGGCCCGCGAGAATGTGTCCGAGCGCACGTCCTTGTTGTCGCTGCGCAATCTCGCCGGTGATGGCCGCCTGGCGTTCGATCTTGAAGACAAGCTGCGCGCCGAGGCCGAGGAGGCCGGGCATGCCGGTTTCGTCGAGGCCAAGCTGGTCGAGCGCGACAACCGGATCGCGCGGTCCGGCCGCTCGCGCTACACGGTCGAACCCAACATCAAGGATTCCAAGGGCGGACTGCGCGACCTGCAATTGATGCGCTGGCTGGCGCAATTCCTCTATGGGCAGGATGCCTTCGAACGCTGGGTCGCCGCGGGTCTTCTTACGGTCAACGATGTCGAGCGGTATTTGCGGGCTGCCGATTTCCTGTGGACGGTGCGGTTTCACCTCCATGCCCTGACCGAGGGCAAGGATGACCGGCTCACATTCGACCTTCAGCCCGAAATTGCCTCCCGCATGGGGTATCAGGACGCCGAAAACGAGAATGCGGTCGAGCGCTTCATGCGCCGCTATTTCCTGACGGCGATGGATGTCGGGTCGCTGACCCGGCTGGTCTGCGCCAAGCTGGAAGCCGATGCGCGCAAGTCCCGGCCGCGCGGCCTCGCGCGCTTCCTGCCTGAAACCGATGGCGGACCGGGCGTGCTGCCGGGAGACGCCTTTATCCTGCGCGATGGCCGGATCGACTTCGCCGACGTCAAGCGCATTGATTCCGATCCGGTGCTGATGATGCGCCTGTTTGAAGTCGCCGCGAAGCACGGCGCAGACCTTCACCCCGATGCGATGGCGGCCATTGGCCGTTCCTTGCGGCTGGTCGATGATGCCTTCCGCGCCGACAGCCGCGCGGCGCGCAGCTTCTTTGCAACCCTGCTGGATTCGTCGGAGCCGCAACTGGTGCTGCGCCTGATGACCGAGGCGGGTCTCCTGGGCCGCTATATTCCCGAATTCGGGGACATCGTCGCCCGCACCCAGTTCAACATGTATCACCGCTATACGGTCGACGAGCACACGCTGCGGGCGCTCGCCTGGCTGCGGTCGATCGAAAAAGGGGACCAGGCCGAGGAACACCCGCTGGCGAGCCGGATTGTCGGCAAGCTCAAGAACCGGCGGGCACTTCATCTCGCCGTCCTGCTTCACGACACCGGCAAGGGGCATGGCGACCAGTGCGAGGACGGGGCAATCCGTGCCGCAGACGCCTGCACCCGGCTGGGCTTGCCCGAGGACGAGGTGGCATTGGTGGCCTGGCTGGTGCGTTCGCATCTGACCATGAGCGACACGGCCCAGCGCCGTGACATCGGCGACCCCAAGACAATCATCGACTTCGCTCGCCTGGTGGGCACGACCGAGCGTCTCGGCCTGCTGCTCCTCCTGACGGCCGTGGACATACGCGCCGTCGGCGAAGGCATCTGGAATGGCTGGAAGGCCCAGCTTCTGCGCGACCTTTATTCCGCGACCGAGGCCGTGCTGGCCGACGGGCATACCATTGATGCCAGCGCCGACGAGGCCGAGGCCCGCAACCGGCTGAACAGCAAGGCGGACCTGGCCCGCACCCAGCTGATCGCGCAGATGGCCCGTTTCGATGCCGATTTCGCGCGTCAGTGGGCCAGCGACCTGCCGGGGTCCTATTGGCTGGTCTTCGGGCCGGAAGACCGCTTGCGTCACGCTCATTTCGCCCGCGCCGCCCGGCGCATGGGCCGCGAGACCTCGGTGGCCATTCGCGTGGATCGCCGCCGCGCCGCCACCGAAGTCCTGGTCCATGCCCCCGATCGCGACCGCCTGTTTTCGGACATCGCGGCGGCTTTGTCCGACGCCGGCGCCAACATCATCGCGGCCCATGTCGACACGACAAAGGCCGGGGACGCCTTTGATGTGTTCATGGTGCAGGAAGAATCCGGCGGTCCATACGGCCTCAACCGGCCGCGCGCACGCGATGCCTTGCAGGAACGTGTCTTCCGCGCCGCCTGCGGAGAACCGGCGCGTCCCGCCTTGCGCGGTCAGCACGGGTTGAAACGGCGTGCCGCCGCGTTCACCGTGCCGTCCACCGTCGAGTTTGACGACACCGCCTCTGAAAGCGCCACCGTGATCGAGGCATCGGGCCGTGACCGGCCCGGCCTGCTGTCCGAACTGGCGCGGGCGCTGGCAGACGCCGGCCTGTCGCTTCAGGCCGCGCGCATTGATGGATATGGCGAACGCGCCGTGGACGCCTTCTACATCCTCAAAAAAGGCGCAAAGCTGACCGATGAGACCGACCGCACACAGGTCCGTGAGGCCCTGCTCGCCATTCTGGGGGAAGAAGAAGCACAATGGGCCGAGGAAGCACGTTCACGCGGACTGACGCGCGCCCGCGCCAGTACCGGACGATAGACGCCTGATGCGCCTGCTCCGCTCCTCCGCCATTGTCGGCGTCTTCACGCTGGCCAGCCGTCTTCTGGGCTTTGTCCGCGAAATCCTGCTGGCTGCGGCCATCGGGGCCGGACCTATCGCCGACGCCTTCTTCACAGCCTTCCAGTTTCCCAACCTGTTCCGGCGGGTCTTTGCCGAGGGCGCCTTCAACTCGGCCTTTGTGCCGCTTTATGCGGGGCGCGTGGAATCCGAAGGCGAGGCCGAGGCGCGCGCCTTCGCACGCGATGTCCTGTCGGTACTCGTCACCTTCATGTTCGTCTTCGTCATCATCGCCCAGATCGCGATGCCCTGGCTGATGTATGCGCTCGGACCCGGCTTTGTCGGCGAGCCTGACCTGTTCTCGACCGCCGTTCTGCTGACGCAGATCACGATGCCTTATCTGTTGATGATGTCGCTTTCGGCAATGCTCAGCGGCATTCTCAACTCGCACGAGAAATTCGCGGCCGCTGCAGCTGCGCCCGTCCTGTTGAACCTGATCCTGATTGGCATCCTGTGGTTTGGTGACGCCCCGGCCGAAACCATGGTGCTTTGGCTGTCCATCGGCATCACCGTGTCAGGAGTGGTGCAGGCCTTGTGGCTCTGGTTTGCCTGCCGCCGCACCGGAATCAAGCTCGGTTTTCGCCTGCCCCGGCTGACGCCGGGCGTGCGCCGCCTGATCGTGCTGGGTGTACCCGGTGCCCTCGCAGCCGGCGTCACGCAGATCAACATCATGGTGACCGGCTCGATTGCCACCCTCCAGGAAGGCGCCCGGTCCTGGCTCTACTATGCCGACCGTCTGTATCAGCTGCCGCTCGGCGTCATCGGGATCGCGATGGGCGTCGCCTTGCTGCCGACCCTGTCGAAGCGCCTGCGCGCCGGCGACGACACCGGCGCCTCGGACACGATGAACCGGGCGCTTGAAATCTCGATGGGCCTGACCTTGCCGTCAGCCATCGCGCTGGCCGTCATTCCCGACTTCATCATCACCGGGCTTTACCAGCGCGGGGCCTTCACGGCACTCGATGCCCAGATGGCGTCGGCGGCCCTGACCGCCTTCGCGATCGGCCTGCCGGCCTTTGTCCTGATCAAGGTGCTCTCGCCGGGCTTCTTCGCGCGCCAGGACACCGCCACGCCGATGAAGTTTGCCGCCATCGGCGTCGTCGTGAACATCGTTCTGGGTCTCGCGCTTTTCTTCTCGCCCGTGGGATTTGTCGGCCTTGCGATTGCGACGGCGACGGCAGGCTGGATCAATGCGGCGCTGCTCGGCTTTGTCCTGCATCGGCGCGGCCTCCTCGTGCTGGACGCCCGGCTGAAGTCGAAACTGGTCCGCATTGCTCTTGCCTCGGCCATCATGGGTGCGGCGGTGGCGGCGATGGCGCTTCAGCGTGACCTCGTCACCGTCTGGACGGGCGGGTCGGTGTTTCTTGCCCTTCTCGCAGTCGTGGCGGCGGGCGGTGCCATTTACGCCGCACTGGCGCTCATCACCGGCGCGGTGAGGATCGCGGAGTTGCGGAAGGCCATGAAGCGCGGCTAAACCCCGCTGAACCCTGTCTCCCGCAAAAGAGTGCTCTTCATGACTGACGCGCCCGCCTATTCCGGCCCCGAACGCATCCTGTCCGGCATGCAGCCGACCGGGAACCTGCATCTCGGCAATTATCTCGGCGCGCTCGTGAACTGGGTGAAGCTGCAGGAGCGCGGCGCGGAGTGCTTTTATTGCGCGGTCGACATGCACGCCATCACCATGCCGCACGACCCGGCTGCTCTGTCCGGTCAGGTGCGCTCGGTGGCCGCGGCCTACATGGCCGCAGGTCTCGATCCCAAGCGGTCCTCCATCTTCGCGCAGAGCGCGGTTCCCGCACACGCCGAACTCGCCTGGATCCTGCAATGCGTTGCCCGCCTGGGGTGGATGGAGCGCATGACCCAGTTCAAGGACAAGACCGGGTCCGACCGCGAACGCGCCAGCGTCGGCATCTTCACCTATCCCGTGCTGATGGCCGCCGATATCCTGGTCTACAAGGCAACCCACGTCCCGGTGGGCGATGACCAGAAGCAGCATCTTGAACTCGCCCGCGACATCGCGGCCCGCTTCATGCGCGATTATGACTGCGAGGGTTTCTGGCCTCTGCCCGAACCCATCATCGAGGGCGCGGGCACGCGGATCATGTCGCTGAAAGATGGCTCGAAGAAGATGTCGAAGTCGGACCCGTCCGACCTGTCGCGGATCAACCTCACCGACGACGCCGACACGATCGCGAAGAAGATCAAGAAGGCCAAGACCGACCCCGAGCCACTGCCGGAGTCCGTCGACGGTCTCGCGGCCCGCCCCGAGGCGAACAATCTTGTCGGCATTTACGCGGCCCTGAATGGCACCTCGAAGAACGACGTGATCGCCGAGTATGGCGGTCAGGGGTTCGGCGCCTTCAAGCCGGCCCTCGCCGAACTGGCCGTGGCCAAGCTGGCGCCGGTGGTCGATGAGTATAATCGCCTGATGAACGACCCGGCCGAGATCGACCGTATCCTGCAGGCCGGTGCCGACCGTGCCCGCGAAGTGTCCGCGCCGGGTCTGGCCGAAGCCAAGCGATTGGTCGGCTTCTGGGGCTAGACGCCGCATTTACGCCGCTGCGCGCATTCGCTAGGACATTTCCGGAAACCTGATCCCGGGAGTTGTTCATGCGTCTTCTCGTCGTGACCTTGCCGCTGTCCCTCATGCTGGCCGCGTGCGGCAATTCCGGGGATGAGGCGGCAACCAGCCCGGCGGACGATGCCGCCTTGCCGGCGATGGAAGACGCCACACCGATCGTCGCGCGCGAAGAAACGACCATCGATGTCCGCACCACCTGGATGCGCCCCCACCCGCAAGGGCGCGACGTCACGGCGGCCTACCTGACGGTCTACCTTGAAACCGGCAATGAGGATTTGCTGGTGTCAGCCCGGATCGACGGCGCCGAGCGTGTCGAAATGCACGGCCACTCCATGACCGCCGACGGCATGATGCAGATGCGCGCCATCGGTCCCCAGCACCTGGGGGGTGAAGGCCCGCTGGTCTTCGTTCCCGGCGCGCGTCACCTGATGGTGTTCGGCTTGCCGCCTGTCCTGGAAGGCGACAATGTCAATGGGACGCTGGTCTTCCAGAATGCCGGCGAAGTGCCCGTCGTGTTCGAGGTCCGCAACGCCCCGCCGGGTGTGCCCAGCGAATACTGAGCCTCAACCGGCCTCGTTCTTCGCCGCATAGGTTTCCGGGTCGTAGGGCTTGGGCGGTTTGGGACGGAAGAGCCAGGCAATCCAGCCGCCCGTGACCGCAGGTGCCACGGCAAACAGGCCGGCGGGGTTTTCCTGCACCACCAGGAACCACAGTGCGACCGCCGTTCCGGCCAGACCCGTGACCAGGCCAAACAGGGTCATGACCCAGCGAAAACCCAGCGACTGACCCTCCAGGAAGGCGATCTCGTCGCGGCGCGGCAACAGCACGCGATGCCATTCGCCCAACAGGCTACGAAAGCTCGCGGCGCGATTATTCCATTGTCCGACCCCGGCCCAGCTTTGCGATCCGAACACCGCCTCGCCGTCCCGAGTCGTCACCCGGCAGACGACCTGGACATCCTTGCCGGCGACCTCCAGCGACAACCGGACATGGGTGACCTCTGCGGCCTGAACCCGTTTGACGACCGCCTCGCCGTCGTGCGCGGTCAAGGCTTCCCGCTCCACACTCCAGTTCAGTTCAGGCGCTGTTGCGCTGCGTTTGTCGGAATGAAGCGTCGTCATGACCTGTGTCTCGTCTGTCCCAGAAGCGCGACAGACTGGACGAGCGCGCCCGGCTTCGCCAACCTGCATGTCAGATGAGCGCCGAGAATCGCAAATTCCTCGTCATCGCTGACGAGAGTGAGGAATGCCGCACCGCCCTTTACTTCGCTGCCAAGCGGGTCAAGGCGACGGGGGGCGGGCTGTCCATTCTGGCCGTGACCGAGCCTCCCAATTTCGACCACTGGATCGGCGTTGGCGAGACCATGCGCCGCGAGGCCGAGGAATCCGCGACCCAATTGCTCGAATCACTGGCCGAGGAAGCCGAGGCGGTGCTGGGGGTGCGTCCCGAGCTGATCCTGCGTGAAGGCCGGATTGCCGATTGCCTGTCAAAGCTGATCGCCGAGGACGAAGCCATCGCACTCCTGGTGCTGGGAGCGTCCGAGTCCGGCGACGGGCCGGGGCCGCTGGTGACGGCGCTGTCGCGCGGCAAGAGCCTGTTCGAGGATCGCCCGATCCCTGTGACCGTCGTCCCCGGCGGCCTGGATCACTCGGCCATCGACGCGCTGACCTGAGCCTGCTCGGCGGACGCGGCTTGCGAACGCGTTCCGGACGCGCCATGTCCAGCGGGCAGACCGAAAGGCGGACCCCATGTTCATCCAGACCGAACCGACCCCGAACCCGCACACGATGAAATTCCTGCCGGGACGCGAGATCGCACCGGACGAACCGCGCGAGTTTGCAACCCCTGAAGACGCCGCCGGCTCCTTCCTGCCCCGCAGCCTGTTCGATGTGGACGGTGTCACCGGCGTGTTCTGCGGTGCCGATTATGTGTCCGTCTCGAAGGACGAGACCGTCGAGTGGACGCACATCAAGCCCGCCATTCTGGGCGCGATCATGGATGCGCTGGAATCGGGCCAGCCCCTGTTCTCCGGCAGCGATGACGCGGCAGAGGAAGAACAGCACGAAGGCCTGGCGCGCGAGATCAAGGAATTGATCGATACCCGTGTGCGACCGGCTGTCGCCCGCGATGGCGGCGACATCATCTTCAAGGGGTTTGATGAGCAGAACGGCATTGTCGCGCTGGTCATGCGCGGCGCCTGCGCGGGGTGTCCCTCTTCGACAGCAACGCTGAAGAACGGCATCGAGAACCTGCTGAAGCATTACGTACCGGAAGTCCGCGAAGTCGTGGCAATCAATTGATGGCAGACACACACTTGTTCCAATACTGCCGGTAATCAGAAAAGTCTGAGCCCTTATATCGCCATCCAGAACAATTCTGGAGGCGACCATGTTGCACACCCCCAATCTCTCCCGGTCCTTGAACGACCGCGCGCTCGACCAGCTCTTCCGCGAAGCCCGCACACATTTTGACTGGACCGACGAGCCGGTGCCGGACGCGGCGATCCGCCAGCTCTACGACCTCGTGAAAATGGGGCCGACCTCGATGAACAATTCCCCAGCGCGCTTTGCCTTCATCGGCAGCCCCGAGGGCAAGGCCCGGCTGAAGCCGCACCTGATGGCCGGCAATGTCGACAAGACCATGTCCGCGCCCTGGACGGTCATCATCGCCACCGACACCGAATTTTACGAACACATGCCGGTGCTCTTCCCCCACGCCGAAAACGCCCGTGACATGATGAAGGCAGGCGCCGGCGATCACGGTCCGCGCAATGCCACCTTGCAGGGCGCCTATTTGATCCTGGCCGCAAGGGCGCTTGGCCTCGATACCGGTCCGATGTCGGGTTTCGACCAGGACGGCATCGACCGCGAATTCTTCGAATCCGATCCGGCCCACAAGAGCTGGAAATCGAACTTTCTGGTCAATCTCGGTCACGGCACGGGCGAAAAGATCTTCCCCCGGCTGCCGCGTTTGTCCTTCGACGAGGCGGCACTGATCGTCTAGTCAGGAGGCATGCACGCCCTTCTGGCCTTCGACACGACCGGAGCGTTTTGCACCGTGGCCCTGCGCCGGCCGGGACGGGATGATCTCGTCCATGCCGAGCGCATCGGGCGCGGCCATGCCGAACGGCTGGCACCGATGGTCGAGGCGATCCTGAACGAGGCCGAACTCGCCCCGGCCGGGATCGGCCGCATCGGAGTTGCGGTCGGGCCGGGCAGTTTCGCGGGCTCGCGCGTCGGCGTGGCCTTTGCGCGCGGACTGGCACTGGCCGTCGGCGCCGAAACGGCCGGCATCTCCAACCTGGCGGTGCTCGCCTTGATGGCCGATCCGCGCGGCCAGCTGGACGTTGCCGTGATCCATGATGCCAAGCGGGGTGATCTCGTGGTGCAGGCCTTCACGGCGGGCTCACCCGTTGGCGCACCCGAGCGTTTGACGGCGCATGAGGCACGCGACTGGCTGACCGGACAGCTGGAACGGGGCGCAAAAGTGACGGGTTCGGGCGCTGTCCAGTTGATGACGCAATTGCAGCCGGGCTGGGTGGACGACATCTTCACCGAAGGCCCGGAGCTTTCACCTCGCGCCCTGCTCGACCTGGCCGAACGGGCGCATCCCGCTTCGCCATCCCCCTTCTATGCCCGGCCGCCTGACGCCAAGCTGCCGGGCGGACGGTCACCGGCATGAACCCCGACTTCGACGCGCTGGCCGCCATCCATGCCGCCTGCTTTCCACGCGGCTGGAGCGCAGGGGAACTGGCCGGACTGGTCCGTCAGAACGGTGTCATCCTGCGTTCCGCACCGGATGCGCAGCAGCCGCTGGGATTTATTCTTATTCAATCCGTTCTCGACGAAGCGGAAATCCTGACCATCGCCGTCGCGCCCTCGGCACGCCGGCAGGGGCTAGGCCGCATCCTTCTGACCGAGGCGGAGACCGCCGCCCAGGCAGGCGGTGTCCGCAAGATTTTCCTCGACGTGTCGCAGAACAATTCGGCGGCGCTGGCCTTGTATCGCTCGGCGGGTTTTGTCGAAACCGGGTGCCGGCCGGCCTATTATTCCGACGGCAGCGACGCGGTTCTCATGGAAAAAACACTCCCGGCATTGGACGGGGCGGAACGAAGCGCGTAAATCTTCGCCTGACAGGTGAAGGAGCCCTATCGTGATGCCGGACCGGATTGAAAAACTCTGCGTCGAGAAGGGTCTGCGCATGACCGATCAGCGCCGCGTGATTGCGCGCGTGCTGTCGACCGCCGAAGACCACCCCGATGCCGAGGAATTGCATCGCCGGGCCGCCGCCATCGACGACCGGATCTCGCTTGCGACGGTTTACCGCACCGTCCGCCTGTTCGAGGAAGCCGGCATCATCGAGCGCCATGACTTCCGCGACGGTCGCGCCCGCTATGAAGAGGCGTCCGAGGACCATCACGACCATCTCATCGACCTGAAATCAGGCGAAGTGATCGAGTTCGTGAACGAGGAAATCGAGCGTTTGCAGGAAGCGGTCGCCCGCAAGCTGGGCTACCGGCTTGTCGATCACCGTCTCGAGCTTTACGCGGTGCCCCTGAAAAAGGACGCCGACACCGTCTGACGCGGCGTCCGCCGGAGGGGGCATGGTCAACCGCCAGCCGGGCAAGCACGCGCTCGCCTTCATCTTCATCACCGTCCTGATCGACATGATCGGGCTTGGCATCATCCTTCCGGTGATGCCTCAGCTCATTGTCGACATTACCGGTCTGACCCTGCCGCAGGCGGCGCGCTGGGGCGGCGCGCTCTACGCGCTGTATGCGGCCATGCAGTTCCTGTTCGCGCCGGTGATCGGAAACCTGTCCGACCGCTTTGGCCGCCGCCCGGTCCTGATGTTCGCCCTCGCCGGCTTCACCCTCGATTACCTCGTCATGGGCCTCGCCCCGGTTCTGTGGGTGCTGTTCATAGGCCGCGCCCTGTCGGGCGTTTTCGGCGCGACCTACTCCACGGCGGGCGCCTATATCGCCGACATCACCCCGGCGGAGAAACGCGGCGGCCGCTTCGGCCTGATCGGCGCAGCGTTCGGCCTGGGCTTCATCATCGGCCCGTCGCTGGGCGGCTTTCTCGGTGAAATCGATCACCGCCTGCCCTTCTTCGTCGCCTCAGGTCTCGCCTTCGCCAATCTGATCTACGGCTTCCTGGTGCTGCCCGAGACATTGAAGCCGGAGAACCGCCGCCCCTTCCGCTGGGCCAATGCCAATCCGGTCGGCGCGCTGATCCAGCTGAAGCAATTCCCGATGGTCTATGGCCTGCTGGCCGCCATCGCGCTCTTCTATATCGGCCATGCTGCCTTCCCGGCGGTCTGGTCCTATTACGGGTTCGAGAAATTCGACTGGTCGGAAGCCGAAGTCGGCCTGTCACTGGCTGCGGTCGGTATCACCACTGCCATCGTCCAGGGCGGGCTGTCCGGCCGGATGATCAAGTGGATGGGCCAGCGGCAGGCGGCATTATTCGGCTTTGCGGTCGCGACCGCCGCCTATTTCGCTTACGCCTTCGCGCCGAATGGAACGACCGTCTATGTGATCATCGTCCTGGGCGCGATCGCCGGTATTGGCGGCCCGGCCCTGCAGGGCATCATGTCCGGACAGGTGCCGGCCGACATGCAGGGCGCGTTGCAGGGCGGCATGACCAGCCTCGCCAGCCTGATGACGGTCTTCGGTCCGCTCCTGATGACCCAGATTTTCTTCGTCTTCTCGAACCGGGAGGCGCCGGTCTATTTCCCCGGTGCGCCCTATCTGCTGGCAGGTGTTCTGACGGTCTTCGCGGTCATCATCATCGCACGGGCCACCCGGCCCGCCCCGGAGACGCAGGCCGCCAGCGACTGACTTGCCTTGCCAGACAAGGGGTTTTTGCTCATAAACCCGCCCTCATTCAAATGAGGACCGCCGACGTGGCGGACATGAGATGAGTACCGAGCGCAAACGCCTCTTCATCAAGACCTATGGCTGCCAGATGAATGTCTACGACTCGCAGCGCATGCGGGACGTTCTGACACCGCTGGGCTATGAGCCGTCCGACACGCCCGAAGGCGCCGACCTCGTCGTGCTGAACACCTGCCATATCCGGGAAAAGGCGTCGGAGAAGCTGTACTCGGAACTCGGCCGCCTGCGTCCGTTGAAAGAGGCCAAGGCCGGCAGCGGCACGCCGATGACCATTGCAGTCGCAGGCTGCGTCGCCCAGGCCGAAGGCGCGGAGATCATGAACCGCGCCCCGGTCGTCGACCTCGTCGTCGGGCCGCAGACCTATCACCGCCTGCCCGAACTGATCGCCAACACCCATCGCGCGCGCGGCGAGGCCCTGGACACCGAATTCGAGCCCGACGAGAAGTTCGACGCGCTGGCCATCGGGCGTCAGGTCGAGGGCTACACCGCCTTCGTGACGGTGCAGGAAGGCTGCGACAAGTTCTGCTCCTTTTGCGTCGTGCCCTACACGCGCGGAGCCGAATGGTCGCGGCCGGTCGACCAGATCACCGCCGAGATCCGCGCGCTGGCGGCGCAGGGCGTGCGCGAAGTCACGCTGCTCGGCCAGAACGTCAACGCCTTCCACGGTGCGCCGCCCGCGGGCCGCGAGGCCGATGGCCCGTGGACGCTGGGCAAGCTGTTGCGCCATGTCGCCATGATCGGCGGCATTGACCGGATCCGCTACACGACGAGCCACCCGCGCGACATGGATGACGCGCTGATCGCCGCGCACCGCGACGTGCCGGAGGTGATGCCCTATCTGCATCTGCCGGTGCAGGCGGGATCGGACCGCATCCTGAAGGCGATGAACCGCAAGCACACTTTTGACGAATATGCCGACGTGATCGCCCGCGTCCGCGAAGCGCGGCCCGACATCGCCATTTCAGGGGATTTCATCGTTGGCTTCCCCGGCGAGACCGATGCCGATTTCGAGGCGACGATGGAGGGTGTGCGCCGCGTCTCCCACGCCAGCGCCTTCTCGTTCAAATATTCTCGCCGCCCCGGCACGCCGGGCGCCGCCCTGCCGGGACAGGTCGATGACGCGGTCGCGACCGAGCGTCTGCACCGCTTGCAGGCTTTGCTCGAAGACCAGCAGCGCGCCTTCAACGAAGCCCAGATCGGCAAGACGCTTCCCGTCCTGTTTGAAAAGCATGGCCGCGAACCCGGCCAGCTGCATGGCCGGTCCCCCTATCTGCAGTCGGTTCATTGCGACGCGCCGGAACACCTGCTCGGACAGATCGTTGATGTCCGTATCATGTCCGCAACCCGCAGCTCGCTGTCCGGCGTTCTGGCGGCAGGAAAGGCAGACGCCGCGTGAAACAGGCCAAATCCAAGGGTGGACGCGTCCGGTCGGCCAAGCCGCGCCGCGCCGCGACCGAAGCCATTCACTTTGACAATGCCGACAAGGTCCGCGCGCTGGCAGGTGCCGAGGACTACCACCTGATCCTGATCGAACGGGAGCTGGGCGTGCGCCTGTCTGCCCCGGGCGGCGGCCAGATCCATATCGAAGCCGATGACCCCAAGGTGCGCGCCGAGGCCAAGCGGGTCCTCACCAAGCTCTATGAGCGGCTCGACACCGGCATGATCTGCGACGAGTCGGCGGTTCGCGCGGCCCTGCTGATGCAGGACGAGTCCGATGACGACAATGCGTCCGGCCTGATCCGGGTGCCGCGCGGCGCAAGCTTCCTGGCGCGCACGAAACGCCAGGGCGACTATGTGCGCTATCTCAAGTCCGATCAGGACTACGACCTCATATTCGGGGTCGGCCCGGCTGGAACCGGCAAGACCCTGCTCGCTGTCGCCTATGGTGCCAGCCAGCTTGTCCTGCGGCGTTTCGAGCGGCTGATCATCACCCGCCCCGCCGTCGAGGCGGGGGAGAAGCTGGGCTTCCTGCCCGGTGACCTGACCGAGAAGGTCGATCCCTACCTTCTGCCGGTGTGGGACGCGCTGTCCGACAGCCTCGGACGGACCCAGATGGAGAAGATGCGCGAGGACAAGCGTATCGAGGTCGCCCCGCTCGCCTTCATGCGCGGCCGCACGCTGAACCGCGCCTTCGTGATCGTGGACGAGGCCCAGAACGCGACCCGTGCCCAGATGCGCATGGTGTTGACCCGCCTTGGTGAAGGCTCGCGCATGGTGGTCACCGGCGACCCGACCCAGACCGACCTCGATCACCGCAGCCCGTCCGGCCTGCCTGAAGCGCTGTCACTCCTTTCGGACGATCCGCGCGTGGCCATCACCCGTTTTGCCAAGGAAGACGTCGTGCGCCACGACCTCGTGGCCCGTATCGTCGCCGCCTATGAGGCACTCGACAGCAAGGCGAAGTCGTGAACACGATCACGCAGTCGGACTGCCCTTTCACCTGGTCGGTCGACATCGACGATGACGCATGGTCTGCGCTCGGCGACATCGACGGGATCGTGTCACAGGCGATTGATGCGGCCATGCAGGCAATACCCAGCTCCGGCGAACCCAATCGTCAGGGCGATGTCAGCATCCTCCTGACCGACGATGCAACAATTGCCCGGCTCAACGCCGATCATCGCGGGAAGTCCGGCCCCACCAACGTCCTGTCCTTCCCGGCCCATGAGAGCGCGCAGGACTGGCTCGGCGACATCGCCATCGCCCACGGCGTGGTGATGCGCGAGGCGGACGAACGGTCTATTGCGCCGCGGGACCATTTGATCCACCTACTGATTCATGGATTCCTGCATCTGCATGGGTATGATCACATCGATGACGAAGACGCAGAACGCATGGAGGCGATCGAACGCCGGGCGCTGGCCCGGCTCGATATCGCCGACCCGTACGCGGTCGGAGGCCGCATGAATGACTGACGACAGTCCTAGCCGAAGTTGGCGCGCCCGGCTGGCGCGTCCGTTTTCCAGCCAGCCCGATCCCGCTCCGGCGAACCCTTCCGAACCCGTTCCGGACGGCCAGTTCCTGGCCTTGAAGGCTGCTGATTTCGAGCGCATGAAAGTGGCCGATGTCATGGTGCCACGCGCCGACATCACCGCCGTCGATATCGAGACGCCGCTCGCCGAGCTCGCGCGCCTGTTTGCCGAGGCCGCCCATTCACGTCTTCCGATCTACCGCGAAACGCTCGACGACCCGGTGGGCGTGGCCCACATCAAGGATGTGGTCGGTCACCTGGCACCGGATCTGGACGGTCAGCACCCCGAAGGCTGGGCCGAGCGCCGCATCCTGCCGGCGATCCGTCGTCCACTCCTGTTCGCGCCCCCCTCCATGCGCGCCGTGGACCTGTTGCTGCGGATGCAGACCCGCCGCATGCACCTTGCCCTTGTCGTCGACGAGTATGGCGGCACGGACGGTCTGGTGTCGCTCGAAGACCTGCTTGAGCCGATTGTCGGCGATATCGAGGACGAGCACGACGAGGACGAGGCTCCCGCCATCCGCGCCCGGGGTCCCGGCCTCTGGGAGGCGGATGCCCGCCTGCTGATCGAGGATTTCGAACGCACCGCCGGTTTCTCGGCCGACCTGCCCGAGGACGAAGAGGATGATTTCGAGACTCTCGGCGGTCTGGTCTTCACCCTCGCGGGGCGGATTCCCGAACGCGGCGAAGTGATCCCGCACCCCGGCGGGCTTGAATTTGAAGTGCTCGACGCCGATCCGAGGCGGATCAAGCGGGTCCGGATCCGCACCCATCGCCCTGCGGGCGCCGAGGAAACGGTGACGCCCGGCGAGGTCGCGTGACGGCGGCGGCAATCTGGTCTGCCACACGGCGCACCCTGTCGCCCAACCGGTTGCGCGCTGGCTTGACGACCCTGCCCCGGTGGAAGCGCCGGGGCGTGCTGGTCGCCCTGGGCTGCGCCGCCGCGCTGGCCCATGCCCCGCTATTCCTCTTTCCCTTCCTGGTCATTGGCCTGACCGGTTTGACCTGGGCGCTGGACGGGGCAGCCCGCCAGCCGCGACCGATGCGCGCCGGATTCGAAACCGCCTTCGCCTTCGCGCTCGGCTATTTCACGATCGGCCTGTTCTGGATCGCCTTCGCTTTCTTCAGCCGCGGCCCGGCCTTCGCGCCCTTCGGGCCTCTGGCCGCCCTGGCCCTGGCCGCCGTCCTGTCCCTGTTCTGGGGGGTGGCGGGCGCGCTTCAGGCCCGCTTCGGCGGCCGCAGCACGTCGCGCATCCTGCTGTTCACCGTGCTGCTGTTCGCGGCCGAATGGGCGCGCAGCACGCTCTTCACCGGTTTTCCCTGGAACTTGCCCGGACATGTCTGGCCTGGAGGGGGTGCGGTCTCGCAGTCGGCCGCCCCGATCGGCGCCTCGGGTCTCGGGCTGGTCACATTGCTGATTGCCCTGACACCGGCCCTGCTGGCGGGACCCGCTGCGCGCGGGGGACGTCTTGTTCCGGTCCTGGCGGCAGCCATCGTGCTCGCCGGTCTGACCGGCTGGGGTGCGCAGCGCCTCGCCTCGGGCGTCGTGGGTGAGGAGACCGGCATCCGGCTCCGCATCGTGCAGGTGGACATCCCCCAGCAGGTCAAATGGGCGGACGGCAACCAGACCATGGTGCGCGACCGCTATCTGGAGGCGACAGACCAGCCGGGGCTGGATGCGGTCACGCATATCCTGTGGCCCGAGGGCGCGCTGCCGCTCTACCTCCTCGAGGATGGTGACACGCTCGCGCCCCTGTCACGCCTGCTGGCAGATGGACCGACACTGATCACCGGCACGCCTCGCCGCGACACCGATGCGCCCGGTGGCACGCGGTATTACAATGCCATCGCCGCCATCAGCTTTCCCGGCGGTCGTCCCCAGCTTGATGGCCTTTATGACAAGGTCCGCCTGGTCCCGTTCGGCGAATACATCCCCTTCGCGGACGTCTTCCGCAGTTTCGGAATCGAGTCCCTGTCGACGATGGTCGATGGCTATTCTCCGGGCGACTCGGCCGCGGTGATCCAGCTCGGCAATGCCCCCCCTTTCTCCCCTCTGGTCTGCTACGAGATCGTGTATGCCCGCTTTGTCCCGCGCGGCACGGCGCGCCCGGCCTGGCTGGTCAATCTGTCGAATGACGCCTGGTTCGGTCCGACTGCCGGGCCGTCCCAGCATCTCAACATTGCCCGCTACCGCGCCATCGAGGAAGGCTTGCCGATCGCGCGCGCCGCATCGGGCGGCTTCTCCGGTGTCATCGACGCCTACGGGCGCACGGACGGCCTGATTGCTCCGGATGCGGAGGGATCATTCGACCGCGATCTGCCTGCGGGTTTGCGGCCGACTCTCTATGCACGCTTCGGTGATCTTATTTGCTGGACTTTGTGGGTGCTCATTCTATGTGCCTTCGTGTTCGCAAACCGGAAAAGCTTGCAATCCGTATTGCGGACATCCGCACACCGATGAAAAATTTCCCATTTGCCCTCGTAATGGGGTATTCATTTTAGAAGTTTCTGGGATATGAGGGCGATCCAGGTCGAATTTTGACCGGGATCAGAAAGGGCAGACATGAAACGCAACCCGCGCGAAGCCAATCAGATCGACGAGCATGTCGGATCTCGCGTGCGTTTGCGACGCCAGCTTCTCAAGATGAGTCAGGAAAAGCTGGGCGACGAACTCGGCGTGACATTCCAGCAGGTTCAGAAGTACGAACGCGGATCAAACCGGGTCGGCGCCAGTCGCCTGTACGCCCTCTCGCATGTGCTCGACGTGCCGGTATCCTTCTTCTTCGACGGTCTTGCCGAGCCGGGCCATGCCGGCATGGCCGAGAACGACCAGGCCCCGATCGTTTACGATTTCATCCAGAGCCCCGACGGTGTCGCGCTGGCGCAGGCATTCTCACGGATCAATGACCCCAAGGTGCGCCGCCGGGTACTCGATCTCGTGCGCTCGCTCGCCGACGAAAACGACTCTGAATCGGAATAATTGCGAACTCAACGGTTGCGCTCTCCGCGCGGATCGGCTTTAAGCGCCGCGACATATAAAGACATCTTTATATCTGGAGATCGCCTGTGAGCCGTTCGAACTTCATCTTCACCTCCGAAAGCGTTTCGGAAGGTCACCCGGACAAGGTCTGCGACCGCGTTTCGGATTCCATCGTCGACCTGTTTCTGTCGCGCGACCCGTATTCACGGGTGGCCTGTGAAACGCTGACGACCACCAACCAGATCGTGCTGGCCGGTGAAATCCGCTGCGGCGGTGACTACACCAACGACGAAATCGAATCCGTCGCGCGCGACGCGGTCAAGGATATCGGTTACGAACAGGACGGCTTTCACTGGAAGAACTCCAACTTCCAGAATTTCCTGCACGAGCAGTCTGCCGACATTGCCATGGGCGTCGACGCCGGCGGCAACAAGGACGAAGGCGCGGGCGACCAGGGCATCATGTTCGGTTACGCGACCGACGAGACCCCGGCCCTGATGCCGGCTCCGATCCAGTATTCGCACGAAATCCTGAAGCGTATGGCGCAGCTTCGCAAATCCGGCGAGCGTCCGGAGTTCGAACCCGACGCCAAGTCACAGGTGACGCTGCGCTATGAAAACGGCCTGCCGGTCGAAGTGCTGTCGGTCGTTGTCTCGACCCAGCACAAGGAGGGCTTCACGCCGTCCGACATCCGCGAACTGGTCCGCCCGGTCGTGAAGTCGGTCCTGCCGGACGGCTGGTTCCCGCCGGAAGACGAGTTCTACGTCAACCCGACGGGCAATTTCGTCATCGGCGGCCCGGACGGCGACGCCGGCCTGACCGGCCGCAAGATCATCGTCGACACCTATGGTGGTGCGGCTCCGCACGGCGGCGGCGCATTCTCGGGCAAGGACCCGACCAAGGTCGACCGCTCGGCAGCCTATGTGGCGCGCTACCTCGCGAAGAATGTCGTCGCCTCGGGCCTCGCCCGGAAATGCACCATCCAGCTGTCCTACGCGATCGGCGTGTCGAAGCCCCTGTCGGTCTATGTCGACCTGCACGGCACCGGCCAGGTCGCCGAGGAAGTGCTGGAAAAGGCCCTGCCGCAGATGGTCGATCTGTCGCCGCGCGGCATCCGCGAGCACCTGCAGCTGAACCGTCCGATCTATGCGCGCACCGCGGCCTATGGCCATTTCGGTCGCGATCCGGAAGCTGATGGCGGCTTCTCCTGGGAGAAGACGGATCTGGTCAGCGACCTGAAGGGTCTTGCCTGAGGGCACAATCCTTCTAAGACTGGCATGATTGCGGCGCGCCCGAACCCCGGTTCGGGCGCGTCTTCTTTTGTGGCTACAGGCCGGGGTTCAGGTAGTGGGCGAATGTCCACGGGACGACGAGCAGAAAGTAGGCGGCCATCACGCTGGTCAACAGCGCCGCAGGACTCGCGAAATTGCGCCCCAAAGGTCTGGGCGGCAGCGACGGGATCGCCATCAGGAGAATCGGGATGAGATATCGGCCCTGCACGCCCATCACCGGGCCGGGACTGCCCACCGGGGTCCAGACGAGATAGAGCGCGGCATAGGTCAGGCCGTAAGCGAGCACGGCACCGCCAATCCCCATCACCCGCGCGCCCGTTGGCTGGCGTGCCGAGGGCGGATTGGCAAAAATCACGGCGAGGACCACCAGGCTGAGAAAGGCTGTCAGGCCTGGTCCGGCATAGGCATTGGGATGGTCGGTCACCACGAACAATTGCCGCATCGGCAGGAAGGGCTGGTTGAGCAGGTTCGACGCGGCGATCCCGAACACCGCGCCCGGCGACTCCAGCAGGAATTCCATCTGCGCGCCCGGGTCGATATTGTCGGCGACGCGGTCGGGTGGTGACACGACCAAAACGGTCCACAAGATTGCCGTCGCGGCCAGCACCGTGACCACGAGCTTGGTCCGGACCGCCCAGCCAATCCCCCCCTGCGTCCACGTCGTCAGGGCGAGCGCGATATGCACCGGCTTGATCGCCACCAGCACGATCAGCGCCAGCCCGTAGCGTTTCAGCCAGGTTTTCGCATCACCCTGCCCGGGAACGATCCGGGTCGCCGCCGCGCCCCCCAGCGCGGCGCTGGCAATCAGCCAGGCATCGGGAGAAAATGACGTACCAAGGAAAACCACCATCGGCAGCGCGAGGAGGATGAAGAAGGCGAACTTGCCGCGCCGGGCAATGTGAATGGCGAGCGCGGCCAGCGAGATGAAGAGGAGGCCGAGCGCCAGCCGGCCGTATCGCAGCGTGTCGCTGATCGAAACGCCGAACAATCGGGCGGTGGTCACCACCACGGCCTGCGGCACGTAGAACAGCGGAAAATACCCGTCGATCGCGGAACGGATTTCCGAGCGCTCCGACGACCATGAGCCCTCGGGCAGGGCTTGGGCCGCCCGCCAGCCGAACACGCCTTCGTCGCGCAGTTGCTGGTGTGTCACCATGACGAAGTCGCGCAGGTCTGCCGGCACGTCCTGCGGCGTCAGTCCGGGCCCCGGATCATTTTTCGGGAACAGGCGCAGTTCGCTGACCATCAGGCTGCGTATGGCGTGGCCGCCCTCGTCGGGGGCGATGAGCGGCGGTGTGAGACTCGAGACGATCAGTACGAGCGGGAACGCATAGACGGCATAGATCAGCGCCGTGTGCCTGCGGAAGATGACCAGGCCGCGGCGCACCGCCTGCACAGCGGTGCGGGTCAATTTACTCAGTCGGCGCATCGCTGCTATCCCCCTCGGTCGAGGCTATCCCTCAAGCCGCTTCGTGTTTAATTCGTGTCGAAAGCCGGATCCAAGTCCCGCTTCGTCCACGCCCACTGGGAAACGCTAAATTGTGACGCCGCAGAATTCACCTGAATTGCGCACCTTCGGCCGGACGAAGGGCCGCCCCCTGTCGCCGCGCCAGCAGGGCCTGGTCGATGACCTTCTGCCGCGCATTGCCGTGCCGGACTCTGGCCCGGTCGAGCTGCCGCAACGCTTCAGCCAGCACATCCTTGAGATCGGTTTTGGCGGCGGTGAGCATCTCGTCGCGCAGGCCAGGCGCCATCCCGGCACCGGATTTATCGGGATCGAGCCTTATGTGAACGGGGTCGCCAAGGCGCTGACCGGGATCGAGGAAAACAGCCTCGACAATGTGCGCCTGCATCTCGGCGATGCGCGCGACATCCTGCCCCGGCTCCCGGATGCCGGCCTCGACCGCATCTATCTCCTCTTCCCTGACCCGTGGCCGAAGCTGCGCCACTCCAAACGGCGTTTCGTGCAGGACCGGACCGCCGCCGAATTCGTCCGCCTCCTGAAACCGGGCGGTCTCTTGCGGGTGGCGACCGATGTCATGGCCTATGCCGACCATGCGCTCGAAGTCCTGCGCCGCCGCAGCGAATTGCAGTGGCTGGCGACCCATGCGGACGACTGGCGCAAACCGCCCGCCGATCACATCACGACGCGCTACGAGACCAAGCGGCTCGGCGACTGCGAACCCGTCTGGTTCGATTTCCAGCGGCGCTGACACGTTGCATCCTGCTGCCTTGGGGCGTATAAGCCCGCTCTCAGTTCGATTACGTGTCGATGACGCGTTATCGGCGGCTCCACCCGGGGCCGCCGTTTTTGTTACCGCCGAAGGCCGGACCGCACTGCCGTGAAGACCAAGACGACCCTTGATGAACGCCTGCTCGCCCTGGTGGACCCGATTGCCACCGCCATGGGGTTCGAGATCGTGCGCGTGCGCGTCATGGGCGGCAAGCGCAAGACCTTCCAGATCATGGCCGAGCGCACCGACGGCACCATGAATGTCGAGGATTGCGCGACCCTGTCGCGGGCCGTGTCGGAAATGCTCGAATCCGAGGATCCGATCGGTGACGAATACAACCTGGAAGTCTCGTCGCCCGGTATCGACCGGCCGCTGACGGCACCGGCGCATTTCGAGCGCTGGGAAGGCTTCGAGGCCAAGCTGGAACTCGACCGCCTGGTCGAAGGCCGCAAACGTTTTACCGGCACGCTTGCCGGTTTTGAGGAAGGCCATGTCCTCCTCGATATCAAGGGTGAAGACGAGACCGCCCACATCCCGTTCGACTGGATCGCGGATGCCAAGCTGGTGCTCACCAACGCCCTCATGGAAGCCGATTCGAAGGCACGCGGTGTCGTGTCCGACCAACAAGGGAGCGAGGAAACGCCATGAATATCGGCGTCAGCGCAAACAAGACCGAGATGCTCGCAATCGCCCGGGCGGTCGCGCAGGAAAAATCGATCGACGAGAAGCTCGTCCTCGAAGCGATTGAGGAAGCCATCGAGAAGGCGGCCCGCTCGCGCTATGGCGCCGAGCATGACATCCGCGCCAAGATCGATCCCAAGACCGGCGAAATGCGGCTGACCCGCTGCCTGACCGTGGTCGAGGAAGTCGAGAACGACTCCCAGCAGATCTCGCTCGAGGACGCGAAGAAAGTCCAGGACGACGCCGAGATCGGCACCGTCCTGACCGACGAGCTGCCGCCGCTGGAATTCGGCCGCGTTGCCTCGCTGACCGCCAAGCAGGTCATCACCCAGAAGGTTCGTGAAGCCGAGCGCGAGCGCCAGTACGAAGAGTACAAGGACCGCGTCGGCGAGATCGTCAACGGCATCATCAAGCGCGTCGAATACGGCAATGTGATCATTGATCTGGGCCGGGCCGAAGGCATTGTCCGCCGCAATGACGCGATTCCGCGGGAAAACCTGCAGCCGGGCGATCGCCTGCGCGCCTACATCTATGATGTGCGCCAGGAAACGCGCGGCCCGCAAATCTTCCTGTCGCGCGCCCACACCGACTTCATGGCCGCCCTGTTCGCGCAGGAAGTCCCGGAAGTCTACGAAGGCATTATCGAAATTCCGTCCGTCGCCCGTGATCCGGGCAGCCGCGCCAAGATCGCCGTGCTGTCGAATGACAGCTCGATCGATCCGGTCGGCGCCTGCGTCGGCATGCGCGGCAGCCGGGTTCAGGCCGTCGTGTCCGAACTGGCCGGCGAGAAGATCGACATCATTCCGTGGTCTCCGGACCCTGCCACCTTCATCGTCAACGCCCTGCAGCCGGCGGAAGTCGCCAAGGTCGTGCTCGACGAGGAAGACCGCCGCATCGAGGTGGTGGTGCCCGACGACCAGCTGTCGCTGGCCATCGGCCGCCGCGGCCAGAATGTGCGTCTGGCCTCGCAGCTGACCGGCTGGTCCATCGATATCCTGACCGAGGTCGAGGAATCGGAGCGCCGCCAGAAGGAATTTGCCGAGCGTACGGGCCTGTTCATGAACGCGCTCGACGTCGACGAGGTCATCGCCCAGCTGCTGGCGACCGAAGGCTTCTCCAATGTCGACGAGCTGGCCTATGTCGATCCGGGCGAAATCGCCGTGATCGAAGGCTTTGACGAGGATACCGCCGTCGAAATCCAGGCGCGGGCGCGTGACTATCTCGAGCGCATCGCGACCGAGCAGGACAACAAGCGCAAGGAAGCGGGCGTCGAGGACGGTCTTCTCGAAATCGAGGGCGTAACGCTTCCCATGGCGGTCGCCTTCGGCGAGAATGACGTGAAGACGGTCGATGATCTGGCCGGCATGACGCCGGACGATCTGCGCGGCTGGTTCGAGACCCGCAATGGCGAGCGCGTTCGTGAAGCCGGGATCCTCGACGGTTTCGAGCTTTCTGCGGAAGACGCCGAGATGCTGATCCTTCGCGCCCGTGTCGCGGCGGGCTGGATCTCCGAGGACGATCTGCCGCAGCCGGAGCCCGAAGAGGTTGAAGCCGAGGCCGACGATACCGATCTTGAAGGTCTCGACCTCGAGGCGCTCGAAGCCGAAGCCGCTGCGTTGGGCGTTGATCTCGACGAAGCCGTCGCAGAAGACATGAACAAGGACGGCGGCGATGAGGACGAAGGAGACGATCGCAGCTGATCCGGGCCGCAAGCGCCGCGAACGGCGCTGTGTCGCGAGTGGCGAGGTTCGCCCCGAGGCCCGGCTGGTTCGCATCGCGATTGCGCCCGATGGTGTGCTGGTTCCCGACGTCACGGCCCGGCTTCCGGGTCGCGGGGTCTGGGTCACGGCGGACCGGGCAGCGGTCGAAACCGCGTTGAAACGCAAGGCCTTTGCCCGCGCGGCAGGCAGTGCGGTCACGGTACCGGCCGGGTTCGCGGACTTTATTGCGGACCGGCTGGCGGACCGGGCGCTGTCCCTTCTGGGGCTGGCCCGGCGTTCCGGTGACCTGGCGTTGGGGTTTGATACCGCCCACGCCGCGTTGAAGGCCGCCCGGCCCGCATGGCGGGTCGAGGCGTCAGAGGCCGCTCCCGATGGGCGGGGCAAGCTCGACCGGCTGGCCTACGCCGCCTGGGGCGACATACCGGTTGCGGGGTGTTTCACCGCCGCCGAACTGGGACAGGCATTGGGCCGCGATAGCGTGGTCCATGCCGTGCTGACCGGAGGCGCCCAAGCGGCAGCCTTTGGTGAGACGATGACGAAGCTGGGAGGCTTCCGGGACATTGATCCGGGAGCCGGTGCCAGTGTGAACGGTTGAATCCGCGCGGAAGCTGGCTAGTTTAGCGGCTTTCCGGCGGAGAACTGGAAAGTTTGGGGTGTCAGCCGACGGCAGCCGGCGCCCCGCTTGTGTATTTTTGAGGCCGTGTTGAAAGGCTCGAATGAGCGACAACGACGAACGCAATTCCGGATCGGGCCGCCGCCCGCTGTCACTTCGCGGCGGTTCGGGTACCGTGCAGCAGAGCTTCTCCCGTGGGCGGTCGAAATCCGTCGTGGTGGAGATGAAGCGCAAGCGCGTGGCCGGACCCAAGGACACACCTGCCGCCTCCAAGGGCGGTGCCAAGGGCGGAAAGGAATCCGCACTGGCCGCCAAGGCACGCGAGCTGGGCCTGTCCGAGGAAGAACTGGTCGCCCGCCAGCGCGCCATCCAGCGCGCGCGCGCCGAGGCCGCCGAACGCGACGCCAAGAAAAAGCAGGAAGCCGAGGAGCGCGACAAGCGCGCCGAGGCCGAGCAGCGCAATCTTGAGGAAAAGAAGCAGCGCGAGGCCGATGAAGAGGCCCGCCGCGCCGCCGAGGCCGAAGACCGCAAGCGCGCAGCGTCCCAGCCTGCAGCGAGCGAACCGGTCGTTCCCGACCCCGCCGACATCCCCGATCCTGACGCCGAGCCGACGCCTGCGCGCCGTGACCCGGCCAAGGACAAGGCCCGCGATGCCGCCAAGGACGAACCCGAGGACGTGGAATCCGCGCTCGAAGGCATGGGCGGCCGCATCAAGCGCAAGGGCGGCGGCACTGCCAAGGCACCGGCGATCTCGCGCCAGCGCGGCGAGAACCGTCGCCGCTCGGCCGGCAAGCTGACCATCCAGGCCGTGACCGAGGGCGACGAGGACCGGCAGCGGTCGCTCGCCTCTGTCCGCCGCGCCCGCGAGCGTGAGAAGCAGCGCCGCGCCACGTCCGGTGGCGAGCGCGACAAGGTTCAGCGCGAAGTCATCATTCCGGAAGCCATCTCGGTCCAGGACCTCTCGGTCCGCATGGCCGAACGGGCTGCCGATGTCGTCAAATACCTGATGAAGCAGGGCCAGATGGTCCGCGTGAACGATCTGCTGGACGCCGACACGGCCGAGCTGATCGTCGCCGATTTCGGCCACGTCTCGAAGCGGGTTTCCGAATCCGACGTCGAGGAAGGCTTCATCGCCGAGGACGATCCGGAAGACACCAAGGTGTCGCGTCCGCCGGTGGTCACGGTCATGGGCCATGTCGACCACGGCAAGACGTCGCTCCTTGATGCCCTTCGCGAAACCGATGTCACATCGGGCGAAGCCGGCGGCATCACCCAGCATATCGGCGCCTACCAGGTCCAGCTGAAGTCGGGTGACAAGATCACCTTCCTCGACACGCCCGGCCACGCCGCCTTCTCGTCGATGCGTTCGCGCGGAGCCCAGGCGACGGACATCGTCATCCTGGTCGTCGCGGCCGATGACGGCGTCATGCCACAGACCATCGAAGCGATCAAACACGCCCAGCAAGCCGGCGCGCCCATCATCGTGGCCGTCAACAAGATGGACCGTGAGGGGGCCAACCCGCAAAAAGTGCTGCAGCAACTGCTCCAGCACGAAGTGATCGTGGAATCGATGGGCGGGGAAACCCAGGCCATCGAGGTCTCGGCTCTGAAGAAGACCGGTCTCGACAACCTCACCGAAGCGATCACGCTGCAGGCCGAAATCCTCGACCTGAAAGCCAACCCGGATCGTCCGGGTGACGGCGTGGTGGTGGAATCGCAGGTCGAACAGGGCCGCGGCTCGGTCGCCACGGTTCTGGTCAAGCGCGGCAAGCTGAAGCGCGGCGACATCGTCGTCGCCGGTGCCCAGTGGGGCCGCGTCCGCGCCCTGATCGACGAGCGTGGCCAGCAGTTGAAGGATATTGGCCCGTCCCAGCCGGCCGAGATTCTCGGCCTCGACGGCGCGCCGGAACCGGGCGAGCTTTTCGCCGTGGTCGACAGCGAGGCCCGGGCCCGCGAGATCGCCGACTATCGTCAGCGCCAGAAGAAATCCGGCGTCGGCGCCGGAACGGGCGGCGGCACGTCGCTTGAGCAGATGATGGCCCGCCTGCAGCAGAACGAGACGCAGGAATTGCCGATCGTGCTGAAGGCGGACGTGCAGGGTTCTGCCGAGGCCATCACCCAGGCGCTCGAGAAGATCGGCAATGACGAGGTCAAGGCCCGCGTCATTCTGGGGGCCGCTGGCGGCGTCAATGAAAGCGACGTCCTGCTCGCCAAGGCGTCCGGCGCACCCGTGTTCGCGTTCAATGTCCGCGCCAACAAGCAGGCGCGCGAGATGGCCGAACGCGAAGGCGTCGAGATCCGCTACTACTCGATCATCTACAACGTGCTCGACGACGTGAAGGGCACGCTGGAAGGCCTCCTGGCCCCGGAAAAGCGCGAAACCTTCATCGGTTACGCCGAGATCCTGGAGGTGTTCAACATTTCCAAGTCGGGCAAGGTCGCGGGCTGCAAGGTCACCGAAGGCGTCGTCAAGCGCGGCTCGGGCGTTCGCCTGCTGCGCAACGACACGGTCATCCACGAAGGCATGCTCAAGACCCTCAAGCGCTTCAAAGACGAAGTCCCGGAAGTCCGCTCGGGCATGGAATGCGGCATGGCGTTCGAAAATTACGAGGACCTGCAAAAGGGCGACCTCATCGAGTGCTTCGAGGTCGAGGAAGTCGAGCGCAAGCTCTGATCCCGCTTCGTATCTGACACGCAAAAGGGCGGCTCTCGGGCCGCCCTTTTTTGTTTCTCAACGCTCGCGTTTGCTCGAGATGGCATTCCCCTCGGACCTACTCCGCCGGCACCAATCCCTGCTCCGCGCCGGGATAATTGGCGTAATCGCGATGTTCCACGACGAGGCCTTCGCGAACCGTCACGGCCGCGACCTGCTGTGACCGCCAGCGAAAGACCTGTCCTTCGGTCTCGGTCGCGTAGAGCGCGTTCACATGACCGATGAAGACGACCGTGCCATTGCTCTCGAACACGCTGTCCCAGACGAAGCCGAGTTCGATGGGGTGATATTGCGCTTCGAAGCCGCGCAGCATCTCCAACAGGGCCTCGCGGCCTTCGGTTTCGATCCCGTCGGGGTCATCGGAACCGGTCGCCGTGTTGTCGGCGAAGACAATGTCGTCGGCCATCAGGGCTGCCATCGCGTCCCAGTCGGTCGCGGAATACGCGTCCATATAGGCCCGCGCGACAGCTTCGGCATTGCCGGACTCCTGCGCCAGTACCGGGGTAGCGGTCAGCGTCATCGCTGCCGCCAGAATAAGGGTTCGCAGCATCAGCGTGCCTCCTGTGTCATGCCGGAAAAGTCGGTGTAATCGCGGTGTTCGATCACCTGCCCCTCCGCGATCGTGAGTATCGTGATGATCGGATAGCGATAGGCCGTGACACCGTCCGGTGTCTCGTAGATCGCCGCGACCGCGCCGTCGAAGATGACATGTCCAGACGCCGAATAGCGCCGGTCGATCTCGTATTCGAGACGGCTGGCGCCCCAGGACCGCATCCCGGCGAGAATGGCGTCCCGGCCCGTCCAGTGAAAGGGTTCGGCGATGCCGGGCACCGCTTCCGAGGTCGGGTCGATGAAGACCGCGTCTGCGGCGATCCATCCGGCAAGCGCATCGAAATCCTGCGCCTGATAGGCGGCCAGATAGGCGTCGGCGATGGTGTCGGGTGTCTCCGCCTCCTGGGCTGCGGCGTGGCCGGCCAGCAGCGCGATGGCCGCGGCGATCAGATATCGAACCATGAACTCCCCCGTTCATTGAAAGACTGGAAGGGTCCCGATCCTGAAACGATTGGCCACTCACATTCGCGCCAGATGGCTTACGGTTTAGACAGACAGAATGGGACATGATGTCCGCTCGGTTCAGATTTCTCCCCCCGCTCGCAGGGGGAGTGCCCCGAAGGGGCGAGGGGGGATCCCCCCTTCCGTCGGCTGCGCCGGCACCTCCCCTATGAACGGGGGAGGAAAGCGCCGCACGCGACCCCCATCTTGCCTTCTTCGCGCGCCCGCGTTAGGACGCACGCCCTTCGATGACCGGGCGGGTTCGATCCCCGTGCCGGCCGGGCCGAAGAAAGAAGAAGAACCATGTCCCGCCACGCCTCCGATAAAGGCCCGACCCAGCGTCAGCTGCGCGCGGGCGAACTGATCCGTCACGCCGTTGCCGGCATTCTCCAGCGCGGCGAAATGCGCGACCCGGCCCTTCAAGACGTCATCATCACGGTGACTGAAGTGCGCATGTCCCCGGACCTGAACCACGCCAACGTCTTCGTTGCCGCCCTGGGCAATTCCGACGAGGCGGCGATGGTGAAGGGGCTGAACCGCGCCGCGAGCTTCATTCGCAGCAAGCTCGGCCGCGAGATCGACATGAAATTCACGCCCGAGCTTCGCTTCGCCAAGGATGACCGGTTCGACGCCGCCGAGAAGGTCGACGCCATCCTGGCCCGTCCCGAAGTTGCCCGTGACCTTCGCCGTGACGACGAGGGCGAGGACTGATGGGCCGGCGCAAAAAGGGGCTCGACATCGATGGCTGGATCCTTCTCGACAAGCCCGCCGACCTGACCTCGACCCAGGCCGTCTCGGCGGTCCGCCGCGCCTTCGACGCCAAGAAGGCCGGCCATGCCGGCACGCTCGACCCGCTGGCGACCGGCTTGCTGCCGATTGCGCTGGGCGAAGCCACCAAGACCGTGCCCTTCGCGCAGGAAGGCGAGAAGACCTATCGCTTTACCGTGAAATGGGGCGAGTCCACGGACACACTCGATGCCGAGGGCGACATCATCGCGCAAAGCGACGTGCGCCCGCACCGTGCGGCCATCGAGGCGGTGCTGGAGCGTTTCATCGGCGAGATTGAGCAGGTTCCGCCGAACTATTCCGCCATCAAGGTCGATGGCGCCCGCGCCTACGACATGGCCCGCGCGGGCGAGGAATTCGAGCTGCCGTCCCGCCCGGTGACCATCCATTCGCTGTCGCTGATGGACGCGCCCAGCGACGATCTGGCCGTGTTCGAGATGCGGTGTGGCAAGGGCGCCTATGTGCGCTCGATGGTCCGCGATATCGCCTCCGCCCTGGGCGCGGAGGGTCATGTTGCGGCGCTGCGCCGGACCCGCGTTGGCGGCTTCGCCATCGACGCTGCGGTGGCGCTGGACGAATTGAAGGAAATGGCCCATAAGGGCCGCGCTTCGGAAGCCCTTTTCCCCGTTGAGACCGCGCTGGACGACATCCCGGCCCTGGCCATTACCGAGGACGAGGTTTTCCAACTGAAGCAAGGACGCCCGATCGTCCTCCTCCCGCGGCAGGCGCAAGAATTGCGCGCCCTGCGGAGCCCCCGCGAGATCGCTGGCAAGGACGCCTCGAAACTCGCAGTGGCCATGTGCGGAGGAATGGCGGCGGCCATAGGCGAAGCCCGCGCCGGCAAATTTCAGCCGGTCAGGGTCTTCAATCTGACACCGAATAGGCCCTGACGGCCGCATTGAGAAAGGACTGACCGATGTCGATTACGCAAGAGCGCAAGAGCGCGCTCGTTTCCGAACACGGCACGAAGTCTGGTGACACCGGTTCCCCGGAAGTTCAGGTTGCAATCCTCACCGAGCGGATCGCGAACCTCACCGAACACTTCAAGACCCACAAGAAGGACAATCATTCCCGCCGTGGACTGCTCAAGCTCGTCTCGCAGCGCCGCCGCCTTCTCGACTACCTGAAGGCGAAGGACCATGGCCGCTATGCGAGCCTGATCGAGAAGCTCGGCCTGCGCCGCTAGGGCGCCGGACCGTATTCACTCCAAACGGGAATTCTGTACGCACGATATGTTTGAGATTCACAAGGAAAGCATCGAGTGGGGCGGTCGCACGCTTACGCTCGAGACCGGGCGTATGGCCCGGCAAGCCGACGGCGCTGTAATCGCCACCTACGGTGACACTACCGTTCTGGCGACCGCCGTTGGCGTCAAGACCGTCAAGCCGGGAGCCGATTTCTTCCCGCTGACCGTCAATTATCAGGAGAAGTATTTCGCGGCGGGCAAGATCCCCGGCGGCTTCTTCAAGCGCGAAGGCCGGCCGACCGAAAAGGAAACGCTGACCTCCCGCCTGATCGACCGTCCAGTTCGTCCGCTCTTCCCGAAGGGCTTCAAGAACGAAGTCCAGGTCATGATCACCGTGCTGTCGCACGATCTGGAAAATGACCCGGACATCGTCGGCCTGGTTGGCGCCTCTGCGGCCCTGACCCTGTCCGGCCTGCCCTTCATGGGTCCGATCGGCGCCGCGCGCGTCGGTTACAAGGACGGCGAATACATCCTCAACCCGACCGACGACCAGATGCCGGACACCGAGCTCGATCTCGTCGTCGCCGGCACCGGTGACGCGGTGATGATGGTGGAATCCGAAGCCAAGGAACTGGCCGAGGACATCATGCTCGGCGCGGTCATGTTCGGCCACGAACACTTCCAGCCGGTGATCGACATGATCATCCGCCTGGCTGAAAAGGGCGCCAAGGAGCCTTGGGATTTCGCGCCGGAAGACAATTCCGACGTTGAAGGCAAGATCCGCAAGCTCGTCGGCAAGGACCTGGAAAAGGCCTACACCATCACCGACAAGTCGAAACGCTACGCCTCCGTTGGCGCGGCGCGCGAAAAGGCGGTTGCGGAGCTCGGGATCACCGACGAACGCCCCGACGGCGTCGACGGCACCGTCCTGAAGGACGCGTTCAAGGCGGTCGAAGCCTCCATCGTTCGCGGCGGCATCATCAAGACCGGCAAGCGCATTGACGGCCGTTCGCTCGATCAGGTTCGCCCGATCGTGTCGGAAGCCGGCATCCTGCCGCGCACCCACGGTTCGGCCCTGTTCACCCGCGGTGAAACCCAGGCCCTCGTCGTCACGACGCTGGGCACGGGCGAGGACGAGCAATTCATCGACGCACTGACCGGGACGTACAAGGAGCGCTTCATGCTCCACTACAACTTCCCGCCCTACTCCGTCGGTGAAACCAGCTTCCGCCTGGCCCCGGGCCGCCGCGAAATCGGTCACGGCAAGCTGGCCTGGCGGGCGGTTCGCGCCGTTCTGCCGAGCGCCGAATCCTTCCCCTACACCATCCGTCTCGTCTCCGAGATCACCGAGTCGAACGGCTCGTCCTCGATGGCGACGGTCTGCGGTGCATCCCTTGCGATGATGGATGCCGGTGTGCCGATCGCACGTCCGGTCTCCGGTATCGCCATGGGCCTCATCAAGGACCCGGACGGCGTGGCCGTGCTCTCCGACATCCTCGGAGACGAGGACCATCTCGGCGACATGGACTTCAAGGTGGCCGGTACCGAAGCGGGCGTGACCTCGCTTCAGATGGACATCAAGATTGCCGGCATCACGCAGGACATCATGAAAACCGCCCTCGACCAGGCCAAGGGCGGCCGCCTCCACATCCTCGAAGAGATGAACAAGGCGCTGAATACCTCGCGCGGCGAACTGGCCGAATACGCTCCGCGTATCGAGACCATCACCATCCCGGTCGACAAGATCCGTGACGTGATCGGTTCGGGCGGTAAGGTGATCCGCCAGATCGTCGAAGAGACCGGTGCCAAGGTCGACGTCAATGATGACGGCGTCATCAAGGTTGCCTCGTCGTCGGGTGAATCCATCCGCGCGGCGCTCGACTGGATCCGCGGCCTCACGGCCGAGCCGGAAGCCGGTGCGATCTACAAGGGCAAGGTCGTGAAGGTCATGGACTTTGGTGCCTTCGTGAACTTCTTCGGTCCGAAGGACGGCCTCGTCCACGTCTCCCAGCTCAAGGCAGAGCGGGTCAATCACCCCGGCGATGTCGTCAAGGAAGGCGACCAGGTCTGGGTGAAGCTGCTCGGCTTCGATGATCGCGGCAAGGTTCGCCTGTCGATGAAGGTCGTCGATCAGGAGACCGGCAAGGAAATCAAGGAAGGCGACGAGGAAGAGGAATAGACCTCTCTCGCGTCCCTGACTGTTTCAACGTCAAAGCCCTGGTGGAAACACCGGGGCTTTTTCTTGGGTTCGGGCCGCAACAAAGCTGCGGATCATGACCGCTTTTTAATGTCGCGCGGCGTCCCGGCCTCTATCTTCCCCGAAGTGAAACTCGGGGAGAGAGGCGTCATGCGCGCACGCAACTGGTTCATGGTTACCCTGGCCGTCGCAGGCCTGACCGTGGGGGCCTTTGCCCCGGCATCGGCGCAGGAGGCCTACCGCCTTCCGCCGCAGGACGTGGTCGACATTGTCGACGCGCCACTGTCTCCCTGGCCCTCATTGTCGCCCAATCGCGACGCCGTGCTGCTGATGCACCGCGAGGCCCTTCCGCCCATCTCCGAACTCGCCCGTCCGATGGAGCGCCTGGCCGGTCTCCGTCTCGATGCGGCGACGAATGGCCGCCACGGACCGCGCGCGGTTGTCGGTCTCAGCGTGATCGATCTCGACACGCAGGAGGAACGCTCCATCGACCTGCCCGCCGATAGCGGCATTTCGAACACCACCTGGTCGCCGGATGGCAACCGGATCGCCTTCGTCCTGTCGCGCGGCGACACGCTCGGTCTCTGGGTCGCTGACCTTCAAAGCGCGACCGCGCGCGAATTGATCCCGTCGGGCATCAATGCCGTCTTCTCGCCCATCTCCTGGATGCCTGACGGCGAACGCCTTCTGGTCCATCTTGCCCCGGCCAGCCGCGGCGCCATGCCGGAACGCCCGCGCGTGCCGTCCGGCCCGGTGACGCAGGAAGCTTCCGGAATCGAGGCGCAGGTGCGCACATATCAGGACTTGCTGACCGGCCCCGCCGATGCCGCCCTGTTCGCCTGGCTGGCCACCAGCCAGCTCGCCCTTGTCGATGCGGCTACGGGCGCCACCGAGACCCTCGGCGCACCGGGCTATATCTTTTCGTCCGACCCGTCTCCGAACGGCGAGCTTATCCTCGTCGGTGAAATGGAACGGCCCTTTTCCTATGACGTGCCGTGGTCGGCCTTTCCCGACCGCACCTATGTCATCGGTCTGGATGGCGAGGAAGTCGCGACCATCGCCCGCCAGCCGGTGGCCGACTACGTGCCCATCGGCGGCGTCATTCGCGGTCGCCGCAGCATCCAGTGGCAAGCCTCCCATCCGGCGCGCCTGACCTGGGCCGAAGCCCTCGATGGCGGTGATCCGCGCGTCGAGACCGATCAACGCGACAGTGTCTGGGCGCAGGACGCCCCCTTCACCGGCGAGCCGGTGGAAATCCTGCGCACCGAGGACCGGTATTTCGGGACCCAGTTCACCGAGGTGGGCCAGACCGGATTCGCGCTGGAATATGACCGCGATACCCGCGTGATCCGCCGCTGGCTGGTCGATTTTGCCGACCCGTCGGTCGAACCGCGCCTTGCCGAGGAGCGCAACTACCAGGACAGCTATGCCGATCCCGGTTCCCCTGAAACCACCCGCAACGCCTACGGGCGTTCGGTCATCGCAGTGCCGGACGGCTATATCTACATGACCGGGGCGGGCGCGACGCCCGAAGGCAATCGCCCCTTCCTGAACCGGGTCAGCTTCGACACCTTCGAGACCGAGGAGATCTGGCGCAATTCGGGCGAGAACCTGGAATCCGTCATCGGTCTCGTCGACATGGATGGATCGGCCTTCCTGACGAGCTGGGAGGACCCCGTCACCCCGCCGAATGTGCGCCTGCACCGCGACGGCAATTGGACCCAGCTGACGCAGTTCGAGAACCCGCACCCGCAGCTCGACAATATCCGCCGCGAGCTGATCACCTTCGAGCGCGCGGACGGAGTGACCCTGTCTTCCACCGTCTATCTTCCCCCCGGATATCAGGTC
>NZMJ01000037.1 GCA_002692855.1 Maricaulis sp.
ATAAGTTGTAGCATCACCAAAATCAGATGGATTGCCAGTAGAAGCAATAGTTACATATTCAATAGTAACACCTTCTTTTCTTTGATATATAGCCCTTGTATTATTAGCAAGTGCAGCCAGAGCAACATTAGTATCAGTAACAGGCATATCTCCAAAATCTTGTCCATTACCTGCTGAAGTAGGATTTACATACTCTATTACATTTGTACCACTACTTGAAGTCGCACCACCAAAAGAAATACTTCTTGTAGCATTCCCTGCGACCCCATCCCAAACCTCTTTTGCTTCAGATAAATCTCCAAAGTCACTAGCATTACCAGTTGTGCTAATATTTATAGTTTGTATTGTATTGTAATATGACCCTGCTCCATTACTACCACCCATAAAAATTCCTGTTACGGGTAAAGGTTGCCACCTATCACCTTTAACAGCCACACCTTGTTCTTTTAAACTCCACACTCCAGAAAAATTAGGCATTAAGATAATCCCCCATGATTACTTGAAACAACTCCGTTGTCCATAGGACTAGGAACTTCAGCTAATAAGTCACCAAAATCGGTGGCATTACCTGTAGACGCAATAGTAACATACTGTATAACATCACTATTACCAGTTCCAATAAAACCACCTGCAAATAATCCTCTAATTTTTGAACCACAGCCACTTAACCCATTATTAACTGTAAGTAAATCACCAAAATCAGAAGCATTTCCTGTGGATGCAATAGTCATGTAGTCTATAGTGTTAGTTCTAGGAAAAGGAGGCGAGGAAGTACCAATGACACCACCTCCAAACAATCCCCTAGTAGAACTACCACAAGAGCCATGAAGATACCTTTGAGTTGTTAAATCACCAAAGTCAGTAACATTTCCTGTTGACCCTATGGTAACATATTCCATAACATTTACATTACCCCCTACACCACCATCAGTAGTACCACCACCAATTACATATCTAGTTGTATTAGTAACAGCACCCGGATATGCTTTAGCAGCAGAAAGATCGCCAAAGGTAGATGTATTTCCAGTGCTTGCTATAGTAATATAGTTTATATCAGTTGTGCGATATGAACTACCTGATTGATATGACATACCACCTGCAAATAAACCTCTGGTGTCATTAGCCCCTCCACAGTGGTAAAATCTATATGACTCAGTACCCCAATCACCAAAATCAGTTCCATTTCCCGTGCTTGCTATGGTTATATATTCTATCGTTTCTTGTTCTGGAGCACCATAACCTCCCGCAAAAATACCTCTGGTAGATGAAGAGCAAGATGCGTGGTTATATCTATGGTCAGCTAATAAATCGCCAAAATCTGTTGCGTTTCCTGTTGTTTCTACTGTGACATACTGTATAAAATTACCCGGATTATTTGCAGATGAGCCACCCGACCAAATAGCTCTAGTAGGAGCTTGAGGAGAAGCTGAAGTTGCAGCGGATGGAACACTTGTGCCAAAAGCATTAGTTACTTTACCTGTTACAGAATAACTTGTGCCATTTGTTAATCCAGTTATGGTTACTGTGCTTGTTGAACTTGAAGCTGTTGTAAGATTACTACCTTCAAGAGCTAAAGCTGTATAAGAAGTAATAGCACCACCACCAACATCTGATGGATCCGTTAAAGCAACTACTAATTCTGTACTATTTTCTGTAATACTACTTATTGTAGGTGCATCTGGCACTCTTAGTATATCAGAGCCTCCTAAAAGACCCCCCTTTGGTCTATTTCTACCCATAAACTAACCTTACGCATCATCTATGACTTCATAAGATACAAACAAGTCTAAGTCACTTGCTGCACTTGCTCCACCTTTTAAAACATCACCTTCCATTAAATAGATGGGTGCATCAAGAACCACTAAACTCGCATCAGCGGGTACAGAAATAGTTTTAGCTAGATAAACTGTAGCGTCTGCACCTGTTGTCGTAACACCAGAAGCTCCACTACCCATACCATCTACAAATAAATCAAGAGTAGCTGCATTCGTACCATCTACGTTTGCACAAATGATATTATTAATTTTTACTATNTTATNNGNNTCTACAGTTAAAAGCGTAGCAGTAGTCGTAGCAGATAAATTATACCCCGCATTTCCTGCATAAATGCTAGTAACCGAGACAATATTAGGATTTGCCATATTTTATTCTCCTTTATCCAAATACTATCGCCATTGCTATAGCTTTTCCAGTTGTAGCTGCATTGTTTAAACTAGCAGCTGTGGCAGTTACAAGAGTACCACCTAATTTTAAACCAACACTACTACCATCATGGCCTACAATATCAACATTCTTGGAAGAATCCATTGCTAACATTGTATTTGTACCAATAGCTGTTGTGCCTAGTTTAAACTTATCACTATCGCCATCATCAACGCCCATAGTGAATGCTTGTGTGCCACTTANAGCAAAAGCAACAAAAGGATCTCCATCTGTAGCTGTGTTGTTAACAACAAGTCCAGTAGTAGAACCNGCTCCTCCAAGTGTCAAACTTGTATCAGCCGTATGTGTTAAGTTTATATCACTATCGGCTCCAAAATTTAAAATAGCACCATCTGATTGTAGACTTACATCATCATCTATAAANAAATCTGGTATAGATAAATCAGCAAGAGCATCTGTAACAGCTGCTCCAGANCCTGCCCCATCTAAATAAACAATCTTAGTCTGACCATTTGCTATCGTTACATTGCCACCAGAACCTTGACTAATAATAATGTTTTGACTTCCACTTGTTGCATTTTCAATAATATGCACTCTCTTCATGGTGTTTGGGGATATTGTAATCGTACAAGCAGAATCAAGCGTTCCTGTATACTTAATATAGATAGCTCTAGCTTGGTCTGTAGAACCATCTGCAATAGTGCTTGCATGAGTATCAGCATTAGTAGTTATGGCTTCTGTACCATATCCTAAAGCTTCTCCTATAAGCTCAAGATTTGTATTAGTGGCTGTACCCCAAGTACCAGATCTCTCACCTGTTCCTATTTCTTCAAGTCTTAAATTATTTACATACGTGCTCATTTTATTATCCTATGCTGCTATTTCTGACCAAGTATTACCGGGTGCAGGAATAATATTATCCCAAACTAACACATTTCCAACAGATGCGCTAGTAGAAAGTCCCGTTAAGTTAATGATTGTATTTCCTATTCCTGATGCTGACCCTGTAGAGCTTGTTCCTACCACTCCTGTAATACTGACCGAAATATTACCTTGACCTGTGGCAGAACCTACAGCAGGCGTTCCTGCTACACCTGTTACACTAATTACCTGATCTGTTTGTGGAGTTACTGAACCTACAGATGTTGTAGAACCAACACCTGTTAAGCTTACATCTATTCCTTGACCTTGTACAATAGTGGTAGAGCCAACAGCAGAGGTAGTTGCTACACCAGTAAGAGAAACATCTATGTGTTGTGGAACAACAACAGATCCTACACCTACATTACCTGCAACTCCTGTTACACCTAAATTTTGATCTGTTTCAACAGAAACACTTCCTACAGCAGAGGTGCCAACAAGACCTGTTGCATTTACTATTTGTGCTGTTTCAGCTAAAGCAGTGCCTACTGCACTTGTCCCTGCAACTCCTGTTACAGAAACAGCAATGTTAGGTATGGTTACACTACCTACTGCACTTGTTCCTGCAACACCTGTTACACTAACAGATTTGCTAATAGAGATAGAAACACTACCAACACCAGTAGTGCCAACAACACCTGTAACCTCGATTGGAATTGCTGAATTCCAAGCACCTTGGTTCCAAGTTCCTCTACCCCAACCTGTTACACTTGCCAAGGAAAAACTCCTTTATGCAATTCTGATTATAGCACTACTCGCATCAGCAGTTGGAAACACAATCTGAAAATCACCAGAACTTGATGACTTGTCTGCACCAAAATCTAAAACTAAAACAGCATCTGTGGTGCTTGAACCACCTGCTGTTTGTGAGTTATAGATAATAGCTCCTCTTGCTGTTATGGTTGATGAACCATAGGTTTTATCAGCAAAATCAGTAAAAGCTGTAGTAGAAGAAGAAGTTGGGGTAACATTTGTTAATGTTCCTCCACCCGCTGAATAATCTCCAGAATTTCCTACTTCATTATTAGCAGAATAGTCTGTAACTGAAGCATTCATTGTAGATCCACTTCCACCAAAACTTCCTTGTGTTGGTTCTGCACTATTTGTAAAAAGTGCAAGCTTGAATTGATCTTGTCCGTTTGTAAAGTCGTGCTTTCCTTGAAGGAGTTCTACCTTAAAAGAAGTACACATAAAGTTTCCACTAAAAGCCATATTATAATCTCCTTATTAGTTCGGCCAGTTTTGGATGCCCTGCATCCATAATTGCATTGTACACAGATGTTCTATCACTATTAATAGCTTCTTTCATGTAATATGCAACTACTCTTTCAATATCTTTAGCATAGGCTCTTGCTTGATCTCTCAAGACAGGATCTACATTATCAGATACAGATATTATTTTTCTAACACAATTTTCTGCGACTTCCTCTGGAGTAAAACCTCTATTGCTTGTTGTTTTAACATCAACAATTGGTCTATCTTTCGGTAAATCCATTTTTAAACTAAACATTATTGTTTCTGCCTTATTATTTTTCCAGTTCTAAATTCATCTGTCACTTCTTTAGCTTCACCTAACATTTTTATACCCATAAGCGATTCTTGAAATTTTTGATTGTACATAGCCATAACATCTTGCTCGCCTTTCATAAAAGTATAAGCTTCTATTAAAGATCCGTACAGTAAAGATAATTCTGCGTTTATACTTAACCAAGTTGTTCCACTATCTGCACCATCTGTTAAACTTACAGGTCTATAATAATAATGCAATTCTCCTGTATATGAAGCATCAGGAGTTGGAGCTATTAAAAAGTTTTCAATATCAAAAATACTATAATATTTAGGAACACTTTGCGTTGAACTGTTAGGTGTATAAGTTTGTAAAAAACTTGGGTCTTTAAAGTCAACAAAAACTTTATTTTCATCTGTTGATCTAAAACTAAGAGAAAAAGGAGCTAAAAAGTCAGAAGGACAAGCAAAATATTGACTTCCTTGGGTTATGGTCGCTATAGCATTTTTTCTAAATAAACTTAGCTGTACACTTTTTAATATTCTTTCTTCAGCTAAACGTATAAAAATAGGTAAATTAGTAACAAAGGTAGTTTCATTGTTCTCTGTATAATCTTGTATAGCAGTTTTAAGTTGTGAATAAGTAAAGCTCATGGTGTATTTGCTTGACCTCCCATGCCACTGTGATTTGAACAATAATAATACAACGTAGGTGCTCCACCTGCAACTGTTATTTGTGTAGTGTAAGCAGAGTCATCTTTTACAACACCTGTTGTGTACTCGCTTCCACTATTATGTGTTCCATCAGATGTAGTGGAAAATCTGAATGGGTGTGATGTAGCAGCTGACCAATCAAAAAGATATATACTTCCTTCAGATAAACTTAATGTGGGTTGTCTTACGCCATCTATGTAGTATTTATTTGCACCAAGATAACTTGCTACTGTTACAGTGTATCTTGTAACATTTGAACTTACTGTTACAGAACCAACTCCAGAGGAAGAGGAAACTCCTGTAACTGATGAAGATACATCATCTTCATTTATAGAAATAGAACCCACACCAGAAGTTGCACCTACACCAGAGAGATTAATAGCATCTGTACTTTCTGTTGGATTTATAGAAACAGAACCTACTTGACCTGTTGCTTGAATATTAGCTGGTGGAGAATAATCTCTATTAGGTGTTCCAACAGGATTAAATCCCCATTGAATACCTCTTTCTTCTGTTAAATTAACTTCTGGTCTTGCATCTCTAATCGCTTGTGGGTCAATTATTCTTCTTTTTACGAACAATTGTGGATGTTTTGGTTCAAACTCGTCTTTACCAACAAGTAATCCATTCCACTCTTTTTTCATATCTTTTAGTCTATATCTAAATCCAGACCTATCAGATATACCATAAGCTCTTTTTCCTGAAGCAAATCTAGACAACTCTGTAAAACCTCAATTCTGGACTAATTGTAGTAGAAGATCTATCTCTATCTTCTGCCATAGCTCTATCAAACTCTTCTTCATATACTGATTTTAACAATTGTATTCTGTCAGGTGCTCTTTTAATTGCTATATAATAGGCTAAACCCGCAGCTAAACAAGGATAGAACCTAAAAGGTATATCCAAAGTATTAGTGTAAGTATCAGCATCATCCATTCTTGTAAGTGCATCATAATACAAAACATCTGTACTGTTTTCTGGACTTAACCATATTTTTAAATTAGGCGTTATTTGCCTATCAAGAAAAAACTGTGTTGGTCTNCCAGAACTAGTTTTATTAGGAATAGCTAAATAAGCATCTCTACTTATTCTTTCTAATGGATAATAAGTATTATCTCTTACTACTGCAACAGATAAAATATCTATAATATCAGCATTTAAAGTATATTCTGTGGTTCCAGAAGTAACTGTTTGTGTCCTCTGAACAATTGTCCATTGATTNAAACCTCTATTNGNCCACTCTGCTAACATAAGATTTAAAGATCTTTTTGCNGTTTTNAGATCATATCCTGTTCTTACTTCTAAACCACAACGCTCAAAAGCNTCTTCNATNTATTCAGTTACGTCAAGTTCAAAATCTGTACTATTTGAAACAGCCATTTTATTTACCTTTTTTCTTTTCTGGTTTTGCGTACATATTATCAAATATTTGATTTACATCCAATACATAATCCAAATCAGACTTTGAATAATGAACATGATGAGATGGTTTAAAATCTGGCGGCCCCTCTCCTGTTTGAAACCAAGCTGGGTGTGTTACCCTAACACGATTGTTAGGTAAAGCNACAATATTACCTGTATATTCTTTAGCATCTAACAATTGCAATACATGACTCTGTTTATGTTGAGCAGGGTCATCTGCTATTTCGCTTTCAGCATAATCTACAGTAAATAAATATTTTGCAGGATAAAATTCACTACCTATTTTTGCTAACCAAGGACAAGGAGTTGCTCTATTTAATACATAAACAGAATGATGATGAGAAGCACAATCCCAAGGTTGAGCTAAGTAAGTAGGCATAGGTTCAGGCCATCCTTCAAAATCAAAATCACCAACTAGTGCAGTTATAGGCATTCTTGCCCACATAGCTCCACCATGAGGATTTTGTTCTTGAGATTCACAACCAGTAAATATTACTTGAAAGCTTAAACAACGACAAGGCATAGAAGTAACAGCGATAGCCATAGCATGAAGAAACTCACCATGATATTTTTCATGGTTGTGAGTATATTCTCTACGTACCCAACATTTAAAATAAGGTATGTTACTTTGTAGATAAGCCATAATTTATATTATTTTTTTACTTTTCCACCATATTTCATTTTTTTAACACTACCACCTTTAGTCATCATTTTAACAGTGCCACCTTTAGTCATTTGCACTATTTTTCCACCTTTCATTTTCATAACAATAGGAACTGATTTGGTAGTATTTTTTACTGAACCACCTTTTGTCATCATCTGCATTTTTTTATTTGGACTCATTTTGGATTTCATATTTAGCACTCCTTTTAATAAAATCTTCCCATAATGGTTTAATCATTTCATAGTTTGCATTTACTTTTACAGCAGTAATTTCAGTTCTTTTATCTACAGAGATCAATGTGGTAGCCATCCAAGCAAAAGAACCAAAGAAAGAAGCTGTAACAATTCCAACAAAAATATCTTTTTTCATTAGCATCTCCATCTTCTTCTAGCTTGCCTTAAACGACTATTTGGATCTTTAGCTGCTTTAGGAAACTTTTTCATTTGACCTGCAGATCTTGCACAATAAGATTTACGTCTTGATTTTTCTTTTTTAGTAAGATTTTTTTTCTTAGTTACTGCTGTTTTTAATTTAGAACCGGGGTTCTCTCTTCTATAACGAGCAACACCAGCCTTAGTCATTCCCGCTCCACTTTTAGTGGAACGGAAATACTTTTTGGTTTTAGGTGGTTGTTTATCTTTCTTTCTTGCCATTACGATAAGAACAATGTTAATTTATTGCTACTACCTGTAAACGCAGAAACATAAGCACCACTTGTAGCTAATATACCATTGTCAGGTATGTTCAGCGTATGCAATCCTGTAGGAAAACTTTGTACTAATAAGTTAGCACCACCATTCCCATTTGTGATTGTTAAGGCACCTGCAGCATCAGCGAATATAACTACTTGTCTTATTCTTGATCTGGCAGGTCCAACTACTGCAGCTGAATCACCTTGATTATGATTAAAAGCTTTTACATCTGATCTAGTAGACATTTATTACTCCTCAATCTCACCTCTTAGAAGCATTGCTTTATATTGAGCAGTACCTTTAGGTGGCAAAGACGCAGATGATGTTGACTTCTTTTTTGAAGTTTTTTTAGTCGTAACCCAAGCTTCATTAACTTCAGGTGTACTAGGATCGTCTGGTATAAATTTGCCCGATTTGGTTCTAGCTCTCTTTTTTTCAGCCATAAGCTATCTCCTAACGATTTTGAGCTGCAAACATATAATCAATGTTCATTGACTTTGTTCCAGTTGCTGAACCTGAAAGCTCCATAGCTCCTAATGCAAGGTTTTCATCATCTGGAATGTTAGCTGTATGAGTAGCAACTAAGTTTCTATTTACAAAAAATTCTACAGAACCAGTTCCTTTTACGTGAAATCCAAGTGTAACTGCTGTTCCACTTGCAATATCAACACCAGAATCAGTTGTTGTAGCAGTACCATCTTTTTCAGTAACACAATCAATATTGCTATCACCATCATCTACTTGAAAAACAATTCTGTCAGTAGCTGTTAACATATTTTCTGGATTTGTTGCAAAATTAACAGTTAGTCCAATACAAATATCCATTGCATTACCTTCAGCATCTGTAGGAGTTATTTTGGTTTCAAACCAAATATCCCTAGTTGAAGAAAGTGCAAATATTTCATTTCCTTGTATTGAAGCACCATCATTATCAGTTGTAGCTTGTGAGCTTAAAGTCACTGCCCCATTAACAACGTCTGCTGCGATAGCAGCTGAAGCACTTGAGTCTTTTACTACTGTCCAATCATTTGTTGAATCTAGTGTAATACCAGTAAAATCATCCATATAAACTAGATAATCTGGATTTTTGTCTATAGGTAGGTTTTCAAACCATTTCCTATTGCCATCTTTTCCTGCGAAAAGAATAGGGCCGGTAAAATGTACAGCCATTTTGATCTCCTGTCATAGTTAAAATAATGTCAACCCTTTCGGATTGTCAGAAGTTAATATTAAAACTATACAGCAAAAAACAAAAGGGGGCAAGTGCCCCCTTCATTAATTTTAATTATGCTCCCGGTGAACCGAAAACACATCTTGGATCAGAGAAGCCAAAAGAGTATCTTTCTCTTGCTTTAAATCTCATATTTCCAGTATCAAAATCAGCTTCCATAGAAGTAGCTAATGGTGATCTTTCAAACATTTTAAAACCATTTGGTGCGTCTGTTTTAATAAAAAACGCATCAGTATCGGTTAAGAAATGATTGACTACTACACCATCAGGCAACATTCCCATGTTGTTAATAGCATTGACATCATTGTCAGCAGTACCCGGTCTTTGGGTTGATGACATTAATCTGTCAGCTATAAACTTCAATGCAGGTGGTACGATTAACTTCATACCTCTTAAAGCGATTATCATATTTCTTTCATCTACGAATTGAGAAATATCAATAAGTGCGTTTTCAAGAGAAGTTTCGTTCAAATCTGCAGCTGTTGAAAGCTCATTTGAAAATGTTCCACCCATAGCTAATGGATGGTCTGTAGCACAGAGTTCTTTGCCATCACCACCAGTAAAGCTACTATCAAACGCATTATTAAGCGTTGCAGCAGATTTTACTTGCTTAGTATGAGCCATAGAACGTGCTAATGCTCTAGTGTATCTTGCACCAAGACGATCATAAAGATTATCTTCAATTGCTTCTTCAGTAAGAGCAAATGCCAATGCAATAGTTTCGTGTGTGTATCTAGCTGTGTAAGCTTCATTTGCACTATCAAATGAAACACCAGATCCTTCACTCTTTGTTGGAGCATTTCCGAAACCTACTAACATTACTTCTTCTTCAAATGCACGATCTGAAGATTCTGTTTCATAGATTTCACTATGTTCGTTTTCATAACGATCATATTCCATTCCAAAAAGAGCATTAAGACCGGGCTCTAGCTCTTTAGCTAATTGTGCTCTAGATATAGCCATTATTTAGTCTCCTTATGCTAACCCGGCACCTTTAACACCGAATATATGATTTTGAATTGTAACAAGTACGTTTGTATTTGCCGAACTAACATCTGAATTTTCTGGATCCTCAGAAATATCAATTGCTTTAACAGATAAAGTTGTTCCTGTTCCACCATCAGATACATTCAATTCTGCACCAGAAATACCAGTAACAGTTGAACCTGCTGTTGTGTAAACAATATCAAAGTTACCAAACAAGTCTGCAATTGGAAAAGCAGCATTTGCTTGAACTTCAAAAACAACCATTGGGTCATCTATTATAAAAGCAATAATATCAGAAGCATTTGTACTAGCTGGATAATAGTTACTAAAAACTTGTTCTCCAGTAGTAGGATCAGTGTATTGACAGCCATTGAAAACGCCAACAATAGGAACAGTACCACCATCTGCATGAATTTCTACAGTACCACCAGTGACTTGCATTACCATGTCACCTTGAAAGATACTCGTTCCATAATTGGCGGCAATTCTATATCGACTCTGGCCGCCTGTCCAAGGTGCACCACCTATCATTTTGACAGGTCGTAAACCAAAAGCAGCATCTTTATTTGCCATTTTTAAAGTCTCCTTATAAAAGGGTTAAAATTATTCAGTATTAGGTTTCTGTGACCCAAATGTCACAGAAGTTGATCTTTGTGGAGCTAGTTTAGGCATATTAGGATTATTTTCTCTCATCCAATCCCTATCTACAGCTTCCATTTGATTTTTTGCCACATTAGAATAGTGCTTGTTTCGCTGCTCTGCTATCTCTTCAGGTATTCTTGCCAATACTAATCCACCAACGCCTATAACGCCAGAGTTCTTACCTTCATCAATGACAGGTGCGTCAAAATCAGGATATTCTTCAGCTTTTACTAATTCATATCCTTCTCTTCTTTTTTTATGAATATTATTTCTATCATCATATTCCATGACAGATTCTCTGATCCATCTATGCTTATAACCAACAGGGGGTTCTGGAGCTTCAAGAGTTGAAGGAGGCTTCCACTCTGTTACTCTTTCTGAATTATCTCTGTTTTTAGATTCTCTAGAATTTCTTTCAGACATATTATTTCCCCGCTTGCTTTCTGTTTTCAATTTTAATCACTTCTTCAGCGTATTTTTCCAAGGGTATTCGCATCTTAGTTGCAAATGCCACTTGCCCCGGTGTTAATTGCACCGATTTCTTTACTCGCCCATTTTTCACAGATCTACCTGTGGATGCAGGAGTAACGACTTGGGCGTTTGATGTTCGCTTCTCCTGAAACTTGTGTGGAAACTCTCTTCGCATCCTTTTATCAATTTCTGAATAATATTCATCTGTTGTAGGATCAAAGCCTTCTTCCAATATTAACTCTTCATGTATTGTTTGAGCACCTCTAGTCATAATTTTATCAACATTGAACCATGAGTTTTTTGATAACCAAGCTTGTAACTTCTTATCTTCTTTTGGATCTGGTGCTTGAACTTGTGGTTGTTGTGGAACAGCTTGAGGTTGTTGTACATTTTGTTGTGTGTTTGNTTGTACGTTCTGTTGCTGTATTTTAGCTTTTTGTTGCCTTATTCTTTCTTCTTCAACTCCAAGCTGACTCATAATTTTTAATATTTCTGCTTGCTTCTTTGAATCACCAGCCTCTGTTGCTTCTTCGTAAAGCTTTTGAGCTTGAGCACTTTGACTTTTAACCCTGTTCTCATACTCATTCACATATCCCTGATTTAAAGCAGAATATCCATTCTTTAACTGTTCGTTTTCTTTTTTCATGTGTTCAGCATATTGATAAGCAGCTTGTGCCTCTTCAATAGCTTGTTTTCTTTTAGCAGTTAATTGATTAATTCTCTTTTGTACATTTTCGCTATAAGTTTCTAATTCCTCTTCAGAATTATCTTTTTCACTTACAACAACTTTTTCTTCTTTATTATCTTCCTGAACAATTGTTCGGGATTCTTGAGAATTTGAATTCTCTTCCTCAACTACAGCATCTACAATAACTGCATCACTTACGTCTTGATTATTTTCTTTTTGAGTTTCTACTGACATTTTTTATACCTCTCTATCTTTATACATACGAAATATCGGTGGGGTCAAGTATTTTCGCAATAACATTATCGTCATTTATGATACGAACTTCAAGATTTTCCACTTTAAACCTATTTCCTGCATATCTTCCCATAATAATCCAGTCTTTTTCTTTACACCATGCTCCATCTGGGAATCTTCCCACATCTTTATATGCAGAAGCTCCTAACTTTACAACATAAGCAGCGACAGTAGCAAAGCTCTCTCTATCCCTTGTTGCATCAGGAACATAAACACCACCCTTTGTTTGGGTTTTCATGTAGTATGGAATGACTAGTATTCTATAGCCAGTAGGTTGAGGTAATCTTTCTAAAGCTGATTTCTCCATTTTAGAAGGATCATCTGAATTTTTGTTCTCCTCAATTTTAAAAACATTTTTTGGAGGTTTTGGTACCATTCTGTCTGGAACGTATAATTTTTTATTCATTTTCAAGCTCTATGCCTTTCATCGCGGCTATAATTAAATCTTCTACATAGGTCATGCCACGTACCTGACCCACTGTAAACCGATAGTTTTCTATCGTATCTATCGAACCATTCACCAAAGATTCTGCAAAATCTTTCTTTCTTTGGCGTATGTCTTTAAGCAGATATTCTGCTAAAACTATTGAATCCATAATTAAATTTCAAGCTGGAAATGCGGCCCATCTATAAATGGCCTTCTACCTTCTGACCTGCGTAAATCAATGTATGAGTTCATTAATTCTTCTGAAGTTCCACTCCATTCATTTAATTTTTTGTGCCAAGCAGCACCCCATGTCACTTGTTTTGATTGATTAATACAAGCTTGCTTTATCGCATCAGCTATATCATCATAAAGATTCAACTCCCAGCTTGCCCTCGATCCAACATAAGCCATGAGATCCACTGCATGACTTTTTCCTGTAGATGCTTGTGGTAAGTGGCGGCTATTCATGGTTTTGGATGCCCCAGATTTGACAAGGGCTGCCTGCTCACTTTTTGTGCGGGTGCCACAAATCACTCCAAAATCCACCTTACTAAGCGTTATAGCTTCCTTAACAATAGATATTAGATCATCATGCACACCATCTAATCTATCTAAACTTTTTTGACTTAATTTAAATGTCATTTCTTAGTTCCCTTCTTTTTCTTTTTTACAATTGTTCTGACATTTGTTGGTTTCCCTCCAACGCCTTGTGGCTTTGCTCTTTTACGAGTTACTGCACTTTTAATTTGAGATTTAGTCATTGTCCTAGCTTTACTTCTAGGAACACATTTTGGATAAGCTCGTTTTGATTTTGTAGCTGATTTTCTACCACAAGATTGAAACTTACCCTTTTTCTTTGGGGCACCAATATCTACCCAATCACCTTTGGATCCTTTACCAAACCAAGCAGTTAATCCTCCAGTTGGTTTTGCCATTTATCTATATCCCCCACCACGTTTTTTATAAGTTCGCACCAACCAACCATTTGCATAAGCACTAGGATATACTTTAAATTTTCTTTTTGCTTCTGCCTTGACTCTAGCGTAAAGAGCTGGGTTTGTAGGTGTAGCACCCTTTTTCTTTTTAGATTTAGTTGCCCTCTTCTTTTTTTCAGCCATTATTTTTTACCTCCAAAAAATTTAGTTGCAGATCTAATTCCAAATGAAGCTGCGATTACCACTCCAAAACTATATGTATACCATCTAGGAGCCTGTTCAAGTGCTTGAAAACCAGCAAATGCCATCTCTCTTGTAGTATCCGAAATGAAGCACAGCAAAAATGGTATACTTAACAAAATTGTCAACCATTCGTCTTTCCAACTCGATTGAGTAGCCCTTATTGCTTCTAAATCCCAATCAATCTCACCAGTGAGTTGTTTTTTTTGTATCTCTGCTTTTATCTTTTGTGTTTGAACCTTACCATCTACATAAGATGAAGCTAAAGAACCTATAGATTTAACAATACTTAAAATCATCTCTTAACTCTTTTTGTGCTTTTTCCTAAGAGCTTCTTTCGCTTTTTTGGCGATTTGGGCTTGCTTTGCTTTCCCAGATACTTTGGCTCTTTGCTCCATAACAGTAAGGATTTGAATTTTCCTAGCATATGGCTTATTGATTTTTTTAACTTTGTTAGCAGTTGCCCTAGCATCTGCAATGGTAGCATACTTAATCGATACAGTGTCTTTAGGATTTTCATCTGTATAAAGTCTCCTTCCAGTACCTTTAGGTTTTTTTCCTGTTCCTACTTTGGGGTCTTTTCTTTTTGCCATTTAATAAACCTTTTAATGTTTTAGCTTGACTAGCATGAGTTTTTGAAGCCTTGCTCAACCCTTTAACAACTTTTTTTACTTTTCTTTTATTTTTATCTGTTAACATTTTTTTCTTTCTCCTTTTACTTGGAGGATTTGAAATTTGTTTAGACATTTGGCTTCTAGTTATCGTCAATGGCTAATCCTCTTTTTTCTTTTAATTCTTTTAAATTTTTATCTTTAGTGCCACCACTATAAGTCCAAGCGTAACCTAAGTCTACCATATCTCTATTAATACTTCTATTATCGTCATCAAATAACCAACCTAACATTCTACCATACTTGCCATCTTTTTCTGTTTTTACAATTAAATTTTCACAAGCATCCATACGCATAGCTAAATATTCTTTTGCGTCTACACCAAGTTTTTTTTCTTCATAATCTTTTGTTCTTGTTTCTGGTGTATCAATACCAGCCAATCTTATTCTTTCTTTTTTAGTTAAGCTAAAACCTAAATCAATATCTACATCAATAGTATCACCATCAATAATTTTACAGATTTTTTTTACGTGATACTCATACATTATTTGTACCTATTATTTCGATTGAACCGATAAATCATTATTTCTTTTACTATAAGCTGTAGCTCCCATAAATACAGATACAACAGCTGCTTGACTTACAAAAAAAGTATTTAAAAAACCTGAAAGTTGATTAACTCTATCTACATCAATGAAAGGAGTCATCATAGCAACAACAAATAAAACCATAGAACCCATAGCAACCCAAGCCATCATACGTTGTTGATCTTGCATCTTATCTAGGTTTTGATTCATTTCTCTTTGATGTTGAAGTTGCTCCATCTTTTGAGCAATAGCCATTTCGCCATCTGTAATGATTCCATTATTATCAATATCTAAATGTTCGTACTGCGAACCTTTTTGTAATTTTTTTTCTGTCATCTTATTATCAGCCAATGTGGTTTAATTAAAAAAGTTTCAGCCCATGCTAGTAATATTATTATTACCATTATAGCTAATTTAATAAAGTAATGTCTAGTCTCCATTTTTATCTAATTATTTTAGCACTCCATGTGCTTTTAAATGGCCTGTGAATTTACCTAGAACTGTGTTCCAGTATTTAGCACCTTGAATAAGTTCATAATCATATTCAGGATCTAAATTATCCTCTCTATAATCGATCTGAACACGATTATCTACATCATCATGGAATGTTTTTAAAACATCTACATCCACTAAAGTAGATGGCTTTATTTTTTTACAAGATAGCTTATCTAAAAAATCTACATATCGATCTTTGAGTTCTATTGGTTCAATACCTTCAGAACACTCCATAAATTTTTCTAACTCAATAACGGTATAAGTATCCCAATGTCCTCTAAAGTGAACTCCGAATTTAATTTGCTTGGTCATTTTAATCTCCATATTATTGTTTATACCATATAATACCATACAATAAATAATTTGTCAACAGTTAAATATTTAAAAAAAGATACACTAAACCAAAAAAAGCTATGATACCTACAAATCCTAAAAATAAAAATGATAAAATCTCTAATAATTCCTCTTGCTGTTGCTTTCTAATTCTCATTCTTTCTTTTTCTGCTTTTTTGGCTTCATCTAAACGCTTTTTTCTTTCTGTCATAATGTTCGCCCATGTACCATGACCAAAGCGTTGATCCACTAAAACAGATACGTTATATAACTCTTCCGCTGCCAATTTAGCGTCTATAATTTCATTAGCTACTGTTTTAACACCAAACTGATCGGCTAAAGACATCCCATCTTTTTTTGATCTTTTTTTATCTAGTTGTTGTTTTCCATCTAAAAGATCATCAATAGAACCAGCTATTTCAGAAATATCCTTACAAGTGTTGATATTCTCCTTAATGAAATCCACACTTTTTTTAACTAGTTGGATGCCAGTTACAATATCCCCAAGCAATGTATTTACCTTTTTTTAACGGCCAGTTGATTTTAAAGCAGCTATATCCCTTTGAGTTTGTATTCTCTCCTCTGCTATTCTTGTTTTATCATCTAATGCTTCCTTAGAAACATTAATTCTTTCCTTTTCTAATTGAGAGTCCTGTTGTTGTCTCATCCTCTCCATATCTTGCCTTTCATCAAACTCTTGTTGCTTTCTTTGCAAATCTGCACCTTTAAGAGCTAGTTCTTGTTTTCTAATTGAAACAAGAGGATCTTCTTGATTTTGTGGCGTAATGGTTTGTGCATATTGTTCTACCATCTCGGCTACAAGTTTAGCAGCTGTCATTTCAATTTGACCCTGTAATTGCATCTGAATATTAGGATCTTGCATAGCTGCTTGGTTTTCAGGTGGTATAGATGCCATCACTTGCTGTTGTGCTGTTTGTTCAGCTAATATACCTATATGTTCCTGAATATGTCCTTGTAACATAGCAACAACATTTGCATTTGATTGAACAGCCGGTGTTGTCATCATAGCTAAATGTGCTTGAATATGAGCTTGATGATCTTGCTGTGGGAAAGCCTGTAATGGTTGACCTAACAACGCATTCTGATTTTCTTTAGCTGCATTCAAAGGCATAGGCTGTGGAGGTGGAGGTAATATTGCATCAATATTTGATACTCCTAAAGCTTCATACATGTTTCTGTAAGCTGCATATAACCCCTGTGGGCCGCCATGTATTTGTGGATTAGATTGAACTAATTGTAATTGTGTTTGTGCTAACGTCACTCGTTGTGACATAGAGAATATATTTGGGTCACTTACAGGTAATATATCAATTCTAGAATCAAAATCCTGTATTTTTGACATAGGATTAGTACCCATGCTCATATATGGATAAGGCTTTGGATCATTAGCAAATATGTTAGCCAATAACCTAAATTCTATCTTTTGAGAATAATGTAATCTTTTATGGATTGCAGACATAACTTTAGTACCACGCTCCATAATAGCCATTGTAGTTCCTACAGGTGTTTCTCCACCCATCTCTCCTACCTTCATATCGGCCATAGAAGCGAATCTTCTACCTGCATCAACCAAAGTACCCATTAAGTTGTATAGGGTGCCTGAAGGCTCTTTAAATGGCAGTGGCATCAAAGAACTTCGTATATCACCACTTGCAACATCAATATCCCTAAATTCACCCGGTTGTAACGCACTATCTTCATCTCTAATTCTAGCACCTCTTGATTTAAAACCAGCGGGTAAATTAGATAATGTACCTGAATCTATTAATTGTCTTAATATAGATGTAGATGCTTGAGCTAAACCACCTATCATATGTGTTAATCCTAAACCATAGAAACCAAGACCGGGCATAAACTTAAAATGAACAAAATAGTCCTTTTTTCTTTTTAATGGATCTTGCTCTGCATAATTCCTACGTATAGCCAATATCTCATTAGTATCTTCTAAAATAGTAACAACATAGGGTAGTTTTAATCCTGTAGGCTCACCATCCTCACCTATATCTTCAAAGCCTTCAATATCTAGATCAGTATGAACCTCATAGATTGTTAGCTCCTTAGAACCAGATGAAGGTTGAATACCCTGTATTTCATCAACAGTTTCTGTAATTTCGTTATATCTTGTTTCATAACCAGAATCAGGTAGATCTATCTGCTTATAAAAACCATTTAACTGCATTTTAAGGACTTCATTAGAGTCCATCTTAATAACATGAGTTATTCTAGGACTTGTTAGTAAATCAGTGGCTGAATAAGGTACAACTAAGTCCTCTGCATGAATAAATTTACTCACTGCACGTTGCAATAAAGGATCAGTATAAACTTTTTTAAATGTAGACCCTACAATCGGTAAATAAAATAACATTTGATCCAGTTCTGGATCATATTCTTCCATTTCATACGTAATCTGGTAGTTCATATACTCTTTTATACGTTCTGCTTGTTTTTCTAACTCTGGATTAGATGTTCCTAGTATATGAGTTCTAACCGGCCCACCTGCGGGCAACATTTCTCTATAAGCTTGTGCTTGAAACTGTGTTACAGCTTCAGCTAATAATGGATGAATAACTCCAGAGGCACCTTCAAAAGGCTGTGCTCTCTCTTCATAGTTCATCCCTAATAATTCTAGACCTTTTTTATAAGATTCTTCCCAATCTTTTCTTGATGCTGTGTCATCATCAATATCACTAACTAACTCTGATGCAATGCCAGTTAATACGCTATCATCCATAGCTTCTGCAATATTACCATCAAAAGGAATATTTATTTCTACTGTTTCTTCTTGAATCTCTCCAATAATGGCACTGCCATCTTCCAATTCTGTAACATTTGGCGTTATGTTCGCTTCGTTTACGTCAATCATAGCCTCTGTAAGTTCTTTAGAAGGAACATTGATGTTCTCTGGTAGACCACCGGGGCCGGTTTGAGGTTCTATTGCCATAATTTTATCTCCTTAGTGAGGTAGGGGCGGCTCAACTGTGGTAGGGAGGGAAATATCCACAGGAACTACTTTGCAAAAGACCCCTACCTCAACTTTATATTCTAAACAAAACATTATCTAACACCAACAAATTTAGTTCCTCTAAGGGCAGCTCCTCCACCCCTTGATGTCATAGTTGTTTTTTTCTTAGCTACTCTTTTTTTAGGTTTTGCTTTTACTTCACCACCTTTTTTCATTAATTTAAAATCTTCACCAGATATTTTACCATCTTTATTTTTATCTAATTTCTTTTGACCACCTTTCAATTGATTATTACCTTTTACATCACCACCCTGAGTAAAACCTTGAATTTTTCTAATAATTTTTTCATATGGTTTATTTTCATACTGTTCAAACCCAGAACCCTTTAGCTCTTTTGCAGACATACCCCTTACGTCATCTGAAAATCTAGAACGTACTTTTCCCTGTCCCCTTGCTTTCACTCTAGCGTTAAGGTTGTCATTTGCTTTTTTTATTTTAGCGAGTCCTGAAAGTATATCACTTTCAGATATACCTGATTTTACTATTTCCGGCCCAAGACCAAATCTAGCTCCTTCTTTACCAAAATTTTCTTTAACATATTTCAGTGCTTCATTAAAATCATCAGCACTTCTACCCAGCCCCATATCACTTTGTTCTGCTTCTCCCATATTTAAAAGTTCTTTTAAAATTTTAGAACTTTGATTTTTATTAAGAAAATCAGATATTTTTTTAATTTCTTGACTTTTATTACTCAACCTTGACATTTTATTCTCCTCAATAATATTCAAATTTTGAACGATATATTCGTTCTTCTTCTTCATAGTCATCAGGTGTTACAATAAAACCACCTTGTCTAAAACGCAGTATAGCTTGTG
>NZMJ01000038.1 GCA_002692855.1 Maricaulis sp.
GGTTCATTCCATGTATAATCTGTTTCCCAATGTTTACCAGCTGGATCCATCATAGCGGTTGGTACTGATAATGATCTACCACTATTCTTTGATGCAATTACACCATGAGCATTATTAGCATCATTACGAGCTAATCTATTTGTATCTGGTTCGTGTGCAACTGTTGGATATCTTCCTTCTGGATCATTAAACCCAATATTCTTAGTATTTTCATCAGCTTTGTAGCTTGGTATTCCTGGAATGGATCCTAATACCATTGGTCTTTGTGCTTCTTGTCCATCAAGGAAAAAACCAAGTACCCAACTCCCTTGCTTTAATCCATTAGGTGACGTTCCTATTCCTGAAGCTGATGCATTGTTAGCTGGCATCATTACTTGGGCCCAAGGTAAATCTTTTGTAGGTATGACACTTTTATTAGAAACATGCCAATCATAACATCTCACTTTAACTCTACCAGTTTTAAGTGGATCCATTATATCTTCAACTACTCCAAAGAACCAAACGAAACCATTTAGTCCTAAATATTCTTTATCAAAAGTTTTTGATGTCATTATCTTTATCCTTCTTTAGTACCCAATGCTTTTTCTCTAACAACTTCTATAGTATCTCCATAACTATCTTTGATGGCTGTTATTACTGTATTGTAACTCGTTTGTCCTTGTTTATATGTTTGTCTTAGACTTGTAATTAAGAATTTTGGAACATGCTGTTGTTTACCAGGATCACCAGTACCAAATAGTACTTGATACTTAGAATTCTTTGGATCACCTAAGTTTTGTGGTAAGTAAACGTATATTGTTTGACCAACTGTAATATCACTATTACCTGGTACAACAAATGATATCATTAAGTTATCTAAGATTGCTTTACCTGAAATTCTTCTATTCAATAATTCATGTTTAATTCTTGGATTTGCAACTTTAGGATCTCCACTCTTTATATTTGATAATCTTTCATTAGCATCAGAGTTTTTGATAGTACCATCTTCTTTGTCACCTCCACCAACAGGATACAAATACTCATTCGCTTTTTCATATTGTTCTGCTAGATTAAATTGAGTACTTACTCCAGTTGGAACTGATGATGTTGCTAATTCAGAAACAATATATCTTGTATGAGTTGATCCTGAGTTCTTAAAAAATGATTCTTTAGATGTTATTTTTCCAACATCCATTGGTGCTAGTTGATCTGCTGATGTAGTGTAATTAAATCCTTTTTCATCAAATCTTTTTGTCAAAGGATCTATCGCAGCAACTCTATTGCCAAATAGACCAGTTGCAAGATTGTGTAAAGAATCAAAAGTTCTCTTAATATCATAACTAACTATGGTTCTCATTGATATTGGATAAGCCTCTCCATCATCCTCTAAATTTTTATTTTTATCTGCTTCTGTTGCTGGATCTTGTACATAAAAACTACCAATTGGTTCTCTTGCCTTTAATTCAGTAATAGTAGTTAAATGAAAACCATGTAAATCTTGATAAAAAACATAATCACTAACATTGGTTGATACTTCATGTTGTGCTTCATTTTTAAGATATCCTAAAACTTCAAATGGAGTTACACCAGGAGCAATATATGAAGAGGTATTTTTAGATTTGATTGGATCATCTAAACCTAATCCATATAGTTTTGGTGTTTTATTGAATGGTCTAAAATCTTCTGAAGTATCAACAAAATTACTTTTCCACATATCAGCAATAGATTGTATACAATTTGTTCCAACAAAACTTTGATTAATGTCTAACATTTCATTAATCATATTATGATCATCAACACAATGTAAAATATAATTTTGTTGTCTTTCAGAAGATTCAACTCTTTTTCCTATTTTATAAACTCTAAATGATCTAACTCTATTAGTAAACTCGATTTGAGTTCCTGGAGTATCAGGATCTAGGTCTTTATTCATAACTGTTTGATTAGATTCTGTAACGGTTTTGAATCCTGATGATCTATATGATAAAGTTATGTATTCATCTCCTATTATAGGTAAGCCATCTACTAAACCCATAGCATCAGAAATAATCAAATCACAGCTGGTTGTATTGGTGAATAAATCCTCATAAATGTTGAAACTCTGAACCAATAAAGTTATATCTATCACTTCATCTTCAAAGTTACTTATTGTAAATTTATACTCCGGAGCAAACTCATGTGCTCTTGTTAATTTTTCCTGAGCCATTAGCTGTAATTTTCACTAAAAATTGATTCCACTTCTGATAATATTTCTGGAACGAATTTTTCATCTAGTAATTTAATCTCTCTTTTTAGATTATTTTGTTCTTCATAATATTCATAAGCATCTATTTCTTCTCTAGCATTAGCTGCTAAGTTATTATAAGTGTTCTGATCAACTACTATTGTTCTTTTTGGTATAACTGTTCCATCTATTAAAGTTGATGTATCATTTAATATTTGTCTGTATTCATAAACTGTTGACTTTGCAGCATCAACACTTCCATATAAAGATTTCATATATGCTATAAANTTTCTATAGTCCAAAGGCCAATCATAATAAGGATCTATCATATTATTACAAAGAAATATTAACCAATCTAATGTTTCATCACCATAATATTTAAAGGCAATCAAATCAGGTCTATCTCCATCTCTGACTGTATAGTTATAATATATTGCAGCCTTTTGTTGAAGTATATCTCTAATCTTATACCTTTTTGTAATATCTGTCAACACTAAAGGTAAATTATTCTTTTTCAAGTCATAACTTATTTTTGGAAATGGTCTAAAATAAAAACTCATTATCTGCCTTTCTCTACATCTTCTTTAGTNACAATNACTGTTTCAGTAAAGTCTAANTTAATTGTAATGTTAGCTGGTGCTTTTAAGTTCCTACTTGAAGATTCATTAGTTTTAGCATCATAGTATAATGGAGTCCCTTCACCATGATAATCTACTGATAAGTTATCTAATACACAATCACCAAGATTAAATAAGTAATCATGATACTTAAAATGTATTTTAAATTGTTGTGGATAACTAAAGAAGTGGGTCTTACCAGAAAGAGATGGTGAACCATAATATTTAAAGAAGAAAATAATTTTTTTAAGAATATCACTCTCTTTTTGATTTTTTGGTCTTAAACTATATTGAAATTGAAACTTTCTAAATTGTGGTCTTTCATAAATCACAGCCATATGTGGGTTGACTGCTTTACCTGCAGAAGCTAATGTTGCTTCAACACCTTTTGCAAGTCCAGCTCCTATACCAGCACCTACAACTCCTCCACCAACAGCACCTGCTATCCCACCACCTTCAACAGCTCCTTGAAGAAACATAGCACCTGCACCAGATACACCTAAATTTGTTAAAGCTGCTTTATAAGTGTTTGCACCTGCTTCAAATATTCTATCTTTATCCATACTTTCTAATGCACCAACAAGCCCTTCTTGTTGTGCTGCTTTACCTATAGCTGCACCTAAAGGACCAATATCTGTATTTTTATATGTTTGTGCATATGCTACAGGAAGTTGGTTTGGCATTGGTAGTCTAACTTTACCTACTAAAGATTCATTAGCTCTTGGTTGACCAGTTGCAGGAAAGTGTTGTGAGGCATATGCACCAAAACTAACATAATGGTCTACACCTTTTTCCATATTCAATGGAAAGTCTAAAGACTCAGCAGCTGATAATCCTTGAAATATTTTTCTTAAAGGTCCTGAATCTTCTTTTGTCCCTGTAGATTGTCCCGGTTTAGAGTTGAATCTAGCTGACATTATGTTTGTTGCCATTTTCTCTTGACTTTCTTAAAATAAAGTTATAAAATACAGTATGATCTTCTCAAAGTACAAAGGATTATTTAAACCTAAAAATCCTAAAAAATATAAAGGCGATCCTACTAATATTATTTATCGAAGTTCTTGGGAAAAACAGATGATGATTTATTTTGACAATAATGAACATATAGTAGAGTGGCAAAGTGAAGAGTTTTTTATTCCTTATAAACATCCAATTGATGGCAAGTATCATAGGTATTATCCTGATTTTTTAGTTAAAGTAAGAAATAAGAAAGGTATAATAAAAACAAGAATGGTTGAAGTTAAGCCATATAAACAAGTTCAAGAACCAAAAGTACAGAATAGAAAGACTAAAAGGTATATTAATGAAGTTAAGACATTTGCAATAAATACTTATAAGTGGAAAGCTGCTAGAGAATTCTGTGAAGACAGAGACTGGGAGTTTGTCATAATAACAGAAAAAGAATTAGGTATACAAAGTTGGTAGCATACATTTATCAAAAGTTATTAGATGAAGGAGTTAAGGCAGGTCAAACTCCAGCTCGAACTAGAAGCGCAAGAAATTGGTTTAGAAATCTTGCTAGACAAACAACTGGCATTCAACCTAATACTATAATTAAGACTGCACCTAAAATTCAACTAACAAGAGTACCTCAAGTTGGTTTTATGTATCACTTTTTTTATGATCCAAAAACTAAAGATGACTTACCTTACTATGATAGATTTCCATTAGTATTTCCATTCAAAAGAGGTTTTGTAAGACAACGAGCAATTGAAAGTGGATCCTTTCTTGGAATTAATCTTCACTATTTACCTCCTCAACTAAGAGCTAGATTGATGGATGGTTTATATACTATTTCAACTGATAAAACTTTTGATGAAAACACACGTATAAGACTTAGTTATAACATACTAAATAAGGCTAGCAAGTTTAGATTTTTTAAACCTTGTGTAAAGAGGTATCTTGTAAACAGAGTTAGAAGTAGGTTTGTTAAGATCAATGCAGATCAATGGGATACAGCTTTATTTTTACCAACAGAGAGATTTGTTAAAAAGAGTAAAAGTTATGTTCAAAGACAAAGTAGGAAGATGTTAGCGTAATGGGAAATAAAGTTTCACCAAATGGAAGATCCAATTTTGAAGGTACTATTAACAGAACTGGGATAGCAAAACTATCTCATTTTATGTTAACTTTTTCTGCGCCTTCAGGTACTTCAGCTATAAGAAATCTTCAAAATAATATTGGTAAAGCATTCAAAGAAGAAAAAGATAAAAGATTTGTTTCA
>NZMJ01000039.1 GCA_002692855.1 Maricaulis sp.
ATTTCGTCTTCAGTCCAAGGTGGATCAGAACCTTCTTCTTCTTTTTTGACTCTGATCCTTTCCCTTTCGTTTATCCAATAAATATATCTATCTAACTCCTCCTCGATAAACATTACTTACTTAATCTCCAAAAACAGTTATTTGAAGTTTCAGGATAAAATGTTGCGGCTGCAACTCTTAAAAACTGTCTACCGAACCTTTCTTCTAACATACTAAGTTGTTCAGGTGTCCAAATTTGTTTTGCACGTTGTGCTTGGTTGAACCTACGCATCTGTGTAAAGACACCTACTACAGACTCTAATTGAAAATACCTTTCTAATAAGTCTTTTAGTTCTTGAAAGCCCCACTCGTAAATATGGTCTTCAGGTAATTTATCATTAGAACCGTCGTGATTAGGTGTGGATATAAATACTGTTCCACCCTTTTTAATAACTCTGCTAAGTTCTGAAATCCAAGGCTCTACAGCTTCTCTAGGCATATGCTCTATAACTTCTGTAGACCACGCTACGTCTATAGATTCGTTATTATGAGGTAGGATAGGATCAACACTAACGTCTTTAATTTCTAAAGTAGCGTTAAAGTTTTTCAACCATGTAGTTTCGTCAAGATGACAACCGTTACCTGACCAATATTGTATTTCCTGAAATGATGCAGGATCGATATCATATCCATAATATGAAGATATAACGTCAGACTTTTTAACTACATATGATTTATATAAAGTCCTCAGTACCCAAACTTCACCACACCCAATCTCTAACGTATCTAATGGTCTACCTTGACGTTTAGATTCGTCTATTAAGAATGATGCAATCTTTTCAAACCTAGACATATGAGCAATCTCATCAGGTCTAAAGTTCGCAAAAACTCCTGCATGAGCAATATTCATACGAGTATTTTTACAATCGTTTGGATTTTCCTCAGCAGTTAACTTTTTTCTAATACTTGGCATAAGCTTCTCCTTTCTTGTTTACTTTTAAGTATAGATTATATATTACAAAAAACCTCTTTACAAGTCAAAATATTTCCTAGTTGTAGGTTCAACTAAATAAAGACGTTTCTTTGCCCTTGTCATACCGACATAAAAAACCCTAGTTTCATCGTCAGGGTCTCGTTGGTAACTGTTAAAAACTTTATGTGTCATATCTGTTAGTAGTATTACGTTATCAGCTTCTGCTCCTTTTGCTGCATGTATAGTCGATATACGTATACGTGGTTGTTTTAAAACCTTCTCTCCTCGTCTTAGCATAGCTTGTAGATAACTTCTCTCTGTTATAGAGATCATATCTAAAGAATCGAACCACTTNGCTGTAGGCAACTTACCCACTATACCTTCTATATAAGTTCTATCTACTAATTGNTCCCCTTCAAATAACTTTAATTGTCTTTTAGGTACTTGTTTTATATACCGCAAAAACGTACCACATTCTTGCATAGTAAGTTTTTCACCTTTATGAAACCTTTGCCAATTACGTACACCCTCTAATTTAATCCCTGTAATNCTTGGGNTACCTTTTACTTCAAANAACCANCCCTCGTGTNTACAATGGTCTATAACNTTTTGTAATAAATAATTTGTTCTACCTAAAACAAGCCATGTACCGTCACTCATATCTATATGTTCNAACCCTCGTTCCCAACTAACTTCNCCTTGATCTTCTTTTGGNTTCCAAGATTTAGCNACNCTTTTAGATAATCTACCNATAGTTTTNCNAGCTAATTCATGTACTGATTTAGGTATCCTATAACTTTGTTCTAGTACCTTTGCGTTCTTACAATTACTAATAAGATAATCTACATCAGCTCCTGCCCANTTATAAATAGCTTGATCGTCATCACCTGCTATATATACTTTATGNCTACCTTCTATAATTTTACGCACCACCGCCCATTGCAAAGGNCTTAAATCTTGTGCTTCATCTATAAATAGAGCATCTAGTTTAGGTGCATAACCTCTTTGTAAAAAGAAATCTAACATATCAGTATAATCGTATAATCTCCTAGACTTCTTATAGGCTTCGTACCCTCTACTAAATCTATCTAAAGCGTACCAATTAACTGCATCTTCTACTTCATGCCATAAATCTTCTAATGGTATTTTACGCATTCTTGCTAGGTTATCTATAAACATCAACCTATCGTCTTTAGTCATACTATAAATACTTCCGTCTTCTGTACTTTGAGAACCTGTTAGTTTTATATTTAATTTNTCGTTTAGTTCTATNAGGTGNGTACGTTCAAATACATCTTCTTTATTTAAACCTAGTTGATGAAAACTTAATGAATGCAATGTTTTAAAATAAGGTAAATCNTTTTTAGATAATTCAAACTTATGCATTGCTCTCTCCATACCCTCGTTTACAGCTCGTTTAGTAAACGTNAAGAAACCAATCTTATCTGGAGATACTCCACTATCTAGCTCATTTTCTATAAGCTGTAATAACGTTGATGTCTTNCCAGTTCCTGGAGGTCCAAGAATCACCTGTGTTTTATCAGGTAGCATTTGTTTTCTTAGCTGGNGATACAACCTCTATGTGCCATATCNCACCTCGTTCTAATGCTTTCTTAGCCTCTACTTTAAGTTCATCTAAAGTTTTTTCCATAACGTTTTCACAATATATAACTACCTTCATATAATCAAGGTTTTGTTTTTGTGATAAATTTATTTCTACTTTCTCTTTCATATTCCTGTTCTAAATGTTAAATTNATCCTATCACCTATNGGTGGCACAGTATCTAAAATAGCATGGGTACTNTTCATTTGACTCTTACCNTCAAAAATAAGTACGTCACCGTCTTCTAATATGTATTGTTTTGTACGTGTAATATTTAACATAGCAGTATTAATTACACTAGTGTTACTNGTTCTTTTAATATATTTTTCGTAAGTTCGCCACTCGAATACTCTAGGCGAACCGAAAGATACAGAAGCAACTAAATCTTTTTGTGTAGGCACTGTATCAGAATGGTGGGGTATACCTTTACCATTATTGTCGTAATAGCCACATAAACAAAAATTAAATTTAACTTCTTTGCCTANCTCTCTTTTAATTAAAGTTTGTAAATTATCTCTAATATAAATCATAGGTTGAGTCCATGGATCAGGATCATAATCCCTTCCTGCATANCTAAACTGTTTATCACCAAAAGCNCTAGTAGGTCTACCCATAACTTTTTTNCCGTCATACTCTCTAAGTTTAGGTCTATCCCATTTCTGTATTAAAGGGCTATANCCNCCCATACCTTCTTTAATAAANTTAATCATCNTTATTNATATCCTTATTAAANATTTTATTAGCTTGTNTNTGAAAAGANATTTCTATCCANNTATCTATAACTNTACGNACCCACTGTCTAATTTTNCCCATTAAATTTCTTCCTCAATATCTGTTATATCTTTAGGTATGGCNAAAACTTCATTCTGTGTTTGAAACTCAGGTACATACCATACATTTGTACCNTTACCTTTGATATTAAAAAAGTGNGANCCTCCTCCCATTTGTCTTAGCTTAGATGTAATTTTATTACGTGCATATTCTTTAAAACCATTACGTGTTAAATAATCTACTAAATCGCTAACCCTAAAATATGTTTTACTTGCATCAGTCCAAGGTTTATGTAAAAGAATCTCATCACGTTCTCTTGCAGGTCTTTCTGTACAAAACGTTTCTAGTAGTTCTTTAAAGTGCCCTTCATTAGACGCATCGTCTGGCATTTCTATTACGGTTAATGTATCTAAGAGTTGTTGTATAAGTTGCCTCCATACATTATCTTTTACTTTAGGTGGTATAACGTTTAGTGCATCCATACACTTTCTTTGAAACCTATTTTGATTTAATAAGTCGTCAGTTTCTAACTCTAATCTACCACCCTCAACATCTAAAAACCATATAGGTGGATCACTGTTTTGTTTAGTTAAATTACTAAACTGTGGTGTACCACCTGATGAGCCAATACCAAACTTCCTAGTTCTACAAACTGTAGAATTACAATGTCCTGCGATAGGTTGATCATTACATCTATAGAAGTAATCTTTTTTAGCTACTTGTTTAATGACAGTTAAAACTTCTTGTGCTACTAACGGTGGCGACATATTAGTCATATTAACTTGTTCTAATCTTTTTTCCCAATCGTCTTCGTATTTCTTTCTTAGGAACACCCCTACATTAAATAATCCAGAGTTCCTAGTTCCTTTAGGAAAGCCCTGTGTAATAAGATGCTGTAAACAAGGTGGGGCTTGGTCTAGCCACTCTTCACTTTGCGATGCCTCTACTACATATTCTTCTAGTTCTTTAGCTGTTATAGTTTTTTCACTTGCATAATTTATAAATTCTTCAGGTGTTAGTGCAACTCCAGATTTACCATAAGCATATCTTGTAGAGTCCTCTCCACCAAAATATGGCATATTTAATGCACTGCCTTTATCCCCCCTTTCTAATAATAGTTTTGTTTGTTTTGGAAATATTTCTGCTTGCCCATAACCAAGACAAGCAGCAATATCTTTTAACTTCTTTTGCATTAATGCTGCTGGAACAGGATCGAATACAAATAAGAATATATGTGCTCCACCACTTTTACTACGACATAAAACCAAAGGTAGTTTCATTTGGTGTAGTCTTTTTGCGAGTTTCTTTAGATCGATAGTAAAGTCGTCTACATCAACAGCACCCCAATTACAGCAATTATCTTCATTAATCGGTACAATACCAATAGAAGTTTTACCGTCAAGGTGCTGTTGCCACAAGTCTTTTAATCTGTTTTCAGTTAGTTGTTCTGAAACAGTTACAACCTTGCCACCTACTTTACCGTCATCTCTAAGTTCAGACGTTTGTGTAAATTTACCATATGCCTGCTTTAGCCCTGCAAAAAGTTTTGCATAATCTCGAGCTAAAGACATAGCTTATAATACGTCTTCGTCTTTTACTTTAACATCGCCTGATCTTGCTGCTTGCATAAAGTCTTTAGCTTGATATGCAATAGCTTTTTCTGATCCTTGTATTTGATCGGCTTGTGTAACATTGAAGCCGAACCAAGAACCTTTATCGTTAGATAGCTCAGTAGTAGTAAGTAAGTATTTATAAGCAAACATAGGTGCAGGAACTAAGTTTCCTTCTGAATTAGCTATCTTAGCCATACGTAAAATAGTCATCCATTTCCTAGCAACACCTAATTGGCTTCTACTAAAGCTTAAAACACACTGCTGGGGTCCATCA
>NZMJ01000040.1 GCA_002692855.1 Maricaulis sp.
TGGTTTGCTTATACCTTTTACTTTACGCGCAGTGTCCCTAGCGTCCTGTACAGTAGCGTACTTAATACGCACAGTATCTTTAGGGTTTTCATCAGTGTATAGTCTACGCCCTGAACCCTTGGGTTTCTTTCCTGTACCTTTCTTAGGATCAGCCATTACTTGTAACCACCACCCGCATCTTTATAAGCCTTCGCTAACATCTGGGCTTTACGTGCTGACCACTGTCCCGGCTTTCCACCTTTTGACCCTGCCTTAATACGATTGAAAAGCCTCTTACGCATAGTAGGCTTAGTATAATTACCTGCCTCATTTACTCTAGATTTACTTTTCTTTTTCTTTGCTGGCATATTATCCTCCAAAAGTTTTAACAATAAATACAAGTACCCCGATTGCTATCATACCACCTAGTACCAGTACAAGTCCACCTACTGCCAGTTGGTGCATCAATTCCCTTCTCTCTTTTTGTCTTTTAGCTATTAAACGCAGATGTTCTTTTCTGGCTCTTTCCTGATCTGCCTTGGCTTGCTTAAACGCCTCCAAAGTCTCTGGATCTGCCACCAATAATATATCGTGTACATCTTTCCAGTATCTTTCATAGCTTTTCTTTATCTGGGTGAGCCTCAAGATTTCGCTCTGACTTAGAGGCTTGAAGGTGCTAGACTTCCGCTCTACTTCAAAATTTGTTAGAGCTTCTCCAAAATCGCTGATAGTACCCATAAGCTGCTGGATACCCTGCCCAGATTCATTAGCTTGTTTTATCAAAGTATTCAGACTCGACAAGATGGCAGAGGCGGCTGCAACTGATTCTATAATCATTTTCTAGTCTTTTCGTAGCTCCTCATTGCACCTAGACCCAACATGCCCATAAGAACAGGCATCATTGTCTCTAGCGGTACTAGAGGAATGACAATAGTTATTTCAAGCAGTGCCAGTACGAAGTTTGCAAATGGTATTGTAATAAAGTTTCCAAACATCCCCAGCCCACATGTCCAGCCAATAAAGGGTCTCCACCCGGATACAAACAAATTAGAGTTACTTGCTTCTACTTTGTTGACCTCTATCTGTGCCTTCATAAGATCTTGATGATGTTCTTCTGACATCGTTGCAATCTTATGAGCCAGCATAGCCTTCTGATCTTTGTCTTCAATAAATTTATCTAATAAACCAGTTACAGGGCCTACTAGTGTTGCTACTAAACTCATTATAGTTCTGCCTCTATATCTATCTGATCTAAAATAGTTTGTTGTTGTTCTTCAAACAAAAGACGAAAATCTTCTATTTTCATAAAGCCTAAGTCTTGTCTAGCTTGATGAAGTCGATATATTCGATATAATTTAGTTAACATTTCTTCACTATATAATATCATTAGTAGCTCCATACATGTGGTCTTGGACGAAAGTTCTGACTTTCAAGATTGTCAAGATGGACAAATCTTGTAGGGCCTTTCTGACTTACACCAATACCAGTAAAACCTGCCTCTAGAGCGCCCTGTATTAGCTTGTAAGCCTCTTCACCTGATACCCCTATATCTATGGCCCTGCCTGATGCATGTGCTCCCGGAAAGGCTTTACGGGCTTCTATGGGGTGATTCTTACAACGGTACGCAGAGTTAACAGGGAAGCTAAAACCCATCTTTTCACGTAAAGTATCTACTTTCTGCATAAACTCATCATCCATACCAGTTTTATTGCAGTGTCTACATACTAATTCTTTTTCTGTAAAATATTTATACATTATCTATTTCTCGGATCTTGGGCTTTTTCTATTAAGTTTATTATTCTTTTTTGTTGTACAGGATCAGCTTCTTTAAATGCTGGAAGATTTGTAATTGATTCAGATACTTCAGTTTTTCTACGAAGCATAGGTAGCTCTTGTGTTATTGCTGGTGTAGCATCCTTACCTGTTTTAAATTTAGCTTTAGTAGCTCTACGAACTTTCTTTTTTTTCCGCTTTGTAATATCTCGTTTAGTTTTTACAAACTCAATTCTATTTTTTAGATCAGGTGGAGCCAATGGATTTTTTAATACAAATTCATAAGGAGCATTTTCATTATCTCTTGTAACTAAAAAATCACCATCTGATGTAGACATAACAGTTACAGGTTTACCATCTTGTGTAGCAGGAAAAACTCTATCTGTTTTAGGATTATAAGATTCTAATTCAGGATCTTCTTTTAAACCTACAATACCTAACTCTGGATCATCTGCAGTAGGCTTACCTACTTTAGCTCTTCGCATTTCATCTGCTTTTTCAAATTGGAAATACTCAGAAGGTATATAAGGTTTTTCTTCTGTAACTATAACCTTTTTAATATAATCAGTACTAGCATCTTGAGCTTCTTTAACACTTATTTCTGGAGGTAATATAGATGCAAAAGCTTGAGCAATAGGATTTCTTATATCATTATTTAAAGGATGATGTAAAAACTCAGCAGGCTTATTAGTTCCTCTTCCTTTAATAAACACGACCATTTCTGAAGCTGTTAAAGCTTCTCCTAAATCTTCACTAAGATATTTAGAAGCTTGACCTTCAAACATTTCAGTCATAAAATAAAGTTGAGGCTCTAATTGATAAGTAAAATCTAAATTTTCTTTTTTTGCCTCTCTAGCTTGCACTTGTGCTACTAAAGAATCATAAAAAGTTTTTTGACCTTCATCATTTAAATTAATTTCAGTAGCTAATTTAACTAATCTTTCTGGTGTAGCTGCTTCAATAGTTAAAACTTTGCTAGGTAAATATTTTATTTCATCATTTTGTGCAGGTAATAAAGAAGTTATTAAATGATAAGGCCCTTTAGCAATATCATTTTTAAATTTTTCATCAGATAACCCAATACTAAACTTTGTTTCTTCAAGAAAATCTATCTTATCTTGATCTGAAAAATCAGAATTAATTTTATCGTATGTTTTTTTGTCTAGTACAGGAATATTAGAGCTTTCTAAAAACATAGTATCATCTAATAATACCCAGTTTTGTTCCTCTTGCATCATTTCTTTAGTTATGCGAGGATCAATATCTGTATATTCTTTTGTAGGAATTTCATATTCTACTAAAGGTTCATCAGGAATTTGATCTACTTTTAACTGTACGCCTGAAGTAAGACCAGCATCTCCACGAACAGGAGCAAGAGTTTCCCTAGCTCCCGGCATTACTTTATCTATTTCTTCTAACAATGTTGTAGCTGTCGCACCTATACGCTGTCCCGCAGTTCTTACAGGTGCTTTTCCAGTTTCATCTTTTCCTATTCTTATAGACTCTGTTACTGTAGCTCTATCAGCAAAATCTTTTTTATTTAATGGAGTATGTTGAATAGAATCATATCCTGCAGATTTAAACGCTTCTATAATTTCTTTTTCAACTAATATAGGATGTAAAGACATTACAGATTCATTTTGTGCAGGTATAAATCCTAGACCTCTTGATATAGCTTCAGGAAGTCTTTCTCTTTCTTTTTTGATTGTTTTTAAATTTTTAGCTAATTCTGAATCTGTTTTGCTAACTTGATCAATAAAATCTTCTTGATCTAAAAAGTTTGTAAAAGAATTAACTGTAGGTATTTTACCTTTATATATAAAAGGATTTAAAGTCCGTATTGTTCCTCTAGGACTACCTAAATTTGTAGGATTTGACTCAGCAATAGCTAAACCATTATTACTAATTTTTAAATACACAGGTGTTTTAACTTGTGATTCCCTAACGTGAGCATCTATACGATCTTTGCGATTAGCACTACTAAATATTTCTCCTGCTCTTTCATCTAAATAAGTAAAAAAATCTTTACCTTGTTTTCTAATTGCCTTAGCTATAGGGCCACCACCTACAAACTGTTGTCGGTTATTAAGAATATCCCCAGATTGATCAGAGTAAGATATTCCTGTAGTCCTATCTATACGTTGACTAGGATTTAAACCAGTTCTAGGAACTTCTTGATCAAGCTTACCCCCTTCAAAAAACCTTGCTTTTTCAAAGTAATCTCTTTGTGTGTTTAACCAAGCTTGCAAAGATTGTTGTTTTTTAGGCGGCTTTAATCCTATAGCTCTATCTATATCTTTACCAACTTCTTGTATATCTTTTTTTAAGTCTCTATTATCTTCTAAACTAGGTAAAGATCTATATAAACTATATCCCGGTACATTAGTAGCTAAAAGCTCTCCGGGGCCTTTACGATAGATAAGAGCATCTACTGCATCACCTACAATCGGGCCTGTAACAGCTTTTACAGAAGAACCTAAAAAGCCTCCACCAATTTCAGCATTTTCTCTAGCTCTATCTGCAAAGTCTAAATAGCCTAAGCCGCCCCAACGCTGCACTGCATCTTTTAAAATATCATCAGTTTCTTGTTCATCGCCTTTGTAATCTTTAAAATTACCACCATTTCTAATCCAGTTAGTTCCTGCAGCAGCAGCAGTCATCAACAATCCAGTTGATAAAATCTTAGCTCCTCCACGTACAGGATTTCTTGCTGCCTGACCATAAAAGTTTTTAAGCACTGTATTTGTAAAAGCTGTAGGATACCCTAAGAACTGAAATAAAATTGTTCCTATAGGTGTTTGTTGCACATGAGGACGTATAGAAGAAGCTTTAGAGGGATCAAGAATTACTTCATTAGTAAAACGTGCAGCACCTCCCATTACTTGCTTTTCATAAAAATCATCCCATTTACGCAAGCCTGTAATGTTATCTCTTATAAGAACACCATCTTTATCAAAATCAGGAGTATATTTGTTGGCTCCTGCTTTTACCCAATTCTTACCCTTTTCTATATCAATACCTAAATCTAAAAGTTCTTGTTCTAAACGATCTATTTTCTTTTTGTTAACAGCATTAGGGGTAGCTTCTAGTTCTACTATTTGTTTTAAGTTACGAGTAATTAAATCTTTACCCATAGTAAAAGAAGCAAGTTGAACTGTACGAGTCCACTGTTCTAGTAAGTTTACTTTAAAGAAACCATCTTGGATTTTTCTTCCTCGTACACTTTGAACACCCTCACCAGCTAAACTATCAATGCGTTGGGCTACTGCTTGATTAATACCAAGAAATACTCTGTGCATTTCTGCAAGAGCATCTTCTTTACTTAGTTTATGTCTGTCTTGAAGTTCTCTAAGAGTATTTTCGCTTGAGCGTTGCACAGAAAACTTTAATGTCTGTCCCATACCTCTAGCCCAATTAGTTATACTAGTTCTAGTAAGAGGTATAAAAATCTCTGTTAAACTTGAGAGAGTAACCAAAGGTAAATGTGCTAACTGCTGACTAATTTTAACCGTATCGCTTAAAATATTTAAACCATTCATACCAAAAGCTGATTGATCTAAACCAGTTGTAAAGTTATAAAGTTTAGCAAGCTCTTCTTTATCAGCGTTATTTAAAGTTATTCCTTTTTCAGCAAGTTCTTCAGAAGCTCGCTTTACAAAAATTTCATTAAACTCTTCTAAGTTAATGCCTAGTGTAGACTTTCTTGCATATAATCTAGAGCTTTGATTAAAATAATCACGCATTAAAGTATCAAAATCACTAGATATAAACTTTTCAATTTCAAAGTCATCTAGCATAAATAATTTTCTAGGGCTAAATGATGAAGGCATAACAGTGCCTAAAGTATCTATATCTAAAGTATTGACTTCATTTTTTTTACTAAGCATGTCATCAATAATTTCATTAGCTACTTTTGTTTTTTGTCCTATTACTTCTGCTGTATTAGGTAAAGCACGTTCAATCTCTTTCTTTTCTTTAGCTACCTTTTGCATTAAAGCGCCTAATTGAAAAGAAGATACTTCATTTTCAAACATAAGGCCATCAACAGAAACACTAACATTATATTTTCTATTTATAGCTTCTATAAAATTTTCTAAGTCTTTTTTATTTTTAGAAGATAATTGAGTTTCTAATTCTTCATAAGCATCGCTAAGCCCTATTAACTGTTGATAACGCACACGATCAGAACCTTCAGGTAATAAAGACATCATAGTAGTATCGTCTAATGATACAGCATCAGACTTAACCATAATATCTGCTAGCTCTCTTCTGTTACCCTGTACCTCTTCCCAAGACCAACGGCGAGGGAACCAAGAGTTAATACCATTATTTAAAGGTCTACGATATACACCTACGTTTGCACCATCAGATAATACACTATTTGCAAGCTTTCTTATTTTAGAAGCTACTTTATAATGTACATCCGTAGCTCCTTCTATTTTTATTGATCCATCTTTACGGCGCATTAAACGAGAAAGAATTAACTCATCGTCTTTACTAATCTTGCCTCTAGGTGCTAAAGGACGTATAATATCTTCATATGCCTGATGATACTTACCATTATAATTATTTAAAACAGAGTGATAATCACTTCCTAAAGGCGCAGCACCTTTACCCTTTTTAAACTTGTAGGTATCATATCTAAATGTTTGAAGCATTCTTTGTAGTGTAGGAGAAGATTCAGCTAAAGTTAAAAACCTAGTAACTGGTTTACCCACTGTTTTAGATATAACAGCATCTTTAGCTTTAGATGCTTTAAATGCTAAACTATTTTCATCTACAAAACTTTCATCAGAAAACTTTACAAGATTATAATGTGCTTCTGTTGAAAATTTAGTAGATACTTTAGAAAATCCTCCACCTATAGCACTACCTAAAACACCGCCTATTATAGCTGAAGTGCCTACATCGTATAAATTTAAACCATCTCTAATATCTATACCATCTATGCTTTCTCTTTCTTGACGCAAGTATTCATCTGCGCCTGCCCATGCTGCACCTTCAAGCGCACCAAACAATGCAGTGTTTCTAGTCTTATCTTTATAATATTGTTTAACAGCCTCTTGCCGCTGCATCTTACCTTTTCTTAATGTAGCTCCCCAATCAAGCTCTCCTGTAGCTTTATAAACATCAAAAGAATCTGTATCTTTTCTTGCATATATAAGGCTTTTATCATTTTTAAAAGTTTTACCTACTTTTTTTAAACCTAACTGTGCTGCTTTAGCTAAACCTTTATTAGCAAAAAGACCTGTAGCACTTGCACCTCCAGTAAAAGGTGCAGCAATAACAGCAGCTAAAGTAAAAGGATCTGTAGCTAAATCAACACCAGCATCTGCAACAAACCCTAAGTACTGTTTAAAACCCCCCATATCTGCATTATCAAATCTTTGACGTAGATAGGTATAATCTTTCTTTTGTTGATCTGTAAAAGAAGGCATATCTATAAGACTACGCTTAGCACTAGTACCTAAGTTCCATTCTTCATCACGCAGGTATTCATATACATCGTCTACTGCATTATCATCTTCACCAATACTGCTTAAAAATCTTTCAGCTACCCTAATATATTCAGGATCATTTTCTAAAGTATCTAAAGTATCTTTAGCACGAGAACCAATCTTAGTAGGCGTAAAACTAAAATCATATTTTTGATTTGTTTTAGTCAATTACTTATCCCTTTTAGATTTAAGATTTGCTAATACACCATCAATAATATTTCTATCAATTCCTTCTTCAATCATTTCATCTTCTACCCTTTGCAATCCTTCTTCATTAGGTGTAAAAGCTCTTAAATTCATTATTGAATTAGCAATTTGAGAAATTTCTATATCATCATCTATCTCTTTCATTTCTTCATCAGAAATAGTAGTTGGTCTATTATCTTTTTGTGGCTTTACTTTTCTAGCTGATCTTCGAGTAGTTTCACCAAATATATCTCTATAAGTTTCTGTTGCCAGTTTTCCTAAATCAAAATCAGGATCTCCTTTTCCTAACTTTTCTCTAAATACTCTTTGCTCTATCTCTGCTATTCTGTCTTGTTCTGCTCTTTCTTGATCTCGTTTTTGTTGTTCACCCTCTTGTCTACTCCTCACAAAAGCCATAATTTGATCAAACTTTTCAATATTACCTGAAGCTCTAGCTTCGTTAGCTTCATCTATTAATGTTGCATTATCAAGATTTGCATTAAAAAACTGTTCTTTACCTTTATTTTCATATTCAATAAGTTTTCTTTGAACAGCATTAGCTACTTCACCTAAACTTGATGATTTAACAAGAATCCTATCAGTTTCTTCATCACGAAATGTAAAATCATCAATGTAAACATCCATTATAATTTCTCTTTTTTGTGCTTCAGTTGGGAGCTTTCCATAGAAAAATCCCTCTTCATTTTTATTTATAGCTTCTTTAGATAAATCAAAAACTTGATTAGCAAAATGATCAAACTGAGCCATATTGACTGCATTAATACTAAGAAGGCCACCTGTTTTATCTGAAACAGCATCAGGCCCTAAAAATTTAAGATATTCATCTACTTCATCTGTATCTAAAGTATTAAATAGTCTTTCTCTTAGTTCAGTATTGCCTCCTAATGCTTCACCTGCATAAAGTCTTACTTGAGCTGTTAATCTACTTATATTAGCCATTTGCTCACTTTGCGAAACTTCATTAAACTTTCTAGGAGTTACAGCCCTATCCATTAACGCTGCTATCTCTTCTGGTTCAGTTATACCTTCTAAATTATTTCTAATTATGTTCTTAGCATCATCCTCAGTAAGTACAGAATTAGCCCCCAGTAAAGGATTTGTATTATTAGAAGGATCTTTATGAAAATCATCAACATAAGCAGCAGCTAAACCTCGGGCATTAGTTACTTTTGCTAGGCTAGCTCTTTCTTCTGCAATACGACCTGCAAATTCTTCAGATGAATCAATATAATCTATAGAAGTCTGAGCATTCATTCTCAGTCTTTGTAATTGTTTTAACCTTATTTTTTCGTCAGGCATAAGAGTTCCTGAGTCTTGTTTAACAATTAAAGGTTGTATTTGCTCTTCAACAGAATTTATAATCCTACGAGCACCAATTAATCTATCAACTTTCTCTTCACTATAAGAAGCATATTCATTTTTTAAAGCATCATAATCTTTACTTATTTCTTCTCGTTTTTTTGCTTTTTGCTCGTTAGTTAAAGAGGGATCTGCATTAACTGCTTTTCTTGCTAAACTTTCAAATAATGTAAGCTTAGTAGTAGCAGCAGTGCGTCCTTGATCTCCAAAAACAATAGAATTAAAAAAACTATTAAACTCTTGCATGGACATATTTGGATTTCTATGCATAACTTTTTGTAAAGCATCAGTAGCTTCTTGTTTTAAACCCGGAGCTAATTGAGTAAGAATGCCAGCATCTTCAGCAGATAAAGAAGCCCAAATACCTAAATCAGAATCTTTAACAGCTTGATAATATTCTTCAGGGGTTTGAGCACCTGTCCATTGTTCCATAGCCTCTACACCTTTTTGAATCTCGCTAGTTAAATAACGATTACGAAAAGCTGCAATCTGCTCTTGTTGATATTGAAGTTTACGCGCTAGTTTTCCACCAACTTTACTTAGTAATCCATAATTATCAGGATCAATAGTAATTCCTTGATCTTCTAAACTTTTTAGGTTAACATTAAATTTTTCAAAGTCAAAAGCCTGTCCTGAGCGAACATAATTAGCTTTATCCATTACAATACTGTTATAAAGATTTTCTACAGCTTGATGACTTTCTTCATTCATACCCCAAGATGCTCTTTGATCTTCATAGTCTTGATAGTTTTTAAAGTTATGTCTAGGGATAAGATTAGGAAACTGACTAGAAACAGTAGCCCAAGCTTGATCTCCAAAAACTTTTCTAGCAGCATTTAAATTCTGTTGAGAACCTTTTGATTCATCATCAAATTGAAAGCCTTCACTCAATAACTTATCATATTGTCCTGAAGTTTCTTTACTTCTTTTTATATGTTTAGCTGCCTCTGCTCTAATCTTAGCTAGTTCTATATTATTTTCAAAATTAGCTTCGTCCATTTTTTCACGTAGTTTATAACTTTGATAATTATCAGCTACACCTACTAACGTGGTAAGAATATCTCCACCATATCGTTTTAAAAACGAAGGCTTACTCCTTCGTGTTTGTCCACGAATTTCATCTACAATAGAACCATAATCAAAATCTTCAATACTTGTAGCCATTACATTTTTCCTAATAAACTTGGTTCAGGAGGTGTTTCTTCTACTGATTTAGTAGGAGCTAATAAACTTTGAGTTTCAGGAATATCTAAATCTTCAATAGTATCTATAACTTTAGAAGGTACACTACGAATATCTATACCTCCTTGTTTTCTTAAACCTTTAAACTCTACTTCTTCTTTTATAGCATTCATTACTTCATTAGCAAGTTCTCTTTGTTCTTCTTCATCTAACTCACTTTTCTCACCTTGATATATTTCATAATCTGCAAAACCTGCTCGTTCAGACAAAGCCATAAGAACTACCATAACTGGTTCTGCTAGTAGAAGCACCATATCAGGATTAAAGTAACCTTTTCTAAAACCATCTTCTAAAAGTATCTGTGCTATTTCTGCAATGGCAAGTTCTTGAGATCCTAAAATTTCTAAAATACCTACTAATCTTTCTTCATCCCCTAAAATACTTTCAGTAATAAAATTTAATGCTTCATTTACTTTAGTAAAACGTGGAGGACTTTCCCACGGATAAGGGTTATCCACAGAATTAGTCAACGACTGTCCGGGTATTGGCCTATTAAATGGATTAACCATTTCTAAAGTCTGCTGATCTAACAGTTGTCCTTCATCCATAATTTAACTCACTATACCTGCTACAGAATTTAAAGAACCATATATATTACCAAATCCTGCTTTCTGCCTAATATTGTTTAAAGTAGTAAAAGGATTAGTAACATTTCCTGTAGCCATTTGATTTGAAAAATCCATTGCTACAGTTTGAGGCTGATAAGCTGTTGTAGCTCCTTGTTCAGCAAGACCTGCTGATATTGCTGCTGAATAAAGGTTTCGTCCTGCTGGCATACTAACTTCTTCAGGCCCTGCAAAAGTTCTTGCTGCAACTGTTGCTGTATTATAAGCACCTCTACTACCTATAAAACCTGTAAGCTTTCCTTTTGTAAGTTCTCCAAGATCATAAGTCATAAATCTTTCAGCAACATTACCAGCACCGCTTAAAAGATTATCTCCTGCTTGAAAAGCTTCTTTAAAGCTAGTAAACTCTTGAACTCCCGGTAATTGTGACGAAGGAGTTAATTGTAAACTTGTCCCTGCTTCTGTTTTTAATCCTTCAGTTAAAGGCACTAATTCATCATAACGTGTTCTTACTTCAGGATTTTTTAACATATCTGCTAATTTTTTATCTGGTACTTGAAACTCTGCTACTCGCGATTCTATTGTAGGTTCTACGGCTGGTGGTCTGCTAAGCACCTCAGATTCTCTTATAAATTCCTCAACTTGAGGACTTGTTGTTGCATCTAATGTAGTTGCAGAAGGATCTTGTAATAAACTTGTGCCTTTTGGTGGTGGAGTTTTTACAACAGTTTCAACAGGTGCAGGAGTTTGAGTAAGTACTTCTTGTGGAGTGTATCTTCTAACAACATCAGAATCTCCTGCAAATTTAGCTGTATTATTTAATGAAGATTTAAGTCCAGAATCTACGGCTGATGAAATATTTCCTGTTCCAGTAAGATTTGCATTCTCTGCCAAAGCTCCTAGTTTACTAACAGCTTCAGCCTGACTATTTATTGCTATGTTTCCATTAGTAGTTAATTCTCTACCTAAATCTTGACTAACTTTAGCCCCTAAATCTGCACTTGCTTCCGCAGTTCTTTTAACAGCTTCTTCAGTTGCTTTTTCAGTTGCTTTTTCAGCAGCAGCTTTTGCAGCTTCTTTTGCAGCCCTTTGTTGTGCTGTAGAAACTCCTTCTTCAACAACGACTGCACTAGAACTTTGTGCAGCACTAGCAGCAGCTTGTGCTGTCCCTTGCGTTAAACCTTGATACATAGCTTTAAAAACAGCGCCTACACCAAATGCTAAAGATACCATACCAATAATTCTTCCTATTTTAGAATTCATTATTTTCATAATACCTTTACCTAATTTTTTTAAGCCTTTTCCTATTTTCTTAAAAAATTTCTTCATAGTAATAATAATCCTTTTGATGTAGTATTTTTAAAATTTTTACAGTGAAAATAATGCTTTTGATATAGCTGAACTTAGATACATACCAGTTTTGTCTCTTTTATAAGCATCAGCATCTTGACCTAAAGCTGCTACAATAATAGAAGCTCTTCTAGCTTGATCTCCTTCATAAGCTTTAAACTCATGGTCAGCTTGATCTCTCATTTCTTGCCATAAAAAAGCATTAGCTTGTTGAGTCATATTGTATGCATTCATAGAGTTTTGCATATTAACTGCATTTTCTGTAGCAGTATCTAATTCATTAGCTCTACGCCTCCAAGCAACATTAGATGCTTCTACTGCTGCTGCATTTGTAGCATTCCATGAGTCTCTTTGAAAACTTATATTAGCATTAAATTTATTAATATCATTTGCCATAGTAGCATTAAACTTATTAATATCTGCTGTTCTATTTGCATTTTGAGCCTTCATTGAATTCTGTTGAGAAACATTAAATTGACTCATTGCATTACTTTGTGTAGCATTAAACTGATTCATAGTAGCTGCTAAATTAGTATTAAACTGGTTAACTTGGTTTTCTGATGTAGCATTAAATTGTCTAGCTGAATTTTCAGCAGCTTGATCTGATAACATTCTTTGTTGTTCTTGTTGAGCATTAAGAACCACTGTTTGTTGTTCAGCATTTAAATTAGCCATATCCATTTGTAAAAATGCTTGAGCATTACTTATAGCTACTTTAGTGCGTGCATCAGCATTAGCCATATCCATAGATGCCAATGCTGTAGCATTTTGTATAGTTGCTTGTTGACGAGCATTAAAATTTGTAACAGTCATAGTTTGCATAAAACGACTATTAGCTAACTCTACTTGTTGTGCTGCATTAAACTTTGTAAGATCTACATTAGCTACCATAGCTGCATTCTGAATTGCACGTTGTTGATCTACATTAAGTTGTGCTTGATTCATCTCTGATGCAATTTTTCCTTGCAACAAATTAGTTTGCATACGAGTATTAAGATTAGCTAATTCAGTTTGTTGTGCAGCAGTAAGATTTTCTGAACTTGCTTGATTCAGAGCAGAAAGATTTGCAAGTTTTATTTGTTGATCATTACTTAAATTAGCAAGTTCCATCTGTTGTCTAAACGCAGCATTCTTAGATAAGAAATCAGCAGCTACTTGCATCTCTGCAAGACGCTCTTGATTCTGAGCAGTCATATTCTCACGCTGAGTAGCATCTTCTATTTGAAGATTAGCAAGCTCTATTTGCTGCTGATTACCTAAGTTTTGAGCATTAGAAGCTTGTTGGTTCTGTGCATTTAATACAGCTCCTTGCTGTCTATTTTGTAAATTTTGAGTACGTGTTTGTTGTTGCATTTGTGCAGAAGTCATTATAACATCTTGTTTAAATTGACTTTGAAGCACGTTCATTTGTTGAGCCATTGTAGCTGTCTGAGAAGCTGCTGTTTGTCTATTAGACAAATTAGCCATACGACGTTGCATATCCAGCGTAGACTGCTGCATATTAGCTTGTTGCTCATTAGAAAGATTTTGCGCTGCTCGTGCCTGAAGCGCCTGTGCGTTGCTTTGAGCCATAGGCATAGCAGAGGTTATGATAGCATTAAAAAGCGCGTCACGGCCCACTGAGGAGGCTGAGAGACCCCTTTGTGCAAGCATTTGCTCTACATTAGCTAATGCAGGTTTTGCCCACGCAGGAGTATTACCATCTTCCATTCCTGCCAGTAAACTTTCCATTTGAGAAGATACTAAAGCTTCAGTAGGCAAAGCTGCTACTGCTGCTTGAACTTCTACAGGTTGATCATCAATTTGTGCTTCTACTGTTGCAGGGTCTTCTACAATAGCTGCTGTAATATCAGGGGGTAACTCACCTACTTCTGCAAGCATTGCTGCTGCTGCACCTTTTGCGGCTGTACCTTTTACTATACGTCTTTGTGCAGCATCATAGCCTACAGTCTCAACAATTTGTGCTGCTTGTCCATCATCAGCAGGCTTACCTGTAATAGCTTCTCGCTGTGCTGCTTCTGCTTCTTTAGTAGGAGCTACATCAGCTACTTTACCTGTAACTTTATCTACATAAGATCCATCAGATATTTCAAAGTCTGCTACATCTGCTTGTGCTTCTGCTTCTTGTGCAGCATCTCTTTCAGCCGCTACAGCCCTTTCAGTTAAAGTAGCTTGTGCTGCTTCTGCTTGAGCTTCATCACTTACTGTACCTTGTGCAGCAACTGCATCTTCTTTATCTCCTACTTTAGCAGCTTCCATTGTAGCTGCATCAATTTCTTCAGGAGTCCTAGCTTTTGTTACTTTAGCTTTTGTAGCTTTAGGTTTTAAACCTTGTTTTGAAGCTTTTGCAGTTTTAGCTTTAGATTTTGATGATAATTTAAATTTAGTAGTATCTTGTGTTACCTCTTTACTATCTGCATCAATCTTACTTAAATCATCAGGATCTAAATTAACATTTGGTGCAGCTTTTTCAAAATCACCTTTAGCAAATTGTTCTGCTCTTTTAGCAGTTCTACCTAAACGCTTTTCTTTTTGTTCATCAGGTACAGGAGGTGCAGATTTAGGAGTAGTTTGAGTAGTAATTTTTTCATTGTCTTCATTATCTCTATTATCTTCGTCATCACCATTTCTTAGTTGTTTACCGGGGCCACCAGCTACTGAACCCATATCAAAATTTATTCGAGAACTGTTAGCCCTCTTTTGTTTCAAAGCTTTTAAAACTCTTCTGCTATTTCTATTAGATCTTTTTTTACTCATGTTTTATCCTAAAATTGAAACAACAACAGTTGCTGCTGTAGTGACTACAACAGTTACCACTAACCAAGCAAGCCTCTCCCAACGTGCAGCATGGTTATCAGTAGTCCTACGAAGTTCTCTTAGCTCTACAGTGCATTCAGCCCAACGCTCTCCACACTCTCTCTCATGCTCTGCAATGCGTTCAAGGGCTTCCAGAGCTATNTCCATTTCAGTCTTCATCTGAAGCTTTAAGCCCACGGAGTTCCAGAAGCTTGTATAGGTGCTGCTTTCTTGTTAATCTGACCTTGAAGACCAGCTTCTTTCTCAGCGGCTGAGTCCTCATCTTCATCAGCATCTAACGCAGCTTTAACCCATGCAATAGCATTATCTTTTGTTACACTATCATAAGCGATAAATCCTTCTGCACTAGGATCACCAGATACGCCTTTAGAGCCGTAGCATTCTGCGCTGTATTCAGTACCGTTAATTGTTTCGACGGCTGTAAGCCTCCAGTGAATGTTAGTGATTAACCCAGAGGAGACTTGCCTGTCCACCTGTGGAATATTCCATGTGAATGTTGCAGCCATTAGCTACCTCCTTTCAGCTTTTTAATTTCTGATTTAAGTTCTTCTATTTGTTTTTGTTGCTCTTGTATTGCGCTAACAAGGTATGGCACAAATTCAGCTTTATAAATTGTCCAAGGATTTTTACTCGGATCATCGCCACCTTCACCAGCACAATTTGGCAACACCTTCTTAACTTCTTGAGCAACAAAACCTATTTCAGTTTCACCACTCTTCTTCCAATCAAATTGACGAACATCAAGATCAAGAATTTTGTCTAGTTGACTAGGCGCATCAACAATATTTTCTTTAAGCCTTTCATCAGAGCCTGTACCAAATGCCAAACTGGTTGATGAAGCCGACTGAATTGTTCCTACTGTACTGTCTTCATCGGTAAAAATCATAAACCTTGAGCCGTTGCCCAAGGCAGTATCGTCTTGGAAAGATACTTCGATGATTGGGTTATCAACACTTGTAACGGTGGACTGATGGCAAATAAATTTAGCACATACTGCATCAAGGTTTTCTTGTACAACAAAATGTGCTGTGTCTGAAAAGTTTGTAACAGGTGTTGCAGTTCCAATTTGAACTTGCCCAAGGTTATCAATCCTCATGGCCTCGCTAGTCGAATTGGAGCCATCAGCGGTGGTGTGAAATTCAAGTCTACCGGGAACATCGTTTGCACCCGGCGTTCCATCTAAAGCTCCTATGATTTTTGCTGCTTGGTGAGCAAAATCAACACCATCAGCAGCCACAAAAGAAACTCGTCCAAGGGTATCACCATCTTGCACAATGGTAAAATTATCCCCGACACTGGTAGATCTAGATTTTGAAAAATTTAAATATGGCCCAGAATTGTTACTTGTATAACGGTTAATTGACATACCCGAATTAGCATTACTGTTGCCTTGTATTTGAAAGGTTGAATTAACCGACACCGAACTAACAGGGGCATTATTATTCATTACGACAACATTGTTACCACCATCAACAAAAAACTTATTGGCTGCTCCATCGGTTTCAATACGGAAGTCTAGGTCTGCTGAACTTTCATTAATAATCGTTTCGGTAGAACTACAATTAATTCTGTCATGACTATTCGTAGCATCAATGATTCTTAACGTACCGTTACCATTTTTTATTTGATAATCTGGATTATGGTCGGTATCGGTAAGAAAAATACTCGGGCCGGAACTTGTAGCAGTAATATCACCAGCAACTGTTAGCAAAGTTGACGCAGTAGTCGTGCCTATTGCAACATTCCCATCCGAAGTTATCCTCATATGNTCACTTTCAGATGCGGCACCATCAGCAGTTGTCATAAATTGCAAAAGTCCGGGCATATCATCTGAGCCGGGAGTGCCAGATACTTGCGATTGTATTCTTGCAGTGCGACTAGCAATGTCACTACCATCGTCACCTGAGAACTGTATCATTCCAGTAGTATCGCCATCCTGAACTACTGCTCCTCCCGCTGTTGCAATAGAACCGTTTCGGCTTTTTCCTAACACGAAACGAGGGCCACTTGTATCAGCAGAGTATCGAACTAGACCGATGGCAGAGCCTCCATTGTCAGTTCCAACAACGCTCAAATGAGGGTTAATATTAGCTACCGCTACATTAGCGTCAAAGCCAAGCATCACTCGGTTAGTGCTTCCTTGGATAAACAAAGCATTCTCATCGGTATCTGTTTCAACTCGGAAATCTAGGTCTACACTACCTTCATTAAATACAGTTTCTGTAGCACCAAATTTTGCTCGACTCCTATTTGAGCCAGCTACTATCGTAGAAAGGGTAAGTTCTCCGTCTTCTGTACCATCACTTGCATCTCTAATCGTGGTTTGAATCCGACCATAAGTTTTTCCTGCAGAAGCATCGTTTAATCCATTAAAATTCATTCGACCAAGCAAATCATCATCTGCAGGAGAAGAAGACTCACGCTTAAAAACAATCAAAGGCCCAAGGCTTGCATCTGCGTCTGTTGAACTAACCGTGAGTGCCGCATCATTACCATCTACTGTAAAAGTTGCGCTAGTGCCTGTTATGGCTCCTGTAACATTTAGAGTAGATGCCATATCTACGGCACCATCAATATCTACTACGTCAAGATTGGTAGTACCATCTACATCTAGGTCACCATTAAAATCGGCATTACCCGCAAGCGTAAGCGTAGATGCCATATCCACAGCACCATCAATGTCTACTACATCAAGATTAGTAGTACCATCTATGTCTGCATCACCTGAAATATCCAACGTAGCTGCGTCAAGTTCACCAGTAATTGTAAAGTTACGAATACCTGTGTAGTCTTTGTTAGAATCAAGTATAACGGCTTTAGAAGCTACAGCAGTTCCTATAGCAGTGCTTCCTAAGTCTAAGGCATTTAGTTCACTAAGTACGGCTGTAATACCATCTAAGGTATTAATCTCAGCCGCTGTGACAGTCACACCGTCAAGGATGTTTAGTTCTGCCGCTGTAGCTGTTACAGTCGTTCCGTTTATAGAAAGTGCATCTGTTTCAAGGGTTCCGTCTACATCTACATCACCTGAAATATCTAAAGTAGCTGCATCTAATTCACCTGTAATTGTTAAGTTGCGAATACCAGTATAGTCTTTGTTCGCATCTAAAATTACGGCTTTAGAAGCAATAGCAGTACCTACTGCGGTACTACCAAGATCTAATGCATTGAGTTCTCCTACAACTGCTGTAATACCATCTAATGTATTAATTTCAGAAGCGGTAGCTGTTACACCATCAAGTATATTTAATTCAGCGGCTGTACTTGTAACTCCGTCAAGTATATTGAGTTCCGCTGCTGTAGAAGTGACCGTTGTGCCGTTAATAGATAGTGCATCAGTTTCCAACGTACCGTCAATGTCGGCATCTCCTGATATGTCCAATGAACCTGCATCTAACTCTCCAGTAAGTGTAATGTTCCTAAAACTTGCTACGTCTTTATTAGAGTCTACTGTTACTACTTTACCAGCGACCACAGTCCCTACTGACTGCCCAGTGTCGCTATAATTTAATTCTGCTGCTGTTGCAGTGACACCATCTAATATGTTAAGCTCTGCTGCTGTACTGGTTACGGCTGTGCCATTGATAGATAAAGCATCTGTCTCTAGTGTACCATCAATGTCAGCATCTCCAGAAATATCTAGAGATCCTGCATCTAGTTCACCCGTAAGTGTAATATTTCTAAAACTAGATACGTCTTTATTTGAGTCTACTGTTACTACTTTATCAGCTACAACTGTTCCAGTAGACGATCCTGTATCGCTATAGTTTAGTTCTGATGCTGTTGCTGTCACGCCATCAAGTATGTTTAGCTCCGCTGCTGTAGACGTTACCCCGTCCATAATATTTAATTCAGCAGCCGTGGCTGTAATAGCAGTACCATTGAAGTTAATAGCATCAGCATGAAGTGTGCCATCAAAATACCCATCTTTAAATTCTAATGAAGATGTACCTAAATCTATATCATTATCTGTAACAGGAACAATAGCACCATCTTGTACACGTATTTGTTCAACTGCACTACTAGATACTTCTACAAAGAAACCTACTCTATTATTTGTACCATCTACTACAACCTTATTAAGAAAGTCTAAATCACCAATCTGAGGCACATTGCCGCCTTGTCCAGTATTCCCATCATGTCTATGACCTGTGCTAGAAGCACTAGATGAGGAGTATGCAAAAGCATTTACTAATTGATTGTATTCATTGTTAAATAAAGCTGCTGTAACAGTATCCCCATCTGCAAAAGAACTTTGTCTTGTATAATTCTGAGCCATTTACTATCTCCTACCTGATGGCATATAATCTATATAAATACCATTAACAGCATACGCTGCTTTTTGATCATTGCTAAAAATTCTAAAGCTACAAGTATTTCCAGAACCTTCTAAAGTAAGCCTTTCCATTGGATCAGTTGTTGCACCAAATATCATTGTACCAAATGTTCCTGAACCAAATATTGCTGGTAACTGAATTGTAGTAATAGAAAAAGGTTCTGGTTGAGGTATTGCATTATCTTCATAGTCAAACCTAACTCTAAAACTTGGTTCAACTTCACCTTCTGGACTAAAAGAAACTCTTGCATATTTAAGAGTTTTACGTGTGCCTACATCACCAAAATCAAAGTCAGGTGTTTGATATATAGCATCTATATCTATTGCTGAACCTGATTCAATAAAAGAAGTACCAGTATCATGATTATAAATAAAACCATCTTTATCACCATGAAATACTTTTTCTACACCATCTTTGTTTATATCAGAAACAAAACCTAATGCTTGAATGCCTACTGTTTCTGACCACGCAAAACCTTGAGAAGTAAAAGTCCCTATAATACCTTTAGCAGTAGAAGGACTTTCTCCCTCTTTACTATAAAATAATCTGTACTGTGACTTACTACGAAGAACACCACTTGTAATTATAAAGGCTGAATCAGCAGCTATATCAGAAATAATTTTTTGAATTTGTCTACTAACTGAACTTAACTCTACGTCACCAATACGTGCTGTACCTGCAATAGTACGAACACCATCAGGCGCAAGAAATAAAATATCACCTCCTACTTCTTGTATACTCCCACCATTAACACAGCCCACATTAGTTGTTATAGGCACAACAGCTATAGTAGAAGAATTATTAATATTTACAAGTTTATGTATGCTATTTTTACAAAATATAATAAGATCACTACGGAAACTAGCAAGACCTACAACAGCATCTTCAATTACTATACTACCTGATCCAGTGCTGCTAAAACTATCAATATCATTAGTTCCACTAAAAAAGATAGTATTCTTTGCTGTGGATGCACCTGCCACTACTAAGTGTTTGTCGTGTATGACACCAAAGGCAGGGCCTGTAGTCCCACTAACTGTAATTTCTTTAGCAAAAAATGTGCGAGAAGTTAAACCTCCTGTCCCTGTCATTTGAAATAGGAAAGGTTCGTTTACTCCATCACATATTACAAGCTCACCATAATCAGAAGTACCCTCGTACAAAGCAAAAGTACAACGTCCTTGAGAAGTTCTTGAAGCTACTGAACGTCCTGTAAAGGTTGAGTAGTTATCGCCACTAGCATCTACACTAGCCCTATTAATCTGTAGCCAAGTATCTTCACCATCAATACTAAAAAATATGTCTGTGCCTGAACAAACAATAATGCCATCTGCATAAACTGCTATTCCTAATATGGGGTTACCAGCGTTAGGACGGGTATCTCCAAAAGCTGTAAAGCCATTTATGCGCCTGTAACCACCGTCAGGATCTACCTCAAAGTTTTTTANGCGTGTAGCAAACCCCGGCTGAGAAAGCATTTCTAGCTGGTTAAGGTTGACGTTTAAACCGCCTTTACATGAGTAGCCCCAAGGTTGAGACACTAGACATACCTCACACGGTCATCTTTTATATAACCGGGATCAGGAGACATCAAACGTAATTTCATAAGTTTTAAACCACGTTTATAGTCTTCAAGAGCAAATGCAGCAGCCTGAGAGTTTTCTTTAAACTGATGCATAAAGTATCTAGCTCTTGCAATAAGAACAGTTCTGTACACATCAGGAAATACTATTTCATCGCCATGTGCCGATAGTTCTGTTGGCAGATCATAAGCAAAATAAATTACTTTATATACTTTATCAGGTATAGGACTCAAACCAAATGTTCTGCCATCTGAGCTTCTAATAACCCGACTAGGCACTCCAAACTTTTGAGTATCCGCATCATCAAGATTTTCACTAATGCGATAAAAATCTTTCCACTCTTCTATTGTAGTATATCTAAGATTACGTGCTACAAAAGGAGCAGACTCTCCACTAACACCTACAGTGGTTAAATAAAAGTTTTCAAACTCTACTGCACCATAGTCTGTAGTTAAAGAAGAACTAGCTGGTTTTAGTTCATACCAACGTGTACCTGCTACAGTTTCTTGAGATACATTACCAAACGTAGGATCACTTGCTCCACTTTCAGCAGTTGCTAAAAAAGGCCACTTAGGTTCTTCTGTTACAATATCTAAATAAGATCTATTAATAAGATCCTTAGCATGTTGCTGAATACCAATAGCATTAGCAAAGGTTGCAGAAGTTAAAGCAACCTCATTTAACTCTCGTAATAGCTCATTAGTTAATTGTAAAAAAGTAGTAGCCATTAGTTTTAGTTAGGCCCTGCTTTTGGCATTTCTTCACTGTATTTTGGATTGGCTACACCGCCACGCGCAGATGCTTTAGACCTCATTACACCACCACGCGCATATCCTTTAGGCCCCATTTTCTTCTTTTTCATTTTGCCGCCATTAGCAACTTTACCTCTTTTCTTAGTAGCCATTTTGCTTTTCATGCCCATTTTACTCTTCATCCTCTGTCTCCCTATATAAGTTATCGAAAACTTGATTAACGTCTAAAGTATAATCTAAATCAGATTTACTATAATGTGTCCACTGTGAGGGCCTAAAGTCTGGAGCACCTTCACCTACCTCAAACCAAGCAGGATGTGTCACCCGTACCCGATTATTTGGTAAAGCTACAATATTACCTGTCCATTCTCCAGCATCTAATAACTCAAGAACATGACTCTGTTTATGTTGTGCAGGATCATCTGCTATTTCTGAGTCTGTATAATCTACTGTAAAATAGTATTTAGCAGGATATAATTCACCATCTATTTTGGCAAACCAAGGACATGGTGTTGCTCTATCTAATACATAAACTGCATGATCTCTAGAGCTACAATCCCAAGGTTGTGCTGCCCATGTAGGCATAGGTGTAGGCCATTGTTCTAAAGGTGTATCTCCTACAAGACCAGTTATAGGCATCCTTGCCCACATTGCTCCACCGTGTACATTTGTTTCATCTGTATCGTAAGTTTCAGCACCTGTAAAAATAACTTGGAAGCTTAAAGATCTACAAGGAATGCTAGTTACAGCTATTGCCATTGCATGTATAAACTCGCCGTGATATTTTTGATGATTGTGTGTATATTCTTTTCTAACCCAACATTTAAAATGTGGAATATTACTTTGTAAATAAGCCATTAGACCTCGCTGTAATCATTAACGGTTTTTAGGTAGGCTCCTATTATACCCCGCCATTTGATTACATGCACTCTCCATTTCATAAATATTTGCAGAAACTCTTCCTCCAATCCCATAACTGTAACGTGGACTACTTCCCATCATCATTTGACTACGCATACTGCCCATCATATCTTCATCCATTTTAGAGACACCCATAGCAGCTTTTTTACGTTCCATACCACCCTCTACCATCATGCTTCTCCCTGTGTACATATTAGGTACATAACCTTTTTTTCTAGGAACTTTATTAATAGGATCATGCATCAATCTTGCTCCATAGAAAAAGTTTTACTTTTATTTCTAGCTGCCTCAAACTCTGTACTATACTCAGATGTATCTAAATCTTTTCTAAAGATTCGTTCATAGTTATCTTTGTATTGCGAAAGATTCATTCCTTTACGAAATCTACTATCTTTACTTACAATAGTTTTACGAAACATCATAGGGTTTTCATTAGAACCAACTTGAGGCATAATTAAATCTCCAGTAAAAAGAGAGGGCCACCGAAGCAGCCCTCCCAAAACGGTCTAGTCAATACCGTAAAAGGCAGAAACAAGAGCTTCTGGACGAAGAACTGTTGCGCCATATACGTGAAGACCACGAACAATATCACCAAAGCTATCTGGGTCACGAATAACCTCAGTGCTAGTGATTGTTTGAGCAGTAGCCGTAGAAGACATATGACCAGCCAAGCACTTACCAGCAGCGTTAGACGTTGCAGCAATGTTGTTTGACTTGTACATATCAAATCCACGCAGCTTGCCAGAGCTTACCAATCCATTACGGATTGAGCCTTGACCTGCATTGTAGTCTACTGACAAGAGCTTGGAAGAACTTTGAACAAGAACTTCGTAGAACTCTGGATTAGCAAGGAACCATCGTCCTTCTTCTGGTACGTTTTGCTCATCAAGCAAACGTGCCATACGAGAAAGAACATCAATAGGATCATGCTCACTACCAGCAAAACCAATGTCCAAGTTACCAGTACCATCAAAAGTACCAGCAGCAAGGTCAGTAGCATTGTCAGAACCAAGAATGTGATTAGGGCTAGAAGCCGATACACCAGCAAACATCTCAGCAATAACACCTGCATCAAAAGCATCACGCAATGCGTAAGCTGCTGAAGAGGTTGCTACATCACGGAAGTTGACATGAGACATATTCGTTTCAATATCATCAACGATGAATTTGAAAGCATTAGCTACATCAACAATCAAGGTAAGTTCTTGGTCAGTTAGTGCAGTTTTAGTAATGTCAGCACCACGCTCATAGTTGACAACTGTAATTTCAGGCTCTTTGATGATGCGAACACTGTCACCAAATGCAGAAATTTCTCCAGCATAGTCGGTGTTAGTGATTGCTTCAACTACAGAAGCTTTACGGAAAAAGTTTAGTACCTGTTTGGAATAAACTTTAGGTAGGAAAAACGAATTAGTTTGTCCTGATACGGNGTTACCAAAGTTACCATTGGTATCCGTAGACTGTTCAAAAAATTGATCTGATACATTAAAAGCCATGTTAATATACTCCTAGTAAAACATTTATTTTACTACTCTGCCCTCCGACATAGCTTGACGAATTTCATCTTCATACTTATCAAACTGGTCTAGGGACATAGCAGCTATTTCCCGTTCAGTCCAGACTTTAGGCTGTTTAGCATCTACAGAAGTAGTTTTGGTGGAAACCATATCTGCAGCAGTGCCTCTTTGCTGTTGTTGTCTAGGCTGTTGTTTTTGAGACATGCCAGTTTCTAACTTGTACAAGTCAATAGCTTTAGATGCTAAAGTAACATTATTAGGATTATTATAAATCCAATCTTGAATTTGCTCTGGTTGTTCTTTAGCCCACTCATGGAACTGTGCATCTCCTCTGATATCTTCAAAGTCTGGATGCCGTTCTTTAAGTGTGCTTTCAGCTTCTCGACGCAATACTTCAGACTCACGCTGACGCATAGCCTGTAATTGTGCTTCAAGATCTGCAACCTGACGTTGACTCTGCATATGTGCTACAGTTTCAACAGTGTTATACAAATCAGGATACTCTTGCTTAAAACTTTCTAACTCTTCTTCAGACTTAGGAGGTGCATAAGCTGGTTTTGCTGCCTGAGCCATCGCAATAAGTTCTTGTTCCTTTTGCTTAAACTCTGAAAGCTTATCATCATAATGTTTTTTTAAATCATCATAACGCTTTTTATAGTTAGTTCTTTTACGAGGTTGAGCATCTTCTTCAGGGGCCTCTTCATCGGGGGTAGCCTGTTGTTGCTCTGAGTAAAATAATCCATCTGCATTACCCATACTTGGCTTATCTTCTGTATGCCAAGGCTTACGAGCATTATAAGGATTACTAACTTCTTCTTGTACTTCTGCCATTCTCAATCTCCTTCACGGGGCTTGTGTCTTGCAAGGTAGCCATTATTAACTCCGTCGAGTAAATGGGGCTTGTCTTACCAAGGTAGCCGTAAAATTATCGAAGGCTGGGCATCTTGTTGGCTCCCATCATAAGCTTCTCAATTTCTTCTTGAGTCTTGCTCATTCCGAGATCTTCTTCATCCATCATTCCACCTTCAGCCATCATTACACCGCCATCATAGGCACGTTCAGCATCATCCATCATTCGTTGGAGATTGTCTGCACCAAGTTGGTCGGTAGCTTTTTTGGTAAATACAAACTCACCATCGCTTAAACGCGCAGGTATAGAGTCTGATACACCAGTTCCGGGGCCTTCAACTTCTCCAGCACCCGAAAATTCACTAGCAACTGTAATTACTTTATCTAAAATATCCGATAGTCTTGGATCTTTTTGTAATACATTTACTAAATAATCTTGTTCATCATCATTAAGAGATTCGTCCATAATGTATGCTATATAGTCTTCTTCCATTTCAGCATCAGGAAGTTGTGATGCTATTGCTTCATCCATTTCATCTTCTGGAATATTTGGATAAGTATCTACTGGCATACCTTCTGTAGGCATCATCATGGAGCCTTCTGCTTTAGCTTTTCTTTCTGGTTTATCTATAATTCCTGCATCTCTAGCTTTATCTCCTAAATAAATAATAGAATCTACTACAGATTCAGGAATATCTCCTATAGATTCATTCATTTTATCTATAGTTTTTTGTGAGACACCTAATAAAGATAATCCTTGAAACATGCCCTTTTCTGAATAATAAGGACTATCAGTTACGAGTTTAGAATCGTCTTTAGCTTTTGAGCCTTCTGCTTTAGGTTCTCTACCTTTTTCAAATTCAATTAAGATAGGAGTCTTTTTAACTGGCAGTAAACGTCCTGATTCATCTCTAGCCATATATTTATCTAAAACTTTTTTGCGTATACTTTTTTCACCTTCTGTTAACTCTCTACTTAAAAGTTTATTAAATTTATCTTCAGTTAATATTTTTTTAACACTTTTAGGCTCTAAACCACTATCTATAAGTTCATTAGCAATCTTATCATTAAGTTCTTTATGTCCTATTAAATCAGGATAAGCTTCTAAAAGAGCTTCTGGAGTTTTATACTCTCTAATTAAAAAGTCCTTATCATAAGTTACTCCTGCTCCTTGTGCATTGTCTTTACTTAATTCTCTTAAAGCTTTTATTACTTCTTTGCCTACTTTTACAAAAGAACCTACACCATATTGCTCTCTAGCCATCATTAAAGAGCCGCCTTCATTAAAAACTCCACGGCCTTTTAAAATATCTGCCTGAGTAACCTTCCCGTCGCCTGTAAGATCTGGAAATTTGCTAGTACTACCTTCAGAAAGTGTTTGTCTTTTAAACATAGAAGCAGCTTCTTGATCACGCCTACGAGTCTCCATACCCTTCATTTTTTCTTCCATCTTTTTTTCTCTAGCAGCTTGACGTTGTTCTGCCATACGTTGAGCATCCATATTACGCTGCTGTTGAAGAAGACCTTGTTCTCTTTCATTATCTGCACTTGCTTGTGCTGAACGCATTACTTCAGGGTCTGTTAAAGGATCAGAATCTATATCTAATAGACTATTTAATTTTTTACGATATTTCTTTTCTGCATCTACTTTAGTCTTCTCGAATTTTCTTTGTAATTCATTAGCCATTTATTCTTTCCTATCTAAAACTTCATTAACTACTTGAGGTAATTCTAATAATCTACCCAGAAAACTCAGCTTCCCCTGACTGCGGAACATTTCCTGTTCCGATGTTGCCGCCACCAGTACCTGTAACTCCAAGGTCTTGAGGTTGTTCAGGTACTCCTCCACCGCCTTCCATTGCTGCTTGTCCTTGGTCAATGGGGCCAGCTTCCGCGCCAGTTGCTTGTCCAACATTATTTTGCATTCCTATAATCTGTGCCATCAATGCGGCTTCTTCGGGATCGTTCATCAACTCATCTGGGTCTAAGTCTAGACTGTACGCCAGTTCGCTGATAAGCTTGTTCATCTTAATAAACGGAGCTACAGCAGGATTAGATGCAGTCTGTAAGAACATCGTAAGACGTTGACTGCGTACTTCTTTTTGCATCAAGCTGTTTGTGCCTGTAGCTTTTACTTCTAAATCACCCTCTACTCCTAGTTTAGATTCTAAAAACTGCATATTCCATTGAAAGTATGCTTCACCTAATGGCTTTAACAGGAAGTCATCTAAGTTTTTAATAACAGTCTTAATATTTAAAGATGCTGCACCAAGCAACATAGACATGCCCGATGCGGTNCGTGTCATGCTTTGTACACCTGTTTGCCCATGACTATAGCTGGGGATACCTGTTTGCTCATCCGCAAGCTGTCGGAACTTGTCAAACATTTGCATGTTTTCATTAGTTGTATTAGGAAACTTTAAACCATTAATAGCTGTTCCCGGTACACCAGCTTGTCGCCTAAATACTTTACCGGGATAAATTTCCATACTTTGACCACCTACTAAAGCAGTCTCATCTACATCAAAAACTACTGAGCCTGATAATGCAAGATTATCAATAGCCATACGCGCATGACCATTCATAATCTTTTGACTATCATCCATGTTTTCTGCTACACCTATACCAAAAAAGCTATAGGGATTCTTTTCATAGCTAAACGCATGATAAGGTATGCGAAAAGGTGTAAAAGGATTTACAACAGCCCTAAGCATCTTATTGCCACATATCCAAGCATTTATTTGTACTTCATCTAAATCATCAATAGACTCATCAATTTCCATACCTACTTGTCGGCAGTATTCTGCATCCATTACACCCCAGTACTCTAATACTTCAAACTGTTGTGTCCCATATTCTTCATTACGACTATCGTCTTTTAATTCTTGTTCGTAATCTTTCTCAATATAGTTAGGGCCTAACATTAGGCACTCACGTATAGCATTCTTATCAAAGTAAGGCATCTTACTTAGACTACGAAGCTGAGTGCGATTCATTCTGTGGCGATGGAATACATATTCTGCTTCATCAATATTTGTTGCGTTGGGGTCTGGGAAAAAGTCCCAGATGCTGACAAACTCCAAGCGAGGCACCCTAACATCAACAGGAGAATAAGTTCTATTACCATCTTCTCCTTCATCCCATCTGTGGAGGGTTTTGTTAAAATTGAACGGCCCTTTGACAATTCCTGTGCCAAATAAAGCTGATTCAAATAATGAGTTTCTAATTTCACTAGCGCCGTTTGACTCCTCTATCTGATCATGTATAATCTTCTCCATACGTCTTGCAGCTTTTTGTGCAGGACTTATTTCAAGAATTTGTGGATCTGGTGAAGGCCCTTCAGTAAGCATTTCTTTTTCTGCTGCTTGCTTATCAAGCATCATCTCTTCAAACTTTCCTGTTCCGTAGGTAGCTCCGGGTTTTAATACTTTCCCATCACCTTCAAATCCTACATCATAAGGATTGTCTACTACTGCATCTTGGCCTTCATCTTCTAGCTCTTGCTGAGAAGTTTCTATCCCCGGAGTATTTGGTTTTAGATGTGCATATTCTGAAGTACCTTCAGGTACTTTAGTTTCTGAAACACCTATTGGAAATTTATTAGCTCCAAAAACTACATCTACAAGCTGCCCAAAAGCAGCTAGTACTTTAGTCTTTGTAACTTTTACAAATACTCTAGACTTTTCAGACTCCCTAAACCTAATATTCTTACCGTATAGTCCACGATAATTATGATAGGCAGCAAGCCATCTCTGCTCATCTAAATCTCTAGCAGTTTCAGAGGAAATAAATCTATCTTTAATTAAAGCTAATAAATTATTTTGTAAACTCTCTTCAAGAGTTAAATTTATTCCTTGCTCTTTTTCTACTTTTTGAAAATAGATAGAGTTAGATGTTAAATTATTTTCAGCCATTATTAGCTAGGAGTAACACCTAAATGTTGAAACTCTATAAGAAACGTAACTGTAGTAGCTGCTGTTGCTAAATCATTAGCAAGTGGCTTCAGTCGAATATGTAGAGTACGAGCAGCAGAGCTATACAAAGAACCTGCTAGGGTCATAGCCTCTGAAGTAGCTGGGCCACCATTCATGTTAGCAAACTTATTAGCTGTAGCTGGCAATCCATTTTCAATAATGTAAAGCGGTGTATTAGCTGTAATTGTTACCGCACTACCACCATCATCTGCAATGGCTTTTTCGTCAATAATTTGACCACCGCCAGCGGATGTACCCAAATCAAAATCAATATCATCTCCTGATGCACCAGCAGTAACTAAGTTACCATTAGCAATCATAATAAGATGCTTAATTGAAGTATCAGCAGGCTGAGTAAAGCTAACATCATAAGTAGCATCTGCTGTTACTGCAATAGTTCCTGTAGTAACAGACGTAGCTGAAGTAATTACATTATCTGCTAGTTCTCGNACATCTCCTGTACGNGCNGAGTTACGNCCTGTGTCTCTAATAGCAACAACTGGNTTTGACATTTTTATCTCCTTTAATATCCAAATTCCGAATCAACGGGTGTGTAAGCCTGTTCCATTCTCATGTATTTAAACTGATTAAATATATCATTAACTTTAGGTCTTGACATAATTAAGTAGCGTAAAGCATCATAAGCATGGTCTGGTGCATGTGTATCAACATCTTCAGGGTTAGATTTATCTAATGGAATACTTTGTAGCTCACGTATCAAGTTAGGACAATTACTAAATATTTGTATTTTAGGTCTTCCACTTGGTTGTGTTCGTAAGTATTCATGTATTTGAATCTTACCCTGAATCCTATTTTTATCTGCTCGACGCAGCTTATGCCCTGCACGTTGAAGTGTTTCTCCAACCGTAGGGCCTGTTGTCCCTGTTCTATTCCATGCCGCTGTATCTAACACACCTTGCACAGAAAAAGGATCTTCTAGCTCCATATTTGTAATCATCTGAGCTAGATCTTCACCTGTTAATCCTTTACGATATAACTCTCTATAAATTATTAATGTGCCATCAGAGGGATCAACAGTACCCCAAATACAAGCACTTTCAGAAGCATAACCATAGTCAATTCCTTTTACCCTTTCCCAACCTATTGGTATTTCAAATGGAGGAATAACATGCATTTCAGGATCAAATTCTGTAAATGCTGCACCTTCTGATATATCCCAATTACCTTCTAGTAGTTGTCTTCTTTGTACTTCAGGCAATGCTTTAAGCATTTGTTCATAACGACCATCAGAAGAAAGATGAGGATTATCTTCTAGTCTTGCTGGTATAAATTTACGACTTAATCCGTCTTTACCTAAAAAACTTTCATTAGGCGGGAAAGGATCAATATATCGTTTTTTAACCCAAGTAGCTCCAACACCACCGGGGTTAGCCGTACAACGTAGGTACGGGACAATCTCTGGATCAGTTGTCCGTAAACGTGATGCTAAATAATTCCACCCAAATTCAGTAGGCAGGTGGGTAATCTCATCAAATCCAATCCAAGAGTAGGCTTGTCCCTGATACCTATATACGTCTGCATCTCTTTCTAAGAAGCCAAACTCTATCTTAGCTCCACTAGGAAAGTTCCACAATTTTTCTACTTCTCTAAACTTACATCCCGATACCGCTTTAGGATAAAGTTCTCTTGATTTATCAATTAACTCCCTAAGCTCTGGCATAGAACGTCTTAGTATTAAAGCTCTATGTGCTGGTCTATGAACATATCGTAAAGGATCAACCAACATAGCATAAGATTTACCTCCTCCCGCTGCTCCACCATAAAGAACATCTAGTTCTCCAGCAGCTAAGAAATCAGTTTGAGGCCCTTCATTAGCCTTAAATACAACATCTTGGTCAGTGCTCTTTAAGTGCTCTCTTACAGACTGAGGTAAACCTTTTAAATTTTTATCTTCAACGACTTTATTATCGCTAATATTGTCTAGCTTTTTAAATACTTCTTGTTTATTCTTTAATCTTGATTTCTTTTTTTCTAACTTATTAGTAAGATTCTTTATATCTTTTTTCTGTTTAGCTACAGATCTTCTAGCTTGTATCTTAGCTTTTGTAGAACTATGATAATTATATTGAGATGTAGATCCTTGAGGTCTGCCTGCTTTCTTTCTAGGTGTACCATCCCTTTTTAAAATAAAAGATCCATCTTCATTAGTAGCATATCTTTCAGGATATATTTCCCAATCTTTCTTGTCTTGAGCCATAAGTTTTATCTATATGTTTTTGAAGACCACGCGCAGAAATTTGTCTACTCGTTTTGTATTCTAACCACTCTGCCCCCATTCTAAGACTAATTTCTTCATTAGCTATCATATCTGATATAAACTTTAAAGAATCTAGTTGTTCTTGAATAGGCTGTAACCACCCCTGTATATCTGAGATTTCATACCCAAAAGGTATTGTGGAAGTAACTCTTCGTATGTAACCTTCTGGAATATCCATATTAATCTTCTACATCAATAATTACAGTTTCTTTCGTGGGTAATATAAACAAACCACCTGACACATTATGATCTACAGACATTTTTTCAGTCTTTGATACACCAACACGATCTAGTATTTGCTGTGCAGCCTGAAGCCTAACATTTGCTTGAGGTACAGGACGATCAGAGTCCATAACTTCTACCATCTTCAAAGCAGCTTTAGGTGCATGGTGAGCTAAGAGGTTTTGGGCTAAATCCACTAATTCATCTTTAAGACTATTTATTACTTGATAGTGATTTCCCTTGTACCCTGCAAGCTCAGCAGCTAATTTAAGATCACCTCCTGTATCAACTACTTTATCTAAAAAAGTCTGTTGCATTTCAGTTAGTTCTTTCTTTTTAGATTTCTGTGCTAAGTAATTCATTTTGCTAAGTATAGGGTATATATTCTTATTTGTCAAGTGTTAATCTCTATTAATTGAAAATAATTCTTGACAAATGCAAAATCTAACCCTATACTGGAGCAATCCCTAGCCGGGGTTGCATATAATACCTTCCTAACCTATTTAGTCTTAATAGGTTTTATAACCCGCATATTCTGGTACACATTCCTAAACCTTCTTAAAATGTTTCTGATTGCTATATATATACCGCTAGGGGGTGTGGCATCCTGCCTACCCCTATCGACTAGACAGGCTCAGGTCTAGATAGTTTGACAAGCTTCTTAGTATTCTAGCTTAATACAAATAGGCCTAGCTCTAGGTAGATATTTTTAGTCTAGCCTAGTTCACTAAGCTTGTCAAGACGCTAATGGCTGTATTTTATTGAACTAGAAAGGTTTATAAATCTTTTAGATTCAATAGCCTAGAGAGTTTTTGTCTCTAAACTCCATAATTCCACAAACTATATCAATCTAAACCATAACGCTTCCCCACTTCACCACTCCACTTGGGGAGTGGCTACGCTCCCCTACACAACTTAAATCATACTAAGGACAACCTTATGGACTTTTTCAACAAAAACTCTTCTTCTGACCTCACTAACTTCAGATCGGGCAGAACTATGCATCCTGCAATATCTAAAAGATTTAGTAGTACTTTAGATTTTGCTAACGTCGATCAGGAGTTAGCAGCTCAAAAGAAAATACAGCCGCATTACTCTCTATCGAGAGCACTGCTCAGCGTCTTAGACAAGCTTGACAATAGCGAGAAGCTAGGATACGACGAGTGCTATGCTCTACTTAACGGTCAGCTTAGTCACTTGCCTGTTCCACTACAGACGCTAGTGAAGGCTGAGTGTGAAGAGCTAGGCCTCCAGATGCCTACGCACGAATGGCAGTTTAGCACTGACAGGGATGTTAGGCAGAAGGCTCAGCTAGAAGCTAAGAAGCTTATAGCAGAAAAAGCAAAGTCTATAGATTGGGCAGCTTTAGTTAGCTAGTAACACAGACCTGAGCATGTCTATAAACTGCTCAACAGCTTTTTTTTTACTAGTGGCTGCTAGTTTAGGAATGTAGGCAGTTTCAAAATCAATCATTTTATAAGGAAATAAAAATGAGTACAGACACAATTCAGTTGCAAATACAACTAAGTGAAATTTCTCAAGGAGCTTTAGAAAAGCTAATAGATAAATTAAAAGATCAAGTTTCTCTTGCTGAATTTTCTCTTGCTGAATTAAAAGAAAATAGTTCGGATGATATAGTTGAAATTTTAAAGCATGAAATGTTTATAATAGAATTAAAAAAGATTATAAACAGTTCGTTAGATAAACTTTTAGAAGAAAGTAAATCTCATCTATTATTATTAAAAGCTCTTAACACGGTGTTTGAAAAAGATCAACTAGAAAATATTCATTAGAGGAATAAAATAAATGTTTAGACAGTTTATAATAATTGCTATNTCTGTANNAACTTCAATAATTCTTATGTGGTCAGGCNTATGGTTAACATGGGGATATTATTCTACTGATATTCCTTTGCATGATGTGTTTTCTTTTGTTGGCCCGTTGTTGATTATTGTTAGTTTTGGATTACCTCTGTTAGTAATAGAGGAAATAGAATAGTGTCAAACGAATATCGTGAGATTTTATTAGAACAATTATATCTTGAAGCTCTTGAAAAAGGTATGACTGATGAAGAAGCTCAGGCATATGCTGAGCAAAGGTGCGAACAGTATGGAGATCCACCATGATGTACGAGGAATTTTCAAGGATGTGGTTCGCTCTGTGCGCTGATGGCACATTAAGCGTATTAGGCGATCACGGTGATTACGAAGCTGCTGATGCTGCTGCAGAGGACTTAGGACTAGATGTTGTTTGGCTAGTCTGTGGTGATGACGCAGCGCAGTGGGCTAACACCATCAATTCAAAGAATAAACAAACTTACAGTCTGTATAAATCTATTACAGATAACTGTAATGCTTGTGGTATTGAGAAACCTAAAAGTTCTATGTTCAAAAGTGGAAGAGTACTTCTTTGTTGTCAATGCATGATAAAAGACTTGCAGTTTAAGGAAAAAGCTGCTAAAATCTTTTCTTAGTTTAAAGGATCTTATGGACGTTAAATTGCTATTAATTGCTATGGACATAAGATTCTTTATCATTATTATCAATAACTTAAAGGAGGTTATTAATGCAAGAGGCCAATAAATATTTGACTTATGAAGATAAGATTAATTATCTTAGAGCAAGAGTAAAATCAAATAAAGATTCCAATGATCAAGGATGGAGAGCAGTCTCTAGGTTGTTGGGGTTAGGTGGTCATTGTGTTTTAAAGAACAGAATTATTAAAAAGCAATACAAAAAAGAATGGGATTTAGCAGCAGATTCATTAATAAATAGTTTGCATAATTCCGATCAATTAGATAAGTTCTCTCATGTACTCAAATAGAGTACGTTTTTCGGGTTCCCGCCTTGGGGGAAACCCTCATCACTTACTACATTATAAAAGGAAAAATAATGTTAGCATTTCAAAACGGTTATACACAACGCAAGCAAACCATTTTAGATCTTGGAGGTTGGTCAGAAGACTTTACATTCAAGACAGAAAAGGTTCCTCTCAAAACTATGCCAACTTTCCCAGAGGTAGGTAAAGAAATCGAAAGTAAAAAAGCATTAGTTAATGCAGATACTGGAGAGTTCTTAGCTATCGTTGGTAATAAATATACAAACAACTACAGCCACATGGAGCAGTTTACGACTGTAGAAAATCGTATTGCTCA
>NZMJ01000041.1 GCA_002692855.1 Maricaulis sp.
TTCCACTAATTTATCAGAACCAAACGCACGGCCAACTCTACCACCTTCAGCCATATTTCCTACATCAATTGTTTGATCATCAGCACCCTCTACCAAAGCATTTATTCTTACATCGTAATCTTCAGGTGTTTCATTTTCACCTTTTGGATATAATCTTGAAAACTGTATCTTTAACTGATCATTTACTTTTGCTCTTCTTTGAGCATAATCCATATCTGATTCACCCTCTTGTTGTTCTCTTTCAGCAAGTAGACCTGTAATCACTGCACCAGCTCCACCTATTTTAAGAGCATTTGCAGCCTTTGAACCACCTGTAAAAAATTCACCAATAGAACTTAATCCAGGTAAGTTAAATTGACCACCACCCATACCAATGAATGGTTTACCACCAGCTAGCATAGGCGCAAAGTTTAAAGCCACTAGACCTAAAGGTGATTTAAGAAGTTTACCTGCTCCTTTGACTACACCTTTAACTGCTTTACCTACAGATTTAACAAGACTACCTAGACCGTATTGTGCTCTACCGCCATCAGCCATAAATTTTTGCATAAGTCTTTCAGCCTCTTGATCGAGTATATCCATCTCTTCAGGTGTTAATAATTTTAATTCTTTACCAAATAATCTTAATGATAACTCATTTCTTTCATCCATGATACCAGGCCCTGAAGCCATCTCCATATCTGGCTTATTACGTCTATAATCGCCTTTTAGAATGATATCGGGAGCTCCTGCTATAAATTTTTTCGATGCTGTAGTGTCTGTTAATGCCATAATTTTGTCTAAATTTAGTTTATAGGGCAGGCATACTAATCCTGAAATATCACACTTTATTTGATTTTTTTACTATCGTCAACACCTTTGAGAGGCTGACTACCTTGATATAGGTCGTCCCAAAATCTACCACAATAAGAATATTCGCCAATGTGAGTGATATAATCTTTTAAATACACATGTATTTTACCGCCCATATCTGACCATCTTTGACAAAAACCAAAGTCTTCACCAAAGTATCGTTTAGTTTTAGGGTCATGAATAGTGTCAAAAAGATTAAACATATTGTCTTTTTTTTCTGTATTACCATTAATTATAGTAGGCTGATATATTTCTAACTCAGGGTAGTGTTTTATCATCTTTTCTATAACTTCTCTTTTAATTAACATACAGCCTGTAGGAGCATGAGTTACTTCTGCTACTCCATCCTCTACTTGTATTTTTGTAGGATCTTCTACTTTCAATGGAAATGTATATCCAGCTTTTGCTAGGTCATCTTTGTCGTTAACAGCTCTATGTTTTGTAGTCATTCGTCTCCAAGCTTTGTCCCAATCAAATGTTTTCATAGGATAAGGACAACCAATAACATCCTTATCTTTTTCTAACATTGTAAAAATAGTTTTAGACTGAAAGTCTATATCTGAATCTATAAATAATAAGTGCGTATAATGATCAGGGTGGTTAAGCATTTCGGCTACACACAAGTTTCTACCCTGTGTAACCAAAGATGATTTCATCAAAGTATAACTAACTAGGATTTTTCTTTGCATACAGTCTTGTTGAAATTTTAAAACCGCTTGACAGTAATGCATAGATACATCGCTATGCACAGGTGTGCATACCATTATTTTGTGAGGAGATGTCGTTCCAATATTGATCGTGGTAATTTCGGTGTCCCCGTTCTTAGATGGCTTATCAAACCAGATGGGTTCATTGTTTGCGCCTTGCGCTTTAGGACTTTTTTGCATTTACCGCTCCTTCCAAAAATCTTTTCCAAGATGTACCAATTTTATTCCAACCGTAGTATGTTTGTGCATATGCAGATTGACATTCTAAATGATTATGTATTTGTTCTTCGTGTAAACTATTAGCAGCAGCTTCTATACCGTATGCAAATTTTTTAGCTAGCAACCTATAATCTTTTTCATAAGGTATATACATTGGAAACTCTGCTCCTGTTTCAAACAAAGCGCCATAATTCGTTGTAATACAATACAACCCTGCAGCCATTGCTTCCAATAGTGATATGCAAAATGTCTCCTCAAAAATACTTGGATAAACATACATNTTATACGTNTGCATGTGATCTTTTATAAATCCATTTGGTTTGTACCCAATGTAATTTACGTTATCTAATTGTTCTGCTTGTTTATATAATTCTTTATAGTTATGATCGTTTCTTTCATAAAAATCTTTTCCGTATATTTCACAAGACGAATACACNTCTAAACTTATCAAAGGATTTTTTANTAGNTGCATAGCTCCTAATAATACTGACAATCCTCGCCANGGTGTGTTTTGATGAATAATCTTTATAGGTTGACCTTNTTGATANGGNGCNGANTTACCNATTTTATCTATACCATTTTTAATNACTACAGATTTATGTGTNGGTATATCAAANTGATNTCTAAANTNTTCATANNTCCAATGACTATTAAATACATACCAGTCNTACTTGTCNTGATTAGATTTATCTTTAAACCAATGATATAAATTACTTTGATCGTAAGAATTTTTTTGCCATAGGATATTTACTTTTGTAGGATGTAACGGAATTTTTTCTGGCACAGATGTACAGATCTGTACTTCACTTAATAATTTTGTATCAACGTATTTTGATAAATAGTCGAATTGTAATTCAGTTCCGCCTTTAGGTTTTTGGTTTATCATTTTTTTGATTCATTACTTTCTGCATTATGTCTAAGCCTTTCGGAGAAACTTGTACAGTTACATCTTGAACTATATCAGTTCCTTCTTTCTTTTCTTTAAATACTTCACCAGTTTTAGTATTACGCCACGTAGTTATCGTAGTGCAATCTATTTTANNTANNTTATCCGTTTTCATTNTNTCTGTTTATNANNGCATAACTTATCAGGCCTTGTATCTTACTACTGCCTGTAGCTGCTTGTACAGTTATAGCATCTCCTGCTTCTAAATTCAAGCCCTGAGGTGAAGCATTTACTTGCGACTTAGCGGGCACATCATCTCGAAAAAATTCGTATTCAGTACTAGAATCAGATGAGTCAACAAAATTCATATTTACTACGATAGATGATGATGCATCATTGTTTGCACAATAGATGCTTTTAACTATAATTGTTCCATCGATAGGACAAGTAAGCACTGTAGCCTTGCTTGTATCAGCTTGTTTAAAACCTTGATTTTTATAAAATATACTCATGCTAAGAAATAATTAAATGCTTCTTGTTCGTTTTTTAAATCTTGTTGAAAAGAAAAATTAAGTTGTTGTTGCAAAGTATTTAAAGCTTCTAAAACCTGTCTTTGATTTTCTGCATCGTATTCAGGCTTAGGCTCTGGTATGTATGCTGTTACTTTTGCCATTAGTAATCTTGTCTTCCTCTACCAGTTCTATTACTTACAGGACCTCCCGTTGTTGCGCTAACACCAAATCCTTGTCCAAAATCATAAGATTTCTGACCATCAGCGCCTACTCCATATCTACCATCACCACCACCTGGTGGAGCAGTAGGTGAATCGCCACCATGAATATTTATAGATTTTGTCTTTTTAATTTTTTGTTTTAGTTCTTCTTTTTGTTGATCAAATTTATTTTTCATATTAGTTAAGAAAGTAAATTCAGCTAGATTTCTTTTATTCATTTCATTCCATGTTTTACCATACTCATTTATATTATCTAAGCCACCATACTTTTCGGTCCATCTATCTTTAGATTTTTCAAGGGAAGTTACTTTATCTGCATAACCTTTTTCAATAGATTCTGCATAGTTACCAAAAAGACTTCTAACATTTTTACCTCGAAAATCTTTTAATGAACCTGTGTTAGGATCTACGTATATTCCACTGCCTGGAATACCTTTCATATCCATAACCGACTTAATAAATTTTCTATCTTGATATGGAAGAGTATTAAATTTATCTAAACTTTTTACAAATCTCATACCTGGTATAAAATCTATTGCACTGGAAGCTATGCTTGGTACAGTTTTAGTAAAGAAATCTTTTGCTTGTGTCATGATACCTTTAGGCTCTTGGAAAAAATTAGCTTTTTCTAAAGCTTGTGCTGTTCCAAGTTTATCATCTAAATAAACTTTTTGACCACCGATTATTTGAAATGGAGGTTCAAATTCTTGCGCTGCTGCTGACTTTGTAATACCTGTATTGTCATCTTCTAAAACAGTTCCTCCAAATTCTATTTTTGGAAAATTTTGAGAATNAAGATAATTTACNTTAGGTGACATAACAATAGGAAGTTTACCTGAAGTAGTANCATCATCAAAAGTATTTGCATCAAAAGGTATATTAGGTGTTGTATACATGTTATTAAGAGCTAAATCGTTTGCAGCTGCCATNTCANCCATAGATCTAAATGGAAATTGATTTTGAGGAAAGTCNCCTGTAATAACACTTTTACGATTTAAAATATCTGGCTCTGCACTAGCTGCAGGAGGAAAAAAGAAATCTCCTATTTTTNNTAAAATACCTNTTTTCTGTGTTTGTTGGTTTTGAGCAGCCGCTAGATATGCTTCTGCTTGTTCTCTAATCTCAGGCGTATCGCTATTTAACATAGCTTGTAAATTTTGATCTGATATACCTATGCCATAACTAATTGGTGTGGCCATTATCTTCTCCCATCCGGTTGTGCATCAAGTCTAAAAGTTCCATATCTCCACGACTCCCCTGTTGAGGTATTTGCTATTTGAATTGCAACTAGTCGACCTCTAGCTCGAGTATCTATCTTATCAGTGGTTTTAGTTATTGTAAAGGGTCCAAGTGGAGATCCTACAGGAGCGTTGTCTGGATAATCATTTAAAAACAATGTAACTGTAGAATTACCACGTAAATATTTAAAATCAGGTATAAATCTTTTTACAGACATAAAAAATTCTCCGTCTCCTCTGTAATCTGCCACACCCGTCATCTGTCCTAACGGACTTCTTCTAGATGTAATATCCCAGTCTCCAGATTTAATAAAAGCATTAATCGATGTAGTGCCAGAACTGTTGACTTGGTCATCACCTTTCTCATGACAATAGTAAACAGATGCACCATATTTATTAGTTAAGCCACTAATAGCAGCAAAAACAGGCGTGTCTGTAGCACCATAATCCGTAGCATATGGTTCAGAATATACACCCTGATCTTGATAACTAGATCTGTCTAGGGATGATGTTGTAAATACATTTTCTGAATAATTATAAGTTACACATCTATCAATTTGTTCTGATCCAGATTTAGGATAGAACCAATTTATTTCTGTGTACAAGGCATTGGGTGATGAATAAACAATATCAGAAGCGTTATAGTTTATTCCTAAGTTATCTCCATCTGTACTAAATACAAAGTCTTCAACTAAACACGGTAGTGATTTTACTGTACCATCAAATACAAAAAATCCTCCTTCAGCTGACATCCACCATACAGCTCCGTTTGCGTAGGACACAGCTTTAGAACTGATACATCCACAATTCGTACCTACCTGTCTTACAGAGAAAGTAAATGGTGGACCTACGAATTGAATTACATAAGCTGCTTGATCAGTTAATACAAAGACATAATCTTTACCTTGAATAGCACCTACAATTTTATTACCAGTATCTAATCTAAATGAACCCGCAGTGTTGGTAGATGATGGCGCATAAGTGTTTAAATCTTCTTGATTAGAAAATCTTACAAACATCGGATCTTGGGTAGTTGAATCTCCAATAGTTGTTTCAGTTCCAAAATGAAATAAGTGTCGATCCCTATCAGATACCAAAGTTAATCTGCTAGCTGTAGGATTATTCGTCGTATTAAAATTAGTTGTAGTTTGAGAAGCTCTGTTTCCTCTAGGTGCAGCTGCACCTGCGTCCCAAGTAAAAGTTTTTCCGTTAAAAATAGTTGCAACTAATACTTCTCCAAAGTTATCAAGGCTCCAGATGCCTGGATCTAGAATTACATTACTTACTGTACGAGATGTCCCCCACGTAGAGTCGCCCCAAAGATATGTACCCCAACCATAACCGGCTGTTTGAAATGTTGGACCCACTATAACATAAGGTTTTATAGTCGCAGATCCTGTACCCGAAGTAGCTCCTGCACCAGCGGCTATAGGAGTTGTAATTTTAAAAGTATGAGTAGTTACGTCCCTTATTTCAAAAGCTCCGTCTGTAAAAGTAGTTGAAGAACTAAACCCTCCAGGTGTAGAAGACATAGTATCAAATGTTATGTATCGACCTGCTTCCAATCCATGGCTGGTTTTATTAACAATTACTTCAGCTGACCCATTAACGGTATCAAAAGTTATACCTGTTATTTGAGAATCTAATGGAGTGATGTCATAAAAGGCTTCCTCGTAGTATAAAAATAATCCTTGAGATGTTCCAATGGCTACGTATCGTTCACCACCAAAACTAGTGAATGCATGTTGAGCTCTAGCAGCTCCTGGCAATGTTTCTTGGGCCACAGTTAATTGTTCCCAACCACCTATTTTTTCTGGTAATCCATATCTAAATCTAACAAAATCACCATCTACCCATTGGCCCTCTGCTCCTGAATCTGTGGCTTGTTTGTTGAATCCTGGTTTGAAATTAAGTTTCTGTAACATAACCTAGGCATTATATAAGGTTTTAGGGAGTATATCAACTGCCTTTAATATAGTCAAAATTAAAGTTACCTGCAATACTAATAGAATTATTGTGCTGTTCTACGCCATGTTCTAAGAAGCTAGGAAATATAATGATCTGATTTTGAGTTAAATTAGGTTTAAAAGTTTGTGGGTATAAACTAGGTTCATCAAATATAGATTGAATTAGAAAATGATTAGGAGCGTAAAATATAGTTTGTGATTCTTTTATCTTTTCATAAATTACAAAAGAAAAATTTGATTTAGGGTGAATATGTGTTTCTTGAAAATCTTTGTTTTTATAATAGTTTTTCCATATGTTAGTTAAATTAATCCGATAAGGTTTATGTATTACCTCGTCCAATAAAGTAGTTATTGTTTTAAGTAAATAATTTAAAGATTCTTTTTCAATAGTGTTATCTAAAGTATTTGTAGAATGACTTGTAGCTACGTTATTCCATTTGTTAAGGATTTTCTTTTCTTTAATTTTAATTTTTTGAGCATCTATGTTGCCTACATAAATTTTTGTGGGAAATATATCAAAATTCATTATTTATAATTTATATTTAAGACAAGTCTAACTTTTTCATCTGTACAACTAATCCCGCTATGTTTTAAGGTAGGGTCGAATACAACAGCTTGATTGGCTACACTCTGATATTTTTTATTATTTTCAAATACTGTTGCTCCATTATTAGTATTTAAATAAAACACTGCTGTATATGTGGATCCTTCTACTCCATCTACATGTAATCCATGCGTAATTGGTTCAGCTGTTCTGGTTGTTAAATTTAATTTACATCTTAATACTTCATTTACATCCAAAGCAGATAGGATGGGTTCAATAACAGTCATATGTTTTTCAGATGTATTTACTATTCCTCCATTTTTTATAAAAGTATGAGTGAATTGAAAATGTTTTTCATCTTTGCCCTCAGAGGAATTAATACCTTTGTTTAAAAACCAAGGAAAGTAAGTGCCCGATATGTACTCACTTATGGGTTTAAAATATTTAGGTTTAACTAAATTTTTAATTACTTTTATTTTTTTATAATTATGTTCCATTCTAACTCGTTTAATAAATCATTTAACTGTATAACTCTATCAGTGGTTCTTCTTAGTTTGTCATGTAATTCTTTAACATCTATAAGTATAAAACTTTTACTGTCTTCAAAAACCATCTTATCTGCCTTGGTTTTAAATGAACCACCTTTAGAAAAATTTTTATTTAAAGGTCTTAAATCAAATTTAAAAGATTGATTAGATTTATTTTTTATTATACCTTGTATGTCCCACAACTGCGTTTGTTGTTGATAAGGTGTAGCATACATAACTTCATCTAAATAATTTTTAAATATCGCTATCAACTTTAATTCTTAGTTTTTGTTTTAGTTTACCAATTTCTTTAATATAACTTTCATTTAATTTATTTAATTCAGAAATTGCAAACTCAAGAATTGATATTTGTTCTTTTAAATGACCATTCATTCCTTTTTCACTTTTAAATAAAATATGTAAGTTATTATATTTTTCTAAATATTCATCTTGTTTTTGATGAGCTAACTTAATTTGATCTTCAAATTTTCCTGTATCCATAAGTCTCCTTTATTTAATTATTTTTTTATACATGTCTTTATCTCTATTTACATTTAAAGCTAATGTTGATGTATCACTTCCCATAACTCCTACAGGCATTGTACTGCACATTATATGATTGTGTATTTTTTTAGATTTGTTTACACTAAATTTAAAATCAAGATGGCTTGGAATAAAATAGACAGTTCCTGCTTCTGGAATCAAAGCTCCTTTAGGTGCATTAAACGCATTATACGTATGAATGTTTGGCTCAAAACCTTTTACATCTTTTTCAAAAATAAAATAAGGTTGTCCTTTTTCGTATTCAAAAAACATAACTATAGTAATAATAGAATTTCTTTGACGTATAATTTCAGTATCTTGATTAGGTTTAATTTTATTAAACCATGAGTTTACTATCATAGCTCCGGTGTTCCACTGCATAGTATCTTTGGTAAATTGATGTAGACCTTGATTTAATGTTTCTCTAAAATTAGGTAACTTAGGATGATCTAAACATTTTATAAGTTTACTAGTTTCTCCTTTACTAGGATTTTTTTCTTTTTTGTCTGTCGCAGCATCTGGATACATAGGTTGATACTCCAACTGTTTGGAGAGAGTTTTAACCGTTTTAAATTGTTGAGGATTTAATTTTATTTTTATAGCTCCAACTACTTCAGGAAAAAATTGAGTTACTTCCATGTTCCTCCTTGAAAAGGATTGGGTAAACCCATGTGAGGTCTACCATCATATTTTTGATCAGTTGTTTTTGTATTATTGTAATGAACAAAAATTTGAAAATGTTTATCAAAAGGATTAGGATCTCTCCAATGTTCTAAATCACAACCTCTATAAATCATTAGATCTCCCTTTTTTAAATGCACAGCTTTACCCTCTGTAAACCCAGGGATATATCCTGTGTTTGTATATTTTCCTTTTTTCTTATCGGGTTCTAAATAAATAGGCCAATCATTATCATCAATACAAAGTGTACCTGATATCTCGCAGCTAGGTCTATCTTTATGTCTAGTTAATTCTTCACCTTTTAAATATATCCTCATGTATGAATAGTTTTCATTTAATTTAAGACCAGTAGCTTTTTCAAAGACAGGTTTTAATTTCGTTGTTAAACTATCGGACAAAGGATCTCCATAAGAACAAAAACCTTTATTAACTTGATGATCACCAAATGATCCATGATCTTTATTAAAAGGTGAGATGTAGTTATTTTTTTTAAAGGTATCTAAAATTTGTGCCTTTAGAGCAAAATAATCTCTTGCAACATCTGCTGTTTCTTCACTTATAGCAGATTTAATAATAACATAATTTTTTTTATTAAATTCTTTCATATTAATGTAAGGGATTGCCTGATACCCATTTTACCAAACTTAATCTTTTTCCTTTTGTTACTGGTGTTACTCTATGCCAAATTGTTGAAGGAAAAACACAAACAGAACCTTTAGGTAATATTTCTGTGCATTTCCATTTTTTTACTTTACCATTATTTGTAATATTCATAAACTCTAATTCTCCACCTGTATAATCTTTAGGGTCAGATAAGTTAAGAGTCATTGATAATTTTCTATTAGAACCTTTTAAATTACCTTCTTTACTATAAGGCTCTATCCATGCATCACTATGCCAGTCGTAATGTTGATTTAATCCATATTCAGTAAATTGAGCCGCTTCTCTTCGATCCCATTGTAAATGCCAATCAGCTCTTTGATTAGCTTGCTCTATAATATTTTCTAGTTCTAAATGAATCCATAATTCATCTAGCCATGTTATTTTAGAATTTCTAGTTTTTTGTAATTTCTTTTTATTTCTATTTTTAAATACAGTAAAATTTGCCATGCTTTGATCAGTGCCAAAAATATCTCCTTCTTTAGAGTTTTTTGATGCAGCTAATTTAACAATATCATCACAAAAATGAAGTGGGACTATTGATTGAAAATAATAATATAAAAATTTTTGACTTCTCATTTCTAACCTTTCGGCTGAAACTATATCAAAAAATTAATGTATGTAAAGATTAAACAACGATCCACTCAGCGCCATTCCATTGAACAGTGTCGCCAGTAGTTAAATCTTGTGTTGCTTGCCATTTGTCATCCGTTGAATTCCAAGTAACATTAGTATAAATGTTAGGATTTGCTGGATCATCTGGATTAGGATAAGCTAGTTCTGTATCTCCCCTTGGCTCAGGCATCCCATTAGGAGCCTCCCAATCAAAATTAGAGTTAAGTACAAAATCAGAGTACGGTTTAGGTAAGATAAAAACTTGGTTTTCTTCGTCATAAGTATAACCTATTGAAGGCATTTGTTTTCTAGTGCCATCAGTATAAGCTTCTACCCATGTTCCGCCAAAAGTATCAGCACAATAAGTTGATACATTAGATATATCATCACCTATTGTAACTACGTCTAGAACTAGACCACCTGCATTTATTTTAGCTGCGTATTTCATTAAAAATCTATTGTCCCCGATACTGTAAATGTACACAACTTATCCCCTGGAGGTAAAGTTGATACTGAATTTGATCCTGGTGCTACTGATAAACTAGCTGGTGCATCTGCAGAAGGTACTCTAATGTAAACTATTCCGTTTCCGCCAGATCCTCCTGATCCTGATGGGTCAGAACCTCCGCCTCCGCCTCCGCCGAGTCCGTTTGTTCCTGATGCTCCTCCAGATCCTCTCGGGCCGCCTGCGCCGCCGCCCCCGGATCCTCCGCCTCCTCCAGATCTACCTGTAGAATAAACTCCACCTCCGCCGCCTCCGGCGTAAGTGACAGATGTACCTGTAATTGAATTGGCTGCTCCTGATCCTCCTGGACCTCCTGGTCCATTGTGAGTTGCTCTGTTTCCAACAGCACCTGCTCCACCGCCACCTGAACCTTCGTGGTTAGTCCCTGGACTATCTAAAGGTGCAGATCCATAATTTCCTTCAGAAGGTGTAAATTGTCCTGGCATATTTCCTAAGCCCCAATACGGAGCTACTGTGTTTGGTTTTGAAGATGAAGCACCTTGGTGATTTCCTCCACCACCTGATCCTCCATCAGCCACCCAAATAGGTGAACCTGGAAGTGATGCTGCAATAGCTGGATCGTTAGAAGGGCCTCCGCCGGCACCACCATCAGCTACGAAATCTCCGATTGTAGAAGCTGCTCCTCTAACTCCTGATGTACCACCTGTTGCTCCATTACCTACAGTAATGGATGCTCCTTTTTTAATAGTTAGTTTAGTACCACCTGGGTAAGAAGTACGAAAACCTCCTCCGCCTGCTCCGCCGCCGGGCCAATAATCTCCAGAACCGCCTCCAGCAACAACTAAATAATCTACATCAAGAGTTGCTGCTCCAGATGTAAGACCTAGTCCTCTTGCGGATCCTGCTCCGATACTTGCTAATATTGGCATAATCTTTCTCCTCCTATTTTATTACGCAAAC
>NZMJ01000042.1 GCA_002692855.1 Maricaulis sp.
AGGTGGCACTTATGAAGATCCAAAGTATGAAAATAGATGGTACTGGTAAATCCATTGTAGCAGACGGTATTGTTTATGAAGATCCTTCAAAAAATGATGGTACAATATATGCTAATTGGAACACAGCAGATAAGAATAGATATGTAAAAGCAATAAACGATTCTAATTTTTCATTAGCAGGTAGTTTACTTCTTCAAGCTGTTCAAGAAGATCCAAATGCAAAAATTGATTTGAATAAAGTTACAAATCCAGCTGTGATTGAGTATTTTAGGTCTAATGAAAAAGATGAAGATGAAAATGAAATACCAGGTAGCTCACCTCTTGCAAAAAATCCAACCAAGTTTATTCCTATAATAGCGGCAGACTTATCAACTAAAAAGGGTAACTAATGTCTACTCGAATATATAGTTATGGTGGGAAAAACTACACAGTTGATTCCACTCTCTCAGATCAAGAAGCTGAAGAAAAAATAACTGAATACTTAAAATCTACTAATCAAACAGAACCTGTTAAAAATGTAGATAATCAAGGTGGCACTTATGAAGATCCAAAGTATGAAGGCTTTCTCACAGAAATGGGAGAAGGTGTTCTTTCTGGATTAATTGGTATTGGTCAAGGTATTGGTGAATTAGGTGAGCTAGTTACTGATGCAGTTGGTATCACCGACATTGAAACAGAGTTTGTAAAAGATACTGCTAACAATCTTAGAAATGAATTAGGTATAGATCCAGCAGGAATGACTGGTAAAATAACAGAAGGTATAGTTCAGTTTGGTGTTCCTGGAATTGGTGTAGCTTCTGGTATCTCAAGAGGATCCAAACTTCTTCAACCTTTTGTAAGAAAAAATGTTCAAAGAATAGCGGCTGCTCAACGTAAAGGAGCAAAACTAACAAAGAAACAAAAATTTAATTTAGCCGCTGCTCAAATAACGGCAGCTGGTGTTACAGATGCTATTGTTGCAACAGATGGAACTCAAACTGTTTCTGATTTTTTTGAGGACGGTCCTTTTCAAACAGACAGAAGAATAGGACTAACTGGGTTTGAAGAAACAAAAAGAAGATTGGCTAATAAATTAGCAATTGGTGCAGAGGGTGCAATAGCTACAACTGTTTTACCTTTTGCAGTGAAACAATTTGTTAACACAACTGCAAAAGTAACTGCCGCTAAATTACCAGGTGTAGACACAAGTATAGCAGAAGCAGTTTCTTATCTACCAAAAAAAGCTATTGAGAAAACTGGAGACTATTTTGAGGGAGCTGCTGCAAGATATGCAGTAGATGAGTCAAAAGGTGGATTAGATTCTATGATAGGCATAGCAGTTTCTGCACTTAGAAATAGAGGTTTATTAGACCCTCTNACTGGTAAAATGAGATCTTTAATTGATCCAGCAGTTGANGGAGANATNAANATTGCAGANGGTAATTTAAAAAGAATAGATAAAGCAATTGGAAAAGAGCTTTCAAAATCATCAAATAGAGATCTTTCAAATTTAACTAAAGCAGAATTAATGAATAAATTCATGAGTGTTTTAGAAGGAGCACCTGGGTTTACTCCTAGTATATCGGCTGACAGAATAGGTATATCTCCAGAACTTCTCAAATTATTTAGAGATGCTAAAAAAACAATTGATGGTTTATCATCAAAAATATTAAAAACTGAGTCCTTCAAAAGATTGCCAGAGGTCGGAGAAGAAGGTGTAATGACTCAACAAAAATTTAAAGATATTGTTATGAATAATATAAATGCTGGAGGTTATCTGCAAAGAAGATATCAAGCNTTTAACAATAAAAATTATAACATCACAGGACAAGCAAGAAGAGTTTTAATAGACAAAATTAAAGGNAGAGTTAGGTTTGGAGAGGGTGATTCTCCAGTTGTAAACATAGAAGATGTTCAAAAACAACTAAGAGGAAAAGATGTNCCTACAACATTTAAACTTTCTGACGANGATGTTCAAGCGTACAAAAATGGAACTTATAATCTTACAGAAAAACAAGCCGATCTTTATATACAGAAAAAACTAGAGAACGCAAANAAGGCAGCAGGATTCGATAAAAGTCCTATGGTTACTCGATTTGTTGCAGAGAGAATAAATCCTGCGATTATNAATAAAACAAAAATTGACAATCAANTAGAAAGAGAAATACTTGGACAAATTAAAGATCCAAGAGAAGCTTACATTGCTACAGTATCTGAACTTTCTAAATTTATTGCTACTGACGCTTATTACAAAACATTTAGACAAGCAGTTAATAAAGCAATGAGAGAGGGCAANGAAGCCTATAAAGCAGCTAGAGCACAAAACAAGACGATAGATCGTCAAATAGCAGAGGCTCGTGCAAGNGGAATGTCTGAAAAAGAAATACAATCTACTTTTCAAAAGGTTGATGAAAAGAAACCAATGTTTTTAACTTTTGACGAGTATCTTGAAAGAAAAGTAGTTAGTGCTAGAAGAGCAAGACCAAACGATGTTATAGAAACAGTATCTGATTTAAAAGATGAAGAAATTGCTCAAGCTTTTAAAAATTTTAGAAAAGAAGTNAATGCACGAAATTTAGTTGTATTAGGATCAGAAAGAGTGGGTGGAGAGTTAAGTGGAGCTAGTGTTCAAAGTATAACTGGTAGTCCTTTTGGTGCAATGGCTGGGGTAGCTATGTCAAAACCATTGTTTAATTCTATAAGTGCCGCTGTTCCAAAACAAGGTGGTGTTGCAGATATAGCTAGAGCTTTGTATGCACCTTTCTTAAAATTAAAAGGTGTTTCTCAATACGCAAAAACAATTTTATCACCATACACACAAATAAGAAACGTGACATCTGCATCTATGTTTGCATTAGCAAATGGTAATGTGGGTAAAGGATCTGATATATTTGAATCTGTAGCGATTGTTTTAAATGATATATTTGGAAGAAAAGANAGAGAGCTTAAAAAAGACGGTGTAATAAAATCAAATATAAAATTAGATGCAAACGATAGNTATGGTATTTCATTTTTAGCAGACCTACAAAAGAAAGGTGTGATTGGAAGTTCAGCTAACCTTCGTGAAATATACGCAAACATAAGACAAGGATTAGGCTACAAGGCTGACGATACAAGTGCCATTCTTAGAGGAGAAGAAGCTGGTGTAGAGGTTGGCAAACAAAAAGCTAAGAGTGTGTACGACATACCAATCATGGGTGGATTTTTAGAAAAAGCTGAAGGATTGTATCGTGGTGGTGACGATGTNTGGAAAATATATAACTATGTTTTTGAGAAAAATAAACTAAGACAAATTCAAAGAAAAATGATTAACAGAGANATAACAAAAGATTTCTCTGTGTTAAAAGCTAACGATCCAGTTGCTTATAAAGAAAGTTCTNTNGAAACTTTATCCCCTGTAATTATAGAGGGTAGAAGAAAAGCCAACATAAGATTAATAAGAGAGTTAGCAAGAGAAGATGATACNTTTAANGGTAGTATAGATAAACGTATAAATGAGATAGGAAAAAATTTATCTCANATGGANGCAAAACAGATAGCNAAGTTAGCAGACGAAGCTCTAGACACTANAGCCGCAGANACNGTTAGAAACTTAGTTCCTAACTANGATCTTGTGCCAGATGTCATAAAATCATTAAGAGCGTTACCCCTTGGTAACTTTATTGCATTCCCCGCAGAAATAATGAGAACTGGTTTTAATATTATCAACACTGGTTTAAAAGAGATGTCTAGTAACGAAGCTGCAATTAGAGAAATGGGTGTCAAAAGATTAGGAGGAGCTTTGACAACTTTCAGTCTTTTAGGTAATCAAATACAACANTTNGGAATGAANTTAACTGGAACCAGTGAAGAAGANTTAAATNCCGCAAGAAGAATGGCTGCACCTTATCAAAGAAACTCTCAATTTATTCCAGTCGGAAGAGATAAAAAAGGTAATTTGGAAGTTATAGATTTTAGCCACACTAATCCTTACGACATGTTAACACGACCATTAAGAGCAGCTTTAACTGCTATGGATACAAGTGGTAAATTAAGTGANGACGCTACAAAAACTGTGACACGAGCTATGTGGGAAACATTCGGTGAGTTTTTTGAACCTTTCTTAGACGAGTCTATGATCTTTACNGCTTTCTCTGATGTTCTTCCAGAAGAAGTTCCTTTTATTGGTAGAAACGGANTAACAAGATCTGGTGCTAAAGTATACTCAACAGAAGATTCTACTATGAGAAAATTTGAAAAAGCTATGATTCATGTAATGAACGCCATGAATCCAGGTGTTCTTCCAGTAAGAGTGCCAGTAGGAGCTGAGCTTGGTATTACGAGTTACATAGAACGAGGCAAGCCAGAGGTTATCAAAGGTATAGAAGCTGGACGTTTTATCAGAGGTATGGGTATTGGAGAAAAGAAAGAGCCTACCACTGGAAGAGAATACACAATGCCTGGTGAACTTTTTAGAATGATGACTGGACTTGGAACAACAACTATAGACAGAGAAAGATTATTAGATTTTAGAGCACAAGAGTTTAAAGAAGCACGATCCAAGGCTGCTAGTATTTTTAATGCAGTAACAAGATTAGAAAAGCCAAGTCAATCACAAGTTATAGAGGCTTATCGAAGAGCAGATGACGCAAGACTTACTGCATTCAGAGAAATGCAATTAAATATATCTGATCTAAAAAAATTAGGAATGAAAGAAGGAAAAATAAAACAACTTCTTAAGAAAGCAGGTCTTGGTGTAAAAGAAAGAAATTCTTTGGTGAATGATAGATATGTTTCATATACTCCAAGTAAGGAAAGAATAAAAGAGTTGAGAATAAAAGGTGGTTATCCAGCTCTTGAAATAGGTCGTTACAGAAACATGAGAATGAACATGAAGCTTTCTGCTAAACAAAAGAAAAGAGAAAAGATTGATCCGCCGATACCAATTGATGAATTAGAAAGATTTACAGAGCCTAATATATTTGCTACTAATCAACAACAAGGACAACCAGTGTCTCCTCCTAGTGGTCCAGTATCATTACCTGCAGGAGTGGGTATGATAATAAATCCAAATATATTTGACAAGAATGTCAATATTGGTGCAGACTTTTTAGGAGGCGATCCAGAAAGCGTCTTAAAAAATATGCAGATAAGGAATAGACAATGAGATTATCAAAGAACTTTAGTTTAGCTGAATTTACAAAATCACAAACAGCAGAAAGAAAAGGTATCGACAACACACCTGGAGATGACCACATAGAAAGTATGGAGCTTCTATGTCAAGAGGTGTTAGAACCTATACGTTATCATTTTGAAAAACCAATTATGATAAACTCTGGATATCGTAGTATTGCCTTGTGCGAAGCGATTGGCTCAAACGCCAATAGTCAACATGCAAAAGGAGAAGCGGCTGATATAGAAATACCAGGTGTTGATAATTTAGAACTCGCTAAACACATACAAGATAATTTAGATTTTGATCAATTAATTTTAGAATGCTATAATGGAGAACCAAGTTCTGGATGGGTTCATGTATCTTTTAAAGACATTGAAAACAGAAAAGATGTACTTACCTATGATAGAACAAATGGTTATAGAAAAGGATTGATAGCATGAAAGAAGGTCCGTTAAAAGACGCAATGAACAACGATCATGGTAATTTAGTTATCAAACAAGAATTCAGTACAATAAAAATTGTAAACAATGTTCTCGTAAAAGAAGTTGTGACAAGAGATTACGACTTTCATGGAGACTACATAGACACCATGAGTTCACAACCCTTGATGCAAATGGATCAAATACTGCCTAAAGAAACGATGCACTAATGGCATCATTGATATGTAACCTACCTTCTGAAGATGTGTGGGTTAGAAAGGAGTATCTGAGGGATCATGAAGATGGTCATGGAGAGTTTGTTAAAGGCATTTGGGTTACGGCAAAGTCTGTTCCTGGGAGAGCCTTTTATTTTGAAACTTACCTTCCTGATTATGGTGCTCTTTATGACAAGCTACCTATTTCTGCATTCGTATCTGATCCAACTGTCCCCACGCCTGATATGGATCTTTACAATCTTCAGTTTTGGAATTGCATGGACTATGGCGTGGTCTCTATT
>NZMJ01000043.1 GCA_002692855.1 Maricaulis sp.
CAACTAAAACAAAACCAATTGCAAAAACTCCACCAGCTGCAGATACAAAAGCTAAACCTGCAAAAGCAATAAGTTCATTTGGAGAAGCATTTAAAAAAGCAAGAGCTCAAGGTGTTGGAACTAAATTTGCTTACAATGATAAAATGTATTCTGCTGTAACTAGAGATGATATTTCTAGAGCAGGTAAAACTTCATTACAAGATTTTTTAAATTCAACAAAAAGAAAAGATACTAAGCTTGCAAAGGCTCCAGGACAAATAATTAAGAAAAAAAGAGGTGGCGGAGTTGATGTAGAAAAAGCAAAAGAGTTTAGAAAAAATAGAAAAACACCTATCAGAACTTTTATAAAAAATACTCTTGAAGGAAAATACATGGACAGAAGAAAAAGCACAGTTGATCCTAGAGAAGCAGTTGGTAATAGAAGAGTAATTAATAGACAACAAGGTGGTATGGCAGATATATCAAGAGAAGATTTAAAAAGGTTGAGAGATCAACTTATGGAAAGAAGAGGTCAAAATCCTATGACTCCACTTCCAAGACGACCTCGACCTAAAACTCCTGGTTCACCTGGAAGACCTTTACCAAGAATACCAAAAAAATTAAGAGAACAAGAAAGAGGACGAGGTAACAGTCCTAGACAATTTCAAACTCCAGGAGCTGCTGTCTCTGATAGAGAAATGAAATCTTTAATGGAACAAATGAGTAAAGCACCTGTTCAAGACAGAATGAAAACTGGCGGAAGCGTCATGGCTCGTGGTTGCAAGTTAGGTAGAAAAAAACCAACTAAGATGTACTAATGCTTGCATTAGTTTTTGATTGGTTTACAAAGGGGATATATGAGTTCAGAAATATTTGATGAAGTTGATGAAACTTTAAAAATNGAAGANGAAACCGTAGAACCCAAATCAAAAGAATTTAGAATAGAAGGCGAAGAGGTTGAGGAAGAAGTAGAAGTTGCACAAGATAATTTCTATGCAAACTTAGCTGATGAACTTTCTGATAANATCCTTTCAAAAATATCTTCACAATTAAGAGCTGAATATCAAAGAGACAAAGACTCAAGAAAAGAATGGGAAGACGGATACACTTCAGGTTTAGATCTTTTAGGTTTTAAATACACGCAACCNTCAAAACCNTTTAGAGGAGCGTCAGGCGTGACTCATCCACTTTTGTCCGAGGCTATTACTCAATTTCAAGCACAAGCTTANAAAGAATTATTACCATCTTCTGGCCCTGTTAAAACAGCTATAGTCGGTGTTCAAAATGCAGAAACCGAGGACCAAGCTTCACGGGTCAAGGAATTTATGAANTTTCAGATTACTGAAAAGATGGAAGAATACACTCCAGAGATGGATCAATTATTATTTTATCTACCTCTAGCAGGATCAGCTTTCAAAAAGGTTTACTATGACGAACTCATGGAAAGACCTGTTGCAAAGTTTGTTCCTGCNGAAGACATTATCGTTCCATACTACGCATCTAGTTTATTAGATTGTGAAAGAATTACTCACGTTCTTAGAATGTCTGAGAATGATTTGTATAAGAAAATGGAATCTGGTTTTTANAGAGATGTAGATATTAAACCTTCAACAAATTCACAAACATCNATACAAAAAAAATATGANGAGTTAGAAGGTAANTCNCCAAATCAACAAGCATANAATTATCAAATATTAGAAATGCATGTAGATTTAAATTTAGAAAAATTTGAAAACCCTGATGACAATGAAAAGAAAATTAAAGTTCCTTACATCGTAACTATTGATGAAGGCTCAGGACAGATATTAAGCATATACAGAAACTATGAACAAGGCGACAAACTTTTAAAACGAAAAGAGTATTTTGTACATTACAAGTTTTTACCAGGTNTAGGCTTTTACGGATTTGGTTTAGTTCATATGATTGGTGGTTTAACAAGAACTGCTACACAAGCTTTAAGACAATTATTAGATGCAGGTACTTTAGCAAACTTACCTGCTGGTTTTAAATCAAGAGGTATAAGAATCAGAGATGATGATCAACCTTTCCAACCTGGTGAGTTTAGAGATGTCGATGCTCCTGGTGGAAACATAAGAGATCAATTTCANATTTTACCTTTTAAAGAACCAAGTCAAACTTTATACAGTTTATTAGGTTTCGTTGTGAACGCAGGTCAACGTTTTGCAAACATTGCTGANATGGCAGTNGGAGAGGATGCACAAAATAGAGCTGTGGGATCAACCCTTGCTCTTTTAGAAAGAGGTTCACGTGTTATGAGTGCNATTCATAAACGATGTTACTATTCTATGAGACAAGAGTTCAGAATGCTCCATAAAATTTTTGCTACGTATTTACCCCCTATCTACCCGTATCAGGTTTATGGAGCAGACCAAATGGTAAAAGCTATGGACTTTGATGGAAGAGTNGATGTACTTCCNATTGCAGATCCAAATACTTTTTCAGTTGCACAAAGAGTNACNCTTGCAAACGAACAATTAAAAATTGCAATGAGTAATCCTGCACTACATGATGTAAGAGAAGCTTACAGAAGAGTGTATGAAGCTTTAGGAACAGAGGCTATTGATAGTTTATTAAAACCTGTAGAGCAGCCNATACCAAAAGATCCTGCNATTGANAATACAGATGCAATGAGTATGAAACCTTTAAAACCTTTTGCNACACAAGATCATGAAGCTCACATNCAAGCNCANATGGCATTTATGAAATCAAGAATGGTACAAGTAAATCCACAAGTNTATGCANCATTGCAATCACATATCTCNGAACATATTTCATTAAAAGCNAATCAAGAAGTNGTAGAAGCNATNGCNCAAGATCCTGCGTTAGTTCAACTAGCAGAAGTTGATCCTGAAGCGTGGACAGTGCAGTACAATGCAATGGTAGCTAAGAGAGTTGTTGAATTAACAAGCACATTGGTACAAGCAGAAGCAGGCGGACAACAACAAGATCCTTTAGTTGCTTTGAAATCAAGAGAGCTAGATTTGAAAGCTATGGATATGCAGCGTAAAGCTCAAGAGTTTGAAACTGAAGAACAAAGAAAACAAAACGAAATCATGGTTGATACATCCATTGAACAAGCAAAATTAGATCAAGCAAGAATTGGACAACAAGAAAGAATTAGAGTTGCAGAAGAAAAGCTTGATATTGCAAGAATGAAAGAAATGCAAAGGAGAAACTAATGTGGAATTGGATTAAAAACTTATTTAAAAGAAAAAAACAAAAAGATCCTCATGAGGAAATGTATGAAAGAGATGAAGTTAAAATAGATTTATCTAAAACTACTAAAGGAGATAGGAAAAAACTTTATGCTCAAGGTAAAATCACAGCAGATCAAATCAACAAGGTTCAATAAAGGACTAAGTGGTGGTAAAAAATTTGGCCCACCTCCCAAAAGAGGACCAAATCCACAAGGAATCAAACTTCCAAAACCAAAATTACCTAAAATTCTTACAGGAAAACCAAACAGCATACGATAAATTACCAAGAGAACACAAAATTTTGGTTCTTGCAGGTGTTTTTGATGGCGAAGGTAGCTTTGGAGTCTGGAGCCGTGGTCAAAAAAGACCAAAACGATTAGAAGTTAAGGTTGAAACTACAGATGTGGACATGGTTTCACGATTTCACGTGATGTGGGGCGGTATTTTTTATGCAACAACACCAAAAAACCTTAATCATAAACATTTATTTAGATGGAAAGTGACTGGGGACAAGGGTTGGAATTGTTTAAAAGAAATGATACCCTATATGTGTTTAAGGAGAAGAGAAAAATATTATGGCTTGGTTCACACTAGCAAAACTTGCACTTCAAGCAGGCGGTAAAATTTACGCTAACAAGCAAAAAGCAAAAATTGCAATGTCTGATGCACAATTATTGCATGCAGAACGTCAAGCTCGTGGTGAAGAAGCTTATCAAGGTAAATTATTAGAGGCTAGACAATCAGATTATAAGGACGAATTTATTTTAATTATCCTCTCGGCCCCCGTGTTGGTGCTTGCTTGGGCAGTTCTAAGTGATGATCCTAGTTCTATGGACAAAGTAAAACTCTTCTTCGAATATTTCTCACAGCTTCCCAGCTGGTTCACAAATTTGTGGATTCTTGTCGTGGCGAGCGTTTATGGTATAAAAGGAACGCAGATATTCAAGGGCAATAAATAGTTGCATTTCATTTGATTCCCATATAAACCACTAAATTATGGCAACATTAGATATCGAAACTATTCGAGAGGTCAAAAGACTTATCGATAAAAAAATAACAAACATAAGCGATCAAGTAATTTATGGGAGTATAGACAATTATGAGAAATTACAGTATTCTAGGGGACAAATTAGTTCGCTTAATCAGCTAAAGGAGGATTTGAGTGAACAGCTCAGAGATGACAATGACAAAGACTGAAAAAAACATAGCAAGTGATGAAAATAATTTCATCGTACCAAAAACCAAAGAGGAACAAGAAGAATACGTTAGTTCTCTTCCAGAACCCACAGGTTATCGTTTACTAATCAGACCATTCGCTGGCGCACAAAAAACTAAAGGTGGAATTCTTTTAGCAGATACAACTATTGAAACTATTCAAGCAACTACTGTTGTTGGTTTAGTAATTAAAATGGGAAATCTTTGCTATAGAGACAAAGAAAAGTTTCCCCTTGGTCCGTGGTGCAAGAATGGTCAGTTTGTAATGTATGGACGGTATGCAGGATCTCGTTTTAAAAACAAATGGGGTGAGCATAGAATTTTAAATGATGATGAAATTATCGGTGTAATTCAAAAACCCGAAGATATCGCTACTTTATACTAAGGAGAAATAATGATGGCCCAAGAAGAAG
>NZMJ01000044.1 GCA_002692855.1 Maricaulis sp.
TATTCGCAGACACTGGTTGGGAACCCAAGGAGGTTTACGACCACTTGGATTGGCTCGAAGGCCAGCTATCCTTTCCCGTGTACCGCGTGCAGCGGNGCAATATCAAAGAGGATNTGGAGNCNGACCTNAACACCACGGGTCATAAGTTTGCGTCGATACCGTTCTTTCTAATCAANAAGNACGGCACGAACGGCATGGCCCGACGACANTGCACNAGCGAGTACAANCTNAAACCCATNCGCAANAAGGTTCGTGAGCTTGCCGGNTTGAANCCTCGNCAGCGCACACCGAAAGATTTCGTTGTGGAGATGTGGATCGGCATATCCAAGGACGAGATGATGCGGGTGAAGGAGAGCCANGACTCGTGGGTAGAGAACCGATGGCCTTTGCTTGAGAAGGAGATGAACCGCAGGGACTGCCTTCAGTGGTTCAGTGACAGGTATCCGGACAGGATGCTGGCCAAGAGCGCGTGCATTGGTTGCCCGTTTCATAACGATCACGAGTGGCGGCGNATCAAGGATGANTTTCCCGATGAGTTTGAGGAAGCCTGTCAGATTGATGAGAAGATTAGAGATGCAGAGGGACGGTTCCATGGAGCGCGGTTCCTGCACGCTCAACGGATTCCACTGCGTGACGTGGACTTCAGCACGGCTGAAGAANTGGGCCAGGGCGAACTGTTTAAAGATTTGATGCAGAACGAGTGTGAGGGGATGTGCGGGATATGACGCATAAAGATAAGATCAGCAAACTGACAAAGGTAATGGAAAAGGCGCAGGATCCGGACTGCAAGGAGTTCTGGAAACGAATAATCGACTACTTTCACGTGAAACACGTTGAAGAAAGCGTAAGAAAGGAGAACTGAAATGAGAAAGACTAAGGAAGAAAGGAAAGAAAGAGATCGTGTAATAAATCAAGTGTGGACAACAGGATTGATAAACGCTTCGCGGATAGCGGAGGACGCGTTTATCACTATAAAAACGAAGGACACGTTAAACAGTATGGATTTGGAATCCTATCGTTTAGCCATACGCGAGATTGCTGAAAAAGCTTTGGAAGAAATTCGAGAGGTCAAAGACCTTCGGACACAATTAATACTCCGAGACGAAAAAGACCTTAATAGGAGAGAAAAAATTTTGACCAAGAGAAAGGAGAATTGAAATGAAATTTTTTGATTGGCTATTCGGCAGGGAAGAACCTGGGCCCGCGCCTAAACCCAAAAAGATGCAGCGTGTCGCGCTGATGCCTGTCCCGAAGTGGACACACGCCGGCAAGAAGGGCAAGACNATCTACTGCCCTCACTGCAAGAACTCAACGCACGTGTACAACTTCTCATGGTCAGCACTGGTTTGTCCGTCATGCAAGGCGGAAGTCAACAAGTACCTGTGGCTGCTTCCGAAAGATGTATAGGGCAATGACACTGGCTGCGGCGCTACTCTTAGCGCCCAGCCACGCATTGGCCGACGAGAAGTCTTGTCTGGCCGAGGCCATGTACTACGAGGCCCGAGATCAGGGCTGGCGCGGCATGTTGGCCGTGGGCATTGTAATTCAGAACAGGGTCCGCGATGACCGCTACCCAAACACGGTATGCGGTGTCGTCAGACAGGGGCGCTATCGCAATGGCAATCCGGTCAGGCACAAGTGCCAGTTCAGCTATTACTGCGACGGCAAGCCGGAACGCCCGGCGGAGAAGAAACCCTGGTCCGTGGCCCTTGATCTGGCAACCATGCTGCTATCGAACAGGGTCCAGATGGTTGGTCTGGAGGACGTGACGCACTATCACGCCACATGGGTCAATCCTAGATGGGCAGGACATATGCAAAAGAGAAAACGAATCGGCAGCCACATCTTTTACGCGCAAATAAAATGACGATCCCGCAATACAATCCATTCTACTACAAACCGTTGCCTGACGAGATCACGGTTCGTGAAAGCGAGATCGAAGGGCTAGGCATCTTTGCCGTGAAGAATATTCCTGCGNACACGGATCTGGGCATAACCCATATCAACGTGCCTATGTTCAAAGGTCTGATACGGACGCCGATTGGCGGGTTCTTGAACCACGCTGAAGACGCAAACTGTCTCCTGGATTTGGTGCACGATTGGGACGACTGTCAGATCTACCACGTGATAACGACGCGGGACATNGAGAAAGGTGAGGAACTTACTTTGGATTACGAGGAATAAATGGCAAAGAAAGCTGTACAGACATATGAGATTCGAACTAGGACNCGGCGGCGCAACAGGCCTCACCCGTTCAACATACGTAAAAAGCTGGGGCCAAAGAGTAGCGCCCGTGGTATGCGGAAGCGCAAACGTGGTCAGGGTTGAATAGCGTCTAGCTCATACCCTAGAGCATTTAGGAGAGCCTCGATTTTATATATCGACGGCTCTCTTATTTTTTGCTTTTCGTAGTTCTCAATTGTGTTGATGCCAACACCGGACAACTTTGACAACTCCTCACGGGTCATCCCGCTTTCTTTCCTCAAGTCGTAAAGTATCTGCGCCCAGTGTTCTGACATCGGTCAGTGCTTCACCGGATCTTCTGGGTCAAANTTTTCCAAAAAATCAACGATGCGTGAGGACCTGTTTATTTCGTGGCTCTCTTCATCATTTACGATGGCCAGCGTGCTTGTCAGAAGTTTTGACATGACATGAAGGATGCCAAGAATACCAACGGCGGCAGCACCGTTCTCAATCGCTACACGGAATAGAACAACGGACTTACCAACCGGATCCAGATCGCCGCGCTCGTAAGTGGCCTTCTCTATTTCTTTGTAGAAGCTGTTCAGGTTTTCGTGGTCCTTCATGATCTAAGCCCCTTTCGCGGACAATGCCGCATACATTGACATGACGTTCGCGTCACTTGGCGCCTTCTCAGATACTTCTACCAAGAAAGATATCTGTTGAGCTGGTGACCGATGATTCTTCTCCGCCATCTCCCACAACTTCTCCCACGTTGGGATCGGAACTGCAACGGACTTGTATTTCTTCGTATCAGGCATTTGGTTCTCCTATTTCAGCCATTCTTTCAAATCTTCGCCCATAACCACGCTGGCGACATCCATCTTGTCACGGAGAGCCTTGACGATTCGTTCGTCAATCGTCCCTTCCGCAATCAAGTCTATGTAGGTGACATGCTGTTTCTGTCCGATCCGATGAGCCCGGTCTTCAGACTGCATACGCACGGCCAGATCAAAACTGTTCGCAAAGTAGACGACCGTGTTAGCGGCGGTCAGGGTAATCCCGTATCCACCTGTCTGTGGGTTACCCACAAAGAATCGAGCCTCGCCGTCCTGGAAGCTTTCGATGGCCTCCGATCGTTCCGTGTCTGACGTGTCACCAAAGTAACTGACCGTGGACCGTGGGCCATACTTCTTAGTCAACGCCTTTTCGATACGCTTTATGTCGTACCGAAACCGCGACCAGACGATTGCCTTGCCCTCGACCTCTTCAAGGCAGTCCATCAGTTCGTTCAATCGATGGTCCTTGATCTCAATGACGTCACCATTGTCTGACTTTGTGTGTCCGGACAATACCTGTTGCATCCGCAACAACTGGGTCATGACGTTGGTCGTGGTCATGAACTCTTCGTCTTCAATGTGCGCCAGCGCATACTCTTTCAGGTCTCGATAGATTCGAGCCTGATCTTCCGATAGCTGAACGCTGCGCCGAGTGTAGATCTTTTTCGGTAAATCCAAGCAATCATCCTTCATGACGCGGCTGCTGAATTTCTTGAGCAAGCTGGACAGCTCTTCCAAGTTTCGATAGCCGACGATTTGATTGAAGCTATGTGATCCGACGTTGCGCCGATTCATCACAGCGTATCGATACTGGAATTGAAAGAAGTTGTCACCTGTCTCGCCAAGCAGCCGCTTGTCCATGAACCGACATTGCGACCAGAGATCCATGGGCGATTGCGTGACGGGGAATCCTGTCAGGATCCGGCGATACTTTGCCAGATGCGACATTCGAAGAAGGGCCTTGGTCCGTGAAGCTTTGGGCGATTTGATTGACGTGCTTTCATCTATCGCCAGCAGTGCGTTCGACATCCTCAACACTTCGGTCAGATACTTCTGTCCCTTCTTCGTGCTGAGTGCCTCCACGTTCATGACCAGTATGCGAAAGCTTTCTGTCGGACGCATGAAGCTGGCCAAATCTGCCTTTTGTGCTTTGTTCGGGCTAGGGTTCCAAGTCGCAGACAACGCTGCCTCGTAATAAACATCAGGCATGTGCGTGGGTATCTCGGTGCGCGACCAGTTTCGATACACACCCTTCGGTGCAATCACGATGAATGTGTCGATCTTGTCAGCCTCATACAGCATGGCCGCCGTATCAATGCACACCTTTGACTTACCTGTCCCCATCTCCATAAAGAATCCCCAGTTTTCTTTTGACCAGGATTGACGCAAAACATCGTCTTGGTGTTTATAGGGCTTGGTTTTGTACTTATAGTCCATGGTTGGCACTATATCTTGCAACTTATCGGTTGCATAGCCCTAAATCATGGATTATGGTGCGAAAATCAGAAAGTGAGAATTTGATGGCAACTGTCTACGTAACGCAAGAAAACCCCCGCGTGAATATCATATCCGCAAACAAGTGGGGGGATCTTGAAACGCTTACGAATCCCTTTGATCAGATACACGTCAACCCTGGCCGCATCGTGTCACAGATACGACGCAAGCTGCGGAATGTGCGTGAAGACGATTGGTTGTTGGCCATGGGCGACCCGGCCATCATCGGAGTAGCTTTTGCCGTTTTTGCGGAACGAAACCATGGCCGTGTCAACATTTTAAAGTGGGACCGTATGGAGAAAGCATACTATCCCGTAAATATACAGTTGCGCGGTGGTGGCATTGAGAACTTAACCCCTGACGAGGAGATACGTTTATGAGTGAAGATGACTTATGGAAAACGATTGAGGCGGATGCGGAAGCTGACGCTGATGCGTTTAACGATCTGACTACAGAAGGCGCTACTGAACTGGCGTCAATGATCCGTCATCTCAGTGAGTTGCAGACGCAGCTTGTTGAGGCGGAGGAGCGGTTGAAAGGCCTCAAGCGGCAGATCAATCGTTATACCCACGATCTGATTCCTGCGAANATGCAGGAGACAGGTCTNGATGAGGCGAAGGTGGGAGGCAACAAGATTAGCCTAGCCACTTACGTGAACGGCACCATGCCGAAAGACCCCTTGCAGCGTGACATTGCATTGTCTCACCTTCGTGAGATCGGCGCGTCTGATTTTATCAAGAATCAGATCAGTGTTGATTTTGCCGTGAGCGAAGACAATCGCGCTCGTGCGATGCAAGCGGATCTGGAATCGCAGGGTTACGACACTGCCGCCAAAACGTGGGTGGAGCCCCAGACGCTCAAGAAGCTCATTCGTGAGCGGATGGAATCAGGTCAAGAGATCGACCTAGAACTGTTTAACGCGTCCATCGGAACATATGCCAAGATCAAAGGAGAATCATGATGGCTAAAGCAAACGGAAAACTACCAGCAGAACTCGCCGCCGCGTTTGAAGAGGATGCTTCATACGGCTTTGAGGAAGTCACCTCGTCGGATTTGCAGATACCGTTTTTGCGGATCATCCAGGCGTTATCCCCGCAGTTGAAGAAAAGCGATCCAGCTTTCATCGCGGGAGCCGGCCAAGGCGACATCTTCAACACGGTGACCAACCATGTGTGGGAAGCCGAAGAAGGCGTGGTCGTTCTGCCAGTTCATTTCCAGATGAAGTTTTTGGAATTTGTACCTCGAACCCAAGGCGGTGGTTTCTTGGGCGAGATCGCAGCAGACTCACCGGACATTCGGGCTGCGGTTCGCGACAAGGACAGCGGCATGGAACTTCTGCCGAGCGGTAACGAGCTTGTTCGCACCGCGCAGCATTACGTTAAGATTGTCCACGAAGATGGCAATCTTGAGAATGCCATCGTTGACATGAAGAAGACGCAGTTGAAAAAGAGCCGTCTTTGGTTGTCGATGATGATGATGCAGAAGCACAACGGCAAGACGATGCCGTCGTTCGCTAACACCTACCGTCTCAAGTCAGTTGAAGACGGTAACGACAAAGGTTCCTGGGGGTCTTGGAGCATTGCAATGGAGGGCACGGTGCCGTCCCTTGAAGCTTACAATGATTGCAAGGACATGCATTCGTCCATCAGTTCGGGAGAACTGAAGATTGCTCCGCCGCCGCAGGAAGTTGAGGCGATTGCGGATCAATCCGAAGAAGTGCCATTCTAGGTGCGTGGGACCCGCTTAATCGCGGGTCCCTACTTTTTCATGGAAGATTCAGCAAGAAGGTTTCTTGACCTGTTTTCCGGGTCACAAGGAGCCCACGGACAGACAGACGTTTTAGGTCGTCAGCGGAACGGCAAGCAACAGGCGAAGTATGAGATCGTCCGTGAGCCGTTGTCCGTGGACCACGTTCAAGATCACTTGGACGGACGGTTAGGTGTCGGGTCGATACCAATCGATGAAACGAACAAGTGTCAGTTCGGTGCGCTGGACATTGACGACTACAACCTCGATCTGCCGCTTCTACTGGCTAAGGTCAAAAGGTTCAAGCTCCCCTTGGTCCTGTGTCGGTCCAAGTCTGGGGGCGCTCATTTGTTTCTATTTATGTCAGAGCGGATTGCAGCGTCCGAGATGCGCGACCGTCTGGCCGAGTTTGCCGCAGCGTTGGGTTGGGGCAACTGCGAGATATTTCCGAAGCAGGAAGAATTGCTGGCGGAACGCGGCGATGTGGGTAACTTTATCAACCTGCCCTATCAGAACGCGAAGTACACCACCCGGTACGCGCTGAAGAAGAACGGCGACTCCATGTCACTGGAGGAGTTCTTAGCGGCGGCAGAGAAGGCGCGGATCACTGCCAAGCAACTGGCCAACATATCCTTGGGCGGCGACAACGAGATTCTGCCGGATGGACCGCCTTGCCTACAGCAGCTTACCGAGTTTGGTACGCCGGAGGGTGGCCGCAACATGACGCTCATAAACATCGGCGTTTATTACAAGCAAGCCGCGCCAAACGATTGGAAAGAACTGCTAGAGAAGCATAACCAAGATTACTGCAACCCGCCGTTGCCAGCACGTGAAGTGGTCATCGTGCAGGAGCAATTGGAGAAGAAGGAATATTTCTACACGTGCAAGTCGGAGCCTTTGCATAGTCATTGCAACAAGTCTCTTTGTCGGTCGCGGAAGTTTGGGGTGGGCGATGCAAACTCGCACGTCCCTGTTGGAGGCCTGACGGTTGTGGAGTCAGAGCCTCCTGTCTGGTTCGTGGACGTGGACGGTGCGCGGCTAGAGTTGTCTACAAAACAGCTACAGATGCAAGTGGAGTTTCAAAGGGCTTGCATGGAACAGATGTACAAAATGCCAGCACGGATGAAGGAATCGGATTGGCGCGATCTGGTGGATAACCTGTTGAGTGACGCGACGAGGATATCGGTGCCGGAAGAACTCACTCAAAAGGGTTTGTTCACGGAGTTGTTGGAGAACTTCTGCACTTCGAGGATTCAGGCGCACAGCCCAGAAGAATTGTTGACGGGTAAGCCATGGACCGAGGACGG
>NZMJ01000045.1:0-4051 GCA_002692855.1 Maricaulis sp.
GCACTAACAGCTACTTGCGTAATCGTTAAAAAAGTTTTTGTTGAAGAAACGGTTGATGCGTTCGGACCCGCAATAACTTCACTAATAGACACCGAACTTGCATCGGTTCCAAACACTGTAAAATTTTTACCACTTTCGTTAGATGCTCCTGTAATAGTTACAGTTCTTGCTTCTTCAAAAGTAACTGTCCCTGAACTTGCATACGCACCATTAATTGTTAAATTACCTGCACCACTTGGAGTTTGTGATGCACAAACACCGTCCGTATCGGCTAAATTAATAATTTGCACTCTACCGTTTGATGGAAAACCAGATGCACTTGATAAAGCTATAGTTAAATCACCCGCAGTAACATTAGATGCTAAAGAGTTATTAGCTGCTGAAAAAGTAGGTGTTCCTGCTGAAGTGGTTAAACGAATCGGGGTAATATCATTGAAACCACCACCCTCGTTAATATAATACTTTTGAAAAGTACCGACTCCTAAATATACAGAACCGTCTAATGCTACAAAATTATGTAGTGCACGACATGTTCCTAAAAAACTTTTACTTGAATTTTTTCTCCACCCACCAATCTTTTCTGGTACACCAAATCGAAAACGCACTTTGTCGGACTCAAACCATCCTCCTTCATTCGTATAAGATGTTGTTTCTTTATTTACACCGGGTCTAAATTGTAATTTGGTTAAAGGCATTATCTTTTATTTATTGCAATAATAAGTTCATAAATTATCCACCCTGTAAATCCCAGAAGGGTCACTAAAATACTACTATATAATATCATATCTTTGTAGCGTTGTATCTGTGCTTTTCGTAATTCTTCTTCTCTTTCTCGCTCTCTTTTTATCTGAATTTTTTTCTTTTGAATTGTTTGCCATAAATCAGCATGTCCCGACCAATATAATTGCTCTTTCAACTCTCGTTCTTTTTTACGAAGATTGTGCTCATAAGTGGCTTCTTCAATAGCTTGTGATTCAATAGAAGTGTGCTGTTTTCGTTTATTTTGTTTTTGTAATTCTTTTTTAAGACGTTGAGCTTCATCTCTTTTTTCAAAGTATTGAAGAAGGTGATCTCCAATCTCAGTAGCATCCTTGTGCATATTGATACCTTTTTTGATAAGGTCAATTGCAGAAGTGGCTGCTTTATATGCAACTCCAATAGTAACGGGGTCGATCAATGATAATACCCCCCATACAATTTAGTCAGCGTCAGCTATGGTTAAAGTTCCAGCATCTACTTGACGCATGATTTCATCATAGTGTCTGTTGCCAACCTTAACAGGAACATACATTGTTTCTCCATCTATATTTGCAACAATGGTTTGTTTGTTTGATTCTGATACATATTGTGCTGATGTAATATTCATATTAACTCCTATCATATGCTTTTCTCCTAACCTAACTCTGCGTCTGCTTGTATGTGATGGTCAGCATTTGGAAATTGGTCAACACCACCAGCACCAACACTAACATTTGTTGTTATTCTTGCAAAATCTGGTCTATTTACATTAACTAATCCTGTGGTAATTGTAGTTGTGGGCGTATCTCTTTTTGATTGTCTAAAATACAAGTTACTATACCCAGCACCTGTTCCACCACCACTATCTCTCATTACCATAAAAAGTCTACAATCAACCTTTTCAAAGTATCTATAACATTTATTAATCGTTGTTTGATAATTTTCAAACTCAAAATCTGTTGCTTTACTTCCAACTTCTAATTGACACCCTGTGATATACCACTCATTACTTGTAGAATCTGCTAGGTTAAGTTGACCTACTGCTCTGTTTGCGTCAGTAGTAGATGCCCAAGAAGTTCCTAAAGAACCACTTGTAAAATTACTTCCACCACCAAGCCACCACAATATTGAGAGTCCAATAGCGTTGTCATTTGCAATTGTTGATGAAGTATCACCATCAAAAGTAATTTCTTTTTTCTCCCATGTATCAGAACTACTTATTGTATAACTTTTACTAATACTTCTACCCGCTGTTTCATGGTCAATTTCAATAACATATGTTCCAGTTTTATTTGACTTCACCCAAAAACTTAATGTAAGTTTTTTAGCACTTGAAGTTCCTTTTAATATTTTTTGTAAGTCCTGCCCTTCAATTTTTTGTTGTAATATTAAAAACTTGTTAGATGATGGACTTCCATCTGCTGTAGTGCAATCCATTTTCAAACTATAACCAAAACCTTGTGCTGATGGAACATCAGTTGATTGTGACTGTGTAAAAGTTCCTAAGTTTGTTGCTAATCTCCATCTATCCGCTGTGTAATAACCAGTTGCAGTAATACTAGCTTGTGTGGTATTTCTTTGGAATATGCTCATTCCACCATTGATTAGCAAATTCTTGTTCTCAAAAACTAAATTTTCACCACTGGAATTTTGTATTGTATCAACTTTTAATGTGCTCATTTTTTACTCCGTAATCGCATCAATTTGTGCTTGAGTTGGTTGTGCTAATGTTGGGTGTTCCCAAGAATCAATGTAATCATTACCAACTTTAACCTTTCCATCTGGTGGGGCTTTGCTATCATTTCTTAAAACTATACTTCCATTGTTAAAACCATCTGCTCTAAAATCTTCTCTAGTAAGTGTGTTATAAAGTTTTTTTAATTTTTCAGTTAATGTCATAAAGCTGCCCCACTTCTTACTAAATAACCACAAAGCCAAGTATTCTTGTAAGTGCCACTTCCTAACATACGCCTTGTGCCATCTCCATCTAAATATGATTGTGTGTCAACATAATCACTTGTTCCATTAAAATAAACAAGCCAAGATGCACCACTACCAGCTTCAGTTTCATTGTTATCAGTTCCATTTCTTAACAACACTCTACCAGAACCAAGATTAGCTGTGTCACCATTAAATCTTAAAGACAGAGTGGCAAGACCTTGAATATAACCACCATCAGCTACATCAAAACTCACTCCCAAACTTATCCAGTAGTAACCAGCTATTGGTGCAACATATCTGTAATTTGTGCTATCCCAACCACTATGAGTGTCAAATTCAACACTATCAAATGCTATAGTAGTATTTACTGCATCACTCATATTTTGTGCTGCACTTAATTTTACTTGAAACATTGGCACTTTTGTTGTTTCAGATACAGAACCAGTTGTTATAATATCACCAGCATTATCAGGTATATTGATTGTCCTATCAGTATTTGTATTTGGTGCTTGTATTGTAAGAACACCAGTTCCACTTGCGTTTCCAGATATTTTTACTTGGCTCATATATTATTCTCCTAATGATGCGTTGTCATAAACAGTTTTTAGTGCATCAACAGTTTTTGCATTGTCTATGTCTGTTTGTATTGTTGCGTATTTTGTTCTAATTTTCGCTCTTTCAGTTTCAGCTTTTGTTGTATCTTCACCGGGGATTTGCTTTGCAATAATATCATCATGTGGTTTAAACTCTTGCTCTCTTTTTATTCTTCTTTTTTCATGTGCAATAGTTTTTGCTTTTGTTAAATTCACAACAATACTCATGCTTGATACTCCCATGCGTTTCTAAATGTTCTGTCTGATGGCACTTCACTTGCATCTACAATCTTGTAAGGTCTACCTGATGGCACATCTTTTTTTGCTATTTCTTCTACTGTTAAACCACAATTATCTGTAGGAACAATAACTGCAACTCCACCATCTTCTGGTTGCCATAAAATTCTTTTATTACTATTCATATGCTTTTCTCCTAACCAACAGCTACAACACTAATTAATTCAAAATCAAATAAAGTAAAACTATTTTCAGTAATTTTACATTGAACACGAGCCGAGCTTGTCTGTGGTGCTGTTGCTGGAACACTTGAATTTTTCCAAGTAACTATACATGCTCTACTTGATGTAGGAGCAAACCCCATAACTGATGTTGCTATTGTGTAGTTAGCATTTGGCATAGCAGTTGTAAAATTAATAGTGTAATCTCCTGTTCCATTATCTGTCAGACTTGAAACATTTCCACTACCCTCTATCGCTATAGTTCCTGTTCCACTAAATCTTACCCATGACCTTACACCAAAAGCTGGTGCTGAACCAGAC
>NZMJ01000045.1:4056-9058 GCA_002692855.1 Maricaulis sp.
ACNATTTAACATTNNTNCNGTAANNGTNCCACTATCTCCTGTNGTTANTNCATTACCAGTAGTTGTGCTAAAAGAGGTATTGTTAATTTTACCATTACTTGTTCCATTAATAGTTATTGCCATAAATCTCTCCTTATAAAACTACCCAATTACTGCCACTTGGCACAGTTACAGTAACTCCAGAATTAATTGTTATTGGACCAGTGGACATTGCGTTTTTATTCGTGCNGATTGTGTAATCTGATGTTACCGTTTGGTCNTTTTCTACAAAAACTTCATCTGATCCACCNCCCGTTGCACCACCACCTAACTGTCCCCAAGCACTACCATCATAACCTTCATACTTACTTAAGGTGCTGTTAAATCTTATCATACCACTGGCTGCACTTCCACTTCTTTGTGCAGTCGTGCCCACAGGAAGTTTTAACTGTCCTGTGCCTGTAACATTAGCATACCCTGTGCCACTTGCTGTAAGATTTACATTACCATTTGTATCAGTGGCNGAAAGCGTATTACCGTCAAGTTTTAAATTATCAACTTCAAACGAGCCTGTTCTTTTTTCATTAGCTTGTAAAACAGTAACCGTTGCACCTGTTCCACCNCCNTCAAACTTTAAAACNACATCTTTACCATTAGGTATTTCAAAATCATTTGACGCATTNTANGTNCCTTGAAANATAATAATACTTCTACTACCAGATAGACTGTTGCGAATAAACACAATCTTTTCTGCATCATTTGGTGTTAGTTGCACATACGCAGTAGCACCTAAATCGCTACCGTCATTAAATTCTATATATTTGTTTCTACCGTTTGAGCTTGAACCATCTGTAATAGGTAATGTATTTGGTGAACCTGAACTACCCGCAGAAGATAAAGTTACGGTAACAATTCCATTAATTGCTTCATCAATTAAATCTAAATTAGTATTAGTTGTATCCCCCCAAGTTCCACTTTGGGTTCCTGTTTCTATTTTTTCAATACCTAAATTGGTTGTATATGTACTTGGCATTTACGCTGCTCTTCTCCAGTTTGGTGTTTGTTCAGGTTCTACCTCTGTCCATGTTGGACTTTGAGATGGAACTACCTCATTATAACTCGGTGTTTGATTTGGCACAACTGTTATCCATACCACAACTCCATTAACTTGTCCACTAGCTTCTAATCCTNTAACATCAACATCAGCATTAGATTTTACCGTTACTGCATTTGTAAGCCCTAATGCTTGAAGACCTCCTGTAATAACAGTAGTTGATCCTGCGGCAACAGTGACACCGCCTACATTTCCAGTGGCTGCTAATCCTGTAGCAGGTACATTAGCTTCTCCATCAACAGTAACACTACCTATATTTCCAGTAGCTGAAACTCCTGTAACACTAGTGTTTGCATCAGCCAAAACAGTAGCACTACCTACGTTTCCTGTTCCTGCTACTCCTGTAGGAGTTACGTTAGCGACACCTGTGACAGTAACACTGCCAACTCCACTTGTTGCTACTAAACCTGTAACAGGAGCATTAGCTTCGGCTGCAACGGTAACACCACCTACGTTCCCTGTTCCTGCTACTCCTGTAACCGTGATATTAGCAACACCTGTTACCGTTACACTACCTACTCCACCTGTGGCTGAAACACCTGTGGCTGATATATTTACTGATAACCCACCTAATGATGAAAAAGGTGCGGACGCAAATGGGGTGTCAGAAAAAAACATTTACACTACAGTCCAAACGGAACCTGATGGCACAGTAACTGTTATTCCTGAATCTATAGTAATAGGTCCTGCACTTAGTGCATTATAATTTGTTGGAACGGTGTAATTAGCAGAAACCGTGGTAGCGTTTGCCATTATTCCATTTGACGCTTCAACTTCTGTTGCTCGTAAAAAACCTGTGCTAATTGTTACATCACCACTTGCATCTAAATTTACAGATTTACCCGCAGGATAAGCACAAAAAACATCTTTAGTTCCTGCTGAAAAATTGGTTGCTGAACCTGAATTTGAAGAGGATAAAACCGTTGTTCTAGCCAAAGTAGTGCCAGAAGATGTATATGTCCCAAGACCCACTTCCCACTCATCTGCTGTTTGATGAGCTATGACATAATAAGTTGTATTACTATTTCCTATTTCAGAAAACGCATCAAACCCTGTAACAGCTCCTGCTANAGTAACTGTTCCTGTACCNGTAGTGGTCGTAGTTTCCTTTACACGGTCTTTTAAAACAAGAGCCATTTATTGGCTCCTTACGCTATTCTTATAATAGCTGTTGACGCATCTGCTGTCGGAAACTGTATTGTAAAATCACCTGCGGTAGAAGTTTTGTCTCCGCCAAAATCTAGAACTACAACCGTTGGATCACCTGATGCACTGTCGTTATAAATTAAAGCACCTCTAGCTGTAATAGTAGCTGATGAAAAGGTTAAATCACTAAAGTCTGTAAAAGCAGTTGTTCCAGAACTTGAGGGGTCTACCCTAGTTAAAGTTCCACCACCTGCACTGTATCCTGTTCCAGATACCTCATTACTTGTAGTATATGCAGTGGTTGCTGCATTAAATGACGCACTGTTAGTATACATTGCAAGTTTAAATGTATTACCACCTGAGTTTAAAAAATTGTGTTTAGCTTCCAATAATTCTTTTTTGAAGCTCGTACACATGAAATTGCCTGAAAAAGCCATGTTATAATCTCCTTATTAGTTCAGCAAGTTTTGGTTGTCCAGCATTTATTATAGCATTATACACGGTTGTTCTGTCACTTTTAACAGCTTGTTGCATGTATAGTTCTATAAGTTGCTTGATACGTTTTTTAAAAGCATGTGCTTGTTCTTTTACTTCAGGTTTAGCGTAATCAGAAACAGATACTATTTTATCTGTGCATCTTTCAGCTAATTCTTCAATACTATGCCCTTTGTTTTCTGTGGTTTTAACATTAACTTTAAAATCTTTAGATAAACCCACTTGCATATCAAACATAAAAATCCCCTATTGTTTTGGTCTAATAACCATTCCAGTTCTATACTGGTCTGTTGTTTCTTTTGCTTCACCCAACATCTTTAATTCAGTAAGAGCTTGAGTAAATCTTTTTTCATACATAGCAGACATGTCTTGCTCACCTTTCATATAAGTATAAGCTTCTAATAAACTACCATACAATAAAGCAAAGGGTGCATTAGTGCTCAACCATGTCGTACCACTATCTGCTCCAACTGTTAAACTTGCAGGACGGTAATAATAGTGTAACTCTACAGAATAATTGCTATCTGGAGTAGGTCCAATAATAAAATTACTAATATCAAAAACAGCGTAATATTTTGGGGTTCCTGTTGTGCTAGGGTTAGGATTATAGGACTGAACATAGTCTGTATCTTTTAAATCTAAAAATACTTTTTCATTACTTGCATTAGTAAAAGATAACGAAAAAGATGCTAAATAATCAGACGGTAAAGCTAAAAATTGATTTGATGAAGTCATAGACCCCGTGCTGTTTTTTATAAAAAAACTTAACTGAATGTTTTTAAATATACGTTCTTCTGCAGCTTTAATAAAATCATTTAAATGATTAACAAAAGTAGTCTCATCATTTTCAGCATAATCTTGTATTGCTGTTTTTAAAGTGGCTAATGTAAAACTCATGGTGTACTCACTGTAACTGATCCAACATTTCCTGTTCCTGCTACTCCGTCAGGTGAAACATCTGAAGGAGCATCCACGGTAACAGCACTAATTTGTCCGATTCCAATAGTAGGTCTGAAAGTTGGTCCCTCAACTAAAGGAACACCCACTGCTACTATCAACGGTTCAACTCTATCTGGTCTAGGGTTTTTTATGGCTTGAGCATCTGAAAACTTACGTCTAGGTTCTAACTGTGGGTGTTTTCTTTCAAACTCATCAAACCCTACCAACATTCCTGTCCACTCTTTTTTCATCCTATGTAGTGGATAGCGAAAACCAGAACGGTCTGATATTCCAAAAGCTTTTTTACCAACAGCGTACTTTGACATTAGTTAACCCTATAATACTCTAAGCTTGGTGCAACATTAAAGGATGCTCTATCTCTATCCTCTGTCATAGCTCTTTCAAACTCTTCCTCATATATCGCTTTTAAAAACTGTGTTCTATTAGGTGCTTTCTTAATAGAAATATAATAAGCTAGTCCTGCGGCTAAACATGGATAGAATCTAAAAGGCACTTCCATAGTATTTTTAAAAGTATCCGCATCATCTATCCTAACCAATCGGTCAAAGATAAGTTGATCGGTACTGTTTTCAGGAGTTGTCCAAACCTTTAAAACTGGAGTTATTTGTCTATCAAGAAAAAACTGTGAAGGTCTGCCCGTACTTGTTTTATCTGGAATATTTAAATACTCATCTCTACTTAATCTTTCAATACCATAATCTGTATTATCTCGTCTTACAACAACAGATAAAATATCAATCGTATCTGCATCTAAATTATAAGACGCTGTGCCTGATATACATGTTACGGTGGTTTGTTTGATTGTCCACTGATTTAGTCCTCGATTTGCCCAATCAGCTAACAATAGATTTAGTGAGCGTTTCGCTGTTTTTAAATCATAACCAGTGCGTACTTCAACCCCACATCTTTCAAAAGCTTCTTCGATGTAGTCTGAAACATCTAGTTCAAANTTTTTTGATCCTGAAGTTGTCATGGTTTATGCCATATTCTTTTTAGTTTTTTTCTTTAANTTACCNTTTTTATCTAAAACACCTCTAGCNATTAACACATCTTTTTTAGTAACTTTNTTATCACCNCTTAANTCTNTTAACTCACCGCCCATTTTCATCTTCTTGACCATTCCACCGCCACGAAGTTTTTTAACCATACCTCCGCCACGCATTTTCTTAGCCATTCCACCTGCACGCATTTTCTTAGCCATTCCACCTGCACGCATTTTTTTGACAGCACCACCTGCTTTCATTTTCTTCATCATGCCACCACCACGCATTTTTTTAACCATACCGCCACCACGCATTTTTTTGACAG